>CAWFGN010000008.1:0-231973 GCA_963815365.1 uncultured beta proteobacterium
TCGGCCTGATCGCCCTGCTCAAGGCGCTGGATCAGCGGCCGGTAGCTTGCTGCCACCTGTCCGGCGGCGTTGTCACGGCGGGCGATCAGTTTGTCGAGTTCAGCGACGTAGCGCGCCAGCACCTGCGTCATTGACAAATTCGGCGCGCACGCGCGAGGCGATCTGCTGGATGATTGCGCACAACGGATGCCGGGAGGTGACGTCGAGCGGCAGGCCGACCGCGGCGCGTGCCATCTTGTCGAGCAGCTGGCGTGCAATTGGCATCGGCGGTGAAAAAGTCGCGATCGAGCATGACAGCGCGCAAGGTCGGAATCTGCAGACTGGAAAGCGCCGTCTTGATCGGTTCCGGCAAGGTGGACAAGCGGCAAAGATGGCCTCGAAGATCATCGCCAGCGCATCGATGGCAGCCGCCTCCGGCGCCCCGGCCGGCACCCCCAGGCGGTTGGCGTCGAGTGTCTGCGGCGTCCGCCCGTGCTCCCGGTTTCTCCGCCATGACTGACACGTTCGAGGTCGTCCAGGCTTGCCAGCAGGCGGCCGACGACGTCGGCCTGGCCTGAGCGGCTGAGGCCGCGGATTCCGGCGCGGTCTTTCACCCCGCCACCGGCGGACTGGGGCCTTCCGAGCAGGCTCTGTTGCAGCGCGGCACCCGCATCCATTCCCTCGCCGCCGCCGCCCCCCGCCAGCCCCTGCGCTGCGCTCGCGACATCGGGGGCGGTGACGATGGTCGGCTGGGCCGCGGATACCTTGCGCGCGATCAGGAAGTCGTTGAGGCCGGCATCGAGTACAGGGAGAAACTGGAAAAGTGCTCCAGCCGGCCGATCCGCTCCAGCGCCAGGTCGGGCACCTCGTCGGACCCGCGCCGCACAGGGCGGTCAGCCCGCGCGCAAAGGCTTTCGGGCCGACCGGATTGTCCGCCGGCGACAGGTCGGGACGCCCGAGCAAGGTCACGAAACGCAGATAGACGCGCCACAACTCCTTGCCGTTGCTTTCCGCCAGCTGGGCCGCAAAGCTGCCCAGCCGGATGTCCAGTTCGAGGTCGCACTCGCCGACCAGCGAGATATTGGAACGATGAGGTCGCCAAGCTGGTCGAAGGAAGTCCGTCGCTCGCTCGTCGTTTTTTCATCGGAATCGGCGCCGACAGCCTTGGCGAAAGCGGCCAGCGCCTCTTCGGAAACCGGCTCCGCCTCGCGCAGCAGCTGACCTGCCTGCTTTACGAAACCAGGCGCGGCTGTCGCGCAGTACCTCCCAGGCGTCCGCCGGGACCTGAAGCGCCTCGCTGCCAGCTGCCGGATTCATTTGTTAGCGTATCCCTATCGCAATGTTCTGAATATTAAGGCAAATGCATGTCTTCGGGCATGAGCCATGCCCGCGCCCAACAACGCCAAGGCCTTGAGCGAATAGGGCTGGCCGGTGGAAGCTCCACGTCGTCGTAGCCAGTTGCTCATCACCTTCTTGACGTAATCGCGGGTTTCGTTGAAGGGGATGACGGCGTAGATGGCGCCCTACGAGCGAACAGGTTGGCGCGCCATTTCTTGGCGCGGCCGGGGCCGGCATTGTAAGCGGCCGAAGTCAGCACCGGATGGTTGTCGAGATTTCCATGACCAGCCGCATGTAGCTGGTGCCGAGCAGCACGTTCTCTCGGTGTCGTTAACCCGGCCGTGGTTGTAGTCCTTGACGCAATTGTCCTGGCCACCCACTTGGCGGTGGCCGGCGTCGCTGCATCAGGCCGGAGGCACCGACATGCGATTTGGCGCCAGTGATGAAGCGGCTTTCCTGGCGCATCAGGCCATAGACCCAGGCGTCGTCGAGCGCCTGGTTCTGCGCTGCGGGCCGCACCTGGTCACCGTAAGGGGCGAGGAAGCGCAGCGTGAAATCGTGCTCGTTCTTCGTGCGGTCGGCGGTGTTGATGGCGCGGTCCCAGATCTGGTTGCGTCTGGCCAGGTCGGCAGCGGCCAGCAGTACGCGGTCTTCCATGCCGCGCCAGCGACCAGTTCCACTCCCTGACCGCTTCGGTGCGCATCTCGAGGCGGAAGAAGGCCGTGGCCCAGGCGGATGCCCGGATTGTCACGCGCCGCCTTTTGTTCCTCGGCGGTCGGCGCCTTGGCCTTGAGCAGGACAACGATCTTGCGCCCCAGTTCCTCGTCGGCCAGATTGCGCTGGAATTGGCCTGGCCGGCGATCTTCTTCGAACAGTGCATCGGCTTCGCTGGTCAGGCCGCCGGCCTTGTAGGCGCGGCCCAGCCAGGTCGATCCACTCGGGCTGCGCGGCCAGTGCCGGCGGCACTTCGCTGATCGTCGCCAGGACCATGCTGCAGGTCGTTGGCGCGCAGCGCGGCGCGCACCTTCCATTGATACCCCTCGTCGGACAGCGGCGCGCGAGCCGGCCTGGGCGTGCGCCCCACGGCTTCGGGATAGTGTTTTTGGCCGCTTGCCAGGCCGAGATCTGGCTACGCCCAGCTGGCGTTCGGCTCCTGCATGCGGCCCTGCAGTTTTTCCAGTTCGCCGGCCGCGGCGCGCGGGTCGTTGGCGGCGATGCGCTGGATCGCCAGCGCCGCCAGTTCGCGACCGCCGCGCGTTGCGTTCCAGCTGCCCGGCTGGCGGGCCAGATAGCCCATCGGGCTGGAAATCACCAGATCGAGCGCCTTGGCATCAGGGGCCTGGCTGGCCGGCAGCGCGCCCAGCGTGTTCTTGGCATTGGCGGTGCGGTTGGCCTCGAACTGCCGGCGGGCGCGCGCCCAGACATCATCGGCGCTCACGCGGCTATCACGGATCAGCGCTTCGAGCACCGGGCGGCAGGCTTCCGGCGGTTCGAGCAGGGTCAGCCACAGCTTCTGCGCCTCGTCGAGCGCCGCCTTGTCACCGCCAGCCAGCCGCGCCTGCTGGTACCAGCAGGTGACATCGGGCTCGGGAGCAACCAGCTTCGGGTATTCGACATCGATCTCGGTCCACTTGCCGCGCTTGCCCAGCCAGCGGATCCAGTCGGCGCGCAGCTTCTCGGCGACGTAGCTGCGCTCGTTGCGCTCCAGGAAACTGCGGATGGCCGCACTGTCACCCTGCTCCATGTTCATGCGCAGCTGGTAGTTTTCGACGTAGGGCGCCAGTTCGTGGTTGCCGAGTTGCCCGGCGGCGCGCTCCAGCTTGTTGCGGTCACCGGCGCGAAAAGCGTCGCGGGCGGTGAGGAAGGCGCTGTCGCGGCTATCCTGCGCGCAGAGCGGCAAGGAAAAGAAAAAGGCAAGGAGGAGGGCGTGAAACTTCATGCTAGATTTGTCATATGAAAAGGCATTCCGAGGATAACACGGCGTGGCGGCGCGACCTGCGGCGGACGATGGTGGCACGCCGCGCCGCCCTGACCGATGCCGCAACACGATGCGCTGTCGGCGCGTATCGTCGCCCATGCGCTGGCTGCCTTGCCGGCGCCCGTGGTGGCGGCTTTCTGCTGGCCGATCAAGCACGAACCCGATGTGCGCGCCCTGCTCGCAGCCTGGGCGCGGGCCGGCGTGCGCACGGCGCTGCCGGTCGTCGTCGCCGAGGGCCAGCCGCTCGCGTTCCGTGAATGGACACCGGAAACACCCCTCGCCCCCGACCGCTACGCCATCCCGACGCCGACCACCGGCGAATGGTTAGCACGCCCGACCTGATCCTGCTGCCGCTCAACGGCTTCGACGCGGCGGGCTATCGCCTCGGCTACGGCGGCGGCTATTTTGACCGCACGCTGGCGGCGCTCGTTCCGCGCCCGCTGGCGGTCGGCATCGGCTTCGAGAGCAACCGCGTCGACAGCATCCGGCCCGAAGCGCACGACCAGCGGCTGGACTGGATCGTTACCGAACTCGGCGCCTTCAGGCCAGCCGCCTGAACCCGTAGAACGGCCAGCGCCAGCAGCGACGAAGCGACGCCGGCGAGAAGCGCCTGGCGCAGGTGATGAAGGCCGGTAGTGACGGCCAGCTCAAGCGCGTAGCCTTGCTGCACGGCGAAGATCAGCGCCGCAATGGCGAGCGCCAGCCACGTGCGGCGGGCCAGCGCACGCTGCTCGCGGCGCAGGAAAAGTTCGGTCGCCAGCCCCGCGACGAATATCTGGGCGCTCAGGCCCCCGAGCAGGGCAAGGATGGTCAGGGCGTAGGAACTCATGCGGCCCGGCAGGCGGCGGCGAAACGATCGAGCGCCGCATCCAGCGTGGCGCGGGCGCAGCCGAAATTGAGGCGCAGCCAGCCCGGTGACCCGAAATCCGCGCCATCGGAGAGGCCAAGGCCGTGCGCCTCGAAATGGGCGGCCGGCTGGGCCAGGCCGAGTTCGCGGACGTCGATCCAGGCCAGATAGGTGGCTTCGACGTGGCTCATTTTTGCCCTTTTTTCGGCGTCAGACAGCAGCCGCTACCCGGTCGCGGTTGCCGACAAGGTAGCCGATCAGTTCATCATGCCAGTCGCCGCAGTCGCGGTAGGCGGCTTCGCAGGCAGCGAGACCGAGCACGTTCACATGCGGCACGATGCCGTGCATGGCGCGTTCGAAGCGGCGGCGCAGCGCCGCGTCTGAAATCACCGCGAAGGCACAGCCGAGGCCGGGGATATTGTAGGTTTTCGACGGCGCCATCAGCGTGATGCTGCGCTTCGCCGCGTCCGGCGACAGGCTGGCGAACGGGATATGGCGCTTGTCGGCGTCGAGGATCAGGCCACAGTGGATTTCGTCGGAACAGACGACGAGGTCGTTTTGCTCGGCGAAGGCGGCGAGATAGCGCAGCTCTTCCTCGTCCCAGCAGCGGCCGACCGGGTTGTGCGGATGGCAGAGCAGGAAAAGCCGGGTTACTGCGGTCAACGCGTTTTGCAGGGCGATTTTGTCCCACTGCCAGCGGCCATCATGGCACGCGAGTTCGACACGATTGAGCTTTTTTCCCGAAAACCGCGGCGCCGACAGGAAGGGCGGATAGATCGGCGTCGCCGTCAGCACCTCGCCGTCGACCGCGCGGCAGGCGACGTTCAGACCGGTGACCAGGCCCGGCAGCCAGACGATCCATTCTGCATCGATCCGCCAGTCGTACTCGCTTTCAAGGTGAGCGAGCACTGACTCCGTCAGCGCTGGCCATGGGCCGCCATAGCCGAATACGCCGTGCTCGATGCGCCGGCGCAGGGCGGAAAGCACCGGCGGCGGCGCGGCGAAATCCATGTCCGCCACCCACAGCGGCAGGATGTCGCGACCGGCGTACTTGCCCCACTTGATGGAGTCGGAATCGCGCCGCTCGATTGGCGCGTCGAAGAGGCTCAAGCTGCGCGAGGCTGGAAAAGCAGGGCGGGCGACGAGATGGCTGGCGGCAGGTCGAGGTCGATGGTGGTCTTCATGCAGGCGCTCCGGAGGGGGACGCCGAATTGTAGGCTACTTGGTGCGCGCCGTGGGTCGCCCGGCAATCGCGTTGCGGCTGGCCGAACAACTTGCCGGTCCCGAAATCGGCACCGGCGGCACGCGCCTGCGCGAACGCCTCAGGGGTATCGATACCGGCAAGTTCGACGGCGATGCCGGCTGAATGCGCCAGCGCCAGCAATTCGTCGGTCGGCGCACTGAGCCGGACAACGTCGGGCCGCAGATCGATCAGCGGCCCTTGACCGTCCGCCGCGGCGGGTTCGCGCAATGCCAGCCGGTAGCCCCGCCGCCGGTAATTGCCCAGGGCGGCAAGCGGATGGGGGTTGCTGACGAAGCGGCTGGCATCGATGTCGAGCACGATATCTTCCGGCGCCAGTCCGCAGCGCTTGAGGATCGCCTCATAGACCAGCCCGTGCTGGCTCTGCACCGCCAGCAGGTGGCGCGGATGTATCGGCAGCTGCAGATAGCCGCCGGCATAGCGCTGCTGTGCGAGGAAATTGAGCGCATGCAGGGTGCGGCACAGGCGGTCGAAGTGCACCACCGACTCGGCGCTCTCGCACAGGTCATAAGCCGCTTCGCTGCTGACCGGCGTGCCGTCCTCCTGACGGGCACTGAGCGTCGCCTGGTGGCCAACGATGCGCTCCTGACGCAAATCGACGATCGGCTCGAACAGCGAACCCAGGCGCAGCCCCCGGTGCCAGGCCGCCGCGCGCGCGCCTTCCGGGTAGAGCGAACTCTCGCCGGAACTGTCAGCGGTGTTGAAATAGCGGATCAGGTCGGTCAGCGGCATCGTCATTCCAGATCAACAAAGAACGGCCCAAGGCCGCCCCGGCCAGAATTGCACACGGGGAGGCTCGTTCGGATGAATAACCCGGGCTATGCCAGCAGTCTAGGCAGGCAGGCTTATTCTGTGAAAGAATGAATTTTCACTTGAATATAATTAAAAGCGGGAAACCCGTCCGACCACCGGTTTCCCGCGGTTCGAACCGGGAAAAATTGGCCGGATTTGAAGTTCCGGCAGTCCCGGCTGCAGCAAGGCGCAAGCGCGCTGACCCGCTCAAGGCATCAATCCGCCGCTCGTTCCAGATTCAGCGCCAGCAGGCGGCGGAGGATCTCGTCGTCGGGGGTTTCCGGCGTGTAGTCCGTCCACCCGTAGGCGGCGGCGACGGCCTGGTCGAGCTGCTTGTGGGCGAGGTCGAGCCAGGCCGGGCGGGCGTTGTAGAGGTTGGTCAGGGTGCGCTTCTTGAGGTCGGCTTCATGGCCGGGTTTGGCCACCGGGCGTTTGGGGAAGCCGGCTTTTTCCTCTTCCGGGGTGATCACCCAATCGACCCACTCGGCCGGGTTGAGCCAGGCTTCGCGCAGTTCGTTCAGGCGGCGGGCGGCGGCGGCGATGTTGGCGGCGACGATTTCTCCGGCCAGGCACGGCGGCGAGCCGTGGCCGGCGACGGGGGCGGTGTCGCGCGGGGTCAGGCCAGCCGGGAAGGGGAAGGTTTCGAAGGTAGTACTCGACGTGTAGCGCGGACGGTCTTCGAGCGAAGTGCCGAGGCGCAGCGACCAGAGTTCGTGGAAGCGGGAATGCAGGATGCCGAAGGTGGTGTCGTCAGCGCGAGCGATGGCAATCGAGGTTTTTGTCCGGCACGATTCCGGAAGCGATCCAGACAAAAACTCGGTGTTTGGCGACTTCTGGCGTAGCGATGGCGCGGCTAAGTTGGCAATTGCAGCGCGCATTCCGGGCGCAGTTTCGTTGAACTGCCACCATTTGCGGCGCCTGCGCTTCCTGCATCTGAGCACGCTCCGGCTTCACATACGTTACAACGTGATTGAAAGGGAGTTCGAAGAGCGAGGCTTCTGCTTCTTCATGCTCAGAAAAATCGACGATCCACTTGTCAGCCGGGCGCTGCGTTACGTCCAGGCCATTCCGCCACGGCCGAACCACCGCAGCGTTCGCGTTGACCGTTAGGGTTTGGCTGCGCGTAGCCACTCTCTGGCCAGTTCGCCGGAAATATCGAAAGCGCCACCTTTGGTAATTCCCTGAAACGCGGTCTTGGCGTTTTCGGCAAGCGGTTTTGCCTTGGTGAGGTCAAGCCCTTCGCCTGCGGTCAGATCGGCGTGAATCGCTGCCACTTCAACCCCATCCAGCCGACTTCCACGGTCAACCGGAAAAATCGGGCCAAATCCAATGAGCGAAACACGCACGGCCGCGCCTTCGTTGACCCATTCTTCGTCGCTCCACGCTTCGAAAATGCGTGTCGTTTCGACGATCCGCTCGAGTACCTTGCGGTTGGCTCCGCCGCGAATCGAGTCGGTCGCAACGAGGCCGACGGCTTGCAGTTTTCCTGCCGCAATCTGCGCGCGGCCTTTCTCGAACCAGTAGGTGACGAGATCGGCGCCGCCGGGAACGCGGCCATCGTAAGCAGCCGCGCAGGGTGTCGACGTAGTCGTCGCCGAGTTCGCTGCGCATCAGCTTGTCGCCGAGAAAGGGCGGGTTGCCGACGATCACGTCGGCCGCCGGCCATTCCGCTTCGCTGCCGTCCGGGTTGAGCAGCGCGTCGCGGTGTTCGATGCCGTCGAGCGGTTTGAGGATCGGATTGATGGCGTGCGGGTAGCCGTTGCGGCGGCACCACTGGATGTCGCCGATCCAGACGGTGACGCGGGCGAGTTCGGCGGCGAATTCGTTGATTTCCAGCCCGAGGATGTTGTGCGGGCCGGTTTCCATGTTGAGCGGCGGTTGCAGGCCGAGTTCGATGGCGTCGACGTGGGCGCGCTTTTCGATGTCGCGCAGGGCCTTGAGGGCGAGGTAGAGAAAGTTGCCGCTGCCGCAGGCGGGGTCGAGGACGCGGAAGTGGTTGAGGCGGAGCAGGAAGGTCTGGTAGGCGGCCTTGGCTTTCTTCGGTTTGGCGAGGATTTCCGCTTTGGTTCTGGCCCATTCGGCCTGCAGCGGTTCGCTGACCAGCGGTTCGATCAGCTTGGCGATGGTGCCGGTGTCGGTGTAATGCGCGCCGAGCGGGGCGCGGGCAGCCGGGTCGAGGCCGCGCTCGAAGAGGGTGCCGAAGATGGTGGGGTCGATGGCGCGCCAGTCCATGTCGGACGCGGCGCGGTGCAGGGCGGCGAGGTCGGCTGCGGTCAACGGCGGAATTTCGATGATTTTTATGCCCTCGGCGCCGCCAGCGCCGGGGGCGGTATCCCTTGCGGAGAACAGGCCGCCGTTGAACCAGGCGATGTCGTGGTCGCCGTATTCGCCGGCGCGCTGCTGCATGGCGGTGAACAGCTTCTCGATGCGGCGGGCGGCCTTGTCGGCGTCGCTGCCGGCGTTCCTGAGCAGGTCGGTGAAGATGCCGGCGGGCAGCAGTTGTTCGTCTTCGGCGAACATGCAGAACAGGCACTGGACGAGGAAGTGGGCGACTTTCTGGCCGTCCTCGCCGCGCCCGCGCATGGCGGCGGCGAGCTGGGCGAACTGGCCGGCGGCGGCGGCGGTGATCGCGGCGGTGGATTTCTCGGGACGGAGCTTTTCCGGGTCGGTGAACACCCATTTGAGCAGTTGCCGGGTTTCCGGCTCGGCCAGCTGCTCGATGCGGATTTCGCGCGGTTCGTCCGGGTAGCCGGTGAAGGCGGTGTGGATGACGATGCGCTCGCGGTCGCAGACGACGAGCAGTGGCGGGTTGTCGAGCTGCAGCGCGTAGTCGGTGAGCTGCTTCAAGGCGGCGGCGAGGTCGCGGCCGGGCTTCTTGTTTTCCCAGCCGAAGTGGCCGCGCTTCCAGACATCCGCCCAGCCATCGCCGCCGCCGGCCTTTTTGGCGCCGCGCTCGAAGCAGTAATTTTCCGGGTCACGCGGCTTGGCGACGGCGAGCAGGTCGCAGAGGTCGTCGAAATGGGCCTGGGCGCCGGCGCGCTCGGTGAGCGGGTTGTTCTTCCAGAGGGCGATGAATTGTTCCGGCGTCATGACGGTGCGCGGTTGTGGGTAAAGGCGCAGTGTAGCGATGCCAACGGGATTGGTGGGGTGATTGCTGCGGTCAACCTGAAAAAATGTTCAAGATCGAAATGCTCGGAGCCACGCCTTCAGGAGGCTGGATTGCCCAGTCGCTGACACAGCCGGTCGTGGGCGAGTCGGGTCTGCTCTGACGAACGCAGGACGAGTTGAAACGCTACCGCCGGAAGCGCGACCAGGGCTTCTTCAAGCAGTTGCGCGTAGAGCGTCTGGCTGACCGGCTTTGAGGAGACATCGCCAGCCTCGATTTGTGGTAGAGGCGAAACGCCTGCTACAAATCCACTGGATCAGGTGTTTACCCCAAAAACAGCTTGTAGGCCGGGTTGTCGCTTTCGTCCCAGTGGGCGTAGCCGAGGTTGGTCAGGAATGCCCTGAACTGCCCCATGTCGCCCGGCGGCACCTGCATGCCGACCAGCACGCGGCCGTAGTCGGCGCCGTGGTTGCGGTAGTGGAAGAGGCTGATGTTCCAGCCGGCGCTCATCTGGGTCAGGAAATTCATCAGCGCGCCCGGCCGCTCGGGAAACTCGAAGCGGTAGAGGAGTTCCTTCAGACCATCGCTACAGACCGCCGCGGCGTGACCGCCGACCATGTGACGGATATGGTTCTTGGCCATTTCGTCGTCGGTCAGGTCGAGCGTCGGGTAGCCGTGCTTCTGCAGGCTGTTCGACCAGTTTCAGCGATTCCTTGCGGTCGCTGACCTGGACGCCGACGAAAACGTGGGCCTCGGCGGCCGTGTGGTAGCGGTAATTGAATTCGGTGACGTTGCGCTTGCCGATCAGGCTGAGGAATTTCTTGTAGGCGCCCGGTTTCTCGGGCAGCGTCACGGCGAAGACGGCTTCGCGCTGCTCGCCGAACTCGGCACGCTCGGCGACGAAGCGCAGGCGGTCGAAATTCATGTTGGCGCCGGAACTGATGGCGATCAGGTTCTTGTCCTTGAGCTTGTGCTGGCGGGCGTACTCCTTGGCCCCGGCCACGGCCAGCGCACCGGCCGGCTCGAGAATCGAGCGGGTATCCTCGAAAACGTCCTTGATCGCCGCGCAGATGGCGTCGGTATCGACCAGGATCATCTCATCGACGTATTCCTTGCACAGGCGGAAGGTTTCCTCGCCAACGAACTTGACGGCGGCACCATCGGCGAACAGGCCGACCTGATTGAGCCGCACGCGGTGGCCCTTGGCCAGCGACTGGGTCATTGCGTCGGCATCGCGCGCTTCAACGCCGATGACCTTGATTTCCGGGCGCAGGCGCTTGATGTAGGCGGCGACACCGGCGATCAGCCCGCCGCCGCCGACACAGCAGAAAATGGCATGGATCGGCCCGTTGTGGCGCGAATGCTGGCGCAGAATTTCCATGGCGACGGTGCCCTGGCCGGCGATCACTTCGGGGTCGTCGAAGGGATGAACGAAGGTCAGCTTCTCGGATTTTTCCAGTTCCAGCGCGTGGGCATAGGAGTCGTCGTAGGAATCGCCGTAGAGCACGACTTCGCCGCCCCGGCGCTTGACCGCATCGACCTTGATGCCGGGCGTCGAGGTCGGCATCACGATGACCGCCCGGCAGCCGACCTTGGCCGCCGCCAGGGCGACGCCCTGGGCATGATTGCCGGCCGAGGCGCAGATGACGCCGCGCTTGAGCTTTTCGGCCGAGAGGCTGGCGATCTTGTTGTAGGCGCCGCGCAGCTTGAAGGAAAAGACCGGCTGCAGGTCTTCGCGCTTCAGGATGATCCTGTTGCCGACCCGGGCGGAAAGGTTGCCGGCCAGCTCGAGCGGCGACTCGATCGCCACGTCGTATACCTGTGCGTTGAGAACTTTTTCGAGATAATCCGGGTGCATTGCGCGCAACTCATTAAGGCAAAAGGGAGATTCTACGGGTGGAGTGGCTAAACGTCACGGCAGAAAACGGGCTTTGGGGCCTGCTGCTGGCAAGTTTTCTTTCGGCGACCATTCTGCCCGGCGGCTCGGAGGCGCTGCTCTGGGGATTTCTCCGCTTGCATCCCGGCGAGCAGGGTGCCGCGCTGGCTCTGGCGACGCTGGGCAACACCGCGGGCGGCATGACGTCGTGGGCCTGCGGACGTTTTCTGCCCAAGTGGAAGCGCCTGGAACAACTGCCGCACCGGCACCTGGTCGAGCGCTGGGGCAGCCCGGTGCTGCTGCTCGCCTGGGCGCCACTGATCGGCGACGCGTTGTGCATTGCGGCCGGCTGGCTGCGCCTGCACTGGCTGCCCTGCTGCATCTTCATGGCGGTCGGCAAGCTGGCGCGCTACTGGCTGGTGGTACAAGCCGCGACGGTCAGGTGAAACCTTCAGCGGATTGCAGCGGTCTACCTGCACCGCATGTTGCGCTGCAATACGCTAAAATCCACCTTTTGACGGACCTCCGGCCGCTTCCATGACTGCCCGCCTGCGCGAAATTCCCTATAACTACACCTCGTTTTCCGACCGCGAGATCGTCATCCGCCTGCTGGGTGCCGACAACTGGGCGGTGCTCGACGAACTGCGTAGCGAGCGCGTCACCGGCCGCTCGGCGCGCATGCTCTACGAGGTGCTGGGCGACATCTGGGTCGTGCAGCGCAACCCGTATCTGGAAGACGACCTGCTCGACAATCGCGGTCGCCGCGAGGCGCTGGTCAATGCGCTTGCGCCATCGCCTGAAGGAAGTCGAAAAACGCCGCGCCGAAAGCGAGTCGGAAGACCCGGAGCGCTCGGCCAAGGTCAAGCGCCTGGTCGAGGCGGCGCATGAGGCGGTCAATCGCTTCGAGGCGCGTTTCGGCGAAACCATCGACCTGCGGCGCAAGGTGCTGAAGTATGCTCGGCAAGCACACGCGCAAGGACAATATCGCCTTCGACGGCCTCGCCCGCGTCTCGCACGTCACCGATGCGACCGACTGGCGCGTCGAATACCCCTTCGTCGTTCTCAATCCGGACACCGAGGAGGAAATCGGCCACCTCGTGCGCGGCTGCATCGAGGCCGGCCTGACCATCATCGCCCGTGGCGGCGGCACCGGCTACACCGGCGGCGCCGTGCCGCTGACGCCCTACTCGGCGGTGATCAATACCGAAAAACTGATCGACATCGGCCCGGTTGAAGAACTGGTACTGGCCGGCCACGAAACGCCGTATGCGACCATCCGCACCGGCGCCGGCGTCGTCACCGAGCGCGTTTCCGAAGCCGCCTCGGCGGCCGGCCGCGTCTTCGCCGTCGACCCGACCTCGGCTTCCGCCTCGTGCATCGGCGGCAACATCGCGATGAACGCCGGCGGCAAGAAGGCCGTGCTCTGGGGCACGGCGCTCGACAACCTGGCCTGGTGGAAAATGGTTGACCCGGACGGCAACTGGCTGGAAGTCGAACGCGTCAATCACAACTTCGGCAAGATCCACGAGCAGGAAAACGTCGAATTCCGCGTCAAGCGCTTCGACCCTAGCGGCAAGAAGCTGCTCGGCGAGGAAATCCTGACCATCCCGGGCGCCGCCTGCCGCAAGATCGGCCTGGGCAAGGACGTCACCGACAAGTTCCTCGGCGGCATTCCGGGCGTGCAGAAGGAAGGCACCGACGGCATCATCGTCGCCGCGCGCTGGGTGCTGCACAAGATGCCGCCGGTGGCGCGCACGGTCTGTCTCGAATTTTTCGGCCAGGTCCGCGAAGCCGTTCCCGCGATTGTTGAAATTACCGACTACTTCAAGCCGGGCGGCGCCGGGCTGGCGTCCGGTGTGCAACTGGCCGGCCTCGAACACCTCGACGAACGCTATGTGAAGGCGGTCGGCTACGCCACCAAGGCCAAGCGCCACGGCCGGCCGAAGATGGTGCTCCTCGGCGACCTCGTCGGCCACGACGAAAAGGCGGTGATGGCGGCGGCCTCGGAAGTCGTCCGCATGTGCAACCTGCGCTCGGCGGAAGGCTTCATCGCGGTCAACGCCGAAACACGCAAGAAATTCTGGCTCGACCGTTCGCGCACGGCCGCCATCTCGCGCCACACCAACGCCTTCAAGCTGAACGAAGACGTGGTGATCCCGCTGCCGCGCATGGGCGACTACTGCGATGGCATCGAGCGCATCAACATCGAGCTGTCAACGCAGAACAAGCTGGCCCTGTGCGACGCGCTTTCCGAATTCCTGCAGGGCGACCTGCCGCTGCATCGCGGCGACACGACGCTCGATACCGACGTGCTGATCGGTGACCGCCGGCAGGCCGCGCTCGATTACGTCAACGCGGTGCGCCTGCGCTGGGCATGGCTGCTGGAAAACCTCGACCTGCCGCTGGCCGAAGCCGAATCGCGCTTCGCTTCTTATGGCATCCAGGCCGGCGAGCTGACCAACCGGGCGGAAAACCCGACGCTGTTCCACCGCCTGCAGGATTACTCGGTGCGCACGTCGTGGAAGCAGGAACTGCATGCGCGGCTGGCGAAGATTTTCGACGGCGGCGTCTATCGCCCGATCATCGAACGCATCGAAGCGATCCACAAGGAAGTGCTGCGCGGCCGTGTCTTCGTCGCGCTGCACATGCACGCCGGCGACGGCAACGTGCATACCAACCTGCCGGTCAACTCGGACAACTACGAGATGCTGCAAACCGCGCATCATGCGGTCGAACGCATCATGCATCTTGCCCGCGGCCTGGATGGCGTCATCTCCGGCGAGCACGGCATCGGCATCACCAAGCTCGAATTCCTGACCGAGGCCGAACTGGCGCCTTTCCGCGCCTACAAGCAGAAGGTCGACCCGCAAGGCCGCTTCAACAAGGGCAAGCTGATGCCCGGCGGCGACATGGGCAATGCCTACACGCCGTCGTTCAGCCTGCTCGGCACCGAATCGCTGATCATGGAACAGTCCGAAATCGGCAAGATTTCCGACATGATCAAGGACTGCCTGCGCTGCGGCAAATGCAAGCCGGTGTGCTCGACCCACGTGCCGCGCGCCAACCTGCTCTACTCGCCCGCGCAACAAGATTCTCGCCACCTCGCTGCTGGTCGAGGCCTTCCTCTACGAAGAACAGACCCGGCGCGGCATTTCGCTCAAGCATTTCGACGAATTCAACGATGTCGCCGACCACTGCACGGTCTGCCACCGCTGCCTGAAGCCGTGCCCGGTCGACATCGATTTTGGCGATGTTTCCGTGGCCATGCGCAACTTCCTGCGCAAGCAGGAGAAGAAACGCTTCAGCCCCGGCACGTTTGCTGCGATGACCTACCTGAACCTGAAGGACCCGGCGACCATCAAGCTCATGCGCTTCGCCATGATGGATTTCGGCTTCAAGGCCCAGCGCCTTGCCCACAAGGCGGCCAAGGCCCTTGGCCTGGTTCAGGAAACCCGTACCCATCCGCCGGCAACGCTCGGTGCGCCGAGCGTCAAGACGCAGGTCATCCACTTCCTCAACCGGCCGATGCCGGGCAACCTGCCCAAGCGCACGTCGCGCGCCCTGCTCGACATCGAGGACGACAAGGTGATCCCGGTCATTCGCAATCCGCAGATCGCGAGCGACGATTCGGAAGCCGTTTTCTACTTCCCCGGTTGCGGTTCCGAGCGTCTGTTCTCGCAGGTTGGCCTCGCCACGCAGGCGATGCTCTATGAAACCGGCGCCACCACTGTCTTGCCGCCGGGCTACCTGTGCTGCGGCTATCCGCAGAATGCTTCCGGCGATGCCGACAAGGGCCAGAAGATCACCACCGACAACCGCGTGCTCTTTCATCGCGTCGCCAATACGCTGAACTATCTCGACATCAAGACGGTGATCGTTTCCTGCGGCACCTGCATGGACCAGCTGCAGAAATACCAGTTCGAGAAGATCTTCCCGGGTTGCCGCCTGCTCGACATCCACGAATACCTGATGGAAAAGGGCCTCAAGCTGGAAGGGGTGAACGGCACGCGCTACATGTACCACGACCCCTGCCATACGCCGATGAAGGTCTATGCGCCGCTCGCCGTGACCAAGGCGCTGATGGGCCAGGATGTGCCGCTGACCGATCGTTGCTGCGGCGATGCCGGCTCCTTCGCCTATTCCCGACCGGACATTGCAACGCAGGTGAAATTCCGCAAGCAGGAAGAAATCGAGAAGGGCGCCGCCAGGCTCCGCGCCGATGGCTTCACCGGCGCGGTCAAGATACTGACTTCCTGCCCGGCCTGCCTGCAGGGCCTTTCCCGTTACGACGACGATGCCGGCACCCAGGCGGATTACATCGTGGTCGAGATGGCCAAACACCTGCTCGGCGAAAACTGGGCAGCCCAGTACGTGGACCGCGCCAACAACGGCGGCATCGAGCGCGTTTTGCTCTGATTCCTGACCATTCAGGCCGCTAAGCCGCGAAATTGCGCGGCTTAGCGGAGGAAGCACTTGCAGTATTTTTATGCTGGTGCAATCCTTGCAGAATTCTCGAAGACAGAGCAGGGAAATGGACGGCAAAGTCTGCGAATTGTGTGCCACATCCGGCGGAACGGTACTCTGGGAGTCACCGACCTGCCGCGTCGTCCGCGTTGACAATCCGGATTACCCGGGCTTTTGCCGGGTCATCTGGACGGCACATGTGCACGAAATGACCGATCTTGATCCAGGCGAGCGCCAGAGCCTGATGAGCGTGGTCTTCGCCGTCGAAAAAGCCGTACGCACCCTGTTCGCGCCAGACAAGGTCAATCTCGCCAGTTTCGGCAACGTGACGCCGCATCTGCACTGGCACGTCATTCCACGCTGGCACGACGACCGCCACTTTCCAGAACCGATCTGGGGCCGCATCCAGCGCGCCGCGCACCGACAGCACGCCGTCGTCGACGACGATACCCTGTGCCAGACACTCCGCAAGCAACTCTATCCTGACGATCATCAAGGTTGAACATCATGAACATGGCGTCGCAAACTCTCTTGATTCCCGACCTGAAGACCGGGGGGGACTATCTCGCCAGATTGCCGCTGGCCAATCCGAAGCTTGCCGAGCAGCAACTTCTCGACTTCCTTGACGCACTCCTGGCGAATCCGCCCGAGCCGGGCATCCTTCTGGCGCTCCTCGAGCAGACCCGCGTGCCGCTGTCTTTTGTCGAGGAAGAGATGGCCCGGCGTTATCACAACAAGTCGCTGGTGCTTTCGGACGAAGAGGAGGAATGCTTCCAGATGGTGCTGTCCGCGTGGCGGCGCATGACCAAGGCCTATGCGCTGTGCGCGCGCCTGCAGGAGCCGGCGGTGGACAGCCCCCAATACACGGCACTGGTCGCGACGATCCTGCACCGCTGTCTCTACTACACAGGCATGCTCATTCTCGAACACTACCGGGCGCGGCGCGAAATTCCGGCCGGCCTCTGGCATGAACTGCACGGCTACTACGAGACTGCCGAGCAGTGGGGCATCACCTCGACCCCGGTGAATGACTCGCTCGAGAGCGACCTCCAGGCCACCCATTGCACTGCGGCCTATGTGACGCTGCTGCTCATCGAGGTCGCCAGTCCCTACAGCAACAGCGTACGCAATCTCAACCTGATCCGCCGCTGGGCAGGCATGTGGGCACCTCTGGTCGCGCTGCTTCCCGTCGATGACGAGTACGAGGTACCACCGTATATCGTCGAATTGTCCAAGGATGCCCCAATCCACCCGACCGGCAACGAGGAGCACATCGGCGCCGATGCCCGCCGTCTCGACACCAGCCGCCTCGGCCTGCAACTGAGCCATATGGTCGCGCAGCTGCATCAGCGCATGTCACCGTCGCAGCTCGGCCTCGGCGAGGAAACCACGGGACACGTGGTTCAGCTCCTCGAGCATCTTTCCCGTCCATGGACGCAGACCGCATCACCGCGCCGCTTCCGCCGCTTTGCCTCGGAGGGCACCGCAAAGGTCGCCGTCGGGTTCGAGGCCATGCATTTCTACATCAGCGGCAGCGAGTTTACCCAGCCGGATTCGGCCAGCACGTACTCGCGGGACGACTTCAACCAGATTTTCACCTTCCGCGACCAGGCGACTATCGGACAGTCCTTGAGCATCAGGCCGCAGATCAACTTTCCGATCGACCAGTGGAGCGTCATCAATCATTCGGCCAACGGCTTCCGGCTCACCCGCACCCATGCCGGTCAGAAAATTGCCCACAGCCAGTTGCTTACCGTCTGTCCGCATGACGGCGAGCGCTTCCTGCTCGCCCAGGTTACCTGGCTGATGCAGGAAAACAGTGGCGGACTGATCGCCGGTCTGGCGATTTTGCCGGGCCTGCCGGAGGCGGTCGGCGCCCGCCATGCACCTGCCAACGCGGCACATGCCGACCGCTACGTGCGCGCCTTCCTGTTGCCCCCGATACCGGCGATCAATCAGGAAGGAGCGATCGTGATTCCATCCGGTCTCTATCAGGCTAGTCGGGCACTGGAAATTGTCAGCGGCGACAAAACCTGGCAGGTACGCATGAAGAACGTCCGGCAGCGCGGCGTCGATTTTGACCGGATCAGCTACGAGGCACTTTGATGGTTGTTGGCTCCCGCGAGTGACGAGTGCGCTAAACTAGCGCCCTCAATTGGAGGAGTTATGGCTGGCATCGAACGGGACACCCCGATTCCCACCGACATCAAGTTGCATCAGAAATCGCGCATTCTCGAACTTCGCTACGAGAATGGCGAGCAGCACGAACTCGACTGCGAGTTCTTGCGGGTTTTCACCCCATCTGCCGAAGCGCGCGGTCACGGCCCGGGCCAGGAAACCCTGCAAACCGGCAAACGGAATGTCGAGATCGAACGCATCGAACCGGTCGGCACCTACGCCGTGCGTCTCGTGTTTTCGGACGGGCACGACAGCGGCCTGTATTCCTGGGATCTGCTCTACAACCTCGGCAAGCACCGCGACGAACTCTGGCAAGACTACCTGAGGCAGATCGAAGCCCAGGGATTGTCGCGCGATATCGACACCACGTCGCGCCCGAGCGGCGGCAGTTGCGGTCAACACCATTAAGCACATGAAAAACGATACTACGCATTTCGGCTACGAAACCGTCGAGGAACGCGAAAAGGCGCGCCGCGTCGCCGACGTGTTCGATTCGGTCGCCAGCCGCTATGACCTGATGAACGACCTGATGTCCGGGGGCATGCATCGGCTGTGGAAGGCATTCACCATCCAGCGCAGCGGCGTGCGCGAGGGGTCGCGCGTACTTGACGTGGCGGGTGGCACCGGCGATCTGGCGCTGGCATTTGCGAAGAAGGTCGGCAGGAGCGGCCAGGTCTGGCTCACCGATATCAACAACGCCATGCTGGCGCGCGGCCGTGACCGTCTGGTTGACAAGGGTTACATGGTGCCGGCCGCGCAGTGCGATGCGGAAAAGCTGCCCTTCCCGGATGACTGGTTCGATTGCGTCACCGTCGCCTTCGGCCTGCGCAACATGACCCACAAGGACGCCGCGCTGGCCGAGATGCATCGCGTCCTGCGCCCGGGCGGACGGCTGCTGGTTCTCGAATTCTCGCAGGTCTGGAAGCCGCTGGCGCCAGCCTATGATTTCTACTCGTTCAAGGTCATTCCCCGGGTCGGCAAACTGGTTACCAACGATTCGGACAGTTATCGCTACCTGTCCGAATCGATCCGTGTTCATCCGAATCAGGAGGAACTCAAGCAGATGATGGAACAGGCCGGTCTCGAGAATGTCGAATATTTCAACATGGCGCTGGGCGTTGTCGCGCTGCATCGTGGCTTCAAGTTCTGATCCGGAGGCGATATGAAACGCTTGTTGATGATGGCCTGTGCCGGCATCCTGTCTTTCGGCCTTGCCCTCCCGGATGCCGAGGCAAAGCGGCTCGGCGGCGGCGCCTCCAAGGGCATGCAGCGCGAGTCGGTGACCCAGAAACAGGCGACGCCCCCGGCACAGCAGACGGCGACAGCCCCCGCTGCGAACGTGACCCCTGGCGCCCAGGCGCCCAGGCGTAGCTGGATGGGCCCGCTCGCCGGCATTGCGGCCGGTGTCGGCCTGGCCGCCTTGTTGTCGCACTTCGGACTGGGCGAGGGAATGGCCGATCTGCTGATGATCCTGCTTCTGGTCGGGGCCGCGGTTTTGATCTTCCGCCTGCTGTTACGCAAACCTCCTGTCGTTGACCGCGGACCGATGAGCGAACCGATGCGCTACGCCGGTGTCGGTGGCCCCAGCATGTCGCCGACCCCGCAAGCGCTTTTTCAGCCGCCGCTCGCGGCGGGTGCGCCACTCCCCCCCAAGGCTCCGGAACCTCCATGCGCAATTCCTGCAGGTTTCGACACGGAGGGGTTCCTGCGCGTCGCCAAGGTCAATTTCATTCGTCTGCAGGCAGCCAACGATGCCGGCAACCTCGAAGATATCCGCCAATTCACCACACCCGAGATGTTCGCCGAGATCAAGATGGATTTCGCCGACCGTCATGGCACGGTTCAAGCGACCGATGTCGTGAAGCTGGAAGCCGAATTGCTGGAGGTGGTGAGCGAAGCCACCCGGCACATCGCCAGCGTTCGCTTCCACGGCATGATTCGCGAGGAACAGGACGCAGCGGCACAGCCGTTCGATGAGGTGTGGAATCTTGCCAAGCCTGTCAACGGCAGCGGCGGTTGGGCCGTGGCCGGTATCCAGCAGTTGAATTGATGGGCTTCCCGATCAAGCTCCTTGTCCGCTCCCTGAACCATCTTCTCGAGCATGAGTCGTGGGCAAGGCAGCGGCTGCAACCATTCGCCGGGCAGTCGGTCCTGATCGAAGGCGGGCCGCTTCGTACCTCGATCACGATTGACGAGACAGGCAGGTTTCGCGCTGCCGATTCCGGCGAGTCTTCGACAGTGACGATCGGGTTCGGCTCGGATGCCCCGTTCAAGCTCCTTTCCGACCCCGGCGCGCTTTTCGCATCGGCACATCTGACCGGCTCGGCCAGCCTGGCCGAAACGCTGGCCTTCGTATTCAGAAACCTGCGCTGGGATTACGAAGCCGATCTCGCCGGCCTTGTAGGCGACATCCCCGCCCGGCGCATGGCGAAGGGTTTGGCGGACGGTCTTGCCTGGCATCGGTCGGCCGCCTGGAAGGTGGGAGCCAACATCGCAGAATTCGCAACCGAGGACTCGGGCGTGGTCGTTCCCGCGCGTGAACTGGCCGAATTTTCCCGCGCCGTCAACGATCTGCGCGACGATCTGGCTCGTCTGGCAAAGCGGGTATCCCGCCTCGCCTCTTAGGCTTTAGCGCATCAGCGCAAATAGAAAAGGGGCAGCCGAGGCTGCCCCTTTTTGCTGTGAGCCAGAGACTGGTTCAGTGGATCGACTTGCGCAACCGCTGAATGGCTTGCAGCTGGGCGATCGCCTGCGCCAGCTCGGCTTCTGCCGAAGCGTAATCCATTTCGGTCGCACGGTTGGCCAACGCTTCTTCTGCACGCTTCTTGGCATCCAGCGCTTTGGCCTCGTCCAGATCGTGAGCTCGAATGGCGGTATCGGCCAGCACCGTGATCATGCCCGGTTGAACCTCGAGCATGCCACCCGATACATACACCAGTTCGAAATCGCTCTGACCCTGCAGCTTCAGACGGATCGTTCCCGGCTTGATGCGGGTGAGCAGCGGCGTATGGTGCGGCAGGATGCCCAGCTCGCCTGCCTCACCCGGAAACACGGCGAACTCGACCAAGCCGGAAAAAATCGATTCTTCGGCGCTGACGACATCACAATGAACAGACATTGCCATAATTGCTCCTATGCAGGGCGCGGGTTAAAGCGTCTTGGCCTTCTCGATGACTTCCTCGATACCACCGACCATGTAGAACGCTTGTTCCGGCAGGTGATCGTATTCGCCATCACAAATGCCCTTAAAGCCCTTGATCGTTTCCTTGAGGGAAACGAACTTGCCCGGCGAGCCGGTGAACACTTCGGCAACGTGGAACGGCTGCGACAGGAAGCGCTGGATCTTGCGGGCGCGGGACACGGCCAGCTTGTCTTCGGGAGACAGTTCGTCCATGCCCAGAATCGCGATGATGTCGCGCAGTTCCTTGTAGCGCTGCAGTGTCATCTGCACGGAACGGGCGACCGAGTAGTGTTCTTCACCGACGACTTGCGGGTCGAGCTGGCGGGAAGTGGAGTCGAGCGGATCGACGGCGGGGTAGATACCCAGCGAGGCGATGTCACGCGACAGCACGACCGTGGAGTCCAAGTGCAGGAAGGTGGTAGCCGGGGACGGATCGGTCAAGTCATCGGCAGGCACATAAACGGCCTGGATGGAGGTGATCGAGCCCACCTTGGTGGAGGTGATGCGCTCTTGCAGACGGCCCATTTCTTCAGCCAGCGTCGGCTGATAGCCCACGGCGGAAGGCATACGGCCAAGCAGCGCGGAAACTTCCGTACCAGCCAGCGTGTAGCGGTAGATGTTGTCAACGAAGAACAGAATGTCGCGGCCATCATCACGGAAACGCTCGGCCATGGTCAGACCGGTCAGCGCGACGCGCAGACGGTTGCCCGGCGGTTCGTTCATCTGACCGAACACCATCGCGACCTTGTCGAGAACGTTGGAATCCTTCATTTCGTGATAGAAGTCGTTCCCTTCGCGGGTGCGCTCACCCACACCGGCAAACACGGACAGACCGGCGTGCTGCTTGGCGATGTTGTTGATCAACTCCATCATGTTAACGGTCTTGCCAACGCCGGCGCCGCCGAACAGGCCGACCTTGCCGCCCTTGGCGAACGGGCAGATCAGGTCGATAACCTTGATGCCGGTTTCGAGCAGATCGACGGAGGAAGACAGTTCATCGAACTTCGGTGCGGCAGCGTGAATTTCACGCAGCTCGTCGGAGTCGATCGGACCGGCTTCGTCGATCGGACGGCCGAGCACGTCCATGATGCGGCCCAGCGTGCCCATGCCAACCGGCACGGAGATGCCGGCACCGGTGTTATTTACCTTCATGCCACGCCGCAGACCATCGGAAGAACCCATGGCGATGGTACGAACCACGCCGTCACCCAATTGCTGCTGAACCTCGAAGGTCAGACCGTCTTCGGCCATCCCGTTGGATTCGGAGGCATCGAGCTTGAGTGCGTCGTAAACCTTGGGCATCGCTTCGCGCGGAAAGTGGATGTCCACAACGGCGCCGATACACTGAACAATGGAACCTTGACTCATATTCAAATCCCCAATAATTAAAAGCTTCGCGCTTGCGTCAGACGGCGGCGGCGCCGCTTACGATTTCCGACAGTTCCTTGGTAATCGCGGCCTGACGGGCCTTGTTATAGACCAGCTTCAATTCACCGATAACGTCCTTGGCGTTGTCGGAAGCAGACTTCATGGCGACCATCCGGGCGGACTGCTCGGAGGCCATGTTCTCAGCCACTGCCTGATAAATCAAAGCTTCAACATAACGGATCAGCAGGTCGTCGATAACCGCCTTGGCATCCGGCTCGTAAACATAATCCCACTTGGTCTTGGCCGAGCCTACGGCATCGCCGGACAACGGGAGAAGTTGTTCGAAGACCGCCTCCTGCTTCATCGTGTTGATGAAACGGGTGTATCCAATGTAGAGATTATCGATGTCACCCTTCAGGTAGGCATCGAGCTGAACCTTGACCGGCCCGATCAGCTTCTCAAGGTGCGGCGTATCGCCCAGGCCCGTGACATGGGAAACGATGTCGGCGCCGGCACGCTGCATGAAGCCAAAACCCTTGTTGCCGATGCAGGTTGCCTTGAGCTTCTTGCCCTGGGCCTCCAGCTCCTTCATGTGACCGACGACCAGACGAAGGATGTTGGAGTTCAGGCCGCCACACAGTCCCTTGTCGGAAGTGATCAGGATGAAGCCGACGGTCTTGACCGGATCACGCTTGACCAGAAACGGGTGGCGATACTCGGTCAAGGCATGAGACAGGTTACCCGCGACACGCCGGATCTTCTCGCCATAGGGGCGGGCGGCACGCATCCGGTCCTGCGCCTTGCGCATTTTGGATGCGGCCACCATCTCCATGGCCTTGGTGATCTTGCGCGTGTTTTCGACGCTCTTGATCTTGTTGCGAATTTCCTTGCCGCTAGCCATGTAATTCTCCTAGCTAATCAGGCCCAGCTGCTCTTGAAAGCGGCGATGCCAGCGGCAAGCTGCTTCTCGGAATCGGCGCTCAGGTCAGCCGTCGAACTCCAGGGTATTCAGGAGTTCGGCGTAATTGGCCTTGAGGTAACCGATCATGGACTTTTCGCATTCCAGCGCGCGCTTGACTTCGACATCGTCGAAGTAGCCCTTGTCCGCTGCGTACAGCGTGACAGCCATTTCGGAGATGCTCATCGGCGAGTATTGGGGCTGCTTCATCAGCTCGGTAACCAGGCGACCGCGCTCCAGCTGCTTGCGGGTCGCTTCGTCCAGATCGGAAGCGAACTGGGCAAAGGCAGCCAGTTCGCGGTACTGGGCAAGCGCCAGACGGACACCGCCGCCGAGCTTCTTGATCAGCTTGGTCTGGGCAGCGCCGCCGACGCGGGACACCGAGATACCGGCGTTGATCGCAGGACGGATACCGGCGTTGAACAGGTCGGTTTCCAGGAAGATCTGGCCGTCGGTAATCGAGATGACGTTGGTCGGGACGAAGGCGGACACGTCACCGGCTTGCGTTTCAATAACCGGCAGTGCGGTCAGGGAACCGGTCTTGCCCTTGACGGCGCCATTCGTGACCTTCTCGACCCAGGCTTCGGAAACGCGGGCAGCACGTTCCAGCAGGCGCGAGTGGAGATAGAACACGTCGCCCGGGTAGGCTTCACGACCCGGCGGACGGCGCAGCAGCAGGGAAACCTGACGGTAGCCCCAGGCCTGCTTGGTCAGATCGTCATAAACGATCAGCGCGTCTTCACCGATGTCACGGAAGTACTCACCCATCGTGCACCCGGCGTACGGCGCAAGGTATTGCAGCGCTGCGGATTCGGAAGCCGGAGCGGCAACGACAATGGTGTATTCCAGCGCGCCATGCTCTTCCAGCTTGCGCACCACGTTGGCGATGGTCGAGGCCTTCTGGCCGATGGCCACATAGACGCAGAAGAGGTTCTTGCCCTTCTGGTTGATGATGGCGTCGACCGCAACCGCGGACTTGCCGGTCTGACGGTCGCCAATGATCAGTTCGCGCTGACCGCGGCCAACCGGCACCATGGCATCGACGCACTTGAGGCCGGTCTGCACCGGCTGGGACACCGACTTACGCCAGATGACGCCCGGCGCAACCTTTTCCAGCTTGTCCGTCAGCTTGGCATTGATCGGGCCCTTGCCGTCGATCGGCTGACCGAGGGTATTGACCACGCGCCCAAGCAGTTCGTGACCGACAGGGACTTCCAGAATGCGCCCCGTCGTCTTGACGATATCGCCTTCGGAAATGTGTTCATAAGCGCCAAGAACCACAGCACCGACAGAGTCACGCTCGAGGTTGAGCGCCATGCCGAAGGTGTTGCCCGGGAATTCAAGCATTTCGCCCTGCATGACATCCTGCAGGCCGTGCACACGACAGATGCCGTCAGTAACCGACACCACCGTGCCCTGCGTGCGCACTTCCGATGCGCCTTGCAGGTTCTGGATCTTGCTCTTGATCAGTTCAGAAATTTCGGAAGGATTCAACTGCATGAAATTCTCCTAGTTGTTCAGTGCCGTAGCCATGGCGTCGAGCTTGCCGCGTACTGAAGCATCCAGCATCTGGTCGCCAACGATAACCTTGATACCCCCAATCAGCTCCGGGTCAACCGACACGGAAGCCTCGAGCTTGGACTTGAATACCGCTTCGAGTTGGGGAACAAGCGCTTTGACCTGAGAAGCGTCGATCGGGAAAGCCGAAACGATTTCGGCCTGCTTGATGCCTTCTTCGCCCTGCTTGTAACTTTCGTACAAGCCAGCGATTTCCGGCAACAACGCGAGACGGTCATTGGTGGACAGCAGCTGGATGAAGTTCGACAGCTCCGTACCTACCGCCGTACCACAGGCAGACCGGAAGAGGTCGACCAGTTGGGAGGCTGCCACATTCGGATCGCCGATGGCCGCGCTGGCCTCGGGATTGGCAGCCACCTGAGCCAGCAGGTTCAGCTGCTCGCCCCATTTGGCCAGATTGCCGCTTTCCTTGGCCGACCGAAACAGGGCTTCGGCGTAGGGGCGGGCGATGGTGACGGATTCAGCCATGCTTACAGGTCCTGTTTCAGGGCGACCAGCATGTCGGCATGCGCGGACGCGTTGATTTCCTTGCGCAGGATCTTCTCGGCACCGGCAACCGCCAGTTCGGCGACGCGCTCACGCAGTTGCTGCTTGGCACGTTCGACTTCCTGTTCGATATCGGCCTGAGCGCTGGCGACGATCTTGTCCTTTTCGACATTGGCGTTGCCCTTGGCTTCTTCGACGATCTGTTGCGCACGCTTTTCGGCTTGAGCGACGAGTTCCGCGGATTTCTCCTTGGCTTGACGCAGCTCGTCGGCAGAACGCTTGGCGGCGAGCTCTTGCTCGTGCCGGCCACGTTCGGCCGCAGCCAGGCCTTCGGCGATCTGTGCCTGACGGTCCGCCATCGCTTTTTGCAGCGGCGGCCAGACGTACTTCATCGTGATCCAGATGAAGACAGCAAACCAGATTGCCTGGCCAATCAGTGTAGCGTTGATATTCACGCTAACCTCCTAGCTATAAGGGTTATAGGCGCGTGGATGATTATTTGACCAGAGCGATGAACGGATTGGCGAACAGCAGGAAAAGGGCGATACCGACACCGATCATGGTCACCGCATCAAGCAGACCGGCCACGATGAACATCTTGACTTGCAGCGTGGGGATCATTTCCGGCTGACGGGCAGCGCCTTCCAGGAAGCGGCCGCCGAGCAGACCAAAGCCGATGGCGGTGCCGAGAGCACCGGCGCCGATCAGGATGGCCACAGCGATGGCGGTGTTGGAGAGAACGGTTGCGAGTTCCATGTTTACTCCTCAGTAAGGTAAGGGTTGTTGCGGTTGAAGTTGAAAACTACGGGAAACTGCCAAAAAACTAGTGCGACTCGGAAGCCATCGACATATACACGATAGTCAGCATCATGAACACGAAGGCTTGCAGGGTAATGATCAGGATATGGAACAGCGCCCAGGGCAAAGCCAGGGGGAGTTGCCAGATACCAAGCAGTGCGATCAGGATGAAGACCATTTCACCGGCGTACATGTTACCGAAGAGTCGCAGGGACAACGAGATCGGCCTGGCGATTTCCTCAACGATGCGGAACAGGAGGTTGACCGGGGCGAGCTTGAGACCAAACGGGACCGCGAACACTTCGTGCATGAAGTGACCGAAACCCTTCACCTTGAACCCCGTGTAGATCGTGATCAGGAAGACCGAGAGCGACATCGCGAAGGTCAGGTTGGGGTCGGTCGTCGGCACCACCTTCAGGTAGTTGATGCCCACTGCGCCGGCGAGAAGCGGCAGGAAATCGACGGGAATAAGGTCCATGGCGTTCATGACGAACACCCAGACGAAAATCGTGATGGCAAGCGGGGTGACCAGCGCGTTCTTGCCGTGGAAGGTATCCTTGACCTGCTGGTCGACCATGCCGACCACCATTTCGATGAAGTTCTGCAGACCGCCGGGTACGCCGGAGGTCGCCTTGCTGGCAACCTTGGCCATCAGGCCGAAGAAGAGGATGCCGAGCAACCCGGAAACCACCAGGGTGTCGAGGTGAAGGGCCCAGAATCCATGACAGTGCCCCGTGGCATCCCTGGCAGCGTCGCTACAGACGGTCAGGTTGGTCAGGTGGTGTTGGATATAGCCCGTTGTGGTCAGCGTGCCGCCGTCAGCGCTCATGATTTCTCCGTTCAGCCTAGCGTTGCTTCAAGAGTGCCATCCAGAAGATGACGAAGGTTGATGCATAGCCAAGAAAGAGCGGCAAGGCCGACACTTCCTTGTACCCCCAAAACACCAGCGCAAACCCGGCAATGGTCAGAGCGAACTTCAACCCTTCCCCGGCCGACTGCGCCCGATAAACCTTGAGCGGGTCATCCCCCGTCGTCATCCGCATGGCCCGCAGGACATAGCCCGCGTTGGCGATGATGCCGATTGATCCCCCGATCAGAATCGAGACTGCCGCACTACCGCTGACAAACACCCAGGCGATCACCGCCAGACATGTTGCCAGTGCCGCCTGTCGACTGAGAATCCAGCTTACATGCGGGTGCAAGGCAGACCCCGACTGAAAACCCAGCGAGTGTAACGAAGTCTTATACATGAGTCAATTGCTGCGACGCACAACATGGAGTACTCCCCGGGACCGTGTGGTATTTCGGACAGGGCCATGGATCAAACACGCAGACGGGCAAGCAGGCCATCCAGCTGGTCGAGGCTACCGAACTCGATCGTGACCTTGCCCGCCCCCTTCTTGTTGGAGCGGATGGCGACATTGGCGCCCAGTCCATCGGAGAGCTCCTCCTGCAATCGCAACAAGTCACGGTCAACCGGCAATTCCGGGGATTTTTTGGGCGGATTCAGCAGATGCTGCACCAGACGCTCGGCCTCGCGGACGGAAAGCCCCTTGTGCACGATGCGTTGAGCCAAAGCCACCTGCTGGGCGCCGTGCGCCGGCAGCAGGGCACGGGCGTGCCCCATGTCGAGCTTGCCGGTCATCAGCATGTCCTGAACTACCGGCGACAAATGCAACAGGCGAAGCAGGTTCGAGGCCGCCGGGCGCGAGCGGCCAACCGCATCGGCGGCCTGCTGGTGGGTCAGGCCGAATTCGTCGATCAGTCGTTGCAGGCCCTGGGCCTCTTCGAGCGGGTTCAGGTTTTCGCGCTGAATATTTTCGATCAGGGCCATGGCCAGCGCCTGCTCGTCCGCGATGCTGCGCACCAGCACCGGCACTTCCGACAGACCGGCCAGCTGGGCGGCGCGCCAGCGGCGTTCGCCGGCGACGATTTCATAGCGCTCGGCGCCCGGCGTGTTGTCCACGGCGCGCACCAGGATCGGCTGCATGACGCCCTGCACCCTGATCGACGCGGACAGCTCGACCAGCGACGCTTCGTCCATATGGGTGCGCGGCTGGTACTTGCCTGGCTTCAGGCGATCAACCGGCAGGTTGCGCTGTTCATCGCCCTGCGGTTTGTCGCTGCCGGCGAGCAGCGCGTCGAGGCCGCGGCCGAGTCCTTTCATCTTGATCATGGGGCGACCCTTTCGAGAATTTCTTTGGCAAGCGCACCATAGGCCTGCGCACCCTTGGAGCTCTTGTCGAAGGCGATGACCGGCTTGCCGTAGGAGGGGGCTTCGGCCAGCCTGACATTGCGCGGTACGATCGTACGGTAGACCTTGGCGCCGAAATGACTTTCCAGTTCGCCCGATACCTGCTGGGTCAGGGTACTCTGGGCATTAAACATGGTACGCAGCAAGCCTTCGATTTCCAGGCGTGAATTCAGATGGGTGCGCACCTTGCGCAAGGTTTCGACAAGGTCGGAGAGTCCCTCCAGTGCGTAGTACTCGCACTGCATCGGAATCAGCACCGAATCGGCGGCAACCAGGCCATTGACGGTCAGCATGTTGAGGGCCGGCGGGCAGTCGATGAGGACAAAATCGTAGCTGGCATGGCCCGCCTGCAAGGCATTCTTGAGACGATACTCGCGCCGGTCAAGCCCGATCAGTTCGACCTCGGCCCCGGCCAGCTGGCGGTTGGCAGGTATCACGTCGAATCCGAAATCGGTAACGATCCGGACCTCGGCCAGTTCGGCGGCGCCGATCAGCAGCTGGTAAACGGTCGGCAGCGCCTCCCGCTTGGTGATACCGGCGCCGGTCGTGGCATTACCCTGCGGGTCGAGGTCGATCAGCAGCACGCTTTTCCCCTCGGCGGCCAGCGACGCCGCCAGATTGACGGCGGTGGTCGTCTTGCCGACGCCGCCTTTCTGGTTGGTTATGGCGAGTACTTTCATGACCCGGCTTTCAAGATGATCAAATGTCGTTCGGCATCCAGCCCCGGCACGGACAGCGGAATGATCGCTTCAACCGTGATGTCGGCAGGCAAGGCCTTGAGTTCGTCGTCCGGCCGCACGCCTTTCATGGCCAGCCAGCGCCCGCCCGGTGCCTGCAGGTGGCGGGTCAGGCTGACGAAGAGGCCAAGTTCGGCAAAGGCGCGCGAGCTGATCTGGGCGTATTGTCCCTGCATTTCCTCGACCCGGGCGTGGTGCACCGTAACATTCTTCAGCCCCAGTTCGATGACAGCCTGCTGCAGGAAGGTGGTTTTTTTCTGGACCGTGTCGACCATGCTGACGGCGAGCTCCGGCCGGGAGATGGCCAGCGGTATGCCGGGCAGGCCGCCGCCGCTGCCGACGTCGAGCAGATTGCCGGCACCGACATGCGGCAGGATGGCCAGCGAATCGAGCAGATGGTGCGAAATGGCCTGGGCGGGGTCGCGCAGGGCGGTCAGGTTGTAGGTCTTGTTCCACTTGAGGAGCAGGTCGCGGAAGGCGAGCAGCTTCTGTTGCGCCTCGGCCGGCAGAGTAATGTCGAGGGCGGCCAGGCCGCTGGCAAGGGCGTTCTGGCTCATGCGGCTTGCGACAGGTTGTGGCGCTTCAGGTGGATGAGCAGCAGGGAAATGGCGGCCGGCGTGATGCCCTGAATGCGCGAGGCCTGGCCGATGGTCTGTGGCTTGTGCTGCGCCAGTTTTTGACGGACTTCGTTGGATAGTCCGGCGACGGTGGCGTAGTCGAGATCGCTCGGCAGTACGGTGTTTTCGTAGCTGGCCGACTTGGCGACTTCATCGGCCTGGCGGTCGATGTAGCCCTGATACTTGGCAGAGATTTCGAGTTGTTCGACGACCGCCGGATCGATTTCAATTTTGGGCAAATTTTCCGGTTGACCGTGGGATTCGCCTTCGCCGCCGGTTTCGGGAATCGGCAGGGTGATGAGTGCGGCGTAAGAAACCTCGGGCCGGCGCAGCAGTTCGAACAGGTTGTATTCGTGTTCGATTGGTTTGCCCAGCACGCGGATGCAGTCGTCGGCCGGCGTGATTTTCGGATTGACCCAGGTCGATTTCAGACGTTCCTGCTCGGTGGCGATGGCGTCGCGTTTGCGGCAGAAGGCGGCCCAGCGCATGTCATCGACGAGGCCGAGCGCCCTGCCCTGTTCGGTCAGGCGCAGGTCGGCGTTGTCCTCGCGCAGGCTCAGTCGGTATTCGGCGCGGCTCGTGAACATCCGGTAGGGATCGGAAACGCCGCGCGTGATGAGGTCGTCGACCAGTACGCCGAGGTAGGCCTCGTTGCGCTTCGGACACCAGCCGGCTTCGTCGCGCACGTAGCGCACGGCGTTGATGCCGGCGAGCAAACCCTGCGCGGCAGCTTCTTCGTAGCCGGTCGTGCCGTTGATCTGGCCGGCGAAGAACAGGCCGTTGATGGCCTTCGATTTCCAGCGTGTCCTTGAGGCCGCGCGGGTCGTAGAAATCGTATTCGATGGCGTAGCCGGGGCGCAGGATGTGCACGTTCTCCATGCCGCGGATCGAGCGGACCAGCGCCAGCTGGATGTCGAAAGGCAGGCTGGTCGACACGCCGTTCGGGTAGATCTCGTGTGTCGTCAGGCCTTCCGGCTCGAGGAAGACGTTGTGCTGGTTCTTGTCGGCGAAGCGGTGGATCTTGTCCTCGATCGACGGGCAGTAACGCGGGCCGACGCCTTCGATGACGCCGGTGTACATCGGCGAACGGTCGAGGCCGCTGCGGATGATGTCGTGCGTGCGCTCGTTGGTTTCGGTGATCCAGCACGGCAACTGGCGCGGGTGCTGGGCGGCATTGCCGAGGAAGGAAAAGACCGGCATCGGGTCGTCCGAATGCTGCTCTTCCATCACCGAGAAATCGATGGTCTTGCCGTCGAGGCGGGGCGGCGTGCCGGTCTTGAGGCGGCCTTGCGGCAGGTTCAACTCTTTCAGCCGGGCGGCCAGAGAATTCGAGGGCGGATCGCCCATGCGGCCGCCGGTGTAGTTTTCCAACCCGACGTGGATCTTGCCGTTGAGGAAGGTGCCGGCCGTGAGCACGACAGCACCGGCCATGAAGCGGATGCCGAGTTGCGTGACAGCTCCGACAACGCGCTCGCCTTCGACGATCAGGTCGTCGCAGGCTTCGGCGAAGATGGTCAAATTGGCCTGATTTTCCAGTCGACCGCGGATGGCCTGCTTGTACAGAACGCGGTCGGCCTGGGCGCGGGTGGCGCGGACGGCGGGGCCTTTCGATGCGTTGAGGATGCGGAACTGGATGCCGGCTTCGTCGGTCGCCGCTGCCATGGCGCCGCCCAGCGCATCGACCTCGCGAACCAGATGGCCCTTGCCGATACCGCCGATCGACGGATTGCAGCTCATCGCCCCGAGCGTGTCGAGGTTGTGCGTCAGCAACAGTGTGTTCGCACCCGCCCGGGCTGCGGCAAGCGCGGCCTCGGTGCCGGCGTGACCGCCGCCGACGACGATGACATCGAAACGGGTGGAATAGAGCATGGGATTCGGTTTGTTGCGGCGCAATAGCGGACTGCGGATTTTACTTCAGGGCGCTGAAATATCACAGGATATGACCACTCGATCATCCGCCGGACTCAGCGCTGCAATTCCCCGTCCGCCCAGGCGACGACCGGGCGCAGGCGTTCAACAAAGGCCTCATAGGAGAAACGCGCGAGGTGGCCTTCGGCCTGCGCCGGATGCAGCACCGTGGACCGCGCCAGTAACTCGTCGAGCAGCCGGGCAAAATCGGCGCCCTGATCGGCGCGCGGGTCGCGATAGAAGAACCCGGTCAAGCCCTCGGCCACCGTTTCGGTAAAGGGCGGCGCGCGCACCGCCAGCACCGGCAGGTCGCAAACCTGGGCTTCGATGACGTTGAGGCCGAGTGCCTCCTTCTCCGGCAAGCCGGTGAGCAGGTAGTCGAGCTGCGCATAAACCATGCACACGTCGCTTTGCTGGCCCCAGAAGCGGACGCGCCCGGCAATCGGGGCCAGCGCGCGGTCAAGGTCGCGCACCGAGGCATAGCCGCCGCTGCCGAAGATTTCCAGGTTGACCGTCGGGTAACGCGCCAGCACCGGGGCAAGGCAGGCGAAAAGTTGCGGGAACTGCTTGATAGTCGCCAGCCGCGAGACGATGCCGAGGGTCAGGCCTGGACGCCGGGCGTAGATGGTCCGTGGAGTGAACGGGCGGACCAGCGGCTCCAGATGACCGAGCAGGCGGTCGCGCACCTTGCGCCGGTCCCAGTCGTAGCGCGAATGACGCTGCAGCGTCGAACTGGCAGCAGGTGGCCGGTGACCGAGATCGGAGACGCCGTAGAGCGGCTCCCGCCATGCGTTTGCGCCGACAGCGAGCAGACCGTCACGCACCCAGCCGGATACGGGAAAAACCATGTCGTGCCCGTCGAAACTACGTGGATTGCGTCCTTGCAGCGGCATGTGCGCCATCGCCGTCAGCAGCCACCCGGCAGCGCGCTGATCGCGCAACTGCTGCGCCAGCGGTCCGTGGCCGAGCAGCCAGAGCGCATCGCGCGGCAAAGCAGCGAACACCTGGGCGATATTCGCCGCACGCTGGATTCGGGTGCTCTCCGGCAGACCGAGCCATGACCAGTAAGCGGCATCGGGATGCGCGAATAGCGTGGTGGAGACACCGAGGCGATCAAGCGCCCGGCACAGGAAGGCGGTGTAGACCTCGCCGCCGCCGTAATGCGGCTGCAGATTGATTTGCGTCAGCTGCATGGCGAGCCATGCAGTTTGTGGCCGAGCCCCAGATAGCTCTCTATGACGCGCGGGTCGGCGGCGAGTTCGTGGCTCGGGCCGGCCAGCGACACCTCGCCGGTTTCCAGGACGTAGCCGTAGTCGGCAATTTGCAAGGCGGCGCGGGCGTTCTGCTCGACCAGCAGGATGGCGACACCAGTCTGCTTCAGCTCGCCGATGATGCGGAAGATTTCCTTGATGATCAGCGGCGCCAGACCGAGGCTGGGTTCGTCGAGCATCAGCAGCCTGGGCTTGGCCATCAGCGCGCGGCCCATCGCCAGCATCTGGCGCTCGCCACCCGAGAGCGTGCCGGCCAGCTGGGCGCGCCGTTCTTCGAGACGCGGAAAGAGCTCGAAGACCTCGTCCATCGTTTCCATCTGGTCGCGGTGGCCGGTGCGGTAGCGGTCGAAGGCACCGAGCAGCAGGTTGTCCTCGACGCTCATTTCGGCGAACAGCTCGCGCTTTTCCGGAACCAGCGTCATGCCGAGGCGGACCAACGATTCGACCTCGCGCTCGCGCCCCTGGGCATGGCCCATGTAAACGATGTCGCCGACCGCCGGGAGCAGGCCCATCAGCGCTGCCAGCAGCGTCGTTTTTCCGGCGCCGTTGGGGCCGATGACGGTGACGATCTCGCCGCGCCGGATGGTCAGGCTGACGTCGTGCAACGCTTCGACCTTGCCATAGGCGACGCTCAGGTGCCTGACGTCGAGAATGACCTCGTGGTCGTGCAGGTGCGGGTGCTTGTTCATGGTCATTCGACCCCGCCGAGGTAGGCTTCGAGTACTTTCGGATCGCGCTGGACCGTCTCGGGTTTGCCTTCAGCGATCTTTTCACCGAACTCCATGACCACGACGCGGTCCGCCAGCCCCATCACGAAATCCATGTCGTGCTCGACCAGCAGAATGCCCATGCCTTCGCCGCGCAAGCGTTCGAGCAACTCGGCCAGCCCCTGTTTTTCGCGGTAACGCAGACCGGCAGCCGGTTCATCGAGGAGCAGCAGGCAGGGGTCGGAGGCCAGCGCCCGGGCGATTTCCACAATGCGTTGCTGACCGAGCGCCAGGCTGCCGGCGGCGTCGAACATGTGTTCCTTGAGGCCGACCCGCTCGATCTGGCGGGCCGCTTCGGCGAGCAGTCGCTGCTCCTCGGCGCGATCGAGGCGCAGCGCGGCGGCCAGCACACCCTTGCTGCCGCGCAGATGGGCCCCGATCGCGACGTTTTCGAGCACCGACATCTGACCGAGCAGGCGCACATGCTGGAAGGTCCGGCTCATGCCGCGCCGGGCAATATCGCGCGCGGCGAGTTTTGCGGTCAACTCGCCGAGGAAGGTGATTTTGCCCGTGCTGGCCGGGTTGACCGCGGAAATGCAATTGAACATCGTGCTCTTGCCGGCGCCGTTGGGGCCGATCAGTGCCATCACTTCGCCGGCCTGCACGGTTAGCGACATGTTGTTGTTGGCGACCAGGCCGCCGAAGCGCTTGGTAACGCCATCGGCTTCCAGCAGCATAGTGCCGGCAGCGGACGGCGGGCGCCGGGGAAGCAGCTCTGCCTGTAGCACGGGACGCTTCAGTGAGCGGGCCGGCAGCAGCTTGAGGATGACCGGCCACAAGCCGTCGCGCGCCTTTTGCAAAATCAGCACGACAGCGATGCCGAAGACGATGATCTCGAAATTGCCGCTTTGGCCGAGAATCTGCGGCAGCCAGTCCTGCAGCCACTGCTTGAGAACGGTGATCAGCCCGGCCCCGAGCACGGCACCCCAGACATGGCCGATGCCGCCGACAACAGCCATGAACAGGTATTCGATGCCCTGCGTCAGCGCGAACGGCGTCGGATTCACGAAGCGCTGCAGGTGCGCGTAGAGCCAGCCGGAAATGCTGGCCAGCAGTGCCGCGATCAGGAAGATGACGATCTTGGCACGTGCCGTGTCAACCCCCATCGCTTCGGCCATCACGACGCCCCCCTTGAGCGCCCGGATGGCGCGCCCGGAACGCGAATCGAGCAGGTTGCGGATGGCCAGGATGGCGAGCAGGAGGACCAGCCAGATCAGGTAATAAAAGTCGCGGCCCGACTTCATTTCCCAGCCGAACAGGCTTACTGGCGGGATGCCGGTGATGCCCGTATGGCCGCCGAGGAATTCGACATTGCCGAACAGGAAATACAGGCTGATACCCCAGGCGATGGTGCCGAGCGGCAGATAGTGACCGCCCATGCGCAGCGTGATGAAGCCGAGGAACAGCGCGACGGCAGCAGTCACGGCGAGGCCGATAAACAGTGTCACCCACGGCGAAACCCCATGCACGGTTGTCAGCCAGGCTGTGGTGTAGGCACCGAGGCCGACGAAGGCCGCCTGGCCGAACGAGGTCAAGCCGCCAACGCCGGTCAGCAGCACGAGGCCGACGGCGACAATGGCGTAAAGACCGATGTAGTTGAGCAGGGTGACGGTGAATTCCGGCAGGACCAGCGGACCGAGCACCAGCAGGACCACAAAAATGGCGAGGGGAAGGTGGCGAATCATTCGGTCGCCTCCGTGGCACCGGGGCAGGCCGGAAGGCCGCGCTGTCGGCGAAAACAGCGATGCGCCGTACTCGCATTCCCCGAAAGGACACCGGCCCGGTAGCGAATCACTCTTCCTCCTCCTCGATGTGCTTCGAGGTCAGCGAGCGCCACAGCAGCACCGGGATGATCAGCGTGAACACGATCACTTCCTTGAAGGCGCTGGCGTAGAAGGAGGAATAGGATTCGAGCAGACCGACCAGCACGGCGCCGAGCGCCGCCACCGGGTAGGAGGCCAGTCCGCCGATGATGGCGCCGACGAAGCCCTTGAGGCCGATCAGGAAACCGGAGTCGTAGTAGATGGTGGTGATCGGCGCGATCAGGATGCCGGAGAAGGCCCCGATCGCCGCCGCCAGCGTGAAGCACAGCTTGCCGGCCAGCGCCGGCGGGATGCCCATCAGGCGGGCGCCGGTGCGGTTCATCGCGGTGGCGCGCAGCGCCTTGCCGTAGATGGTTCGCTCGAAGAAGAAATAGAGGCCGACGATCAGCAACGCCGAGGCGACGATCACCAGGATCGTCTGCCCCTGCAGCGGCGCGCCGGCCAGCTCGAAGCTGAGGTCGGTAAAGGCCGGCGTCCGCGAGCCCTCGGCGCCGAAGAAGAGCAGCCCGAGACCGATCAGCGCCAGGTGGACGGCGACCGAGACGATCAGCAGCACCAGCACCGAAGCGCTGGCCAGCGGCTGGTAGGCGACGCGGTAGATCATCGGCCCGAGCGGCACCACCAGCAGCATCGACACGATGACCTGCGCCCACAGCGGCAACTGGCTCGGCGGCACGGCAAACAAGCCGCCGGCACAGAGCAGCGGGACACCGATATTGAATATGAGCAGCGGTGGCAGCTTGCGAAAACGCCCGTCACGCACCAGCCGGATACCGTCGATCAGCGCCACCGCCGATCCAAGCGCGAGCAGCAGCCAGACCGTCCCCGGCACCTTGCCGGCCTGCAGCGCCGCCAGGGTCAGCGCGCCGTAGGCGACGAATTCGCCCTGCGGAATGAAGATGACACGGGTCACCGCGAAGACCAGCACCAGGGCCAGCGCCAGCAGGGCGTAGATGGCCCCGTTGGTGACGCCATCCTGGCCGAGGAGAAGAAGGATCTGCAGGTCCATGGACTGAAAGTGCAAGGCAACAAGCTGCGGCGCGACAGGGCAACAGCGAAAGCAGGCGCTTACTTCAACAGCTTCCAGCCGCCATTCTCGATGGTCACCATGACCCGGGCGCGCTGGTCGAAGCCCTGATGATCATTGGGCGTCATGTTGAATATGCCGTGTGCGGCGGGGAGGTCCCTGGTGGATTCCAGCGCGTCACGCAGCGCCTTGCGGAACTCCCTGGTCCCCGGCTGCCCCTTTTTCAAGGCCTGCGGGATGGCGTTCTGCAACAGCACGCCGGCATCCCAGGCGTGGCCGCCGAAGGAACTGACGCTGCCCTTGCCGTGCACCGTCTTCGTATTGGGAGACATATTCCAGCGCCGACTTCTTGACCGGGTTGTCGTTCGGCAGTTGCGCGGCGACGACCATCGGGCCGACCGGCAGGAAAGCGCCCTCGACATCCTTGCCGCCGACGCGCAGGAAATCGTTGTTGGCCGACACCGTGCGTCTGGTAGATCAGGCCCTTGTAGCCCTTCTCCTTCAGCGCCTTCTGCGGCAGCGCCGCCGGCGTGCCGGCGCCGCCGATCAGCACGGCATCGGGCCGGGCGGCCATGATCTTGAGCATCTGGCCGGTCACCGACGTGTCGTTGCGCTGGAAGCGCTCGCTGGCGACGATCTTCAGCTTGCGCGCCTCGGCGATCTTGGCGAACTCCTTGTACCAGCCTTCGCCGTAGGCGTCGGCAAAACCGATGAAGGCGACGTCTGCACATTCTTGTCGGTCATGTGCTGGACGATGGCGGTCGCCATGTGCGCATCGTTCTGGGCCGTCTTGAACACCCACTGGCGCTTGGCGTCCATCGGCTCGACGACGATGGCCGAACCGGCCATCGAAATCAGCGGCGTTTCGTTGTCGACCGCAACATCCATCATCGCCAGCGAATTCGGGCGTGGTGCGTCGAACCGATGATCGACGTCGACCCTGTTTTCGCCGATCAGCTTCCTGATGTTCTTGGTCGCCGCCGTCGGGTCGGTGGCGTCGTCGAGGACGATGTAATTGACCTTCTGGCCGCCGATCGTGGTCGGCAGCAGGGCAATCGTGTTCTTTTCGGGGATGCCGAGCGAGGCCGCCGGACCGGTCGCCGAAACCGAAACGCCGACATTGATGTCGGCCAGCGCAGCGGTCGACAGCGCGACCAGAACGGCCAGCGTCAGCTTCTTGAACACGTGGAGTCTCCCGGGAACGCCGGAAAGACGGCAAGTTTACGCACGCGCCAGGCGCCCCTCCGGGCCGCAGCGGGTTCGTGGGCGGACTTACTTCACCAGTTTCCAGGTACCGTCATCGATCCTGACCATGACACGGGCCCGCTGATCGAACCCGAGGTGATCGTTGGCGCTCATGTTGAAAACACCATGCGAGGCGGGCAGGTTCTTGGTCGATTCGAGCGCGTCACGCAGGGCGACGCGGAATTCCTGACTGCCGGGCTGCCCCTTTTTCAACGCGAACCGGGACCGCATTGGCAAGCAGCAGGCCGGCATCCCAGGCATAGCCGCCGAACGCCGTGACGCTGCCCGGACCATAGGCTGCTTCGTACTTGGTCACGTATTCGGTGGCGGATCTTCTTGACCGGGTTGTCGGCCGGCAATTGGGCAGCAACCAGTACCGGACCGGTCGGCAGCACGGTCCCCTCGCAATCCTTGCCGCAGACACGCAGGAAATCGTTGTTGGCGACGCCGTGCGTCTGATAGATGATGCCCTTGAAGCCCTTTTCCTTGAGCGAGCGCTGGGGCAGGGCGGCCGGCGTGCCGGCACCGCCGATGAGGACTGCATCCGGCTTGGCCGCAAGCACCTTGAGTACCTGCCCGGTCACCGAGGTATCGGTACGGTTGAAGCGTTCGTTGGCGACCAGCTTGATCTTGCGTGCCTCGGCGATCTTCGAAAACTCGTTCCACCAGCCTTCGCCGTAGGCGTCGGAGAAGCCGATATAGGCAACGGTCTTGATGTTGTTGTTGGTCATGTGCTCGATGATTGCCGTTGACATCTGGGCATCGTTCTGCGGTGTCTTGAACACCCACTTCTTCTTGGCGTCCATCGGCTCGACGATGCGCGCCGAGGCGGCCATCGAGATCATCGGCGTTTCGCTCTCGGCCGCGACGTCGATCATCGCCAGCGAATTGGGCGTGGTGGTCGATCCGATCACGACATCGACCTGGTTTTCGCTGATCAGCTTCTTGGTGTTCTTGACCGCGGTAGTCGTGTCGGAAGCATCGTCGAGGACGATGTAGTTAACCTTCGTGCCCGGCGATTGTCCTGGGCAGCAGATCAATGGTGTTCTTTTCGGGAATGCCGAGCGACGCGGCCGGCCCGGTGGCCGACAGCGTCACGCCCACATTGATGTCGGCAATGGCGGTCACGGCAATTGCCGAAAGCAGCGTTGCGAGCATTGTCTTTTTCATGTCCCTCTCCTGTTATTTGAATAAAGCTGAAACGCTAGTATCAAGACGGATTTCGCGCAAGCCACCTGGTCAACGGACAATGATAAAGTCTGGTTTTTGCCTGAATGGTGTCGCCCATGTTTTCCGGAATCATTGCCGCAGTCGGTCGCATTACCCATCTCACCAGTCGCGAAGCCGGTTTTCGCCTGCATGTCGACGCCGGCCGGCTCGGCCTCGACGATGTCGTGCTGGGCGATTCGATCGCCTGTAACGGCGTTTGCCTGACCGTGGTAGCCAAGGAGGGCAACCAGTTCATGGTCAACGTCTCGCCGGAAACGCTTTCGTGCACCGTCGGCCTCGAGGCGCCGGGCGAGATTAACCTGGAAAAGGCGCTGCGCCTCTCCGACCGCCTCGGCGGGCATCTCGTTTCCGGGCATGTCGACGGCGTCGGCGACGTGCTGGGTTTCGATCCGGTCGGCGACAACCGGCGGCTGGAAATTTGCGCGCCGAGCGAACTGGCCCGCTACATCGCGCGCAAGGGATCGGTCACGATCAACGGGGTCAGCCTGACCACCAACGAGGTGGCCGGCGACATTTTCACCATCAACCTGATCCCGCACACGCTGGAAAACACGACCCTGAAACATCTCCGGCCGGGCAGCCGCGTCAATCTCGAAGTCGATCTGATCGCCCGCTACTGCGAGCGCCTGCTCAACGCCGAAGACAATGCCTGAGCGAAGCGTCCCGACGCGCGCCGAAGCGCAGCGGCGCGTCGATGACATCCACACATTCCGTGCTGAACTGGCGCGCCTCGCCGACGAGGGCGTCCTGCGTCTCGACGGTGCCCAGCAAGTCACCATCCAGGCTCACCACGAACGCCTGCTCGGCGAATTTGCGGCGCTTTTCGACGTCAACCGCGACAGCCGCGCCAAGCAACTGTCGCTCGGCATGCGGGTGGCTTCCTTCCTCGGCGCACTGGCACTGGCGGCCAGCGTCTTCTTCCTCTTCTACCAGTTCTGGGGCCACGTCGACGACGCTGCCCAGGTCGCCATCCTGATCGTCAGCGCGCTGGGCACCTTCGGCCTGACGATATGGCTGCAGGGCCGCGATGCCACCGGTTACTTCACCAAACTGGCGGCGCTGGTCGCCTTCGCCTGTTTCGTCTTGAACATCTCGATGCTCGGCCAGCTCTTCAATATCACGCCGACCGACAATGCCCTGCTGCCGTGGGCGGCCATGGCCTTCCTGCTCGCCTACACCTGCGACCTGCGCCTGCTGCTGGCCGCCGGCATCTGCTGCGTGATTGCCTATGTGCAGGCACGCGTCGGCACGTGGGGCGGCGTGTACTGGCTGCATGCCGGCGAACGCCCGGAAAACTTCTTCCCGGTCGCCATCCTGCTCTTCACCTTCCCGTTTTTCGTCGCGCACCGGCGCTTCCCCGACTTCCCGCCGGTCTATCGCATCTTCGGCCTGCTCTGCCTGTTCATTCCGATGCTCATCCTCAGCCACTGGGCCTACGGCAGCTACCTCGAGATCGACCGCAAGCTGATCGAGGGCGGCTACCAGGTCGCCGGCTTCATTGTCAGCGCCTTGGTCATCTGGCTCGGCGCCCGCCGCGGCTGGCCGGAAGTCGTCAATACCGGGATCGTCTTTTTCGTCATTTTCCTCTACACCAAGTTCTATCAGTGGTGGTGGGCGATCATGCCCAAATACCTGTTTTTCCTGGTCATCGGCCTCAGCGCCGTGCTCATCCTGCTCATTCTCAAGCGGCTGCGCGGCATCTTCGCGGCGCCGGCCGGGGAGGAATCGGCATGAAGCCCTGGTCACGCGGCCGAACCCTCGGTCTCGGCTTCGGGCTGATCCTGCTGACCAATGCCGTGGCATTGGGTGGCGTCTGGTGGAACCGCGCCGCGCCACCGGAAAGCACGCTAACGCTCAGCGAGCGCGAACTGGGGCTGCCCTGGCGCAGCCTGCGCAACCAGGAAAACAGCGGCCTGGCACTCAGCCTGCGCTGGCGCGTCGCCACGCATGCGGATGACGAATTCAACACCGGCTTTACCTACAACGGCGGTTCGCCGGCGTGGCTGGACGCGGCAAAGATGGAAGCCCTCGGCTTCAAGACCGGAGAAATCGATTCGGATGCCGGACGCCGGCGTTACCTGCGCCAGTTGCCGCGCGCAGCGGTCCTCGTCATCGAACTGAACGGGCCGGCGGCCCAGGCCGCGCTCGACAAGGCGCGGGCCGATGCCGCACGCCACGCCGCAGCCGCGGCGGTCAACGCTGACAGCAAGCAGTTCGCCGAACGCGCCAAACGCGCCCGAGCGCACCTGGAGCGGGAAGAAAACGTGAACAGCCGGCTGTTCGTCATTGATGCCGGGCGGGATGCCGAACAGTTGCGCCAGAATTACCCGGACCGGACGCGCTACTTGCTGCTACGCGGCATCGTCCGCCCCGGCCTGAATGATCGTTCCGGCGGGAAGACGCAACCAGGGGGCCACATTACGCGAATCAACAATGGCACGATCCACGTACCCCATGCGCTGCGCACCCCGCTGGAATCATTGCGCGCGACTGGCGAGCCGGGCGGCGGCGACCGTTTCGGCGCGACCCTGCGGGTCGGACGCCGACTCGAACCATGGATCGTTGACACCCAAACGCGGTCAAAATCCGCAGACTGATTCCCTTTGCAGCATAACTCTTGAGGCAACACCATGAAAGCCGTCATCACACTGATCCTTTCCCTCGTCATTGCCGGCTGCGCCTCCTATTCCGGCTACGGGCTCAAACCCGGCATCAGCACCGGCGCCGACGTCATGCAGACCATGGGCGAACCCGCGATGCGCTGGAAAGAACCCGATGGCAGTGAACTGCTGGCCTACCCGCGCGGTCCGGCCGGCTTCAATACCTTCATGGTCAGGATCGACGGCAAAGGCACGCTGGCCAGCATCGAAGGCGTCCTTGACGTGCCACATTTCGCCCTGATACAGGAAGGCATGAGCAAGGACGACGTGCTGCGCACACTGGGTCCGTCGGTTGGCATGTGGACCGTCTATTTCGCACGACGCGACGAACTGGTCTGGGAATGGCGTTATTGCGACGCCTGGAACGAAGCGGCACGCTTCGACGTGCTTTTCGACAACACGACCGGCAAGGTCAGGACAACCCAGAGTTACACAGAGGGGCAGATGCGGCGCTTCCCTGTGCGCTGCAGCCATGCGTTCCGCTGAGATTGGTTCCGGCTGAACACCGGGCGCGTACATGGCAGGCACAATCCGTTGCAAAACGTTACTTGAGTCTGCCGGCTTGCGCCGATATCTTGGACACATGCGCTGACCCCCTCAGCCTTGGCGACCCACTTCCCTCCCCCAACCCAAGGGTCGTCTTGAAAGCCCCGCACTCCCCCCGGTGCGGGGCTTTCACCTTTCCGGGGTCAGGTGTCACCCGATTTGCCTCTGCTCAGGACGGCACCTTCAGTTATCCACCTTCCGCCAGCCTCGGGCCTCCATGCAAGCCTGCATCCGCCGCACGCTCTCCTTGGTCACCATGCCGTCCACGCCGGGGTAGATCTGCAATTTGCAGTACTTGATGTCTGCGTCGTACTCGCCATCCGTCGCACCGTGTTTCTCCCAGTGCCACCCGGGAAACAAGGCGCAAGCTGACATGACCAGAATGATGCAGACGGCCGCCACCGACCGTTGCCCGACAAGACAGCTTTTGCCAGAAATCTTGATATTCATGGTTTCTTCACTTCAGTCCACCCTGGTCAGATGCGGCGCCTGCCGGGCAAAGGCTCCCGGCTTTCCCTTCGTCGAGGCAGGCGCAGCAAAGCCGAAGTATTTCGGCTAACGCACACGCCCCGTCTTCGCAAGCCAACTGTTCAGTTCGGAGCGTTCGACAAAGGTTTCGAGGCGATTGATATTGCCTGGCAACTGCCTGCCTTCCCATTGTTCCGTCGCCCATCTTTTGACGTTGGCATGCAGTTCGCCGTGTTCGATGGCATGGGCCAGCATTACTTCCGCGTCATGTGCAGAAATCAACCCCGTGGCAATGCGCTGTGCAGCATCGTGCAAACTCAGACTCGTTTCCGAATTGTTCATGGATCACCTCCAAAAAATGGAAGGGTAGAGCGGCAGAAAAAGAAAAACCCCGTCGATTTCTCAACGGGTCATCGAATTGGAGGGTGGCGTATGGTTGCCGCCCGAAATACCGGCCAGCCGGACTGGTGAGCACGGGTTCAAAGCATTGCGAATTGTAGCCCGTGCTGGCAGATGGTCCAGCCCCGTTCCAGGGTCGGGTCGCCCGCGTGGAGGCGGTTTCCGTGACGAACAAGAAGCCGGAAACCCGCATTATTGTTGAAGGGGCGCGGCGGCGTCCGTCGCGCAGTCGTCGCAACCTTGTCCGAACCCGCGCCACCACTGGGGGAATTGGGCGAAAAAAAACCAACCGAGAGTGGTTGGTTTTTTAAATAGTGGTGGAGGCGGGGGGGATCGAACCCCCGTCCGCAAGTCCTACACAGGCAGATCTACATACTTAGTCCGGTCAATTGGTTTTAACCTTTGCGCGCCGGCCGAACAGGCTCGCTTCAGGCGATCCGCTGGATTTTCGAAGTCGGCCACGCGGCATTGTCGACTCTTATCTGATGTATATGACACTGCGTCCAGTTGCCTGGTCCGGCCCATCAGAGTGCCGGTGCAGCGCCAGCCGCTTAAGCGGCTAGTACGAAGCGTTCGTCGTTGGCGTTTGTGAAGTTCCAGATGGATTTACGAGGTGACTGGCCCTCGGTATGCACTGTTCTGATTCGCAACCCACGTCGAAGCCAGGTCGCCCCCATTTTTTTGCAGCAACTGTATGACCGGATGCCGCGACAGAAGTTCGTATTGTACTCACCTCGCCATCAATCTTCCAGCCGGAAAACGATGGGCACGATGACCGATCCCTCGACCGCCTGCTCGCCGCGTCTCGCCGGCACGAAACGCCAGCGGCTGACGGCAAGGCGTGCGGCTTCATCGAGACGCACGAAATTGCTGCTTTTTTCGAGGTCGACCGCAACCGGGTGCCCTTCGGCGCTGACCTTGACCCGGAGCAGGACTTTCCCTTGCTCACCCTGGCGGCGAGAAAGCGGCGGGAATACTGGCGCCGGATTCTGCAGATAGGCGGCATTGAATTGGGCTGGCGTGGACACCGGTGGCGCGACCGGCCCGTTGCGCTCGGATGCCGCCGGGGCGAGCTCAGGCGGCGCAGCGGGGGCCGCTGGAACAACGAATGCGGCCGGGGCCGGCGCGCTTTTGGCTGGCATGGCGAGAATCGGGCGAACCGTCCTGGGTAGGCGATCGCGTTGCGGCGGGGCCGGGACGGCGGACGGTTCTGACGGCGCCGGGGGCGATTGAACGGCTGGCGGCGCAGCAGGTTGATCGACCAGATGGACCATGATCTGGTTGACCGGCGGCAGCCCGAGCTCGCCAACCGTCGTTTGGCGCGGCCAGACCAGCGCCAGCAGATGCAAGGCGACGGCCGCAAGGAAATACGGGGCGCAGTGCTTCCACTCGGGAACTTCGGCCGGCATGGCGAAAAGGGCGGCGTTCATCTCGCCATTTTAAGTTTTGCCGCGAACGAATTCGAGTTGGTAGATCAAAACCATCGTTGAACAACGGGCCAACATATTGTCGACAACGGCTCAGGTAGCCAGACCGCCGAAATTGACCGAAAAGCTTCGCGTCGCGTGAACACCCTCGACCCGAACCGGTTGCAGGATACCCGAGCGTTCGAGACTCTTGATGATGCGCGAGACCGTTTCGAGGCGCAGCGCGGTGATGTCGGCGATATCCTTTCGGGTGGGCAACACAACGCTGCTGACAGTGCCCTCTCCCAGGGCGATGGACATGATGCGGATCAGACCGATCACGCGATCGAGCGCCTGGCCGCCGCGCAGGGCGACAAGGTCGGCGGCGCGCTGCTGACTCGCCGCCAGTGACTTGAGCAGCGAATTGCCGCTCGCTGCCGGCGCACCTTCCGGCCACGGCGAAATTTCGCAATGGGTCAAGGCGGCGGCGGAAAAGGCGTAGGCACCGAACAGCATGGTTTCGCTGCCGATGATGTCGCCGGGAAGGGCAAGGCTGGCAAAGCGTTCCTCGCCCGAATGCCCGTCGGCATCAAGGCGGACCGAGCCGCGCTCGACGCGCCAGGCCAGGCCGCGAGCGCCGAGCCCGTAGATCGGCGCCCCCGCCTGGAATGAACGCGACCGACGCGGCTCGGGCATCAGAACTGGAGGGTCGCCCCGATATAGACAGAGCGGCCCATGCCGGCCACCGACGTGCCATAGACCATCGGCCGCTCGCCCAGGTAGGCACCGCCCAGCGGCAGCGCGTAGTTCTTGTCGAACAGGTTCTCGACGCCGGCATCGATGCGGAACTTGGGCCACTGATAGCCGGTACGGAAATTGACCAGTCCGTAGCCGGCAGTCTTCAATTCGTTGCGTACCGCCTGCACGTCGTCCTTCGCTTCGACCAGCTGCACCTCCAAAGTGTTCGACCAGCCGCCAAGAACCTGGTCCAGCGCCAGCTTGGCGTTGAGCGGCATCATGTGATACAGCCATTCTCCGGTATCCTCGTTCTTGCCGTTGACGTAGCCCAACTGGCCGCGCAGCACAAACTCGCCAGCGGCGCCGGGTTCGCCAAGCGGCAGGCGCCCGGAAATGTCGATGCCGTACAGGCGGGCATCGTGGTTGGCGAACTGCAGGTAGACGAAACCGGTGCTGGCCGTCTGGTTGGCCATCGTACAGGCCGATCCCATGCCGCCCGGCAGGGATGTCGGACAGCGATTGACGTCAATGTAGTCCTTGACGTAGCTGTAGTAGGGCGTAATCCGCAGCACCGCATTCTTCTTGGTGCTGTCGTGCCAGCTGGCGGTGGCGCTGATGGTATGCGCAACTTCCGGATCGAGGTCGAGGTTGCCGACATAGCCGTTGCCATCACCGAACCAGCCATTCATGCTCATGGCCATGGAACCGGTGCCCCATGCGTAACGTTCGTAGAGGTTGGGCGAACGGGTCTTGCGGGCGTACCCTGCTTCATAGGAGTTGGTGTCGAGCGGCGCAAAGCGCAGCAAGGCCGTCAGGTCAAAGTTATTGTCGGTCCGCTTGCGATTCTGTGAATTGAAGGCGGCCGCGGCAGCGGCATCCGGATTGGCCATGCCCATGGGCATTCCGCCCATTCCACCGCCCATTCCACCACCCATTCCGCCCATCGGAATCGGGTTACGCCAGTCGTAGGGCTGGACGTTGCCGGTATTCATGCTCACATGGTTGTAGCGCGCACCGAGCAGGCTGGTCCACTGCGCGTCCCACTTCGCCTCCCACTCGGCGTAGATGCCCATGACGTCGCGTTCGCCGTTGTTGATGTTCCAGTAGGTATTCGGCCCCATCATCATGCTGCCGGCAACCGGCGGCCACCAGTCGTCGAGCGTGACGTGCGCATAGTCGTTGCCCACGCGCAGCAGGTGGATGTCGCTCAGCGGAATATCTGCCTTGATCGAGTAGCCAGCATTCTTGCCGTCGGTGTTCATCGGCATGTCGGCGGGCTGCTTGTCCTTGAGGAAGTTCATTTCGTGCTGCGTGTGTTCGTAGAAGGCGCGCAGGTCAAGCGTGCCCCAGCCGAAGTTGCCGAGGTAGCGTCCGTTGACGAAATTGCTGTCGTTGCCGACCATGTCCATCCGGGCATTGACGAAGCCCTGGTAGGGAATGTTCTGGTGGCCGGCATTAATGACAAACAGGTTGCCCTCGCCACGCGCTGCCGCGCTCAATGAATAATTCATCGCCTCGTAGAGCGTCGATTTGACCGTCTGCCCGTCGCCCGCGGTGTAATTCTCCGATGTTCGATAGGCGGCGGTGCCCGAAATGCTGAGACTTTCCGTTGCCGCGTAGCCGCGCAGGTTGCCGCCGTAACCGTCGCCATTGCTGCGGTAGTAGCCGGAAATGCTGCCGCCGGCCGTCGAGCCTTGCCCGGCTTCCGCAAACACCGGCGCCAGGGACTGGATCAGGATGGTGCCGGCGATGCTGTCGCCACCCAGGCTGACTGGCGTGACACCGGACAGCACCTGGAACTGGCCGACGTTGGTCGGGTCGATGTACGACATCGGCGGATTCATGTGGTTGCCACAGGCCGAATTCAGCGTCATGCCATCGATGTTGACCCGGATCCGGTCATCGGCCAGGCCACGCAGGACCGGCAGGCTCGACACGCCACCCGAGGTGTATAGGCTGGCCCCGGCAACATCCTTCAGGAACCCTGCGGTCTCGCCGGTGTAGGGCAGGCGGTCGGCCAGGGCCGGGCCATTGAGGGTCGTGGTGCTGAGCGGCAGCACTGGCGCGATCCTGGTCGCGGAGACGACAACATCGTCCATGACCGGCGTTTGCGCGAAGCTCAAGGCCGGAAACAGGAATGCGGCACCGATCGCAACGGCGATCGGACGGCGGCGAACAGACATGACGAACCCCCCTGTAGATGTTTCTGATTTTTTGAGCGGGTGATTATGGGTGCCAGCCACCCACCAGGGAATGTGACAAATTGTCGCGCGACAATTTGTCTAGTTCCTTTGCACCAGTACAGCCACTACCATGTCCGCCTGTGCCATCGCCCTGCGCGACCAGCCGCAAATGTTCAGGAGAAGCCATGCCAAACCGATCGACCGGAAGATTGAAAGCCCTCATTGCCGCCTTGCTGCTCTGCCTGACGAGCCCCGCCTGGGCAGCGGGTGTCGATGACGACCTCCGCCTGGCCGCCAAACTGCACAAGGGAGGCGACACGGCGGCCGCGGTTCGGCTGTGGCAGCAGTGGGCGGCCACCGGCGATATTGATTCCGCCTACAACCTGGCCGTGATCCACCAGTATGGCGACGGCGTTCCACTCGATTACGCGGCGGCAATGCACTGGTACCGGCAGGCCGCCGACCGGGGCGACAAGGTTTCACAGTTCCAGGTCGGGCTGATGTACCTGAACGGGCAGGGCGTTGCGGCTGATGCTGAAGAAGCGCACCGCTGGTTCACCGCCCATTTGAAGCACCATCTGCACCATGAGCACCAACCGAAAATGGTCGCCTGGCGGAAACAGGCACTGGCCCTGATCGAAGAGCGCGACCGCCGGGAACAACTGGCCGCCACGCGCAATAATTCGGCACAGGTTCTGGCCGACCTGAAACGTCGCGCGGGAATCAAGGACGAGCGGCCGACGGAGACCGCAGGTGTGACGCCATCGACCGTGCTGCGCTAGGCGCAGAACCGCCAACCTGCAGCACGACCTTCCCCGCATGGGTCAAGCTATTCGCCGAGGCCGATGATCCGCCACGCCCGGCTGCGCGTGCAATGCGTTCGCTGCGTGCGATGGAATCCTACAAGGACAGTGTCAATCGGCCTTTCATCCAACTCGTCGATGGCGGAGTCTCGGACAATGTCGGCATACGCGCCGTGCTCGATGCGCTGGAAATCCTCGAGGCGCTGCAGAGCGCCGGCGTGCCGATCGACAACTTTTCCTTTGAAGCAGCGGAGCTGCCTGCGCGATAGGGTTGCCCGCTGGAAGGCAACGCATCAGATCAGGCAGGCCACCGCCGAAGTGATCCTGCGGAATTCGACGATCTGAATCAGCAGCCGACGTCGTTCGTGCTACCCGACGAAGCCGTTCGACCGCCTGCGCGCCGCAGCGGGATTTCAGGCCGGTTTTCGTCGTTGACCGCAGCCGGGCCCGGCAAAAGCCGCTCTGGTCAGGCGTTGAGCTTTTCCAGCGCCTCGGCGAGCTTGGCCGGCTCGTCCAGGCGCAACATGCGGCGTACGGTGGGGGCGAGTTCGCTGACGTTGGCCTTGAGCACACGGCTTTTGACTTCGAGCACCTGCGACGGATGCATCGAGAAGATGCGCAGACCCATGCCGAGCAGCAGGCGGGTCAGCTTCGGATCACCAGCCATTTCGCCGCAGACGGAAACCGGGATGTTGACCTTCTCGGCGCTCGCCAGCGTATGGGCGATCAGCATCAGCACGGCGGGGTGCAGCGGGTCATAGAGATTCGCCACCTGCTCGTCGGAACGGTCGATGGCCAATGTGTACTGGATCAGGTCATTGGTGCCGATCGACAGGAAGTTCAGGCGACGCAGGAAGGGACCGATGGCCAGCGCGGCGGCCGGAATTTCGATCATCCCGCCGACTTCGATGTTCTCGTCGAAAACCGCCTTCTCGCCGCGCAGGCTGGACTTGGCCTGCTCAAGGGCAGCCAGTGTCTGGTCGATTTCGTGGGCATGGGAGAGCATCGGGATGAGCATCTTGATCGGCCCGTATTTCGAGGCACGCAGGATTGCCCGCAGCTGCGTCTGGAACATCCGCGGCTCGGCCAGCGACAGGCGGATGGCGCGGCGGCCCAGCGCCGGGTTGGTCTGGACACGGTCGCCGGCATTGCCGTTCGGATTGATGTCCTTGTCGTTGCCCAGGTCGAACGTACGAATGGTCACCGGTCGCCCGGCCATGCCCTTGACCACCTTCTTGTAGGCTTCGTACTGCTCGCGCTCGTCCGGCATGTCGCCGCGATCGAGGAAGAGAAACTCGGTACGAAACAGACCGACCCCCTCGGCGCCGGCTTCAAGCGCGACCGGCACGTCGCCGGGCAGCTCGATATTGGCAAACAACTGCACCTCAACGCCGTCGATCGTCTGCGATTTTGCGGTCTTGAGACGCTTGAGCTTCGATTTCTCGAGTTCGATCTGGTTCTTGCGAAGCTGGTATTCCTCGAGAACGCGCAGGTCCGGATTGACGATGATGACGCCGCGCGAGCCATCGACAATCAGCTGCTCGCCGTCGCGGATCAGCGAGCGCGCGTTCTCCAGGCCAACCACCGCCGGGATCGCCAGGCTGCGCGCGAGAATGGCCGTATGCGAGGTCGATCCGCCGACATCGGTGATGAAGGACGCGAAGCGGTGATCCTTGAAGGCAATGACGTCGGCCGGCGACAGGTCGTGGGCGACGACGATCAGCATCTCTTCCTTGACACCCTTGGCCGTCTTCATCACCGCACGACCGGGGCGGCCGAGCAGCTCCTTGATGACGCGCTCGACCACCTGCACGACGTCGAACTTGCGTTCGCGCAGGTAGGGGTCGTCGAACTGCTCGAACTGGTGCACCAGCGTTTCCATCTGCTGGACCAGTGCCCATTCGGCATTGCAGCGCCGCTCGCGGATGATCTCGCGCGGCTTGTCGGCCAGCTCCGGGTCTTCCAGGAACATGGTGTGGATGTCGATGAAGGCGGAGAGCTCGGCGGGCGCGTGCTCGGTCGTCTCCTTCATTGACTCCAGCTCGCTCTTGACTGCCTTGATGGCAGCGTCGAAGCGGACGATTTCCTTGTCGACCATGCGCGGCGCGATAGTCAGGTGCGACACCTCGAGCGTCGCGTGCGACATGAGCATGGCCCGCCCGATGGCGATGCCACCGGAGACACCCAGACCGTGCACGGTGAAGCTCATGCGCCTATTCTCCCTCGCCGAAGAAATCTGCAATCAGGGCGAGCAGCGCGTCCATCGCCTGCTGCTCGTCCGCGCCGTCGGTTTCCAAGGTTATCTTGGAACCCTTGCCGGCAGCCAGCATCATGACACCCATGATGCTCTTGGCGTTGATGCGGCGCGGCCCCTTTGACATCCAGACCTCGCACTTGAACCTGCCGGCCATTTGCGTCAGCTTCGCCGAGGCCCGCGCATGCAGGCCGAGCTTGTTGATTATTTCGGTTTCTCTGGTCAGCATCTTCAATGGTCCTGCATGTTGAGCACACCATCGCGCCCGCCGGCGATGGCCCGGGTGAGCAAGGTTTCCATGCCCCGTTCGCGATAGGTCAGGGCGCGCATCAGCATCGGCAGATTGACCCCGGCAATGCCTTCGACGCGACCCGGTTCGAGCAGCTTGAGCGCCAGGTTGGCGGGCGTGGCGCCGAAGATGTCGGTAAGCACCAGCACCCCCTTGCCGTTGTCGACCAGATTCAACATCTGGCGGGCGAGCGGCAGCAGGTCGAGCGGATCGTCCTGGGCGGCGACCCCGAGCTGGTTGAGCTGGACGGGACGCTTGTTCAGCACGTGGCAGGCGTTCTGCACGAGCGCCTCGCCGTAGCTGCCGTGGGTAATTAGGAGGATTCCGATCATGCCGGAGATTCTAACCCAAGGCGCCCGACAGCAAGCGCGCCGGGAAACCGGATGCGGTGCGAAGCAAGCGCCCGCTTACCGATCAGCGGCGTGAAACCAGCAACACCCCGATCAGCACCAGCCCGGCGCCGGCGATCTGCGCCAGCGAAATCGGCTCGGACAGCAGCCACCAGCCGAAGAAGATGGTCAACATCGGGCCGATGGTGCCGACCAGCACCGCCCGGGCCGAGCCGATGCGGCGGATCGCCGCCGACTGCATGAAGACCGGCAGCACGGTCGAGAACAGCGCCATCGCCGCGCCGTAGAAGTACACCGGCAAAGGCTGGACGAGCGCGGTCAACGGCTGGGTGGCGAAGAAATGCAGCTGCGTCGCCGCCGTCAACACCAGCATCGCCAGCGCCGTGAAGCGGGCAGCGCCGAGACGCTGGATCATCGGCGCGCTGCCGGCCAGATAGAAGGCATACGACAGCGACGAGGCGAAGACGAAGGCGGCGCCGATCAGCACGACCCGCGTTTCGCCGGCGAATTCCAGGTCGTGCGCGAAGGCCAGCCCGATCCCCGCATACGACAGCACCAGCGCCGCAGCCTCGCGCCGCGACAGCTTCTTGCCCATGAACAGCACGCCGATCATTACGGTCAGCGTTGGGTAGGTGAACAGGATCAGCCGCTCCAGCCCGGCGGTGATGTAGCGCAGGCCGACGAAGTCGAGGATGCTGGCGCCGTAGTAGCCGAGCAGGCCGAGCGCCGTCAGCAGCAGCCAGTCGCGACGCGACAGCGGTGGCGCGGCGCGGCTCGAATGGAAGCCGACCCAAAGGAAGACCGGCAGGGCGAAGACCATGCGCAGCGACAGCAGGGTCACGGCATCGACCGGCACCGCCTGCGGCACGGCATAGGCCAGCTTGACGAAAATGGCCTTGAACGAAAAACCGAAGGCGGCGCCGAGCGCGAGCCACAGGCCGAGGCGGTGGCCGCGGCTGTTTTCAGGCATGGCAACTTGGCCAACGCCTCACCCGGCACAGTTGGCCAGGGGTCAGGCAGATGGCCAGAAATAGTGTGTCTTGCCGCACGGCCATACGATCCGTTCGCTCTTCGCGGGCTGAAACCGGGATTCATCGTGGAGATCAAGGGACCATTCCTGCATGTATCCCATGTAAGCTGAACAGGCCGAAGTCACGGCATCCCAGGCATGCTCCGTATCGGTCACGACTGGAAGATGAAGCAGGTCTGCAATCAGGCTCTTCATCCGCACTGGATCGAATTGCGCAAAGTCAGCAGTACAGACGCGCCATTCAGCCCCATGGACCCGAAGAGTCCGTTCGGCGTAACCACGCTGTTCCGCACGATTGGGTAGCTTTCACGCAGCCAACGGTCTGCCGGCCGCCAACCACCAGGCCCCGTGCTCCAGCAGGTCAGCGTATCGATCCCGATAGCCAACGGACTGTTCTGCCGTTCGAAGAAGCACAGCGCATCCTCTGCGGTTCGCACGGTCTTGGCATGGACTGCGGACGGAACGCCGGATTCCAGGCTCAGCAAGGCAACGCCATGCTTACCATCACCGCCAGGGTCATAGCCAAGTATCGAACCCGTTGCCTTTTCATTCATGCTTTGGGTGTTTACGGGGAAGGGCGAAGATGCTCAATAGAAGCATGTCAGCATTGCAACGCACTTCGCGCGTCCTTGTCACTTGCGGCCACCCAGTATCGACCCGAGCACCCCGCGCAGAATCTGGTTGCCCAACCCGCGCCCGACGCTGCTCGCCATGCCGCGCGCGGCGCTCTTGGCGGCGGCCTCGATCACCCCTTCGCGGTGACCCCCGCGCGGGCCGGTGCTGCCCCCGAGCAGATCGCCGATGCCGTCGAGAATGCCGCCGCCGGATTGCTGCGGGGCGGGGGCGCTTTGCCGCGGCTGCGGAGCGGGGCGGGGTTGTTGCGGCGGGCTGCCGTGGTTGCCCCAGTCGTTGGCGTCGAGACCACCTTTGCCGGCGGGCGGTGCGGGAATGGCGCCGGGTGCGGGCTGGGCGCTGGCCGGTTTGCCGCGCAGGATTTCGTAGGCGGATTCGCGGTCGACCGTAACCCCGTAGGTGACGAGCAGCGGCGACGCCTGGATCACCGCCTTGCGCTCGTCGGCGGTCAGCGGGCCGAGGCGCGAGGCGGGCGGGAAGATCATGCTGCGCTCGACAACGTTTGGACGGCCCTTCTCGTCGAGGAAGGAGACCAGCGCCTCGCCGACGCCGAGTTCGGTGATGGCCGTGGCGGCGTCGAACTTGGGGTTGGCGCGCATGGTCTGCGCCGCCGCCTGGACGGCCTTCTGGTCGCGCGGCGTGAAGGCGCGCAGGGCGTGCTGGACGCGATTGCCGAGCTGGCCGAGAATTTTTTCCGGGACGTCGAGCGGGTTCTGGGTGACGAAATAGACGCCGACACCCTTCGAGCGGATCAGGCGGACGACCTGCTCGACCTTGTCGGTCAGCGCCTGGGGGGCGTCGGAAAAGCAGGTGGGCTTCGTCGAAGAAGAAGACCAGCTTGGGCTTGTCGAGGTCGCCGGCTTCGGGGAGCTGTTCGAAGAGTTCGGCGAGCATCCAGAGCAGGAAGGTGGAGTAGAGCGCCGGCGCCTGCACCAGTTTTTCGGCGGCGAGCATGTTGATGACGCCGCGACCGTTCTCGTCGACTTGCATCAGGTCGTGGATGTCGAGCATCGGCTCGCCGAAGAACTGGTCGCCGCCCTGCTGTTCGAGCGTCAGCAGGCCGCGCTGGATGGCGCCGATCGAGGCCGAGGCGACGTTGCCGTATTCGGTGGTGAACTTCTTGGCGTTGTCGCCGACGTGCTGGACCATGGCGCGCAGGTCCTTGAGGTCGAGCAGCAGCAGGCCCTGGTCGTCGGCGATCTTGAAGACGAGTTGCAGCACGCCGCCCTGGGTATCGTTCAGGTTGAGCAGGCGGGCGAGCAGCAGCGGACCCATGTCGGACACCGTGGCGCGCACCGGGATGCCGCCCTGGCCGAAGACATCCCAGAAGGCGACCGGGTTGGCGTAGGGCGCGAAGCCTTCGAGGCCGAGATCCTTGAGGCGGGCTTCCAGCTTCGGCGTGACGACGCCGGCGGCACCCATGCCGGAAAGGTCGCCCTTGACGTCGGCCATGAAGACCGGCACGCCGGCAAACGACAGGCGCTCGGCCATCGACTGCAGGGTCACCGTCTTTCCGGTGCCGGTGGCGCCGGTGATCAGGCCGTGGCGGTTGGCCATCTGCGGCAGCAGGGCAGGGTAGCCGTCTGCGGACTTGGCGAGATAGAGGGGTTCGGACATGGCGGCGGACTCCGGCGTGATAAAATCATCTGATTCTATCAATGCTCTGCACTTTCCGAGGTAAACCATGGCCGGACATTCCAAATGGGCCAATATCCAGCACCGTAAAGGCCGTCAGGACGAGAAGCGCGGCGCCGCCTTCTCCAAGATCGCCAAGGAAATCACCGTGGCCGCCAAGCTGGGTGGTGGCGACCCCGGGTTCAACCCGCGCCTGCGCGTTGCGGTCGACAAGGCGAAGGGCGTCAACATGCCCAAGGACAAGATCGACACGGCGATCAAGAAGGGCACCGGCGAGCTCGAAGGTGTGGATTACGTCGAGATCCGCTACGAGGGCTACGGCATCGGCGGCGCGGCGATCATGGTCGACTGCCTGACCGACAACAAGGTGCGCACCGTCGCGGAAGTCCGCCATGCATTTTCCAAGTACGGCGGCAACATGGGTTCCGATGGCTGCGTCGCCTTCCAGTTCAAGCACTGCGGCCAATTGATCTTCGCCCCCGGCACCGACGAGGCGGCGCTGATGGATGCGGCGATCGAAGCCGGCGCCGAGGACGTGGCGACCAATGAAGACGGCTCGGTCGAAGTCATTACCGCTCCCAACGACTTCGTGGCGGTCAAGGATGCGCTTGAAGCCGCCGGTTTCAAGCCGGAATTCGGCGAAGTGACAATGAAGCCGGAAAGCGAAAACGAGTTCTCCGGCGAAGATGCCGTCAAAATGCAGAAGTTGCTCGACGCGCTGGAGAACCTGGATGATGTCCAGGAAATCTACACCACCGCGATCGTGGACGAGTAATGCCGCTGGCGCGGCAGGGAGCCTGAATGAGCAAGCGAGTTTACCTGTCCGGCGCGATCGGCCTCTTCATTGCCCTTTCCGCATCGGCTGCCGACCTGACTTGCCCCGATCTTGGAACGCTGGTCCAGGTCAACGGCTGCCCGACCGAGGAAGAGCTGCAATACACCTACACCGGCTACTGCAGTGACAACGCGATGGCGTATGGCAACAAGACCGACCCCTGCGTCCGCTATGCCGATTACCGCAAGCTGAAAAATCTCGCCCTGTGGGAATCAAAAGATGGCCGCTTCGACGGCTACGTCTCGTGCGACCTGCCGCTGGCTCAATGGCAGGCGGCGAAGCCGACCGGCATCAGCCTGACCAGCCAGGGCAAGGTCACCAAGCTGATCTGCAGCTATCCGCAGGGCATCAACCTGACCTACCGGACCCGCGAAACCTGCGTCATCTCCGATGCCAGGGCCTGCGCCGCCGACGCCGGCGCGTGCACGGCCACCTGCAATTGAGCGCCGGGGCGCAGCCCCGGCTGGCCGGCTGATGCAGCGCCTCTACCCGTTCCTTTTCGTCTTCCTGTGGAGTACCGGCTTCATCGGCGCCAAGTACGGCCTGCCGTATGCCGAGCCGCTATCCTTCCTGCTGACGCGCTACGGCTTGGTTATCGCGCTGATGCTGCTGATCGTGCTGGCCACCCGCGCGCCCTGGCCGAAAGACCCGGCACAGTGGCTGCACATCGGCGTGTCCGGTGTACTGGTGCATGCGGTTTACCTGGGTGGGGTGTTCATCGCGATCAAGCACGGCCTGTCAGCCGGCGTGACCGCGCTGGTGGTCGGCATGCAGCCGCTGCTGACGGCTTTGGGTGCCGGCTGGCTGCTTGGCGAAAAGGTCAGCGGCCGGCAGTGGGGCGGGCTGGCGCTGGGATTTATCGGGGTCGGGCTGGTGGTTTCCGGCAGGTTCGGCGAGGCGGCGCTGGGGCCGATGCTGATCCCGGCGCTCGTCGCGCTGCTCGGCATAACCGCCGGGACGCTCTACCAGAAGCGCTTCTGTGCCCGCTTCGATCTGCGCACCGGCTCGGTGATCCAGTTCGTGCCGACCGCCATCGTCACCGCCGGCGCCATTGCCCTGTTTGCGGATTTCCATGTCGAATGGACGGGCCAGTTCGTCTTTGCCCTTGGCTGGCTGGTACTGGTTCTGTCGATCGGCGCCATCACGTTGCTCAACCTGCTGATCCGCAGCGGCAGCGCAGTCAACGTGGCCAGCCTGTTCTATCTGACGCCGCTGTCCACGGCACTGATCGCCTGGCTGATTTTCAGCGAAAAGCTGACGTTGACCGCAGCCGCCGGCATGCTGCTCGCAGTCAGCGGCGTCTATCTGGTGGCGCGGCCGGCGAAATGAGCGCACCACGCATCCTCGGCATCGACCCCGGCCTTCGCGTGACCGGCTTTGGCGTCATCGAAAAGCACGGCAATCAGCTGCTCTATGTGGCGAGCGGCTGCATCAAGTCGAACGACAAGCAGTCGCTGCCGGAACGGATCCGGACGCTTTTCGCCGGCATCAGCGAGGTTATCGCCACTTATGTCCCTGATCAGTCGGCAGTTGAAAAGGTATTCGTCAATGTGAACCCGCAATCGACGCTGCTGCTCGGCCAGGCACGCGGCGCGGCGCTCAGCGCGCTGGTCCATGCCGGGCTGCCGGTGGCCGAATACACGGCGCTGCAGGTCAAGCAGGCGGTGGTCGGGCAGGGCAAGGCAGCCAAGGAACAGGTGCAGCACATGGTGATCAGGCTGTTGAATCTGCCCGGCGCGCCGACCGCCGACGCGGCCGACGCGCTGGCCTGCGCCATTTGCCACGCGCACGGCGGGCAGGGACTGGGCGCACTGGCGACCACCGGTTTTCGCGTTCGCGGCGGGCGCCTGATCGGTTAGCATAGCGGGATGATTGGACGACTGACCGGCCTGCTGGCCGAAAAAAATCCCCCGCAGATCGTGCTTGACGTCAACGGCGTCGGCTACGAGATCGATGTGCCGATGAGCACGTTCTACAACCTGCCGGCGAGCGGCGAGAAAACCACGCTGCTGACCCATTTCGCGGTGCGCGAGGATGGTCATTATCTCTACGGTTTCCTCAGCGAAGCCGAGCGTTTCGCCTTCCGCCAGTTGTTGAAGATTTCCGGCATCGGCGCCCGGACGGCGCTGTCGGTGCTCTCCGGACTGTCGGTCGGCGATCTCGCTGCGGCCGTGGCGCAGCAGGAGATCGGCCGCCTGATCAAGGTGCCCGGCATCGGCAAAAAGACTGCCGAGCGCCTGCTGCTCGAATTGAAGGGCAAACTGGCCGAAACCACCGGCGTATCCCTGCGTGCCGCGGTCGACGACACAAAACAGGACATTTCCAACGCCCTGCTCGCCCTGGGCTACAACGAGAAGGAAGCGGCCGCGGCGACGAAAGCCTTGCCGGCGGATGTCAGTACGTCGGACGGGATCCGCCAGGCGCTCAAACTGCTGTCCAGGGCCTGATGTTCTCCGAAGAAAACCCGCGCCGCCTTGCCCAGATCGCCCTCGTCGCGCTCCTGATCGTCGGCTGCGTGGCGGTGCTGCTGCCGATGGTCGGCGCCATACTTTTCGCATTCGTATTGTGGGCGTGCACCTGGCAGCTGTATTCGGAAAAGCTGCTGCCGCGCATCGGCGGGCGCAATAGCCTGGGCGCCTCGCTGATGACCCTGCTGCTCGTGCTCATCATGCTGGTACCGATGATTTTCCTGGTGGGCAGCATGGTCAACAGCGCCGAAACACTGATCGAGCAGGTTCGCCCGCATATCGAGCAGGGCCTGCCCGCCGAACCGCCGAAATATCTCGGTGATCTGCCGCTGATCGGCAGCGAAATCAAATCCAACTACCACCGCATCGCCAGCAGCCGCGCCGAACTCAATTCGCTGCTCCGACAACTGATCGACCCCGCCCGCCGTCTGGCGCTGGCCACCGGCAAGATCGCCGCCAACGGCCTGCTGCAACTGGCGCTGGTGCTGTTCGTGATCTTCTTCCTCTACCGCGACGGCGAGAAGATCGCCAACGCCCTCTACGTCGGCGCCCGCAAGCTGGGCGGCGACCTCGGCGAGGAAGTACTGGAAAAGACCCGGGGCACGGTCGTCGGCGTCATGCTCGGCATCGTCGGCACCGCAGCGGCCCAGGGCACGGTGGCGATGGTCGGCTTCCTGATCGCCGGCGTGCCGAGTGCCGTGCTGCTCGGCTTCGCCACCTTTTTTCTGTCGATGATCCCGGTCGGGCCGCCGCTGATCTGGGGCGGCGCCGCCGCCTGGCTCTATTACCAGAACGAGTCCGGATGGGCGATCTTTCTGGTGCTCTACGGCATCTTCGTCATCAGCAGCATCGACAATTTCCTGAAGCCCATCCTGATGGCGCGCGGCGCCGGCATTCCGATCCTGCTCATTGCCCTGGGCGTGATTGGCGGCGTTCTGGTTTTTGGCTTCATTGGCATCTTTCTCGGCCCGGTGCTGCTGGCTATCGCACACATGCTGCTCGGCCGCTGGACGCGTGAGGAACAGGCGGCATGATCGAAACCGACAAACTCGCGGCGGTCGAGCGCATCATCGCGCCGCAAGCCGGGTCCGCGCAGGAGGAAGCGCTCGAACGCGCACTGCGCCCCAAGCGGCTCGCCGACTACACGGGCCAGGTCAAGATCCGCGAGCAACTCGAAATCTTCATCCAGGCCGCCAGGAAGCGCAGCGAATCGCTCGACCACGTATTGCTCTTCGGCCCGCCGGGGCTCGGCAAGACGACCCTGGCCCATATTCTCGCCCACGAAATGGGCGTCAACCTGCGCTCGACCTCGGGCCCGGTCCTCGAACGCGCCGGCGACCTGGCCGCCATCCTGACCAACCTCGAGCCGCACGACGTGCTGTTCATCGACGAAATCCACCGCCTGAGCCCGGTCGTCGAGGAGATTCTCTACCCCGCGCTCGAGGATTTCCAGATCGACATCATGATCGGCGAGGGCCCGGCCGCCCGTTCGGTCAAGCTCGACCTGCCGCCATTCACGCTGGTCGGCGCGACCACCCGGGCCGGCATGCTGACCAACCCGTTGCGCGACCGCTTCGGCATCGTCGCCCGCCTCGAGTTCTACAATGCGCAGGAACTGCAGAGCATCGTCAGCCGCTCGGCAACGCTGCTCAATGCGCCGATCGAAGCCGACGGCGCACTGGAAATCGCCCGCCGCGCCCGCGGCACGCCGCGTATCGCCAACCGCCTGCTGCGCCGCGTGCGCGACTATGCGGAAGTCAGGGCGGATGGCCGCATCACCCGCCCGGTGGCCGACGCTGCGCTCGTCATGCTCGATGTCAACGCAGCCGGGCTCGACGTCATGGACCGCAAGCTGCTGTCGGCGGTGATCGACAAGTTCGGCGGCGGCCCGGTCGGCGTCGACAATCTGGCTGCCGCAATCGGCGAGGCGCGCGACACCATCGAGGACGTCCTCGAGCCCTACCTGATCCAGCAGGGCTACCTGCAGCGCACCCTGCGCGGGCGCATTGCCACCCCGGCCATCTATCGCCATCTCGGGCTGGCCGAGCCGACCGGCGGCGGCGTACGCGACCTGCTTTCGGATCAGATGTGACCCTGCTCAAGCAGAAAGATTCTCATGGAAACAAACCGTTACAAACGATTTCTACGAAATCAGGTAAAATCATCGGATGAAACATGAGCAGAAGCCGAACGCCTTCACCATCCCCGTGCGCATTTACTACGAGGATACGGACGCGGGCGGCGTGGTTTATTACGCCAATTACCTGAAATTCTTCGAACGCTGCCGCACCGAATGGATGCGCCAGGTCGGGCATGACCAGTCGCAACTGGCCGCCGATGCCGGCATCGCCTTCGTCGCGCGCAAGGCCAGCTGCGAATACCTGAAACCGGCGCGGCTCGACGACCAGCTCACGGTCGGCCTGGAAGTCGAGCGCCTGACCCGTGTCCGCGTCATCTTCCGCCAGCATGTGCGCCGTGGCGACGAAGAACTGGTCACCGGCAGCGTCGAAATCGCCTGCGTCGATGCCGCCAGGATGACACCGGCCCCCATTCCCGAATTCCTGCACCGCAAACTGGAAGCACTGAAATGAACGTCACCCAGGATCTCTCCATCCTTCACCTGATCCTCAATGCCAGCGCGGTCGTGCAAGCCGTCATGATTTTGCTGGCCGGCGTTTCCTTCATGTCCTGGTACTACATCTTCATGAAGTGGTTCACGGTCAAGCAGGCGCGCGCCAAGACCGAAACCTTCGAGCGCGACTTCTGGTCGGGCGGCGACCTCAACAGCCTGTTCAACAGCGCAGTGAATGACCGGCACCACGCCGGCTCGATGGAACGCATTTTCGAAGCCGGCTTTCGCGAATTCACCAAGCTCAAGGGGCAGACCAACCTCGACCCCAAGGACGTCGTCGACGGTTCGCGCCGCGCCATGCGCGCCACCTACCAGCGCGAAATGGATTCGCTCGAAGCGCATCTCGCCTTCCTCGCCTCGGTCGGCTCGGTGTCGCCCTATATCGGCCTGTTCGGCACGGTCTGGGGCATCATGCACTCCTTCCGCGGCCTGGCCAACGTCGGCCAGGCGACACTCTCCGCCGTCGCCCCGGGCATTGCCGAAGCGCTGGTCGCCACCGCCATCGGCCTCTTCGCCGCGATCCCGGCAGTCCTTGCCTACAACCGCTTCGCCCACGACATCGACCGCCTGGCGACGCGCTACGAGTCCTTCATGGAAGAGTTCTCGAACATCCTGCAGCGCCAGGTGAGGTAAGACGATGCGCCAGCGCCGGCTCAAGAACGAAATCAACGTCGTTCCCTATATCGACGTGATGCTGGTGCTGCTCGTCATTTTCATGGTGACGGCGCCGATGATGACCACCGCCAATATCGACCTGCCTTCGGTCGGCAAGGCGCCGGTCGCCCCGGTGGCGCCGCTCGAGGTAGCGATCAAGGCCGACCAGAGCCTGCTGCTGATCGACCGCGCCGGAAATGGCAGGGAAATCCGCGTCGACCGCAACGAACTCAAGAAACTGGTGCTCGCCGCCCAGGCGAAGAACCCCGAGCAGCCGGTACTCATCGCCGGCGACAAGAACGTCAAATACGAGGCCGTGCTGTCGGTCATGGATGATTTGCAGCGCGCCCAGGTCAAGCGCGTCGGCCTTCTGGTGCAGACGACGGGTAAATGATCCCGGACAAGATCGAAGAGCCCGGCAGGAAAAAAGCGCTGGCGTTCACCATCCTGGTGCACGCCGGGCTGTTGGCCGCGCTCATTCTCGGCGTGCAGTGGAAGCGCAGCCAACCCGACGTCATGGAGGTGGAGCTGTGGTCGAGCCGCCCGACCCCGGCGGTGCAGGCAGCGCCGCCCCCCCCGCCGCCACCGCCGCCCGTGGAACCGAAGCCCGAGCCGAAGCCGGTGCCCAGGGCTGAACCGAAGCCCGAGCCGCCGCCGGTAAAACCGGACATCGCGCTCAAGGAAGAAAAGAAGCCGCCCAAACCCGAGCCCAGGAAGCCTGAACCCAAGCCCGAACCCAGGAAGCCCGACCGCCCAAGCCCGAGCCGAAGAAGCCGGAACCCAGACCGGAGCCCAAACCCGAAGCCAAGGCACAACCCCCGATGCCGGATTTCAGCAAGGAACTGGCCAAGGAGACGGCACAACTGAAATCGCGCCCGAACGCCGGCACCCAGCTGGCCAGCGCCGCTGCCGCCGAAGCCGAGCAGCGCGCCGCCGCGGGAAAGCGCGGCATGCAGGACTACGCGGCCAAGATACGCGGCAAGGTGCGCGGCAACATCGTGCTGCCGCCCAACATCCAGGGCAACCCGGAAGCCATCTTCGAAGTGAATCAGTTACCCTCCGGCGAAGTCCTCGAGGTCAGGCTCAAACGTTCGAGCGGCAACCCCGTGCTCGACGCCGCCATCGAGCGCGCCATCCGAAAGTCCTCGCCCCTCCCGAAACCTGATGATCCTGCCCTGTTCCAGCGCACCCTGGAAATCAAATACAAGCCATTTGAAGAGTAGAATCACGCGAATTCTGTAGAAATCGAGTCCCATGCCCCATTTTTTCCGCAAAATACTCCTCGTTCTGTCGCTACTGGCCGCTGCCGCAGCCCAGGCACAGCTCTCCATCGAAATTACCGGCGCCGGCGCCAACCGGATTCCGGTGGCGATTGCCGATTTTGCCGGCGACCCGGCGGCCGCGCGCATCATTGCCGCGACGGTACGCTCCGACCTCGAGCGCAGCGGCCTGTTCAAGCTGATCGACGCCTCGGGTGCGGCGCTGGACGAGAATTCGCCGATCAACCACGGCGACTGGAAGAGCCGGGGTGCCGACGCGCTGGCGGCCGGCAGCCTGGCACGCAGCCCCGACGGGCGCATGGAAGCCCGTTTCCGGGTCTATGACACGCAAAAGCAGGTGGCGCTGGGCGGCGCGGTCTACGTGACCGGCAACGACCAGTTGCGTGCCGCCGGGCACCGCATTGCCGACTACATCTACGAGAAGCTGACCGGCGAAAAAGGCGTCTTCTCGACCCGCATCGCCTACGTCGTCAAGTCCGGCGGTCAGTTCCGCCTGCAGATCGCCGATGCCGACGGGCAGGGCGCGGTCACCGCGCTCAGTTCGAGCGAACCGATCATTTCCCCGGTCTGGTCGCCGGATGGCAGCAAGCTGGCCTATGTCTCGTTCGAGAAGAAGAAGCCGGTCGTCTATGTACACACGCTGGCCAGCGGCCAGCGTCAGGTGGTTGCCAACTTCAAGGGTTCGAATTCCGCCCCGGCCTGGTCGCCGGACGGCCGCAAGCTGGCCGTCGTGCTCTCCAAGGACGGCAATTCACAGATCTATCTGGTCAATGCCGACGGCACCGGCGTGCAGCGCCTGACCCAATCGGGCGGCATCGATACCGAGCCGCGCTTCGCTTCGGACGGCAGTATCTATTTCACCTCCGACCGCGGCGGCAGCCCGCAGATTTACCGGATGAGCGCTAGTGGCGGCGATGCCCAGCGCGTCACCTTCGAAGGCAGCTACAACGTGTCGCCGCGCCCGTCGGCGGATGGCAAGAGCCTCGCCTTCATCAGCCGCCGTGACGGCCGCTTCCAGCTGGCGGTGATGGATCTGGCGAGCCGCCAGGTGCAGGTGCTGACCGATTCAACCAAGGACGAATCCCCGAGTTTCGCCCCCAACAGCCGCATGATCCTGATCGCCACCGAGACTGGCGGGCGCGGCGTCCTCTCGGCCGTGTCCAGTGACGGCCGCATAAAACAACGCCTCTCGATTGCCGCCGGTGATGTCCGCGAACCGGCGTGGGGCCCATTCATTCAATAATCATCAACGGAGAACACCATGAAAAAACTGCTTATTCCCGCCCTCCTTGCCGCCCTGATGGTCGGCTGCAGCTCGACCCCGATCGACGAAACAGGCGGCGCACCGGTCGAGTCGCGCAGCGGCTCCGGTGTCACGCCGGTGACCGCCGGCGGTCTCGATTCGCGCGGCCTGCCCAAGGAATTGACCGATCCGAAGAGCGTGCTGTCGCAGCGCAGCATCTATTTCGACCTCGACAAGTATGAAGTCAAGGACGAATACAAGGATCTGGTCGCCGCCCACGCCAAGTATCTGGTCGCCAACAAGGGCTTCAAGGTGCTGATCCAGGGCAACACCGACGAGCGCGGCAGCCGTGAGTACAACCTGTCGCTCGGCCAGAAGCGTTCCGACTCGGTGAAGCGTTCGCTGATCCTGCTCGGCGCCAAGGAAGACCAGGTCGAATCGGTCAGCCTCGGCGAAGAAAAGCCGAAGAATCCGGGCCACGACGAAGCGGCATGGGCTGACAACCGTCGCGCCGACATCCTGTACAAGGCGCCGGACGGCCGCGGCGAGTTCTGAGCATGCAGCCGTTGCGCATTGCCCTGCTGATCGCCGCGCTCGGGGCCACCTCGGCCCAGGCCGGCATGTTCGACGACGAAGAGGCACGCCGCCAGCTCGCCGACCTCAAGGCCAAGACCGAGGCGCGTATTGATCAGCTGGGCAAGTCACAGCTCGATCTGGTCAATCAGTTGCAACGCCAGATGGACGAAATCGCCCGCCTGCGCGGTCAGGTCGAAACGCTGACCTACGAGCTGGAAACGGCTAAGAAACGGCAGCAGGATTTCTACCTCGACCTCGACACCCGACTGCGCAAGCTCGAACCGCAAGGCGGCGGCAGTGCTGCGGTCAACCCGGAAAACGGGGCAAATTCTTCCCCGGCGACCAACGATCCGGCCAGGGAAACCCGGGAGTACGAGGCGGCCCTGAACCAGTTCAAGGCGCAGAAGTACAAGGAGGCTGCCGCCGGCTTCGGCGCCTTCGTCCAGAAATACCCGGAGAGCACGCTGGCGCCCAATGCCCAGTTCTGGCTGGGCAACGCGTGGTATGCACAACGCAATTGCGCCAAGGCCATCGAAGCGCACAGCGTGGTGACCACGAAATACGCGAGCAGCCCGAAAGCGCCTGACTCCTGGCTGGCGATTTCCGCGTGCCAGCAGGACATGGGCAACCCGGCCGCAGCGAAGCGCTCGCTGGAAACCGTGGTCGCCAGGTATCCGAATTCGACCGCCGCTGCCACGGCACAGCAGAGCCTGAAGAAAAAGTAATTGGCGCTGCGCCTCACCGAGATATTCTTCTCCCTGCAGGGAGAAGCGTCGCGTGCCGGCCGGCCGACGGTTTTCGTCCGCCTGACCGGCTGTCCGCTGCGTTGTACCTGGTGCGATACGACGTACAGTTTCACCGGCGGCAAAGCGGCGACGATCGCTTCGGTGCTGGCCGAAGTGGCAAAGTATCCGGCGCGCCAGGTTTGCGTCACCGGCGGCGAGCCGCTGGCCCAGAAGGAATGCCTGCCCTTGCTCAGCGCCCTGTGCGACGCCGGTTACGACGTCTCGCTGGAAACCTCGGGGGCGCTCGATATTGCCCCGGTCAACCCGCGTGTTGCGCGGATCATGGACCTCAAGGCACCGGCCTCCGGCGAGTGCGCCAGGAATCGCTGGGAGAATCTGGCACTTCTGACGCCACGCGATGAAATCAAGATCGTCATCGCCGCACGCGCCGATTACGAGTGGGCCCGCGCCATGCTGCACGAGCACGCGCTGGCCGGACGCTGTGACGTTCTCCTTTCGCCGGCCCAGGGGCTGGTCGAGCCGACCGCCCTGGCCGAGTGGATTCTGCAGGATGGCCTCGACGTGCGCTTCCAGATGCAGTTGCACAAGCTGTTGTGGGGCGACGCCAAGGGGAAGTAGCGGGTCAGACGCCCAGATAGCGGTGCCAGATGCCGTGATCGGCATCGAGTTCGGCCGACGAACCCTGCCAGACCACCTGGCCACGCTCGATCAGGGTGTGCCGGTCGGCGAGCGCGATCAGCCTTTCCACGTATTTGTCGATGACCAGAATGCTTTGCCCGGCGGCGCGCAGACGGGAAAGGCAGGCCCAGATTTCTTCGCGGATCAGCGGCGCGAGGCCTTCGGTCGCCTCATCGAGAATGAGCAGGCGCGGATTGGTGACCAGCGCCCGGCCAATGGCCAGCATCTGCTGCTCGCCGCCGGACAACTGGTTGCCGAGATTCCTGCGGCGCTCGCGCAGACGCGGGAAAAGTTCGTAGACGCGCGCCGGCGTCCACGCCTCCGGCACGCCGCGCCGGTTGGCAAAAAAAGCCAGAAGATGCTCGTCGACCGTCAGATTCGGGAAGCACTGCCGGCCTTCCGGCACCAGCGCGATGCCGCTGCGACCGATGCGGTCCGGCCGCCAGCCATCGATACGCTTCCCGGCAAAACGGATCGTCCCGCCCTTGACCGCCTGCAGTCCGCAAATGGCGCGCAGCGTCGTGGTCTTGCCCATGCCGTTGCGCCCGAGCAGGGTCGCCACCTCGCCCTCGGCCATCGCCAGGTCAAGGCCGAACAGCACCTGGCTCGGGCCGTAGGCGACCTCGAGCGCGCTGATCTCGAGCAGGGCGCTCACAGGTGATCTCCCAGATACGCACGGCGCACTTCCGGGTCGGCGCGCACTTCGTCCGGCGTGCCGGTGCGGATCAGCCGGCCATTGACCAGCACAGAAACGCGGTCAGCCAGCCGGAAGACAGCGGCCATGTCGTGTTCAACCAGCAGGATCGTGACATGGCGGGCGAGGTGTTCGATCAGCTCGACCATGCGCGCCGATTCTTCGGGCCCGGTTCCGGCCATCGGCTCGTCGAGCAGCAGCATCTGTGGCCGGGTGGCAAGCGCCATCGCCAGTTCCAGCGCCCGCTGTTCGCCATGCGCCAGATTGCCGGCCGTGGCATCGGCGCGGGCGCCCAGGCCGAGCTGTTCGAGAAAGCCGCGCGCTTCGTCGAACAGGCCCGGCTCGGCGCGCACCGGTTTCCAGAAGCGGAAGCTGCTGCCGGCATCCTGCCGTCCCTGCACCGCCAGCGCCACGTTGTCGAGCGCCGAGAGGCCGAGGAAGACGTTGGTGATCTGGTAAGAGCGCGCCATGCCGGCAGCCACGCGCTGGTGCATCGAAAGCCGTGTTACGTCGCGGCCGGCGAAGTGAATGCTGCCCGAATCGGGTTGCAACGCCCCCGAGACATGGTGAATGAAAGTCGTCTTGCCGGCGCCGTTCGGGCCGATCAGGGCATGAACCTCGCCGGCCTCGACGCTGAAATTGACCGCATTTAGCGCGTCGACCGCGGCATAGCGCCGCGACAGCCTGCGAACCTCGAGCAGCGCCTCAGCCACGGCTTCTCCCGAACAGGGCGGCCACGCCTCTGGGCGCGAAGAGGACGATTCCGAGCAGTAGCAGACCGAGCCCGATATGCCAGTGCAACGTGAAGCCGGACAGCACTTCTTCGAGCACCAGGAGCACCACGGCGCCGACGACGCCGCCGTAAAGATAGCCGACACCGCCGATGATGACCATGACCAGCAGCGTGCCGGATTGCGTCCATTGCAACAGGTTGGGGCTGGCCAGCCCGGTCAGGTTGGCGAGCAACGCCCCGGCCAGACCGGCCAGCGCGCCACCTAGCGCGAAGCAGACCAGGCGATAGCGGAATACCGGGTAGCCGAGCGCTTCCATGCGCGTTTCGTTTTCACGGATGGCCTGGATGACGCGGCCGAAGCGGGAATCGGCCAGCCGCCCGAGAAAGGTCATGGTCAGCCCCAGGCAGCCAAGGGCGGCGTAGAAAAGTGCGCCATCGCTGGCCAGGCCGAGGCCGCCCAGGGTCATCCGGCCGGTCAGCGGCAGGCCGTCGTCGCCGCCCCAGGCCCGCGCCGAGACGAAGAGGTAATAGGCCATCTGGGCGAAGGCCAGCGTGATCATGATGAAATAGACGCCGCGGGTGCGCAGGCTGATCGCCCCGACAACAAGCGCGAACAGCCCTGCCGCCAGCATGGCCAGGGGCAGGGCGAACAGACCGTCGCTGATTCCGCCGCTCAGGCAGAGCGCCGCGGCATAGGCGCCGGCGCCGAAGAAGGCGGCATGCCCCAGCGAAAACATGCCGCCGAAGCCAAGCACCAGATTCAGGCTGGAGGCAGCCAGCGCGAAGATCAGCACGCGGGTGGCGAACCCGATGTAGAACTCCTGGCCAAGCGCGGTCAGTGCCGGCGGCAGGGCGAGCAGGGCAAGCAGCAGCGTGATGGCAAGCGGCTTCTGCCAGGGGGCAGCGCAGTAGAAGGCCATCAGGCGCGCGCCGGAAAAAGGCCTTGCGGCTTGAAGAAGAGGATTGCCGCCATCAGCAGGTAGATCAGGATCGACGCCAGCGCCGGGCCGAGCGTGGACGCCGCGTCAGCCGGCAGCAAAGCGCGCAGCAAGGTCGGCAACAGCGCCCGGCCCAGCGTGTCGACCATGCCGACGATCAGGCTGCCGACCAGCGCACCGCGAATCGAGCCGATGCCGCCGATGATGATGACCACGAAGGCAAGGATCAGCACGCTTTCGCCCATGCCGACCTGCACCGCGAGCAGTGGCCCGAGCAGGCCGCCAGCCAGCGCGCAGAGCGCCACCCCGAAAACGAAAACGGCAGTGAACAACCCCGGCACGTTGATGCCCAGCGCCTCGGTCATTTCGCGGTTGGAGGCGCCGGCGCGCACCCACATGCCAACCCGGGTTTTTGCCACGAGCAGGTAAAGCACGAGGGCCACGGCGAGGCCGAAGGCGATGATCAGCAGCCGGTAGGCCGGGTAGAAAAAGCCGGCGATCTCGACCGGGCCGGACAATGCTTCGGGCGGATTGAGCAGCACCGGCTGGGCGCCCCAGATCATGCGCACGGCCTCGTTGGCGATCAGGATCAGCGCAAAGGTGGCGAGCACCTGCGACAGGTGGTCACGCTTGTAGAGTTGCCGGAACAGCGACAGTTCGAGCAACAGCCCGAGCAGCGCCGCACCGGCGACGCCCACCCCCAGGCCGACCCAGAACGAATCGGCGGCCTGCGCTGCCGCGGCGACGAAGTAAGCGCCCACCATGTAGAGCGAACCATGCGCCAGGTTGATGCAGTCCATGATGCCGAAGACGAGCGTCAACCCGGCGGCCAGCAGGAACAGCATGAGGCCGAACTGCAGGCCGTTGAGGGCCTGCTCGAGAACCAGCTGGGTCACTTCATCTTGCACTGCGCCGACGTAGGCGTCAGCATGATTGGTGAAGATGGTACCCATGGTCTTGTTGGTGACACGGCCCTGCGCGTCCTTGCCGATCACGCGCAGGTAGTAGTTCTGCACCGGGTAGTGGTTGGTGTTGAACTTGAAGTCGCCGCGCACCGACTTGAAACGCTTGGCTTCCAGCGCCTTCTGCAGCGCCGCCTTGTCCTCGACCTTGCCTTTCACGTCGCGCACGGCGGCGTCGATCATCAGCGCCGCGTCGTAGCCCTGCGACGCGTAGAGCGAGGGCAGACGCCCGTATTCCTTCTCGAAGTCGGCGACGAAGCGCTGGTTTTCGGCGTTGTCCATGTCGTGCGCCCAGTGCGAGGAGTTGAACATGCCCATCATCGGCGCGCCGACCGCCTTGATCACGTCCTCGTCGGCCGAAAAACCGGGAGCGAACAGTTGCGTGTCGCGCGACAGGCCGGCGGCGACGAACTGCTTGACGAAGTTGATGCCCATGCCGCCGGGCAGGAAGAAGAACAGCGCATCCGGCTTGACGCTGCGGATCTGCGCCAGTTCGGCGGCGTAGTCGAGCTGGCCGAGCTTGGTGTAGATCTCTTCGCCGACCTTGCCCTTGTAGAAGCGCTTGAAGCCGGACACCGCATCCTTGCCGCCCGGGTAGTTCGGGGTAACGATCACGACGTTCTTGAAACCCTTGTCCTGCACGTACTTGCCGACGGCCTCGTGCAGGTTGTCGTTCTGCCAGGCGACGTTGAAGAAGAAGGGGTTGCACTGCTCGCCGGCGTATTGCGAGGGGCCGGCATTGGCCGAGATGTAGAAGGTCTTGTTGTCGAACACCGTCGGGCCGACCGCCAGCATGATGTTGGAGAAGACGATGCCGGTCATGAAATCGACCTTGTCCTTCTTCAGGAACTTGTCGGCCGCCTGCTTGGCGACATCCGGATTCTGCTGGTCGTCGGCAATGATGACTTCGGCCGGCACGCCGCCCAGCTTGCCGTCCAGCTGCTTGATGGCCAGATTGAAACCATCGCGGATATCGACGCCGAGACCGGCACCGGGGCCGGACAGGGTCGAGACAAAGCCGACCTTGATCTTGTCGGCGGCGAAGACGGAGCCCGCCAGCATCAGGGCGGCAGCAAGGGCAGTCAGGCGAAGCGGCATCGAAATCTCCGGCGGAGTCGCAAAGCGTGAAATTGTAGCGCAGGAACAAGCAGATACCGGCTGAGTCCAACGCCCGAATTCGGTTATATTCGCGCCCGATGACCAAGAATGCTGTCGTTCTCCTCTCCGGCGGACTGGACTCCGCCACCTCCCTTGCCATGGCCCGTAGCCAGGGCTTCGCTTGTTACTGCCTGTCGTTTGACTACGGCCAGCGCCATCGCGCCGAGCTGGAGGCCGCCAGCCGCGTGGCCAGGGCGCTGGGCGCCAGCGAACATCGCGTGCTCAATCTCGGACTGGCCCAGTTCGGCGGCTCGGCGCTCACCGATAGTTCGATTGCCGTGCCAATCGATGGCGTGCAGCCCGGCATACCGGTCACCTACGTTCCGGCGCGCAATACCATCATGCTCTCGCTGGCGCTGGCCTGGGCCGAGGTGTTGGGCAGCCGCGACATTTTCGTCGGGGTCAATGCCGTCGATTACTCGGGCTACCCGGACTGCCGGCCGGACTACATCGCCGCTTTCGAGACCATGGCCAATCTGGCGACCGGGCGGGCGTCGAGGGCGCCCAACTGACGCATTCATGCACCTTTGATCAATCTTTCCAAGGCCGAGATCATCCGCAGCGGCGCAGCCCTCGGCGTCGATTACGGCCTGACCGTCTCCTGCTATCAGGCCGACGAACAGGGCCGCGCCTGCGGCGTTTGCGATTCATGCCGCCTGCGCGCCGAAGGTTTTGCCGCCGCCGGCCTGCCCGATCCCACCCTTTACCGCCACTGACATGGAATCCGCCGTTTCCGCCAATACTGTTCTCTGGCTGGCCTTTGCCGTCGCTTTCCTGTTTGGCGCCATCGGCCAGAAGACCCACTTCTGCACCATGGGAGCGGTGTCGGACATCGTCAACATGGGCGACTGGAGCCGCATGCGCATGTGGCTGCTGGCCATCGGTGTGGCCATTCTCGGCTCGGCGGCGCTGCACGCCGCCGGACTGATCGACCTCGACAAGTCCATCTACCGGACGCCGAACTTTACCTGGCTGTCCTACCTGATCGGCGGTTTTTCTTTCGGCATCGGCATGGTGCTCGCCTCGGGCTGCGGCTCGAAAACGCTGATCAGGATCGGCGGCGGCAACCTCAAGTCGCTGGTCGTTTTCGCCGTGCTCGGCCTCGTCGCCTACATGACCATGCGCGGCTTTCTCGGGGTTTTCCGGGTCAATGTACTGGAAAAGGCCGCCATTGCCTTCCCCGGCGGGCAGGACGTGCCGGCGCTGCTGGCGGCAGCGGGGATGGCGCCAAAAACCGCCTTCGCCCTGGCAGTTTTCGCCATCGGCGGCGGGTTGACCGCATTCTGCCTGCTCAAGCACGATTTCTGGACCCTCGACAACCTGCTTGGCGGCTTCGGCATCGGTCTGGCGGTGGTTGCGGCCTGGTACGTCAGCGGCCACATCGGCTACCTGGCCGAAGACCCGGAGACCCTGCAGGAAGCGTTCATTGCCACCAACAGCGGGCGCATGGAATCGCTGACCTTTGTTGCGCCGCAGGCTTATTCGCTGGAACTCCTGATGCTCTGGTCGGACACCAGCCGCAAGGTCACTTTCGCCATTGCGACGGTGCTTGGCGTGATTGCCGGCGCCGGAACCTGGGCGCTGGTCAGCGGCAGTTTCCGCTGGGAAGGTTTCGCCGGCGTCGAGGACACGGCCAACCACCTGCTCGGCGCAGCGCTGATGGGTTTTGGCGGCGTCACCGCCATGGGCTGCACGGTAGGGCAGGGCATCACCGGATTTTCGACCCTGGCGCTGGGCTCGATCGTCACCTTCCTGGCCATCTGCGCCGGCGCCGTGGCGACGCTCAGGTTCCAGTTCTGGCGGATGATGCGCGAGGTCTAGACCTCCTCGCTTTCCTTCAGCTTCTCGATCACCAGGGGAAAAGCGCCGGAGCCGATCAGCGCGATTGCCGAAACAATGAAGGCGAGTCCCGCCATCGGGTCTTCCAGCACCGGATGGATGCCGGCGCCCAGACCGAGCAGGCTGAGCAGGCCGGGGATGGCGCACACGATGCCCAACGCAGTGAGGGTAATGAATGAAAGCGGGTAGCGGCGCATGGCGGATCAGGGGGGCGGTGAGTGGTTATAGACGCCGGCTCTGGTCGCCGCTGGCGAAACCGCACAGGGGCTGGTCGATCCCGCGCCCGATGGCCATGACCTTGAACAACTCACCCATTTCGTGCGGCATCAGCAGTTTGTTAACCGCGCCCGCCGTACGGATATAGTCCACCGTATCGTTCGGCTGGGCCGCCAGCAGGTCGAGGATGCCGCAATTGAGCAGGAACTGACCCTGGCTGGTGTAGCCCAGCAGCTCCAGGCCGGTAGCGTGTGCTGCAGCAATTATTGCCGTGAAATCAACGTGGACCGTGACATCCTGCAATCCCGGCAAATAAAACGGATCCGGATGCGAGTGATGGCGATAGTGGCACATCAGCGTGCCGCGTCCGCGTTGCTGATGGTAGAACTCGCGGCGCGGAAAACCGTAATCGATGAGCAACAACGCACCGCAGGCCAGGCGGTGCCCCCACTCGGCAGCCCAGGCGCGGGCTGCCAGGCTGATTTCGCTTTCGAAACCCGGCGGCAGCCTGCATTGGCGACCGATTTCCTCGGCTGCGACAAGAAGGGCTCCCTTAGCCGGGCGTTCGTTCCACGTGAAACCGCCGGCGTTGTCCACGGCGACGCCGCGCTCGTATATGGCATCATCCCGCCAGGCGACGACGTGGGCAGGCATGGCGTCGAGCAATTCGTTGGCCACGACGGCGCCCGAAAACTCGTCCGGCAAGCGCTCCAGCCAGCGGACACGCGACAGCAGGTGCGGCACGGCGCTGGCTAGCGTCGCCTGCTGGCGCTCGCGCAGGTCGGCTGAAAGATCAAGGATGTCGTAACGTTCCGGCAACTGGTCGAGGCGCTCCAGTTCGACCAGCAGATCGGCCGCCAGGCGCCCGGAACCGGCGCCGACCTCAAGCACGGCGGGTGCCGAAGCGGCCATGACCTGGGCCACCTGACGCGCCAGCGCCCGGCCGAACAAGGCGCTCATTTCGGGTGCCGTGACGAAATCGCCCGCGCTGCCGAATTTCCTCGCCCCTGCCGAGTAATAGCCGAGGCCGGGTTGATACAAGGCCATTTCCATGAACCGGGCGAATGATATCCAACCTGTCCGGGTGCCGATTTCACGACTGATCTCGGATATCAGTCGCTGGCTGTGGGCAGAAGCGTCCGAAGAAGGGGGCGGGAGGTTCATCGACATTCCAGAAAGGCGTGATTTTAGCTGTCAACAAGGACTTTGGCGGGCCAATTATGGGCTAACGGGGTAAACTCCTGCCTTTTTGGCGGTTGTCCGTCGAAGACACTGCGAGAGCCGCAAATGAACACCTCGAACACCCTGCAAAAACTCAGAAAATACCTCGAAGGCCGCGTTGGCAAGGCGATTGGTGACTACAACATGATCGAGGAGGGTGATACCGTCCTGGTCTGCGTTTCCGGCGGCAAGGATTCCTACACCTTGCTGAATATCCTGATGGCCCTGCAGCAGCGCGCGCCGGTGAGTTTTCGCCTGATCGCCATGAACCTCGACCAGAAGCAGCCGGGATTTCCGGCGGACGTGCTGCCGCGTTATTTCGACGCGCTGGGCGTGGACTACCGGATTGTCGAGGCCGACACCTACTCGATCGTCAAGGACAAGATACCCGAGGGCAAGACCACCTGCTCGCTCTGCTCGCGTCTGCGCCGGGGCATCATTTACCGGACGGCGAAGGAACTGGGCGCCAACAAGATTGCCCTTGGTCACCATCGCGACGACATGGTGCATACCCTGTTCCTCAACATGCTGTTCGGCGGCAAGCTCAAGGCCATGCCGCCAAAGCTGGTGACCGACGACAAGGCCCATGTCGTCATTCGTCCGCTCGCCTATTGCGCCGAGAGCGATATCGCCCGCTTCGCACGCGGCATGGAATTCCCGATCATCCCGTGCAACCTGTGCGGCTCGCAGGACAATCTGCAACGCCAGAAAATCCGCGAAATGATGGCCGACTGGGATCGCCGTTACCCGGGGCGAACCGAATCGGTGCTCACTGCAATGCAGAACATCGTGCCATCGCACCTGGCCGACAACACGCAGTTCGATTTCCGTGGCCTGACGCTCGCGACACCGGTTGACGAGGGTGACATCGCCTTTGATCAGCCGGAAATCACCCTCGGCGGTGCCATTCCGATTGCCCTTGCGTCCTGATCGCACGCGCTCGGACAGAACGTGAAGGCAGAACGTGAATTTTTGTCTGAAATCATGGGCATGTGAAAAATTTCACGTGCCAGAAAATGTGTTGGTCCTATACTCATGGCATGTCACGCAGTCGCCCCCGGCGCAAGCTGGCAATGAAAATTGATGCTCCGGAAGGGTGGCGAACGTTGTTCCGGCAACGCGGAGGATGCGATAATCGCCGGTCAGGAAGAAACCCGGGTCTTACATGATGGATAAGCAGCGCACGATGACCGTTTTGTTTGCCGATGTATCCGATAGCGCCCGGCTGTTCCAGCGCCTTGGCGATACGGAAGCGTCATATGCCGTCGAGCGTTGCCTCAGGCGCATGGAACGCGCCGTCGCGGGTTACCGCGGCCACACCCTGAAGGTGTCGGGCGGCGAACTGCTGGCCGGCTTTCCCTCGGCCGAGGAAGCCTGCCACGCTGCGGTCGAACATGCAACTGCGCATCTCGACCCTGCCACCGGTCTCCGGACTCAAGTTCGACCATCCGCATCGGACTGCATGTCGGCAAGCTGAATGCCGGGCAGACGACCGCCACCGACGAGACCATCGCCACGGTCACACGCATTGCCGGTCGGGCGCGCATCGACCAGATCCTCGCCAGTTCTTCGGCGATTGCCGAGTTACCCAAGCAAACACCCATTCTCCACCGCTTGTTGCCCGATCTCGGCCATCTCGAGGAAGGCAAGACAAGCTTTGCACTCGCGGAGCTGGACTGGCACAGCCATGTCGGCCAGCAGCGCAAGTACAGCGTGGCAATCGATCCGACCCCAAGCGAGATGCTGACCGACCGCCTCTGCCTGCGCTATCGCGGCAACGCCTATCTCCTTGACGACAAGTCGCCCCTATTGACCCTCGGACGCGATGCGGCCAGCGGCCTGCTGATCGTGGACCGCAAGGCATCGCGGTCACATGGAAGGATCGAGCGACGCAACGGTACCTATTTCTACCTCGACAGCAGCACCAACGGTACCTACATCACCAATGGCGGCAACAGCGAACTTGTCGTACGGCGTCGGGAAATCGAACTCAAGGGCAGTGGCCGGCTCTGCTTCGGCGCCTCGGGAAGCGACCCCAAAGCGGATTGCGCCGATTTCGAGCACCTGTAAGTCCTCCGCGCAATAAATAAACGGCCGCTTGCGGCGGCCGTTGCGGTGGACGTCCAAAAGGACGTCAAAAATTCTCAATTGGCCGATGCAGCATCGGCAACGCACTTTTTCACGAAACTGGTTTTGGCGGCCCCCGCAAGTTTCTTTTCCTTCGCCGTCGCCTCGCAGGCGGCGCCCGCCTGATTCCCCTTGGCATCAGCTTCGCACTTCTTGACGAAACTGTTCCGGGCGGCCCCCGCCAGCTTCTTTTCGTCGGCAGTCTTCTCGCAGCCCGCCGGAGCCCCTGAATCAGCCTGGCATTTCTTCAGAAAGCTGGTTTTGGCAGCCCCCGCCAGCTTTTTCTCGGCCGCCATGGCCGCACAGTCATCGGCTGCATAGACGGCAGTACTGGCAAATGCCGCGAGCAACATGGCAATTATCGATTTCATGGTTTGTCCCCTGTTATGGAATTGGTTGTGGCGGGAGAACTATCTGGCATTCATGTCTCATCGTCAAGCATCATGCGCTGCTGCCGGTCCATGAAATCCTGCATGCTGTCGATGCCACGCAACTGCAGAATGGTGTTGCGCACTGCCGCTTCGAGCAGCACGGCCAGGTTGCGACCAGCTGCCACCGGGATTACCACCTTGCGGATCGGCACGCCCAGCACCTCCTGGGTTTGCGCGTCGAGCGGCAAACGGGGAGCATCGACGCCGCTGACCGGTTTTTGCAGATGGACGATCAACTTGAGCTTCATCTTGCGGCGCGACGCCGTCTCGCCAAAGATTGTGCGAATATTGAGCAGCCCCAGGCCGCGCACCTCGAGAAAGTCGCGCAACATGCCAGGACAGCGGCCTTCGACAGTACCGGGGGCGATTCGCCCCATCTCGACCACGTCATCGGCAACCAGCCCGTGACCACGGGAAATCAGTTCAAGCGCCAGTTCGGACTTGCCGACACCGGAATCGCCGGTGATCAGCACGCCCATGCCAAACACATCCATGAATACGCCGTGCAGATTGACGGTATCGGCGAGGCGCGCCGAGAGATAGATACGCAACAGGTCGATCACCGCCGAACAGGGCTTGGGTGACAGCATGATTGGGGTATCGCTGGCGTTACAGGCAGCGACCAGCGACTCGGGCGGCGTCAGCCCGTCGGCGACGATGATGGCCGGCGGTTCCGCCTGCAGCAAATCCTGGATTTGCTGACCAAAACGGCGCTCGCCAACGCGCACCGCCCAGTTGTATTCGCTGGGCCCCATTACCTGGAGTCGCTCGGGGTGAATGATGTTGATGTGGCCGACCACATCGGCGCCGTAATTGCTGGACAGCTTGATCTCGATCCGGCGCTCCGCACGCTGGCCGACAACCCAGTTCAGCAACAGCTTCTCGCGATTGTCCTCGTAAAGCTGGATCAGGCTGATGTGGCGGGCCACGCTGAAATCATGCCTGGAACAGGGCCACCACCGATTCCGGATCGGGCGCGGCGAGCAGCGCCTCGCGGAAGGGGCGCTCGGCAAATCGCTGCGCGAGTTCGGAAAGTATCTGCAGATGTTCCTCGGTCGCCTGCTCCGGAACCAGAAGAACAAACAGCAAATTCACCGGCCGCCCGTCAGGCGAATCAAACGGCACGGGCGTCGCCAGACGCAGGAATGCGCCGGCTGCCTGCTTGAGGCCCTTGATGCGGCCATGGGGAATGGCGATCCCCTGGCCAAGACCGGTGGATCCCAGTTTTTCGCGGGCAAACAGGCTGTCGAAAACCACCGAACGCGCCAGCCCGAGATGGCTCTCGAATAGCATGCCGGCCTGTTCAAAAACCCGCTTCTTGCTGCTGGCGTCGAGATCGAGAAGAACCTGCGAGGCCGACAGGAGGTTGTGCATTGGGTTCATAGGGGAAACTTGGGAGCGAAGGCCGCAGCAGTGCCTGCCGCGGCCATTGGGCTGTCGTCAGCTGGCGATCTGGTGGGTTGCCTTTTCACCGCGATGGTGGTCCTGCACCTTCTGCTTGTATTTCTGGACCTGGCGATCCAGCTTGTCGAACAGTGCGTCGATGGCGGCATAGAGATCGTCACCGGATTCTTCGACATGCATGTCCTTGCCAGGAACATGAACGGTGACTTCGGCCTTCTGCTTGAGTTTTTCAACAGACAGAACCACGTTGACACCGGTGACGCGGTCGAAGTGGCGAACCACCGGATCCAGCTTGTTTTCGACATAGTCGCGAAGCGCCGGGGTGACTTCTATGTGGTGACCTGTGATCTGCAGATTCATTTTTTCTCCTCTCGCTACAGGGTCTTGCGTAAATTGACCGGCGGGATGTTGAGCGACTCGCGGTATTTTGCCACCGTGCGTCGGGCTACAACAATTCCCTGCTGGCCTAGTATTTCGGATAATTGGCTATCCGACAAGGGCTTCTTGCCATCTTCTGCCGTAATCAATTGTCTGATCAGGGCGCGAATGGCCGTCGCAGAACACGCGCCACCACTATCGGTGGACACATGGCTGCCGAAAAAATACTTCAGTTCGAAGATGCCGCGCGGCGTCGCCATGTATTTCTGGCTGGTCACACGCGATACGGTTGACTCGTGCAGGCCGAGAATATCGGCAATTTCGCGCAGAACCAGCGGGCGCATGGCGACTTCGCCATGTTCGAAAAACTGGCGCTGGCGATCAACAATTGCCTGGGTCACCCGATGGATCGTTTCAAACCGCTGCTGGACGTTCTTGATCAGCCAGCGGGCTTCCTGCAGCTGGCCGGTCAGGTTGCCGTTGCCACGCCGCTGGCGGGCGAGGACTTCGGCGTACAGGCGATTGATCCGCAAGCGCGGATAGGCATCGGGATTGATGTAGGCCGTCCATTTGCCCTTGAGCTTCTTGACGATGACGTCGGGCGTGATGTAACGGGCCTCAAGGTGAGCGAAACGCGCGCCGGGCCGGGGATCGAGACTGACGATCAGCGCATGCGCTGCCTTCAGGGCTTCATCGTCGCATCCGGTCAGGCGCCGGATTTTCGCGAAATCCCGGGCAGCCAGCAGTTCGAGATGCTTTTCGGTAATCAACAAGGCCAGTTCGCACCTGTCCACTTCCGGCAAGGCTTTGAGTTGAAGGGCCAGACATTCCTGCGGACTTCGGGCACCGATGCCGGTCGGATCGAAACTCTGGATGTGACGCAGGGCGATTTCCAGTTCTTCGGGTTCGATTTCATATTCCGGGGGCAGGGTTTCCCGGAGTTCCTCCAGCGGTGACGACAGATATCCGTCTTCGTCCAGCGCTTCGATCAGGAAGCGCACGAGGCCGCGGTCCCGCTCCGGGAGCTGGGTCATGCCCAGCTGCCAGATCAGGTGATCGCGCAGGCTGATCGTGCCGGCATGGATATCCTGGGCGTCGCTGTCGTCGTCTTCGTCACGTCCGGCACCGGTAAAGGTTCCGGCATCGGAAGTAAAGCGGTCGTCGTCGACGTCGGAAGGCGTGGACGGCATGGCCAGTTCGCGCTCCTCGCGGGCGTCGCGTTCCTCGCGCTCATCATGTTCAGTGCGCTCGGCCGCATCGCTGCGCGGGGCATCGAACTGCTGTGCCGCGGCATAGGAATCCGTTCCCCCGTCGTCATCGCGTTCCAGCATCGGGTTTTCGAGCAGGTAGCGCTCGATTTCCTGTTGCATTTCCACGGTCGACAGTTGCAACAGCTTGATCGACTGCTGCAACTGGGGCGTCAGCGCCAGATGTTGCGAGAGTTTTAGCTGGAGTGCCGGTTTCATGGATCGATGATCAACCGCAGCTCAGGCTCAGAGCCTGAAATGCTCGCCCAGGTAGACCTTGCGCACGCTCTCGTCCGCCACGATATCGTCGGGCCGCCCGGCGGCAAGCACCTTTCCGGCATTGATGATGTACGCGTGGTCGCAGATGCCCAGCGTCTCGCGCACGTTGTGATCGGTAATCAACACGCCGATCCCGCGCTCCTTGAGAAAACGGATGATCTTCTGGATTTCCAGCACGGCGATCGGGTCGACCCCGGCAAACGGCTCGTCGAGCAGAATGAAGCGCGGATTGGTGGCCAGCGCCCGAGCGATCTCCACCCGTCGGCGTTCGCCTCCCGACAGCGCGGCAGCATTGACGTGGCGCACATGGTCGATATGCAATTCCCCGAGCAAGCCTTCGAGGCGATCGTTCAGTTCCGCCTCGGGGAGTTTCAGCAGCTCGAGGACGGCGCGGATATTTTCCTCCACGTTGAGCTTGCGGAAAATCGAGGCTTCCTGCGGCAGGTAGGACAGGCCCAGGCGCGCCCGGCTGTGCATCGCCAGGTGGGTGAGTCTGGCCTCATCGATATAGACCTCGCCGCCATCCGCCGGAACGAGGCCAACGATCATGTAGAAGCAGGTTGTCTTGCCGGCACCGTTGGGGCCAAGCAGGCCGACCACCTCGCCGCTTTTCACCTCGAAGGAAATATCCTCGACCACGGTGCGCGCCTTGTATTTCTTGCGCAGGTTGTGAGCCGCGAGCAGTGAAACGGCGGGGGTACTCATTCATCGACTCCGCGCATTACCCGGCGTATCGCCTCGCCGGAAAAGCCGCGGTACTGCAGAAAACGCATCTGCCTGCCCCGTTCCTCGGCGGATTGCGGCGGTCGACCGAATTTTTTGGTCCAAATTGCCCGGCAACGCTCGGTCTCGTCGCCCGCCTCGGGTAGCGCGACCGCAATGTCGTCGTCGCCGACACCGCGCTGACGCAGCTCCTGTCTGAGCCGCGCGTTGCCATAGCGCCCGGCGCGCGCCACCACGCGCTGGCTCGCGTAGCGATGGTCGGAGAGCAGGCGTTCGGCCTGCAGGGTATCGAGCACGGCATCAAGTTGCTCTTCCGATTCGGCCTGCGTAGCGAGTTTGGCCTTCAGCTCCGCCCGGCTGTGATCGCGCCGGGTCAGCAGTCGAAGGGCGGCCACACGCAGGGCGACGGTCGGATCAGGCATCCGCTCCCGCCTTGACCGGCTTGATCACGCTCGTGCTCGCGGCCTCGCGGATACGGGCTTCGACCTCCTGGGCCACCTCGGGATGCGAGCGCAGGAATTCGCGGGCATTTTCCTTGCCCTGTCCGATCTTCTCGCCCTTGTAGGCATACCAGGCGCCGGATTTGTCGATCAGTTTGTGGGCGACGCCCAGTTCAACAATTTCGCCGAGACGGGAGATGCCTTCGCCGTAGAGAATGTCGAAAATTGCTTCACGGAAGGGCGGCGACACCTTGTTCTTGACAACCTTGACCCGGGTTTCACTGCCGATCACTTCATCGCCCTTCTTGATCGACCCGATACGGCGGATATCAAGGCGCACCGATGCATAGAACTTGAGCGCGTTGCCGCCGGTCGTCGTTTCCGGCGAGCCGAACATGACGCCGATCTTCATGCGGATCTGATTGATAAAGACGACCAGCGTATTGGTCTTCTTGATGTTGGCGGTGAGCTTGCGCAGCGCCTGGCTCATCAGACGGGCGTGCAGGCCAACCATCTGGTCACCCATTTCGCCTTCGATTTCGGCACGCGGCGTGAGCGCGGCAACGGAGTCGATGACGATGATGTCCACCGAGCCGGAACGGACCAGCATGTCGGAAATTTCCAGTGCCTGCTCGCCGGTATCGGGCTGGGAAATCAGCAGGTCGCCGACATTGACGCCGAGCTTCTGGGCATATTGCGGGTCGAGTGCGTGTTCGGCGTCGATGAATGCGGCAACGCCACCCAGTTTCTGCATTTCGGCAATCACCTGCAGACACAGTGTGGTCTTGCCGGATGACTCCGGACCGTAGATTTCGACCACCCGGCCGCGCGGCAGGCCGCCGACCCCAAGCGCGATATCGAGCCCGAGCGAACCGGTGGACACGACCTGGATACCCTCGTCAATCTCCGCATTGCCCATCTTCATGATGGAGCCCTTGCCGAACTGCTTTTCAATTTGTTGCAGCGCCGCTGCCAGCGCTTTCACCTTGTTGTCGTCCATTGCAATACCTCGGGAATTTGACAGGATTATGGCACAGGGGCCGGGGATGGAACAAAAATTGCTGACCTGCCGGATCGAAATCCGGGTCAACCTGAAATGCGCGATGCAAACTCTCGACAGGATCCGGCTCGTTGCTTATTCTGCGAACTGCCAACATGACGCCCCGCCGTTTTCGGGGCGGTGCCGAATACTGTTAATAAACACAGTATAATGAAAGTCCCTGCTTGGCAAGCCGCAATTTCTCCGGCAACCACCAGCCAGCCCCTCGCCGGACAACTTCAACGTATTCATGAGCGCCTACTCTCCACCCCCGCATGTCCGGCTCGAAGTTGTCTATGCAGACGCGGCGCTGCTTGCGGTCGAACAAGCCGTCGGGGCTGCTTTCGGTGCCCGGGCGCGGTGAGGGCAAGCAGGATTGCGTGGCCGCGCGGGTACAGCGCGAGTTTCCCGATGCGCTGGCCGTTCATCGGCTCGACATGGGCACTTCGGGGCTGCTGATATTCGCCCGGGGCGAAGCGGTCCACAGCCTGCTATCGAGATTCTTCCGCGAACGGCGCGTGGCCAAGCGCTACGTCGCGGTGGTGACCGGACAACTCGCTTCCCCGGCGGGGGAGATCGATCTTCCGCTCATCTGTGACTGGCCGAATCGCCCCCGGCAGAAGGTCGATTTTTCGATCGGCAAGGCTTCACTGACCCGTTACCAGTTGCTTCGTTACGCGCCGGAAACGGACGCGAGCCGCGTCGAACTGGAGCCGGTCACCGGCCGCTCGCATCAACTGCGGGTGCATCTGGCGGCACTCGGCCACCCGATTCTGGGCGATGAACTGTACGGCGGCATTGCCGAGCAACTGGCCGCAAGATTGTTGCTGCATGCCACCGATTTATGGCTGCCGCATCCGTCAACTGCAGCCGACCTGCACCTCCATTGCCCTGCTGACTTCTGAACCGCCGCCGCGTCAGGTCAACCGCGGCGCTGCATTCGCCGGCGCCGTCCGATAACCGTATAATCGCCGCGTTTTCAACCCCTTGCCTTCGGGTAGCGCGGCATGCTCATCTGGTTCGTCGTCATATACCTTCTGGCCTCGATCGGTATCGGCCTTTACGCTGCCACCCGGGTCCATAACGCCAAGGATTTTGCGGTCGCTGGCCGCAGCCTGCCGCTGCCGGTGGTGACCGCTACCGTCTTCGCCACCTGGTTCGGCGCCGAGGCGGTGTTCGGGGTGTCCGCCACCTTCGTCAAGGATGGCCTCGGCGGCGTTGTCGCCGATCCCGTTCGGCGCCAGTCTGTGCCTGGTGATTGCCGGCATTTTCTACGGCACCAAGTTGTACAAGCTCAACGTGATGACGCTCGGCGATTTCTTCCGCATGCGCTACAACCGCACGGTCGAAATTCTCACCACCCTGTGCATCGTCGTCTCCTATCTCGGCTGGGTTTCGGCCCAGATCAAGGCGCTCGGCCTGGTGTTCAACATCGTGACCGACGGGGCGATCAGCCAGGAAGCCGGCATGGTGCTCGGCACCGCCATCGTACTGACCTACACCACTTTCGGCGGCATGTTCTCGGTCGCCATCCTCGACTTCGTCCAGATGGGCGTCGCAATGGGCGGCATGCTGTTCATCGGCTACCTCGTCTCCGGCATGACCGGCGGCGTCGAAACCGTCATCAACCATGCGTCCGCCGCCGGCAAGCTCGATTTCTGGCCGACCGGCACCTGGGTCGAGTGGCTGGCCTTCCTTGCCGCCTGGATGACCATGATGCTGGGCTCGATTCCACAGCAGGACGTCTTCCAGCGCGTGACCTCGGCGAAGAGTGCCCGCGTCGCGATCTATGCCTCGATCCTCGGCGGCACGATCTATTTCTGCTTCACCTTCGTGCCGATGTTCATTGCCTACTCGGCCACGCTGATTGACCCGGCCCAGTTCAACGGACTGATCGAAACGGACTCGCAACGCGTCCTGCCCACCCTGGTCATGCAGCACACGCCGATCTTCGCCCAGGCCATCTTCTTTGGCGCGGTGCTGGCGGCCATCATGTCGTGCTCCTCGGCAACCCTGCTTGCCCCGTCGGTATCGTTTTCCGAAAACATCCTGCGCAATATCTATCCGGAAGTTAATGACCGAACGCTGTTGCGCATGATGCGCATCACCATGGTCTGCTTTGGCGCCATCGTGCTGACCTTCGCGCTGACCAGCCAGTCGTCGATCTTCAAGATGGTCGAGAACGCGTACAAGATCACGCTGGCCGGCGCTTTCGTGCCGCTGTTCTTCGGTGCCTACTGGAAACGGGCAACGACGCAGGGCGCACTGATGGCGATTATCGGCGGCGTCGGCGCCTGGCTGCTGGTTGAACTCCTGATTGGCGAAGCCAGTCTGGTCCCGCCGCAATTGATCGGGCTTGCCGTCAGCCTGCTCGGGATGATTGCCGGATCGCTGCTGCCGCAATGGGTCGGAAGGGCAACGCCGCATGAAGATCTGCATCATGTCCTGCACCACCGTGCCGCGGCCGAGACCCACCACGCGCCCGATCATACGCACCGGCACTGACATACAATCAGGGCCATGGATACCCGCGGCCCGATCACCCTTGCCCGTTACCTGGCGCTGGCCTGGTCCGGACTGATCGTCTACGGAAGCCTGCATCCGTTTTCCGGCTGGCAGGATAGCGGCGTCTCACCCCTCGTCTTTCTCGAAGGCGGCTGGCCGCGATACTGGACTGTTTTCGACCTGGCCGCCAATGTCGCGGTCTACCTGCCGCTTGGCTTCTTTTTGACGCTTGCCCTTTATCGCTTGCCGGGACGCTTCACGGCACCGGTTCTCGCAGCAGTCCTCGCTGCCGGCGTCAGCTTCGGCATGGAGGTGGCGCAAACCTGGTTGCCATCGCGCGTACCGTCGAATGTCGATCTCGCCTGCAATGCGCTGGGCGGCATGCTTGGCGCAGTATGGGCGCAAGCGGTCGGGCCGCGCATCTTCACGCGCATCGGCGCCTGGCAGCACAGTCACATCGCGCCGATCGCGCATGCCGAACTTGGCCTGACCCTGCTCGGGCTGTGGTTGCTGATCCCGCTGTCGCCGGAGACACTGCTTTTCGGGGCCGGTGACCTCAGGCAGTTGCTCGGCCTGACCGGGGCCGTTCCATTCGCCGCCGAGAGCTTCGTCCTGATTGAAGCATGCATCACCGCCTTCAACGCGCTGGCTGCCGGACTGATCGTTCGCATGCTGTGCGTCCGCACGGTCATGGCCTATGTTGCGGTGCCGATCTTCCTTCTGCTTGGCCTGCTGATCCGCACCCTGGCGGCAGCCATCCTGATTGGTCCGGGCGAAGCGCTGGCGTGGCTGACTCCGGGCGCGCGGAGCGGGTTGCTGATCGGCAGCATCTTGCTCGCCATCACGCTGCTCCTGCCGGCGACGCCCCGCCTGATGATCGCTGCGCTGGCACTGATGGCCGGCACGGTGCTGGTCAATCTGGCGCCGCCCAACCCCTATTCGACGGCCGCGCTGGCCACCTGGCAGCAGGGCCACTTCCTGAATTTCAATGGCCTCACCCGACTGGTGGCAATGTTGTGGCCCTTCCTGACGCTGCCATTCCTGCTCCTGACCAGCCGCCGCACCTAGCCGGCCGGCTTGCGTTCCACGTGAAACGCCTTGCCCGGTCGAACCGGAGAAGAAGGGCAGGGCGAGGAAGAGCTTGATCACGATGGCGTTGGCGATGTCGATGAAAAACGCGCCAACCATCGGCACCACCAGGAAGGCAAGGTGCGATGGACCGAAGCGGTCGGTGACCGCCTGCATGTTGGCGATCGCCGTCGGCGTCGCCCCCAGCCCGAAGCCGCAATGCCCGGCGGAGATCACTGCAGCGTCGTAATTGCGGCCAAGCACCGGAAAGGTGACGAACACCGCGTACACGACCATCAGCAGCGCCTGCCCGAACAACAGGCCGAACAGCGGCAGGGCCAGCGCCGAGAGTTCCCACAGACGCAGCGACATCAGCGCCATGGCCAGGAATAGGGCAAGCGAGACGTTGCCGAGCACCGACACCGCGCGTTCGAAGACCTCGTACCAACCGACGGCGGCGAGGCCGTTGCGCAGCAACACACCGACGAACAGCACGCAGACGAAGGCCGGCAGTTCGAGCAGACTGCCGGTCAGCATCCTGGCGATGGCCTGGCCGGCGAGCAGGCAGATCGAGATCAGGGCCAGCGTCTCGATCATCGCCGGCGCGGTGATCAGGCGCACGTTATGCGGGCTTTCGAAAGTATTGGCGGCCGTCAAATCCTGAATCCCGGCGGCAGGCAACGTCACCCGGCGGATCAGGAACCTGGCCACCGGGCCGCCGAGCACGCCGCCGAGCACCAGGCCGAAGGTCGCGCAGGCGAGGGCGACTTCCCTGGCCGACGCGACAGCGTACTGCTCGGCGAACACCTGCCCCCAGGCGACGCCGGTGCCATGCCCGCCCGACAGCGAAATCGACCCGGCGAGCAGGCCATAGAACGGCGACTGGCCGAGGGCCAGAGCGAGCAGCAGGCCGGTAATGTTCTGCAGCAAGAGAAAGCCGAGAACGACGCCAAGGAAGATCATCAGCGGCCGGCCGCCCCTGCGCAGGCTGGCGAGATCGGCATTGAGCCCGATACTGGCGAAGAAGGTCAGCATCAACGGGGCGCTGAGGCTGGTATCGAAGCGTATCTGGAAATCCAGCCCGTTGCGCAGGAGGAGCAGCACAATGGCTGCCAGCAAGCCGCCGACGACCGGCTCGGGGATGGTGTAGGCGGCCAGCCAGCGCACGCGCGTGACCAGTTGCTGGCCAAGCAGCAGCACCGCCGAGGCGGCAACCAGCGTTCCATAAACGTCCAGTTCAAGCATGGCGGTCGGCTATTCGGGTTGGATCGGCGTCATTTTCGCGCAGTTGGCCGGGCGCCGGAACTATAATTTGCATCCCCAAGGAGGAAACGATGAGCCATTTCAAACACCACGTGTTTTTCTGCTGCAACCAGCGCGAGGCGGGCGAAGCCTGCTGCAATGCGCACGGCGCCAGTGAAATGCAGGCCTACGCCAAGGACCGCATCGGCCAGTTGAAGCTGAAGGGCCCCGGCAAGGTGCGCATCAACAAGGCCGGCTGCATGGATCGCTGCGACGAGGGTCCGGTGATGGTCGTCTATCCCGAGGCGGTCTGGTACACCTATGTTGACAAGGAAGACGTCGAGGAAATCATCCAGGAACATCTGGTTCATGGCCGTGTCGTGGAGCGCCTGAAGCTATGAGAGCCCGGAACAAAAGATCCTGATTGACGGCCCGGCCGGCAAGATCGACGTCATCATGGAGCGCCCCGACGCGCCGCGCGGCATCGCGCTGATCGCCCACCCGCACCCGCTGGGCGGCGGCGCCAATACCAACAAGGTCGCCTACACGCTGGCGCGCACCTTCGTCAGCCTCGGCTACGCGTCATTCCGGCCGAATTTCCGCGGCGTCGGCGATACCGAAGGCGTGCATGACGAAGGCCACGGCGAAACCGACGACCTGCTGGCCGTGCTGCAGGATGCCAAGTGCCGCTGCGGCGACCTGCCGGTGGCGCTCGCCGGCTTCTCCTTCGGCGCCTTCTGCCAGACCCGCCTGGCCAAGCGCCTGGCCGAACTTGGCCACCCGGCGCAGCGCCTGGTACTGGTCGGCACCGCCGCCGGCTTCGTCGAGGGCACCCGCCAGTACGATACCGAAGCGGTGCCGCACGACACCATCGTCATCCACGGCTCGGCCGACGAAACCGTGCCGCTGGCCAATGTCTTCGACTGGGCGCTGCCGCTCGACGTGCCGGTCGTCGTCGTGCCGGGTGCGGATCACTTCTTCCACCGTCGCCTGCACCTGATCCGCGACATCATCAACCGCGCGTGGCGGCACTAAGCGTCAGCGAGCCTCCGCAAGACCTATTCCGGCACCGAGGTGGTCGCCGGCCTCTCGTTCGCCGTCGAGCCGGGCCGCTGCTTCGGCCTGCTCGGACCGAATGGGGCCGGCAAGACGACCACCCTGCGCCTCTGTCTCGGGCTGACCGCGCCCGACAGCGGCACCGTCAGCCTCAACGGCTACACCATCCCGGATGACGCGCAGAAGGCGCGGGCGCGCGTCGGCGTCGTGCCGCAGTTCGACAACCTCGACCCCGATTTCACGGCCAGCGAGAACCTGCTCGTCTTCGGCCGCTATTTCGGGCTTTCCGATGCCGACGTCCGCGCCCGGATCCCGCAGCTGCTCGATTTTGCCGGCCTCGCCGGCAAGGCCGATGCGCGCATCGCAACCCTCTCCGGCGGCATGAAGCGGCGCCTGACGTTGGCCCGCGCGCTGGTCAACGACCCCGACATCGTCTTTCTCGACGAGCCGACCACCGGCCTCGACCCGCAGGCCCGCCACCTGATCTGGGATCGCCTGAAACAACTGAAATCGGCCGGCAAGACGCTGATCCTGACCACGCATTTCATGGACGAGGCCGAACGCCTGTGCGACACGCTGATCGTCATCGACCACGGCCGCAAGATCGCCGAGGGCAGCCCGCGCCAGCTGATCGCCACGCACATCGAGCCGCAGGTCGTCGAAGCCTACGACGAAGCCGGCGGCGACCTGCCGGCCTTCGTCGAAGCGCATCGCGACCTCGCCGGGCGCGTCGAGACCAGCGGCGAAACTGCCTTCTTCTATTGCAGCGATCCGCGTCCGCTGCTCGCCCGCCTGGCCGAAGCGCCCGGGCTGCGCTACGTGCACCGCGCCTCGAATCTCGAAGACGTCTTCATCAAGCTGACCGGGCGCGAATTGCGCGACTGAACCAGACACCTTCTGCCCCGTAAAATTTGTCCGATTCCTGGCGTCGACCGCGGCAGGCAACTCGCCATGGCAATGGTCTAGAATGAAGTCACCCCCAACCCGACGCTCGCGGAGGCCAAACCATGAACACCAATCCCCTGACATTCACGCTGCGCACACTGTCCATCTCGCTCGCCGCGCTGGCGCTGCCGGCTGCCGCCGCACCGACCGTCTATGAAATGCGCCTGACCACCCACGCCGGCATGGGCGCCGGCGGCATGGGCGGTCTGATGAGCATGCTGGGCGGTGGCGGCGGCAGTAGCGTCAGCCACAACATGGATCTGCGCCTGACTTCACCGGGCGACCTGCCGGGCGATTACCAGGCGGCACACACGGTCCCCGACGCCATGCGCATCGGGCCGCAGCTGCCGCTACAGGGTGAGCGGCGTTCAGGGAGTTCGGGTACCGAGGGCGAACCGGACGGTCGCGTGCTGATCTATTGGGGCTGTTCGCCGACGGTGCAGAAAGGCCAGCCGGAAGTCATCGATTTCCGCGCCCTGACCGGCAAGGTGCCGCCCGAGATCCAGGCGATGGCCCGCCAGAGCCGCAGCCAGGGCAAGGCGCCGCGCGACGCCGCGCTGCCGCCGCGCTCGATCGGCTGGCCGCAGGGCGACCAGAATTACCGCGGCATCCCGGACGGCGCCTCGGCGGTCGGCGACCATGTCGTCAAGGCCAACTTCATGAAGGACGACATCCGCTTCGCGTTTCGACCCCGGCCCTCGACTTCCTCGAACCGATGGGCCTCAAGGCGCAGGCGAGCGATCTCAAGGCGGCCATCCCGCTCGCCTGGAACGCACTGACCCGCGCCCGCGGCTATGACCTGCAGGCGGTTTCCGCCGGTGGCGACAAGGACATCGTGATCTGGCTGGCCAACCGCAACAAGAGCCCGATGCTGCCGGCCAGCCAGCACGAGTGCACGATCCCCGAGGGCATCTTCGCCAAGGGCGAAATGGCGATGCTGACCGGCATTGCGCACGGGCCGGTGCAGGGCTTCTCGTATCCACCGCAGAAACCGGGCGAGAAGAAGCCGCTGATCTGGTCGGCAACGGTCAACGTCAGCGCCTTCGACAGCGTCTTCCTCGGCATGGATCTGGCTGGGGCGGGCGCTTCCGGGGAATCAACGAAGGGATCCCTGATGCCCGGGGTCGGCGACGTGATCAAGGGCCTGTTCGGGCGATGAGCGGCATTTGGCGATGAACGCGACCGTGACAGCGGGCACCATCCGCTCCCCGGTCGTCGGCTGGTTTCCGGTCTGGCGGCGCAACTTTCTGGTCTGGCGCAAGCTGGCGCTGCCGTCGATTCTCGGCAACCTGGCCGACCCGCTGATCTACATGCTCGGCCTCGGCTACGGGCTGGGCGCCATGCTGCCGGAAATCAACGGCCAGTCCTATCTCGCCTTTCTGGCCGCCGGCACGGTGTGCGCCTCGACGATGAACGCCGCCACCTTCGAGGCGCTGTATTCGGCGTTCTCGCGCATGCATGTGCAGAAGACCTGGGACGCCATCCTCAACACGCCGCTCGGCCTCACCGACGTCGTCGCCGGCGAACTGTTCTGGGCGGCGACCAAATCGCTGTTCTCGGGCGCGGCGATCCTCGTCGTCATTACCGCGCTCGGCCTGACCAACGGCCCGCTGGCGCTGTGGGCGCTGCCGGCCATCGTCCTCACCGGACTCGCCTTCGCCGCGCTCGGCCTGATCTGGAACGCGCTGGCGCCGTCCTACGATTTCTTCATGTACTACTTCACGCTGTTCATCACGCCGATGACGCTGATTTCCGGCGTCTTCTTCCCGACCGACCAGCTGCCCGGCTGGCTGGCGCTGATCGGCGGCTGGCTGCCGCTGGCCCAGGGCGTCGCGCTGGTGCGGCCGCTGCTCGCCGGGCAGGTGCCGGCCGACGCCCTGATCCACATCATGGCGCTGCTGGCGACGACCGGCGTAGCCTTCGCCATCGCCCTGCGCCTGACGCGCCGCCGCCTGCTCAAGTAAAATCCGCCGATGGACCAACCCTGCTCGTCATCACCAACTGCCCGGACGAAGAAAGCGCCAACACCATCGCGCTCGCCGTCGTCGAGGCGAAGGCTGGCCGCCTGCGTCAATATCCTGCCGCGCGTCCAGTCGATCTACCGCTGGCAGGGCACCGTCGAATCGGCGACGGAAATCCCCCTCTTCATCAAGTCAACCGCAGCCAAGCTATCCGGCGCTCGAAACGATCATCCGCCAGCACCATCCCTACGACGTGCCGGAAATCATCGCGCTGCCGGTCACGCACGGATTGCCGGCCTATCTGAACTGGGTGACGGCGGAAACGATCCAATGACCATGATGCGCGCCCTGTTTTTCCTCTTCGCCTTCCTGATCTCGCTGGCCCATGCCGAGGAATTTCTCGACCCGGCCGTCGCCTTCAAGCCGACGCGCACGCGCCCTCGACGCGCCAGACCATCGAGGTCAGCTTCGACATCGCCAAGGGCTATTACCTCTACCGCGACAAGTTCCGCTTCGCCGTCGACGGCGACAGCGTCGACGCTCGGCACTCCGCGTTTTCCCCAAGGGCAAGGAAAAGGATGACGAGAACTTCGGCAAGGTCGAGGTTTTTTTCAACAGCGTCGCCATCCGTCTGCCGGTCGAGCGCAACGCCTCCGGCCCGCTGCCGCTCAAGTTGAACGTCACATCGCAGGGCTGCGCCGATGCCGGTGTCTGCTACCCGCCACAGATGCAGACGGTCAATGTCGAGCTGCCAGCCGCCGGCAGCATGCTGCCGGCACCGGCTACGGTCGACGCCGACGAAAGCGGCAAAATCGCCGGCATCCTGCGCAATGCCGGCTTCTGGGCCAATCTCGCCTTCTTCTTCGTCGCCGGCCTCGGTCTGGCGCTGACACCATGCGTCCTGCCGATGATTCCCATCCTCTCCGGCATCATCGCCGGGCAGGGGCACAAGAACTCGCATGCCCGCGGCTTCGCGCTGTCGCTCGCCTACGTGCTCGGCATGGCCGTCACCTACGCCGCCGCCGGCATCGCCGCCGGCATGACCGGCACGCTGCTCTCGGCCGCGCTGCAGAATGCCTGGGTGCTCGGCGCCTTCGCGCTGGTTTTCGTCGCCCTCTCGTTCTCGATGTTCGGCTTCTACGAACTGCAGTTGCCGACCGCCTTGCAAAGCAAGCTTTCCGAGGAATCCGGCCACCTGCGCGGCGGGCGCGGCATCGGCGTCTTCGCCATGGGCGCCTTGTCGGCGCTGATCGTCGGTCCCTGCGTCGCTGCACCGCTGGCCGGCGCGCTGCTCTACATCGGCCAGACCGGCGATGCCGTGCTCGGCGGCACTGCGCTCTTCGTCATGGCCCTGGGCATGGGGGTGCCGCTGATCGCGGTCGGCGTCGCCGGCGGCTCGCTGCTGCCCAAGACCGGCGCATGGATGGAAGGGGTAAAGAAGGGCTTCGGCGTGCTGCTTCTGGCCACCGCCGTCTGGCTGGTATCGCCGGTGATTCCACCGGTCGCCGCGATGCTGGCGTGGGCGGCGCTGCTGATCATACCGGCGATCTTCCTGCACGCACTCGACCCGCTGCCGCCGCATGCCAGCGGCTGGCAACGCTTCTGGAAAGGCATCGGCATCGTCATGCTGCTGACCGGCGCCGCGCTGCTGATCGGTGCCCTGGCCGGCAGCCGCGACCCGCTGCAGCCGCTGGCCGGCCTGCGCGGGCAGGCCGTGGCGGCCGAAGTCAATAAACTGCCATTCGAGCCGGTGCGCTCGCTCGCCGAACTCGATGCCCGTCTGGCTGCGGTCGACCGTCCGGTCATGCTCGATTTCTACGCCGACTGGTGCGTGTCCTGCAAGGAGATGGAGCGCTACACTTTCGCCGACCCGGCCGTGCGGGCGAAAATGGCTGACTTCACCCTGCTCAAGGCTGACGTGACGGCGAACACGGCAGAAGACAAGGCGCTGCTCGCCCGCTTCGGTCTCTACGGGCCTCCGGGGATCATTTTTTTCACTCCGGAGGGCAGGGAAATCAAGGGGCTACGTGTCGTCGGCTTCCAGGAAGCCCCCGTATTCATGAAACAACTCGGACAGGTTTCCGGAAGCTGAACGCGAAGGCACCCCCTGCGCCGCAAACGAATCGTTTATTTTCTTGCGCTTTTCTGCCGCGGGGCAGTACTGCGCGGCTTGCTTGCTTTCTTGATTCCGGCTTGCGGCTCGGGCGTTTTGGGCATGTCGCCGAGCAGGGTTTTGGCGGGGCAAATCTTGAACGCCGGGCATTTCTTGCAGCCGACGACGATGGCGATCGGACAAATGGTCACGGGGAAATCCTTGTTGTATTCGGTTCGGGTTCCGAGTATGCGCCGTGTCCGCGGGCGAAGTTAGGCACTGGCGCCTAACGCGCCGGAAATATCACTTTCCGGTGTAGGTCATGCTGGCCACCGTATCCGAGTGGCCATCGATCTTGCTGACCTTGTCACCCTTCCAATAGACGTAAAACGGGGCGAAACTCGACCACCAGTAGCGCCAATAGGAGGCGCCCAGACGCCTGCCGTCACTGGCCTGGGGGTAACCCACCGACATGATCACCTGATCCCGGGTCATGCCTTTCATCAGCCGCCCGGACTCGATGGCCGAACGGATCGCGGGCGGATAGCCAGCCAGTTTGCTGCGCGGGTCGTCCGCCACGACCAGCTTGCTCAGCCATTGCTCGATGGTCTCCTGTTTGCGGCCATGGTCAAGGGTCATCTGCATGGCCCGCCCGTTGATATCCAGGCTGACGCGATGCCCGTCGATCTTCCTGACGTTGATCGGCGTTCCGGCCGGAATGAAGGGGAACTGGGCGAAATTGGAGTCGCTGATGGCGTCGCCGTCGTAGTGCAGATTGCAGCAGGCATGGCCGCTGCGCAGATAGATTTCCTGCTGGCCGCTGCGCACAGGCTTTTCGGGGCTGGGTGCAGTATCGGGAACCCCCGCACAGCCGGCAAGCAGGGTGACCAGCGCCAGTGTGCTGCACAATCCGAAAATCCGGAAACTCTTGTCCATCGTTACGTCGATCTCCGTGTCTGAGCCGTGAATTATAAATCTGCCGGCCAGAATCGGCCGGTTCTCTGGCTATATCAATACCGGAGCAAAGGTGTCCCAGGAAAATTTTAGGATGAGCACGCCGACCACGATCAGAAACACTTTCCGGATGAATTCGCTGCCGTGCTTGAGCGCCAGCCAGGTTCCGGCGACCGAGCCGCTGACGTTGGCCGCCGCCATCGCGGTGGCCAGAACCGGCAACACATCAGCCGTTCGGCACAAAATAAAGTAGCGCGGCAAGATTAGTCGCTACGTTGACCACCTTGGCGCCAGCAGAAGCATGCAGGAAATCGAAGCCGAAAAAGCGGACAAACAGGAAAATGAGAAAGCTGCCCGTCCCCGGCCCGAAAAAGCCGTCGTAGAAGCCGATTATCCCGCCCAGCAGGATGGCATAGGCCGGTTCACGATGCCCGCTGTGCGCCGGACGGTGCGATGCCCCGAAGTCCTTCTTCTTCAGCGTGTAGACCGCGGCAAAGACGAGCAGCACCAGGATCAGCGGGCGCACGGCATCCTTCGGCAACCAGGCGACCGCGGCCGCGCCAAGATATGACAGGACGAACGCCGCGCACGCCGCCGGCAGGATCGTCCGCCAGGGCATCCGGATCTGGCGGGCGTAACGCCAGGTGGCATTGGCCGTACCCACTACGCTGGCGCATTTGTTGGTGCCGAAGAGGGTGGCCGGGGATTCACCGGGATGCACCGCGAACAGTGCCGGAATCTGGATCAGGCCGCCGCCGCCGACGACGGCATCGACGCCGCCGGCAAGAAACGCGACACCCACCAGGATGAGCAGGCCGGGATCAAGCACGTCCATGGGCGATCCCGCGATCTGGCAGCGCGCGCGACATCCGCCGCGAATGGGAATAACTGGAGATCAAAAATGCATTCCATTCAGGTCAGCCCGAATGATAGCGTTTCGACGCGACTTGCCAGTGCAATATTCTGCTGTTACGGTCAACGCTCACTAACCGTCATAAGTCAGGAGACATCATGGGCCTTTTCAGTTTTATCAAGGAAGCCGGAGAAAAGCTCTTCAAGTCCAAGGATGCCGAAGCCGCTGCCGCTGCAGTCGCCAATGCCCCCGATGACACCGAGGCCAAGGCCCGCGTCGAAGCCGCCAACCGGGCTGCGGGCGATTCGATCGAAGCCTATATCAAGGCACAGAACCTGGTCATCACGGCACTCACTGTCACCTTCGACTCGAGCACCGGCACCGCCTCGGTGTTCGGCGTCGCCGCCGACCAGGCCACGCGCGAAAAAGCGCTGCTGTGCGCCGGCAACGTTCAGGGTGTGGTTGCCGTCAAGGACATGTTGTCGGTCAACCAGAGCGCACCGGAAGCCACGTTCTACACCGTCGTCAGCGGCGACAACCTGTCGAAGATTTCCAAGCAACATTATGGCGACCCAAACAAGTACATGAAGATTTTCGAAGCCAACAAACCCATGCTGACCCATCCGGACAAAATATACCCAGGCCAGGTATTGCGCATCCCGCCGCAGTAGGCACTCACTTTCATAGCAGCCCGGCCCCGTGCCGGGCTTTTCATTTTTGAGAGGCTAACCCCTCAGCGAACGCGTATCCCGATGAAGAAGCTCAAGGTTCTATTTTTTGCCGAGGGCGCCACCCTTGCCCACGTGGTTCGACCACTCATGCTGGCCAGGAGCCTCGATGCGACGCACTTCGCTGCAACCCTGTGCCGCCCCGCAAATTTCTCGGGACTGACGAACGATCTTCCATTCCCGGTGCGCGATCTCGACTGCCAGGATGCACGCGTTTTCGCGCGGCGCCTTGAGCACGGGGCACCACTCTATGACTTTCCGACCTTGGCGCGCTATGTTGACGCCGACCTGGCCCTGATCGATTCTGTATGTCCCGACATCATCGTCGGCGACTTCCGCCTGTCGCTGTCGGTCAGCGCGCGCTTGCGCGCAATCCCTTTCATCTCCGTTTGCGATGCCTACTGGAGTCCGGAGCGCCCGTTCAATCCGCCGTTGCCGGTATTCGGCTACACCCGTTTCGTGCCGATCACGCTGGCCAAGTCCATTTTTCGCCAGGTCAGTCCCCTGGCATTTCGGCTGCATACCCGGCCGCTCGAACGCCTGCGTGCGAGATATGGCCTCGCGCCCCTCGATTACGACCTCCGACGTTCCTACACCGACGCGGACCTGCGGCTGTTCGCCAATTTTCCGGTTCTTTTTCCAGACGTTCGCGTCCACGCCGGCGCCGATTTCATTGGACCGATCGCCTGGTCGCCGGATTTCGCGGGAGACCTTGATTTCCTTGCGGGCGACGGTCCTTTGACTTATGTCACCATGGGCAGTTCGGGCGATCCGCAGGTCATCGCAAAAATTGTCCCGATCCTTGAGCACCTGGGCAGCCGGGTCGTGATCACGACAGCGGGAAAGCCGCTTTCATTCGTGCCGAAACTCCCGAGTACCAAGGTGTTTGATTACCTGCCCGGAGCCATCGTCTGTCAGCACGCCAATCTGATCATCTGCAACGGCGGCAGCCCATCCACCAATCAGGCGCTCAGCTGCGGCGTGCCGGTCCTGGGTATTGCCCGGAACATGGATCAGTTCCTCAACATGGAACCGATCGTCGCCTTTGGGGCCGGGCAGTTGATCCGTGCCGACCGCGCCGAGCCGTCGGTCCTCCGGAGTGCGATCGAAACGCTGATGCACGATCAGACATTCTCGGTCCGGGCACGCGAACTGGCCAGGAGTCTCTCACCTGAAGACATTTCATCGATTTTTGCCCGACATATCGTTTCGCTGCACGCGACATTTCGGGCGGCTTCCCGTCAAGCTACCCGCTAACTGGATAACGGGACTGGACCAGTCACTTTCCGATGCAAAACCGGCTGAAGATCACGCCGAGCAGATCATCCGCCGTGAATTCGCCGGTAATTTCACCGAGTGACTGCTGAGCCAGACGCAGTTCTTCGGCAAACAGTTCCAGCGCCGGAAACGTCCCTTCTACGACCTGCCTCGCCGCTGCAATGTGCTCCTGAGCGGCGGCCAGCGCGCGCAAGTGGCGTTCGCGGGCAATGAAGACATCCTCTGCCTGATGCCAGCCGGCAATACGCAGCAACTCCTGACGCAGCAGGTCGATGCCGTTGCCTGAGCGCGCCGAAAGGGAGATCGCCGGGCCGTCCACTTCATCGTGGCGCCCGGGCTGACTGCCGCTGAGGTCGATCTTGTTGAAAACCGTGATCCGCTTCAGTCCGCCGGGGAGGCGGGCGAGGATTTCCCGATCGGCAGCGCCGACTCCGGTCCGCGCGTTGACCAGCAACAACACAACGTCGGCGCGCTCGATCTCCATCCAGCTGCGTTCGATGCCGATTTTTTCCACCTCGTCATCGGTTTCGCGCAGCCCCGCGGTATCGATGATGTGCAGCGGAATTCCCTCGATTTGTATGGTCGACCGCAGCGCATCGCGCGTGGTGCCGGCAATCGAAGTAACGATGGCGAGATCATCCCCAGCCAGCCGGTTGAGCAGGGAGGATTTCCCGACGTTGGGCTGGCCTGCCAGGACCACGTGCAGGCCGCTCTGCAGCAATTTACCCTGGCCGGCACGGTCGAAAGTTTCCGCCAGCCTGGCCTGCAGACGCTCAAGCCGGCCGAACGCATTGGCCGCCCTGAGAAAATCGATGTCCTCGTCCGGAAAATCCAGCGTCGCCTCGACCAGCATGCGTAGGTCGATCAGTTCGTCGGTCAGGGTGTGAATCGCTTTCGAAAACTCACCCTGCAGGGAACGCACCGCCGAACGCGCGGCGCTCGTCGTTGCCGCGTCGATCAGGTCGGCCACTGCTTCGGCCTGGGCCAGATCGAGCTTGCCGTTGAGGAAGGCGCGACGGCTGAATTCGCCCGGCCCGGCCAGCCGGGCACCCAGATCAAGGCAGCGGGCGAGCAGCATCTGCATGACCACCGGGCCACCGTGCCCCTGCAGTTCCAGGACGTCTTCGCCGGTAAACGAATGCGGGTCGGGGAAATAAAGCAGCAGTCCGCTGTCGATTGCACTGCCGTCGCCGGCCTTGAAGTCCGTCAGTGTCGCGTAGCGCGGCGGCGGCGTCTTGCCGGTCAGCGCAAAAGCAAAGGGCAGCAAATTGCTGCCCGAGACACGGATCACACCAACGCCGCCACGGCCCGGCGCCGTGGCGATGGCGGCGATGGTATCGGCGATCACGTCACGCCTTGGCGTCGTTGGCCGCCTTGCTGCCGCTTTCGATCATGCGGGTGATCTGCCACTGCTGGGCAATCGACAGAATGTTGTTGACCACCCAGTAGAGCACCAGACCGGCCGGGAACCAGAGGAACATGATGCCGAAAATGAAGGGCATGGCCATCATCACCTTGGCCTGGATCGGATCGGGCGGCGTCGGATTGAGCTTGGTCTGGATATACATCGAGGCGATCATGATGACCGGCAGGATGTAATACGGGTCAGGCGCCGAAAGATCCTTGATCCACAGGATCCACGGCGCACCGCGCATTTCGACGGCGCCGAGCAGCACCCAGTAGAGGGCGATGAACACCGGAATCTGCACGAGAATGGGCAGACAACCGCCGAGCGGATTGACCTTTTCCGTCTGGTACAGCTTCATCATTTCCTGATTCAGGCGCTGCTTGTCGTCACCGTAGCGCTCCTTGAGCTGCATCAGACGGGGGGTCAGCACGCGCATCTTGGCCATCGATTTGTAGGATGCGGCGGAGAGCGGGAAGAAGATGGCCTTGATGATGATGGTCAGCACCACGATGGCCCAGCCCCAGTTGCCGACCAGCTTGTAGATGGCTTCGAGTGCCCAGAAGATCGGTGCCGCGACCACGGTCAGCCAGCCGTAATCGACCACGAGATCGAGACCCGGAGCGACCTGCTTGAGGGCCGCCTGCTCCTGTGGACCTGCGTAGAGACCGAGCGACGTCTCGCCCTTGGCACCGGGTGCAATCTCGCCGATCGGCACGATCACGCCGGCCTGGTAAAGATTGGTACCATCCGCCTTGCGCATGTAGTACTCGCGCTGGACCTTGTCCTTGGGCACCAGTGCAGAAACGAAATAGTGCTGGACCATGGCCAGCCAGCCGTTGTCGGACGCCTTGGTAAACTTGGCCTTGCCGGCACCGATGTCGTCGAAGCTGATCTTCTGATATTTTTCGGCGTCGGTATAGACGGCGGGCCCGGTGAACGTCGAAACCATCGCGGTTTCGCCTTCCGGTGCCACGGCGTCACGCTGCAGCTGGTAGTAGGCGTGCGGCACCAGCGGCTTGTCGCCCTGGTTGGCAATTTCCCATGCTACATCAACAAGGTAGGAGCCGCGCTTGAAGGTCAGGATCTTGGCGACCTGGACACCGTTCGGGGCAGTTGCTTCGAGGCGAACCTTCAGCTCGTCGGATCCGTCAGCAAGTTTCGTCGGCCCGTCAACGCGCCTGAACTGCGTGCGGTGGGTAGGCAGACCCTCGCCAATCAGTCCGCTTTGCGCCATGTACTGGTGCTTGGCGTCAAACAGGGCAAAGGTCTTGTCCTTGTTGTCGTGCTCCTGGTATTTCAGCAGATCAAGCTGGACGATGTCACCGCCCACCGAGGAAATCGTCGCCTTCACCAGGTCGGTCGTCACCGTGAAGGCATCGGCTGCTGCAGCAACGGGGGTTCCGGCGGCAGGAACCGGGGCGCCGTTGGCCGATTGCAGCGCCACCGATGGCCTGGGTGCAGCGCTCCCGGCCGAGACCTCGTTACCTGCCGCAGCAACGGGCGGTTTCGGCTGATTGTACTTCTGCCAGTTTTCCCACAGCATGAAGCTGGAGAAGGTGAAGATCAAAACCAGAATCAGGCGACGAGTGTCCATGAACAGCCTACGTAATCAAGCATTCTCAAATCAGGGTACCGGATCATACCCGCCGGGATGCCATGGGTGACAGCGGCAGACGCGCTTGACGCCGAGCCAGCCCCCCTTGAAGGCACCATGTTTCTCTACAGCTTCCACCGCATATTCCGAGCAACTTGGAAAATACCGGCAATTACGCCCCAGCAAGGGGCTGACCGCATACTGGTAAGCACGGAGCAGGGCCACCAGTATACGTTTCATTGATTCACGCGCGGCGGCCGCTGCCGCTGCAACTTGTCCAGCAGAGCAAGAAAATCGGCTGCCACCAACTTTCCATCAAGCGGAACCGGCTTCACAGCCAGACGAACCACCAGATCAAAGGCCGGCAAATCCCGGCAAATCCGGCGAAACTGCTCGCGGATCACCCGTTTAACCCGGTTGCGGTCAACAGCTTTTTTCAGTAACTTCTTTCCGACTACCAATCCCAGGCGGGCTCTGCTGAATGATTCGCTCCGTGGCTGGTAGTGCAGCATCAGCAGTTTTCCGCGAATTGCCCTCCTGAAACCAAAAACGGATGAGAACTCATCCGTTTTTGTCAGGCGATAGTGTCTGGCGAAGCCTTGTTTCACCTCGCCCAACGTCCGGGTTAAACGCCCAGACGCTTGCGACCCTTGGCCCGGCGAGCAGCAATGACTGCACGGCCACCCTTGGTGCGCATACGGACCAGGAAGCCATGGGTGCGCTTGCGGCGCACGACCGACGGTTGATACGTGCGTTTCATTTTGTAATCCCTTGATGTGCTTAGAAAAACGAGCGATTACACCGCATTCATGGGGCTCGTGTCAAGGTCAATTATTTACGAAAGCTGTGGATAACTTTTCACCACGAGGGTAGAATTGAGCGCTGTCTGGTGGCCAAAGGCCGCTACTCCAGATTTAATAAAATCCATAAAATCATATAGTTAATAGACCGCCAGCGTTAATCATTGACTGCGCGGGGAGGAGTATTTTTGGCGATGGCCGGCTTTTGGGAATCCTGTCTTTTGCGTTTTGAACAGGAACTGCCACTGCAGCAGTTCAATACCTGGATCAAACCGCTCAGGCTGGAAGGGGAAAATCAACCCGCCGACGGTTTACGTCTGGTCGCGCCCAATACCTTCATCCAGAAATGGGTCAGGGATCGTTATCTGACCCGCATCGAGGACTATGGCCGCAGTTTCTTCGCGACGCCGGTCACCATCGCACTCGTGATCGACAACTTGCGTTCGGAAGCCCGTGCCAGCGTCAGTACCCCCAGGGCATCAGCCAACCCGACTCCGCCATCGGCTGAAGAAAAGGGCCGGAGCAAGGGGGGTTCTTACGAGAAATCACGCCTCTTCCATTCCTTTACCTTTGATAATCTTGTGGTCGGCAAGGCCAACGATCTGGCCCGCGCAGCCGCGGTGCAGGTTGCCCACAACCCGGGCGGGGCCTACAACCCGCTGTTCATCTATGGCGGGGCAGGGCTTGGCAAGACCCACCTGATACACGCCATCGGCAATACGATTCTTGGCGAAATGCCGGACAAGATCGTTCGCTATGTGCATGCCGAAGATTATTACTCCGATGTCGTGCGCGCCTATCAGCAAAAGTCTTTCGATACCTTCAAGCGCATGTATCGCTCGCTTGACGTGCTGCTGCTCGATGATGTGCAGTTCTTCAACGGCAAGAACCGTTCCCAGGAAGAATTCTTCTTCCTGTTCAACGCGCTGATCGAAGCCCGCAAGCAGATCATCATCACCTGCGACACCTACCCGAAGGATATCAACGGCCTTGATGACCGACTGGTGACGCGTTTCGACTGGGGTCTGACAGTACAGATCGAGCCGCCCGAACTCGAAATGCGCGTCGCCATCCTGAAAAAGAAGGCGGAAGCCGAAGGCCTGCAACTCGACGATGAAGTCGCTTTTTTCATCGCCAAGCACCTGCGTTCCAATGTCCGGGAACTCGAAGGCGCGCTCAAGAAAGTACTCGCCTACTCATCGTTCCACGGTCGTGCCATCGCTCTCGATCTGGCCAAGGAAGCGCTGAAGGATCTGATCGGGTCGGTGCGCAATGTGGGCATGGACAACATCCAGAAGACGGTTTCTGACTACTACAAGATCAAGGTTGCCGAACTGTTTTCAAAAAAGCGTACCCGCGCCATCGCCCGTCCGAGACAGGTCGCCATGTGGCTGTGCCGCGAGGTCACTTCGCACAGTTTCCCGGAAATCGGCGATGCCTTTGGTGGCCGCGACCACACCACGGTCATGCATGCGGTCAAGACCATCGATTCGCTGCGCACCAAGGACAGCGAACTCAATCATGACCTGCATGTACTTCTTCAGGTTTTGAAGGGATGAAGCCTGTCCATAAGCCTGTGGGAAAGCTGTCAGCGAATTGTGGGTTATTCGCGGTTTTGGCCTTTCCGGAAAAATTGTCCAGTTTTCATCCACAGGCAATCAAGAGCCTTCTGAACATGGAAAAAACCTGGACAAGTAATTGAAACAAAATAGTAAATTAAGGTTATCAACAGAATTGTTCCCGATATAGTCATTAAAGGAATTTAATTTATGGTTCTTATCAAAACCCATAGAGACACCCTTCTGGCCCCATTGCAGTCCGTGTCGGGAATCGTCGAAAGACGCCACACACTGCCGATTCTTTCCAACGTTCTGCTGGAGAAAAAGGGCGATCGACTCACCTTGCTGGCGACCGATATTGAAATCCAGATCACGACATCGACAGAAGTCGCTGCCGGTGAAGGGGATGGAGCCGTCACAGTCGGTGCCCGCAAGTTGCAGGAAATCCTGCGTTCGCTGCCGGACAGCAACGAAGTCAGCCTGGTTCTCGAAGACAAGCGTTTGCAGGTGCGTTCCGGAAAGAGCCGGTTCAGTCTCCAGACCCTGCCGGCGGATGATTTTCCGCGCATGACGCTGGCTGACGGCGAGACGAAGCAATTCAACATTTCGCAAAGGGCATTTCGCCAATTGCTGGGCAAAACCCAATACAGCATGGCGGCGCAGGACGTCCGCTATTACCTGAATGGCCTGCTGCTTCTGGTGGAAGGCAAGGAATTGCGCGCCGTGGCCACCGATGGTCACCGTCTGGCCTTCGCCAGCGTCGAGATCGACACGGAACTGGCGCGCCAGGAGCTGATTCTGCCGCGCAAGACGGTACTCGAACTAAACCGCTTGCTGGTCGACAGCGACGAGTCGCTGAATATCACTCTGGCCCCCAACCAGGTCCGCTTCTCGTTCGGCTCCGTCGTGTTGGTCTCCAAGTTGATCGACGGCAAGTTCCCGGACTACGAACGTGTCGTGCCGCCCAGCCTGAGAAATCACCTGACGGTGGGCCGCCAGACCCTGATGCAGGCAATGAACCGCGCCGCGATTCTGACCAACGAGAAATTCCGTGGCGTTCGCGTGGTGCTCGGCGACAACAGTCTCAAGCTGATTGCCGCCAATGCCGAACAGGAAGAGGCGCAGGAGGAGGTCGAGGTTGCCTATCAGGGCGATCCGATCGATGTCGGCTTCAACGTCGGATATCTTCTCGACGTGCTCAACAACGTGCATACCGACGAAATTCAGTGGAGCTTCAATGACGCCAATTCGAGCGCACTGATCACTGTTCCGGGCAATGACCGCTTCAAGTACGTCGTCATGCCGATGCGCATCTGATTGCCGATTTAATGACCAGTTTCACGTGGAACAGCAAATGAACGAAGAAAACAGCCCGCAAGGCGCTGCGCCGGGCTACGGCGAATCCAGCATTCAGATTCTCGAAGGCCTGGAGGCAGTCCGCAAGCGCCCGGGCATGTACATCGGTGATACGTCTGACGGTACGGGTCTGCACCATCTCGTTTTCGAAGTCGTGGACAACTCCATCGACGAGGCACTGGCCGGGCACTGCGATGACATCACGGTCACCATACACACCGATAATTCGATCAGTGTCATCGACAATGGGCGCGGCATCCCGACCGGCGTCAAGATGGACGACAAGCATGAGCCGAAGCGCTCGGCTGCGGAAATCGCCCTCACCGAACTGCATGCCGGCGGCAAGTTCAACCAGAATTCCTACAAGGTTTCCGGTGGCCTGCACGGCGTGGGGGTTTCCTGTGTCAATGCATTGTCAAAATGGCTGCGGCTGACGATCCGCCGCGACGGCAAGAAGCATTTCATGGAATTCAACCGCGGCCACGCGGTCGAGCGCATCGTTGAAATCCGCGATGGCGTCGAAATTTCGCCGCTCAAAATTCTCGGCGACAGCGAAAAGCGCGGTACCGAAGTGCACTTCCTGGCGGATGATGAAATTTTCGAGCACATCGAATTTCACTACGAAATTCTCGCCAAGCGCCTGCGTGAACTGTCCTTCCTCAACAACGGCGTCCGCATCCGTCTGGTCGACCAGCGTTCGGGCAAGGAAGAGGATTTTGCCTTTGCCGGCGGGGTCAAGAGCTTTGTCGAGTACATCAACCGGACCAAAACGGTTCTGCACCCCACCGTATTCTATTCAGCCGGCGAAGCCAAGGTCGGCGATACGGGTGTCACCATCGGTGTCGAAGTGGCGATGCAATGGAACGATTCGTATCAGGAACAGGTGCTCTGCTTCACCAACAACATTCCGCAATCCGATGGCGGCACCCATCTGACCGGCCTGCGCGCCGCGATGACCCGCATCATCAACAAGTACATCGACGAGCACGAGATCGCCAAGAAGGCCAAGGTCGAAATTTCCGGTGACGACATGCGCGAAGGGCTTGCCTGCGTGCTGTCGGTGAAGATGCCCGACCCCAAGTTCGCGTCGCAGACCAAGATGAAACTGGTTTCTTCGGAAGCCCGTCCGGCCGTCGAAGAAGTCGTCGCCCAGAAGCTGACCGACTTCCTGCTTGAACGTCCGGCCGACGCCAAGGTCATTACCGGCAAGATCGTCGAAGCCTCCCGGGCTCGTGAAGCCGCCCGGCGTGCCCGTGAAATGACGCGCCGCAAGGGTGTTCTGGACGGTATCGGCCTGCCCGGGAAACTGGCTGATTGTCAGGAAAAGGATCCGGCGCTGTGCGAGGTCTATATTGTCGAGGGCGACTCCGCCGGCGGTTCGGCCAAGCAGGGCCGCGACCGCAAGTTTCAGGCCATTCTGCCGCTACGCGGCAAGGTGCTCAATGTCGAGAAGGCGCGTTTCGACAAGCTGATCTCGAGCGAACAGATCGTGACGCTGATCACGGCGCTTGGCACCGGGATCGGCAAGGACGAATTCAAGATCGAAAAGCTGCGCTACCACCGTATCATCATCATGACCGATGCGGACGTGGATGGCGCGCACATCCGCACCCTGTTGCTGACGCTGCTCTACCGCCAGATGCCCGAGCTGATCGAACGCGGCTACGTCTATATCGCCCAGCCGCCGTTGTACAAGGTCAAGCACGGCAAGACCGAGCGTTATCTGAAGGACGACCAGGAATACCACCAGTTCCTGCTGCGACTGGCGCTCGACGAAGCCAGCCTGACGCCGCGCGCCGACGGCGAACCGATCACCGGCGCGGCCCTCGAGGAACTGGCCCGTTCCTGGCTGTTGACCGTGTCGGTCATCGAGCGCATCGCGCATCTGGTCAACCCGGAAATTCTGCAGGCGCTGGTCCAGTACAACCTAAAGCTCGATCTGAGTAGCGAGGAAAGTGCCAAAGCGAGTGCCGAACTACTGGCGCAGCATGTCAGCAGCGGTGTCCGCATTGTGCCGCGCTTCAATGACATTCAGGAAAGCTGGACCCTGCGCGTGGAAAGGATGCACCACGGCAATCTGAAGGTCGGCCTGATCGACGAGGATCTGCTGCTCTCGGGCGATTACCTGCAGTTGCGCCGCACGGCAGAAACCCTGGCTGATCTTTTCGGCCCCGGCGCCTTCATGGCACGTGGCGAAAAGAAGCAGGTTGTCAGCAACTTCGGCGATGCGATGACCTGGCTGCTCAACGATGTCGAGCGTGGCATCAGCAAGCAGCGCTACAAGGGTCTGGGTGAAATGAACCCCGAGCAGCTCTGGGAAACGACCATGGATCCGAAGGTCCGTCGACTCCTGCGCGTGCAGATCGACGATGCCATCGCCGCCGACGAGATTTTCACGACGCTGATGGGCGAACTGGTCGAGCCGCGCCGGGCCTTCATCGAAACCAACGCCTTGAGTGCCCGGGTCGATATTTGAGCCAATGATCTTTTGGAACTGGAATGGAAAAGGCTTCGCATGCGAAGCCTTTTCTCTTTGCCGGAATATTGAATGCGTGTGGTGATTCAACGAGTCAGGGAAGCATCGGTTGCGGTCGACGGCAAAATTGCCGGGAAAATCGGGGCCGGCTTGCTGGTCCTGGCCGGGTTCGAGGCAGGCGATGCGGACAATGATGTTGACTGGATGGCTGGCAAGATTGTGCGTTTGCGGCTGTTTGCCGACGCCGATGGTGTGATGAACCGCAGCGTGCAGGACTTGGGTGGCGAGATTCTGGCGGTATCGCAATTCACGCTGTTTGCGTCGGTCAGGAAAGGCAACCGGCCGTCATGGGGTCGGGCGGCGCGCGGTGACATTTCGCTGCCGCTCTTTGAAAGATTTGTCGCCAGACTGGTTGATGCGCTCGGGAGACCGGTGGCGACCGGCGTGTTCGGTGCCGAGATGGCGGTCAGCCTGGTCAACGATGGTCCGGTTACGCTGGCGCTGGATTCGAAAGCACCAGAGTAGGCGCGTCGCCTCACCGTAAAAGTGTCTGGCAGAGCCGGGTGATGCCGGGGAGACCGGCGAGTGGCAGGCCAATGCTGCGATCGTTGGCCGGAACCTCGGGTTCGCGGGGGTTGATGCGGATCAGCTTGCCGCCGCAGGTTTCCGAAAAATGGCGGACCGCCGGGATCGACGTACCGGCGCCGATTTCGATGACTACCAGTCGCTCCACTTTCCCCAGCCAGCGCTCGAGAGACTGCTGCTGCAATGCGCTGCGCCGCCCGATCCACTCCCAGTCGCCGAACATCAGGATGTTCGGCCGCGCCAGGGCCCCGCAGCGCGGGCAAGCGGGAAGTTCGTTGAGCAGGAGGCAGTTTTCGCCATCGACCACGGGCTGAACAGCGTCGGCTGTCCAGATCTGCTCGCCGCAGCCCGCGGCACATTGCAGGTGCTGGATCGAGCCATGAATTTCACAGATCCGTTCGCCCGGGAAGCCGGCCTTCTGGAATTGCCCGTCAACATTGCTGGTGAGCACGCAGGCGCCGTTAGCCATCTTTCCGGCGATTTCCTGCAGCAGGTTGAAGCCGGCGTGCGGCCGGGTAGCCCGGTAGAGCGCCAGCCGGTGTCCATAGAAACCCCAGGCGAGCCGCGGATTGCGGCGGAAGGCGTCGGGGCTGGCAATGGTTTCGAAGTGGATTCCGGCTCTGCCGAGCGCCGGATAGGCGGCCCAGAAGCCGCCCGGGCCGCGAAAATCGGGCAATCCGGAGTCGACACCCATGCCGGCACCGGCGGTAATCAGCAAGCCGTCGGCCGCGCGCAGCCAGCGCCGTGCACGGATGATGGCATCGTCCATTCAGGGCAGGACGGTCAGCTGCGGCGGCTGGCCGAGGAACTCGAGGCGATGGCGGAAGGCCTCCGTGACAAAAATCCGGCTGTCGCGGTCAACCCGCAAAACGAGGCCGATTTCCAGTTTGCTGGCCATCTCGCGCCAGCCGTCCGGGCCGATGATGAAGATGGGCTTGGAGGCTGCATCGGACAAGGTTCCGGCCTTGTGCCCCGCGGGGATGAGCACGGTGACTGCCTGCGTGTGGTCGGCCGGGAAGCCGCTGCGCGGGTCGAGCAAATGGGCGTAACGCTTGCCGTCGACTTCGAAGAAACGCTGGTAGTCGCCGGAGGTGCCGATCGCTTCGCCGTCATTCAACTCGACGGTGGCCAATGGCCCCGGCTGGCGCGGATGCTGGATGCCGACACGCCATTTGCGGCCTTCCTTGCTGCCGAGTGCCATGACGTTGCCGCCGATGTTGATCAGCGCATTGCGGATGCCCTGGGCGCGGAGGATGTCGGCGGCGCGGTCGAGCGCGACGCCTTTCAGGTAGCCGCCGAAGTCGAGCGCGACGTTGGGGTTGCTGCTGGTGACGGTATCGCCGGTGACCGTGATGTCGGCGATCGAGGGCCTTTTGGCGAGCCAGGCCGCGATGTGGTCACCCCGCGGTACTTCGGCCTTGAACTCGTCGGACTGAAAGCCCCAGAGCCGGATCAGCTGTCCGATGCCGGGGTCAAAGAGGTCGTCGCCCTGCCGGCTGAGCTGTTTTGCCTCGGCGACAAAGGCGGCGAGCTCGGGGCTGACTTGAAGCGGACGACCTTCGGCAATGGCCAGATTCAGTGCGGTCAGTTCCGACGCCTGCCAGGCGTGATAGGCGCGATGCAGGCGGTCGAATTCGCGCAGCACGGCAGCGATTGCCCGGCGGCCCTGCTCCGGCTCGGCGCTGACTACGATGACCTCGACCCGGGTACCGAAGACGTAGGCCTGCTGCTCCTGCAGCGGGGTGCGGCCGCAGGCGGCCAGGCACAGGCACGCGACGAGGGTCAGGAAACGGCGCATGCCTCTTCGATGGCGGTGATGAAGTCTGCCGCCGCATCGAAGCCCGTCTGCTGACGAATTTCGACCATGCAGGTCGGGCTGGTGACGTTGATTTCGGTGAGATGGTTGCCGATGACGTCGATGCCGACCAGCATCAGGCCACGCGCGAACAGGATGGGGGCGAGCGTTTCGGCGATTTCGCGGTCCCGGAGGGAGAGTTCCTGCGCGACGCCGGAGCCGCCGGTGGCGAGGTTGCCGCGGGTTTCACCGGCCATGGGAATGCGCGCCAGGCACCAGGGCACGACCCGCCCGGCCACCAGCAGGATGCGTTTGTCGCCGAGCGCGATTTCCGGCAGGTAGCGTTGCGCCATGATCGTGCGCCGGCCCTCCTGGGTCAGCGTTTCGACGATCACGTTGCGGTTCGGGTCGTTGCGATGGACGCGGAAGATCTGGCTGCCGCCCATGCCGTCAAGCGGCTTGAGGATGGTGTCGCGCTGTGCATCGATGAATTGCTGGAGCTGGCTCATGTCGCGCGCGACCAGCGTCGGCGGGGTGAAGGCATCGAATTCGGCGATTGCCAGCTTCTCGGAGTGGTCGCGCAGGGCGCGCGGCCGGTTGAAAACGCGAACCCCGTCCGCTTCGGCGCGTTCGAGCAGCCAGGTAGCCGTCAGGTATTCGAAATCGAAGGGTGGGTCCTTGCGCATGATGACCGCGTCGAAAGTGGCCAGCGGACCGATTTCGCAGCCAAGCTCGCGGAACCAGTCGTGGTCGTCCGGGCGCAGCGCCAGTTGCACCGCTTCGCCGAACACGCCGCCGGCATCCGTGCCTTCCGGCCGCCGCCAGCCAAGGGTTGCCGCGTCGATGGCGAAAACGTCGTGGCCCGAATTTTCGGCAGCACGCATCATGGCCACCGAGGAATCTTTCCAGGCCTTGAGCGAATCCAGTGGATCGAGAATGAACGCCAGTTTCAGGGACATGGTGATTCTCAGTTGTTTTCCGGCGTCGACCGCGCCAGTTCGACGGCGGCGGCCAGACCGGCGAGGCGGCCGACCACGCCGTAGGCGTAGAAGCGGTTGGGCGGCGAATCGGGATTGCCACAGCCGTAGTCGGGCAGGTTGCAGCCGGTGTCGAAGGCCAGCGGCTCGAAGTGCATGCCCGGCGCGTTGAGGTTCTCGTCCTTGCCGCGCCCGGTATGGACGCGGTAAAAGCCGCCGACGACGTAGCGGTCGATCATGTAGATCACCGGTTCGGCGACCGCCTCGTTGAGCGTCTCGAAGGAATGCACGCCTTCCTGGATCAGCACCTCGGAGACTTCGAGGCCTTCCTTGACCACGCTCATCTTGTTGCGCTGCTTGCGGTTGAGCGCAATGACCTCGTCGGCGTCGCGCACCGTCATCACGCCCATGCCGTAGGTGCCGGCATCGGCCTTGACTACCACATAGGGCGTCTCGTCGATTTCGTATTCCTTGTATTTTTCGCGCACCAGATCGAGTACGGCCGCGACGTTGGCGGCGAGGCACTCCTCGCCCTGGCGCTCGTGGAAATTGACGCTGCGGCAGACGGAAAACGCCGGGTTGATGCGCCACGGATCGATGCCGATTTCCCTGGCGAAGTTAGTGGCCACTTCGTCGTAGGCGGCGAAATGATTGGATTTGCGGCGTACTGCCCAGCCGGCGTGCAGCGGTGGCAGGATGAACTGCTCATTGAGATTTTGCAGGATTTCCGGTATGCCTGCCGACAGGTCGTTGTTGAGCAGGATGGCGCACGGGTCGAAGCCGTCCAGCCCGAGGCGGTACTGGCTGCGCACCAGCGGTTCGAGCAGCAGGCGCTGGCCGTTGGGCAGTTCGACCGGTGTCGGCCGGGTGATTTCCGGCAGCAGCGAGCCAAGGCGGACGTTGAGCCCGGTCTGCTTGAGGATCGCGGCAATCTGCGCGACATTCTGCAGGTAGAACTGGTTGCGCGTGTGGTTTTCCGGGATCAGCAGCAGGTTGCGCGCGTCCGGACAGATCTTTTCGATGGCGACCATCGCTGCCTGCACGCAGAGCGGCAGGAAGGCCGGATTCAGGTTGTTGAAGCCGCCGGGGAAGAGATTGGTGTTGACCGGCGCCAGCTTGAAGCCGGAATTGCGCAGGTCGCACGACGAATAGAAGGGCGGGGAATATTCCTGCCACTGGCCGCGCAGCCAGTGTTCGATCTGCGGGCTGCTCTCCAGGAACTTGCGCTCCATCTCGAGGAGCGGCCCGGTCAGGGCAGTTGTCAGGTGTGGAACCATGGCGCTGTCTCTCAATCCGAGGGTTGTTATTGTGGCTGCAAATCTTACACCGCGGTGCACAAAATCGGGGCATGGATTCGCGGTCAACCCGTTGAAAACAGGTAAAATTCGCCGCTTCGTTTTACCGCTTGTCTTACACCAATTCGCAGATCGGAATCGCCGTGCTCGTCGCCGCCAACATCACCATGCAGTTCGGGGCCAAACCCCTGTTCGAGAACGTCAACGTCAAGTTCGGCGAGGGCTACCGCTATGGCCTGATCGGCGCCAACGGCGCGGGCAAATCGACGTTCATGAAAATCCTGTGCGGCGCGCTGGAGCCTTCGGCCGGCAATGTCTCGAAGGACAAGCACGAGCGCATGGCCTACCTGAAGCAGGACCAGTTCGCCTTCGAGGACATGCGCGTCCTTGATGTCGTGCTCATGGGCCATGAGGAAATGTGGGCGTGCATGCAGGAACGGGATGCCATCTACGCCAATCCCGAGGCGACCGAAGACGACTACATGAAGGCCGCCGACCTCGAGCACCATTTCGCCGAATACGACGGCTACACCGCCGAATCCCGCGCCGGCGAACTGCTGCTCGGTGTCGGCATCCCGACCGAGCAACACGACGGGCCGATGAGCCAGGTTGCCCCCGGCTGGAAGCTGCGCGTGCTGCTCTGCCAGGCACTGTTCGCCAACCCGGACATCCTGCTGCTCGACGAACCGACCAACAACCTCGACATCAACACCATCCGCTGGCTGGAAGACGTGCTGAACGCCCGCGAGTTGACGATGATCATCATCTCGCACGATCGCCACTTCCTGAACCAGGTCTGTACCCACATGGCCGACCTCGACTACGGCAAGATCACCATCTACCCGGGCAACTACGACGATTTCATGGAAGCGGCCCAGCAGGCCCGTGAACGCCAGTCCAACGCCAATGCCAAGGCCAAGGAGCGCATCGCCGAGTTGCAGACCTTCGTCCGCCGCTTCTCGGCCAATGCTTCAAAGGCCAAGCAGGCGACCAGCCGCGTCAAGCTCATCGAAAAACTCAAGCCGGAAGACGTCAAGCCGTCGTCGCGCCAGTACCCGTGGATCCGCTTCGACTACGACGAGAAGGACAAGCTGCACCGCCAGGCGGTCGAAGTCGAGAACGTCTCGTTTGCCTATGAAGGCGCGAATCAGAAAATCTTCAACAACCTGAGTTTCACGATCAACGCCGGCGAGCGCATCGCGGTGATCGGCGAGAACGGCGTCGGCAAGACGACGCTGCTCAAGTTGCTGATGGGTGAGGTGCAGCCCCAGTTCGGTTCGATCAAGTGGGCGGAAAAGGCGAAGCCCGGCTACTACTCGCAGGATCATTCGGCGCTGTTCAAGTCCGAAACCAGCCTGACTGACTGGATCGCCGAGTTCGTGCGCGCCGGCGGTTACGAAGGCGGCGACGTCGAGACTCTGATCCGTGGCACGCTTGGCCGCCTGCTCTTCTCCGGCGACGAGGTCAAGAAGCCGGTCAATGTCATTTCCGGCGGCGAGCAGGGGCGCATGTTGTTCGGCAAGCTGATGTTGCTCCATTCAAACGTGCTGATCATGGACGAGCCGACCAACCACCTCGACATGGAATCGATCGAGTCACTGAACAGCGGTCTGGAAAAATTCCCCGGCACCCTGGTTTTCGTCTCGCATGACCGGGAATTCGTTTCCTCGCTGGCAACACGCGTCTTCGAGGTCAAGACCGGCGGCAAGATCATCGATTACCTGGGCGGCTATGAGGATTACCTGGCCAGTCAGGGTGTCGCCTGATCGACAGCAGTTTCATTTCCCGAAGTTCAGATATTCGCGTGCGGCAATCAACTGCGCCCATCCCAGCGGGCTGAATTCCGCGGTCGCAAAAATGCCCGCGGCGAGCGTGGCCGCAGCGGTGAACAGCGGCGGCAGAAGCAGCAGCCAGGCAGTCTCGCGCCTGCCTTCTGGCAGAATATGTTCGTGTGGCCAACTGGCCGGCGCCGGCCGGAACCAGCTGCGATAGACGATCGGCAGAAAATAGGCGGCATTGAGCAGGCTCGAGGCGGTCAGTACCCAGACTGCCCAGTCCATTCCTGCCGCTCGGGCGCCATCCGAGAGCCAGGCCTTGCTTACCGCGCCGGCGGTCAGCGGCGCCCCCATCATGCCCAGCGCCGCGATGGTAAAGGCGAGCGTGGTCAGCGGCATGCGCCGGCCGGCCCCGTCCATCTCGCTGATCTTGTGGATGCCCAGGGTTTCCGCGTAATTGCCGGCGCAGAAAAAGAGCGTGATCTTCATGATGCCCTGATGCACCAGATGCACGAGCCCGCCGATGGTACCGATCGGGCCGAACAGGGCGACGCCGAGCACGATGTAGGAAACCTGGCTGACCGTCGAGTAGGCCAGGCGTTTTTTCAGGTCGTTCTGGAACAGGGCGCGCAGGCTGCCCCAAAGGATCGTGATCGCCGCGATCAGTGCGAGCGGCACCAGCACACCCAGCGACTGGGCGAACTCGATGCCGTAGATTTCATAGATGATGCGCACTACCCCGAAGGCGCCTGCCTTGACCACGGCAACCGCGTGCAGCAAGGCCGAGACCGGTGCCGGGGCGACCATCGCCTGCGGCAGCCAGCCGTGCAGCGGAACGATCGCCGCCTTGACCCCGACGCCGGCGATCAGCAACACGAAGGCGGCTTGCAGCGCTGCCGGATGCACGCCGGCGAGCCCTGCCAGGATGCCGCCCTGGACGAATTCCGAATGCCCGGCAAGCTGGTTCAGCCAGACGATGCCGGCGAGCAGCAGGGCGCCCCCGGCCAGCGTGTAGGCGAGATAGATGGTGCCGCCGCGGATTGCTTGTGGCGTGCCGCGATGAACGACGAGCGGGAAGGTAGCCAGGGTCAGCAGTTCGTAGAATACGAAGAAGGTGAACAGGTTGCCGGCCATCGCGATGCCCATGGTGGCCGTCACACAGAGGCTGAAAAAGCCGAAGAAGCGGCTGCGGTGCGGCGCGTTCTCGAGGTAGCCGATGGCATACAGGGTGGTGAACAGCCAGAGTACGGCGGACAGGCTGACGAAGAGCAGCGCCAGGGCATCGGCCTTGAATACCAGTTCGACGCCGGGCAGGACGGTGTGGCGAAAGCCGTAGTCCTCGCCGGCGGCGACGCCGGAGAGCAGGGCGCCGACCAGTCCGAGCTTGGCGAGCGCCCCGAACAGGTTGAGGGTCGTGCGCAGCCGGATATTTTCCTCGGGCAGGGTGAAGATGAGCAGTCCGGGCAGGAGCGAGGAGGCGATCACGGCCAGTGGCAGCATTTCGTTGATGCTCATGGCGCGACCCCTTCGAGCAGGGAGACGACCGGCATGGCGAACAGGCCCAGAGCGATGCTGGCGGCGGCCAGCGCAAATGCGGTCCATTCCAGCTGCGGCGCGGGCCGGGCCGGCGGGGTCGTTCCACCCGCCGTCGAGAAACGGAAGGCAAGGCGCAGGACGCGGAAGACATAAATTGCGGCGAGCAGGCCACCGCCGATGGCGGCGCCGGCGATCCATATCTGGCCCTGCGCCAGTGCCGTGCTGATCAGCAGCCACTTGGCCAGGAAACCGCCCGAGGGTGGCAGGCCCATCAGGCTGACCCCGGCCAAGGCGAAGGCGAAGACGGTCACCGGCAGGTGATCGGCAGCGCCGGTGACGCCGAGTACGCGCTCGTTGCCGCTGATCTTGATCAGCGTGCCGGCGGCAATGAACATGGCGGCCTTGGCCAGGCCGTGTGCCACCCCATGCAGCACACCTGCCTGTAGCGCCAGGCTACCATTGCCCAGCAGCGGGAAGATCAGGAACAGGTAGCCGATCTGCGCCACCGTCGAGTAGGCGACCAGCATTTTCAGGCGGTCGGTCTTGATCGCCATCCACGATCCCCAGAAAATCGCGCTGGCACCGAACAGGGCCGGCAACCAGGCGATCAGCGGGGCAAGGCTGGCGAAAGGGCCAAGCCAGAGGCGCAGTATCAGGTAGAAGGAGGCCTTGACCACCAGTGCCGAAAGCAGTGCCGAAACGGGCGCCGGCGCCCCGCCGTGGGCCGGCGGCAGCCAGAAATGCAGCGGGAAGAGGGCGGTCTTCAGCAACAGGCCGCCCAGCATCAGGCCCCCGGCCAGCCAGACGGCAAGGGGCGCGTCGGCGCCGACCAGTTCGCCGAGCAGACGCGCGGAGACGGTGCCGTAACTGCCGTAGAGCAAAGCGACGCCGAACAGGTAGGCGGCGGAGCCGAGCAGCGTCGCCAGCAGGTAGCGCAGCGCTGCGGCGATCTGGCCGGCCGTGCCGCCGGCAGCGACAAGGCCGACCGCCGCCAGCCCGACCAGTTCAAGCGTGACGTAGAGGTTGAACAGGTCACCGGACAGGAAGAGGGCATTCATCCCGGCAACCAGGAATCCGGCCAGCGGCCAGAACCAGGGGCTGGCACCGGGCTTGAAGTAAGTGCGGGCGTAAATGGCAAGCACCAGGGTGACGCCCTGGGTGAGCAGCAGCATGACCGCTGACAGGCCATCCGCTACCAGCGCGATGCCAAGCGGCTCCGGCCAGCCGCCGACGACATGTTTGAGCGGGCCGTGTGCCGCGATGTCGCCGGCCAGCGCGCCGGCCAGGGCCAGCTGGGCGGCAAGGCCGGCAATGGCCAGGCGGCCGCCGCGCTCTGCGCCGCGCATGTAGGCGAGCGTCGCCCACAGCAGCGGCAACAGGATCAGCCAGACGAGCGGGACGAATAGCGTGTCAGTCACCCGGTCCTCGCTGGTTGCCCGCTGCGCCGATCTCGTCGCGCCCGGTCAGGGCGTGCCAGCGCCGCGCCAGGGTCAGTGCCAGGGCGGTGGCAGCGACGGCGACGACGATGCCGGTCAACACCATCGCCTGCGGCACCGGATCGGGCGTGCCGTTGCGCTGGGCAAGGCCGACGAGAACGAGGAAGGCGCCGCTGCCCATCAGGTTGAAGGCGAGAATCCGGCGCAGCAGGTGGTCGAGCAGCATGACACCGCCGAGCCCGAGAACGAAGATCAGACAGCCGGTGGCCGCATAGAGGAGGCCGCTGCTCATGTGCGCTCTCCCGGCGCCGGCGCCCGCGGAATTTGGCCATTTTCCGGCGTTGACCGCAGCAGGAAGAAGGCAGCGAGATTGACGGCCAGCGACACGGTCAGGCCGCTTTCGATCAGCACGATCAACAGGCCGGCCTGTTCCGGTGGATAACGCAAGAGGCCGCCGTGGGCGAGCAGGGCGGCGGCAATGGCCAGGAACAGCAGGAAGCCGCCGGCGATGGCCATGCGGGGAGCGCGGCTGGCCGGCAACCAGTGGGCCTGGAGCCGGGACAGATTGAGCAGTACGCCGCCAGCGGCAAGCACCGCTGCCGCCTGGAAGGCGCCGCCCGGCCGGTGGGCGCCGGCCCAGAGCAGATAAACGGCGGCAAGAACCATCAGCGGCAGCGCGTAGCGGGCGAGGGTCGGCAACATGCTGTTGCGCGAAATGCCGGGATGCGCGGGTGGCAGGCCGACGGCCAGCATGCCGACCAGTGCCAGCAGCAATACCGCGACTTCGAGCAGGGTGTCGTAGCCGCGGAAATTGAGCAGCACCGCGGTGACCGGATGGCTGACGCCGCTGTTGGCCAGGTCGCCGGCGACGGCAGCGGGCAGCCGGATCGTGGCGGGCGGCAGGGTGATCAGCGCGGTAATCAGCGCGCTGGCAAGCAGCCCGAGGACACTGATGACGACGATGCGGACTGTGACCTTCACGGCTGTCCTTCCCGCCGGGCGGGTCGCGCCCGTTCGCTTCAGGGCTGCCAGGCCGTCGAGCAGCAGTGCGCCGGTCAGTCCGGCGCCGATCGCCGCCTCGGCCAGCGCGATGTCCGGGGCGTCGAGACGCGCCCAGGCGAGGGTCAGCAGCAGGCCGAAGACGATGAACATGACTACAGCGCGGTCGATCTGCGACTGTGCTCAGGGTGCGCCAGGCGCTCCACAGCAGCGTCGCGGCGAGCAGGACGTCGAAGACAAGCGCCGGAGTCATCGCTTGGGCTGCTCCCACGGGCTGATGCCCAGGCTGTCGGCGCGCCGGGCGATGGTGTAGCCGACGGTGGCGCTGGCGATCAGGGCGAGCGGCCAGATCGCCAGAAGTTTCAGCGCCAGCGCCAGGCTGTCGGCCTGCAGTGCCAGCCCGCCCAGAATGCAGCCCAGTCCCAGGTTATCGGCCTTGGCCAGCGCGTGCAGGCGGGTATACACGTCAGGAAAACGCAGCAGGCCGACGGTGCCCGCGAAAAAGAAATAGGCGCCGATGAGCAGCAGGCTGCCGCTGATCAGGTCAAGGAGCGGCATCGTCTTCGCCCCCATCGTGAGCGCCGTGCCTTTTCCAGGAACGTTGCGCGAAAGCGATGCCGGTGATGGCGGCGAGCAGGGCCAGCGTCAGCGCCACGTCGATCAGCGCCGGACCGCCGCCGGCAAACGCCAGCAGGGTCAGGATGCCGGCACCGGTACTGCCGAAGAGCAAGGCCGCCAGCATGCGGTCGGCCGGCGTCGGGCCGCGCGCCACCCGCCATAGCGCGGCAGCCAGGTTGACCAGGAGGAAAAGGGCGATTGGCAGTTCCAGGCCGGTCATCGGGAGGTGGCGAAGAGGCGGGCGATGTGCCCGGCGAGAACATCGGCATGCTGCCTGATCGGCAGGCTGGTATCGAGCACATGAATACGCAGCGTGCTTGTGCCGAGGCGCACCCCGAGCGTGCCCGGCATCAGGCCGAGCGTCGCCGTCAGGAGCAGGCGCGGCAGGCCAGCGGGCAGGGTCATCGGCAATTCGAGCAGGCCCGGCTGCAAGGCGGAGCGTGGTTGAAAGGCCAGCCGGGCGACCTGCACGCCACCCAGCAGCGACTGGCCGATGAAGAAGACGAGGAAGGCCGGCAGGCGGGTGAACGCGATGTGTTGCGTAGTCGATGGTGGCAGGAGCCACAGGCTGGCGGCAGTGGCGGCGCCGATGCCGATGAGCGCCAGCGGCCACGCAGCAAAGTTGCCCTCGGCGGCGATCCACCAGCCGAAGGCGAAGTACAGTGAACGACGCAGCGCGCTGGCGATCATGACGCAGCGTCCCTCCTGGGAATGCGGGTGGTGAAGCCGAGGGCCATCAGTTTCTGGAAGGCCGGGTTGCGCAGCCAGTCGGCGAGCATTGCGGCAAACGGGGCGAGGTGTGCGCCGTCGGGTCGTTTGCTGACAATGGTCTTGCGATCTTCGGGCATAGTCGGTTTTGGTGAAAATTTACGGGGCTGGATTCGGTTGACTGTGGCAGCGAGCGCTTCAGGTGGTTCCCCGCATCACGCGCTTTTCCAGTTCGATCAGCAGGAACAGCGCGATGCCGATGCCCAGTGGCACGAGCCAGTGACGCAGTTCTAGCTGCGCGGTGCCGAAAGCGGTGTTCATCACCGGCAGATAGACGAAGGCCAGCTGCAGCATGAGCAGTATGCCGGTGGCGATCCAGGCGGCACGGTTGGTGAAAAGCAGGCTCGGGCGCAGACTCGATTCATGCAGGAAGCGGCTGTTGAACAGGTAGAAGGCCTGGGTGATGACGAGGGTGTTGACCGCCATGGTGCGGGCGACGTCGAGCGGCATGGCGAGACGCAGTTCGATCTCGAACATGATGATGGTCGATCCGCCGATGAGCAGCGAGACCAGGGCCACCCGCCACAGGAAGGTGCGGCTCAGGATGGCCGTTCCCGGCTTGCGCGGTGGTCGCTGCATGATGCCCGGTTCGGCAGGCTCGAAGGCAAGTGCCATGGCCAGGGTGATGGCGACGATCATGTTGACCCAGAGTATCTGCACCGGGGTCAGGGGCAGGGTCAGGCCGAACACGACGGCAACCAGCATCACCAGGCCCTGCGCCCCGTTGGTCGGCAGGATGAACATGATGGCCTTGCGCAGATTGTCGTAGATGGTACGGCCTTCCTCGACGGCGCGTTCGATGGACGAGAAGTTGTCGTCGGCAAGGACGATCTCGGCAGCTTCCTTGGTCGCCTCGGTACCCTTGATCCCCATCGCGACACCGACATCGGCGCGCTTCAGCGCCGGGGCGTCATTGACCCCGTCGCCGGTCATTGCCACCACCTCGCCCCGTGCCTGCAGGGCCATCACCAGGCGCAGCTTGTGCTCGGGGCTGGTGCGGGCGAAGATGCCGGAATCCTGGACGATCTGCTGCAGTTCCTCGTCCGTGGCGGCCTCGATCTCGCTGCCGGTGACCACCTTCAGGCGGTCGGCCGCGCCCAGGCCCATCTCGATACCGATTGCCCGGGCCGTGCCGGCATGGTCACCGGTAATCATCTTGACCCGGATGCCGGCCTCGTGACATGACTTGATTGCTACGATCGCCTCCGGCCGGGGCGGATCGATGATGCCGACGAGGCCAAGGAATATCATTCCGTCGTCGAGATCCTCGATGCTCAGATGCTCCTTGCCGTCATCGACCTTGCAGGCGGCGGCAGCGAGAACGCGCAGACCGTCGCGGCTCAACGCATCGATCCGGCCTTCCCAGAAGGCGCGGTCGATGGCTTGCGGCTGGCCGTCTTCGCCCAGTTCTTCCCGGCAACGGTCGAGCAGGCGATCGGGGGCGCCCTTGAGCATGATGCGCCGCACCCCGGCCGGAGTCGTGTTCAGCGTCGCCATGAACTTGTTGACTGACTCGAAGGGGATGGCGGCGTGGCGCTCGTGGCTGCCGGAATCGAAGCCGGCCTTGCTGGCCAGTGTGCGCAACGCGCCCTCGGTGGGTTCGCCGGTCACCTTCCACTGGCCGTCTTCCTCACTGACCCGGGTGTCGTTGGCTACCGCGATGACTTCAATCAACGCATGCAGATGGGCGTGCTCGGCCAGCGTGACGAGCTCGCCGTCGAGCGTGATCTCGCCCACCGGCCGGTAGCCAGTGCCGCTGACGTCATAGCTGTCCGCCCCGGGTGACGACGTGGCGTGCGGTCATTTCGTTGGTGGTCAGCGTACCCGTCTTGTCGGAACAGATGACGGTGATCGAGCCGAGGGTTTCGATGGCTGTCAGCTTGCGGGTGATCGCGTTGCGCTGCGCCATGCGCTGGACGCCAAGGGCCAGCGTAATGGTGAGAATGGCGGGCAGTCCTTCCGGAATGGCGGCGACGGCAAAGCCGATGGCAGCCAGCAGCACCTCGCCGAGCGGGAAGTCATGCAGGACGAGGCCGATTCCAAGCATCAGCAGCGCCAGTCCGACGATGACTGCCGAGAGAATTTTGCCGAACTGCGCCATCTGGCGTGTCAGCGGCGTCTGCAGTGTTTCCACCTCGGCGATCATCCGGTTGATGCGGCCGAGCTCGGTACCCGCTCCGGTCGCCGTGACGACGCCGATGCCGCGCCCGGCCACCACCATCGTCCCCGAATAGGCCATGCCCAGGCGGTCGCCGATCCCGGAATTTTGGTCGACTGGCTCAATGTCCTTGTCGGCGGGGACGGATTCGCCGGTCAGCGCCGATTCCTCGATACGCAGGCCGGTGGCCTCGATCAGCCGCAGGTCGGCCGGAACCCGGTCGCCGGAGCGTAGACGGACGATGTCACCAGGCACCAGCAGTGCGGCGTCGATCTGCGTCCACTCGCCGTCGCGCCGGGCCTGGGCGTGCTGGGACAACATTTTGCGGATGCTTTCCAGGGCCTGCTCCGCCTTGCCTTCCTGGATGAAACCGATGATCGCATTGATGGTGACGACGCCGAGAATGACGCCGGTGTCGACCCAGTGGGCGAGCAGGGCGGTGATTCCGGCGGCGGCGATCAGGACGTAGATCAGGATGTCGTGGAAATGCTTGAAGAAGCGCTTCAGCAGACCTTCCTTGGGGGGCGACGGCAGCCGGTTGGGGCCGACCGCGGCAAGGCGTTCGGCCGCGGCGGCGGCGGTGAGGCCGTCGGCATGGCTGTCCAGGGATTGCAGTACCCCGGAGACGGATGTGGCGTGGGCTTGCTCAACCACAAGCGCTGCCAATTTGTGCTCATCCATGGTTATTCCCTCGGGTTGCAGTCACTGACGGTCAACACCGGCGGCCAGCATGCGGATGATCCTGACGCAGTCTATATCGGACTGGTGATAGGCCGACTTGACGTACTCGATGTAGGCTCGCTCTTCGGAATTCGGGCTGCTGGCCAGAGTCGTCCGATAAGCAAAACGCAGGAACAGGAAGGTTGGCTCCGGCTCCTCGATGCTGATCGTCAGGCTGCCGCCGGCATGTGTCGCGGAAGGAACGATGTCGAAGCGTACCCAGTGGGCTTCTGCAAGTGTCACGCGGTCCTGGATCGTGGCCGGACCGAAGTCAAGCTCGCGCAACAGTTCGCTGCCGTGCCGCTCGAGGATGGTGCACGATTCCAGTCCGGGCAGGAAAGGAAGCGGGTTTTCGACGCGGTACAGCAAGCCTTGCCAGAGCTGGTCGCGGCTCAGGGGATGGACCAGCGGATTTTCCGGGTCGTTGATCTGGATGAGATGTTCGAAATTCATGGGTGGATGGTAGCATCGGCGCCATGCAACTAGAACGCCTCCTCCAGAAGCATGGCTTTGGCTCGCGCAAGGCTTGCCGGGCGCTGATCCGGCATGAGCGCGTCGCCGTCAATGGTCTGGTCTGCGACGATCCCTTTGCTGAAGTCGATACGCAAGGGCTGATATTCACGGTCGACGGCATCGACTGGCCCTATGCCGAATTCGCCAGCCTGGTCCTGCACAAGCCGGCCGGCTACGAGTGTTCGCGCAAGCCGCAGCATCACCCGAGCGTTCTCGAACTGCTGCCGCCACCATTGCGCGAACGCGGCGTGCAGCCGATCGGCCGCCTCGACGAGGACACCACCGGCCTGCTGCTGATTACCGACGACGGCCAGCTCAACCACGTGCTGTCGTCGGCGAAGCGCAAGGTGCCCAAGGTCTATCTGGCGACGACCAAGCACCCGGCGGACCAGGCGCAGATCGACAAGTTGCTCGCCGGTGTGCTGCTCAACGACGAGCCGGCGCCGGTTTGCGCTGCCGCGGCGGCGATCGCCGGTGAGAACCTGCTGCGGTTGACGGTTACCGAGGGCAAGTACCATCAGGTCAAGCGCATGGTCGCCGCAGCCGGCAATCGGGTCGAGGCACTGCATCGCGAGGCGGTCGGCGAATTCGTTCTGCCGGCCGACCTGAAGCCCGGCGAATGGCGCTGGCTGGCTGCGGTCGACCTGAAAAAACTGGGCTATTCGCCATGACCCTGACCGAAATGCGCTACATCGTCGCGCTTGCCCGTGAGCGCCATTTCGGCAGGGCGGCCGAAGCCTGCCATGTGAGCCAGCCGACGCTGTCGGTGGCGCTGAAGAAGGTCGAGGGCCAGCTCGGCGCGGCGCTGTTCGAGCGCAGCGCTTCCGACGTGCGGATCACCGCCCTCGGTGAACGCATCGTCGTACAGGCCCGGCGCGTGCTGGACGAGGCGGTCAAGCTGGAAGAAATTGCCGAAGCGACGGGCGACCCGATGAGCGGCCAGTTGCGCGTTGGCATCATCTACACGATTGCCCCCTACCTGCTGCCGCAGCTGATCCCGGCTCTGAACCGGCAGGCGCCCAGGATGCCGCTGTTTCTCAAGGAAGACTTTACCGGCAACCTGATTCCGGCGCTCAAGGCCGGCGAACTTGACGTCATCGTCATCGCGCTGCCCTTCGCCGAACCGGGACTGGTCGCCCAAGCGGTGTACGAAGAGCCGTTCCGCGTGGTCGTCCCGGCCGCCCATCCCTGGGTCGGCCGGTCAGCTGTCGCAGCCGAAGAACTCGATGGTCAGGACTTGTTGTTGCTTGGTCAGGGCAACTGCTTTCGCGACCAGGTGCTGGAATCCTGTCCCCGCCTCGCGGCGCCGGACGCACTGGCACATTCGCTCGAAGGCAGTTCGCTGGAAACTATCCGCTACATGGTTGCGAGCGGCGCCGGCGTGGCGGTGATGCCAAGTACGGCCGCCGATCCGCTGATCGATCGGGAGCCGATGGTCAGGGTCTTGCCGTTTGCCGGCGTCCCGCCAGCGCGTACCGTCGGGCTGGTCTGGCGGGTGACCTTCCCGCGCCCGCAGGCGATCGATGCGGTTCGGGCGGCGATCCTGTCCTGTCCGCTGCCTGGGGCCACTGCGGTACGCTGAGGTTTCACGTGAAACCTCAGCGCGGCGTCGGCGGGATTCAGCGCAGGAAACTGCCGTCCTTGCGGATGATGGTCAGTTCGACGAAGTTCGAGCCGTTGTGGTTGCCCGGGGCGAAGTTCACCGCGAAACCGCCGGCATCGAAATTGCGCAGGTTTTCCATGGCCGAGATGAACTTGTCGCGGGTCAGATCCTTGCCGGCCCGGCGCAGGCCTTCGACGAATACCCTGGCGGCGATGTAGCCTTCGAGGCTGGTGAATGAGACGTCGCGACCGCCGCCCGAAACGGCCAGCAGTTTCTGGTAGTCGCGCACGATGGGAACGGTGCGCGACCAGGGGAACGGCACGACCTGGGAAATGCCGACACCGGAGCCGGCGGGGCCAAGTTCGTCAGCCAGCGCCCGGCTGCCGACGAAGGAGACCGTATAGAACTGGGCGGCGCTACCAGCGGCACGCATGGCGTTGATGAATGCCGCGCTCGACTTGTAGGTGGTGACCATCACCACCATGTCCGGCTTGGCCGCGATCAGGGTCTTGACCGCGGCGGCAACATCGCTCGAGTTGCGCTCGACCGTGGCGGTGGCGACCAGCTTGAGGTCGCGTTTGGCCATCGCCTTTTCGACCCCGCTCAGACCGGCATTGCCGTAGGCATCGTTCTGGTAGAAGACGGCGATGCGCTTGACGTTGAGCGAGGTGAATTGCTCGACGATTTTTTCCGTCTCGTCGTAATAGCTTGCCCGGACATTGAAGACCAGGCGATTGAAGGGTGTGCGCAGCGCTTCGGCACCGGTGAACGCACCGAAAAAGGGAACATCCGCCGGATTGGAGACCTTCAGTGCGGCGAGGGCGGTCGGTGTGCCGACATAGCCGAACAGGGCGAAGACGTTGTCCTTGTCGATCAATTGCCTGGTATTGGCCGTGGCGCGGTCCGGCTCGTAGCCGTCATCGAGTGTGAGCAACTTGATCTTGCGCCCGTTGACCCCGCCCTGACTGTTGATCTGGTCGAAATAAAGCTTGGCGCCGAGCCGCATTTCGATGCCCAGTTCCTGAGCCGGGCCGGTCAATGGAACGGACTGTCCGATCACGATGCTGTTGTCGCTAACACCCGTTTCCGCACTGGCCAGCGTTGCCGTGGCGAGCACGGCAACGGCGAGCAAGCGGCGGAGAGCCGATTTGCCAATCATCAATATTCTCCTTCAGCCGGTGGCTGAGACTGGGTTGAGCGGACGGCGCGACTCAGGCGCCGGCTTTTTTGGGCGCAGCCTTCTTGGCTGGCGCCTTCTTTTCGAATTCGAAACCGACCTTGCCGTCCTTGGCCACCAGGTAGGCCGAGAACTTGCGGCGGGTGCGGTTGGAAACGAATTCCTTCAACAAATCGGTCTTGCCGTCGGCCAGCAATTTCTGCATTTGGGCAGTATCGACGGGCTGTTGCAGAATGATCTTGCCGGAACGGAAGTCGCAGGTCCTGGCCGGGCCGACCGATTTTTCGCAGACGTAGGCGGTGCCATGCTCGTAGACGCCGGCAGCGCACTTCGGACATTTGCCCAGGCTCTGCTGGCCGGAGAAATCGACGGGTTCGGCATTGGCGTCGTCGCCCGCCTTGTCCTGGCCGAAATCGAATTCCGGCTCCATGTTGTCGTTCAGCTTGATGGCGGCGGCGAAGGTACGGCCCATCTTGTTGCGGAAGCCGGTGAGCGGGCCGATCTGCTTTTCGGTGATCAGCGTGTCGATTTCGGCCGGCTCGAACTGGCGGCCGGCGACGATTTTCCACAGCGCGTAGTCGCAACCGCCGCACTGGAATTTCTTGTAGGTTTCGCGGATCTGGCCGCCGCAGCGCGGGCAGGGTGCGTCAACACGCCGAAATCGCCCGGAATGGTGTCGCTGTCGAAGGTCTTGGCGCGTTCGACGATGTGCCGGGTCATCTCCGCGATTTCGCGCATGAACTCGTCGCGGGTGAATTCGCCCTTTTCGATGCGGCCGAGCTTCCATTCCCAGTCGCCGGTCAGTTCCGGCTGGGTCAGTTCGGTGATGCCGAGGCCGTTGAGCAGGGTCATCAGCGAGAAGGCCTTGGCGGTCGGGATCAGTTCGCGGCCTTCGCGGTGCATGTACTGCTCGCCGATCAGGTTTTCGATGATCTGGGCACGCGTCGCCGGCGTGCCGAGCCCGCGACCGGCCATCGCTGCCTTCAATTCCTCGTCGTCGACCATCTTGCCGGCGCCTTCCATGGCCGAGAGCAGGGTGGCTTCCGAGTAGCGTGGCGGTGGCTTGGTGGCGTTGGCCTTGACGGTGACTTCGTCGGTTTTGACCCTTTCTTTGGCGTTGACCGCAACCAGGTTGCCCTCATCGCCTTCCTGGCCTTCCTTGCCATGTACGGCGAGCCAGCCCGGATTGACCAGCACCTTGCCTTCGGTCTTGAAGGGGTGGCCTTCGACGCGGGTGATGCGGGTGGTGACCAGGTATTCGGCGGCCGGGAAAAAGACGGACAGGAAGCGCCTGACGACGAAGTCGTAAAGTTTCTGTTCGAGCTCGTTCAGGTGCTTGGGGGCCTGCGGGGTCGGAATGATCGCGAAGTGATCGGTGATCTTGGCGTTGTTGAAGATGCGCTTGTTGGGCAGCACCCAGTTGCGTGCCAGGATCTGGTGGGCAAACGGCGAATAACGGGCGAGCAGCACTTCATCGTGACCCTTGCCGGCGCCTTGGCCGGTAAGTACGGTCAGTGTTTCCTTGACCGTGGCCAGATAGTCTTCCGGCAGGCAGCGTGAGTCCGTCCGCGGGTAGGTCAGCACCTTGTGCTTCTCGTACAAGGCCTGGGCCAGCGATAGCGTGGTCTTGGCCGAGAAACCAAAGCGGCTGTTGGCTTCGCGCTGCAGGGTCGTCAAGTCGAAAAGGCCGGGCGACAGGCGGGTTTCCGGCTTGGCTTCTTCAGTGACATCGCCGGGTTTGCCCAGAGTGGCCGCACGGATGGCATCGGCCTTGTTCTGTTCCCACAGTCGGTCAGCGCGGGCATGTTCGTCGTCGTTCTTGCCCCTGAAGCCTTCGTCAAACCACTTGCCCTTGTAGCTGCCGGCCTTGGCGGTGAATTCGGCTTCGACTTCCCAGTAGTCACGCGGCTTGAATTCGCGGATTTTCCTTTCGCGCTCGACGACGATGGCCAGCGTTGGGGTCTGCACGCGGCCGACGGTGGTCAAATGGAAGCCGCCGGTCTTCGAATTGAACGCGGTCATCGCCCGCGTGCCGTTGATGCCGACCAGCCAGTCGGATTCCGAGCGGCAAACGGCGGCATCGCCGAGCCCCTGCATCTCGTTACCGCTACGCAGGCGCGAGAAACCGTCGCGGATGGCGCCCTGGGTCATCGATTGCAGCCACAGGCGCTGTACCGGCTTGCCCGACTTGGTGTGCTGGGCAATGTAGTTGAAAATCAATTCACCTTCGCGCCCGGCGTCGCAGGCGTTGATCAGGCCGCTGACATCCTTGCGCTTGATCAGCTTGGCCAGCACCTTGAGCCGTGATTCGGTCTTCTCGATCGGCTTCAGCGCGAAGTGCGGCGGGATGACCGGCAAGTGGGCGAAGGACCATTTGCCGCGCTTGACCTCGAATTCTTCTGGGCAAGACAGTTCCAGCAGGTGGCCGACGGCCGACGACAGCACGTGCGACTCACTTTCGTAGTAGTCGTCGTGCTTGGTAAACCCCCCCAGCGCCTTGGCGATGTCAGCGGCAACGGAGGGTTTTTCGGCAATGATCAGCTTTTTTGTCATGGGTTCTGTCGGTTGGATGCCGGGGCATGATAAGTGCCCGGCGCGCGGCTTGGCAAGCCGTCTATAGATGGGGAGGGACTCAGGCGAGGCGCTGGTAGCGATTGCCGGGCAAAGTGACGACCTGACCGGCGAGTTCGAGCGCCAGCAGTTCGCCGAGCAGGTGGTCGGTCGCCAGTCCGGTCCGTTCGAGCAGGTCGTCGAGGCCGCAGGGATCGTGGCCGAGGGCAGCGAGCAATGGATTGTCGTTTGCCGCCGCGGCTTGCATGGGAAGTATCGCGGATGCTTCCAGTTCGCCCAGTTCTTCAAGCACGTCGCGCGCGGCCTCGACCAGTTTGGCGCCCTGTTTGATCAGCTTGTGGCAACCGCGCGCGACCGGCGAATGGATGGAGCCGGGGATCGCAAAAACCTCGCGCCCCTGCTCGGCCGCAAGCCGGGCGGTAATCAGCGAGCCGCTTTCCGGTGCCGCCTCCACCACCAGTACCCCGCGCGACAGCCCGGAAATGATCCGATTACGGCGCGGGAAGTTGGCGGCGATCGCCGGGGTGCCAAGTGGAAATTCGGAAACGATGGCACCGTGTTCGGCAATCGCCAGCGCCAACTCGCGGTTGCGGGCGGGGTAAAGGCGGTCGGCGCCAGTGCCGATGACCGCGATGGTGATGCCGCCGGCGGCGAGTGCGCCACGGTGGGCCGCGGCATCGATGCCCAGGGCAAGGCCACTGATGATGCTCAGGCCGTGCCCGGCCAGTGCCCCGGCGAAGCTCTCGGCAGTTTGTAAGCCCTGCGGCGTGGCATTGCGGCTGCCCACCACGGCCAGGCCGCGGTGCCTGAGCAGGTCAGGGTTGCCGCGCACATAAAGTACGTTGGGCGGATCGGCGATTTCCAGCAGGGCGGGCGGATAACCCGCGTCGGCAAGGGTCAGGATGTGCTGTCCGGGCGTGCTGGCCCAGGCAATGCCGTGGTCGACAGCAGCGGAAGGGTCAAAATCGAAGAGCAGATCGGCGCGTTCGCCGATCACCGAGCGGGCCGCAAGCCGTCCGGCGGCGAAGACGGCTTCGGGTAAACCGAAAGCGGCGAGAAGCTTTCGTTGCGTCTCGCCGCCAATTCCGGGAATCAGCGTCAGCCGCAGCCAGGCGGCCAGGCCATCGCTGTCGGTCACGGGTTCCTTACGGAGTCACCAGCCTTGACCGATTTCGAGGAAGTCAAAATGAGGGCGTAGGAAACGCGCTCGAAGGTCCGGAAGACGAAAGCCAGAGCGTAACGCTCTTCAGGGATCGCCGTTTCTTCGACACGCAGATCGGTGTCGAAGGACTTCGAGATGCGGTTGCGGAATACGGCGAGAACGTTGCCGACTTCGAGTCCATCCTGCCTGCCCCGGTTCAACGAGACGACGGCACCGGTGCCGCCTTCGCTCTTGTCGCCGTAGATCGTCATGATCTTGCCCGAGACGTCGCGATCCGGGCGGTGCGGGGCATAGGAAATAATGTTTGCCGGTGGTGTCGGCAACAGGCGGTCACCGCGGAAGATTTCTTCCTTGGCTTCGGTGACGGTGATCACGGCCGGCTCACCCGGTTGCACCAGCCGGGCATTGCCGAGGAAGAAGGCTTCGTAACCGATGATTTCCTGGGTGTCCGGATCCTTGAGCGGTTTGCCGGGACGGTAGATCTGCCAGTTGACGATGCTGGCGTCGGGAATGCCGGACACGAAGCCATTGTCGCCGCTGCCGATCACCATGCGCTCTTCCTGGGTGGCGACGATGCGGATCGGGCTGTCCTGATCCTTCGAGTCAAGGACCAGCGGACGCGAGATGAAGGGTTCGATGATGTGCGGGGGAATGCTCGGGATGCTCTGACTTACCGCTTCGGAGTGAACGCTGGGCGACAGCTTGACGACACCGCCGGTGCGGGAACCGACGCGCTTGCCTATCCGCAGGCGCGGGGTGCTGCCGGAACGGTCGAGATAAATGATCTCGCCGGGGTAGATCAGGTGCGGATTCTTGATCTGCTCGCGATTCATGTTCCAGATTTCCGGCCAGCGCCACGGTTCCTTGAGGAACTTCCCGGAGATTGCCCAGAGCGTGTCGCCCTTGACCACAACGTGGCTTTCAGGGGGATTGTCGACGAGCTTCAGGGGCTCGGCGGCCGATGCACAAACGGCCGTCACGGCCAGGATGAGCGCGGATATAATGCGTACCATAGTCGTACCTCAAGTGCCGACGGAACACGGCGCCACCTGCACGGTCTCATAATCGTGTCAGGCAAGTCCGCTTCCATATCTCGGGAATTGCTTGAGATTCTGCACGTAATAACCTAAGCGAGCAAGCATTTTTCGGTATTTTCCATGGCACTCTTACCCATTTTGCGTTTCCCGGACACGCGCCTGAAAAAGATCGCGGCGCCGGTGGTGAAAATTGACGATTCCATCCGCAAGTTGATCGCCGACATGGCAGAAACCATGTACGAGGCACCGGGGATCGGCCTGGCGGCCACCCAGGTCGATGTTCATAAGCAGGTGGTCGTCATCGATGTCTCCGAAGAGAGAAACCAGTTGCTGGCGCTGATCAATCCGCGCATCGAGAATTGCCAGGGCAGGCAGGAGGGCGAAGAGGGTTGTCTTTCCGTTCCTGGCATCTTCGAAAAAGTCGAGCGTGCCGAGCGGGTGACCGTGCATTTTCAGGACGGTACTGGCGCAACGCGCACGCTGGAGGCCGAGGGTCTGCTCGCCGTGTGCATTCAGCACGAGATCGATCATCTGAACGGCACGGTCTTTGTCGATCATCTTTCGCAATTGAAGCAGACCCGCATCAGAGGCAAGCTTGCCAAGCAGGCGCGGGTCACGGCGTGAGGCTGATCTTTGCCGGAACGCCTGAATTTGCCGCGACGGCGCTGAAAGAGATTATCGACGCCGGCCACGACGTGGCACTGGTGCTCACCCAGCCCGATCGGCCGGCCGGGCGCGGCATGGCGCTACAGCCGTCGCCGGTCAAACGCATGGCGCAGGAGGCGGGCATCGAGGTCTTTCAGCCGACGAGCCTCAAGGAGAGCGGTGCGCAGGAAAAAATTTCCGGCATCGGCGCCGCAGTGATGGTGGTTGCCGCATACGGGCTGATCCTGCCGCAGGCAGTGCTTGATCTGCCGCGCTTCGGCTGCATCAATATCCATGCTTCGCTGCTGCCGCGCTGGCGTGGCGCAGCGCCGATCCAGCGTGCCCTGCTCGCCGGCGATGCCGAGACCGGCGTCTGCATCATGCAGATGGAAGCCGGGCTGGATACCGGGCCGGTGTTGCTGCGCGGTGCGTTTCCGATTGCGCCGGACGATACGACTGCCACGCTGCACGACCGCCTGGCTGAACTCGGCGCCCGGCTGGCCGTCACGGCAATCGGCAATTTGCCCATCGCGGGCGAGCCGCAGCCGCAGGAAGGCGTGACCTACGCCAACAAGATCGAAAAGTCGGAAGCCCTGATCGACTGGCGGAGGAGTGCCGCCGAGCTGGACCGCCATATTCGCGCCTTCAATCCGTTTCCGGGCGCGCAGGCAATCCTCGGCGGGCAGACGCTCAAGGTCTGGCGGGCGAAGCCAGTCGCCGGGCAAGGTGAATTCGGGCAAATATTGAGCGTTGACCGCAACAATATCGTGGTTGCCTGCGCGGACGGGGCGCTGGCCATCACGGAGTTGCAGCAGGCCGGCGGCAAGCGCCTGCCAGTGGGGCAGTTCCTGGCCGGACATCCGCTCGCAGTCGGCGACCGATTTGCCGTGCCGGCTTGAAAATCCGTTCGCGGGAACTATCTGACAGGGCAACCGACCGCGTAGAGGAGATCGGAACATGTTCAACTGGGTAAAGACCGCAATGCTGATGGCGGCCATCATGGCGCTGTTCGGGATCGTCGGCGGCATGATCGGCGGCCGGCAAGGCATGCTGCTGGCGCTTGTCTTCGGCGGTGCGATGAACGTCATCTCCTACTGGTTCTCGGACAAGATGGTGTTGAAGATGTACGACGCCCGCGAGGTCGACGAAACCAGCGCACCGCAGTTCTACAGCATGGTGCGCGAACTGGCGCAGCGCGCGGACCTGCCGATGCCGCGCGTTTACCTGATCAATCAGGAGCAGCCGAATGCCTTTGCTACGGGGCGCAATCCGCAGCACGCGGCGGTTGCGGCGACCACCGGTATCCTACAGTTGCTGTCGGCGCCCGAGTTGCGCGGCGTGATGGCGCATGAACTGGCACACGTCAAGAACCGTGACATCCTGATTTCCACCATTTCGGCGACGATGGCCGGGGCCATTTCGGCGCTGGCCAATTTCGCGATGTTGTTCGGCGGACGCGGCGGCGACGGACAGCGGACCAACCCCCTGGCCGGCATTGCCTTGGCCTTGCTGGCGCCGTTGGCTGCCAGCCTGATCCAGATGGCGATTTCCCGTGCCCGGGAATACGAGGCTGACCGCGGCGGTGCCGAAATCAGCGGCGAGCCGCGGGCGCTGGCCGATGCCCTGGGCAAGATCCAGATGTATGCCGAGGGCCGCATTCCGATGGGGCCGGCCGAGGCGCACCCGGAAACGGCACAGATGATGATTCTCAACCCGCTGTCCGGTGGCGGCATCAAGGGCCTCTTTTCGACTCATCCGCCGACCGCGGAAAGGATCGCCCGCCTGCGCGCGATGGCCGGCTAGGCGACTGTAGCGCAACGGAGGTGGCCGCGCGCCACCTCTTTTCTTTCACTGCGGGTGGGTGCGAAGGCGGCAATCATTTCGGTGAACAAGGCATGGGCCCGGGCGCTGTTGTCGCCGCTGAAATTGCAGACATAGACATCGAGGGTGACGCCGCGGATTTCCGGCCACGTATGTACGGCCAGGTGCGATTCGGCGAGCACGACGGTGCCGGTGACGCCCGCTGCCTCGCCGGCCAGGTTGCGGAAGGCATGAAACAGTCGGCCGACGACGGTCAGTCCGTGCCTTTGGCAGGCATCCACGCAATACGCTTCGAGCCCCGGCGCGTCGAGCAGAAAGCCCGAAGGGCAGCGGCAGTCGTGCAGGTCGGCGATCAGGTGGAGTCCGTGCATGGAGCGATTCTATTGCGTTTCACGTGAAACGCGAGAATTGACGCTGGCTTCAAGCAGACGGCCCAGCCGGTAACCGGCGTCGACGATGCGCTGATCGGCGGTGGCGCGGGCCTGCCGGTGAAATTCTTCGTCGATGAAGGGCAGCAGGCTGCCGCTTTGCTGCGGATAGGCCGCCGCCAGCAGGCGATGGCTTTCGTCGCGCCAATGCTGCACCGTGCCCTGGACCGGCGGGGGATGGCTGGCGAGCAGTCGCGCCGCATCGCGCTCGAGCCGTTTGCCGCGCAGCCAGGGCGGGCCGGGCAGGTCATCCCAGTAGGTGTGCAGGCTGGTGAACGGCTGGCGCCGGTTGAACGGATTTTCCACCGCGACCGCATTGCCGCCGTCGTCATCGTGGCGGCCGACGTGCAAGGGTTGGTGTATGTCGGCAACCAGATGCAGGAGCCAGGGCAGCGCATAGGAAATTTGCTCGTGATTCCGGGTTGACCATAACAACTTTGTCAGGCGCTCGATCTGCCGGTCAAGTTCGCCCTGCAGCACCTTGCCGTCCTGGTCGAGATCGACGTAATGCCAGCGCTTGTGCCGCGCCATGTCAGGGAATCCGGGTTGCGGCGGGGTAGGCGCTTCGCGTTCCTCGTCATAAAAGCGCGGGTCCCTGCGGATGTCGTCGGGCCAGGTGGCCGCCTCGGCAAAGATATCGCGCGCCTTGGTCGAGCGGGCCTTGGCCTGCCAGTGCTCATGATCGGGGTGCTGCTGCAGTGCCGCGGCAATGAAATCGCGGGTCGGCGGCGCAAGCTGTTCCCAGGCGATGACGGCGACCAGACGGTGGCCGGCGGCGTTCCAGGCATGCGCCAAAGGCGTGCAGAGGATGAAACCGAGGGCAACGAGGAGTCGGCGCATTGCGCCATTATGCCGCGTGCGATAATCGGAACCTATGTCTGCACTCGCCCTGAACTCCCTGGCCTTCGCCCTGGTGAACGCCGCGCGCATCGATGCCGCTGTTTTCGCCGGCCAGAGCCTGGCCGAAGGCCTGCTCGGACGGGTTGATGCGCTCGCCCGTCCGGCGGTGCAGGATCTCGTCTATGGCAGCCTGCGCCGCTACGGGCGCGGCGACTTCGTGCTCGCCAGACTGCTCGCCAGGCCGCTCGCGGACGATGAGGTGCGGGCGCTGCTGCTGGTCGCCTTGTATCGTCTGGAGACACGTCCGGATGCCGCACACACGGTGGTTGATCAGGCGGTTGCCGCGGCGGGGGAAATCGCCGGCGGGCGTTTCCGCGCCTTGGTCAATGGTGTGCTGCGCAATTTCCTGCGCCGGCAGGCAGAACTGCTGGCGGCAGTCGCTGCCAACGAGGTGGCCACGGCGCAGCATCCTGACTGGTGGCTGCGCCGCCTGCAGAGTGCCTGGCCGGAGGATTGGGCAGGCATCGTCGCAGCCGGCAACGAGCCGCCGCCGATGACGCTGCGCGTCAATCTCCGACGCTGTGAGCGGGCGGATTACCAGGCCCGCCTCGTTGCCGAGGGCATCGCGGCCACCCCCGTCGGCGAAGCCGGGCTCGCCCTCGAGCGGCCATTGCCGGTTGAACGCTTGCCGGGTTTTCGCGAGGGGCTGGTTTCGGTTCAGGATTCGGGCGCGCAGAGGGCGGCCTGGCTGCTCGACCCCGCGCCCGGGAGCCGCGTGCTCGATGCCTGCGCGGCGCCCGGCGGGAAGGCGGCTCATCTGCTGGAACGGGCGGATCTCGAACTGCTGGCCCTCGACCTGAAGCCTGCGCGCTGCCGGCGTATCGAGGAGAATCTGATGCGCCTCGGCCTGCGGGCGTCGGTCATGGCAGCCGATTGCACCCGGCTCGACCGCTGGTGGGACGGTCGCCCGTTCGACGCCGTGCTGGCTGACGTGCCGTGCACCGCGAGCGGTGTCGTGCGCCGCAACCCCGATGCCAAGTGGCTGCGCCGCGAAACCGACATTGCCGGCTTTGCCGCTGCCCAGGCGCGAATACTTGATGCACTTTGGCAGGTCGTGCGGCCGGGGGGTAAACTGCTGTACGCTACCTGTTCGGTGTTCCCCGAAGAAAACGGGCTGCAGATCGGGCAATTCGTGGCCAATCGACCGGATGCCCGCCGCGCCCGCGAAGAGCAGATCTTGCCGACTACCGACCATGACGGATTCTTCTACTGCCTCCTTGAAAAGCATGCTTGAGCGATTCCGCCTCTGGTTGATTGTGCTGTTGCTGAGCGTTTCCAGCCCGCTCCTCGCGGCCGAGATCGACATCGCCAATGCACAGATCGAGGCGAGCGAAGACGGCTATGTCCTGTCTGCCGATTTCAGCTTCGAGCTCAACCAGCGCCTGGAAGAAGCGGTGACCAAGGGGGTCGTGCTGCATTTTGCGCTCGAGTTCGAACTGACGCGGCCACGCTGGTACTGGCTCGACGAAAAGGTTCTCAGCCGGAGCATGACCTACCGGCTTTCCTATCATGCGCTGACGCGCCAGTACCGGCTGTCGACCGGCGGCTTGCACCAGTCCTTCGATTCCCTGGCCGAGGCCCTGCGCGTGCTTTCCCGTCTGCGCAACTGGGTGATCGTCGAAAAGGGTGCCGACAATAGCGGCGTGCGTCCGGGGGAAGCGCTCACCGCCGCGTTGCGCTTGCGCCTCGACGTCGCCCAGTTGCCGCGGCCCTTCCAGATCAGCGCGCTGGGCAACCGGGACTGGAGCCTGGCTTCGGACTGGAAAACCTGGCAGGTCACCGTGCCGGCGGAGGCCAAGTGAAGCGTTTCGTCGCCGCGGGCGGCGCGCTGGCCGCGACGCTGGGGGCGATTGCCTGGTTCCTGCTGCTGATGACGACGGCAGCGGATACCAGCATCTTCACCCGCCACTACCCGCTGCTGATCGGCCTCAATGTGGTTCTTGCACTGGCCATGGTCGGGCTGGTCAGCTGGCAGCTGCGCTCGTTGTGGCGTGACTACCGGGCACAGATTTTCGGCGCCCGGCTCAAGCTGCGCCTGATGCTGATGTTCGGGGTGATCGCGGTGCTGCCCGGGGCGCTGGTCTACGGCGTTTCGGTCCAGTTCGTAACCCGCTCGATCGAAAGCTGGTTCGACGTCCGTGTCGAAAAGGCGCTGGAGTCCGGCCTGCATCTGGGCCGCTCGGCCCTCGACTCGCTGCTCGCCGATCTGACCGAAAAGGCGCGCGGCATGGCCTACGAGCTTTCCGAACTCGGCGAATCGAGTCGGCGTTCGGCCCTTCTGCGCCTGCGTGAGCAGCAGGGCGTGCAGTCGGCCGCGTTGTTTTCGGTGGGTGGCCAGTTGCTGTCCAGCGCGAGCAGCGAGATTTCGGGCCTGCTCGCCGACCTGCCGACGCCGGCGCAGCTGAAGCAGGCGCGGACCACGCGCGCGGTCACGGCGGTCGATGGCGAGGGCGGCAAGCTGATCCTGCGCGTACTGGTCCCGGTGTCCGCGCGCACGGTACTCGAAGAGCCGCGTATCCTGCAGGTAATCCAGCCGGTTCCGCCATCGCTTGCCTATGATGCCGAATCGGTGCAGGCGGTCTACCGGGATTATCAGGAATTGCAACTGGCGCGCCAGGGGCTGACCCGCATTTATGCCCTGACTTTGACGTTGACCGTGCTCGTCGCGTTGTTCGGTGCTTTTGCACTGGCTTTCGTGATGACCCGGCGCCTGTCGGCGCCCCTGTCGATTCTCGCCGAAGGCACGCAGGCGGTGGCCCAGGGCGACTTTTCGCCGCGCCAGGCGGTTTATAGCCGCGACGAACTGGGGATGCTGACCCAGTCGTTCAACCGCATGACCAGCCAGCTCAATGATGCGCGCCACGAAAACGAACGGCATCGGGCCGAACTCGAGTCGGCGCGCGGCTATCTCGAATCGATTCTCGCCAATCTGTCGGCCGGCGTCCTGGTGTTCGACCGGCATTTCGTGTTGCGTACGGTGAACGAGGGAACCCTGACCATTCTGGCCGATGATTTCACCGGGCTGATCGGCGAGCAGGTGGGTACCTGGCCGCGCCAGAAGGTTCTCGGCCAGTTCATCCGCGACAATTTTGCCGCGTCGCAGGACAGCGAGTGGCAGGCCCAGATCGAGCTGGAACGGGCCAACGGCATGCCGCAGATCCTTCTGCTGCGCGGCTCACGGCTGCCCGAGGCGAGCGGCGGTGGCGACGTGGTGGTGTTCGACGACGTGACGCGCATCGTCGCCGCCCAGCGCAGTGCGGCCTGGGGCGAGGTGGCGCGGCGTCTGGCACATGAAATCAAGAATCCGCTGACGCCGATCCAGCTGTCGGCCGAGCGCCTGCAGTTCAAGCTGGCCGGCAAGCTGACGAACGGCGATGCGGACATGCTGGCGCGCGGCACCCAGACGATCATCAACCAGGTGCAGGCGATGAAACGCATGGTCGACGATTTTCGCGACTATGCCCGCCTGCCGGCGCCGGAAGTGGCGCCGCTCGACCTCAACGAACTGATCGGCGAGGTCCTCGGCCTCTACGAAGCTTCAGCGGCGCATATCGAGACCCGACTGGGTACTGGCCTGCCACCCGTGCTCGGTGATGCCACCCAGTTGCGCCAGATCATCCACAATCTGCTGCGCAATTCCGAGGACGCACTGGAAGGGCGCGCTGCGCCAGCGATCCGGATCGAGACCGCGATGGCCGGGCGCCAGGCGCAGCTGCTCATCGCCGACAACGGGCCGGGGTTTCCGCCCGAGCTGCTGTCGCGCATCTTCGAGCCCTATGTCACCACCAAGGCCCGCGGCACGGGCCTGGGTCTGCCGATCGTCAAAAAAATTGTCGAGGAACACCACGGCAGCATCGAAATCAGCAATGCACCGGAAGGTGGCGCGCGGATAGACATCCGCCTGCCTCTGGTGATCGAAGAGGAAGCACATCATGGCAATCATTCTGGTCGTTGACGACGAAGTCGGCATTCGCGAACTCCTGTCGGAAATCCTGATCGACGAGGGTTACGACGTACGTCTGGCCGAACATGCGACAGCGGCGCGCCGGGTGCGCGGTGAACTGCGTCCCGATCTGGTCCTGCTCGACATCTGGATGCCCGATACGGACGGCATTTCCTTGCTCAAGGAGTGGCATGCGGCGGGCCATCTGAACATGCCGGTGGTCATGATGTCCGGTCACGGCACGATCGATACCGCGGTCGAGGCGACGCGCTTTGGCGCCTTCGATTTTCTCGAAAAGCCGATAGCCCTGCAGAAGCTGTTGTTGACCGTGCAGAAAGCGCTCAAGCACGAGAGTCCCAACCAGCGTCCGCCACTGACCCTGGAGGCTTTCGGGCGCTCACCCTTCGTCCGGGAATTCAAGCGGCGGCTGGAGCAGGCGGCGGCCAAGGCGCCCGTCCTGTTGCTGAAAGGCGCGACCGGCGGCATCGCCGAGATCTGTGCCCGCACCTTGAAGCCGCCCCGCGCGCCGTGGCTCGATCTGTCCGGGGTGAGCAGCGCCTTGACCCAGGAAATGCTCGAAAAGATCAGCGGTGGCGTGCTCTTCGTGCCCGACCTGGCGGTGCTCGGGAAAATGCAGCAGATGAACCTGGCATTCGCGGTTGACCGTCTGGACAGGCTCAATTTGCAGCTGGTCGCCGCCACCGTTGCACCGCTCCCCGCGCTCGCCGAGGCGGGCTGGGACAGCAAGCTGCTGGCGCGTCTGGGCGAAGTCTGGGTGGCCATGCCGTCACTGGCCGGACACGCCGACGATTTGCCGGAAATTGCCGGCCTGTTGCTGACCAATTTTGTCGAACGCGGCGAGGTTCCGACGCGGCGCTTTTCGACCGGTGCGCTCAATGCACTGCGCACCCAGCCGTGGAACAATCGGCCCGAGGCGAGCTGGAGCGATCTCTATGCGCTGGTGCGCAACCTGGCATTGACCTCGCTCGAGGAGGATATCACCGCCGAGGACGTGCAGCGGGTGATGCCCCAGGAGGCCCAATCGGAGCACGAACTGGCGTCGCTGATTCCCCTGCTCGACCAGCCGCTACGCGAGGCGCGCGATGCCTTCGAAAAACTGTATTTCGAGCACCATTTGCGGCTCGAGGGTGGCAACATGACGAAGCTGGCAGAGCGCTCCGGACTGGAACGGACGCATCTGTATCGCAAGCTCAAGCAACTCGACGTGAAACTGGGCAAGCGCTGCGAAGAATAGCGACGCGTCGGCGGGAGGGGGAAGCACATGAAAGTGATCATCATGGGGGCTGGCCAGGTCGGCGCCAGTGTCGCCGAAGGTTTGGTGTCGGAAGAAAATGACATTACCGTCGTCGATACCGACGGCGCCCGTCTGGCGCATTTGCAGGATCGCCTCGACCTGCGCACGGTGGTCGGCAATGCGGCAACGCCCTCGGTGATGCGCAGTGCCGGCGCCGAAGATGCCGACATGATCATCGCGGTGACGCAAAGCGACGAGAGCAACCTGGTCGCCTGCAAGATGGCGCACAGTGTGTTCAACGTGCCGAAGCGGATCGCCCGCCTGCGCTCGCGCGATTTCCTCGAGGATGCCGCCTTGCTGTGCCCGGAAAATTTCGCCGTCGATTTTGCGCTCTGTCCGGAGCAGGTGATCACTGATTACATCCGGCGCCTGATCGAGTTTCCCGAGGCCTTGCAGGTTCTTGATTTTGCCAAGGGGCGCGTCAGTCTCGTCGCTGTCCGTGCCTACGAGGACGGGCTGCTGGTGGGCAAACAGATCAAAACCATGCGCGAACTCCTGCCATCCGGGATGGATGCGCGAATCGCGGCAATCTTTCGCGGCGATCAACCGGTCTTTCCCGAAGGTGATACGGTTGTCGAGGCCGGCGACGAAGTGTTCCTGCTGGCGGCTGCCGAGCACATTCGGCCGGTGCTGCGCCAGTTGCGACGCATGATGAATCCGGTGCAGCGCATCATGATCGCCGGGGGGGGCAATATTGGCCTGCGCCTGGCTCGCTCGCTGGAAAAACGCTACGAAATCAAGCTGATCGAGGGGCGCCGGGAGCGTGCCGAACTGCTGGCCGGCGAACTCAACAACACCCTGGTTCTGCTGGGTGACGTCACTGATGAGGATTTGCTGGAACAGGAAAATATTGCGGAAATGGATCTTTTCCTTGCCGTGACCAATGATGACGAGGACAACATCATGTCCGGCAGCCTGTCCAAGCGCCTTGGCTGCAAACGGGTCGTTGCCCTGATCAACCGGCGTGCCTATGCCGAGATGATTGAGGGCGGACCGATCGATATCGGCATCTCGCCCGCCCAGGTGTCGATCGGAACCTTGCTTGCCCACGTCCGGCAGGGGGACGTGGCCGAAGTTCATTCGCTGCGCCGAGGGGCGGCAGAGGCGCTTGAACTGGTGGCCCATGGCGACCCCAAGACATCGAAAGTGATCGGCAAGCGTATCGATCAGATCGACTGGCCGCACGGGGTCACGGTGGCTGCGCTGGTGCGCAATTTCGACCAGACCGTGATCGTCGGCCAGACCGATGACTGGACCGCGATAACCCGCCATGGCGAGGTAGTCATAGCGCACCACGACACGGTGATCGAAGCGGATGACCATGTGATCGTCTTTTGCACCCGCAAGAAACTGGTAAAGAAGGTGGAGAAGCTGTTCCAGGTCAGTTTCCACTTCCTTTGAGAGGGCGATCGTGACCCGTTTCGCCCCTGTTTACCGTGCGCTGGGCATGATCATCATGCTTTTCGGCCTGACCATGCTGGCGCCGCTGATTCTCTCTCATGTGACTGGCGATGGCGCCCAGTCCGCTTACGACGAAGCCTTCGCGCTGACCATGCTGTGCGGCGCCTTTCTCTGGGTTCGCTACCGCGCCTGCAAACGCGAACTGAATGTTCGTGACGGCTTTTTGATGGTGGTTCTGGTGTGGACCGTGCTGCCGGCGTTCGCCGCCGTACCTTTGATGCTGCACCTCGGCATCAGCCATACCGATGCCTATTTCGAGACCATGTCCGGGCTGACGACAACTGGCGCGACGGTGCTTTCCAGTCTCGACACCCTGCCCATGTCGATCAATCTCTGGCGTCACCAACTTGTCTGGGTCGGCGCCATGGGCCTGATCGTTCTGGCGGTTGCCATTCTCCCCTTGCTCGGTATCGGTGGCCGGCAAATGTTCAAGTCCGAAACGCCCGGCCCGATGAAGGACACCAAGATGACGCCGCGCATAGCCCAGACCGCCAAGGGCTTGTGGACGGTGTATGTGATCGTTTCCTTTTTCTGTGTCATCGCCTATCGTCTGGCTGGCATGGAATGGTTTGACGCGGTGTGCCACACTTTCTCGACCATGGGACTCGGTGGCTTTTCGACGCATGATGCGAGTTTCGGGTACTTCGACTCGCCCGCCATCGAATCCGTCGCCATGGTTTTCATGCTGATCGCCGGCATGAACTTCGGCACGCTTTTCCTGGCCGCCAGCGGGCGCTCGATCCGCCCCTACCTGAGAGACCCAGAGGCCGGCTGGTTCGTTGCGGTATGTGCCGTCGCCGTCGCGGTGGTGGCGGTGTACATCTGGAAGGACGGGGTTTACGCTGATCTCGACACGGCATTCCGCTATGCCGCCTTCAATGTCGTGTCGATCGCCACGACGACCGGCTATGCCAACGTCGATTATGCGCTGTGGCCGATTTTCGCGCCTCTCCTGATGCTTTTCCTGTCCAGTTTTGCCACCAGTGCCGGGTTGACCGGTGGCGGAATCAAGATGATGCGGGCCTTGCTGCTCTACCGTCAGGTTTACCGCGAAATTGTTCGCGCCATGCATCCGAACGCCGTATATAACGTCCGCATCGGCGGGCAGGTGGCGCCGCAATCGATCCTGTTCGCCGTGCTGGCATTCGGTTTCATGTATATGGTCAGCATCGTATCCCTGACGCTGGTGCTCGTTTTTACCGGGCTGGACGTCGTCTCGGCCTTCACCGCGATCGTTGCCACGGTCAACAATACCGGCCCCGGTCTGGGCGTGGTCGGGCCGTTGACGACGTATGAAGTGCTCGATGATTTTCAGACCTGGGTCTGCATTTTTGCGATGCTGCTCGGCCGCCTGGAAATTTTCACGCTGCTGGTCGTGCTGACCCCGGCTTTCTGGCGCAAGTGACCTGCGCCGCGGAAAGGCGGATAATTCGGCCTTTCCGATTTTCTGGCGGAGTCCCCCCGTGAGCCGACCCAAGAACGACACCTTCCTGCGCGCCCTGTTGAAGGAGCAGACCGAATACACTCCGCTCTGGCTGATGCGCCAGGCTGGTCGCTACTTGCCGGAATACTGCGAAACGCGCAAGCGGGCCGGCAATTTCCTGAATCTGTGCAAGTCGCCAGCGATGGCCTGCGAGGTCACGCTGCAACCGCTGGCGCGCTACGATCTCGACGCTGCCATCCTGTTTTCCGACATCCTGACCGTGCCGGACGCGATGGGCCTCGGGCTCTATTTCGCCGAAGGCGAGGGCCCGCGCTTCGAGCGGCCGCTACGCGAGGAATGGGAAATCAACGACCTGAGCGCGCCCGATCCCTACGATCACCTGCGCTACGTGATGGATGCCGTATCCGAAATCCGCCGCGCGCTGGACAATTCGGTACCGCTGATCGGCTTCTCCGGCAGCCCTTACACGCTGGCCTGCTACATGGTCGAAGGCCAGGGTTCGAGCGACTTCCGCCACATCAAGGGCATGCTCTACAACCGTCCCGACCTGCTGCACCGCATCCTGTCGGTGACTGCCGACTCGGTGATTTCCTACCTGAACGCCCAGATCGACTGCGGCGCCCAGGCGGTGATGATTTTCGACACCTGGGGCGGTTCGCTGTCGGCGGCGGCTTACGAGGAATTCTCGCTGCAGTACATGCAGCGCATCGTGGCCGGCCTGAAGAAGGAGAAGGATGGCCAGCGCATTCCCAGCATCGTGTTCACCAAGAATGGCGGACTGTGGCTGGAAAAGATCGCCGCCATCGGCTGCGACGCGGTCGGCCTCGACTGGACCATCGATATCGGCGAAGCGCGCCGCCGGGTCGGTGACCAGGTCACGCTGCAAGGCAACCTCGACCCCAACGTGCTGTTTGCGGCGCCTGAAATCGTCGCTGCTGAAGCGAAGAAGGTACTCGACAGCTTCGGACCGGGCAACACCGGCCATGTATTCAATCTTGGCCATGGCATTTCGCAATTCACGCCGCCGGACAGCGTCACGGCGCTGGTCGAAGCGGTGCATTCGCACAGCCGGCTACTGCGTGGCTAGTCAAATCGTCGGATTTCGGGCTTGACTTATGCACAGAGTTTTGCCCTTCCCGACAAGAATTTTTCTGAACACTGCTTGACAATCACGAATTTGCATAAGTCATTGATTTGAATTGTTTTGTTGTATTGCCCAATATTTCGGCAAAGTGACAGAACCCTTTCAGAACCGTGACTTGGCGCGATCATCCAAAAGCAATCCACAAAGTTATCCACAGCTTTTGTGGACAAGCCAAAAGACCCCCCAATTGCAGTAACAGCTTTCTTCGTTTTTTGGATAAACCGGTTCATCCATGCCCGTCCTGCGTGTTGCCCTCGACCTGCCTTTGCATCGTCAGTTCGATTATCGAATCAGCGAGGCGTCGACCGCAGATGTCGGCTTGAGGGTGAGAGTTCCCTTTGGCCGGGGCGACCGGATCGGGGTCATACTTGCCGTGGGCGAGGCCAGCGAATGGCCGCTTGAGCAACTGAAGACAGCGGGGGAAATCCTGCGCGATCTGCCGCCCTTGCCTGCCGATTTCCTGGTGCTTTGCGAGTTTGCCAGTGCTTACTATCAGGCGCCGCTCGGTGAAGTCGTGATGCAGGCCCTGCCGGGCGGAATGAAGCGGCTTGATCCGCCGGCCCGGCGCGCAACACGTCCTCCCGCGCGGACGGAGGCCCAGATACCGCCCGCGCTGACCACGGAGCAAAGTCGTGTGCTGGCTGCCATCGACCTGGAGGCCGGTTTCAGCGCCCACTTATTGCATGGCGTGACCGGCAGCGGCAAGACCGAAGTCTATCTGCGCCTGATCGCGCGCGCCCTGACCCTCGGCCGGCAAGTCCTGCTGCTGGTGCCCGAGATCAACCTGACGCCGCAACTCGAAGGGCGCGTGCGTGCCCGCTTTCCCGGCGCGGAAGTCGTTGCGCTGCACAGCGACCTCGCCGAAGCGGCGCGCGAGCGCAACTGGCGTGCGGCATTCGCGGGCAGTGCCAGCATCGTGCTCGGCACCCGGCTGGCAATCTTTGCGCCGATGCCGCATCTCGCACTGATTATCGTCGATGAGGAACACGACCCGTCGTTCAAGCAGCAGGATGGCATGCGTTACTCGGCGCGCGACGTGGCGGTGTTCCGCGCGCGCCAGCTGGGCATTCCGGTGCTGCTCGGCTCGGCGACGCCGGCGCTGGAATCCTGGGCCAATGCCCAGAGCGGCCGCTACCGCCTGCTCAATTTGCGCGAGCGGGCGAATCCGGACGCGACGCTGCCTGCCGTCAGGCTGCTCGATACGCGCAAGATGGTGCTTAAGGAGGGCGTCAGCGAGCCGCTGATCGCTGCCATCAGCGAACGTCTGGGGCGCGGCGAACAGAGCCTCGTCTTCCTCAACCGCCGGGGCTACGCCCCGGTGCTGGCCTGCATGGCCTGCGGCTGGGTGTCGCGCTGCACGCGATGCGCGGCCAACATGGTGGTGCATCTGGCTGACCGCCGCCTGCGCTGCCACCACTGCGGTTGCGAACAGCGTGTGCCGAAAGCCTGCCCGACCTGCGGCAATCAGGATATCCACCCGCTCGGGCGCGGCACGCAGCGTTTGGAAGGCTGGCTGCAGGAGCAATTTCCGGAAGCGCGCATCCTGCGTGTCGACCGCGATTCGGTGAAAAGCCGCAAGCAATGGGAGGTGATGCTCGAGCGCATCCATGGCGGTGCGGCGGATATCCTCGTTGGCACGCAGATGCTGGCCAAAGGGCATGATTTCCCGAACCTGACCCTGGTTGGCGTGCTCGGCGCCGACTCGGCGCTGTTCGCCGCCGACTGGCGCGCGCCGGAGCGCCTCTTCGCCCAGCTCATGCAGGTCGCCGGGCGCGCCGGGCGCGCTGCCCTGAAAGGCGAGGTGCTGATCCAGACGCAGTACCCGGATCACCCGCTTTACTCGGCGCTGGTCAGCCACGATTACCCGGGATTTGCCGCCGCGCTGCTGCGCGAACGCGAGAGCGCAGGCTTCCCGCCCTATGCTTTCCAGGCGATGCTGCGCGCCGAAGCGCCGGCGATGGCCGACGCCATTACCTTTCTGACCACCGCGTGTGCCTTGCCGGTGGTGCGCGAGCACCCCAGCGTGGCCCTTTACGATCCGGTGCCGATGAAGCTCTCGCGGCTGGCCAACCTCGAGCGCGGCCAGCTCCTCGCCGAATCTGCCTCGCGTCCGGCCATGCAGGCATTTCTGCCGCACTGGCGGGAGGCGATCGAGGGCATCAAGGCGCCGTCAAAATTGCGCTGGCACCTTGAGGTCGACCCGCTGGAGTTTTAAGTCCGGCTGTCGCGCCGACCGGAGGCGACCAGCCAGGCGAACGCCACCAGCTGTCCGGCGAGCAGCGTGAACAAGGCGGCGCGATAGGCGCCATCCGCCGCCCATCCGCCCGCCTGCAGGGTATCAACGAGCGCCCCGAAGCCCCACTGCAGGCCGAATGCCCCGGCAAAGGCAAGCAGGTTGAGCGCCGTGTTGGCGCGCCCGGAAAGTGCAGATGGAAAGGCGAGGGCGACCAGAGAATAGGCAATGTTCGACAGCGAGAAACAGGCGCCAAGCAGCGGCCACAGCCAGTCGCCGCCATGTGTCGGGAACAGTGCCAGGGAGGCCAGGCTGGCAATCGCGGCGACCATGGCGAACAGGTAGACGCGTTCAAGCTTCACCCCGCGCCGTACCAGCGCCGTGGCGAAAAAGCCCATGAACAGGAAACCGGCGAGCATGGCGCCACTGATCCAGGTGAGGCGGGCAGCGATGGCGGCGCGGTCCATCTGTTCGATGACGCTCATCCAGCGTGTTGCCCACAAGCCCTGAACGGCCATGAAACCACCGGTCATCCAGAACGCCATCGGCGCATAGCGCCAGAAGTGGCGACTGACGAAGACCTGGCGGACACCCACCAGTTGCTCAGTAAAGCCGGCGCCATTGCCCGCGCTTGGCTTATCCGGAACGAACCAGGCGATGGCGCCGGCGACCCCCAGGGTGACGACGGCCAGCGCCAGCATGATCTCACGCCAGCCGGCGAAGCCAAGCGCCATTTCCAGCGGCTTGGCGGCTGCCAGCGCGCCAAGCCCGCCCGATGCCATGATCCAGCCGGTCAGCGAGGCCTGGCGTTCGGGCGGAAACCATTGCGAGAAAGCCTTGAACGACGCCATCAGGCAGGCCGAGACGCCAAGGCCGATCAGCGCGCGGCCGACCGCCAGACCGGCCAGGGTATCGGACCAGGCGAAGGCCGCGGCGCCGGCTGCCGCCAGCACCAGCAGTGTGGCCTCGACGCGGCGCGGGCCGAAGCGGTCGAGCAGCATGCCTAGGGGCAACTGGGCGGCGCCGAAGGCCAGGAAATAGGTGCTGGTCAGCAGACCGAGTGCGTTGTCGCCGAGCCCGAGTTCGCGCGCCAGCACGGGGCCGATGACGGCGTTGGCGGTCCGGAACAGATAGGAAAGGAAATACCCGGCAGCAAAGGGCAGGAACAGGCGGATCCATAACTGGCGGCTATCTGGCACGCTGCTCATTGCGCCTCCGGTTTCACGTGGAACGCCGGGGGTGGGGTCGGTTCCTGTCCGCCATGACGCTCCAGCCAGGCTGCGCGTTCGCTGATCTTGCGGCTCCAGCCGCTGGCAATTCCCGGCGTGGCGGCCAGCTCCCTGAGCGCCTGGAGCGGCGGCCGATGCGTCTGCCAGAGCATCAGCGCAGCGGCGAGGGTGGGGCTGTTCCCGGCGACCTGGTCGACTTCCAGCGGGTCGCCGGGCGCAACCGCACCCGGCTGCAGGACGCGAAAATACCAGCCGGTCAGGCGATGTTCGGCAATGTAGGCGGCCATGCCATCGACGCCGAAACGTTCGTCGATCTTCCAGCACGGACTGCGCGGCTGGCAGACCTGCAGGCGGGCGCCACCGAGGCGAAAGATGTCGCCGATACGGACCAGCGCTTCATCGAGTGCGGGGCTGGAAATGTTTTCACCCAGGCTGCCCGGCTGCAATTGCGCAGCGGCCTGCGGGAACTGGCGGGCGAGGCGTGCGTAGTGGGCGGCCGGATAGAGGTGAACCGCCTTTTCCGGCCCGCCGTGGACGCGGCGGTCGGCCTGCTGGTCGCCGCTAAAGCCTTCAGGTCCGAGGTGCAGCGGCGCCTCGACCGGGTGCTTGTAGATACCGGTCGGCCGCCCGCTGTCGGGCAATGCGGCAATGCTGCCGATGAAGAGGGAGATGCTTGCCATGGTGGAGTAATTTTGCCATCAATCCCACAGCCATGCCGCACCGCGCACCCCCGAGGAATCCCCATGTGCGGGCGGCTCAAATCGGGTGTAGAAATCAACCGAAAAAATGTGTGACCGCAACAGGCGGGGAGGTTGCGGTAAAGGCGCTCCAGGTTCGACAGGCCGCCGCCGAGAACGATCACCTGCGGATCGAGCAGGTTGATGACACCGGCCAGCGCGCGCCCGAGGCGCCCTTCGTAACGCTGCAACGTCGCTTCGCAGGCGGCATCGCCGGCGCTGGCGCGTTCGTCGATGGCCGCCGGGGTGAGATTCTGGCCGGTATGGCGCGCGTGGTCGCCAGCCAATGCCGGGCCGGAAAGGTAGGTTTCGATGCAGCCGCGGCGCCCGCAATAGCAGGCGGGAAGCGGCAGGTCGGCGGCGCCCGGGAGCGGCAGGGGGTTGTGCCCCCATTCGCCGGCGATGGCGTTGGCGCCAGTCACCAGTTGCCGGTGCACGACGATGCCGCCACCGACGCCGGTGCCGAGAATGACCCCGAAGACAACTTCGGCGCCCCGGCCGGCGCCGTCGGTCGCCTCGGAGAGGGCAAAGCAGTTGGCATCGTTGGCGAGGCGGATCTCGCGCTGGAGCAGCGCTTCCAGATCGTGGCGCAGAGGCCGGCCGATCAGGCAGGTCGAATTGGCGTTCTTGATCGCGCCACCGGGCCGTGCTTCGGCGCCCGGAATGCCGATGCCGAGCGATCCGTTTTGCCCCAGTTCGGCTTCCGCTGACTCGACCAGTGCAGCCACTGCCCCGAGGGTCGCGGTGTAGTCGCCGCGCGGCGTCGGAACGCACCGGCGCAATAGTGCAGAGCCGTCTGCCGCGAGTGCGATGATTTCGATCTTGGTCCCGCCGAGATCGACGCCGATGCGCAAGCGACTCAAACCCGGACCGCGACGCCTTTCACGTTGCCGTAGGTGGTGGTCATCGTGCGCAACACGCTGCCGCCGGCTTCGAGCAGGAGCATGAAGAGGTTGCGCTCGGTATACAGACAGACCGGGCCGGAAATGCCATATTTTTTGACCATGGTCGGCGACAACTCGGCATAGCGTTCCTCGATCCGGCTGTTGACGCCGGCATAACCTTCGCCCAGTTCGGAATGCAGGCCGAGGATCGACACGTACAGTTTGCCGCCAATCCGCAACTCGAGCAGGAGTCGCCGCACGATCCGGCGCGCCTGCTCGTAGGGCAGCCCGCACAATCCGCGCCGCAGCACAATGATGTCGAACGGTTCGCCGGGAAAGTCTTCCGGCAGACTGGCGACTTCGCCTGGCACGAAGCACATCGCATCACCCAGCCCGGCAGCGCGAATGCGCCCTTCGATATCCTGCTGCAGGGAGGGGGCGTCGCAGAGACTGACCACAGCACCGAGACGGACAAACTTGACCGCAAGCTCCCAGTCGCCTGCCGGAACGATCAGGACGGTTACGTCGTGATCGAGACGCTGACGCTTGACGCACTCCTCGAGCGCGTAGCGCTCGAGTTCGTCATTCCCCGCCTCGAAGGGATTGGCGTTACCATTATCGAGTAGCGTCATGTGCGTGTTCCCCCTGCGGCCATTCTGCATGAAGCGCAGGCCGTCTGACAACCGGCACAAAGAACTAGCCAGAGGATATCAATCATGTTGGTGACATTTGTATCGAGCGAGAGCGGCGAATTGATGATGTTCGCCGAAGTGGCCGGCACGCTGTTGCGTGCCGCCGGCAAGGAAGCAACCCGGCGTGGCACCTTCACCCGGGAAGAGATGCAGCCGGCTGCCAACCTGCTACGCCAGGCGGTAGCGCGCGGTGCAGGCGAAGGGGCGGACGGCGCGGCGGCTACAGAGGCCGGTGAAGAGCCCCCGGTAGCGCTCGGACCGCGCGCCTGGCCGCTGATCGAGATGCTGGAGCGAACTGCCAAGGGTGGCGCGGGCGCCAACATCGTCTGGGAAGCGGCGGCGGATTTCTAGGCCCCGCCTGCCGAGCGCTCAGACCATCGGCACATGAGCGTCTTGCGCGCGGTCTTTTTCTGCCTGTTTTTGTCGTCGACCGCGACCATCGCAGCCATGCCGCGCGTCGCTGTCAACGTCGGGCATACGCTGGCCGAACCCGGGGCGACCAGCGCGCGGGGGCGCAGCGAATTTGAATTCAATCGCGTCTTCGCCGTACTGCTGGCCGAGCAGTTGATGGCGCGCGGGATCGCCGTGCAGGAAGTCAATTTTTCCGGCGTCATCGGCAGCCTTGCCGAGCGTCCGGCACAGGCGAACGGCAGCGATTTTTTCATCTCGATCCACCACGATTCGATTGCTGCCGAATACCTGCAGTTCTGGGACTGGGACGGGTTGGAGACAAGCCATACGACGTTGAAGCGTGGCTTCGGCCTGTTCGTGTCGCGGCGCAATCCGCACCCTGACGCCAGTTTGCGCTGTGCCTCGGCGGCGGGCGCCAGGCTGCGCCGGGCCGGCTTCGAGCCGACGCCCTGGCACGCGCGCAAACACCAGTCCGCCGATGCCGTCAACGGCGTCTGGTATTACGACAATCTGGTCGTCCTGCACAAAGCGAGCTTTCCGGCCATGCTGTTCGAAGCCGGGGTCATCAAGCATCGCGAGGAAGAACTCGAACTGCTCGACCCGGAGCGCCAGGCGCGGATGGCCGACGCACTGGCAACCGGCCTGGCCGGGTGCCTGGCGGTCAGAGAAAAACCGGCTCGGGAGTGAGGTCGACCGCGAATTTTTCGCGCACCGCCGCCTGTACCGCCGCCATCGTGCGCCGGACATCGGCGCCCGTTGCGCCGCCGCGATTGACCAGTACCAGCGCCTGTTGTTCATACATGCCGACCGGGCCCAGGTTACGGCCTTTCCAGCCGGCCTGCTCGATCAGCCAGCCGGCAGCCAGCTTGACCCGTCCGTCGGGCTGCGGATAGCGGGGCAGGCCAGGGAAGTCGCCGGCCAGTTTTTCGGCCGTCTGACGGTCGACGACCGGGTTGTGAAAGTAACTGCCGGCGTTTGGCGTCCGCGCCGGATCCGGCAGCTTGCGCCGGCGCAGGGCGATGATGGCAGCGGCCACCTCCTGCGGGGTCGGCGCGGCCAGCTTGCGCGCCGCCAGTTCCTGTGCCAGGTCGGCGTAGCGGGTGGTGGCCGACCACGCTTTGGGCAGCCGGAAAACGACCGAGGTGATGGCCATGCGGCCGCTCGAAATGCCAGCCTTCCTGCTTGAACAGACTGTCCCGGTAGGCGAAGCGGCACTGGTTGTGGTCGACATCAAAATAGCAGCGATTTTCGAAATCCCAGGCGGTCAGCGAGTGAAAGCGCTCGGCAATTTCCAGCCCGTAGGCGCCGATATTCTGGATCGGCGCCGCGCCGACCGTACCGGGAATCAGGCTGAGGTTTTCCAGCCCCGGCCAGCCGTTGGCCAGCGTCCATTCAACGAATTCGTGCCAGTTCTCGCCGGCGCCGGCCTCGACATACCAGGCATCGCTGTCTTCCCCGAGCAGTCGCTTGCCGGGAATCGCCATGTGCAGGATCAGGCCGGCGAAATCGCCGGTCAGCACCAGGTTGCTGCCGCCGCCGAGGATGAAGCGGGGGGCATGGGCGAGCGCCGGGTCGGTGAGCTGGCCCGGCGTTTCGATGCGCGCGTAAAGCGCGGCCCGGCCCGGCAGGGCGAGGGTATTGCTTGACGCGAGGTCGATGTCGCGCCTGAGCATCAGAGCAGCGGCACCAGCCAGTATTCGGCGTCCTTGATCGACATGGCCTTGCGGGCGGCCCAGTCTTCCAGTTGATCGCGGCCGATCTTGGGAATGGCGAAATATCCCGCGCCGGGGTGGCCGATGTAGAAGCCGGAAACCGACGCGGCGGGGGTCATCGCGCAGGATTCGGTCAGGTTCATGCCGGCCTTGTTCGGCGCGTCGAGCAGGGCGAACAGTTCGCGCTTGGCGGTATGGTCGGGGCAGGCGGGGTAACCGGGGGCGGGGCGGATGCCCTTGTACTTCTCGGCGATCAGCGCTTCATGGTCGAGCGACTCGTCGGTCGCATAACCCCAGTAGCGGGTGCGCACCTGCAGGTGCAGCCATTCGGCTGCTGCCTCGGCAAACCGGTCGGCCAGGGCCTTGAGCATGATTGCCGAGTAATCGTCGTGTGCTGCTTCGAACGCGGCCACCCGGGATTCGATGCCATGCCCGGCGGTCACGGCGAAGGCGCCGACATAGTCGCGCTCGCCGACAAAATCCGCCAGCGCCAGGTTGAAGCGACCCGCCGGCTGCTTGTGCTGCTGACGCAGGCCGACCCAGCGCGTCAGTTCACTGGTCCGTGACTCGTCGCTGTAGATGATGATGTCTTCGTTTTCGCCGCGTGCCGGGTAGAGGCCGAAAACGGCTCGTGCCGTCAGCCAGTTTTCGCAGATGATTCTTTCCAGCATGGCCTTGGCATCGGCAAACAGCTGGCGCGCGGGTTCGCCGACGGTTTCGTTCTCCAGAATGGCGGGGTAGCGTCCGGCCAGATCCCAGCTCTGGAAGAAGGGCGACCAGTCGATCAATAACGCGAGGTCCTCGAGTTCGAGGTCGATGGTCTGCAGGCCCAGGGTGTCGGGAATGGTCGGCGCGAACGGCTCGTTCCACGTGAAACGGTTGGCCCGGGCCTCTTCCAGCGTGACCATCGTGGCGCCCTTGCGGCCGGCGTGTTCGCTGCGCACGGCCTTGTATTCGGCGACGATCTCGGCCATGTAGCCGTCGCGCTGGTCGGCCGAGAGCAGCTTGGTGGCGACGCCGACGGCGCGCGAGGCGTCCGGCACGTAAACCACGGCGCCATCGGTGTTGGGGGCGATCTTGATCGCCGTGTGGGCGCGGCTCGTCGTCGCGCCGCCGATCAGGAGCGGCTGCTTCATGTTCAGACGTTGCATTTCGCTGGCGACGTGGGCCATTTCCTCGAGCGAGGGCGTGATCAGGCCGGACAGGCCGATGATGTCGACGCGATGTTCGAGTGCGGCTTTGAGGATGTTGTCGCAGGAGACCATGACGCCGAGGTCGACGACGTCGTAGCCGTTGCAGCCGAGCACGACGCCGACGATGTTCTTGCCGATGTCGTGCACGTCACCCTTGACGGTGGCCATCAGGATCTTGCCCTTGGAGCCCAGGCCGGTGCGGGTCTTTTCCGCCTCGATGTAGGGCAGCAGGTGGGCGACCGCCTGCTTCATGACGCGGGCCGATTTGACCACCTGCGGCAGGAACATCTTGCCGGCGCCGAAGAGGTCGCCGACGACGTTCATGCCGTTCATCAGCGGGCCTTCGATGACGGCGAGCGGCGGCTTGCCCGCGGCCTCAAGCTTGGCACGCACTTCCTCGGTGTCGGCCACGACGAAGTCGGTGATGCCCTTGATCAGCGCATGCTCCAACCGTTTTTCCACCGACTGTTCGCGCCATGAAAGATCGGGGCCGCTGTCCTTGGCCTTGCCTTCCTTGACGGTCTGGGCGAAATCGACCAGCGCTTCGCCGGCGTTCGGATGGCGGTTGAGCACGACGTCCTCGACCTTCTGGCGCAACTCGGGCTCGAGATCGTCGTAGATGCCGAGCATGCCGGCATTGACGATACCCATGGTCATGCCGGCCTTGATGGCGTGGTAAAGGAAAACGGTGTGGATCGCTTCGCGCACGGCATCGTTGCCGCGGAAAGAAAACGACACGTTGGAAACGCCGCCGGAAATGTGGGCGTGCGGCAGGTTCTGCTTGATCCAGCGTACCGAATTGATGAAATCGACGGCGTAGTTGTCGTGTTCCGGAATGCCGGTGGCAATGGCAAAAATGTTCGGGTCGAAAATGATGTCCTCGGCCGGGAAACCGATGCTCAGCAGCAGGTCGTAGGCGCGCTTAGATATTTCAGTTTTGCGGGCGAAGGTGTCGGCCTGCCCCTTCTCGTCGAAGGCCATGACGATCACCGCGGCGCCGTAGCGGCGAGCCAGCTTGGCCTGTTCGATGAACTTGGCTTCGCCTTCCTTCATCGAGATCGAATTGACGATGCCCTTGCCCTGGATGCACTTGAGGCCGGCCTCGATGACTTCCCATTTCGACGAGTCGATCATGATCGGCACGCGCGAAATGTCCGGCTCCGAAGCGATGAGCTTGAGGAAACGGTCCATGGCGGCGACCGAATCGAGCATCGCCTCGTCCATGTTGATGTCGATGACCTGCGCGCCGTTTTCGACCTGCTGGCGGGCGACGGCCAGCGCGTCGTCGAAGCGGCCTTCGAGGATCATGCGGGCGAAAGCCTTGGAGCCGGTGACGTTGGACCGCTCGCCGACGTTCACGTAAAGCGAATCGGCGCCGACGTTGAACGGCTCCAGCCCGGACAGGCGCAGCTTCTTTTCGATTTTCGGCACTTTTCTCGGGTTGACCGTAGCAACCCGCTCGGCGATGGCCTTGATGTGCTCGGGCGAGGTGCCGCAGCAGCCGCCGACGATATTGACGATGCCGGCCTTGGCCCAGCTCTCGATTTCATCGGCCAGCATGTTCGGCCGTTTCGTCGTAACCGCCGAAGGCATTGGGCAGGCCGGCGTTCGGGTGGGCCGAGACGTAACAGTCGCAGACGCGCGACAGTTCCTCGACGTACTGGCGCAATTCCTTGGCGCCGAGCGCGCAGTTGAGGCCGAAAGACAGGGGTTTGATGTGCGACAGCGAATTCCAGAACGCCTCGGCGGTCTGGCCGGACAGCGTGCGGCCGGAGGCATCGGTGATCGTCCCGGAAATCATCACCGGCCAGCGGCGCTGCGCCCGCTCGAAGAAGACTTCGATGGCGAACAACGCGGCCTTGGCGTTCAGCGTGTCGAACACCGTTTCGACGAGCAGGACGTCGGCGCCACCCTCGACCAGGCCGGTGATGGCCTCGAAATAATTGGCGACCAGTTCGTCGAAGGCGACGTTGCGGTAGCCGGGGTCGTTGACGTCGGGCGAGATCGACGCGGTGCGGCTGGTCGGGCCGAGCACGCCGGCGACGAAGCGCGGCTTGGCCGGGTTGGCGGCGGTGAATTCGTCGCATAGCTGGCGGGCGAGGCGGGCGCCTGCGAAATTCAGCTCGTAGACCAGCTCGGTCAGGTTGTAGTCGGCCTGCGACACCGAGGTCGAGTTGAAGGTGCAGGTCTCGAGGATGTCGGCGCCGGCTTCCAGATATTCGCGATGAATGCCGCCGATGACGTCCGGCCGGGTCAGCACGAGCAGGTCGTTGTTGCCCTTCAGATCATGCGGGTGATCGGCGAAACGCTCGCCGCGGTAGTCGGCTTCCTGCAGCCCGTGGCGCTGAATCATCGTGCCCATGGCGCCATCGAGGACGAGCAGGCGTTGCCGGAGAAGGGCGGAGAGTTCGGTGGTACGGTCAGGTTGCAGCATGATCACCTCGGCAAAGCGGAAATGCACCGGGGACGCCGCAAGAACGAACGGCGCCACAAACCGGATTCAGGGTTTGCGAGCGCCGTTGATCATTGCCGAGCCTGGCCCCGGAATTCACGCAATGGCATGAAAAGGGTCGCAACGCTCCTCGGCAGAGGGCGTAGTTTACTGTTCGCCGTGCAGACTGCCAAGCGCCTTGATTTATTTAGCCTTTGGGGGCGACGCGTTTGCCGGCTTTCTTGACCAGCCCGCTGCCGGTGTCGAAGTAGACGTTGAAGTAGGTCTCCTCCATCGGCGGCATGCCTTCGATCCGCCACTCCCAGACCTCCTCGCGCAGATTGTCGAAAAATTCCACGCGGGCGGGCTGGCCGAGCAGGCGACGGACCTGGGCGGGCTGCATGCCCGGCTGGACCAGCGCGAAATTCGCTTCGTTGAGTACCTGCTCGACTTTTTGCACGATGCGGTTGCTGCCGAGCGTGATCATGTAGCAGCGCGCGCCGCTCGGCTGGCGGGTGTATTCCCAGGTCACGCTACCGTCCTCATTCCTGAATTCGAAGCCGGGATTGCCCATTTTGGCGCGGACTTCGTCGGCAGTCGTGATTCCCGGGCGGATTTCCTGCAGCACAACGGCGTCGCAACCGGGCAACAGGATGGCGATCAGGGCGGTCGTGGCGGCGGATAGCCATTGGATCAGTTTCATGGCGATAGTTTACGTCATTTGCCACTTGCTTTCATAATGCCGATGTACTCCGATCAGCGGACATCCCGATGCGCCATCTTGACCCCGTAGCAACCCACGCTTTCCTGCAGGCCAACCCGGAGGCGCTGCTCGTCGATTGCCGGACGGAAATCGAGTTCATGTACGTCGGCCACCCGGTGGGCGCCGAACACATCGCGTGGCAGGAGGCGCCGGACTGGGAAATCGATCGCGACTTCGCGGACAAGGTGAAGCGGCTGGCGAAGGGCGACCTGGCGCGGCCGATACTGCTTATCTGCCGCAGCGGCCAGCGCTCGCAGCTGGCCGGGTCTGCGCTCGAAGCGGCGGGATTTGCCAACGTGATCAATGTCGCCGAAGGCTTCGAGGGGCCGTTAGACGAAAGTTTCCATCGCGGCACGCTGGGCGGCTGGCGCTTTCGCGGCCTACCGTGGCAGCAGGGTTGAATGCCGGTGCGCCGCGGTGGCCAGCGCACCGAGCGTGAGAAAGCCCGCCATCGTCGCCGCCAGTGACAGCGGCGATCCCCAGACGAGGGGTGCGATGAGCCCGGCGACCACGCTGTTGAAGCTGGCCTGCAGGAAGGTCTGGCAGGAGGCGGCCATACCGCGGTTGGCGGGGAAGGGGTCGAGTGCGTAGAGCGTCAGGTTGGGCATCGCCAGCGACATGCCGAGGGTGTAGATGAAGAGCGGCGCGACACTCCATGGCAAGCCGGGCGGCAAGGCCAGGCTGACCCCCAGATTGAACAGCGTGGCGCCGGCCATCACGCCATAGCCCAGGCGGACCGTGCGGGCCGGGCTGCGCTTGCCGGCCAGCCGGCTGGAGGCCCAGGAGCCGAGCAGGAGGCCGCCCATGGCCGGGCCGAACAGCCAGAGAAATCCCGTCTCCGCAACGCCGAGATGGGTCATCAGGAAGACCGGCGCCGACAGCACGTAGATGAAGAAACCGGAGAAGTTGAACGACAGCGCAGCGCAGGAGAGCAGGAATGGCGGCGAAGTGAGCACTCGCCAGTAGGCGCCGCCGAGATAGGCGGGATGGAGCGACTGGCGCCTTTCCGGGGACAGGGTTTCGGGCAGCAATTTCCAGCAGGCGCCCCACAGGATCACGGTCATCCCGACCAGAAAGGCAAACACCGACCGCCAGCCGAACCAGGCCTGCAGCCAGCCGCCGATCACTGGCGCGATGGCCGGGGCCAGCGCAAACATCATGGTGATGTGCGCCATCAGGCGCTGGGCGGCCGGGCCGTCATAGAGGTCGCGGACGATGGCCCGGGCGATGACGATGCCGGCACCCGCCGTCACCCCCTGCATCGCCCGCCAGAACCACAGTTGGCCGATGCTGGTGGCGAAGGCGCAGCCGGCGGAAGCGACCGCGAACAGCGCCAGCGCTCCGAGGATGATCCGGCGCCGGCCGAAGCGGTCGGACAGCGCGCCATGCCAGAGCGTCATCACGGCAAAGGCCAGCAGATAGGCGGACAGGGTTTGCTGGACCTCGATCGGCGTCGCCTGCAGTTTATCGCCGATGTCGGGGAAGGACGGCAGGTAGGTGTCGATCGAGAACGGCCCGAGCGCCGCCAGCGCCGCGAGCAGCAGGGCGATGCCGCGCGGTGCGGCGGGCCGTTCAGTCACGCGCGAAGCGCCGGTACTGGATGGCTTCGGCGACATGCGCAGCGCGAATCTCGGCGCTGCCGGCCAGGTCGGCGATGGTGCGCGCTACCTTGAGTACGCGGTGCCAGGCGCGTGCCGAGAGTTCGAGCTTGTGGCTGGCCTGCTTGAGCAGGCTGCTGCCGGCTGCGTCCGGCGTGCAGTGGCGCTCGACTTCGGCCGGCGTCAGCCGGGCGTTGGCCTTGTGCTGGCGATTCCGCTGCCGGGCAAGCGCCGACTCGACGCGCCCGCGGGCGCTCGCCGAGGGTTCTCCGTCGGCGTGGCCGGAGAGTGCCTCGACCGGTAGCGCCGGGACTTCGATCAGCAGGTCGATGCGGTCGAGAAAAGGGCCGGAAAGCTTGCCGCGATAGCGCGCCACCTGATCGGGCGTGCACCGGCACTTGCCGTTGCTGTGCCCGAGGAAGCCACAGGGACATGGATTCATCGCGGCAACCAGCTGAAACTCGGCGGGAAATTCAGCCTGGCGTGCGGCGCGGGCGATGTGGATACGCCCGGATTCAAGTGGTTCGCGCAGGGTTTCCAGTACTTTCCGGTCGAATTCGGTCAATTCGTCGAGGAAGAGCACGCCCTGGTGGGCGAGCGAGATTTCACCCGGGCGCGGCGGGTTGCCGCCACCGACCAAGGCCACGGCCGAGGCGGTGTGGTGCGGCGAGCGAAAGGGCCGGCGGCCGAAGCGCTCAGGCCGGAACTGGCCGACCAGCGACAGGATCGCCGCCGAGGACTTGGCGGCCTCGTTGTCGAGGGCGGGCATCAGCCCCGGCAGGCGGGCGGCGAGCATGGATTTTCCCGAACCGGGCGGACCCACCATCAGCAATGAGTGATTTCCCGCCGCGGCAACTTCCAGCGCGCGCTTGGCCTGGCCTTGGCCGCGCACGTCGGCGAGGTCCGGGAAAATCGCCTCGTTTTCGAGGTTGACCGGAGCAGGCCTGGAAAGACTGCCCTGTCCGGCAAGGTGAGCGCACACTTCAAGCAGCGAACGCGCCGCATAGATGCGCTCGCAACCGGTCAGGGCAGCTTCGCGGGCGCTCGCTTCGGGCAGGATGAACGCCTTGCCGATGCCCGAGGTCTGCAGGGCCATGGCCAGCGCCCCGCGTACCGGGCGCAGTTCGCCGGACAGCGACAGTTCGCCGGCAAATTCGTATTCGGCCAGCGATTGCGTCGGAATCTGGCCGCTGGCGGCGAGAATGCCGAGGGCGATCGGCAGGTCGAAGCGGCCGGATTCCTTGGGCAGGTCGGCCGGCGCCAGATTGACGGTGATCCGCTTGGCGGGAAATTCAAACCCGGAATTGACGATCGCCGCGCGCACGCGGTCGCGCGCTTCCTTGACTTCGGTGTCCGGCAGGCCGACCAGCGTGACCGCCGGCAGGCCGCTGGCGAGATGCACCTCGACGGTGACCGGCGGCGCATGCAATCCGTCCAGCCCGCGGCTTTGTGCGACGGCGAGCGCCATGCCCGGTTACTGCGCCGGCCGGGCTTCTTCCAGCGCCGCGACGCGCGCTTCGAGTTCCTTGAGTTTCTCGCGGGTGCGCGCCAGCACCTGGGCCTGGATATCGAATTCCTCGCGGGTGATCAGATCCAGTTTGGCAAAGACGCCGCTCAGCGCAGCCTTGGCATTTTTTTCAAAATCCCGGGCCGGCGAATTGGCGAGCAGCGCGCTCATCTTGTTGCCGAGTTCTTCCAGTGTTTTGGGGTCGAGCATGGGGTTCCTCCGTGGGCGAAAAGTTTAACACAGGGCACCGCGCGCCCCTTTTTGAGCATTTGCTCGTAGCTGGTGCGCTGGGCTTGTGAGAGGCACCAATATAGTGCGCCGATTGCATGATGAATATCGGCAAAGCGGATGAAGCACTTGATTCTTATCAAAAAACTGGAGCTGGCACGAGATCTGCTCATGTTGCTCCGCACAATTTCTTTCTTTGTCTTCAACCTTCATCGCAGGAGATGCATCATGAAAAAGTCCCTTATCGCTGTTGCCCTTGCCAGCCTGTTCACCCTGCCGGCCCTGGCCCAGACCAATGACGAGTCCAAGGACGCCGTCGCACCCGCCAGCGACCACAGCTTCACCGGCAACCTCGGTCTGTTCTCCAGCTACCGCTTCCGCGGCATCGACCAGACCAACGGCAAGCCGGCCCTGCAAGGCGGCTTCGATTATGCGCATTCGAGCGGCATCTACCTTGGCAACTGGAACTCCAACATATCCTCCGGCGCCGGTTTTGCCGACGGCAACCTCGAAATGGACTTCTACGGCGGCTGGAAGACGACCTTCGCCGAAGATTTCGGCCTCGACGTTGGTGCCCTCTATTACTACTACCCGGGTTCCACTGCCGGCCCGCTGTCCTATACCAATGCCAGCAACCCGGGAGCGACGGCGAGCGGCACGGTCAACAACTTTGAACTTTACATCGCCGGCAGCTGGAAATTCCTGACCCTCAAGTACAACTACGCCTTGACCGACTACTTCAGCCTGCCCGATTCCAAGGGCACCAGCTATCTCGATCTGTCGGCCAACTACCCGCTTGACGATGGCTGGGCGATCAACGCTCACGTCGGGCACCTGTTTGCCAAAGGCTACAACTACAACACCAGCGGCGACCAGAGCATCAGCTACACCGACTGGAAACTGGGCGTGACCAAGGACATCAGCGGCTGGGTCTTCGGCCTTGCCTACGTCGGCACCAACGCCAACGGCAACTGTAACAACGGCGAGTTCTACTGCTTCGCCAACTCGCTGAACGGCAATGGCCAGACCGGCGGGAGTTTCAAGGATGCCGGCCGTGGCATCGCGGTCGCCTCGGTCACCAAGTCCTTCTGATCCAGTCTGCAGCTTCCCCGTCCGCGGGGAAGCACCAACATCCAATATTTTGGGGAACCAGCCATGAAATTCGTTACCGCCATCATCAAGCCGTTCAAGCTTGACGAAGTGCGTGAGGCGCTGTCCGCCATCGGCGTGCAGGGTGTCACGGTCACCGAAGTGAAAGGTTTCGGCCGGCAGAAAGGGCATACCGAGCTGTACCGGGGTGCCGAGTACGTCGTCGATTTCCTGCCCAAGGTGAAGATCGAAGCCGCCGTCAAGGCCGACCAGATCGACCAGGTCATCGAGGCCATCGAGAAGTCGGCCAGCACCGGCAAGATCGGCGACGGCAAGATCTTTGTCTTCGATCTTGAACAAGTCATTCGTATCCGTACCGGCGAAACCGGTACCGATGCCCTGTAAGGAGCGGATCATGAAACGCGTATTTGCTTTGCTTGCCCTGGTCGGCGCCGTCGCTTTCGGCGCACCGGCCTGGGCCGAAGAAAAGGTGGCCGCTCCGGCGGCCAGTGCGGTGGTGGCGGGGAGTACGGCATCGGCTGCGGCGGCAGTCGCGCTGGTTGAGGCCGGTGCACCTGGCGAAGCTGCTGCAGCGCCTGCGCCGGTGCCCAACAAGGGCGATACCGCCTGGATCATGGTCTGCGCCGCGCTGGTCATCCTGATGTCGATCCCCGGTCTGGCCTTGTTCTACGGTGGCCTGGTGCGCACCAAGAACATGCTGTCGGTGCTGATGCAGGTATTCACGATCTTCTCGTTGATCACCGTATTGTGGGTGGTTTATGGGTACTCGGCGGCGTTCACCGAGGGCAGCGCCTTCTTCGGCACGCTCGACAAGCTGTTTCTCAAGGGCATCACGCCGGAATCGGTCGGGGCGACCTTCTCCAAGGGGGTGGTCATTCCGGAACTCGCCTTCGTGATCTTCCAGGGCGCCTTCGCGGCCATCACCTGCGGCCTGATCGTCGGCGCCTTTGCCGAACGCGCCAAGTTCTCGGCCATTCTGGTCTTCATGGTCATCTGGTTCACGCTGTCGTACATCCCGATGGCGCACATGGTCTGGTACTGGGCCGGCCCGGATGCCTACACTGACGCGGCTGCGGCCGAAGCGGCCGGTGCCACTGCCGGCTTCCTGTTCCAGAAGGGCGCGCTCGACTTTGCCGGCGGCACCGTGGTGCACATCAACGCGGCGATCGCCGGTCTGGTCGGCGCCTACATGGTGGGCAAGCGTACCGGCCTGGGTAACGTCGCGATGGCGCCGCACTCCCTGACCTTCACGATGATCGGTGCGTCCCTGCTGTGGTTCGGCTGGTTCGGCTTCAACGCCGGTTCGGCCCTCGAAGCCTCGGGCGGCGCGGCGCTGGCCATGGTCAACACCTGGGTGGCGACGGCCGCGGCGGCGCTCTCCTGGCTGTTTGCCGAATGGATGATCAAGGGCAAGCCCTCGATGCTGGGCGCGGCTTCCGGCGCGGTAGCCGGCCTGGTGGCGATCACCCCGGCGGCCGGCTTCGTCGGCGTCATGGGCGGCATCGTGATCGGCCTGCTGGCGGGCGTCGTCTGCCTGTGGGGCGTCAATGGCCTGAAGAAGCTGCTCGGCGCCGACGACTCGCTCGACGTCTTCGGCATCCATGGCGTCGGCGGCATCCTCGGCGCCATCCTGACCGGTGTCTTCGTCGACCCGGCGCTCGGCGGCACGGGCGTCTATGACTACGTGGCCAACAAGGTCGGCGACTTCGACATGGGTGCGCAAGTCATCTCCCAACTGTGGGGGGTTGGCACCGTGGTTGTCTGGTCCGGCGTCGTCTCCATCGTTGCCTTCAAGCTGGTGGATATCGTCATCGGGCTGCGTGTGCCGGAAGAGGAAGAGCGTGAAGGCCTCGACCTCACCTCGCACGGCGAAACCGCCTACCACCACTAAACAGAGTTTCGTAGTCTCTCTCCCTTCGGGCGCCCTCGGGCGCCCATTTTTTTCGCCGGGCGTCGCCGTAGCGAATGCTTGATGCGATAATCGCGCGCTGATTTTTCAGCCTTTTTCTTGAGCCGTTCCGTCTGCGGCCACTTGCCTCTGTCCCACCAGGAAACCGACCTAAATGAAAAATAACAAGCTCACGTTTTGTGCCGGCGCATTGCTCATGGCGGCTACGGCCGGCAGCAACGCTGCCCTTGCCCAGACCTCCCTTGGCGACTGCCGCAGCATTGCGGCAAGCATGGAGCGTCTGGCTTGCTACGACGCCGCCGCGGCGCGCGCCGAAGTCACCGGCAAGGAATCCGCCGTCCCGGCGTCGACGGCGCAGCCTGCCGCCCCGGTCGCGCCCATTGGCACGGCCGCGGCCGTGCCGGCGGCGCCAAGATCGGCATCGATCATCGATAGCCAGTGGGCTTTCGATCCCGATTCCCCGCGCTATGACATCAGTTTCCACAACTCGAACTACCTGCTGTTCGCCCGCTATTCGAACGACTTCAACAGCGCTCCGTATGCGTCGCTGGTCCAGGCACGGGGCACGGACTACAACTATGACAATACCGAGGCCAAGTTCCAGCTCAGTTTCAAGGCGCGCCTGTGGACGACCGACGACCGGCGCTGGGGTGTCTGGGCGGCGTATACGCAGCAAAGCCAGTGGCAGATCTACAACGGCGACGAGTCGCGTCCGTTCCGCGATACCAACTACATGCCCGAGTTGTTCGTCAGCTACCGGCCAGACATCGATCTCGGCGGCGGTTTCAACCTGAAGCTGCTGAATGCCGGTTACAACCATCAATCGAACGGGCGCTCGGACATTCTCTCGCGCAGCTGGGACCGCCTGTTCGTGATGGCCGGTGTCGAGCGCGAAAACCTCGCCCTGTACGGCACGCTCTGGTATCGGCTGCCGGAAAACGAGAGCCAGGACGACAATCCGGACATCACCGACTATTACGGCCATGGCGAGCTCAACGCACTGTATCGCTGGCGCGGCAACAGCTTCAAGCTGTCGGCGCGCGGCAATGTGTCTACCGGGAAGGGTTCCGTTCAGGCCGGCTGGTTCACCCCGCCGCTGCTTGGCCCGCTACGTGGCTACGTGCAGGTATTTTCCGGATATGGCGAGAGCCTGATCGATTACAACTGGAACCAGACGACCGTCGGTGTCGGCGTCGCGCTCAGCGACGGGTTCTAGAATTTTCTGTGGGCGCACCGGGCAGCGCCTGGCGCCCGGTGTACCTGGGCTCACTGAAACAGCCGGTAACTTGTCTGCTCAGGCGCCGGGCGCACACAGTTGCGACCGGCCGCCTTGGCCTGATAGAGCGCATCGTCGGCGCTCAGGGTAGCCCGGTCGAGGGCTTCGTCGCCGGGCAGGCAACGGGCGATGCCACAACTGACCGACAGCCTGACCTGGCCGCGCGGGCTGTCCAGGGTGATCTGGTTGACGGCATGGCGAATCCGTTCGGCGACCAGATGGGCTCCTGTCGGTGAGGTATCCGGTAGCAGCAGGCGAAACTCGTCGCCTCCCGCCCGCGCAAAGATGTCCTGTTCCCGCAGATTCTCGCTGACCACGGCAACAAACCTGCGCAGCGCCTCGTCGCCGGCGGCATGCCCGAGGTTGTCGTTGATTTCCTTGAAGTGGTCGAGATCGATCACGACGAGTGCGAGGTCGCCGCCATTGCGCGCCAGACGCGACATCTCGTGCTGGGCGAGATCGTAGAAGGTTCGCAGGTTATAGGCGCCGGTCAGGAAATCGGTCGCCGCCAGAACCTCGAGCCGCCGTTCCAGCGCCTTGCGTTCCGAAATGTCGAGCATCGCGCCGACGATGCCGTCCGGATTTCCCGCGGCATCGAGAAAAACCGCCTTGTGAAAGACGACGTCATGCACTGTGCCGTCGGCGTAGCGGACACGCGTTTCGTAAGTCTGGGCACCACCGCGCGCCAGATGTTCGATATCCGAGTTTTCATACACGCGCGCCATTTCCTCGGGCGCGACGTCGAAAACCGTCTTGCCGACGAGATCTCCTTCCGCCTGGCCGATGTAGGTTTCAAAGGCCTTGTTACAGGCAATGTAGCGGCGCTCGCGATCCTTTACGAAGATCGGGACGGGCAGGGTATCGAACGTTGCCTGGAGGCGCAGCAGGTGGGCGAGGCGCGCCGGCGAGACCGCTTCCGGACCGGCGTTTCGCGGCCTGGCCTGAAGGCGGGTCACGATCAGCTCGATGCGCTCGGCATCATCCAGCGCGGCGCAGTCCAGGGCGCTGTTGCAGATGGCGCGGCGGGCCAGGTCGGGATTGTACGGGTCGAGCAGGATCACGTGCGGGAAGCCTTCCGGGTACATCGGGTGAAAGTGCTGCAGCCAGTCGGCGTAGGCGGCTTCCCCGTCGATCGCGACCATCACCCCCAGGGCAACCCCGGACTGCTTGCAGTCGCCGGACGGGTTGGGGGTGACGGCAACCAGTTCCGGCACCGCGGGCAGCACCAGACGCTTGCGGGTGCGCAAGTCGAGGAGCAGCAGTCGAGGTGTTTGCAGAGCATCCGGCACGGTCTTGTCCCATTGATCGATGGGGCCATGTTAGGAGTCCGTGATGCAGTGCAACAGGAAATATTTCTCGGTGCCTTGTCGCCGGATTCGTCGAATCGGCAAAATCCGTGAGCGATTTCACAGGCTTGCACAAATAACCCGGGGTGAGCCGGGCGGACGGGGCGCGGAACGGGCGATTTTTGCCCGATATTTACCGTCAACCGTGCCCGGCCAAGTGCAGCCGGTTTAGCGGAAGACGACCGTCTTGTTGCCATGCACCAGCACTCGGTCTTCCAGATGGTAGCGCAGGCCGCGGGCGAGCACGGTTTTCTCGATGTCCTTGCCGTAGCGCACCATGTCTTCCGGCGAATCGGAATGGTCGATGCGGATGACGTCCTGCTCGACGATCGGGCCGGCGTCGAGTTCGCTGGTCACGTAGTGGCAGGTCGCGCCGATCAGCTTGACGCCGCGCGTGTAGGCCTGATGATAGGGCCGGGCGCCGGCGAAGCTGGGCAGGAAGGAGTGGTGGATATTGATGATGCGGCCGGACAGCGCCTCGCACAGTTCCGGCGACAGGATCTGCATGTAGCGGGCGAGGACCATCGTGTCGCCGCGCACGTCCTCGAAGATCCGCCGGATTTCCGCATAGGCCGACTGCTTGTTGTCGCCGCAGACCGGAACGTGGTGGAAGGGAATGCCGTGCCACTCGACGAAACCGCGGAAGGTGTCGTGGTTCGAGATGACGCAGGGAATCTCGATATCCAGCTCCTTTGCCTGCCAGCGCGCCAGCAGATCGTAAAGGCAATGTTCCTGCTTCGAAACCAGGATGACGACACGCTTCTTGACGGCGCTGTCATTGATCCGCCAGTCCATGGAGAGCGGCTCGCCGACCTCGACGCGGAAACGCTCGCGAAACTCGGCAAGCAGGAATGGCAGCGAATCGGCCTTGATCTCGATGCGCATGAAATAGCGGCTGGTCAGCACGTCCGAATGGAAACTCGACTCGAGAATCCAGCCGCCGTTGCCGGCAATGAAGCCGGAAACGCGGGCGATGATGCCCACCTGGTCGGGACACGAGGCGGAGAGCGTGTAGAAGCGGTCGCGATGCATGGGCGTTGGCGTCAGGCGACTTTGGCGAATGCCTTGTCGATTTCAGTACGCAGGTCGTCGTAATTCAGTACGACCGGATACTGCGGGAATTCACGGATGACGTTTTCCGGCGGGTGGAACAGGATGCCGCCGTGGGCTTCGCCGAGCATGGCGGTGTCGTTGTACGAATCGCCGGCGGCGACGACCGTGAAATTCAGTTCCCTGAAGCGCTTCACGGCTTCACGTTTTTGATCCGGCATGCGCAGGTGGTAATCGACCAGCATGCCTTCGGCATCGTCTTCCAGCGAGTGGCAGAACAGCGTCGGCCAGCCGAGCTGACGCATCAGCGGATGGGCGAATTCATAGAAGGTGTCGGACAGGATGACGACCTGATAATCCTCGCGCAGCTTGTCGAGAAAGGCGCGGGCGCCCGGCATCGGACCCATTTCGCCGATCACCTTCTGGATGTCCGGCAGGCCGAGCTTGTGCTCGCGCAGGATGTTCAGGCGGTAGGTCATCAGCTTGTCGTAGTCCGGCTCGTCGCGGGTCGTCCGCTTGAGTTCCGGAATGCCGGTACGCTCGGCGAATTCGATCCAGATTTCAGGAACGAGGACCCCTTCGAGGTCGAGACAGACGATTTGCACGGTTGGGCTCCAGCGAGAGATGCGGAAAAGCCGGAATTTTACCTGAGTGGTGAGGGATTTCGGGCTGTTTTGGGCGTTGACCGCAGCATGGCCGGTCGTTTTCGCCTGGCGAGCGTTCCTCGTTCTCTGCCCTCATGAAATTCCCGGTCTGCCCCTGAGCGGATCGCCAGCCCATCGAGCACCAACCCTGGCGGGTTATAATCCGCAGGTTTTGTTGGCTCCGAGCCTTGCCGGTGCAAGACCCTTTTCAAGCCATCGCCACCTCGTTCCCGAAAAATGCCGAACCAGAATTTTCCTGACGCGAATGCCGCGTTGCCGCTCGTGCCGGCACAGACGCTTTCCGTGGTTGTCCCGGTACGCAACGAGGCAGACAACATCCTGCCGTTGATCGAGGAGATCGATGCGGCATTGAAGGGGAAGCTGGATTACGAGATTGTCTATGTCGATGACGGCAGCACCGATGCAACGCCGGAGCGGCTTGCTGTCGCAAGGACAACCCGGCCGTACCTGAAAGTGGTGCGGCATCGGCAAAGTTGCGGCCAGAGCACTGCGGTGCGCAGCGGCGTTCTGGCGGCGACCGGTGACTGGATCGCAACGCTCGACGGTGACGGGCAGAATGATCCGGCCGACATCCCGCGTTTGCTTGAAGTGGTGACCGATCCCGCACGCTCGGCCGGGGTGCAGCTGGTCGGCGGCAATCGGCGCGGGCGCCGCCAGGATACCTGGATCAAGCGTGTCTCGTCGGTGATCGCCAACGGCGTGCGCAGCCGCATGCTGCGCGACGAGACCCCGGATACGGGCTGCGGCCTGAAACTCGTCCGGCGCGACGTGTTCCTTGATCTGCCCTATTTTGACCACATGCACCGCTTTCTGCCAGCCCTCGTTCAGCGCCGGGGCGGCAAGGTCGTATCGATTCCGGTCAGCCATCGCCAGCGCATGCAGGGTAAGTCCAATTACGGGACCATCGACCGCCTGCTGGTCGGCATCGTCGATCTGTTCGGCGTGATGTGGCTGATCCGGCGTTCGCGGCGCCCGGAAATCTCCGTGGAGTGATGCGCCTTGGAACATGGACTGGGCTATTTTCTGGTACATCTGATCGATCAGCTGAGGGACTGGTACACAGCCCAGCCAGCGGTCGAACTGGCCTGGCTTGCGTTTGGACTGGCCGGTCAGACCTTGTTCATGATGCGCTTCATCGTGCAGTGGATCCACAGCGAGCGCCACCAGAAAAGCGTCATCCCGGTCAGCTTCTGGTATCTCAGCCTGCTTGGCGGCTTGTCGGTGCTCGCCTACGGCTTTCACCGCGCCGATCCGGTGATCATTCTCGGACAATTGCCGGGCACGATCGTCTATTCCCGCAATCTGATGCTGATTCGCCGCGAGCGGCGGCAAAATCAGCGCGCCGGCTGACCCGATGACCTCGGTTTCGCCCGCTGCCAGGCGTGTCGTCGCGCTCGGCGTTGTCGCCGTGTGGGCACTTTTCGCCGGCGTCTCGCTGGCCACCCACACCTTTCTGCCGGTCGATGAAACGCGCTATCTCACCGTCGCCTGGAACATGTGGCTACGCGGCGATTTCCTGGTTCCATGGCTCAACGACATTCCCTATCATCACAAGCCGCCGCTCCTGTTCTGGAGCATTCATGCCGGCTGGGCGGTGACCGGGGTAAATGACTGGTGGCCGCGCATCGTGCCCGGTCTCTATGGCCTTGCTGCCACCTGGCTGACCTGGCGCATCGCCCGGCGCCTGTGGCCCGACGACGAGCGGGCGGCGCTCCTCGCCCCGATCCTGCTGGTCGGCTGCCTGTGGTGGTCGTTGTTCGCCGCGGCCGCGATGTTCGACATGCTGATCGCCTTCTTCACGGCGCTTGGCATGCTGGGCATCCTGACTGCGGCAGAGGGGCGCCTGGCTCGCGGATTCTTCATCGTCGGCCTGGCGCTCGGCGGCGGCCTGCTGGCGAAGGGGCCGACCATTTTCCTGCAGGTTCTGCCGGCAGCGGTGCTTGCGCCCTGGTGGATGACAACCCGGCCGGCCCGCGGCTGGGGCGCCTGGTATGGTGCAATCCTGCTCGCTGTCTTGCTGGGGGCGGCAGTCGTGCTCGCCTGGGCGATACCGGCGGCGCTGCGCGGTGGCCCGGAATACGCCCACATGCTTTTCTGGGGCCAGACTGCCGATCGGATGGTCAATTCCTTTGCCCATCGGGCACCGGTCTGGTGGTACCTCGTCCTGGCGCCGGCCATACTGTTTCCCTGGTTGTTCTGGCCGCCGCTCTGGCGCGCGTTGGCTGCATTGCGCAGACGAATCGATCCCGGCCTGCGCTTCACGATCGCCTGGGCGCTTCCGGTATTCGTCGCCTTTTCCTTCATCAGCGGCAAGCAGGCGCATTATCTCTTGCCCCTGGTTGCGGCTTTTGCCTTGCTTGCGGCCCGCTTGCTGGTGCAATCCAGTCCGCTCGTGACGCGGCGCAGCCAGATGCTCCCGGCGGTCATCAGCATCGTGCTGGGCGGCGCGCTCGGCGCGGCGCCGCTTCTCGCGCAGCGCTTCAACGGCGCCGCCTGGATCGCCGAGGTGCCTTCACTGGGGGGGATCGGTCTGGTGCTCTGGGGCTTGCTGCTGTTGGTGCCAAAACAGCCGCGGCTCGAGACGGCGTCTGCCCTGCTGGCCGGAATCAGCGTCGTGATCGTGGTCACCGCCGATGTGGCGGTGCTCCGCTCGGCAGGGGATGCCTACGACCTGCGACCCATCGCCCGCTACCTGAAGGACCTCGAGGTGCGCGGCGTGCCGGTCGCCCACCTCGCCAAGTACCACGGGCAGTACCAGTTTCTCGGGCGCCTTGAGCGGACGCCGGAGACCGTCAATGATCAGTCCATTGACGACTGGTTCGCCCGTCACCCCGATGGCCGGGTCATCACCTATTTCAGGAAGCCGCCCGCAGGCGCCCGTCCAGAGTATGTGCAGGCCTTCGCCGGCAAGACCGTCGCCGTTTTTGACCGAAGCGCCTGGGCGCAGGTTGATCCGGCTGCCGGTTCAAGAGATGGCGGGAGCGGCGAGGCTGGCGATTAGGCTGGCCATTGGAAGCGCCGGGCTTCCGGGCGATCAGTTCGACGGCAGGCAGGGCTTCCAGCGCCTCATGGACTTCCAGCCAGCGCATTTCCGCCGTATCGATCTGTTCGCCGAGAGCCCCCGCCTGCCGGTGCATTTCCTCGCTTTTTTCCCGGTTGACCGTGACATAGAAGTCGGGATCGGCGAATTGCGCCTCCAGCGCGGCCTTTTCCTCGTTCCACCTGGCCAGATTCCGTTCAATCTGCTCGATTTCCTTGAGCAGTGGCCGGCGTTGCGCCAATAGCGCCTGCCGGCTTGCCCTGGCGTCGGCGCGTTGTTGCAGGCGCCCGGTTTTTTCTGTCGCGACGTCCGGCTCCGGTGCCTTCTCGGCGTTGCGCCGGGCGGCCAGCCAGGCGGCGTAGTCGTCGAGGTCGCCGTCGAATTCGCTGACCCTGCCGTCGGCCACGAGCAGCAGTTCGTCGGCGCAGGTGCGCAGCAGGTGGCGGTCGTGCGAGACGAAGACGACGCCGCCTTCGAAATCCTGCATGGCGAAGGTCAGGGCTTCGCGCATTTCGAGGTCGAGGTGGTTGGTCGGCTCGTCGAGCAGCAGCAGGTTGGGCTTGGTGCGGATCATGAGCGCCAGCGCCAGGCGCGATTTTTCGCCGCCGGAGAAGGGTTCGATGGCGCGCGTCGCCATGTCGCCGCGGAAATCGAAGCCGCCGATGTAGTCGCGCAGTTCCTGTTCGGTGGCCGTCGGGTCGAGGCGGACGAGGTGTTGCAGCGGCGATTCGTCGGGGCGCAGTTGTTCGAGCTGGTGCTGGGCGAAGTAGCCGATGTTGAGGGCCTTGGCTTCCTTGCGTTCGCCGCCTTGCTGGGGGATCGAATTGGCCAGCAGCTTGATCAGCGTCGATTTGCCGGCGCCGTTGCGGCCGAGCAGGCCGATGCGGCAGCCGGGGCGCAGGGTCAGCGTGACGTGGTCGATGATCTTGTGATCGGCGTAGCCGGCCGAGGCTTTTTCGATGGTCAGCAGCGGGTCGGGCAGGGCGGTCGGCTGGCGGAAAGCGAAATGGAAGGGCGAGTCGACGTGGGCGGCGGCGACCATTTCCATGCGTTCCAGCGTCTTGATCCGGCTTTGCGCCTGGCGGGCCTTGGTGGCCTTGGCCTTGAAGCGTTCGATGAAGCTCGACAGGTGGGCGATTTCGCGTTGCTGGGCTTCGAAGGCGGATTGCTGCGTGGCGAGGCGGGCGGCGCGGGCGCGTTCGTAGTCGGAATAGCCGCCGCTGGTCAGGGTCAGGCGCTGGAGGTCGATGGCGATGATCTGGCCGACGACGGCGTCGAGGAAGTCGCGGTCGTGGGAGATCAAAAGCAGCGTGGCCGGCGTGTTCTTGCAGCCAGTTTTCCAGCCAGAAGACGGCGTCGAGGTCGAGGTGGTTGGTCGGCTCGTCGAGCAGCAGCAGGTCGGCGCGGCAGGAGCAGGGCGCGGGCGAGGTTGAGGCGGACGCGCCAGCCGCCGGAGAATTCGGCGACCGAACGCTGAAAGTCGGCGTCGGTGAAGCCGAGGCCGTGCAGCACTTCGGCGACGCGCGCCCGTGCCGAGTAACCGCCGATATCCGCGTAGCGGGCGTGCAGATGACCGATCTCCTCCCCGTCGCCGGCTGCCTCCGCCGCGGCCAGTTCGCGCTCGACGCGGCGCAGTTCGACATCGCCGTCGAGGACGAAATCGATGGCGGCATCGGGCAGCGCCGGGGTTTCCTGGGCGACGCGGGCAATGTGCCAGCTGGCCGGGATTTCGACGTTGCCCGATTCAGCGTGCAGTTCGTTGGCAAGCAGCGCGAACAGGCTGGATTTGCCGCAGCCGTTGGCGCCGACGACGCCGACCTTCCAGCCGGTGTGCAACTGGACGTTGGCATCGACGACCAGCGGGCGGCCGGCGCGGGCGAAGGTGACTTGGCGGAGGGCGATCATGAGGCGGGCGATTATAACGGCGGGCTGCTAGAATCCCCGCACTTCGTCAGTTTTCGCTCCCATGATTCCGCCTTCCCCTATCACCACCCTGCCGTGCCGCGCCTTCAGCAATAAATTGTCCGGCGCCGCCTGCCTGCTCGCCTTCACGTTTCATTGCGGACTGGCGGCTGCGGCTGACCAGGCGGGCTCGGCAGACCAACTGGCTGACTGGGAGCAGCGCCTGACCCGGGCGGGCGAATTGCAGCGTGCCGGCGCGGCGCAAAAGGCGGAGGCCGAGATACTTTTCGAGCAGCGCAAGACCGCGTGCTTCAGGAAGTTTCTGGTGAACAGTTGCCAGAATTCCGCTTACGACGACTACATCGAATCGGGCAAGGAAGCGCGCCGTCTGGAGAATGAAGGCAAGGCCATCGAGCGTCAGGTCAAGAAGGAACAATTGAACGCGCGCGACATGCAGCATGCCGCGGAAGCCGCACAACGCGAGGCGGAATTGAAGGAGCGCGCCGCAGCGACGGCGGCCGCACGCAGCGCAGCCGAGGCCGAAACAGCGGCAACGCTGGCCAAAAAGGCACAGCAGGCGGAAGAGGGGGCGCAGCGCAAGTCGCAGGACGCCCAGCGCCAGCAGCAGAAGCAGGCCGAGCACGATGCGCGCGTTGCCGAACACAAGGAAAAAGCTGCCGGCAAGGCGCCGCCAGGCGCTCCGGCAAAGCCCTGAAAATCAGCCGCTGGTTGCGGCCAGCTGCCCGATCAGCTTCCTGATCGGCGTCGGCACCCCCGCTTCGGCCGCACGTTCGAGCGCGATCCAGTGCACGCCCGGTTCATTCACCATCGGCGGGGGTTTGACCAGGTACAACACGGGTTCGAGGGTCAGCCGGAAATGCGTGAAGCTGTGCCTGAGCGGGGCCAGCGCGCGCTGGCTGGCGACGGTCAGGCCGAAGCGGGTGGCGACGGTCGCGGCATCCCCTTCCGGCGGCACCAGTAGCCCACCCCACAGGCCGCTCGGCGGACGGCGTTCGAGCAGCAGGTGGCGGCCGTCGCTGATCAGCGCAAAAGCCGTGCGCCGCTCGGGCAGTTTCGGGCGTGGCCGCGCCGTGGGCAACTCGCCCTGGCGGCCGCTCAGTTGCGCCTGGCAGGTGGCGGCCACCGGACAGTCGGCGCAGCGCGGACGGCTGCGCGTGCACAAGCTTGCACCGAGGTCCATCAGGCCCTGCGTGTAAGCTTCGATGCCGGCTGCCGGCAGCAGGCGTTCGGCCAGTTCCCATAATTCGCGCTCAACGGCGGCCGAGCCAGGGAATCCGTCGATGGCGAAGTAACGGCACAGCACGCGCTTGACGTTGCCATCGAGAATGGCGGCCCGCTCGCCGAAGGCGAAGGCAGCAATGGCCGCCGCCGTCGAGCGGCCGATGCCGGGCAGGGTGGCGAGCTGCGTTGCGGATTTGGGGAAGTTTTCGGCGTTGACCGCGCCCCGAACGAAGTCTCCTCGGGGGGCGACCAGCTGCTGCGCGCAGCGGTGCAGGTTGCGCGCCCGGGCGTAGTAGCCGAGCCCGGCCCAATGCTCGATCACCGCGTCGATCGGCGCGTCGGCCAGCGCTCGCAGCGTCGGGAAGCGCGCCAGGAAGCGCTCGTAGTAAGGGATGACGGTGGCCACCTGGGTCTGTTGCAGCATGATCTCGGACAGCCAGATCCGGTAGGGGTCGCGCGTGTTCTGCCAGGGCAGGTCATGGCGTCCGGCAGTTTTCTGCCAGGCGATCAGACGCTCGGCAAAGGCGGAAGTAAGGGAGAACTCGGCGGACAAATCAGCCTCGACGCGCGGATGCGGAGCACGGATAATACGGCCTTTTCATTACCTCCCGAGCCGATGAGCCAGATTCAGGACGACACCCGAGCCCTGCGCAATGCATACGGGCGCTTCGCGACCGGCGTGACCGTCGTTACGGCAATCGACGCGAACGGCCAGCCGGTCGGCCTGACCGTCAATTCATTTTCCGCCGTCTCGCTGAATCCGCCACTGGTGCTCTGGTGTCTCGACGACGCCTCGCACAATCTCGATGCCTTCCGCCACGCCAGTCACCATGCCATCAACGTGCTGTCTGCCGGGCAGGTTGATCTGTCGAATCGCTTCGCCACCTGGCCGGTTGATCGTTTTGCCAGCTTGCCCTGGCAGGCCGGCCTCGGCGGCGCGCCGCTGTTGTCCGGCTGCTGCGCCAGCTTCGAGGTGATCAACGAGGCGGCCCATGCCGGTGGCGACCACACGATTTTCGTCGGGCGCGTCGAGAAATTCAGCGAAACAACCGGACTCGCGCCGCTGCTCTTTCACGCCGGCCAGTATCGGGAGCTGCGCGAGGATTGAACCCGGAGGCGGCAGCGCATAGAATGCAGCCTCTTGCCCAGAGCGGGCGTCGTATAATGGTAATACCCTAGCTTCCCAAGCTAGAGCCGTGGGTTCGATTCCCATCGCCCGCTCCATCTACTATATAGATCAATAAGTTAGCTTGGTTTTTCGGTATCAGGTGTCCGTGGACGTGTCCGATGACGTGTCCGAAACGATGCCAAGAAAACCGTTATCAGCACCCTATCTTTACCAGCGAGGCCGCTTGTTCGGTTTCCGCTGGACCTGCTCCCCGCGCCTGGCTGAACAGATCGGCCGCAATGAGCTGCGCCGCTCACTTGGCACCGGCTATCTGGCCGTTGCGGTTCGCCGTGCCGTCGAAATTGCTGCGAAAATCAGGGTTTTGGAAACAAAGCTTGATTCTTGCGACATGCGCGAACTCAAACGCACCGACCTCCTGACTGTTCTCAACCACTATTTCCATACCGCCCTGGCGGACTCAGAGCGTTGGCGCACCGAAAGCGATGGGTTGACCCCGGCTGGTGTCGAGGCTGAGTTGATCGCGTTGGAATTCATGGCACGCGACACCCGCGAGCGGTTGAGCCTGCACAGGTCCGATGAGCCGCATGACAACCTCAAGGTAGTGGCGGGTGATGCAGGCTTCGAGGTTCCTGCACCGGATTCCGCCATGGCGAAAGAGTTGGCCCGCGGCATTCTGCGCACCGATGCCAGGCTCATCGAGATCGAGATGCGTCGAACGCGCGGAGACTACACGGACGACTCATCGCTCATGCAACCGCTTGGCGGCAGCGCCCGCATTTGCCGGTGCTGGCTCAAGGCGATTGTCGGAAGTGATCAGGCTTTTCAGTGAGGAAAATAAGGGCGAGTGGAATCACCGTACCGGGATCGACAACAAGGCCATTTTTCGTGACCTTATCGAGATCCTCGGTGACCCGCCGATTGGCCTATTGAGCAAGGATGCGCTGATCGACTACAGCGAGAAAACCAAGAGGCTGCCGCCGAATCGCAACAAGACCCCGCGCTTCAAAGACCTGAGCATCGCTGAACTGCTCAAGCTACCAGATTTGCCGCCGTCAGCGCCGCACACCGTCAACAAGCGGTTCGTTCGCGTGCAGCAGCTTTTCACCTGGGCCTCGATGAAAGGTTACATCCCCGATGGCGTATGTCCAAAACTGACGATCCGAGAGACGCATAAAACCAAGCGCAAGGTGCTGCGCGACATCTTCGATGCGGATGACTTGAAGGCAATTTTTCTCTGTGACGAGTTTGCAAGTGACCGGATCGGCACACAGCGTCGAACGCCCTACATGTATTGGGTGCCTCTCCTGGCGCTGTTTGCCGGCGCTCGTCTGGAGGAAATCATGAGCTTGCGGACCAAGGATATCGTCATGGTCGGCGATGTCCTGTGCCTCGACATCAACCGCGAACTAGACAAGCGGGAACTTGGACATGCAATGACCGATCGGCGGGGAAAACCGGTTGTACAAGAGAAGCAGCTCAAGAACGATGACTCAGTGCGTGTCTGTGCGATTCATCCAACCGTGATCGACCTGGGATTCGTTGAATATGTTGAGTATCGGCGCAGGCGCAAAGACATCCGGTTGTTTCCTGAGACTAAGGTACGTAAAGGAACCGAGCGTCATGGAACGACCGCTTCCAACTGGTTTGGGCGATACCTGGATCGACGGGGAATTACGTCTCGGAAGAAGGTGTTTCATTCGTTCCGGCATACGTTCATCAATGCGTTGAAGCAGAATGGCGTCAACTTGGAACTGGCGAGGGAACTTGCCGGCCACCAGGGAGCGTCAATCACCTATGCGCTTTATGGCAAGGATTTGATGCCTGGTGTTCAGCGAGAGATTCTGAAGCGGCTGGATTTTTGGGGAATTGATTTTTCGCCACTGGCAGGGAAGTGGAAGGCTATGCTATCTGACTATGGGAGGCGTGACCGCAGACGATAGACGGCCTAATGTGCTGCGCGGAGAGAACAGTCGGCCATGAGCAGAAGTACGTCCTTTCCGGATAGCAGCCCTTCGAAGGGCAGGACCACGATCCGATAATGGGCAATACTAAAAAAGCCTGATCAGACTGCTAACCGGTCTTCAATTCTTCAACAAGCGTCTTGATCGCCGGCGGGTGAACCGGCCGCTTAGGATTGATAGAGCGAGATGGGAGCGGTTTCTCAAAGAAGCCAATGATGCCCATCACCAGAGCAATGAGCCCCACGGTTGCAGTAAAAGGAATCAGCAGAAGGCCCAACAAAGCAATCAGGCACCCCTCAGCGGCACTATTTGCGTCTTCCTTGATCGACTTCAAAGTAGCCTCATCCAGCGGACGATAAAGAGCATCATCAAGCCCCAGTATGTCATCGTAAAACAGTTCGGACTGGCCTCGGCCATTGAGAGGTTTCGATGGGTCTTTACTGAACTTGCCAAAAGCACGTTGCTTGTCGAAATGCTCAAGCAGCGATTGCTCGACATCCCAGGCATCCTTGCGATAGGTAAAGAAAAACTCGTGCTCTATCAGCTTCTCGTCACCGGTACCTCCGTACGCCAGGCGCTCAGCGAGAGACGACTTACTGGTATAGCCAAGCTTGTAGAAAACCCCCTGGGCTGTCCTCAATTTGGCGTAATAAACATGGCCAGAGGGATTATTCGGCCGGTTGAACCAGCGTCTTAGCTGCTTGAACATTGGAGGATTTCGGTGGCAAACACGAACAGGAAGTCGGCACGAGTCTTATTGACAGAATACCCAAGAATTTTAAGCGGCATATTGTATCCCGTTGGTGGGCACGGGGCTGCTCGTGCAGCGGGGTACCGTCAATGAACTGCCTTCGCGAGCAGAAGTTTTGGAACCATAACTGATAGCCCAACGGCATGACATGATTTCCGCATTTTGGCCTAGAGGAGAAGCGGAAACCTATTTTTTTGCAGCTGCCACGAGCAGCTGCTCGTGGTCGGAGAGCGACTCATAACGGTTTTACACAGGGCGGCCCCGCTCAACAATTCGTCACGGTTCTGCCGCTATTGCGTTAGCATGTCGGCCTGTTTAACTGAAAGTCGAAGCATGGATTCAAAACTGATTCGCAGTACCGCTATCTGGTATCTGATCTGTGTCTCACTCTTTGCGATTTTGGCTGAGCTTGGCCGCAATTCGGGTAGCGAGATCGTCTACCACTATGGGGATAGCCGTGATCACTGGTGGGACCCTCTAAATTTGACGCTCACGTTCGTGATTGTCTGGATTCTCCCGTTGCCCCATCAGGTCATTGCGCTTGCCTTCAAGAGCAAACGCAATCTTGTGAGCCAAGTGAAAATCTTCAGAGGCTGGATGACAATTCTTGGGAATCACAGGTGTCTGCCTGCTATCGCTTGGCACCCTGTCATCGATGATGTCCACCTCCAAACTGCTACCGAGCTAAGACAATGTTCAAAAAAATTCTTATCGTGATTGCGTTGGGTCTAGGACTCAAGCTCGTTATCCACTTGGCGGTCACCTCCAAGGTCGAAAAGCTGTCGGATCCCAAGATCGATCAAACCCAAGTAGACGAGATTGTCGCGGCGAATTCGAAGAAGACGCGAGACCAGCTGAATCGTGAAGTCGCTGCCGCCGAGAACCTATCTGCGCACAAGATTACCCAGAAAGAGCTTGAAAGTCTCATGATCGCGCTCAACAAAACTTACCCGAAAATGACGTCAGCGGAAACTCGTCTCGACAAGGCTGACGGTTGGCCCCATGATTCTCACCTTCCACAAGACGATGGTGAATAAGCGTGCGGATGACTTCGAGATCAATCCTCAGAACACGGCCAAGTACACCTCCGTATTGCTGGAAGACTCATGTAGCAACGCGGGCGTTCGCCAGTACTTACGTCAAGGCGTGAGCGTTAAGCTGATCCAGCGCGATATGCAGGGCAAATTGATCTACGAGTTCATGACCCGCCCCGGCGACTGCCCGGCTGAAGGCGCCTGACGCTCGCTACAGGCCCATGTTGCGATCTGCTCGGCGGTCATATCCGCCGGGCAGTATTCAAGCATCAGTTCATCAATTCGCGCCGGCTGGGCGGCCCAAGCGAGCTGAAACCCGCCGGTAAGGTAGCACACTGCCTTGCTCGCTCCGTCCGCGTCGCTCAGACACTGCCGCTCGATCTTATGTCGTCGAATGTCCGGATTTGGTTTCCTGTCATTCAACAGCTTACGTTGGTTTGTCTCCGGCCCCTATTCCGGCAGACATACTGCGTTCCGCATGCCGTCGTTCAGACTTATGCCAAGCCGATGGCAGAGGTCTACTGCAACCTTATCGAACAGTGGGCCGCGCGGTAGCGTCTGCGGCCTATATTCCCTGCGCTTGGCGTTCTTGATGTCCTGAATCGTGACGCCGAGTTTCTCGGCAATCTCTGCATGCTTCAGCTTGCCGGGTGACCACCCGCCCGCATGGTGCATGATTGCACGCAGCAGCATGCGTCGGATTGTTTGTTCTGACCCGCCATGGATTTTGACGCCTAGCCAGGTTCAGCTTCACAGCTTCGCGTGTCGCCCTGTTGCCACGCTTGCGAATGATGGCCACTGCTTCGCTGTGGCGGTAGACCTCACCGATGTCTCGAAAGGCTTTGAGCTGCCGTCTTCGAGCAGGTCACGTTTCCAGTCCCAGTCGGTGTTTGCTCTTCGTGCCTCGCTCTTGCTCACCAGGTCGTCAGCTTTTCCGTCTGCAATGTCATAGCAGCTGATCAAGCGACGGAAGCGAAGCACTGAGGGTTTGTCTTCCGCAAAAAGCTCTTCCAGAACATCCTTGACGTCATCGGGCAGGCCATCGATTTTGTGGCCACCTTTAGCGATGAAGGTCTGTTTTCCATCCTGGGCAAGGAAGTATCCCCGCGTTTTGAAAACCTCGTATTCGTCGCCGATGTGCTTTGCTTCAATCCAGCCTTCGGGGTCGAGGCCCAGGTTGATTCGGCCTTGCTGCATCGCCTTGATTGCCAGATAACGCTGTGTGATCTGCCCGTACTCGGGAATCAGATCAGCGAACGCAGGCATCGATTTCGGCGAAAAGTGCCGATTGTCCGTTACCCCGAAAACCCCCATGCAGCCATCCGTAGTGCTCGCCAGCAATTCCGCCCCGGCCTGCACCATGGCATCCTCCATGCAGCACAGCGCCGCACGCACAAGGGAAGTGGTCATTGCCGCATACACCACGTTCGTGATCTGCGATTCGGGAAGCTCTGCGTAGTTGCCCTCAAGGTCGCGCACATTCCGTTCCTTGCTGCCCTGGGCAAGCTTGCCATAGAGACTGTTTGCAGCTTCCTTGTACAGACCGTTCTCAATCGTGCTCTTGTCGTGCTTTGCGCGTTCCTGGACGATGACCCGCAGGTAATCGCCGAAAGCAGATATGACCGAAGCGCCCTCCATGATCGGTTGCCACTTGTAGAAGGAACGCAGAACGATTTTGGCACCCCTCGACTTGGCAAGCAGCAATTCCGGCAGCCCACAGTGACTGATGCCGATACGTGGATAAAGCAGGCCATAACCTGACGACACGGGCAGGCAAGGTTCGGCACCCACGGGAAATTCAAAACCAACCTCACCAAGGCCAATCGGCAGATAAGCACCGTTGGCGGCAGCATAGAAGGACAACAGCTCGGATTCATGCGTGACCCGCGTTGGCGGAATATTGAAATCAATGGCCGGCAGCACCGCCATCGCGGCAGGGTAGGCGCCCGCTAGGTCGAAATCGACCACCAGTTTGTTGTGGGGCAGTTTGACGTGATCGTGTCGGGAAGCGTAATTCCTGCCACCGTGAAAGCAGCTGATGGCTATCGTGTCGCTCAGCTGTCGGTTCATGCTCTTGATCTTGATTACCTTCTGCTTACCTCGCTTGTCCAGGATCGTCTTTTCGATGTTGCCATGGTAGGCGTCGGAACCGTAACCTGACCTGTCCAGCCAAGCGCGGAAACCCGTGGCAGACATGCCGCCCAAGGTCATCGGTAGTTTTGCAACGCCAGTGATGCGTTCGACGGTGTTGCCGATCTTGACCAGGTATTCGAGGCCGGCGCGTGTATCCGTCATCGCGTATGACTTGAACAGTTCGGGGTCTTCGTGAAACAGGCGCAGCATGTCAGCGCGAGAGTGTCCGAACTGTTCCAGCTTGAGCTTGGGAACGCTACAAATTGAACTGGCTTTCTCCAGACTGCCACGGCCAGGGGTCAGCAGCATCGTATCCCTCAGCGTCAAGCTGATGTCTGTTGCGTGTCCGCCGGGCCGCGTGGCTTTCATGTGCAGATCGCGTGCGGTGATCAGTGTCTTGCCGATCGCGGTCAACGCTTCCTTCCAGTTGTTCCGGTCAGCAAGCATTGCCCATTCGGCCACTGTGTAATGCGCGACCAACAGAATCGGTACGGGTTTTTCAGACCGGCGTGGAATGCCTGCCAGGTCTAGCGCCCACCCAGTCAGTTGCGCGAGCTTGGGGCGGTCGCCATCGGGTTGTTTGAACTCTTCAAAATAGTCCCATTCATCCCGGCCTCGTCGAACGAACAGTGACAGCTGCATGGAAAGCAAGAAATTGACCTTGGTCGGATCGATGGCGGCATTGAAACCGTCATGCGGGCAGTATTCGGTGTCGTAGCAGGCGATGACGTTGTAAGGCGACCAGACAGCGCCGGTCGGGCGTTCAAGCAGGCTGGCATCGAATGGTGTCAAACGGCCGCTTTGGGGGAGTGCTACCTCCGACTCTCTCTTCATAAGGGACATTTGAAACCTCCTGTGTTTGCAAGCCATCCCGGCTGATTGTATGGGCGTTGTTGGTTCGAGAGCGCCCATTTTTGTTCTACAACCCGAACAGCACGCGATCGGCAGGCCGGGTTACTTTTTCGTCAAGCAGTTGCATCAACGGTGTGCGCCAGGCGGCGTCATCGAGCATGCGTAAAACCACAGCGCCGACGATGATCTTCCGCTTGCTGTCCAGTGCACGCCGGCGGGCAGCTTCCGAGCGTTGCACGCGAAGCATTGCGGCATCCTTCTGGCGTGCCAACTGCGACAGCTTGTCGGCTGCGATCGCTTTGCGGATCGTCAGCGTAATGAGCCGTTTGGTTGTTTCGTCCGGCCAGTTTTCATCCTGAGAGCGTTGAATCAACTGCCCAACATCTTCTTGGACTCGATTGCCGATGGCGTTATCGGCGAAGTCCGGGAATCTGACATCCTGAATTTTGATCATAATTGCGCTATTGATTTGTCAAATGTGATTTGCACAAGCTATCATCTTCGATATGACAATGTCGAGTAAAAACCAGGCGATATGAAAAACCGTACTGACAACATACCCCTCCGTGATGGAGCGCACATATGCATCACAAGTGATGCGTGCGCTCCTGCCGGAGGAAAAACGACACCAAACGGGGAGGGGGCACCATGGCAATTTTTCACTTGAACGCACGACCTATTCAGCGTCGCAAAGGTGGTACTGCATCGGGTCTGGGGGCATACATGCTCGACGCTGAAATCGTCGATCCGTATGACGGGAGACGGCACCGGCAACGGGGTCGTCATTGCCATGACATCACGGCAATGACCTTCTTTCCTGGTGCGGAGGATTTCTTTGATACGCCGATGGCGGCATTCCGCAGCATCGATGCTTTCGAGAAGCGCAAGGATGCCACTTTGGGCCTTGAGGTCGAATTTGCATTGCCCCATGAACTGGATCGCCGGCAGCAAATCGCCGTTGTGGCCAACTATGCCGCTGCCATTGCAGACCGTGACGGCCGATATGTCGTCGCCTGCATTCATCACAAACAAGGCAACGAACATTGCCATCTGTGGATTTCAGATCGCCCAGTCGGCAGGGATGAATCTGGAAATGTGGATTGGGGCAAGAAGGACAACACGCCAAAGGCGAATCAGGAACGGCTGCTTTTCTATCGCGAAGCCTGGGCAGCAGCTGCCAACGATGCGCTCAGGGTAGCAGGTTGTGATGCGCGGATTGACCATCGCAGCAACAGCGAACGCGGTATCTCTCAAATGCCGTTTCGCCATGAAGGGAAAAATCCAAGTCCTGAAGCATTGGCCCATAACGAGGTGGTGCGGGCAGATCGTGAGTTGACCGCCGCAGTTCAGCAACAGCGTGCTACCGGTGCTGCGATCCTTCAGGTCAGAAGCGAGCATGCGCAGATCGAAACCGACATTCACCGTGTCCGAGCAAAACTCAGAGAAATTGCCCAGAAGCACAGGCCACGGCAGCAGACCGCATTTCATGTCTCCCTTTCTGTGGGTGCGTGCATGAAAAAGCGTGCGTTCCAGGAGACGGGAATGCCATCGAGCAGCTATGAAATGAGGCTACCTGAGCCAGCCATGGAGACACGCGGGAATGACACTCTATGGCATCAGTCGATAGCGAAAGGAATGACCGAATTCGATGCAGCTTGCGTTGTGATGAGCAGGGGGCATAGCAACGAAGACCTCCTCGAAATGCTCGGTTACGACCTCGAAGGTGATTTGCGTGAGCAACGGCGTTTGCGCGGACATGATTGGCTGGTATTGCCAGAACCGAGAGTCAATCCCGCACCGTCACCCTGGGATACAGGGCCGACCTAAACGCAAATGCTGCGATCATTGGGTGGAGGTGTCCATTGATGTCCCGACGCACACTGTTTTCCCCAGAGAGCGTCTGGCTTTGAAGGCCACTCAACGTGTCCGAAGAGTGGTACGATTACACGTCCAATCCACAAGGACTGGTCTGCGGCAACCACGAAAAATCAACTACTTATTTTGTGGTGTGAGCTAGGTTGGTTTCCCTTCGCCCGCTCCAGATTGATTCGGCTGCCGCCGGCGTAACGATTCCGCCGGCCATTCTCCAATTTCACGGGGCCGCCCGGTTCCTCATGTTCAGCCATCCGCATCCTGTTCTTGTTTTCGCACGCGACGGGATGCGCTTTGTCCGCCGTGTCTATACGACCTTCATGCAGAACCAGGGCCTGTTGCTGGCCGGCGCGATTGCGTATTACATGCTGTTGTCGATCCTGCCGATGCTGATCCTGCTGGTTCTGGCACTGTCGCCCTTCCTGCCCGAGGCGCAGTTGCTGGCGACACTGAGCCGCTACCTGGATCTGATGGCGCCCGGCCTGGCCGAGCCGATGGTCGAGCAACTGGGCAAGTTTCTTGCGCATCGCGAGGTGACCGGCGGCATGTTGCTGGTCACGTTGCTGTTCTCCAGTTCGCTGACCTTCACGGTGCTCGAAAAATCGCTGGCCACCATCTTTCACCATCGCATCAAGAAACACAGCAGGCACTGGGTGACCTCGGCACTGATTCCCTATGCCTTTATCCTGGTCATCGGCGCCGGCCTCCTTCTGGTCACCCTGGCTTCCGCGGCGCTTGAGGCGATGGGCACGCGCGAGATCAACGTCTTCGGCCATATTCGTTCGCTCGCGGGTACTGCCGGCACCCTGTTGTACCTGATCGGCTTGAGCGGCGAGATACTTCTCCTGAGTTCGATCTACATGGTCATGCCAACCGGCCAGCTTTCGTGGCGGCATGCCCTGGTCGGTGGGATCACTGCGGGGTTGCTGTGGGAGTTGACCCGGCACCTGTTGGCGTGGTTTTTCGCGACCCTGTCCAAGGTCGGCGTCTTGTACGGATCGTTCGCCACGGCGATTTCGCTGTTGCTCAGTTTTGAAATCGCCGCCACCGTGCTGCTGGTCGGCGCGCAGGTGATTGCCCTCTACGAGCAGCGGCCGCGGTTAGGCGCCGTCGCGCCCCGGCCCTGAGAGCAGGGTCGCGATCCAGCGCGTGGCGGGGTCAAGTTCGCAGGCGCTGAGCATGGCGATGGTCACCGGAACGCCAATGAAGGCGCCGGGGATGCCCCACAGGAAGGTCCAGAAGAAGACGGCGAGCACGACGACGAAGGGAGAAATCGCCAGCGCGCTGCCGGAAAAACGGGGCTCCAGATAGCTGCCGATCACGAACTGGATCGTGTTCAAACCCAGGAAGACGAGCAGCGCCATCTGCCAGGATTCAAACTGGGCTGCGCTGAACAGGGTGGGCAGCAGGGTGGCGAACAGCGGGCCGATGACCGGGATATAGTTGAGTGCGAAGGCGAGAACGCCCCAGGCGGCTGCCAGTTCGACATTGAGGGCGAGCGCGAAAGCCCAGACGACGATACCGGTCAGGATGCTGGCCACGGTGCGGACCAGCAGGTATTTGCGGAATTTGCGCGCAATGGTCGCGATGGCGCCCAGCACACGGTCGGCCCTGGCACTGTGATGCAGCGCCCGCAGTTTCAGCCTGAAATCGCCGACTTCGAGCAGCCCGAGCATCGTGAAAATGATGACCATCAGCGCGAAGCCGACGAGTCCGTTGACCCGTGCCGCGACATCCTGGAACAGGCGAACCAGCGCCAGGACGTTGAAGTGCTCGCCGAGCAGGCCGGCGACGAAGATGCCGTGGCCGTCCAGCCATTCCGTCGTTTGCGCGTAGAGGGCATAGAAGCGGCCGATATTGGCGGCCAGCCAGCGGCCGACCATGCCCAGGCTCCAGACGAGCGTCCACGCGAAGGCGCCGAGGACGAGAACAGTCGCGCCAAGCGTAAGGAACAGTGCGATCAGGCGCGGGATGCGCCCTTCCAGGGCTTTCTGGAGCGGCCAGACAATGGCGATCACGAACAGCGAAAAAGCCACCGGGGCGAAAATGCCGCCGCCAAAATAAAGCGCCGCAGCGCACAGGACGATGGCGCTCAGCGCAGGCAGGATGGGGCGGGTCATGCGGTTTCGCAGGTTCCGGAATGGTCGGCGGGTCGGCCTGATTATATCGGTGATTGCCGGACGCGGATGAACGCCTTCGGTCGACCCGGAATTCAGGCCAGAAACCGGAGCCCGAGACCGATCAGGGCGCTGCCGGCGATTACCGGGATGACGCCCATCCGGAACCGGAAGAGCGCGCCGGCGGCACTCAGGGCGATGACCGCCGCCGCAGGATCGAATTCGCCGGTGAGTCCGGTTGGCCACAGCACGTGGTACCCGAAGAAGACGGCGAGATTGACGACGACGCCGACGACGGCTGCGGTGATGGCGGTCAACGGGGCGGTAAACCTGAGTTCACGATGGCTGCTTTCGACCAGCGGGCCGCCGGCCAGAATGAACAGGAAGGACGGCAGGAAGGTGAACCAGGTGACCAGCGCCGCCGCCAGCGCGCCGGCCAGAAAAAGGGCGTCGGGACCGAATGGCGCATGATTCCAGGCGCCGACGAAGGCGACGAAGGCAACGACCATGATCAGCGGCCCCGGCGTCGTCTCGCCGAGCGCCAGCCCGTCGATCATCTGCGTCGCATCCAGCCAGGCGAAATGCGTGACGGCGCCCTGATAGACGTAAGGAAGCACCGCATAGGCGCCACCGAAGGTGAGCAGGGCGGCCTTGCTGAAGAACCAGCCCATCTGCGTCAGCATGTGGTTCCAGCCGAAAATGCAGGCTCAGCAGCCCCATCGGCAGCGCCCACAGCGCGCCGCCGACGCCGACGATGCGCAGCAGGCGCTTGGGGCTGAAGCTGGCATGGGCGGGGGGCGGCGTATCGTCGTCGATCAGCGCCGGCCCGGTTGACCTTGTGGCGCTGCCATGGCCGCCGCCGGTCGCGAAGCGGGATGGTGCGACGCGACCGCCGATGCTGCCGAGCACTGCAGCCCCGAGAATGATAGCGGGGAAGGGGACGCCGAACGCGAAGATGGCGAGGAAGGCGGCCGCCGCAATCGCCCACAGCGCCTCGTTGCGCAGCGTACGGCTGCCGATGCGCCACGCAGCATGGAGGACGATGGCGGTAACGGCGGGCTTGATGCCGTAGAAAAGTCCGCCGACCAGCGCCGTCTGGCCGAAGGCCATGTACAGCCACGACAGCGCAATCAGGATCAGCAGCGAGGGCAGGACAAACAGGGTGCCGGCGATGATGCCACCGCGCGTGCGGTGCAGCAGCCAGCCGAGGTAGGTGGCGAGTTGCTGTGCCTCGGGGCCGGGCAGCAGCATGCAGTAATTGAGGGCATGCAGAAAGCGCCGCTCGGAGATCCAGCGCCGCTTGTCCACCAGCTCCTGATGCATCAGCGCAATCTGGCCGGCCGGGCCGCCGAAACTGATGCAGCCGAGTTTCAGCCAGAAGCGCAGGGCCTCCCACAGCGATGGGGGCGTGGGTCGCTGCATAGCCCGTCAGCCGAGCAGCTTGCGCTGGTCGAGGTACTTTTCAAGGATTTCGAGGCGGGCGAGCGGGTCCTGGAGTTCCAGCAATTTCTGTTTGGCGAGTTTCTGCACCGGCAGGATTTCGGTGAGGCGGTAACCCACCCATTCGGCGTCGTCGTAGCGATAGGGCTCGGGGAAGCGCGCCGGTCCCAGGTCGCCGGCAATGCGCCGGAGCAGCGGCAGCAGGCGCTGGCGTTCGGGCGGGAGCGGCTGCGGGCCATCGTCCTCGATGATTTCCACCGTTGCCCGCAGCAGGTTGTCGGTGCCAGCGCTTGTGTCGAGAATGCGGAAGCGCTTGCCGCCGCGCGTTGTCACCATCAGAATGCCGAGTTGTTCCATCTCCCAGTCGGTGATTTCGGCCAGCGTGCCAACTTCATGCGGCTCGGCCACGCTGCCGACTTCCGTGCCGGCGGCAATCAGGCAAACGCCGAAGGGTTTTCCTTCCTTCATGCACGCCGACGCCATGTCGAGATAGCGTTGCTCGAAAATCTTCAGGGGCAGCACGCCGCCGGGGAAAAGGACCGTGTCGAGCGGAAACAGCGGAATATCCAGCCGCGTTGGGGCCGGCTGCGGGCGCGACAGACCGAACCATCCCATCAGGCACCCCAGCGCTGCAGCAGCGTGTGCGGTACGGCGAGCTGGTCGAGAACGCGGGCAACGACGAAGTCGACGAGGTCGGCGACCGTTTGCGGGTGATGATAGAAACCGGGACTGGGCGGCAGGATGACGGCGCCGGCCCGTGCCAGGCGCAGCATGTTTTCGAGGTGGATGGTCGAGAACGGCGTTTCACGTGGAACCAGAACCAGCTTGCGCCCTTCCTTGAGCACCACGTCGGCAGCGCGCTCGATCAGGTTGTCGGCCAGTCCCTGGGCGATGGCGGCCAGCGTGCCCATCGAGCACGGGCAGACGACCATGGCGTCGGGCGGGTTGGAACCCGAGGCGACCGCCGCGAACCATTCCTCGCGCCCGAAAACGACCAGTTTTTCCGGGTTGACCGCGCGCGGCAGCGGCAGGAAGTCCCCTTGGGGGGCGGCAAGGCGGGCGAGCAGCGCGGCCCTGGCTTCGGCCGGGCGCGACGGCAGTTCCAGATCCATTTCCTGGCGGGCGACGATCTGGGCCGCCTGCGAATACAGCAGTTGCACCCGGCAGCCGGCAGCGAGCAGGCATTCCAGCAGGCGCAGGCCGTAGGGCATGCCGGAAGCGCCGGTCAGGGCGAGGCAGATCGTCTTGGTCATGGCGCAGGTTCCGCAGCGGGTGTCTCGGCCAGCAGTTTAGCCGCGATCAGGCCGTTGAGGGTGCCGAAAATCAGCGCCGCAGCGGCGAATACCGGGGTCAGCATGAAGACGCCGTTGTGCGGGATCAGCCAGACGCGGGCGAGCAGCAACTGGCCGCCGATGTGGGCAAAGGCGGCGATGATGCTGAGGCTGACCGGGCCGAACCAGCGCGCCGGAAGATGGCGGGCGAGGCCGAGCAGCGCCAGGCTGAAGGTCGTGCCGGTGAGTGCCAGGAAAAAACCGGGGGCGAGAAAGTTGCCGAGCAGCAGGCTGCCGGCGAGCAGGCGCAGGCCGCTGACCCAGACGGCGGTCCCCCAGCCGTAGCGGAGCAACACGATCAGCGTGACGATATTGGCGAGGCCCGGCTTGACCCCGGGCAGCGGGCTGGGGATGGCCGCATCGACCAGCGCCAGCCCGACCGCCGCGGTGGCCAGCCAGGCCACCCGGCGATCCTCGGCGGTGACGGTCAGTTCAGTAACTGAGGCTGTCATAGGTTTTGATGCGCCCGGCGATCTGAACACTGACGCGGTTGGGCGCGCAGATGGCGATTTCGCCGGGGCGCGTCAGCCAGCCCTGGCGCACGCAATACTGGCGCGGGCCGGGGTCGGCGACGACGCGGGCGCGGCCCGGTTCGATGGCGATCAGCGTGGTGCCGAGCGGGCCGGGAACGGCGAAATCGCGCCGGTTGCGCAGATCGGCTTCGGCAAAGACCTGGCCGTCCTGATGGATGATCGCGCGATCGGCAAAGCCACCCTGCCAGAGCAGGGGAAGGGTGGCCCCGACCAGCGCCGCGCCGCCGGTCATGACCAGCCAGTCACCCGGGCGCAGCAGGGCCAGCCATGACATCAGTCGCCGGCCAGGGTGCGATGGCGGATCAGGACGCGCGCCTGGTCGCGGAACTCGTGGCCCAGCCATTCGGCGAGGTAAACCGAACGGTGCTGGCCGCCGGTGCAGCCGATGGCGACGGTCAGGTAATTGCGGCTGTCGCGGATGTAACACGGCAGCCAGGTGGCGACAAAATGCTGGATATCGTCGCGCATGCGCAGCACATCCGCCTCGGCTTCGAGAAAATCGACGACCGCCTGGTCCTTGCCGTTCAGCGGGCGCAGTTCCGGGTCGTAATGCGGGTTGGGCAGGCAGCGCACGTCGAAGACCAGGTCGGCATCGAGCGGAATGCCGTGCTTGAAGCCGAAGGACTCGAACATCAGCGTCAGGCCCAGCCCGGGTTCGGCCACGATGAACTGGCGCACCCATTCGCGCAGCGCGTTCGCCTTGAGTCCGCTGGTGTCGATGCGGTGGCCGAGCACCGAGATCGGTTCGAGCAGCTCGACTTCGCTGCGAATCGCCTCACCCAGCGACTGCCCCTCGGCGGCCAGCGGGTGGCGCCGGCGCGATTCGGAATAGCGCTTGAGCAGGGTTTCCTCGTTGGCATGCAGGAACAGGAAGGTGTGCCGCGTGCCTTCCTCGGAGAGCAGGCGCAGGCGTTCCGGGAGCAGCTCGATGCCGTGCCCGGAGCGCGCGTCGATGGCCACGGCCACCTTGCGGATGCCTTCTTCCTGGAGCATGCGCACGAGGAAGGTGAGCATCACGACCGGCAGGTTGTCCACGCAGTAGTAGCCTGAATCTTCGAGGAGATGCAGGGCCACGGATTTACCCGAGCCGGAGAGGCCGCTGATGAGAACGAGTTCCATGGAGCGGAGCATAATGAAGGCGGCGTGCACAAGCAACCCGCGGCATAATGGGAAAAAACCAGGAGACGACCATGCCCCCGACCCTTCCCCTGCTCGACCTGCCATTTCTTTCCGAACTGACGGCGTTTCGCCGTGACATTCACGCCCATCCGGAACTGGCCTTCAACGAAAACCGCACCGCCGACCTGGTGGCGCGCGAACTGGCGCGCTACGGCCTCGAGGTGCATCGCGGCATCGCCAAAACCGGAGTCGTCGGTGTCCTGCGCGCCGGCACCGCGCAGCGCATGATCGGCCTGCGCGCCGACATGGACGCCCTGCCGCTTGCCGAGCTGAACGAGTTTCCCCACCATTCGAAGCATCCGGGCAAGATGCACGCCTGCGGCCACGACGGCCATACCGCGACGCTGCTCGGCGCGGCGCGCTATCTGGCCGGCCACCCGGATTTCGACGGGGTCGCCGTGTTCATCTTCCAGCCGGCCGAAGAATCCGAAGGCGGGGCGGCGGTGATGATCGAGGATGGCCTGTTCGAGCGCTTCCCGGTCGAGTCGGTGTTCGGGCTGCACAACTGGCCGGGTATCCCGGTCGGCGAAATGGCGGTGATGCCGGGGCCGGTGATGGCCGGCACCTGCGCCTTTGAAATCATCGTGCGCGGGCATGGCTGCCATGCGGCGATGCCGCATCAGGGCGTCGATTCCATCGTCGCCGGGGCGCAGCTGGTGCAGGCCTTGCAGACGGTGGTCAGCCGCACGCTTCACCCCTGCGACTCGGCGGTGGTCAGCGTGACCCAGTTCCATGCTGGCGAGGCGTGGAACATCATTCCCGAAGAGGTCGTGTTGCGAGGCACCATCCGCAGCTTCAAGCCCGAGGTGCAGGAGGCCATCGAGCGCGCCGTCGAGCGGCTGTGCAGCGGCATCGCGGCGGCCAACGGAGCGCAGATCGGGGTGACTTTCGACCATCGTTACCCGCCTACGGTCAACAGCGAATCCGAGGCCAAATTCTGCCGCGACGTGGCGGCAGAAGTTCTAGGACGTGAGCGGGTACTTACTGACATCCTGCCGTCGATGGGCGCCGAGGATTTCGCCTACATGCTGCGCGAGAAGCCGGGCTGTTACGTCTGGCTGGGCAACGGCCCGGGCACCGGCGGCTGCACGCTGCACAATCCGCACTACGACTTCAACGACGAACTGCTGATCTATGGCGTCAGCTACTGGGTTCGTCTGGTGCAGCGCGCCTTGCCGAAAGCGTAGGCCGTCGGTCGGCGCTGCTGCCGCTGCCCCGGCGGTGCCTCAGGCTTCGATGCGTGTTCCCAGCACCCGCAGGAACTTGGCCAGCCAGTCCGGGTGCGCCGGCCAGGCGGGCGCGGTCACCAGATTGCCGTCGACATGTGCCTGGTCGACCGGAATGTCGGCAAAGTTGCCACCGGCAGCCTTCACTTCCGGGCCGCAGGCCGGGTAGGCGCTGCAGCTGCGGCCGCTGATCACCTCGGCTGCCGCCAGCAGTTGGGCGCCGTGGCAGATGGCGGCGATCGGCTTGTTGGCATCGGCAAAATGCCGGACGGCAGCGATCACCTTCGGGTTGAGGCGCAGGTATTCGGGCGCGCGGCCACCGGGGATGACCAGGGCGTCGTAACCGGTGACGTCGATTTCATCGAAGCTCGCGTTCAGCGTGAAATTGTGGCCGGGTTTTTCCGAGTAGGTCTGGTCGCCCTCGAAATCGTGGACCGCCGTCCGCACCTGCTCGCCGGCCTTCTTGCCGGGACAGACGGCGTGCACCGTATGGCCGACCATCAGCAGCGCCTGGAAAGGCACCATGGTTTCGTAATCTTCGGTGAAGTCGCCGGTCAACATCAGTATCTTTTTCGCAGCCATGTTTGTCTCCTTGAGGTGGGTGATGGACTCGTTCTGTGCCTGACGGGGTTGGCCCGGGTGGCAGCCCGATACTACGCGCCTTTTTGCCGAGCGTTAGCCGGCGACCAGTATCCCGTCCTGCAGCTTTAGGGCATTGACCAGCAACAGTTCGCGCATGATGCGATTGACCAGCTGGCCGTCGGGCAGGCTGAGGTAGCGGGTGTTGAGGTCGACCGCAAAGGGCAGGCCGAGGACGAAGGACGGAAAATCGGCGGCGGGCAGGCGACGCTTTTCCATCATCGCGAAGGCGACCATGACCTTGATCGCGTGCCAGGCCAGTTTGTCGATGTCGGCAACGAAGCTGTCCACCCGCCGGAAGGCACGTTCGAGCGCCAGATCGACGTCGACAAAGGGCCTGCCGTGACCGGGAATGACAACATCGACCGGCAGCCGTGCCAGCATCTCCAGCGTGCTGCGCGTATAGGCCAGCCCGTCGGCCTCGCCGAGCAACTCCGGGAAGATCACGCCAAAACCGTTTTCCCAGAGCGCGTCGCCGGAAATCAGGATGCGCCGTTCGGGGTTGTAATAGGCGAGCGCCTCCATGTCGTGTCCGGGCACCGCCAGTGCCTGCCAGTTGAGGCCGCCCATCTCGACTTCCTGATCGGCAGCGATCAGGCGGTCGTGCTGGAAGCGCGCCGCCTGCTGTCCGAGGGGCGAGAGCAGCAAGGCGTCGACGTCCCAGTCGGCAATGGCGGCATGGATGCCCGCCGGCACGATGATTTCACAGGCGAAGGCCTCCTGCAGCGCGGCGTTGCCGCCGATGTGGTCGGAGTGCGAATGGGTATTGATGACGCGTTTCAGCTGTCAACCGGACAAGGCATGGAAGACCAGGTCGACCGTCTGCGCGGCGTGTGTGACATAGCCGCTGTCCACCACGGTGGCACCTTCGCCCTCGAAGAACACGACGTTGTTGGCCGAGAGCCAGCCACGCTCGAGGACGAGCATGGAATCGGGCAGGTGAACCGTCATTCCGGATTGTCCGGGTCGCTGGTGTCCGGTCGCGACGTCGTTTGCAAGGTGACTGCCTCGGCCACCATTGGCGGCGATTCCAGCGGCGGGCGGCCGCAACCGAGGCAGTAGCCTGAATCGGGATCGGCCATACAGATGCCGACGCAGAGGTAGGGGTCTTCGTTATCCATGTTGGTCGCAGTCACAGCGCAAATCCCCGTCCCACAGGTCGTGTTCGGCGCGCCGTCGGGCGACGGCCGCGAGAATGTTCAGTCGGCGCGCATCGTCGATCTTCGCCCAGACAGTGATTTCGTCGATGGTGCGGAAGCAGCCGAGGCACAGGCCGGTCGCGCTGTCCATCCGGCAGACGTTGATGCAGGGCGAAGTGACCATCAGATGAGCATGAAGCGGCGTTGCTGGTCGCGCACGAGTTCAACTGCCTCGCGGGCTTCGTCGCGCCGGATGCGGGCAAGCATCACCATGTATTGACGTTTGTCGCGCCCCCTCAGTTCAGGAAAGTTCAGCGTATGGACGTTGGGGTCGTCCCCCGGCTGGTCAGTGACGATACCGAGGCGGTCGAGCGTCACGGAGAACGGCGCGATGCGCAGGGAGCTTTCCGGGGCGCCGAGGAATTCCGCCAGGGCCTCGAGAAGTTGATCGGGCATCAGCACCTCGGCCTTTTCCCGCAGTCGGGCGTCAAGTTCAGCCAGCTGCCGGGTGTGGACCTGGTGCTCAGGCCCGGGCGTCTTGCCGCGGAGGACAGTGAGGTGGGCGCGCTCGACCGAAGCGTCGGCGCGCAAGCCCTCACGCTCGCTGCGCAGGGCTTCGACATGTTCATGAAAGGTGAGCAAGAGGCTCTCCAGCCCCCTGGCGCGCAGGTTCTCGCAGGTCGTTTCGAGCTTGCAGCTGGGCTCGATCAGTGTCTGGTCGCGGAAATAAACCACCGTTTGCGGTACGTCGTTCTGGATCACATCGCCTTGGCGGACGATGCCCAGCTGCTTTTTCTCCTGACGGCGGGCTGCGAAGAGCGCATAAAAAAAATCGTCGTCCCAGCTTTGCGGTTCGGCCAGAAAGTCACGGATCGCCTGACTGCGCCCCAGCATCTGGGCAATATCGTCGGCCGTGGCGAACAGGGCATGCACCAGCGGGTCGCTGGCGAAGGCCTGGCGATTGATGTCAACCGGCCCGGGGAAGGCGGCGACCAGACCCGCGCAGTAGCCAAGCGCATGTTCGACGGGAAATGCCAGATGGCGTTCGAAACCGGATGCCGACTTGAGCATCGGGTCGACCAGTTCGGCGACCCGGTCCAGCGCCTTGAGTACCTCCGGGCCGGGCGTCGGAGCGGGCTTGAGAAAATCGGCAACGGCAGAAAACAGGCTCATCCAGGAACATTCGCGCAAATTGCCCGGCCGGCCTTGGCGCCATTCGGGCGGGTGAGGGCAGTGGAAATCCAGTTGCCTATAATCGCCAGTGTAGCCAGATCGACGCCGGTTTCAATGCCCAGACCCTTCAACAGGTAGACAACGTCCTCGGTCGCCACGTTGCCCGAGGCACCCCTGGCGTAGGGACAGCCGCCCAGGCCGGCGACCGACGCATCGAAGGTCGCCACGCCCAGTTGCAGCGACGCGTAAATGTTGGCGATCGCCATGCCATAGGTGTCGTGGTAATGGCCGGCCAGCTTTGCGATGGGAACAGCCTTGGCGCAGGTCTCGATCATCCGGCCGATACTGGCCGGATTTCCGACGCCAATCGTGTCGCCGAGCGAAACTTCGTAGCAGCCCATGTCGAACAGCGATCTGGCGACCGCAGCCGCCTGTCCCGGCGCGATGGCGCCTTCGTAGGGGCAACCGACCACGCAGGAAACATAGCCACGTACCGGGATTTCCAGCGCACTGGCGGCGGAAATGATCGGCTCGAAGCGTTTCAGGCTCTCGGCAATCGAGCAGTTGATGTTTTTCCGTGAGAAACTTTCCGAAGCAGACCCGAAAATGGCGACTTCGGTCGCGCCGGCTTCAATGGCCGCATCGAATCCTTGCAAATTTGGTGTCAAAACCGGGTAGACCGTGGCAGCGTGGCGTCTAATGCCACGCATCACCGCCGAGTTGTCGCCCATCTGCGGCACCCATTTCGGAGAGACGAAGGAGGTTGCTTCGATGACGCGCAGGCCGGCCTCGGCGAGGCGCTCGATCAGTTCGATCTTGGTTTCGGTCGGGACGACTTCTTTTTCGTTCTGCAGCCCGTCGCGCGGGCCGACTTCGACGATTTTGACTTTGGTGGGAAGGGACATGGTGAGGGCTGAAAGTCCATTTGGAGGGATTTGGTGAAATTGGTGCCAGTGCTCTTCAATTTCAGGATGCAGAAGGTCATGGCATGCCTAGCGCGTCACCCAGCCACCGCAAACCGGAAAGACTTGCCCGACAAAACAATTTGCCGACTCGCTGCAAAGATAGGCTGCGAACTCGGCGTCTTCGTGTGCCCCAACAAGCCGCCCAAGCGGAACTTCCCGCTTCAGGCGTTCCTGAAAACGCGGGTTGGCCTGCACGTCAGAGGGGAAGTAAGTTGGGTTATCGACGAAATTCTGTGCGATTGCATTGACCTGGATATTGTGCGGCGCGACCTCGACGCCGACGGCCTGCACATAGGCCAGCTGAGCGCCGCGGGCCGCGCTGTAGGTTGATGCGCGCTTAATCCCGCGCAGTGCCGAAGCGCTTCCCATGACCAGTATCTTGCCGGCGTGTCGTTCTATCATCGCAGGCAGGACAGCCCGGAACAATCGAGCCAGGGGGTCGACGAGGGCCGCGAAGGTGTCACGCCACTCGTGGTCAGACACCTCGGTGGACGGGGTCGTTGGTGCCGGTATTGCCAGATTGGCAATCAGAATATCGATCTGACCTGCCTGCGCTATCACGGCTGCGGGGGCGTCGGGGCTGACCAGCGTATCGGTATTCGCAATCACTGTGGCGCCGTGCCGGGCGAAGACTTCGCACAGTACCGGACCCATGAACATGTCGGCCTGAGTGATCAATACTCGTTTGCCGGGAAGGCTTTGGTTTGACATCGCAACTCCTGCAAGTGAAGCAGACACTAAGCTTGTCCCTCAAATTCGACCAGCGCTGCACCGTCGGCCACCTGTTCTCCGGCGGCGTAGCAGAACGCCTTGACCGTGCCGGCGGCGGGGGCGGTGATGGTGTGCTCCATTTTCATCGCTTCGAGTATGAGCAGCGGGGCGCCTTTTTCCACCTTCTGGCCGGGCTGGGCGAGCAGGGCGACAACCTTGCCGGGCATCGGCGCAGTCAGGCCGCCGCCTTGGGCGCCGCCGGCTTCGACCAGATGTAGCGGGTCATCGCGGAGGAGTGAGTACGTGCTTCCATTGAGGAAGAGGCTGCGTTTCTCGTCGACCGCAACGACGCTGGCCATCAGGCGGCGGTCGTCGAGTTCGACGGCAAAGCGGTCGCCTTCGAGTTTCTTGCCGCGGGCCATCGTCGTGCTGCCGTTGAGGGTGATCTGCCATTGGTCGCGCAGGTAGCGCACCTGGGCTTCGATCAGGCTGTCGCCATCGCGGAAGCCGATCATGCGGGCAGCCGATAGGTTCATCCGCCAGCCGTCGCGGGCGTGCCAGGGTGAATGCGGGTCGCCGCTGGTTTTGGCGGCCTGCCGGGCCGCGTGTTGTTCCCAGAGCAGTTCGCCGACCGTCGCCACGAGCAGCGCGTCGCGCGGCACGGCCTGGGCGGCGGGGAAGAGGAAATCCTTCTGGCGTTCGATCAGGCCGGTGTCGAGATCGGCGCCGGCAAAGGCTGGGCAGGCGACGAGGCGGGAGAGGAAATAGATGTTGGTGGTAACGCCCGCCACCTGATAGTCCGCCAGCGCCTTGCGCATGCGGGCCAGCGCGGCATCGCGGTGCTCGTCCCAGACGATGAGCTTGGCGATCATCGGGTCGTAGAAAGGCGTGATCTCGTCGCCTTCCTCGACGCCGGTGTCGACGCGGACGTTGAGGCTTTCGGCCGGGGGCGACAGGCGGACGAGGCGGCCGGTCGAGGGCAGGAAGCCCTTGTTGGCATCCTCGGCGTAGATACGTGCTTCGAGGGCGTGGCCGCGCAGCTGCAACTGTTCCTGGGCGAGCGGCAGCGGCTGGCCGGCGGCGACGCGCAACTGCCATTCGACGAGATCCTGGCCGGTGATCATTTCGGTGACCGGGTGTTCGACCTGCAGGCGGGTGTTCATTTCCATGAAGTAGAACGAGCCGTCCTGATTGGCGATGAATTCGACCGTACCGGCGCCGACGTAACCGACGGCCTTGGCGGCTGCGACGGCGGCTTCGCCCATCTGGCGGCGGCGTTCGAGGGTCATGCCGGGGGCGGGCGCTTCTTCCAGCACCTTTTGGTGGCGGCGCTGCACCGAGCAGTCGCGCTCGAACAGGTGAACGCAGTTGCCTTGGGTGTCGGCGAAGACCTGGATTTCGATGTGGCGCGGCTTGGTGATGTATTTCTCGATCAGCACGTGGTCGTCGCCAAAGCTGGAAATCGCTTCGCGTTTGCACGAGGCGAGGGCGTCGGGGAAATCTTCGCTCTTTTCGACGAGGCGCATGCCCTTGCCGCCACCACCAGCGGCGGCCTTGATCAGAACCGGGTAGCCGATGGCGTCAGCTTCCTTGTGCAGCAGGGCGGGGGTCTGGTCGTCGCCGTGGTAGCCCGGGGTCAGTGGTACGGCGGCCTTGCCCATCAGTTTCTTGGCTTCGGATTTGGAGCCCATGGCGCGAATCGCCGAGGCCGGCGGGCCGATGAAGGCGATGCCGTTGGCGGCCAGGGCATCGGCAAAATCGGCGTTTTCGGAGAGGAAACCGTAGCCCGGATGGACGGCCTGGGCGCCGGTGCGCTTGCAGGCGTCGACGATCTTGTCGGCGACCAGATAGGACTCGCGGGCGGCGGCCGGGCCGAGCAGCACGGCCTCGTCGGCGAGACGGACGTGGCGGGCATTGGCATCGGCTTCGGAATAGACGGCGACGGTGCGGATGCCCATGCGGCGAGCGGTTTTGATCACCCGGCAGGCGATTTCCCCGCGATTGGCAATCAGGATCTTGCTGAACATGGCTTATTCCCCCATCCAGTTCGGCAAACGCTTTTCGAGGAAAGCCCCAATACCTTCGCGGGCTTCCGGCGTGGCGCGCAGGTGGGCGATGCGGTGGGCGGTGTCGTCGACCAGCGTGTCGTTGATCGGGCGGCTATCCACGGCGCGGATCAGATCCTTGGCCGCGGCCTGGGCGTGCGGGCCGCCTTGCAGCAGGGCGGTGGCGATTTCCTGGACCTTGGCATCGAGTTGTTCCGGGTCAACGGCTTCATGGACGAGGCCGATGTCACGGGCACGGATGGCGTCGATGCGCTCGGCCGACTGGAAATAGCGGGTGGCCTGGCGAGCGCCGATGGCGCGCAGGACGTAGGGCGAAATGGCCGAGGGGATGATGCCGAACTTGACCTCGGAAGTGGCGAAGACGGCCTTGGTCGAGGCGACGGCGATGTCGCAGGCGGCGGCCAGGCCCATGCCGCCACCGAGCGCCGCACCCTGCACGCGGGCGATGGTCGGCTTCTTCATTTCGGCCAGGGTGCGCAGCATGTGGGCCAGGGCGCGGGCGTCGTTGAGGTTGTCGTCGAGGCCATTGTTGGCGGCGCGTTTCATCCAGTTGAGGTCAGCGCCGGCCGAGAAACTCTTGCCGCGGCCGGTGAGGACGACGACGCGCACGTCGGCATCGTCGTCGAGCGCCATGCAGGCGGCGGTCAGTTCGGTGATCAGGGTTTCGTCGAAGGCGTTCTGCACGTCGGGCCGGTTCATCCAGATGGTGGCGACCGGGCCGTTGAGTTCGATTTCCAGGGTGGTAAACATGTCTCGCTCCAATTATTGTTGTCGCTCGCGGATCAGGTCCGCCATGGGCTGGCCGTCCAGCGCGGCGATCAGGCTGGCCTGATTGGCGGCGGGCTGGTTCTGGCTGACTTTCCATTTGCCGACCAGGCGGTCGATGGTGATTTCGATGCCGATCACGGCGCCGAGCATCTTGTCGATGTAGTCGGCCGGTGCGTCGTTGATGGACCATGGGTGGGGCAATTCGGCTTCGTGCTCGGCGGTCAGTCCGTCGAGCTGGGCGCGTAGCCATTCGCGGTCGTCGATCAGTCGCAGCTCGCCGTAGGCGTGGACCGCCGCGTAATTCCAGGTCGGCACCACCTTGCCGTGCTCGGCCTTGGTGGCGTAGCCCGACGGGCTGATGTAGCAGTCCGGACCTTTGAAAATTGAGAGAATTTTCCGGTTGACCGTGAGATCCGTCGCCAGCGGGTTGGCACGGGCAATGTGACCGCGCAGGGTGCCGTTCGGCCCGGAGCTCGCATCCAGATGCAGCGGGATGTGGTTGGCGTCGAGGCCGTCCGGACCTTGCGTGACCAGCGTGGCGAGCGGATGCGCCCGCATCAGTGCGCGCAGGACGCCGAGGTCGGTTTCCGCGAAGTGCTTGGGCAGGTACATGGTTTTACATCCGGAAAATGCCGAACTTCGTCTCTTCGGCCGGCGCGTTCATCGACGCCGACAGGCCGAGACCGAGCACGCGCCGGGTATCGGCCGGGTCGATGATGCCGTCGTCCCAGAGCCGCGCCGAGGCGTAGTAGGGGTGGCCCTGCGTCTCGTACTGCTCACGAATCGGAGCCTTGAACGCCGCTTCTTCCTCGGCGCTCCAGGTCTTGCCGACCGCCTCGATGCCATCGCGCTTGACCGTGGCCAGCACGCCGGCCGCCTGTTCGCCGCCCATCACCGAGATGCGGGCGTTCGGCCACATCCAGAGGAAGCGCGGCGAATAGGCACGGCCGCACATGCCGTAGTTGCCGGCGCCGAATGAGCCGCCGATGACGACGGTGAATTTCGGCACTTTGGCCGTGGCGACGGCCGTAACCATCTTGGCGCCGTCGCGGGCGATGCCGCCGTTTTCGTACTTGCGGCCGACCATGAAGCCGGTGATGTTCTGCAGGAAAACGAGCGGAATGCCGCGCTGGGCGCAGAGTTCGATGAAATGCGCGCCCTTCAACGCCGATTCGCTGAACAAAATGCCGTTGTTGGCGACGATGCCGACCGGGTAGCCGTAAATGCGCGCAAAGCCGCAGACCAGCGTCGTGCCGTAACGCGCCTTGAATTCGTCGAAGTCGGAGCCGTCGACGATGCGGGCGATGATTTCGCGGACGTCGAAGGGCTTTTTCGAGTCGGTCGGGATGACGCCGTAGAGTTCTTCGGCGGCGTAGGCCGGTTCGCTCGGTGGGGCCAGCGACACCGGCGGCTGCTTCTGCCAGTTCAGATCCTTGACGATGCGACGGGCAATGGCCAGCGCGTGGGCATCGTTTTCGGCCAGATGATCGACGACGCCGGAAATCCGCGTATGGACGTCAGCACCGCCGAGGTCTTCGGCCGAGACGACTTCACCGGTGGCGGCTTTGACCAGCGGCGGGCCGCCGAGAAAGATCGTTCCCTGATTCTTGACGATGATCGACTCGTCGCACATGGCCGGCACGTAGGCGCCGCCGGCCGTGCACGAACCCATGACGGCGGCGATCTGAGGGATGCCGGCGGCCGAGAGGTTGGCCTGATTGAAAAAGATGCGCCCGAAGTGTTCCTTGTCCGGGAAAACCTCGTCCTGCATGGGCAAGAAGGCGCCGCCGGAATCGACCAGATAGACGCAGGGCAGACGGTTTTCGAGGGCGATTTCCTGGGCGCGCAGGTGTTTCTTGACGGTCAGCGGGTAGTAGGTGCCGCCCTTCACGGTCGCGTCGTTGGCGACGACCATGCATTCGACGCCATTGACGCGGCCGATGCCGGCGATCACCGATGCCGCCGGTACATCGCCGCCGTACATCCCATATGCCGCGAATTGTCCTATCTCGAGGAAGGGCGTGCCGGGGTCGAGCAGGCCGTTGACCCGTTCGCGCGGCAGCAGCTTGCCGCGGGCCAGATGTTTCTGGCGCGCCGCTTCGGGGCCGCCGAGGGCGATTTTCTCGACCTTTTCGTGCAGGTCGGCGACGACCGTGGCCATGGCTGCCGCGTTGGCCTGAAAGTCCGCCGAACGCGGATTGAGTTGGGTTTTCAGTTGGGTCATAGCTGCCGTTCCTCTCTAAGCCACTTGCTGACCGGTTCGGCCCGGTAGGTGGTCATTGCGTCGAGCAGGCGTTCGATATCCGTGTCGGCCAGCGCCATCGCCCGGTTCTGCGGGCGCAGAAAGCCGTCGGCGACGGCACGGTCAAACAGCGCGAGCAGCGGGTCATAAAAGCCGTTGATGTTGAGCAGACCCATCGGTTTCACGTGAAACCCGAGCTGGCCCCAGGTCAGGATTTCGCAGAATTCCTCAAAGGTGCCGAAGCCGCCGGGCAGGGCGATGAAGCCGTCGGCCAATTCGGCCATGCGCGCCTTGCGCGTGTGCATCGAATCGACGACCTCGAGCCGGGTCAGCGCCCGGTGATCGACGGCACGGCCTTCGACCTCCTTGCCCATCAGGGCCTCCGGGATGACGCCGGTCACGGTGCCCCCGGCGGCCAGGCAGGCATCGGCCACGGCGCCCATCAGCCCGATGTTCCCACCGCCGTAGACCAGCTCGATGCCACCCCCGGCGAGCAGCTGGCCAAGTTTTTCCGCCGCGACGCGATAAATCGGATCGTGGCCGGCATTGGAGCCGCAGAAGACGCAGAGTCGTTTCATGGTGTGCTGAAAAAATTCGCTCAAAAGCCGCCGGTTTCCAGCCACTTCTCGATCTGCGGCAGACGGTCGGCACCGAAGAAGGCTTCGCCGTCGATGATCACGTGCGGCGAGCCGAAGACGCCGATGGCCAGTGCCTTGTCGACTTCATCTTTCAATCGGGCCTTGATCTCCGGCGCTTGCAGGGCAGCGGCCAGTTGGTCGCGGTCAACCCCGATTTTGGCGCCGATTTCCAGCACGACAGCGGGTGACGAAATATCCTCATCGTCGACGAAGAACGCGCGATAGACGGCGTGTGCGAACTGGCGGGCGAGCGTGCAATCCTGAGCGTGCAGCCAGTAGAAGGCACGGGCGGCGTTCTGCGTGGGCAGCGGGAAACGGCTCGGCGGATTGTAGGGAACACCAAGGAAGCGGGCCGAGCGGGCGAAATCACGCCGCGAGTAAACGGCCTTGGGGGCACTTTGCAGGGTCAGCGGCGCTCCGCCGGTGGCCTGGAAAATGACGCCGAGCAGTACCGGATGCCAGCGCACCTTGCGCCCGTGTCGGGCGGCGACGGCGTCGATCTTCTCGCTCATCAGGTAGCCGTAGGGGCTGGAAAAATCGAAATAGAAATCGATGGGTTCGGCCATACTGTTGCTCCTTCGGAACGATGACGGGGGCCTATTGAGCGGCGATCGAACGGCCGATCACCAGGCGCTGGATGTCGTTGGCACCTTCATAGATCTGGCAGATACGCACATCGCGGGCAATGCGTTCGACCGGGGTCTCGTCGGTGTAGCCGCAGCCGCCGTGGATCTGGATGGCATCGGAGCAGACCTTCTCGGCCATCTCCGAGGCGTACATCTTGGCCATCGAGGCTTCGACCAGGCAGGGCTTGCCGGCATCCTTGAGGGTGGCGGCGCGCCACACCATCAGGCGGGCGGCGTCGAGTTGGGTGGCCATGTCAGCCAGGCGGAAATTGACCGCCTGATGTTCGATGATCGGCACCCCGAAGGTGACCCGCTCCCGGGCGTAGGCAACCGCCGCCTCAAAGGCGGCACGCGCCATGCCGACCGCCTGGGCGGCGATGCCGATGCGCCCGGCTTCGAGGTTGGAGAGGGCGATCTTGTAGCCTTCGCCCTCCTTGCCGAGCAGGGCGCTGGCCGGCACACGGCAGTTCTCGAAGACGATCTGCGCGGTGTCGGAGGCATGCTGGCCCATCTTGCGCTCGATGCGGGCAACCGTGTAGCCGGGGGTTGCTGTCGGCACCAGGAAGCAGGAAATGCCCTTCTTGCCGGCGGCCTTGTCGGTCACCGCGAAGACAATGGCGACATCGGCGTGGCTGCCGGTCGTGATGTAGTGCTTGACGCCGTTGATCACGAAATCATTGCCGTCACGTTCGGCGCGGGTGGTGATGGCGGAAGCATCAGAGCCGGTGTGCGGCTCGGTCAGGCAGAAGCAGCCAAGCTTTTCGCCGCGCGCCAGCGGCTTGAGCCATTCCTCCTTCTGGGCATCGGTGCCGTACTTGTTGGGGATGCCGCAGGCCAGCGAGTTCTGCACCGAGACGATGGTCGACGTGGCGCCGTCGCCGGCGGCGATCTCTTCCAGGGTCAGCACCAGACTCATGTAGTCCATGCCGGCGCCGCCCCATTCTTCGGGAACGACCATGCCCATGGCGCCGAGTTCGGCCAGTTCCTTCAGAGCCTCGCCCGGGAAGGTGTGGTTCCTGTCCCAGTCGGCGGCAAAGGGGGCGAGGCGTTCCTGGGCGAAGGCGCGCATCGCGTCGCGGATCATTTCCTGTTCGTGGGTGAGGATCATGCTGTTTTCTCCGAAAAATTGGTGGTCAGCCAGACGCCGGCGATGACCAGCAGGCCGCCGCCGAGTACGGGCAGGCCGAGCCGCTCATCGAGCAGGACGGCGGCCTGGAGCACGGCGAAGACCGGGACGAGATTGACGAATACCGAGGCCCGGGTCGCACCGATGCGCCTGACGCCGTCGGCGAACCAGGTGAAGCCGAGGGCCGTCCCGCCAATGGCCAGAAAGATCACGCTGGCCCACACCCGCCACGACCAGTCGGCGAGAACCGTGCCACCCTGCAGCAGCGCCGTCAGGCCGATGAACAGTGAACCGAGCAGGCTTGCCCAGAGCGTTGCGGCCAGTGGCGACAGCGTTTTGGTTGCCCGGCGGCCGATGAAGGTGTAGGCCGTCCAGCACAGCGCGCAGCCGAGAATCAGCCATTCGCCGATGCCGACTTCGCCGTGCAGCAGGGCGAGCGGGTTGCCGTTGCCGATCACGGTCAGGCAGCCGAGCATGGCGATGGCGATGCCGATCAACTTGACCGGCGTCATCCGTTCGTGGCCGAGGAACCAGGCGGCGAGGGCGGCCAGCACCGGGGTCAGGGCGACGACGAGCGCGCCGCGTCCGGCCGTGATGTGCTTCAGGCCGTAAAAAAAGAACAGGGCGTAGATGAATATCCCGGTCATTGCCAGGCCGGTGACGGTGCCCCACTCGCTGCTGTTCCGCGGGCGCGGGATGTGCCCCTCGGTAAGCTGCGCATAGCCGGCCAGCACCAGTCCGGCAAGCAGGAAGCGGAGGGCGGGCGCCGCCAGCGGCGCGGGAAGTTCCTGCGCCACGATGCGTCCCGCTATCCAGGTTCCACCCCACATGAACATGGCCCCGATCAGCTTGAGGTAGGTTACCGAACCAACCTGTCGAGGCACTTACAGCATTTCCACCGCGAGCGCCGTTGCTTCGCCGCCACCGATGCACAGCGAGGCGACACCCCGCTTCAGGCCGTACTTCTTCAGTGCACCAAGCAGCGTGACGACGATGCGCGCGCCGGAGGCGCCGATCGGATGGCCGAGCGCACAGGCGCCGCCATGGATGTTTACCTTGGCCGGGTCGAGCTTGAGATCATGCAGCGCCGCCATGGTGACGACGGCGAAGGCTTCGTTGATTTCGTAGAGATCGACGGATTCTGCGGTCCACCCGGTTTTGGCAAACAATTTCTGCATCGCACCGACCGGGGCCGAAGGGAACAGGGCTGGTGTGCCGGCGTTGGTCGTGTGGCCGACGATGCGGGCAATCGGCCGCAGTCCGAGTGCGGCGGCCTGCGACGCGCGCATCAGCACCATGGCCGCAGCGCCGTCGGAAATCGACGAGGAATTGGCCGGAGTCACCGTGCCGTCCTTCTTGAAGGCCGGCTTCAAGGTCGGGATCTTTTCGATGTTGACCGCGAACGGGCCTTCGTCCTTGTCGATGACGACATCACCCTTGCGCCCGGCGACGGTCGCCGGGGCAATTTCCCAGGCGAAGCTGCCGTCGTCGCTCGCCTGCTTGGCGCGGGTCGTCGAGCGGATGGCGAATTCATCCTGCGCCTCGCGGGTAAAACCGTAAGTGGTTGCACACTCCTCGGCGAAGGTGCCCATCAGACGGCCGCGATTTTCCTTCGAGTAAGCGTCTTCCAGCCCGTCCATGAACATGTGGTCGATGATCTGGCCGTGACCGAGGCGATAGCCGCCGCGCGCCTTGGGCAGCAGGTAGGGCGCGTTGGTCATCGACTCCATGCCGCCGACCACGGCAACGCCGTAGGAACCGGCCAGAATGCCGTCGTGACCGAGCATGGTCGCCTTCATCGCCGAACCGCAGACCTTGTGGATGGTCGCGCAGCCAGCGGAGAGCGGCAGGCCGGCCTGCAATGCCGCCTGGCGGGCCGGCGCCTGGCCCTGACCGGCTTGCAGGACGCAGCCCATCAGCACTTCGTCGATCAGGTTGGCGTCGATGCCGGCGCGCTCGACGGCGGCCTTGATGGCCACGGCGCCGAGATTGGCGGCGGTCAGGCCGGCAAAGCCACCTTGAAAGCTGCCCATGGCGGTGCGGGCGGCGGAAACGATAACGATCGGGTCATTCATGCTGATTTCTCCAGAGTGGTTTTTTCTAGGCGTCCAATGCCTTCAGTGCGGCGTCGTAACGCTTGGGAAGGTCGTCGAGGGTATCGACGGTGATGCCGAGGTCGTGCATGTGGCCGTCCTTCAGGCCGTAGATCCAGCCGTGCACGGTCAGTTGCTGGCCGCGTTGCCAAGCGTCCTGGACGACCGGGTTGTTGCAGACGTTGACCACCTGTTCGAGGACATTCAGTTCGCACAGGCGGTCGTGTCTTTTGTCTTCGGGCAGCGTGTCGACTTCGGCCAGGTGCTTGTTATGCACGTCATGCACATGGCGCAGCCACAGGTCGACGACACCGACGCGGGCACGGTTCAGTGCCGCCAGCACGCCGCCGCAGCCGTAGTGGCCGACGACCATGATGTGCTTCACCTTGAGCACGTCGACCGCGTACTGGATAACCGACAGGCAATTCAGATCGGTATGGACGACGACGTTGGCGACGTTGCGATGGACGAAGACCTCGCCCGGCAACAGACCGACAATTTCATTGGCCGGCACGCGCGAATCGGAACAGCCGATCCACAACAACTCCGGGGTTTGCAGTTTGGCCAGCTTGTTGAAATAGTCCGGGTCGACTTCCTGCATCTGGCGCGCCCAGGCACGGTTGAAGTCGAACAGGTGCGACAGGTTTTCGTTGCGAATTTCCTCTTCCGACCAGTTGGCCAGATCGAGCGCCAGAAAGATGGTGCCTTCGATAGGGCTGGGATAGTAGGCCGGGGCCTCGGTGAAGCCGAGTTCGCGGTAGAGTTTCACGGCCATCCGCATGTTGGGCAAGGTGTCGATCAGCAGGCGCTTGTAGCCGATTTCCTTGGCCGCCTTAATTGCCGCCAGGGCCAGTGCGGCACCCACGCCACGACCGCGTTCTTCCGGCGTCACGTACAGGCGCTTCATTTCGCAGACGCCATCACTATCCGGCAGCGGACGAACGCCGACGCAGCCGGCCGGTCGACCATCAATTTCGGCAAAAAAAAGCCGGCCCTGCGGTGCCGAGTAGGCGCCGGGCAGTGAGGCCATCTCCTGGTCGAAATTCTGGAAGCACAGGTCAACGCCGAGCCATGCCGCGTAATTGCGGAAGAACTGGCGAACCTGGTCGAGGGCTGCGCTGTCGTTGGCGGTGAGGGTGCGTAGGGTAACGGTCATGCTGCAGGGCTCCTGGTTGCGGCGCTCCTGTCCGGAGCACCGGCAGGAGCTTGTTAGGCGGTTTCGGCGAAAAGTTCGCGACCAATGAGCATTCTACGGATTTCCGAGGTGCCTGCCCCGATCTCGTAGAGCTTCGCATCGCGCCACAAGCGGCCGGTCGGGTATTCGTTGGTGTAGCCGACGCCGCCGAGGGTCTGGATCGCCTCGCCGGCCATCCACGTGGCCTTTTCGGCGGAATACAGGATGGCGCCGGCGGCATCCTTGCGCAAGGTGCGGGCATGGTCGGTGGCATCACAGGCGCGGCCGACGGCATAGACGTAGGCTCGGTTGGCCATCCAGGTCGAATACATGTCGGCAACCTTGCCCTGCATGAGCTGGAATTCGCCGATGGCCTGGCCGAACTGCTTGCGCTCGTGCAGGAAGGGCACGACGACATCCATGCACGCCGCCATGATGCCGAGCGGACCGCCGCAGAGCACGGCGCGTTCGTAGTCGAGACCGGACATCAGCACCTTGGTGCCATTGCCGACGCCGCCCAGGACGTTCTCTTCCGGTACTTCGCAGTCGTCGAAAAAGAGCGGGAAGGTGTTCGAGCCGCGCATGCCCAGCTTGTCGAGGTGGGTGCCGTGGGTGAAGCCTTTCATCCCCTTTTCGACGATGAAGGCGGTCATGCCCTTGGCGCCGGCGTTCATGTCGGTTTTGGCGTAGAACGACCAGGGTGTCGGCATCGCCGCCGTTGGTGATCCACATCTTGGAACCGTTCAACACATAGCGGTCGCCCTTCTTCTCGGCCTTCAGCTTCATCGAGACGACGTCCGAACCGGCACTTGGCTCGGACATCGCCAAGGCGCCGACATGGTCGCCGGAGATCAGCTTGGGCAGGTATTTCTGGCGCTGGGCCTCGGTGCCGTTGCGGCGGATCTGGTTGACGCACAGGTTCGAGTGGGCGCCGTAGGACAGGCCGATGGAGGCCGAAGCACGCGAGATTTCTTCGAGCGCCACGATGTGGGCCAGATATCCCATGTTGGTGCCGCCGTATTCTTCGCCGGCCGTCATGCCGAGCAGGCCCATGTCGCCGAATTTCTTCCAGAGGTCGGCCGGGAAGTGATTGATGCGGTCCACTTCGGCGGCGCGCGGCGCGATTTCGGCATCGGCAAAGGCCTTCACTGCGTCGCGCAGCATGTTGATGTCTTCGCCGAGGCCGAAGTCGAGGCTGGGAATGTTCATGATTTGTCTCCGTTATCGATTTATTTTTCAGTCTTGCCGTGCATGACCATGATGGTCTGCTGCATCAGCGCACACAGTGTTTCCCGGCCGTCTTTCACGGCGAAGACTTCGGCCTGGGTGATGATCAGTGTCTTGCCCGGGCGCACCACCTTGCCGCGGGCGATGAGTTTTTCACCGTCGGCCGGGGCGACCAGGTTCATCTTGAATTCGACGGTCAGCACCGAAGCCGTTGCCGGCACGACGGTCATCGCCGCATAGCCGGCTGCCGAATCGGCAATCATGCCGACCACGCCGCCATGGACGAACCCGTGCTGCTGCTCGACGCCCGTCCAGTGCGGCAGATGGATTTCCGTCCGGCCGTGTTCGATGACCGGCATCGTCGCCTGGATCAGTTCCATGGCGTTCTGGCGGGCAAAACTGGCGCTGACGCGCTCGGCAAAGTGGGGGTCGACGATTTGGGTCATAGGCCGTGATTGTATTTACGTTAACGTTAACGTCAACTAAAGATCAAACATTTTTTACGTGGCGTCGCGGCGAGCCAGTTCCTGCTGGCAGAGCTGCTCGAACTGGGAAATCTCCTTCAGCATCGCCTCGATGTCCTCGCGTTGCTGTTCCAGCGCGGCGCGGCGCTTTTCCATGACGCGCAGGCATTCGAGCAATTGCGGTGTTTCGTCCTCGGTCGAGGCGTACATGCCGATCAGGTCCTTGATTTCGGCCAGGCTCAAACCAAGGCGTTTGCCGCGCAACGCCATCTTGAGGCGGGCGCGGTCGCGCCGGGTGAAGACGCGCTTGCTCCCTTCGCGCTCGGGCGACAGGATGCCCTGGTCTTCCCAGAAGCGGATGGTACGCGGCGTGATGCCGAACTCGCGGGCGAGATCGGAAATGGCGAAGATGGTTGCCGGCTGGTTCACTGGACGATCCCTGAACGATTCGGGCAAGTAAATCAGAAGAAAGGGGTTTTTTCAATCCGCTACCGTATGGTAATTTGCGCATCCTGCTTCCAAGGTACGCTCATGCCTCTGCACTATCCGCATTCCCACCCACCCGCCCCGGGCGCGCTGCAGGAAGTCGCCCCCGGCGTATTCTGGGTGCGCATGCCACTGCCGTTCCAGCTCAACCATATCAACCTGTGGCTATTGCGCGATGGTGACGGCTGGGTGATTGTCGATACCGGTTTTGCCAATGACGACGTGCGCAGCCTCTGGGAAATCGTCATCGACGCGCTCGACGGACCGGTCAGGCGCCTGATCGTCACCCACTTTCACCCGGATCACCTCGGTCTGGCAACCTGGCTGATGGAACGGACCCATGCCACCTTGTCAATGACGACGGGTGAGTTCCTCACCGCGCACGCGGTGTGGAACGAAGTTGGCGGTCATGGCGCCCGGTTCATGGTCGAGCAGTTCCGCCAGCATGGCCTGGACGCCGGACAGTTGGCAAAATTCGCCAAGCGGGGTTCCGGGTATCGCAAAGCTGTGCCCGGCCTGCCCGACTACTACCAGCGCCTGAAGGCCGGTGACGCGGTCACGGTCAACGGCAAAAAATGGCAGATTATCATCGGCCATGGCCATGCGCCTGAGCATATGGCGCTTTACTGCGCCGAACTCGGCGTGTTAATTTCGGGCGACATGCTTTTGCCGAGAATTTCCACCAATGTCAGCGTGTTTGCTGCCACCCCGGATGCCGATGCGCTGGGCTGGTATCTGGATTCGCTCAATGAACTGGCGCGAGAAATTCCGGAAAGGACACTGGTATTGCCTTCACACGGACTGCCCTTCACTGGAGTGCAGCCACGGGTGGAGGCTTTGCGTGCGCACCACGACGAGCGGTTGCGGGCGCTGGAGGAGGCCTGTGAAGGAACGTCCAGGTGCGCAGCCGAGTTGCTTGAAACCCTGTTTCAGCGGGCGCTCGATACGCATCAGACCATGTTTGCCATGGGTGAGGCGATTGCCCACCTGAACCATCTTGAACAAGCCGGCCGGATATCACGCAACATCGATGCCACCGGCGTGATTCGCTACTCGCGCTTGCAGCACCAATTCACCGCGCACTGACAGAGGGAGTTTGAGTATGTCGCAGCAAACCGAAGACAAGGGCATGAATCTGCCCAATCCGGCCGAGATGGCCAAGACCTATGCCGAAGTCGCCCAGCGCGCTTCGCGGCTGATCAACCAGTTCATGGAAAAGAAAGCCAAGGACGGCTGTAGCGCGCCCTCTGACGAACTCGGCGTGGCCAAGGCTTTCATGGACCTGTCTTCCCGCCTGATGGCCAATCCGTACAAGATGGCCCAGACCCAGATGAACATGATGTGGGACTACATGTCCCTGTGGCAGAACACCTCGATGAAGATGCTGGGCGTGCCGGTGGATGCCATCGCCGCGCCCAAGAAGGGGGACAACCGCTTCAAGAACGAGGAGTGGGAAGAGCACTTCATGTTCGACTTCATCAAGCAGTCCTACCTGATCACCGCCCGTCATCTGCATGATACCGTCGCCGATGCCGAAGGTCTGGACGAGAACACCCAGCAGAAGGTCAACTTCTTCACCCGCCAGTATATCGATGCGCTGTCGCCGTCGAATTTTGCGCTGACGAATCCGGAAGTCTTCCGCGAAACCGTCAAGAGCCACGGACAGAACCTGATCAAGGGCCTCAACAACCTGCTGCACGATGTTGAATCCGGTGACGGCCAGTTGCGCATCCGCATGACCGACACCTCGGCCTTCGAAATGGGCAAGAACGTCGCCACGACGCCGGGCAAGGTCGTCTTCCAGAACGAACTGTTCCAGCTGATCCAGTACGATCCCGCGACGCCGGAGCAGTACAAGAAGCCGTTCCTGATCGTGCCGCCGTGGATCAACAAGTACTACATCCTCGACCTGCGCGAGAAGAACTCGCTGGTCAAGTGGGCGACCGACCAAGGGCACACCACCTTCATCATGTCCTGGATAAACCCGGACGAGAAGCTGGCCGCCAAGACCTTCGAGGATTACCTGCTCGAAGGTTCGCTGGAAGCGATCAATCAGGTCTGTGCGCAGACCGGCGAGGACAGTGTCAATCTTGCCGGATACTGCCTGGGCGGCACGCTGACCATGACGACGTTGGCTTACATGGCCGCCAAGAAGGACAAGCGCGCCAATTCCGCCACCTTCTTCACCACCATGCTCGACTTCTCCCAGCCCGGCGAGCTGGGTGTCTTCCTTGACGAGGGTGCCGTTTCGGGCCTCGAGAAGAAGATGGCCGAGCGCGGCTTCCTGGATGGCTCCGAGATGGCGGGCACGTTCAACATGTTGCGCGCCAACGACCTGATCTGGTCGTTCGTCGTCAACAACTACCTGATGGGCAAGGATCCTTTCCCCTTCGACCTGCTCTTCTGGAACTCCGACTCGACCCGCATGCCGGCCGCGATGCACAGCTTTTACCTGCGCAACATGTATCTCGGCAACCAGCTCAGGGAGCCGGGCGGCATCACGCTGGGCGGCGTCAAGATCGACATCAGCAAGGTCAAGACCCCGTGCTATTTCATCTCGACGGTCGAAGACCATATCGCCCCCTGGAAGAGTACCTACATGGGCGCCCGCCTGCCCTCGGGCAACACCAAATTCGTGCTCGGCGGTTCCGGCCACATCGCCGGTATCGTCAACCCGCCCGCCGCCAACAAGTACGGTTTCTGGACCAATGACGCGACCGACGGCAATCTGCCGGAAAGCCCGGACGATTTCCTGGCCGGTGCCACCCAGAATGCCGGGTCCTGGTGGACGCACTGGAACCAGTGGGTTACCAGCCTGCCGGGTGGCAGTGCCAAGATCAAGGCGCGCAAGCCGGAAGACGGCGCCCTGAAAGTGATCGAAGACGCGCCGGGCAGCTACGTCAAGTTCCGCCTGGATGCCCAGAAGAAGAGCTGAGCACAGGCGTTCGCTCAACAGGACGGGAGGCTGCGGCCTCCCGTTTTTTTCGAACTCGATTCCGCCTTGGCTGTCCTATGGGCACCACCTGAAAGGAGCGTCATCATGCTCGGCGAAGCCCCTGTTGTCACAGTACATATACCACCGCAACTGCGCCACTATGCTGGCGGCTATGCCGAAATCATGGCCAGCGGGGAAACCGTAGGTGAAATCCTCGAAGCCGTCGTCCGGGAATATCCCGGCTTGCGTTCACGGCTGATCCGGAATGACGGAACCCTGATCCCGGAACTGGCCGTCTATCTCGGCGCCAGCAGCGTGGACGAATTGCACGGACTGGCCACCCCGGTCGCCATGGAAGAACTGGTCAGCATCGTGCCGACCGGCAGTTTGCCGGCGCTTTCAGCGGCCGGGCAGGGAAGGACGCGGGAGGCTGGGCCACTCGACGGCGTCGAGCATGTTCTTTACGATCAGGCCAAGTTCGGTGTCGCCGGTGATCTCCAGTTCGCGGTTGAAGAACAGGGTGTCGGGGTCCTCCTGGCGGGCCAGCAACTGCAGGTAGGCCGACAGATTGGCGGCAAAGGCGAGGTCGGGCTCGCGCCCGGGTCGGAAAACCGGGCGGAACATGCCATTTCGATAGGTGTATGAGGCTTCGCCACCCGTATCATTGACGCGAACCCGGAACAGTTTGTCTTCGAGCCGGGCCAGTTCCGCTTCCGGCAGCAGGTTCAATTTCAGCGCGGCATTCAGCCCGGCGACGAGGGCGAGTGCGTGCGGCCATTGGGGCAGTCGTTCCCCGATACGGGCGACCAGGGCCGGCAGGCGGAACTTCGGAATGGTCGAACTTCGGATACATGCTCAGGCTCCCGGTTGGGCAGAGGTTTGCGCAGGGTGCCGGACGATGCCGGCAGCTCCGAACCAGTAGCCATCGACCAGGCCGCTGCTGCTCCAGTTCGTGCAGTCGGCGCTGACCGGTTCGCCACGTCGTGCCGCATCGAAGGCGCCGATGATGGCATTGATGTGCTCCTTCTGCGGGCTGATGCGGATGACGTCAATGCCCATGGTCAGCATCTCCGGTATTTGCTCCAACAGATTGTAACTCTGCGCCGACATCGTCTGGATGCCGTTGATGCTCAGAAAATCCTGGCCTTCCCGTGTTTTGAGTGTCAGTCCTTCAGCGTGGTCGAGGCACTTGAACTGGCAGTCGTCCTTGTTCAGGTCGTAGTGGCGCGCGGTGAAGCAGCGGGCCGAGAAGGCGAGCGGAATCTTGCCGAAGACAAAGACCTCGGTTTCGATCCCGGCGGGCTTGCCCCGGTGCAGCGTCTCGATCAGGGCGCGGGATCCCTCGAGCGGCGGTACCCAGCGCTTGAGCCCGTAGCGGGCGAAGGTCGCGAGGGTGACCTCGTTATAGATGTTGAGGTGTGGACCGGCGACGAAATCGTGCCCATTTACCAGGTTGACCGCACCCAGGTCATTGGCTTCGAGCATGCAGCCCGCTTCGTCGATCAACCGGCGCAGCGCCTTCAGGTCGCTTTCGGATTCGAGCAGCGCCTGGGCGGAAATCACGACCTGCTTGCCGGCATCGGTCAGGTCGCGCGCCAGGCCGATCCAGTCGGCGGTGCGCAGCTGCTGGCGGCGCGAACAGACGACCTCGCCGACATAAATGATGTCGAGTGCCGGGCTGTCAGCCATCTCGGCATAAAACTCCATGACCTCGGCCTTGGGCCAGAAATAGAGCAGGGGTCCGAGCGAGAGTTTCATGCCTACCTCCACGGCCTGCTGTAGGCACCGAGCGTTGCCTGGCTGCCTTCGGAAACCTTCGCCAGTTCGGCCTGCCAGGCCGGTTTCACGTGGAACCGCTCGCTGCCATCACGCAGCGAATCAAGCGCAGCACGCAGGGTGCGGGTGACCTGGGCGACATAGGTGGGGCTGCGCTGGCGGCCTTCGACCTTGATGGCGCGCACGCCGATCCTGATGATCTCGGGCAGGATGGACAGCACGTTGAGGCTGGTCGGTTCTTCCAGTGCGTAATAGGTTTCGCCCTGGACCTCGAAGCGGCCCTTGCACAGCGTCGGGTACCCAGCCGGTTCATTGTCGGCAAAGCGGTCGATCAGGATGCCGTTGAGTCGCGTTTCCATGGTGCCCGCCTGCTTGTCCCATTTCACGTACTTGGCCGGCGAGCAGGCGCCGACGGTGTTCGGCGACTCGCCGCAGGCATAAGATGAAAGCCAGCAACGCCCCTCGTTCATGACGCACAGGCTGCCGAAGCCGAAGACTTCGATTTCGACTGTGGTGTTCCGGATCACGTTCTCGACTTGGGCCAGCGTCAGCACCCGCGGTAGCACGGCGCGCCGGATGCCGAATTCGCGCTGGCAAAAATTGATCGCTTCGTAGCTCGTCGCCGAGCCCTGGACCGACAGGTGCAGGCGCTGCTGTGGATGGCGGTTGCGGGCGTAGTCGAGCAGACCGATGTCGGCCAGGATGATCGCATCGACGCCAAGGTCGACCGCGGCATCGACCGCCTTTTGCCACTCGGCGGTGCGGCCCGCCTGCGGGAAGGTGTTGATGGCGATCAGGATTTCCCGGCCTCTGGCTTGAGCATAGCGGATGCCGTCGGCCATCGTCTTCTGGTCGAAGTTGAGGCCGGCGAAGTTGCGCGCGTTGGTGTCGTTCCTGAAGCCGAGATAGACGGCATCGGCGCCGTTATCGACGGCCGCCTTGAGCGCCGGCAGGCTGCCGGCGGGGCAGATCAGATCGGGCAGGGAAGGCATGGGGAGAAGACCGGTAGGATAAGCGGGGCAGTATAGCCAGTCGTCCGCGCCTGCCATTGATGCTGGTCAAACGCTGGCGAGATTGCTCCGGCCGCGGGGTCAGCGCAGGACGACGGTCGGCTTGAAGCCGAGCGCGGCGCGGATTTTCTCGGCGACCCGGTCGGCGTCCGCACGGTTGGCGTAGGGGCCGAGGTGCACGCGATAAATGCCGGCACCCGGCTGCACGCGGATCGGTTCGACCAGCCAGTCCAGCTCGCGGGTCAGGTGGTTTCTCAGGCTTTCCGCGTTGTCGGCGCTGCTGAAGGCGCCGAGTTGCAGGAACACGCCTTTCGCCACAGCGCTGTCGCCGCCGATGCCGGCCACTTCGGCAGACTGCACCGGGCGCTCCTCGAGCGCCATGCGCTTCGCGAGCAACTCGATTTCATCGCGTTCGCCGGGAGTCGGCCGGGGCGGCGGCGTGACTTGTGCATAGGCGGTACCGGCCGGGTCGCCCGGAAGGATCGCCTCGACCTCCACCTGACCGCTGCCGCCATTGATCAGGCCCAGCTTGTAGGCGGCAGTGTACGAGAGGTCGATGACCCGGTCGGCGTGGAAGGGGCCGCGGTCGGTGACGCGCACGATGACCGACTTGCCGGTCTGAAAATTGGTGACCCGCGCATACGAGGGCAGCGCCAGCGTCGTGTGGGCGGCGGTCATGGCGAACATGTCGTAAGGCTCGCCGATCGAGGTCTTCTGTCCATGGAACTTCTTGCCATACCAGCTGGCGATGCCACGCGCCTTGTACGGGCGCAGGGCGGTGTTCGGGATGTACTCCTTGCCGAGCACCACGTAGGGCCGGGTCGCCGGCTTGTGCAGGGGCTCCCACTTCGGTTCGGCGTCGGGAACATCGTCGAGTCCGTCCGGGATGTCGTCGGCCGGGCCATCATCCTTGTAGAAGCCGCCACCTCTTTTCAGGACGGCGGTCGGCTTCTTGGTTGGCGTTTTGGAAACCGGTCCTTTTTGGCCGTCGACCGCAGCATCCTGGCGCGGCGCGCTGCCGCAGGCGGCGAGCAGCAAGGCGACGCTGCAAATGACCAAGCGGGTGCTCACTTCTTTACCAGCATGCGATGGGTGTGAATCGACATCAGGATGCCGATGCCCGTGAACAGGGTGACCAGAGCGGTGCCGCCGTAGCTCATGAAAGGCAGCGGCACGCCGACTACCGGCAGGATGCCGCTGACCATGCCCATGTTGATGAAGGCATAGGTGAAGAAGCCGAGCGTGATGGCGCCGGCCAGCAGGCGGGTGAATACAGTCGGCGCGGCGGCGGCAATCATCAGGCCGCGGCCGATCAGCAGCGTGTAGAGAAAGAGCAGCAGGCCATTGCCGAGCAGGCCCCATTCTTCGGAATACACCGCGAAGATGAAATCCGTGTGCTTCTCGGGAATGAATTCCAGGTGGGTCTGGGTGCCGTTCAGGTAGCCTTTGCCGAACGGGCCGCCGGACCCGATGGCGATGGTCGCCTGGATAATGTGGTAGCCGGCGCCGAGCGGGTCGGTTGTCGGGTCGATCAGCGTCAGGATTCGTTTGCGCTGATAGTCGTGCAACATCCCCCAGAGTAGCGGGGCAGCAGCGGCACCGGCGGCGCCGAGGCCGATGATGACCTTCCAGGGCAGGCCCGCGAAGAAGATCACGAAGAATCCGGCGCCGCCGACCAAAAGTGCCGTGCCAAGGTCCGGCTGCTTGGCGATCAGCGCGAAAGGGATCAGCAGGAGCAGGGCAGCGACGATGAAGTGGCGGGCGCGCAGCGTCGCTTCATACTTGTGGAAATACCAGGCGAGCATCAGCGGCATCGCGATCTTCATGACTTCCGACGGCTGGATGCGGGTAACGCCGAGCGACAACCAGCGCTTGGCGCCGTTGACCTTGATTCCGAACAGGAAGACCGCGACCAGCAGCAGTAAACCGACGATGTAGAGCGGAATGGCGAAACGCATCAGCTTTTGCGGCGGCACGCGCGCGACAAACCACATGACGACCAGGGCGATGCCCATGTTGGCGGCCTGGGAGAGCATGCGATGGGAACTGTCGATGGTTGCCGAATAGACGGTCGCCAGCCCGACACCCATGATCGTCAGTGTGATCAGCAGCAGCGGAAAGTCGATGTGGGCGATCAGTTCGCGCGCGCCGCGCTTGCAGGTTCCGATGACGTCGATCATTCTTCGCTGTCAGCCTCCACGGCAGCGGCATCTTCCTTGGCTGCACCGGCCGGCAGCTTGCCCAGCAGGTAATAGTCGAGGACCATGCGCGCGATCGGCGCCGCCGACTGGGCGCCGAAACCGCCGTTCTCAACCAGTACGGCCAGTGCGATCGTCGGCTTGTCGGCCGGAGCGAAGGCGATGAACAGGGCGTGGTCGCGCAGTTCCTTCTTGACAGCGTGCGCCTTGTATTCCGCGCCCTTCAGCGAGAAAACCTGGGCCGTGCCGGTTTTTCCCGCTGCCGAGTAGGGGGCGCCGGCGAAGGCTCGGGTGCCGGTGCCTTCCTTGTTCACGCCGACCATGGCGCGCCGGATGACTTCCACATTCTGTGGCTTGAACTGGAGGTCGCGAATCGGCTTCGGTTCGACCGGACGTTCTTCGCCGGTCCTTGCATCAATGATGTTGCGGACCAGATGCGGTCGGAACACCACCCCGTTGTTGGCAATCACGGCCGTCGCCTGGGCCAGCTGAATCGGCGTGTAGGCGTTGTAACCCTGGCCGATGCCGATCGAAATGGTCTCGCCGGCGTACCATTTTTGCTGTTCGGGCTTCTTGAAGCGCTGCTTTTTCCACTCCTGCGACGGCAGCACCCCTTTCGATTCGCCCGAATCGTCCTTGCCGAGATCGACCCCGGTGCGCTGGCCGAGGCCGAGCGAGCCCATGAACTTGGCGATATTGTCGATTCCCATGTCGTTGGCCAGCATGTAGTAGTAGGTATCACAGGAATGGACGATGGACTTGTACATATCCACGCTCCCGTGGCCACCCTTCTTGTCGTCGCGGAACTGGTGGTTGCCGAAATTGAAGTAGCCAGGATCGCTGATCGCCTGATTCGGTGTGCGCTTGCCCATTTCCAGCGCAGCCAGCGCCATGAAGGGCTTGAACGTGGAGCCCGGCGGATAGGCGCCGTTGATTGCCCGATTCACCATTGGCTTGTCCGGATGTTCGTTGAGTTCCTTCCAGCTATCGAAGCTGATACCGTTGACAAACAGGTTCGGATCGTAGGTCGGGGTAGAGACGAGGGCCAGAATGCCGCCGGTTTGGGGGTCGATGGCGACCAGCGACCCCTTGCGGTCGCCGAATGCCAGTTCGGTGATTTCCTGCAAGCGGGAATCCAGCGTCAACTGCAGATTGTTTCCGGACACCGGCGGAATCCGCTTGAGGCTGCGTACGGCGCGCCCGCCGGCGTCGATCTCGACCTCTTCATAGCCGGTTTCGCCGTGCAACTCGAACTCGTAATGCTGTTCCAGCCCGGTCTTGCCGATGTGGTCGGTGCCCTTGTAGTTGGCCTGTTTCTCCGATTCTTCGATCCACTTCAGGTCGCGTTCGGTAATGCGGCCGATGTAGCCGATGGCGTGTGAGGCGATCGGCCCCAGCGGGTACTGCCGGAACAGGCGCGCCTTGACCTCGACCCCGGGAAACCGGTAGCGCTGGGCGGCGAAGGTTGCCACTTCGGCATCGCTAAGGCGGGTACGGATGGGAACCGACTCGAAGTTCTTGGCTTCGTCGAGCAGGCGCTTGAAACGCTTGCGATCCTTGGTCTGAATATCGACGATCTCGGCCAGTGCATCGATGGTCGCCTCCAGGTCTCCGACCTGCGATGGCGTGATTTCCAGTGTGAAGGCCGAATAATTGCGCGCCAGAATGACCCCGTTGCGGTCGGTGATCACGCCGCGATTGGGTACGATGGGGATCAGTGCGATCCGGTTGTCTTCGGCGCGGGTTCGGTAAAAATCATGCTGGATGACCTGCAGCCAGACAAAACGCGCGAGCAGCACGCCGAACGCAAGGAGTAGCAGGAACGCCGCAATGCCGAGCCGGAAGCGGAAGCGGGAGAGGTCGCCTTCGTTGTTATGGAAATCGCCCATGGTCGCGAAGCTGGTCAGATCGGCCGGTCCGGATTCTGCTCGACGGGCCGGTATTGCGGCAGGAGCAGGACGAACGTGGCGGGCACCCAGAGCAGGGCGGCGATGAAGGGGCCGACGAAATAGCCCCAGCCGGGAAAGTCGCCGCCGACCGCCATGCGCATCAGCAACTGGACTGCTTGGGTCAGCAGCAGCAATGGCAGCACCTGCAGCGCCTGCTGGGCAAGCGGAAACCAGAGCAGGCGGCGCGACAGGGAGGCGGAAAGATAGGCGAGCAACACATAGGCAAAGCAGTGCTGGCCGAGCACCGCGCCATCCGCCACGTCCATCAGGATGCCGAGGACGAAGGCCCAGCCCATGCCGACACGGCGGAACTCGCGCACGCTCCAGAAGCACAGCACCAGCGCCACCCAGTCCGGTACACCCGGCCAGTGCGCGGTGGGCAGGAGGTTCATGAGCAGCGCGACGAACAGGCTGAAGAAGATGAACCACGGACGAACCGGGAGCAGGATGCGCGAAGAGGAGAAGGTCGGTTGCATCAGTTTCCTTTCGCTGCGCGTTTTTTCTTGGGGCGCTGACCGGGCTTGTCGCTGCCGTCACTGCCCCGTCCCTGTGCCGCCGGAGGTGGCGGGGGCAGGGGCTGGCGCGGATCAAGGATCATGACTTCCCCGAAGTTCTCGACACCGGCAATCGGCGCACCGAAGATGCGGGCGAAGGAGTAGGCGCTGTCACGCTCGATATTGACCACCCGGGCAACCGGGAAGCCCTGCAGATAAACGCTGTCAAGGCCCGAGGTGACAAGTACGTCGCCGACCTGGACGTCGGCGTTGGCCGGCATGTAGCGTAGTTCGAGCTGGCCGTTGCCGAGGCCGAAAACGACCGAGCGCTGGCCGGTGCGGACGATCTGCACCGGTACCGCCTGATCCTTGTCGGTAATCAGCGTGATCTCGGACGAAAACGGGAAGGTGCGGGTGACCTGGCCGACAACGCCGGACTCGTCGATCGCCGGCTGGCCGGCGACGATGCCGGATTGCTGGCCCTTGTCCACAATCACCTTGCGCGAGAAGGGATCGCGTGCGGTATAGAGGATCTGGGCCACCTGGCCCCTGGCCTTTTCGCGCTCATTGACCACGAGCAGCTTTCTCAGACGCTCGTTTTCTGCCTCCAGTTTTTCCAGGCGCAGAAGATCGGGTGCCGTGGTCAATTTTGCGTGACGCAGTTCGTCATTTTCCTGCTGCAGATGGTGGATACCCTGCAGGTAGTTGCGCGCATAGTCGACCAGGCTGCCCGGCGTCTGGGCAACCCGTTGTACCGGATCCACCACCAGCGCAATACTTTGCCGCGCGAGTTCCAGACCGCGAAAGCGCAGGTCGACGACGAACAGGGACAGCGAAATGGCGACGTAGAAAATCAGGAGGGCCAGCGGCGCTGGCCCTCGCTTGAAGAAAGGCGGTGGTGCGTGGTCGATGCCGGCCACGGATACTGTCTCGCTTTACTCGGAGGCGAAGATCGAGCCCAGCTTGTCCATCTTTTCCAGTGCCAGGCCGGAACCATGGGCCACACAGGTGAGCGGTTCATCGGCAACGATCACGGGCAGGCCGGTTTCTTCCATCAGCAGACGGTCGAGATCGCGCAGCAAGGCACCGCCACCGGTCAGCACCATGCCGCGTTCGGCGATGTCGGCGCCGAGTTCGGGCGGGGTCTTTTCGAGCGCGGATTTCACGGCGGAAACAATCTGGTTGAGCGGGTCGGTCAGCGCTTCGAGGATTTCGTTGGAGGAAATGGTGAACTTGCGCGGGATGCCTTCGGCCTTGTTGATGCCGGAAACTTCCATTTCCTTGACCTCGGCGCCCGGGAAGGCCGAGCCGATGTTTTTCTTGATCTTCTCGGCGGTGTTTTCGCCGATCATCATCCCGTAGTTGCGGCTGATGTAATTGATGATCGCTTCATCGAGCTTGTCGCCGCCGACGCGCACCGAACCGGCGTAAACCAGTCCGCCGAGCGAGATGACACCGACTTCGGTGGTGCCGCCACCGATATCGACGACCATCGAGCCGGTCGCTTCGGAAACCGGCAGGCCGGCGCCGATCGCGGCGGCCATCGGCTCCTCGATCAGGTAAACCTGGCTGGCACCGGCGCCGAGCGCGGATTCGCGAATGGCGCGGCGTTCGACCTGGGTCGAGCCGGACGGCACGCAGATGATGATGCGCGGACTCGGGCTGAACATCTTCGAATCGTGCACCTTCTTGATGAACTGCTTGAGCATCTGCTCGGTGACGGTGAAGTCGGCGATCACGCCGTCCTTCATCGGGCGGATGACGGTGATGCTGCCGGGCGCCTTGCCAAGCATGTCCTTGGCTTCCTTGCCGACGGCCTGGATGGATTTCTTGGCGCTGGGACCGCCTTCGAGGCGAATGGCGACGACCGACGGTTCATCGAGGACGATGCCGCGGCCGCGCACGTAAATGAGCGTATTGGCCGTACCGAGGTCGATGGCCAAGTCGTTGGAAAAGTATTTGCTGAGAAAACCGAACATCTGTGACTCCGCTGGGGCGCTGGGGGTGCGGTAGGGAAAACTTTTATGATACCTTATAACGCTTTCCATTTTAAGACTTTGTGCACTGCAAAAAGTCTTTGCTCGCCATGTCGCTCACACTAGAACAGGTTCAGCGCATTGCTCATCTCGCCCGAATCGAGGTCAGCGAGGCCGAAGCCCGAACCACCCAGAGTCACCTCAACGGTATTTTCCAGCTGATCGAGCAGATGCAGGCGGTCGATACCACAGGTGTCGAGCCGATGGCTCACGCACAGGATGTCAGCCAGCGTCTGCGCGCGGATGCGGTGAGCGAGGAAGATCGCCGCGCGGACTACCTCGCCGTGGCGCCGGAAACGGAAAATGGCCTCTATCTTGTGCCCAAGGTGATCGAATGATCGATGCCAGCCTCAAGGACCTGACACGGGCGCTGGCCGCGAAGCGGGTATCCAGCGTCGAACTAGCAACCCTGTTTCTCGACCGCATCGAGCGCCTGAATCCGACGCTCAATGCCTTTGTCACGGTCGACCGCGAAAAAAGCCTGAATTCGGCGCGTGCTGCCGATGCCCGCATCGCCGCCGGCACCGCCGGTCCGCTGACCGGCATCCCGATTGCCCAGAAAGACATTTTCTGCGCCGAAGGCTGGACGACGACCTGTGGCTCGAAGATGCTGGCCAATTTTGTGTCGCCCTACGACGCGACGGTGATCCGCAAGTTGCATGCCGAAGCCGGCATGGTCTCGCTGGGCAAGACCAACATGGACGAATTCGCCATGGGTTCGTCGAACGAAACCTCGTTCTTCGGCCCGGTACGCAACCCGTGGGACACCAGCCGCGTGCCCGGCGGCTCGTCGGGCGGTTCGGCCGCCGCCGTGGCCGCCCGTCTGGCGCCGGTGGCAACCGGCACCGATACCGGTGGTTCGATCCGCCAGCCGGCGGCGCTGTGCAATCTGACCGGGCTCAAGCCGACCTATGGCGTGGTGTCGCGCTACGGCATGATCGCCTTCGCCTCGTCGCTCGACCAGGGCGGTCCGATGGCGGCCAGCGCCGAGGACTGTACGTTGCTGCTCAACGCGATGGCCGGTTTCGACGAGCGCGATTCGACGTCGCTCGATCGCCCGCGCGAAGACTATTCCCGCGACCTCGACAAGCGGCTGGCCGGCCTGCGCATCGGCCTGCCCAAGGAGTTCTTCGGTGAAGGTTGCGACGCCGAAGTGATGGCTGCCGTGCGTGCCGCGATCGACGAATACGAAAAGCTCGGGGCGACGACCGTCGAAGTCTCGCTGCCCAATTCGCACCTGTCGGTGCCGGCCTACTACGTCATCGCGCCGGCCGAAGCCAGCTCGAACCTGTCGCGTTTCGACGGCGTGCGCTACGGGTATCGGGCGCCGGACTACCGCAGCCTCGACGACATGTACATGAAGAGTCGTGCCCAGGGCTTCGGCGACGAGGTCAAGCGGCGCATCCTGATCGGTACGTATGTCCTGTCGCATGGCTACTACGATGCCTACTACCTGCAGGCGCAGCGCATCCGGCGGCTGATCGCCGACGATTTCGTCACCGCCTTCAGGGAATGCGACGTGATCATGGGGCCAACCTCGCCGACCACTGCCTTCAGACTGGGCGAAAAAGCCGCCGATCCGGTACAGATGTACCTGTCGGACATCTACACCATTGCGGTGAACCTGGCCGGTCTGCCCGGCATGTCGGTGCCCTGCGGCTTCGCCGGCGGCCTGCCGGTCGGCCTGCAGCTGATCGGCAACTACTTCGCCGAGGCCCAATTGCTCAACATCGCGCACCGCTTTCAGCAGGCAACGGACTGGCATCAGCGTCGCCCGCCCGCAATCGCTTGACGCCAATGCGGGCGGTCTGGCTTCTCATTTTCCTGTTCGTGGCCGGTTGCGCCGAAACGGGCAAGGCCCCGGAGTCGGGCCCGGCGACCGCGCCCGGCGAGCAGAAAATCGAATCGCAGCCACTCAAGTACCTGAAGAACCGCAACATCAAGCCGCAACCGACGCGCCCGCTCACTGTGCGTGCCAAGTGCGCGGGCAAGGACGGAATCGGGAACCTCACCCACCTCGATCTGCAGGTCAAGGATGCCGAGGTGAAATCCTTCGCCGCGCAGGTGTCGATCAAGGAGCACGGCACCTGCCGATTTGATTTGCAGGATTTTGAACAGACCGAGAAAATGCCGCAGCCGCTGCTCATGCACAAGCGCGAATCCGGTTGTTCGGTGCGCATGTGGGAGCAGGGTCCGAAAGTGATGATTGCTTTCAACAGTTGCCAGAAATCCTGTGCGGGCGATGCATTCAGCTACCTCTGGCCGATCATGGTCGAGGCGAAATCAGGGCGTTGTATCTGAACGGAATGGAACGATGAATCAGTGGGAAGTGGTGATCGGCATCGAGACGCATGCGCAACTGGCGACGGTGTCGAAGATTTTTTCGGGTGCCTCGACGGCCTTTGGTGCCGAACCGAACACGCAGGCATGCGCGGTTGACCTCGCCTTGCCGGGTGTCCTGCCGGTGCTCAACCGGAAGGCCGTCGAATGCGCCATCCGCTTTGGCCTGGCCATCGGCGCCGAAGTCGCGCAAAAATCGGTCTTCGCGCGCAAGAACTACTTCTACCCGGATTTGCCCAAGGGCTACCAGATCAGCCAGATGGACCTGCCGGTCGTCGTTGGTGGCAACATCACCTTGCAGGTTGGCCAAGGCGACAAGGCGTATGAAAAAGTCGTCCGCCTGACCCGGGCCCATCTGGAAGAGGATGCCGGCAAGTCGCTGCACGAAGATTTCCATGGCAAATCCGGCATCGACCTCAACCGCGCCGGCACGCCGCTGCTTGAAATCGTTTCCGAGCCCGACATGCGTTCATCCGACGAAGCCGTCGCCTACGCCAAGTCGCTCCATGCGCTGGTGCGCTGGATCGGCATCTGTGACGGCAACATGCAGGAAGGTTCGTTCCGCTGCGACGCCAACGTTTCGGTGCGCCCGAGGGGCCAGGCTGAATTCGGCACGCGGCGCGAGATCAAGAATCTGAATTCCTTCCGCTTCCTCAAGGAAGCGATCGACTACGAAGTCCAGTGGCAGATCAACGAAATCGAGGAAGGCCGCAAGATCCAGCAGGCCACCGTGCTGTTCGATCCCGATAGCGGCGAAACGCGCGTCATGCGGACCAAGGAAGACGCGCACGACTATCGCTATTTTCCCGACCCCGACCTGCTGCCGCTGGTCATCTCGCCCGACTGGATCGCCCGCGTCCGGGGTGAGTTGCCGGAACTGCCCGGTCAGAAGCGTGAACGTTTCATCAGCGATCTCGGGCTCTCGGCCTACGACGCGGCGACGCTGACCGCCAGCCAGGAAATGGCCGATTACTTCGAGTCGACCGTGGCCATCGCCGGCAAGGCCAACGCCAAGCCCTGCGCCAACTGGGTGATGGTCGATCTGGCGGCGCGCCTCAACAAGGAAGGCAGGGAACTGGCTGATTCACCGGTCGCGGCCGGACAACTGGCCGGTCTCATCCAGCGCATCGCCGACCAGACCATCTCCAACAACATCGCCAAGAAGGTGTTCGAGGCCTTGTGGAACGGCGAGGGCGCGACGGCCGACGAGATCATCGACCGCCAGGGCCTCAGGCAGATTACCGACAGTGGCGCCATCGAGACGCTGGTCGACGAAGTGCTGGCGGCCAATGCCGGCAACGTCGCCGAATTCCGGGCGGGCAAGGAAAAGGCCTTCAACGCGCTGGTCGGCCAGGTGATGAAGGCTGCCAGGGGCAAGGCCAACCCGCAGCAGGTCAACGACCTGCTGCGCAAGAAGCTGAGCGACTGATCAACCTCCTGGCTTGCCGGCCGGCGGACGTACAGTGTTTGCCGGGGCGGCCGACGTCTTGCCGGTCAGTTCGGCGTAGCGCTTGCGGTCCGTGTCGTATTTGGCCTTGATGCTGGCGAAATCGCCTTTCTTGACGTCAAGCAGTTCCTGCTGCGTCTGGATCTCGTGGTCGGCATCGCGCAAGCCCTTGGCAACCTCCGGGGGCAGCGCCTTTTTCTTGTAGAACTCGGCTTCGTCCTCGAATTTCTTGCGTTGCTTGCGGGTCAGCTGGATCTTTTCCTCGGCCGCCTTGATCGCGGCGAGGACATCTGCCTCGGCACGGGCCTGGGCGCGGTCGATGTCCTGAAGGCTGGTGTAGGTTTCGAGCAACGCCTGATCCTTGCGCCGCTGTTCCCTGGCCTGATCTTCCAATTCCTTGCGCCGCTGTTCTTCGGCCGCAATCTGCGCCTTTTGTTCGGCAGTCAGTGGCGGCCCGATTTCCTTGATCAGATTGCCGCCGCTGTCGAGGATGCGATAGGACTTGCCGCGACATTGCTCGGGCAACGAATCGCCGCAGATTCGTCCGCCGTCGCAGCAGTAGAACTTGCCGGGCGCCTGGGTGGCGGCGTGGGCGGAACAAGTCGCCAACACCAGCAGCAGCGCTACTGAATACTTATGAATTGACACCGTATTGCTCCCGATAACGTGCGACTGCAGTCTGATGCGTTGAGAATTCCGGATGATGCTCGAGATAGGCCATCAGGTCACGCAAGCCGGCGACGGCGACGACGGGTATGCCGTAGTCGCGCTGGACTTCCTGGACCGCCGACAGCTCGCCCTGGCCGCGTTCCTGGCGATCCAGGGCAATCAGGACGCCGGCCGGCGTCGCACCGGCGGCGCGGATCAGTTCAACCGACTCGCGTACCGAGGTGCCGGCCGAGATCACATCGTCCACGATCAGCACGTGCCCGGCCAGCGCTGCGCCGACGATGCTGCCACCCTCGCCGTGATCCTTGGCTTCCTTGCGGTTGTAGGCGAACGGGTAGTTGCGGCCGCGTTGTGCGAGGGCGATGGAAATCGCGGCGACCAGCGGGATACCCTTGTAGGCCGGTCCGAACAGCATGTCGAAGCGCACGCCGCCGGCCTCTGCCGCTTTGGCGTAGAATTCCGCCAGGCGGCCGAGCGACTGTCCGTCGTTGAACAGCCCGGCGTTAAAAAAATACGGGGACAGCCTCCCCGCCTTGGTCTTGAATTCCCCGAAGCGCAATACCTTGCAGCCGAGGGCGAATTCGATGAATTCCTGACGAAAGTCCATTCTTTTCCATTCCTGTACGCCGCAGCAGCACGGCGCGAACCGACCGAATGTTACGCATCATCTCCCTGAATCTCAATGGTATACGCAGTGCCTGGAGCAAAAACCTGCTCCCCTGGGCCGCCGCACAGGCCCCCGATATCGTCTGCCTGCAGGAACTGAAGGCCCAGTTGCCTGACTTGACACCGGAAATGCTGGCCCCCGACGGCATGCAGGCTTTCTATCATGCCGCCGAAAAGAAGGGTTACAGCGGGGTCGGGATCTGGAGCCGGAAGCGGCCGGACCGGGTGGTCGAAGGCTTCGGCCACGGCGAGTTCGATGCCGAGGGGCGCTATATCAGGGCCGATTTTGGCAATCTGTCGGTCATTTCGCTCTATCTGCCATCCGGTTCGTCGTCGCCCGAACGTCAGGAGGCCAAATTCCGCTTTCTTGACGCCTTCCTGCCCTGTCTTGCGGCCCTGCGCGCCGAAGGGCGCGAAATCGTGCTCTGTGGCGACTGGAATATCGCGCACCAGGAAATCGACCTCAGGAACTGGAAATCAAACCAGAAAAATTCCGGCTTCCTGCCCGAGGAGCGCGCCTGGCTGACCCGGGTCTTCGCCGACCAGGGCTGGGTCGATGTCTATCGCCGGCTGCATCCGGAAACGACCGGTGAGTGCTACACGTGGTGGAGCAACCGGGGGCAGGCCTGGGCCAAGAATGTCGGCTGGCGCATCGACTACCAGATCGCCACCCCGGCGCTGGCAGCGCGCGCCCGTCGGGCCGAAATCTACAAGGCCGAGCGTTTTTCCGATCACGCGCCGCTGATCATCGACTATGAATGGGCGTCGTGAATGTGTTTTGTGAATTGCTTTCGCTGTCCGAACGGGATAACCTTTGCAATATGAATAACCGTCACCCGGGAGATTGAAAATGGCTGAAGAAATGAGTGTTGCCAACAAGGAAAAACTGGTTTCCGACCTCAAGGTCGTGATTTCCGACACCGAAGAGTTGCTGCGTGCCACGGCCGGTGCGGCCGGCGAGAAGGTCGGTGACCTGCGTGAACGTCTGACGGTGCGTTTGCGCGACACCAAGGAACGCCTCGTCAACCTCGAGGTCGCCCTGGTTGACAAGACCAAGGCCGCAGCCCGTGCTACCGATGATTTCGTGCACGAAGAGCCGTGGAAGGCTGTCGGTGTCGCTGCTGCCCTGGGCCTTGCCCTCGGCGTGCTGATCGGTCGCCGTTAAGCGCATGTCCGCCGGACCGGGTGGCGAAGCAGGCCGCGAAGGCCTTTTCGTCTCCCTGAAAAACCTGGTCGCGACGCTGCTCGCGATCGGCAAGACGCGTGCCGAGCTCCTCGTCAATGAACTCGAGGAGGAGAAGTTCCGCCTGATGTCGCTGTGGGCCAAGGCGATCGGGGCGGCTTGGCTGTTTGCCCTCGGCACTGTCATGGCGGTGTGCTGCATTGCGGTAGCCTTCTGGGAGCAACGTGTGCTGGTCTTCGGCCTGGCGGCGACCCTGTTCATTGGCGTCGGCTTCATGATTTTCACTTCGCTGCGCCGTCAGATGGCGCAGCCCAGCAAGATATTTCGCGGCAGCCTGGCCGAGCTGGAAGCCGACATGGCCCAGTTGCGGCGGCGCAAGGATGCGCCGTGAGTGCCAGCCGGCTTGAAGTCGCAACGCGCCACGGCGCGTTGCGGGCGCGCATTGCGGCACAGCGCCAAGAACTGACGCAACACGTGGCCCCGCTGGAAGCTGCACTGGGCGGCGCCGACAAGGCGCTGGCCGGGGTCGACTGGCTGAAGCATCATCCGGCGGCGGTCGCGACGGCGGTTGCTGTCCTCGTCGTCGCCAGCCCCAGGCGTGCCTGGCGCTGGGGAAAGCGCGGCTTTCTCGTCTGGCGCGGGGTCAAGACAGTCCGGAATTTGTTGCTCGAAAGCCGTTGACCGCAGCCCCGAGGGGTGATCCTGAGGGGTAACGCACGGGTTTACTGCGCGGCCTGGCCGGTCTCCCGCGGATGCCACGGTGCCACCTTGAGCAGCAGAACCATCCCCGGTACCGCCAGAATCACGCAGAGCCAGAAGAAACTGGTCCACCCAGCGTCTCGACCAGCCAGCCGGCCGAAGCATTGATGAAAGTGCGCGGCACGGCGGCCAGGCTGGTGAACAGCGCCATCTGCGTCGCCGTGTAGGCCGGGTGCGTGGAGCGGGCGATGAAGGCGACGAAAGCCGCTGTGCCCAGACCGACCCCGAGCGCTTCGCCGGAAATCACCAGGGCAAGGGACAGGCGTTCATAAGCGCCGATGCTCGTGAAATGCCCCTGCCCGGCCAGCCAGACAAAGCCGAAAATGGTGATCAGCTGGACGGCACCGAACAACCAGAGCGCGCGATTGATGCCCAGCTTGACCATCCACAGGCCGCCGAGCAGGGCGCCAAAAACGGCGGGCCAGAGCCCGGCATGCTTGGCGATCAGGCCGATGTCGGTCTTGGTGAAACCCATGTCAAGGTAGAAGGGGGTGGCCAGCGCCGTGCTCAGGCTGTCGCCCAGCTTGTACAGGAAGATGAAGCCGAGCACCATCAGCGCTCCCCGCCAGCCCTGCCGGCCGACGAACTCGTGGAAAGGCTCGGTCACCGCCTGGCGCAGCGTCTTGGGTGCGCCCTTGACCACAGGTTCGCTGACCAGCCAGGCCATCGCCATCCCCGGGAGCATGAAGGCGCCGGTGATCCAGAACACCTGATCCCACGGCAGGCGGTCGGCCAGAATCAGCGACAGCGAGCCGGGAATCAGGCCGGCGATGCGGTAGGCGTTCACATGCACGGCGTTGCCCAGGCCAAGTTCGTTGTCGTTCAGGATTTCCCGGCGGAAGGCATCGACCGCGATGTCCTGCGTTCCCGACAGGAAGGCGAGCAGGGCGGCGAGCCACAGGATGGGCCAGATGTTTTCGCTCGGGCTGAGGCCGCCAAGCGAGCCGATGGTAAGCAGCAGGCCGATCTGGGTCAGCAGCATCCAGCCACGCCGGCGACCGAAGCCCGGGATGCTGTAGCGGTCGAGCAGCGGCGACCAGAGGAATTTCCAGGTGTAGGGAAACTGGATCAGCGCGAAGAAACCGATGGTCTTGAGATCGACGCCCTCACTGCGCAGCCAGGCCGGCAGCAGGTTGAGCAGCAGGTAGAGCGGCAGGCCGGAACTGAAACCCGTGAAGATGCAGATCAGCATCTTCCGGGTGAGTAGCGCCGCGAGCCAGGCCGGCATCAGCGCTGGCGGGTCAGACGGTAGACCGCCAGGCTGCCGAGGAAATTGACGTCACGACTTTCCGTGAACTTGACCAGGTCGCCTTCTTCGTCGAGGACGTGGCGTTCGCGGATGATCAGACCCATCTGCGCGCACAGCGCCTCGAAATCGAGCAGCGTGAAGAAGCGCACGTTGGGCGAGTCGTACCATTGGTACGGGAGGTCCTCCGAAACCGGCATGCGGCCGTCGAGGACTGAGCGCAGGTTCTTCCAGTAGGCAAAATTCGGAAAGGAGATCACTGCCTCGCGGCCGACGCGCAACATTTCGCTCAAAATGCCCTCGGTGTGGCGAACGGTTTGCAGGGTGCGCGAAAGCACGACATGGTCGAAAGCCTGGTCGGCAAATTCGTCGAGACCCTTTTCCAGGTTGCCCTGGATGACGTTGATACCGTTCCTGATTGCCGCCAGGATATTGGCATCGTCGATTTCGACGCCCACGCCGGTAACACCGCGCGTTTCGATCAGGTGCTTCAACAGCGTTCCGTCACCGCAGCCGAGGTCGAGGACGCGGTGGCCGGGCTCGATCCAGCCGGCGATGATGTCGAAATCCGGGCGCCCCAAGGTATGTGTCATAGCTTGATGTTCCGCAGGTAGGCATCGACGACGCCGTGGTAGTGGGCGTCTTCCATCAGGAAGGAGTCGTGGCCGAAATTGAGGCCGATTTCCGCGTACGACACGTTGCGCCCGTTGGCGAGCAGGGCGGCGACGATTTCCTTCGAACGTGCCGGCGTGAAGCGCCAGTCGGTGGTGAACGAGGCGATCAGGAAATTGGCCTGGCTGCGGCCCATGGTCGCCGTCAGGTTGCCGTTGTCCTCGCGTGACGGGTCGAAATAATCGAGTGCCTTGGTCATCAGCAGGTAGGTATTGGCATCAAAATAGCCGGCGAACTTGTCACCCTGGTAGCGCAGATACGATTCGATTTCGAATTCGACATCGAACCCGAAGGAGAAGGCGCTGTTACGCAATTCGCGGCCGAATTTCTCGCCCATCTGGTCATCCGACAGATAGGTGATATGGCCCAGCATGCGCGCCAGACGCAGGCCGCGCAGCGGGCGGGTGTTGTGTTCGTAGTAGTTGCCGCCATGGAAATCGGGGTCGGTCAGGATGGCCTGGCGGGCCACGTCGTTGAAGGCGATGTTCTGTGCCGAGAGCTTGGGCGCAGCGGCGATGACGATGGCGTTGCGCACCCGCTCCGGGTAGGTGATGCTCCAGCGCAGCGCCTGCATGCCGCCGAGGCTGCCGCCCATGACCGCGGCCCAGCTGTCGATGCCGAGCCGGTCGGCCAGCCTTGCCTGGGCGTGCACCCAGTCGACGACGGCGACGATGGGAAAGTCGGCGCCCCACGGCTTGCCGGTCGCCGGGTTGATCGTCAACGGGCCGGTTGACCCGTGACAGCCGCCGAGATTGTTGAGGCCGACGATGAAGAAGCGGTCGGTATCGAGCGGCCGGCCGGGGCCGATGATGTTGTCCCACCAGCCGATGTTCTCCGGCTGGTCGGCGTAATGGCCGGCGACGTGGTGATGGCCGGAGAGTGCATGGCAGACGAGGATGGCGTTCGACTTGGCGGCATTGAGCGTGCCGTAGGTCTCATAGACCAGATCGTAGGCCGGCAGAACGCCGCCGCTGCGCAGATGCAGCGCCTGGTCGAAGTGGGCGCGCTGTGATTCGACGGCGCCGACGGATTGTCCTGGCATGTGGTTCCTGAAAACAAAAACCCAGTTGGCGGAAAAACGCGAACTGGGCGATTCCCGTTTTAGCAGTATTTTTGGCGCGCCCGCAAGCAGAGCTCAAATCGGCGCGGCTGGCGTGCCAGCGTGCTGCGGACGATACCGAGCGGGCTGTGAAAAGTCAATCCGCGGTCAGCGCCGGATCGGCGCTGCCGGCTGAGCCGTGAGGATTTCCCCGATTTGCGCGGTAATTTGATCGACGGGCGTGGCGAAGGCGAATTTCTTGACGAACTGGCCGTCCGGCCCGAGCAGGATCATGCCCGCAGAGTGGTCGACCGCGTAATTGGCGTTGCCGGGTTCGTGTACCTTGGCGTAGCGGACCTTGAAATTGTCGGCGGCGCGGCGCACCAGCGCCGGCGAGCCGGTCAGCCCGAGGATGCGCGGATCGAAGAATTCGGTATAGGTTTTGAGCACCTTGCCGGTGTCGCGCTCCGGATCGACGGTGATGAAGATCGGCTGCAGCCGGTCGGCCTGTTCGCCGAGCTGCTTGAGAATGGCGGCCATCTCGACCAGTGTCGTCGGGCAGACATCCGGGCAGTAGGTGTAGCCGAAGGCGATCAACTGGAAGCGGCCGCGGAAATCCTCGTTGGTGACCGAACGGCCCCGCGGGTCCTGCAACAGGTAGCGCGGATTGATGCCGACGCTTTCCTCGGCCTGCATCTGGTGCGCCGACTGCGCTGCTGCCGGCCCGGCGAGCAGCAGCGCAGCGAGCAGGGCGAGGCCGGGAGCGATCATCAGCGGGTGCCCGGGAAGGCGGACTGCAGCCCTTTTTCTGCGGCGTCGAGTTGCCGGGCGAGGGTTGCCGAATCGGGACAGGCGGCGCCCTTGCCCTGTTCGAGATAGGCCTTGTTGGTCGCGTTCTCGAAAGTTTCGCCGTTGGCGCGGGTTTTCGGGGCGCTGGTGACCAGCGTATTGCGGGCCCGGCTGGAGATCGCGGGTTGATCGCAAGCGAGGGCGATACCGTTGACCTTGCCGAGTGTTTCGATGGCCGTCGCGCCGGCATCGGCGGCGATGCCGGCGGGGCTGACCAGGGCCAAGGCCGTGGCGAGGGTAGCAAGGGCGAGTTTCATGGTCGGTCTCCTGTGTTCAGTCGATCGATTATAGCCAGCCGGCGGACGCCGGCTTTCTTACAGATCAAATATGTCGAGCAGCAGCGGCAGCCCTTCGCTGATCGCCACCGGCCCCGGGGTCAGGATGATCGCCGACTTGATCTCGTGCAGGCGGCCATTGACCACGGCGGGTACGGTAGACCAGCCGGGGCGGCGCGGAAACGCGCTCGGGCCGGAAGTGCTTGCCGCACCACGAGCCGATGATGATGTCGGGGGCGCGGGCGACGACTTCCAGCGGATCGGCGAGGATGCGGTCGCGGGCCATAGGCGAAGCGGCGCGGTCGGCGAAGATGTTCTCGCCGCCAGCGATCTCGATCAGCTCCGAGACCCAGCGCACGGCGGTGATGTTGGGCTCGTCCCATTCCTCGAAATAGACGCGCGGACGCCGGCCGCTGCGCGCGATGCGTTCGGCGGCGATGGCCCGGGCGGCGTCGATCTGCGCTTCGAGCTCGCCGACCATGCGCAAGGCCTTGTCCTCGGCGCCGACCAGGCGGCCGATGGTTTCGACCATGCCCAGCGTGTCGTCGATGCTGCGCTGGTTGAAGGCGTAGACCGGCACGCCGGCCTTGATCAGGTCGCGCGCGATGTCGGCCTGGAGGTCGGAGAAGGTCAGCACCAGGTCGGGGCGGACGGCGAGAATCTTGTCGATGTCACCGCTGGTGAAGGCATAGACCTTGGGCTTTTCCTTGCGCGCCGCAGGCGGGCGCACGGTGTAGCCGGTGATGCCGGCGATCCGCTCCTGTTCGCCGAGGGCGTAGAGTACTTCGACGGTTTCGGTGGTCAGGCAGACGATGCGTTGCGGCAGGCGGCTCATGCGTTTCTACTTTGCGGGGCGACGGCTGCGTGCGACATCGAGGTCGGCGCATAGTTTCTCGGCGCCGTCGAGAATGCGCGGCGTGTGGCGCTGCATCAGGTCGGGATGGATGTGGAACAGGTTGCCGCGCTTGACCGCTGTCATCCGCGGCCATTTGTTCCAGTCGTCCAGCCACTCGGGACGGGCGTCGCCCATGCCGGTGGCGACGATGGCCTCGGGGTCGGCGGCGAGCACCGCCTCGACACTGACCGTCGGCGCCATCTGCGCCAGGTGGCCGAAGACGTTTTCGCCGCCGCACAGCTGGATGGCGCTGGTGATGATCTGCGGGCCGCCGACGGTCATCAGCGGTGTGATCCAGATCTGGTAGAAAACGCGGATTTTCGGCTTGCCGGCGTTGTCGCTGCGCAGGGCTTCGAGGCGCTGGCGGAACTGCGCGGCGGCAGCATTGGCGGTGGCTTCGGTGCCGGCCAGCTGGCCGAGCCGTTCGAGCTGGCCGGCGACATCTTCCATCCGGTTTGGCTGCGAGACGTAGACGGTCAGGCCGAGCGCTCTCAGCTTCTCCACCTGCGCGGCCGGATTGCCGCTTTCCCAGGCGATGATCAGGTCGGGCTTGAGGGCGCTGATCGCTTCGAGGTCGAAATGGTCGTAGCTGCCGACGCGCGGCACCTTCTTCGCGGCGAGCGGGTAGTCGCTGTATTCGACAGTGCCGATCAGGCGCTCGCCGGCGCCGGCGGCGTAGAGCATCTCGGTCGCGTGCGGGGCGAGGGTGACGATCCGTTTCGCCGGTGCCTTGAGGCGAACGTCGCGGCCGCTGTCGTCCTTGAACACCAGGTCGGCGTGCGTGGCGGGGGGCAGGGCGAGGGCTGCGGTCAACGCCAGAAAGCGGCTGAATTTCATGCGGATTTCCATGCAGTGAGGGCGGCGCCCAGGCGCTGCCAGTCCGCTCTCGCTTCCCGGCAGGCCGAAGCGCAGCAGCGGCTGTTGCTCCAGGCGGCGGACAAGAATGCCCTGGTGGGCCAGATAGTCATGCAGTTCGGTTGCCTGCGGCGTGCTCAGCGCGGCAAACAGCGCCGTCGATTTGACCTCGCCGAACGGTGTCAGCAACTGATGCAGGCGCCGGCCGGCGGCCAGCACCCGAGGGCGCATCGCCACCTGCCAGGCGCTGTCGAGCAGGGCCAGCCGGGCTGCCGCGCGTGATGGCCCGGCGACGGTCCATGGCCCCATCGCCTCGGCCATTTTCGCCAGCAGGTCGGGCGCGGCGAACACGAAGCCGACGCGTGCCCCGGCCAGCCCGAAAAAGTGGTCGAGCGAACGCAGCACGATCACGTTGGGCGCCTCGGCGCTGCCGGCCAGTGGAGTAAGGCTGTCTTCCGGCGTCGCATCGATGTGGCTTTCATCGACGATCAGCCAGCCGCCGCGCTTTTTCAGCTGTTTTGCGGCGTCGACCGCAACTGCATGCGGATGCCGGTCGGCGGTCACATCGTTCGGGTTGGCGAACAACACGTAGGGCGTCGCAGCGGCCAGTGCGCGCGGCAGGGTGGCATTTTGCAGCAGGCGCGGGCGATGCCCGGCCTGCGTCCATGCCTCGACATGCGCGCCGGCCAGCGGGCCGATGCAGGCGACGACGGCGCGCGGCAGCAGCGCCGGCAGCAGCCGGGTAGCCGCCAGCGCCCCGGCGACCGGCAGCAGGTTGACGTTGCCGTAATAGGTCGCGGCCGCCGCTTCGAGGCCGTCATCGCCTTCCGGCAGACGGTGCCAGGCGGTGGGCGGTAGCGGCGGCACCGGCCAGCCATCGGGGTCGATGCCGGTCGATAGGTCGAGCCAGTTTTCGAGCTGTATGGCGTAGCGCACGGCAGCTCTGCGCAGACGGCCACCGTGCTCAAGCATGCTTAGCTCCCGAAATTGGCATGCGCTTAACTTCCAAAAGAAACTCGAGCCACATCTCAATTAATGGCTGGGTTGAGGCGGAATTCCTTGGTCATGCCTCCAGCATCTCGCATATCAAAAATTCCGCTGGCCTTCAGGGCTTCGTCCAGGCGGTCATGGCCGGAGTCTTCCAGCCGGTGTCCATGATTGTGCAAATATCCACGTATGTCAGCGATACCGGACCAGCCATCGACCGACTGGCACACGGCAACGGCTGTTTTCAGTGCTTCAATATAAGCGGCCGGCGGAGTGGCAGCTGGATTGCGGGTATTTTGGTTCGCGTGGCTGGGGGTGGTAGTCTGTCGCTTTCGGC
>CAWFGN010000009.1:0-114215 GCA_963815365.1 uncultured beta proteobacterium
CGCCGCCCACCCGCGTTAGTCAGCCGATCATGGAAATCCTGCGCCAGCCGCGGGTCAGGGCGTTGATGGCTGCCTGTTTCGCTATGTCCGCCGCGCATGGGGCGTTTTATGTTTTCTACTCGATTCACCTTGCGGGTATGGCTATTCCAAGACCGAGGTCGGTGCCCTTTGGTCGCTGGGGGTAATCGCTGAAATCGTTGTCTTCATGTTGATGGCGCCGCTGTCTGCCCGGTTTTCGCTGCGCGTCATCCTGCTCGCGAGCTTCGCAGCGGCGGTTCTGCGCTTCCTCCTGATGGGTTGGGGGGTCACCTCGGTCGGGCTGATGATTCTGGTCCAGCTACTGCACGGGCTGACCTTCGGCGCCTATCATGCCTCGGCCATTGCGGCGGTCAATCGCTGGTTTCCGGGGCGGGCGCAGGGACGCGGTCAGGCACTCTACTCCAGCATTTCCTTTGGCGCCGGCGGGTTGTTGGGGGCGCTGGTCAGCGGCTTGACCTGGGACGAATTGGGGGGCGGGTTGGACATTTACGCTGAGTTCGGGGTTTGCGCTGGCGGGGTTTTTTATGGTCTGGCGCTGGGTCCGCGAGTCTGCCGACTTCCGTCAGTGTGTTGACGGCCAAAACGGGGAAAGCATCCTGTGCCATAATTCAGCGCTTTACGGCCCACGCGAAGCCTTCCATGTCGAAGACACTTTATGATCGGAGAACCATGTTGTTCATCAGGAAGCTGATGGCACGGCGCTCCTTTACATTGACCTACCTGGCTGACGAAGTGACCAGCCCGCAGGCCTTCGAGGGCCTCAAGCTGGCTGCAGGCGTGGCGCATTTCCTCCATCGTCGCCACGGCCGACCACAGGCGACCGACCACTCGGACGAGGGGATCAGGATCCGGTTTCCCGCTAGCAGGTCGAAACGCTGGATGCCAACATCCGCGAAGTCGGTGTGGCCTATTTCCCGTTCAAGGATCCAGCAGGGCATCGTGCACGTTGTCGGCCCGGAAAACGGCGCCACGCTGCCCGGGCATGACGCCGGTTCGGCGGCGATTCTCATAGCTCGACGCACGGTGCCTTCGCCGTCCGGCGCACGGCATCGGCACCTCGGAAAGTCGAAGCACGCGCCGGCCACGCAATGCCTGCTGCAGGCTCAAAGACCACGCCCATCGCTGTTCGACCGGCAAACTCGGCAAGGGCGTCACCGCCAAGGATGTAGCGCTGGCCATCATCGGCACCATCGGGACGGCCGGTGGTACGGCTACGCCATCGAGTTCGGTGGAGTGCGATTTGCGGCCTGAGCATGGAAGGTCTCGCATGACCCGTGCAACATGGCCATCGAAGGCGGGGCGCATGCATCGGGGCGGTTCACGACAAAACCATCTATTTATCTGAAAAGGCTGCCGAAAAAAGGCGAAAAATCCTGGGGACCGGGCCGTTGCCTACTGGCGCACGCTGCAATCCGATGCCGGCGCCCAGTTCGATCGCGTCGTCACGCTCAAAGGCCGAAGATATCCGCCCGCAAGTAACCTGGGGCACCTCTCGCTGGGAATGCTTGTCGCTATCGATGCCGCTGTTCCCGCGATCCTGCCAAGCAGGCCGATCCGGTCAAACGCGAGGGGCATGGAGCGCGCCCTGCACTACATGGGGCTGAACCCGAATACGCCATTCAAGCAGATTGCCATCGACAAGGTGTTCATCGGTTCCTGCACCAATTCGCGCATCGAGGATCTGCGCGATGCCGCTTCCGTCCTCAAGCGCCATGTCGCTGCCAACGTCAAGCTCGCGCTGGCCGTCCCGGGTTCCGGCTGGTCAGGCGCCAGGCCGAGGCCGAGGGGTTGGACAAAGTGTTCATCGCCGCCGGATTCGAATGGCGTGGAACCGGGGGTGTTCGATGTGCCTGGCGATGAATGCTGATCGTCTGGAACCGGGTGAACGTTGCGCCTCGACCTCGACTGGTACTTCGAGGGGCGTCAGGGTCCGGCGGACGTCCGACCATCTGGCTCAGTCCGGCAATGGCGGCGGCAGCGGCGATTGCCGGCCGCTTTGCCGATGTTCGCTACGTTCTGTGAGCAAGGAGTTGATGATGAAAAAAGGGATATTTTTCGCACCGTTCACCGTGGCCACCCTGATTTCCGCTTTCCGGCTGCAACACCGTGGCCGGCATTGGCAAGGACATCGAGAAGGGTGGCGAAAAAGGGATTTCTAGACTCAGGTAAGGGTCTTCATGGAAAAGTTTGTTCGCCTGGAAAAGTGGTGGCGCCTCTTGATCGCAACAACGTCGATACCGATGCGATCATTCCCAAGCAGTTCCTTAAATGGATCAAGCGTTCCGGCTTTGGCCCGAATGCCTTTGGACGAATGGCGCTACATGGATGTTGGTGCCCGGGGCAGGATAATTTCGGCCGCCCGGAGAACCCGAATTTCGTGCTCAACCATCCGCGCTACCAGGGCGCGCAGGTGCTCATTACCGTGCCAGTTCGGTCGCGCAGTTCGCGCACACGCGCCCGGCGCTGCTCGACTTCGGTTTCAAGGCGGACCACTCGATATCTTCTTCTCAACAATTGCTACAAGAACGGCATCCTGCCCATCGTCCTGCTCGCTGAAATTCGAGACCCTGTTCCAGCAGGTCGAGGCGACGCCCGGCTACCGGTTGATTGTTCACTTGCCGGCGCAAGCGGTGACTCCGCCCCGATGCCATGGATTCCGTTTCTCGATGCCTTCCGCAAGGAATGCCTGTTGAACGGCTGGGACGACATCGGCCTGACGCTGCGCCATGCCGACAAGATCATGGCCTTCGAAGAGAAGGCGCCGGATCGACCAGCCCTGGCTGTTCGCATAAACAAGGAGACCGACATGAAAATTTGTGTTCTGCCGGTGGCATCGGTCCCGAAATCGTCGCGCAGGGCAGTGCGCATCCTCAAGGCGCTCGATCTCGGGTTCGAGATGGAAGAGGCGCTGCTCGGTGGTGGCGCGGTTGACGCGACCGGCAACCCGTACCCGGAAGCAACGCAGAAGTGGCGCGCGTGATGCGGCGCCGTCGGTGGCCCGCAATGGGATATGCTGTGTGAAAAACGCCCGGAGCGCGGCCTGCTCGGTATCCGCAAGGATCTCAACTTGTTCGCCAACCTGCGCCCGGCCATTCTGGATCCGGTGGCCAACGCCTCGACGCTGAAGCTGGAAGTGGTCGCCGGTCTGGACATCCTGATCATCCGCGAACTGACCGGTGACCTCCCACTTCGGCCAGCCGCGCGGCGTGCGCGAGGAAAACGGTGAACGTGTCGGCTTCAATACCATGGTGTACAGCCAGTCGGCAAAAATCCGCCGCATCGGCCATGTCGCCTTCCAGGCCGCGCAGAAGCGCAGCAGAAGGCTGTGCTGTAGACAAGATGAACGTCTCGAATGCACCTAGTCTGGCGTGATGTGACGATCGAGATTTCCCATGATTACCCGGATGTCGAGTTGAGCCACATGTGAAACCATAACGCCGCCATGCAGCTGGTCAAGGCGCCCAAGCAGTTCGACGTGATGGTCACCGAACACGGCCACATCCTGTCCGACGAAGCGTCGACGCGCTGACGGTTTCATTCGCACGTGGCCGTCGGCCTCGTCGACCAAAAAGAACAAGGGACTCTACGAACCGTCGCACGGCTCGGCACGGACATCGCCGGCAAGGGCGTTGCCAATCCGCTGGCCACCATCCTGTCGGCGGCGACGACGTCGCGCTATAACTTTCGCTGGAAGAACAGGCACTGCGCGTCGAAAATGCGGTCAAAAAAGTTCTGGCGCAGGGCTTTCGCACCGGTGATATATACCAGCGCGGGACGAACAGGGGATTGAAATGAGAAACGCGATGCTGTCGTGGCGCTGGTGTAACCCTGAACCACGGGTTCGGACGTTAGATAAGATTAATTCGGAGAGAGAGTTATGAACAAGGTTGGTCTGGTCGGTTGGCGTGGCATGGTCGGTTCCGTGTGCAATGCAGCGCATGGTCGAAGCGCTGCATCAGCACGGAACCGACCATGCCGCGCCAACCGACCAGACCAACCTTGTTCATGACTCTCTCTCCGAATTAATCTTTATCTAACGTCCGAACCCGTCGTTCGGTTTACGCCAGCGCCGCAAGTACGGCGTCGCCCATTTCCTTCGTTCCGATCCTGTTCGTCCCGCGCTCGTATATATCACCGGTGCGAAAGCCCTGCGCCAGAACTTTTTTGACCGCATTTTCGACGCGCAGTGCCTGTTCTTCCAAGCCAAAGGTATAGCGCAACATCATCGCCGCCGACAGGATGGTGGCCAGCGGATTGGCAACGCCCTTGCCGGCGATGTCCGGTGCCGAGCCGTGCGACGGTTCGTAGAGTCCCTTGTTCTTTTCGTCGAGCGAGGCCGACGGCAGCATGCCGATCGAACCGGTCAGCATCGACGCTTCGTCGGACAGGATGTCGCCGAACATGTTGCCGGTGACCATCACGTCGAACTGCTTGGGCGCCTTGACCAGCTGCATGGCGGCGTTATCGACCAGCATGTGGCTCAACTCGACATCCGGGTAATCATGGGAAATCTCGATCATCACGTCGCGCCAGAGCTGGGTGCATTCGAGAACGTTCATCTTGTTCACAGAGCACAGCCTTCTGCTGCGCTTCTGCGCGGCCTGGAAGGCGACATGGCCGATGCGGCGGATTTCCGACTCGCTGTACACCATGGTATTGAAGCCGACACGTTCACCGTTTTCCTCGCGCACGCCGCGCGGCTGGCCGAAGTAGATGTCACCGGTCAGTTCGCGGATGATCAGGATGTCCAGACCGGCAACCACTTCCGGCTTCAGCGTCGAGGCGTTGGCCAGTTCCGGATAGAGAATGGCCGGGCGCAGGTTGGCGAACAAGTTGAGATCCTTGCGGATACCGAGCAGGCCGCGCTCCGGGCGTTTTTCGCGCGGCAGCGTATCCCATTGCGGGCCACCGACGGCGCCAAGCAGTACGGCATCGGCTTCGCGCGCCAGCTTCTGCGTTGCTTCCGGGTACGGGTTGCCGGTCGCGTCGACCGCGCCACCACCGAGCAGCGCCTCTTCCATCTCGAACCCGAGATCGAGCGCCTTGAGGATGCGCACTGCCTGCGCAACAATTTCGGGACCGATGCCGTCACCCGGCAGAACACAAATTTTCATGTCGTCTCCTTGTTATGCGAACAGCCAGGGCTGGTCGATCCGGCGCTTCTCTTCGAAGGCCATGATCTTGTCGGCATGGCGCAGCGTCAGGCCGATGTCGTCCCAGCCGTTCAACAGGCATTCCTTGCGGAAGGCGTCGATCGAGAACGGAATGCCGTAGCCATCGGGGCGGATCACCGCTTGCGCCGGCAAGTCGACGATCAACCGGTAGCCGGGCGTCGCCTCGACCTGCTGGAACAGGGTCTCGATTTCAGCCGCGGGCAGGACGATGGGCAGGATGCCGTTCTTGTAGCAATTGTTGAAGAAGATATCGGCAAAGGACTCGGCGATGATCGCCTTGAAACCGAAGTCGAGCAGCGCCCAGGGCGCGTGTTCGCGCGAACTGCCGCAACCGAAGTTGGCACGGGTAATCAGTACCTGCGCGCCCTGGTAGCGCGGATGGTTGAGCACGAAATTCGGGTTCCTCGGGCGGCCCGAATTATCCTGCCCGGGCTGACCGACGTCCATGTAGCGCCATTCGTCAAAGGCATTCGGGCCAAAGCCGGAACGCTTGATCGATTTAAGGAACTGCTTGGGAATGATCGCATCGGTATCGACGTTGTTGCGATCAAGCGGCGCCACCAGCCCTTCCAGGCGAACAAACTTTTCCATGAAGACCCTTACCTGGTCGATTTCTGGATGGCTTCGCCACCCTTCTCGATGTCCTTGCCAATGCCGGCCACCGTGTTGCAGCCGGAAGCGGAAATCAGGGTGGCCACGGTCAACAGTAAAAATATCCCTTTTTTCATCATCAACTCCTTGCTCACAGAACGTCACGAACATCGGCAAAGCGGCCGGCAATCGCCGCTGCCGCCGCCATTGCCGGACTGACCAGATGGGTACGTCCGCCCGGACCCTGACGCCCCTCGAAATTGCGGTTCGAGGTCGAGGCGCAACGTTCGCCCGGTTCCAGACGATCAGCATTCATCGCCAGGCACATCGAACACCCCGGTTCGCGCCATTCGAATCCGGCAGCGATGAACACTTTGTCCAACCCCTCGGCCTCGGCCTGGCGCTTGACCAGCCCGGAACCCGGGACGGCCAGCGCGAGCTTGACGTTGGCAGCGACATGGCGACCCTTGAGGACGGAAGCGGCATCGCGCAGATCCTCGATGCGCGAATTGGTGCAGGAACCGATGAACACCTTGTCGATGGCAATCTGCTTGATCGGCGTATTCGGGTTCAGCCCCATGTAGTGCAGGGCGCGCTCCATGCCCTCGCGTTTGACCGGATCGGCCTGCTTGGCAGGATCGGGAACCACGGCATCGATAGCGACGACCATTTCCGGCGAGGTGCCCCAGGTTACTTGCGGGCGGATATCTTCGGCCTTGAGCGTGACGACGCGATCGAACTGGGCGCCGGCATCGGATTGCAGCGTGCGCCAGTAGGCAACGGCCCGGTCCCAGATTTCGCCTTTCGGCGAGAAGGGGCGGCCTTTCAGATAATCGATGGTTTTGTCGTTGACCGCGACAAAGCCCATGCGTGCGCCGCCTTCGATGGCCATGTTGCACAGGGTCATGCGACCTTCCATGCTCAGGCCGCGAATCGCACTGCCGCCGAACTCGATGGCGTAGCCGTTGCCGCCGGCCGTCCCGATGGTGCCGATGATGGCCAGCGCTACATCCTTGGCGGTGACGCCCTTGCCGAGTTTGCCGTTGACGGCGATCAGCATGGTCTTTGACTTCTTCTGCAGCAGGCATTGCGTGGCCAGCACATGCTCGACTTCCGAGGTGCCGATGCCGTGCGCCAGACAGGCGAAGGCACCGTGCGTCGAGGTATGTGAATCGCCGCAAACGACCGTCATGCCGGGCAGCGTGGCGCCGTTTTCCGGGCCGACGACGTGCACGATGCCCTGCTTCGGATCCTTGAACGGGAAATAGGCCAGCGCGCCGACTTCGCGGATGTTGGCATCCAGCGTTTCGACCTGCTGGCGGGAAACCGGGTCCTTGATCCCCTCGTCCCAGTGGTCGGTCGGCGTGTTGTGGTCGGCCGTGGCGACGATGGAGGAAATGCGCCACGCCTTGCGGCCGGCCAGCTTGAGGCCCTCGAAGGCCTGCGGGCTGGTCACTTCGTGCACCAGGTGACGGTCAATGTAAAGGAGCGCCGTGCCATCAGCTTCCTGATGGACAACATGGTTCTCCCAGAGCTTGTCGTAAAGTGTCTTCGACATGGAAGGCTTCGCGTGGGCCGTAAAGCGCTGAATTATGGCACAGGATCGGCGTTTTTTGCCCCGTTTTGGCCGTTGACCGCACCTGACGGAAGTGCGGGACCGGCAGACTCGCGGACCCAGCGCCAGACCATAAAAAACCCCGCCAGCGCAAACCCCGAACTCAGCGTAAATGTCCAACCCGCCCCCCAATCGTCCCAGGTCAAGCCGCTGACCAGCGCCCCCAACAACCCGCCGGCGCCAAAGGAAATGCTGGAGTAGAGTGCCTGACCGCGTCCCTGCGCCCGCCCCGGAAACCAGCGATTGACCGCCGCAATGGCCGAGGCATGATAGGCGCCGAAGGTCAGCCCGTGCAGTAGCTGGACCAGAATCATCAGCCCGACCGAGGTGACCCCCCAACCCATCAGGAGGAAGCGCAGAACCGCCGCTGCGAAGCTCGCGAGCAGGATGACGCGCAGCGAAAACCGGGCAGACAGCGGCGCCATCAACATGAAGACAACGATTTCAGCGATTACCCCCAGCGACCAAAGGGCACCGACCTCGGTCTTGGAATAGCCATACCCCGCAAGGTGAATCGAGTAGAAAACATAAAACGCCCCATGCGCGGCGGACATCGCGAAACAGGCAGCCATCAACGCCCTGACCCGCGGCTGGCGCAGGATTTCCATGATCGGCTGACTAACGCGGGTGGGCGGCGTCGGTGGCGACTCGGGCAACACCAGTGCAAGCGCCAGAATGCCCACGAGAATTCCCCAGCACATCCACAGCACGCCACTGGGTGCACTCCAGTCGAGAAGCGCGCCGGTCCCCATCACGGCGACGATGAAGCCGATCGACCCCCAAAGGCGAATGCGGCTGTAGCCTCCGCGTTCCTCGCGCAAGTGGTCGAAAGTCAGCGTTTCTACCAGGGGTAGCGCGGCACTCCAGAAAAAGGCAAGGATCGCCATCGCCAGCAACATGCCGACGAGCCGGTCAAGCCAGAAAAAGGATGTGAAACCCGCCAGGGCAATGACGGCAGCCAGACGGATGATCGCCGTGCGCCGGCCGAAATGGTCAGCCAGCCAGCCCCAGAGCGTGGGACCGAAGAGACGCATCAACTGCATCTGGGACATCAGCAGGCCGATGTCCCAGGCAGAAAATTTCAGGGACTGGAGATAGAGCCCGAAATATGGCGAAAAAGCGCCGATGAAGGCGAAATAGAAGAAGTAGTAGCCGGAGAGCCGCCAGTAAGGCAATACATGCATCCGGCGATCTCAGCGGATGCCTCTCCCTGATGCCTGATCAGGCCTTGGCTGACTGCTGGCCGGCGCGAAAGGCGAGAAGCATGTGGTAAAGCTCGTCCTTCAACTTGACGCGCTGCTTCTTCATGTCTTCGAGGGTGAAATCCGCGACGGGCATATCGTGCTCTTCAAGATCCTCGACCTTGCCGGTAAGGCGATGGTAGCTGTCGAACAGCTTGGCAAAGTGTGCGTTACCGGTCTTCAGCGCTTGAATCGCGTCGGTGAATTCCGGAAAATCGTGATGGAGATCGTGGTGATCGACTTGCATGTTGTTCTCCCTGTAACGGATATTCCGCTCAGCGAGCGGTAAAAAAGAACAAGATTTTACGCGATTTTCCCGGGGATGCGCGGGGTCTCGCATACAACATCAGCGCACTGGGCACGATGGCGAAGCGCGTGGTCCATCAACACCAGCGCCAGCATGGCTTCGGCAATTGGCGTGGCGCGAATGCCGACACAAGGATCGTGCCGGCCTTCCGTTGCGACTTCGATGGCGTTACCCAGACGGTCGATCGAACGGCGCGGCTGTGCGATCGATGAGGTCGGCTTGATCGCCATGTTGACGACAATGTCCTGCCCGGTGGAAATGCCACCGAGAATGCCGCCGGCGTTATTCGTGACAAATCCATCAGGTGTCATTTCGTCACCGTGTTCGCTGCCCTTTTGGGCAACGGACGCAAAACCGGCGCCGACCTCGACCCCCTTGACCGCATTGATACCCATCATCGCGTAGGCGATTTCAGCATCGAGACGATCGTAAACCGGCTCTCCCCAGCCCGGCGGAACACCCGTCGCGGCGACCGTGATTTTTGCGCCGACCGAATCAAGCGACTTGCGCAGGCCGTCCATGTACGCTTCCAGTTCAGGTACGAGGGCTGCATTGGGGGCAAAGAAGGCATTACCGTCAATATCGTCAGCCGTGACAAAGGGAATATCAATCGGCCCAAGCGCGCTCATCCAGCCGCGAATGCTTACGCCGTAACGTTCATTCAGCCATTTGCGGGCGATTGCTCCGGCCGCGACGCGCACCGCAGTTTCGCGGGCCGACGAACGGCCGCCACCGCGGTAGTCGCGAAACCCGTATTTCTGCGTGTAGGTGTAGTCGGCATGCCCCGGGCGAAAGGTATCGGCAATGTTGCCGTAGTCCTTGCTGCGCTGGTCCTGATTGCGGATCAACAAGGCGATCGGGGTTCCCGTCGTCTTGCCCGCGAACACACCGGAAAGAATCTCCACCGAATCAGGCTCGCGACGCTGCGTCACATGGCGCGACGTCCCCGGCTTGCGACGATCCAGTTCAGCCTGGATATCTGCCTCACACAGCGCCAAACCCGGCGGGCACCCGTTGACGACGCAACCAATTGCGGGACCGTGCGACTCGCCGAAGGAAGCCACGGGTAAACAGGGTGCCGAAGGTATTGCCGGACATGGTGAGCGCGCGTTCAGGAAGTGGGTGGCAAGTTTAGCATGCCGGGCAAAAAGCCCTCATCGCGCCCGTTCAACAACAAAAAAGCGACCGCAGTCGCCATTTCGGGAACGGGCAAACTCAAGCCTGTGGTTCATCCGGCCAGTTCTTGATGTAATTCTTGAGCATTTTGTTCTCGAAATTCTGCTCTTCAAGAACCGCTTTTGCCACATCCAGGAAAGAGATCACGCCGAGGAGCGTCGTACCCTCCATGACCGGCAGATAGCGCGAGTGCGTGTCGATCATCAGGCGGCGCAGGTCGTTGGCCTGCATGTCAGGGTATGCGGTGACCGGATCCTTCACCATCACCTCGCCCACCGTCACACCATCCGTCGCCGAGCCGTGCTGCTTGAGGGCCAGCATCACCTCCCGAAAGGTCAGCATCCCGGCCATCGCCCCCGACTCCATGACCACGAGCGACCCGACATCGAGTTCGGCCATCGTGTCGATCGCCACTGCAAGGGTTTGTCGTGGGGTTGCGGTAAACAGGGTACCGCCCTTGAGTTTGATGATCTCCCTGACCTGCATGATGTCTCTCCGGAATTTCAGGATTATTGGACTGCCGATGTTAGTGCATCCGACGCGACAGTGGAAGCACCGGTTTCAGCAATTTCCCGGCAAGGCGGTGAACACAACAAACGGAACTTACAGGGTTTTCCCTAATCGAATTGTAGAGAATTTATGGCATTGGCACTTGTCTATTGTCATAACCGCCGCTACACTGAGCATATTACCTAAGTAATACGAAGTCAGCCCGCTTGGGTATCCTCAGACCAACCGCACAAGGAGAGAAGATAATGACTACTGCAAAAACCATAGAAAAGATCGACGCTCGCGAAATCCGCCGCAAACTTGGACTGAACCAGCAACAGTTCTGGTCTACCCTCGGCGTCACACAAAGCGGCGGCTCCCGTTACGAAAGCGGCCGCAACATGCCGAAGCCGGTACGCGAACTTCTGCGCCTGGTCCATGTTGAACAGGTTGATATCAAGTCCATCAAGCGTGATGACTGGGAAGTGATCGAGTACCTGAAAGCCCAGGAACCCGAGTTGTACAAGTCGCTCAAGAAATCAGCGCGCACCAAGGCAAAAAAGGCCGCCTGATCACCTGCCGGAAATAACGGGCATCACGGGGAGACAACAACCCGGATGCCCGTTTCTTTTCGGACTTCCTCGGCAAACGCTTCCATTGCGCCGGCGGACAAACGCTTCAACCGGGGCGCAGCGGGCTGCAGCGAGGGCCTCGCCAGTCCGTAGAGATGGACGCCTGCAAGTTTCGGCGCCAGGGGTTTGAGCAGGGCACAGTAGGCCGCTCGCGATACAGGCCCCGGCGCTTCCCCGTCCAGCGCAAACCAGCAGGTCTGTACCCAGGTGCTAGCCAGATGCGCGCACCGGCCCAGATTGCGCACGACCTTGCCGGCGTCCATCGGCACGCCGTTGATCGCTTCGGCCTCGCCGGCCAGGGCGCGGTCCAGCTTGAACCAGACCTCCCCCCCCATTTCTCCCAGTATCCGGATCCCCTCCTGCACCCGTGACCGATGCAGCAGGCTGCCATTCGTGATCAGGCGCACCGGCAAGCGGCCCGCCAATCCATGTTGCCGAAGAACATCACGTACCCGAATCACCGCATCGGCGAATTCGGCAGCGCTGGTCGGCTCACCGTTACCTGAAAATGCGACATCGACAAGCTGGCGCGAACCTTCCGGCACCTCACGGGCCATGAAGTCCCCATGCAATGCGGCTTCGAGAAATCCGGCCAACTCGGTTTCCAGAAGATCGAGCACGATAGGCGGCGGGCCGCCGCGTGTCAGGTTTTCAACCTGACAATAGGCGCAGGCCCAGTTGCAGGCGTTGTTAACGTTAAGATTAATGCCCACGGAAACGCCACCCGCCCGGCGGGAAACGACGGGATAGACATAGCGCAATCCGGCACTATCGCGCCGATGGTCTTCGATGGTCAGCATGCGCCCATTGTATAATCCCCGACCGCTTAAAAAACGAATCCTCCATGCTGATTACCCGCCGCCTCGAATTCGATGCGGGCCACCGTATCCCGGACCACAAAAGCCAGTGTCGCCATCTGCACGGGCATCGTTACGCCATCGAAATCACGCTGTCGGGAAGCATTATCGACAAGGCGGGCGATGCGGCCAACGGCATGGTCATGGACTTTTCGCAAGTCAAGGATCTCGCAAAAGCCCATCTGGTTGACGAATGGGATCATGCGTTTCTGGCATTCATCGGCGACCAAGCGATCGTGAATTTCCTGAACTCGTTGCCGGGCCACAAGACAGTGGTTCTCGACCGCGTTCCGACCGCGGAGAATCTTGCCCGAATCGCTTTTGACTGCCTGAATGCGGTTTACCGCGACACCTACGGGAACCACCTGCAACTTGAGCGCGTTCGTCTCTACGAAACACCGAACTGCTGGGCTGACGCCGTGCGGGCAAATGACGGATGAAACGGGTGGGGGCGCATGCTTTGTGCGCCCGCTGGCGGGGCCGGTGAGATTCGAACTCACGATGCCTTTCGGCACGCCGGTTTTCAAGACCGGTGCATTCAACCGCTCTGCCACAGCCCCGGAAGGGGCGCATGATAGCATAGTCGGCCAAAACATTACCTGACTTGTTCAGTCAAGCATTATTGAAACTTTCGGCGAGGTCCGCTAGTCTTAAGCCTTGTCATCATCAAAGAAACGGAGCTTCACGCATGACCACCAACTACCAGATCGCTGGCCAGGGCTCACCGGAATTTGCACTTCAACAGAACCGGGTGTTGCGCAACACTTACATGTTGCTGAGCCTTTCCATGGTGCCGACAGTCCTCGGCGCCCTGCTCGGCGTTCAGCTGAATTTCAGCTTCATGGCCGGCAGTCCGTTCATTTCTTTCATGCTCTTCCTGGGCATCGCCTTCGGCTTCATGTGGGCGATCGAAAAGAACAAGGATAGCGGCGTCGGCGTGGCCCTGCTTCTGGGGTTCACCTTCTTCATGGGCTTGATGCTGTCGCGCATCCTGCAGGTAGCGCTCGGATTTTCCAATGGCGGCTCGATGATCGCCCTGGCAGCAGGCGGCACGGGTGCCATCTTCTTCACGATGGCGACGGTCGCCACCGTCAGCAAGCGCGATTTCAGTGGCATGGGCAAATTCCTGTTCATTGGCATGATCGTTGTATTGCTGGCTGCCGTCGCCAATATCTTCTTCCAGATTCCGGCGCTTTCGCTGACCATCGCCGCCGCCGTGGTTCTGATTTTCTCTGCTTACATCCTGTATGACATCAGCCGTATCGTCCAGGGTGGTGAAACCAATTACGTCAGCGCAACCCTTGCGGTATACCTCGATATCTACAACGTTTTTGTCAGCCTGCTGCAACTGATCATGGCCTTTACCGGTGAACGTGATTGACGGATTCTGAAACCAATAACAGGAGCGACTTCGGTCGCTCTTTCTTATTGCCGTTCAAAGACTGCAATCGACTCAACGTGTGATGTGTGGGGAAACATGTTCACCACCCCCGCCGCCGCAAACCGGTAGCCAGAAATGGAAACCAAGACTGCAGCATCGCGCGCCAGTGTCGCGGGGTTGCAGGACACATAGACGATACGGCGCGGACCCTGCTGCCCAAACGCCTTGACCAGTTCGATGGCCCCCTCGCGCGGCGGATCAATCAACATCTTGTCGAAATGACCGAGAGCGCCGACCGACTCCCCGGTGCACTCGAAAAGATTGGCTACGGTGAAGCGGGCATTTTCCGCCAGCCCGTTTGCTTTGGCGCTCGCCAGCGCCCGCTGCACTAGCGCACTGCTGCCTTCGACGCCGAGAACCACGGCCCCGGAACGAGCGATCGGCAACGTAAAATTTCCCAGACCACAGAACATGTCGGCGATCCGCTCACCCGGCCGGGGGTCGAGCAGGGACAGGGCACGGCGTACCAGAACGCGGTTCATCGCGTGGTTGACCTGCGTAAAATCGGTGGGTCTGAACTCCAGTTCGAGGCCGAATTCCGGCAGGGTGTAGTACAACCGGGGGCCCGGCACCGGATGGAAGCGATATGCGGAGTCCGGCCCCTTGGGCTGCAGGTAGAAGACAACGCCATGGCGGTCGGCGAAGGCGCGTAGCAGGGCTTCGTCCCGGGAATTCAGTGGGGCAAGAATGCGCAGCACCAGTGCAGTACATTGCTCGCCGATGGCCACCTCGAGTTGCGGAATTCGATCGGCAATCGACAACTCACCAAAGAGTTCGCGCATGGGCATCAGCAAGGCCGAGACGTGCGGCGGGAGCACGGCACAGGAGCGCATATCGGCAATATAGCTGCTCCGCCACTCATGGAATCCGATCAGCATGCCCCCCTTGGCTGGCATCTTGCGCACGCCGAAGCGCGCCCGACGGCGATAGCCCCATGGCTCACCCTGAATCGGCGGCAAAATTTGCTCGGGACGAACACGTCCAATGTGCCGGAGACTGTCTTCCAGAACCCGCTGCTTCACCGCCAGCTGCGCCGACGGCTCCAGATGCTGCATGGCACAGCCGCCGCAGATGCCAAAGTGGTCGCACAGGGGTTGCACCCGGCTGGCCGAAGCAGAGTGCACCGCGACCAGATGCGCCAGTTCATAACTCGGTTTTCGTCTGTAGCTTGCATACTCGACCCGCTCGCCAGGGAGCGCGCCATCGACGAAGATAGTCTTCCCGGCCAGACGGGTGACGCCTCGCGCTTCATGATCTAGTGACTCGACAACGCCAATCGGCATAAAATGGCCCGGTGAAAATCGTGAATTCTAACAATGGACAGGACTGCCCACCATGACTCGCGAGCTACTTACTTCCTGGTCGGACTATCAGACGGCGATTGATCGCGTCCTCGCACTGGCCACAAAAAGCATTTTCATTTACGACGAAGATCTCGGCCAGTTGCATCTCGAAGCGCCAAGCCGGATGGCTGCGCTAAAGGCACCGCTCGGATCAGCGCGTGCGGACTGCTTGCGTGTCGCCCTGCGCAACATCACGCCATTACAACAACGACACCCACTCCTGCTGCGCTTGCTGGCCACCTATGGCCACAACAGCGCGATTCAACAGACACCGGAGCAACTCGCGCATCTAAGGGATTCAATGATTCTGGTTGATGGCGTCCACGCGCTGATCCGGTTTGACCGCGACCAACCGCGCAGCAAACTGCTTATCGATGAACCCGAGGAAGTCATGCCCTATCGCAGGCGATTCGAGGAAATATGGGCGGAAGGCGGCACACCGGTGAGTTCGACAACGCTTGGCCTGTGACACCTGCGGAATTGACGCAGCGCAGCATGAAATGATGTAATTGCCGAAAAATTGATATAATTCCTAGTTGCGTAAAATGCACTTAGGCCAATTTCTGGACCACCTGTTTTTTTCTAACCATAAGGAAATCCCCATGAACAAGTCGATTCTCGTTGCCGCTCTGCTTGCCGTTGCCCTGACCGCATGCGGCAAGAAGGAAGAGCCGAAAGCTGCTGCTCCCGCACCGGCTCCGGTCGCTGCCCCGGCTGCTGCGCCGGCTACTGAAGCTGCCAAGCCGGCTGAAGCCGCTGCGCTGCCCCGGCCGCTGATGCTGCCAAGCCGGCTGAAGGCGCTGCGCCGGCTGCTGCCCCGGTTGCCTCTCCGGCTGCCGAAGCCCTCAAGCCGGCTGAAACTGCTGCGCCGGCCGCTGCCGACAAGAAGTAATTTTCTCATTTCAAAAAACGGGGCTGCGGCCCCGTTTTTTGTTGCCCCTGACTAAAGCTGGCGCCAGGCAAAGCCCCGTTCCTGACAAGCCACGCCGATCCGTTCCTCGGCCCACCCCAGACCATTCGCCAGGGCGCGAGCTGCGAGCGAAGGCTGATTATTCTGTTCGCTCAAATGGGCCGCGACCACATGCTGCAACTTGCTCGTGTCGATTTCCCGCACCAGGCTGGCGGCGGCGCCATTTTCCAGATGCCCCAGACGGCCGGCAATGCGCCGCTGTAATGAGGCTGGATAGTTGGACAGGGCGAGCATGGCCGCATCGTGATTGCACTCAAGGATAAGCCCATCGATGCCGGAAAGCACCTCCCGGATATGTCGGGTAATTTCGCCGGCATCGGTCAGCAGCCCCAGACGCTTGGCACCGTCCGAAAATACAAACTGGACCGGCTCGCGAGCGTCATGCGGCACTGGATAAGGACAGATTTCCAGCGCGCCTATCGCGAACGGTTCAAGGCTGTCGATGATACGCACATCAACGCCCGCGGCAGCTGACTCGCATGCCACATAGGTTCCGTAAGTCAGCCAGACCGGCAATTTGTGGCGCCGCGCCAAGGGAAACACGCCACCGACGTGATCGCCGTGCTCATGGGTAACCAGAAGGCCGTCCAGATCTTCCGGCGTACGTGCCAGCCGCGCAAGACGCCTCGCTGTCTCGCGCTGACCGAAGCCGCAATCGACCATCAGGCGGGTTCCGCCGCTCTCGACGAGCAGCGCGTTTCCCGCGCTACCACTGCCGAGCGACGCGAAGCAAATCACTGCAACTGCTGGTAGAGCAGCGCAAGAATCTTTCTGGCGGTCTCCGACTTGTCGGTTCCACCTTCGCTGGTCAGCACCTGAACCACGGTGTTCTGCCCGGCTTCACCAACGTGAATGCGATATTGTGCCTTGGCCGCCGCCGGATCGGAGCTCTTCCAGAAACTCAGCTTGTCGAGCCAGCCCTTCTCGCTCTTCATCCCGGCGTCGGGATCGACATAGCGGACGAAATAGAGTCCTTTGGAGCGGTCGCGATCCTCCACGGTGAAACCGACCCGATCGAGCGCCAGACCGACACGCCGCCAGGCGCGATCGAAGCGTTCGAAAACTTCCAGCGTACCGGCCCCATCGTTGCTGCTCGCGAGTTTGGCGCGCGGCTCCGCCTTGGATGCGGCAATCGAGGCTTCTGCACGCTTTTGCTCGGTGCCGAGGCGCACCATCAGGCGGCGCAACATCTCCGCTTCGAGTTCGGGGTCAGCCTGACGCGGCTGCCAGCGGGTGTCATCCTTGGCCGACGAGGTATAAACCTCTTCCATGCCCCGGTGGCTGATGAAGATATCGGTGGTACCCGGCTCCTGCCCAGGCTCCAGACGGGTACGGAACTTGTCGCGCTCACCTGAGGAGTACAGGGAGTCCAGGAATTTACCCAGGGTATCGCGGATGATGTCCTGGCCGATCTTGGCGCGATTCTCCGCCCAGTCGGTCTCCATCACGCCTGCATCGGGCCGTTCGATGGCAATGATGAAACCGGTTTCCTGCCAGAAGTCCTTGACCGGGTTCCACAACTGGTCAGCAGACGCCGTAACGACGAGCCAGCGCTGATTTCCGGAGCGCTCGACACGCACCTTGTTCGACCTGCGGCAGAACGACGGAGTTCTGGGCCTGCGCTGCCGGCTTGCGCTCTGCGGAGTAGGACGAGAAGGTGGCACTACCCTTGCCTGCCGCATCAGGAACCGCGTAACGGTCGTCACGGGAGAGTTGCGTCAGGTCTGGCGGAACCTCTAGCGTCGGTGCCTTGCGCGAGGATTTGTACTCGACCTTTTTCTCATCCGGGATAATGCTGCTGCAGCCAGCCGCTGCGACAGCGAGCAAGGTCAGCGCGAGGGCGGAAAACCGTTGATTCATATTCACTCCGTCAGGCAAGCACGCCAGCCAGGCGCATGGCGGCGCGCACGCGCTCGTGGTTGGCTGCGGACAGCGCGGTCAGCGGCAGACGAATACCGCCGGGCATCAGGCCCAGTTGCTGAACTGCCCATTTGACCGGAATCGGGTTTGCCTCGCAGAAGAGATCGCGATGCAAGCCAAGCAGTCTGAAATGAATCTCGCGCGCCCTGGCGACATCGCCGGCGGCAGCAGCGACGCACATCTCATGCATCAAACGCGGCGCGACATTGGCAGTCACCGAGATGTTGCCGTGGAAACCGAGCATGATCGAGGCGACACAGGTCATGTCGTCGCCGCTGTACAACGCGAAATCCTTCGGTGCGCGCGCGATCAGATCGCAGGCACGATCCAGGTTGCCCGTGGCATCCTTGACGCCGACGATGCCCGGCACCTGCGCCAGACGCAGGATGGTGTCGTTGGACATGTCGGCCACCGTACGGCCCGGCACGTTGTATAGCAACACCGGAATCCCGGAGGCTTCGGCAATCGCCTTGAAATGGCGATAGAGGCCTTCCTGGGTCGGCTTGTTGTAATAGGGAACCACCGACAACGCCATGTCGGCGCCTGCCTTTTTGGCAAACTCGGTCAACTCGATGGCCTCGGCGGTCGAATTGGCACCGGTGCCGGCAATGACAGGAATTCGCCCCGCCGCATGGTTGACCGTGACACGGATCAGTTCGCAGTGCTCTTCGACATTGACCGTGGGGGATTCACCGGTGGTCCCGACGATCACGATGGCATCGGTTCCCTCGCGGACATGAAAATCGACCAGATTGCGCAGGGAATTCAAATCGAGGCTGCCATCCTCGTGCATGGGGGTGACAATGGCGACAACGGATCCGGTAATCATGGCCTGTTCAGCAAGAAAGTAATCCGATGATTGTAACTTAAGGGTCCCAGCGGCGGAAAGACGCTTGGTAACAGATTGTTATCCCCGGGCGAGCCAGCGCAGCATTCCCTTGCTGGCCAGCATATGGCCTTCGCTTAGGTCCAGCACCGGGTGGCGATCCGGCCCCGCACTTTGCAACTGCCTGCAGAATTCCTCGAGGCGGTCGGCAACGGGAACCTGCCAGCCCAACTGGCGCAGACGGTAGCGCAACAGATTTTTCAGACGCAGCAGGGAAAGCCCGCGCAGGTCAATCAGGCGCGCCGCATCCTCGACACAAACCGTCTGCCAGTCGATTGCGGCAAGTTCGCCGAGCAAGGTATCCGCTTCGGCAAAGTGGCTGGCCGCCAGCGCCAGATTTGCCGAGGCGGCGGGAAAGCGCCCGGCGAGCAGGGGCAACGCCTGATGTCGCAGAAAATTGCGCGACAGCGCCGTGTCGGCATTACTTTCATCGTCGACCCAGGCAAGCTGGTGCGCCTTGGCATAGGCCTCGACCTCCTGCCGCGAACAGCCAAGCAAGGGCCGCAGAATGCGCAACCTGCCCTGGCGGCGCTCGGGCGGAATTCCTGCGGCACCGGTCACGCCGGCGCCACGCAACAGGTTGAAGAGAACGGTTTCTGCCTGATCGTCCTGATGGTGCCCCAGGATCAGCGTATCCGGGGAACAAACGGCAAAGACACGATAGCGCGCCTGGCGCGCCGCAGCCTCCAGGCCAAGGCCGCCGACCCGATCGACCGCGACGTGTTCGACCCGCAATTCGATGCCGAGACGCCCGCAACAGTCGGCACAGAACCTTGCCCAGCGTTCGGCATTCGGGGAAAGGCCATGATGGACATGGATGGCCTGCAGGCGCTCTCCGAGGTTGAGGCCGGCCAGAACATGCAGCAGGACGACGGAATCGCAACCGCCCGAGAGACCGACGCCGATGCGTCCGTCGCCCACCTTTCGGGCCGCGAGAAACGCGCCGACCCGTGCCGAAAGATTACTGCGGCTGGATTTCCTTGAAGCGGCCATAACTCATCAGCCGCCCGTAGCGCGTGGCCAGCAGTTCGGCAGTCGACAGCGCGGAAAGATGCTTGAGCGCCTCCTGAAGCGCCTTCTTCAGGTTGTGCGCCATCGCTGCGTAGTCGCGGTGGGCGCCACCGAGCGGTTCATTGATGATCTTGTCGATCAGCCCCAGCGTCTTCAGGCGATGGGCCGTGATGCCCATGGTTTCCGCTGCTTCCGGCGCCTTGTCGGCGCTCTTCCAGAGAATCGAGGCGCAGCCCTCCGGGGAAATCACCGAATAGGTCGAATACTGCAGCATCTGCACGACATCGCCGACGGCGATCGCCAGTGCACCGCCGGAACCGCCTTCGCCGATGATGGTGACGATCACCGGCACCTTGAGTTCGGCCATCACGTAGAGATTACGGCCGATGGCCTCGGACTGGCCGCGCTCTTCGGCATCGATGCCGGGATAGGCACCCGGCGTGTCAACGAAGGTCATGACCGGCAGGCCGAATTTCTCGGCCAGCTTCATCAGGCGCAACGCCTTGCGGTAGCCTTCCGGGCGCGGCATGCCGAAATTGCGATGAATCTTTTCCTTGGTGTCGCGCCCCTTCTGGTGGCCGATCACCATCACCGGCTGGCCGTTGAATCGGGCCAGGCCGCCGACGATGGCATGGTCGTCGGCAAAGGCGCGATCACCGTGCAACTCTTCAAAGTCGGTAAAGATCAGTGACAGGTAGTCCAGCGTATAAGGCCGCTGCGGGTGACGCGCCACCTGCGATATCTGCCAGGGCGACAATTTGGCGTAAATATCCTTGCTCAGTTGCGCGCTCTTTTTCTCAAGCCGCCCGATCTCTTCGGCGATATCGACGGCGGAGTCATCCTGGACGAAGCGCAGCTCTTCGATCTTGCTTTCGAGTTCAGCCACTGGCTGCTCGAAGTCGAGGAAACTAATTTTCATGGACAGCCCGTTTTCTTGGTTGGCGCGTATTTTACCCCAAAGGGCCAATCGCCTATCTCAATACTCGACCGGTAGCGGGTCGAGGCTACGCCACAGGTACCAGGTGGCGACGGAGCGCCATGGCCGCCAGCGTTCGCCGCAGGCTGCGAGCACCTTGCGCGGCTGCCTTTCTCCGTGAAAGTAGCGCTCGTGCACCGCCCGCTGCAGCCCGAGATCATCAAGCGGAAAGACGTCGGGCCGCAACTGGTTGAAGATCAGAAACATTTCCGCCGTCCACCGGCCGATACCGCGCACTTCGGTTAGTGCGGCGATCACCGCCTCGTCGTCCATGCCCGTCCACGCTGCGGGATCGAGCCGCCCACTGGCAAAATGCGCGGCCAGATCGCGCACGTATTCACTCTTGCGCCGCGACAGGCCGCAACCAGCAAGTCCCGCCTCGCCCGCCGCCAGCACGGCCGGCGGCGAGACCGCACCGACTGCCGCGACGAAGCGCCCCCACACCGCATCGGCCGCCTTGACCGAGATCTGCTGGCCGACGATGGAACGCGCCAGCGTGCCGAACGGATCGCCACGCGAGACGAGGCCGAGGCCGGCGTAGCGCTCGACCAGCTCGGCCATGCGTTCGTCGGTGGCCGCCAGTGACTGCGCCGCCTGTTGCCAGTAATCCGGAGCCATCGCATCACCTTTTGAAAAACGGGCAAAAACGGCAGTCAACCGCAACAGGCCGGCCGGCAACCCTGAATCAGCCGTATTTGCCGCTCAGGAAGGGGTTGTAGCGGCGCTCCTCGCCAAAGGTGGACATCGGACCGTGGCCGGGGATGAATTCGACATCGTCACCGAGCGGGAACAGGCGTTCATGGATCGAGCGGATCAGCGTATCGTAATCGCCGCGTGGAAAATCGGTGCGTCCGATCGAACCCTGGAACAGCACGTCGCCGACCTGCGCCAGTTTGCTCGGCTGATGGTAGAAGACGACGTGGCCGGGCGTATGACCCGGACAATGCAGCACATCGAGTTCGACGTCGCCAAACCGCACCTTGTCGCCGGCCTTGAGCCAGCGATCCGGCTCGAAACTCATGACGTTCGGGAAACCGAACATCTTGCTTTGCTGGAGCATGCCGACGATCCAGAACCGATCTTCCTCGTGCGGCCCCTCGATCGGCACGCCAGTCTGCGCGGCGAGTGCGGCAACGCCGCCGGCATGGTCGATATGGCCGTGGGTGACGAGTATTTTGGCCAGCGTCAGATTTTCCTGCTCAAGAAATTTGACGATGCGGTCGATATCGCCGCCGGGGTCGATGACCGCCGCCTGGCGGGTAGTCTCGCACCAGAAAACGGTGCAGTTCTGCTCGAAGGGAGTAACCGGAATGATGGCGTAGCGCATGGCGGATCGAAATTTACGGGAGGGTGCCATTATCGCACGCCACCCCACGGCGCAGCAGCGGTTACGCCGGATTCCCGGCACGTGTTTCGAGCGTCTCCCAGCGCTCGAGCAGCGCCATCAGCTCGTCGTCGATGCGGGCCAGTCGTTCGGCCGCCTGCTGTGCACCCGTCGGGTCGGCCTGGTAGATCGCCGGATCTTCGAGGCGTCGGGTCAAGTCGCCCTGCTCATCTTCCAGCGCGGCGATCTTGCCGGGCAAGGCTTCCAGCTCGCGTTGTTCTTTCCATGACATCCTGTCGCCCCTGGCCTTGGCGGGCTCGGCCGCTCCGGCCGCCGGCCTGCCTTCGGCCCTGAGCTTCGCGGACTCCTTCTGCACGCCTGCCTTGTAGGCCGCCCAGTCGCTGTAGCCACCGGCATACTCGCGCCAGACGCCGGCACCTTCCGCGGCAATCGTCTGGGTCACCACATTGTCCAGAAACGTCCGGTCGTGACTAACCAGAAACAGGGTGCCGTCGTAGTTGGCAAGCAGCTCTTCGAGCAGTTCCAGGGTATCGATATCGAGGTCGTTGGTCGGTTCGTCAAGCACCAGCACGTTGGCCGGCCGCGCGAACAGGCGGGCCAGAAGCAGGCGGTTGCGCTCGCCGCCGGACAGCGAACTGACTGGCGAGCGGGCGCGTTCCGGTGCAAAGAGGAAATCCTCGAGATAGCCGATCACGTGCTTTTTGGCGCCACCGATCTCGACGTAATCCGAACCCGGCGAAATGACGTCAACCAGCGACGAATCCGGGTTCAGCTGGGTGCGAAACTGGTCGAAATAGGCGACATCGATCTTGGTGCCCTGGCGCACGATGCCTTCATCCGGTTTCAGTTCGCCGAGGATCAGCCGGAGCAGCGTCGTCTTGCCCGCGCCATTGGGACCGATCACGCCGATCTTGTCGCCGCGCTGAATGCGCGCTGAAAAATCATGCACGATTTCACGTTGACCATAGCGTTTGCTGACGTGCTCCAGTTCGGCGACCAGCTTGCCGCTCTTGTCACCGGCATCGAGCTGCAGGTTGACCTTGCCCATGCGCTCGCGCCGCGCCTGGCGCTCGGCGCGCAGCTTGTCGAGGCGCTGCACACGGAATACCGCGCGCGTCCGGCGTGCCTCGACCCCCTTGCGGATCCAGACCTCCTCTTCCTTGAGCAGCTTGTCGGCGCGCGCGTTGGCCAGGCTTTCCTCGTGCAGCATCAATTCCTTGCGCTGCTGATAGTCCTTGAAGCTGCCGGGAAAACTGGCCAGTTTGCCGCGATCGAGCTCGACGATGCGCGTGCATACGCGATCAAGGAAGGCGCGGTCGTGGGTGATGAAGAACAGCGTGACGCCGGTTTCGATCAGGAGGTTCTCCAGCCATTCGATGGCAGCGATATCGAGGTGATTGGTCGGCTCATCGAGCAGCAGGACTTCCGGCGCGACAGCAAGTGCCTGGGCCAGTGCCAGCCGCTTCTTCTGGCCGCCGGACAGGCTGCCGACGTTGGCATCCGGGTCGAGCCCGAAGCGGTCGATGACCTTCTCGGCCTGCGCCTCATAGGCCCAGGCCCCGCGTGATTCCAGTTCGTGCTGCAGGCTTGCCATGTCCGCCATGAGTTGATCATGGTCACCCTGGCCTTCGGCCATCTGATGGATGACCTCGTGATAGCGGGCCAGAAGTTTCGAAGTTTCACCCATCCCCGAAACGACAGCCTCGAACACCGTTGCCTCCATGTCGAAGGGGGGTTCCTGCGGCACGTAGCCGATACGGATGCCGGGCTGCACCCAGACCTCTCCATCGTCGAGCCGGCCGCGCCCGGACCCGGCGGCCAGCGCCGCCAGCAGCGAGGATTTGCCGGTGCCGTTGCGACCGATCAGCGCCACGCGCTCGCCCGGATCGAGCAGAAAATCGGCGTGATCGAGGAGCGGCACGTGGCCGTAGGCAAGGCAGGCAGCGGAGAGTTTCAGATAGGGCATGGCGCAATGATAAACGGCGCCCGGCAGGCACAGTGGTTGGCGTCCCCGGGTGGAATCGAACCACCAATCTTCCCTTAGGAGGGGAAAGTTATATCCATTTAACTACGGAGACGCGAAGGCTGCGATTGTAACCGAGCGCAGGCGGCAGACGAACCCCCGCCGACCCGGCCCGTTGAGTGATGGCATAATGGTGGCGGGCACGAAGGCGAAACTCCGGGAAAATTCAAAAAATGAATCATGCGCTGTCTCCTCGCGCTTCACGTCGGCCGTGCGATGCACCGGCTTGGGCGGCCTGACCTTGGTCGGCATCTTCAACATCGGGGACTGGTTCATTCGGCTGGCGCGCCGCCTGCTGTTCCTTTGGGTGCGCACTTCGGTATTCCCCGAGAACAAGGCGGAACTCGGTCTCGATCCGACAAAGCCGGTTTGCTACGTGCTGCAGGACCGGCATTTGTCCAACCAGCTGGTGCTCCTCGAGGAATCCGCGCTGGCCGGCCTGCCGCGCGCCGAGGCGCCAATCCGGCTGGGCAGCGAACGACCGTTGCCGCGTTCCTTCTTCTTTCTGAATCGCGACCGCAGCCTGGCTGGCCGGGCGCGCGGGAAAAGTTCGGATTCACGTTTTCTGGCCAGCCTGGTTCACCACGTGGTCGTCGATCCGCAAATCGACGTGCAGCTGGTGCCGGTGGTCATCCTGTGGGGACGCACCCCGGAGAAGGAAGGCTCGATCCTCAAGGCTTTTTTCTCGGAAACCTGGCGCCCGCCCAGCGGCTGGCGGCATTTTCTCGCCGTGCTGCTGCACGGGCGCAACGTACTGGTTCGCTACAACGCACCCATTTCGCTGCGCGGCATGCTGCAGGGCGGGCTCAGCGAGGAACAGGCGCTGCGCAAGCTGTCACGGGTATTGCTAGTCCATTTCCGCCGCCAGCGCCAAATGGCGATTGGCCCCGACCTCTCGCACCGTAACACCCAGGTGAATGCCGTGCTCTCGGGCGAACAGGTGCGCGCCGCCATCGCCAGCGAAGCGGCCACCCACGCCATTTCCCTGAACGAGGCGAAAGCCCGGGCAGCGGGATTCGTGGATGAGATCGCGTCAGACTACTCGTACAGCGTCGTGCGCGCCCTCGAGCTGTTTCTTGCCTGGCTGTGGAACCGGCTCTATGACGGCATCGAGCTTCATAACTTCGACGCCGTCACGCGCATCGCCTCCGGGCAGGAAATCGTCTATGTTCCTTGCCACCGCAGCCACATCGACTACCTGCTGCTCTCCTACATCATCCACGGCAAGGGGCTGACGCCGCCGCACATCGCCGCCGGGGCCAACCTGAACCTGCCGGTGGTTGGCTCGCTGCTGCGCCGCGGCGGGGCGTTCTTCCTGCGCCGCAGTTTCAAGGGCGAGCCCCTGTATGCCGCCGTGTTCCACGAATACCTTCACCTGATGCTGGCGCGCGGCTTCCCGCTGGAGTATTTCATCGAAGGCGGGCGCAGCCGCAGCGGGCGCATGCTGACCCCGAAGGCCGGCATCCTCGGCATGACGGTGCAGAGCTTCATCCGCGAGCATGCCCGGCCACTGGTTTTCGTGCCGGTCTACATCGGCTACGAAAAGATCATGGAAGGGCGCACCTATCTTGGCGAACTGGCGGGAAAACCCAAGCAGCGCGAGTCCCTGCTCGGCATCCTGAAGAGTATACGCAGCATCAAGCGGATCTTCGGCAAGGTGCATGTGAATTTCGGCGAACCGCTGGCGCTGGCCGGCTTTCTCGATGCGCAGCACCCCGGATGGCAGCACGCGGCGGCGGAAAGCCAGGCCCTGTGGGCACGCGCGGCGACCCGCCAGGCGGCGGCCGAGATCGCCAAGCGGATCAATGAGGCGGCGGTGCTCAATCCGATCAACCTGATGGCGCTCGCCTTGCTGTCCACACCCAAACACACCGCGGACGAACACACGCTGCATCGGGTGATCGAGCACTATCAGGCGCTCGCCAGCGATGCGCCCTACGCGCCGACAACCATTCCCTGCCCGCTCGCGGCGCGCGAAATCGTCGCCTACGCCGAGCGACTGGCCGTCGTCGAGCGCTTTCGGGATCCGCTGGGCGACCTGATTCGCGTGCCGGAGGAGCAAGCGCCGCTGCTCTCCTATTTCCGCAACAACGTCCTCCACCTGTTCGCTCTGCCAGCCGTGATCGCCTGCCTGCTCAGCCACAATCGCCGTCTCGATGCCGCACGCGTCGCCCAGGCAGTCAGCGGCATTTGCACCCTGATGCGCGCCGAACTGTTTCTCCGGTGGCCGCCCGAGGAACTGGCGACAGCCAGCGAATCGATCATTGGCGTGTTTGTCGCGCGCGGCTTGCTGCGGCGCCCGGAAGGGACGAGCCGGCTGGCCGCGCCGGAACCCGTCAGCCAGGAATTCGCCGAACTGCGCCTGCTCGGCGAGACCATTCGTCCCTTGCTCGAACGTCATTTCCTGACCCTGGCCCTGCTCGAACGGCACGGCTCCGGCCAGTTGACGCGCCAGGCGCTTGAGGACAACTGCCACCTGCTGGCGCAGCGGCTATCGCTGCTCTACGAGTTCAATACGCCCGAGTTTCCCGAAAAACTGACGTTCTCCGCTTTCATCGCCAACCTGATCGAGGCCGAGTTCCTGCGCGAAGACGAGAGCAGGCTGCTGCATTTCGACGAGCGCCTGATGACCCCGCTCGCTCACTCCGAACTCGTCCTCTCGGCTGAGGCCAGACAGTCGATCCGGCGCATGGCCGAAGCCGGGGTCAGGCATTGAGCGGCACCCGACGCCAGGGCACCTGCCAGCGATGAGAAACAAGACCGCCGCCCCCGCCCACGCCATCGATATCAGCGAAGAGGCCGGCGTTCGCCACCTGCACTTCGGTTCGGACTGGGTGCAGGGCGCCATGCGGATTGCCCGCCCCTGGTCGCTGGAACTTGCCTACACCCGCGAGATGATGGCCGGACTGTTGCTGCGCGACCCTATCCACTGGCCACGCAACGCCTTGCTGATCGGCCTCGGCGCCGGGTCGCTGGCCAAGTTCATTTATCGGCATCGTCCAGAATGCCGGGTCACGGTGGTGGAAATCAATCCCCAGGTTGAATATGTCGCCCGCCAGTATTTCAAGTTGCCCGCCGACCCCGCACGCCTGACCGTCGTCATTGGCGACGGCGCCGACTACATGCTGGCCGGCGAGCGTCGCTTCGACTACATCCTGGTCGATGGATTCGACCCCGACGCCCGTGCCGGAGCGCTCGATACCCTGCCCTTCTACCAGGCTTGCCGCGCCAGGCTGACCGATAGTGGACTGCTCGGCGTGAACCTGCTGGGACGCACCAAGGGATTTGCGGGCAGTGTCGAGCGCATGCGCAGCGCCTTCGACGGAAGGGTGGCAGTTTTTCCTTCGTGCGACAGCGGCAACACTATCGCCTTCGCCACCGGCGGTGAAGCTGTCGCGCTATCGCTCGACGAAATACGAACCCGGGCAAGGCAGCTCAAGAAGGAAACCGGCCTCGACCTGCTACCGACGATCAGTCGCCTGCAGCTGGCCCATCCGCTTCCGGGCGGGATGCTGCAAATCTAGGCGGTCGCGGTCAACCTTGATTTATCGGCGATTTTTGCTAGAAAGAAAACATCCTCCACCGACAATAATCACAAGGCGGACACAACAACGATAACGGGCCTCAGATGGCCATTCCCCATGTTGTGTTGCCAAGTCAGGAGGAGCCAATGCTTTCCATGCAGGATGTTCTTGATTACTGCGATCTCGACCAAGGCGAGATCGAAGCGGTTGCCGAACACGAGCATCTGCCGCTGACCGTCGCGGCTGAACTCGGGGAGACCTTGCTGAGTTCGCCGGAAGGGGTATTCCACTTGCACGAGATGATCATCGAGAACATGACGCATGCGCTGGAATCCGGCCAGTTCGAGCATGTGCAGGAACTGAACGAAACCTACAGGCACCTGCAGCGTACCCACCCGATTCCCGGCTGAAACGAATTTCCCGTTCCTCCTTCGAGGATCGACCGGCATCCGACCGGTCCGAACCCGGCCTTGATGGCCGGGTTACCTTTTCCACACAGAGCGTTACAAAGCCGCCGGAACCGTACCTGCGTGCGTCAGTCGGATACGGACACGACTGGAGAAAGGAGACCGATCATGCTCTCACTCAGGGACTTCATCGACATGTGCGATCTTACCGATGAGGAAGTGGCGGCCATTGCCGACGAGGAAAACCTGCCACCCATCGTTGCGGCGCAGGTCGGCAGCATGTTGCTGCGCTCGGAGGGCGGTGTTGCGCACCTTCGCGGCTTGCTGATGAACCGGGCCGAAAGCGCCGCGCGGCGCGGCGATCTGGAAACTGCGGCACATCGCCGGCGCGCCTACGAGGAATTTCGCGCGCGCTGTCCGCACGCCATCCGGGATTAGATCAGCAAGTCCTCAGCCGTTTCGGCCATGCGGCCCGAAGCCGTGTTCAGCAGCGTAGAGGGCAACCTGGACGCGGCTCGTCATGTTGAGTTTCTTGAAGATGTTCTGGACGTGAATCTTGACCGTGCTTTCCGCCAGATCGAGGGCGCGGGCGATTTCCTTGTTGCTTTCGCCATGCGCCAGGCAGTTCAGGATGTCGCGTTCGCGCGGTGAAAATTTGTCGCGTTCGATGACCAGGCTGGACATCCTGGGTTGTTCGCGCACACCCTCGATCAGCTTTGCCGTCATCTGCGGCGACACGACTGAATCTCCGAGGGCGGCACGCCGAACGGCATCGAGCAGCGCATCCGTCTCGATGTTCTTGAGCAGGTAGCCGCTGGCTCCGGCGCGCAGCGCCTCCATCAGGTCCTGCGCATCTTCGGAAACAGTCAGCATCAGCACCCGGGCGCCCGGTATTTCCTCGGTGATCACCTTGACCGCCTCCAGTCCGGAAATTCCCGGCATGTGCAGATCGAGCAGGATGACATCGGGTTTCAGCGAGCGCGCCCGCTTGATACCCTCCAGCCCGTCACCGGCTTCGTCGAGCACCTCGAAGTCCTCATGGCGCTGCAGCAGCGCCTTCACCCCACCGCGAAACAGGGCATGGTCGTCGACCAGCAATACCCGTATCTTTTCAGCCATCTTACGCAACCTCCGCTTGTTTTCTCGGCAGGACGAGGCGCACCCGCGCCCCCTTCCCCGGTGCCGATGTGATCCGACATTCCCCGCCGATGCGGTGCGCCCGTTCACGCATGATCTTGAGTCCGACATGACGCTCGGACAGGACGTTCGGCTCGTTCACCGGGTCGAACCCGCCGCCGTCGTCGGCCACTTCCACCTCGAGCGCGCGCCGTGAACGGGTTACCGTTACCTGCACGCGGCCGGCACACGCGTGCTTGCGGATGTTCGACAGCGCCTCCTGGATGATGTGCATGATCTGGACCTCGTCGGTCGGCTCGAGCGGCGCACCGCTGCCCTGACGTTCGAATTCCGTGGCGATGCCGGTCTGCCCCTCGAATTTTTCGAGCGCGGCGACGATCGCCGAGTCAAGGTCGGTCTGATGCATGCGGGTACGGAAATGCACCAGCAGTTCGCGCACATGGTCGTAGCTTTCCTGCACGCCTTCGCGCAGCTGCCCGGCAGTCTGCATGGCTTCGTCGGCACGCCCCTTGCGCAGAGAATCCTGCAAAAGCTGAACCTGAATATTGAGAAAGGCGAGCCCCTGCGCGATCGAGTCGTGCAGTTCCTGGGCCAGCAGGTTGCGCTCCTCGGACACCGCCAGTTCCTTCTCGCGCGAGCGCAGACGCTGATTCTCGACCGCCACGCCAAGGTGCCTGCCGAGCGTTTCCAGCAGATTGACTTCCTGCACCGAAACATCGCGATGCTGCTGGAAGTAGAGGTTGAAAACGCCGATCCGCTGCTTGTTATAGACGATGTTGAAGGCGGTTGCCGTCGCGAAGCCCTCATGCACGCAGGTGCGCAACTTCATGCCGGGCGGCGGGTTGAGCGTGCTAAAGGCAACCGGCATGCCGGTCCGGATGACATCGCCGCACAGGCAGTCGCTGCAGTTCATCTCGCTTTCGCGGACAACGAATTCTTCCGACAAGCCCTCGTGGGTCATCAGGTAGAGCTTCTCGGTATCGGCCGCGTACAGGCGGACGGCACCGGCATCGGCACCGAGGGCGTTGCGGATGCGGTTGAGATAGCCCTGGCAGACGGCCTCGATCGGCGCCGGCTCGCTGAGAAAGGCGGTGATCTCGTAGAGGATGCCCAGTTCCCGGTTGCGCTCGGCGAGGTTGTGGGTTTCTGCCTCGACCCGCTCTTCCAGCGTGTTGTAGGCGCGCTGCAGGTGTTCGGCCATCTGGTTGAAGCCACTGGCCAGCCCGCCCAGTTCATCGTCGGTCTTGACCGGCAGGCGAACCGTCAGGTCGTCGTCGCTCATGCGCCGGATGCCGGCTTGCAGCTCGCCGACCGGGCGGATCACCAGTTGCATGAAGAAGCGGATCAGGATCACCGTCCCCAGCGCTGCCAGCAGCACCAGGGCCGCCTGCACCGTGCGCAGGAGATTGGTGTTGTAGGCATAGCTGCGCTCCATCGCCAGGACCAGATCATTGATACGCCCGACGAATCCTTCGAGTTCGCCGTCGAAGCGCTCGAGCACGGCCTCCTGGCGTTCCGGCGGCTGGCCAAGAAAGTCGGCGACCAGCGGGCGCATCGCCGCGCCCCAAGCGAGCTCCACGGCGAGCAACCGCTGCTGGACATCACTGTCGCGCGGTGGCGCCAGCGGCCGCGCCGGATCCCCCTGGCGCAGATCAAGCAACACGCGGTCGAAACGTTCGATTTCCGCTTCCACCCGCCGGCCAAATTCCGCGGCCGCGCCCTCGAGTTCGAGGCTGCGCGCCATCAAATGGGCGATACGATAAGTGCGCATGCGCTGGCTCCCGGCATCGTTGATCGCCGCCGCCACCCCTTCCAGTTGCCAGGAGAGGTAGAGCGTCATGCCGATCGCCGACAAAGCCACCAGGAAAAAGACGAACAGCGTCCCGACGATCTTGCGGGACAGCTTGCCGGGGAAAGCGAACATCAGGGCCTCTCGAGTGCGATGGACAGAACCTTAGCCCTGCGTTGCGGGAAAATGCAAGCGGATGAATCAAAAGGCAAAAAAATGCCCACCGGCACAAAGCCAGTGGGCAAAGGTCGCTAGAGGAGAGAGAGAGCTTAGCGACAGTGGAGACGAACCGGTTCAGGCCGCAATTTTTTCGACATGCGCCTGCTTCTCGTAGAGGAATTCCAGCACCTTGGCCCGGCAATCGATATAGGCCGGATCGTGGGCCAGCGTCAGGCGATGACGCGGACGCGGCAGATTGACTTCGAGGATTTCGCCTATGGTCGCCGCCGGGCCGTTGGTCATCATCACGATCCGGTCGGAGAGCAGCACGGCTTCGTCAACATCGTGGGTGACCATGACGGTAGTCGCCTTGCTGGCGCCGCAGATTCTCATCAGCTCGTCCTGCAGCCTGGCGCGGGTCAAGGCATCGAGGGCACCGAACGGCTCGTCCATCAGCAACACCTTGGGTTGCATCGAGAGGGCGCGGGCGATGCCGACCCGCTGCTTCATGCCGCCGGAGATTTCGTGCGGATACTTGCTGCTGGCGTGGTCGAGGCCGACCAGGTTGATCGCCGCGGCAGTGCGCTCCTTGAGTTTGGCCTTGCCCTCTTTCTCGCTGAAAACACGCTCGACGGCCAGATAGACGTTCTCGAAACAGGTCAGCCAGGGCAGCAGGCTGTGGTTCTGGAAAACCACCGCCCGTTCCGGACCGGGACCGCCGATTTCGCGGCCATCGCACAACAGCACACCGGTCGTCGGCGTGGTCAACCCGGCGATCAGGTTCAACAGTGTCGATTTGCCGCAACCGGAGTGGCCGATCAGGGCAACGAACTCGCCCTGCCTGATGGTCAGGTCAATGTCGCGCAGGGCGACGAACTTGCCCTTCTTGGTGTCGAAGGTCTGGCCGACTTTTTCGATCTGTACGAATTTTTCCATGATCCGCGCTTCTTAAGACGATTCTTTGGTCAGCCTCTTGGCCAGCAGGATCAGCGCCTGCTCGAGGATCAGGCCGACGATGCCGATGACGAAGATGGCGATGATGATGTGCTCGACCTTCAGGTTGTTCCATTCGTCCCACACCCAGAAGCCGATGCCGACGCCGCCGGTCAGCATTTCCGCGGCAACGATGACCAGCCAGGCGGTACCGATGGACAGACGAATACCGGTCAGCATGTAGGGCAAAACTGCCGGGAACAGGATCTTGGTGACGACCTTCCACTCGGACAGGGCCAGCACGCGGGCCACGTTCAGGTAATCCTGCGGCACGCGCTGGACCCCTTGCGCCGTATTCATGATCATCGGCCAGATCGAGCAGATGAAGATGGTCCAGGTCGCCGCCGGATCGGCCTTCTGGAAGACGAGCAGGCCGATCGGCAGCCAGGCCAGCGGCGAGACCGGGCGCAGCAGGCTGATGATCGGGTTGATCATCGCCGACAGAAACGCCGAGCGGCCGAGAATGAAGCCGAGCGGAATACCGACCAGCGCGGCAAAGCCGAAACCGATGCCGACCCGTTGCAGCGACGACAGCACGTTCCAGCCGATGCCCTGGTCGTTCGGCCCGTTGCTGTAGAACGGGTCGGCGAAGAGGAGCGCCGCGGCATCCCAGGTCTTGCCCGGCCCGGGAATACTGCCGCCCTTCATGGTGGCGATATACCAGATGCCGATCAGGATCATCATGCCAAGTGCCGGCGGCAGGATGGCGCGCCCGAAGGTGCCCAGCCTTTCGCCCAGCGACGTGCCCGGCTCGCTGACCGGCAAGCTTGCGGTTTTTTCCATTGTCTTTTCCTTGGCCGCCTCGGCGGCGACTTCTGCGACCGGCTGGCTGGTTGTGCTGCGCCCCCCCAAGGGGACTTCCTGCGTGGCACGGTCAACCGGCTTTTCAAGGCCAAAATCACCGCTCATCGTCAATGTGCTCATAATTCCCTCCCTGGCCGTCAGGCCTTGACCTTGAAGCCGTCGGCGTACTTGGCCGGATCCTTGCCATCCCAGACCACGCCGTCGATCAGCTTGTGGCTGCGCATGTCGCTCTTGGGCAGCGCGACGCCGGCGGCGGCGGCGCCCTGCTTGTAGATGTCGATGCGATTGACCTGCTTGGCGACCGCCAGGTAGTCCGGATGGCTCTTGAGCAGCCCCCAGCGCTTGTGCTGCGTCATGAACCACATGCCGTCGGAGAGGTAAGGGAAATTGACCGTGCCGTCGTTGAAGAACTTCATGTGATTCTTGTCGTCCCAGCTCTTGCCGAGGCCGTTCTGGTAACGGCCGAGCATGCGGGCGACGATGACCTCGGTATCGGTATTGACGTATGACTTTTGGGCGATGGTCTCGGCCGTCTTCTGCTTATTGGCGATCGAGGCATCGATCCACTTGCTGGCGTCAAGGATGGCCGCAATCATGGCGCGCGCCGTGTTCGGGTTCTTCTGCACCCATTCGGCGGTGGTGCCGAGAATCTTTTCCGGGTGATCGACCCAGATGTCCTGCGAGGTCACCGCGGTGAAGCCGATGTTGTCCATGATCGCGCGGTTGTTCCACGGCTCGCCGACGCAGAAGCCGTCCATGTTGCCGACGCGCATGTTGGCGACCATCTGCGGCGGCGGCACGGTGATCGTCTTGACGTCCTTCATCGGGTTGATACCGTTCGCCGCCAGCCAGTAGTAGAGCCACATGGCGTGGGTGCCGGTCGGGAAGGTCTGGGCGAAGGTGTAGTCCTTTTCCTTCTTGGCGACCAGCGCCGCCAGGCTGGGCCCGTCGATGGCACCCTTGTCCCGCAACTGGTTGGAAAGGGAAATGGCCTGGCCATTATTGTTCAGGCTCATCAGGTTGGCCATGTCCTTCTTCGGACCGCCGACGCCGAGTTGCACGCCGTAGATCAGGCCGTACAGGACATGGGCGGCGTCGAGTTCGCCATTGACCAGCTTGTCGCGCACCGAAGCCCACGAGGCTTCCTTGGTCGGGATGATCTTGATGCCGTATTTTTCGTCGAATTTCATCACCGAGGCCATGACCACCGAGGCGCAGTCGGTGAGCGGGATGAAGCCGATGCGGACTTCCTTCTTTTCGGGGGCGTCCGATCCGGCGGCCCAGGCACCGCTGCGAACGCCGGGGGGTACCATGGTCATCAGCGATGCTCCCAGTGCGGCTGAAACAAAATCACGACGAGAAAAAGACGGCTTGGATTCCGGCGCCAGTTTGGTGTCTTCCATTGCTTGCTCCTTGATTGCTCGAATCGAAAAACAAAACGGGCGCCACACCCATGCCGCAAAGTCTCGGCAGCACAGGTGGACGCCCTTGTCCCCAAGGCCCGATCACATTGATCTGGCCTTTGCCCGGCCGCCATTGACCGTGCGTTTCAGTTGGACTATTGCAATGGTCGTGCCAATGCTAGTCATAACGAACTAATACGCATGAACTATATGATTTATATGATTATTTTTTCGTTCCTGCAACCGGGTCAGCGCGGATCATCACGCACTGTTGCAGTGCAGCACACAGGTTTTCTGCACAGATTTAGAGCAGCACCCTTGCCATGTCGATGACGTCGCGCGCCACCTTGGCCATTGTCTGGCCACGTTCCATCGCCAGCTTGCGCATGGCATGGTAGGCAGCCTCCTCGTCGAGACCACGAGCCTTCATCAAGACGCCCTTGGCCTTGTCAACCAGCTTGCGATCGGAAAGCTTCTGCGAAATCTCGTCGAGTTCGCGGCGCAGCGCCTGGGTATCCTCGAAGCGGGCACGCGCAACATCGACGATGGGCTTGATCCGCTTCGGGTCCAGGCCATCGACGATATAGGCCGAAACGCCCGCCCTGACGGCATCGCGAATGGTTTCCTGACCATCTTCCTGGGTAAAGATCACCACTGGCCGCGGCATGTTCCGTGTGCATGGCGGCCAGGTTTTCGAGGGTATCGCGGCTGGGGCTGTCAGTGTCGATCAGGATGACGTCTGGCTGAAGCTTTTCGACCTCGGTCGTCAGATTTTCGGCATCGGCCAGAATGGCCGCCACCTGATAGCCGGCAAGCGCCAGCCCGGCGCAGATTTCGCCGGCGCGCACGCGGGATTCGTCAATGACAAGTACGGTAAGCATGGTGCTTACCAAGCAAGCTACAGGCCAGCCACTTCCAGCGCTGCCGTCGCCATTGCCTGAACCACCAGTTCATGCTCGCCAATGGCGCTGCCCAGGGAAAATTCGACGTTTTTGAAAGTCGACCGCAGCATCTCGATCATCTCCGGCGTCTCCTTCTTCAAGTGACCGCCACGCGCGATGAACATCGGCAGCACGACAATCCTGTCGGCTCCCTGCGCGATCAGTTCGGCGGCCCGCTCCGGCAAGGTCGGCGCCATGAATTCGAGAAAGGCCAGTTCGACTGGAACGCTCGTCATGCGCTGGCGAATGGCTGCCTGCACACGGCGCATGGGATTGGCCCACTCCGGGTCACGGGCGCCGTGGGCAAAGAGAATGAGGGCAGTAGTCATGGAGCAACTTTACCGCAACAAAATCAGCAACAGGACAAAATTCAGCACGATCGACAATACGGCGATGATTCTCAGGCGTTGCGGCGGAATGCGCTGCACCAGCGGCAGGCGACCCGGTGCGGAAATCGGCCGTGTGGCGCCACGTTCCAGCGCCAGCACGAACTCCTCGGCAGTTTCGAAGCGGTCGCCGGCCTCCCGAGCCACCGCCTTGAGCAGGATGTTCTCCAGCCAGCAGGGAATTTCCGGGCGCCAGCGCGTCGGCCGGGCCGGCTCGCCGAATTTAGGCGTCTGGAAGGGTTCGATTTCGCCGTACGGATATTTGCGCGTCAGCAGGTGGTAGAGCGTCACGCCGGATGCGTATAGATCGTGACCGGGCTGCGGCTCGGGACTGTCGAAGAGGTCGGGTGCCATGTAGGATGGTGTGCCTACCCGACCGATCGGGTCGTCCGGTTTGCGCTCGCCCAGGCTGATCGCGACCCCTAAGTCAAGTATCCGCAGGATGCCATCCTGGCCGAGATGGATGTTGTCGGTCTTGATGTCGCGATGCACGATGTCGAGCCGGTGCAAGGCGCCAATTGCCCGGAGCAAGGCAATGCCGAGGCGCACCACCTCGCCGGACGGGAAATGCTGGCCGGCATCGAGCCGGGCCTGCAGCGTCGCCCCGGCGTGCCAGGTCATCAGGTAATACAGGCAACTACGTTGCTCGGCCGGGACGACCTGCGGGAAAAACGGGGAAACGACGCGCCTGGCCCGCCATTCCTCCATCAGCAGCGCCGCGATGGCACCGGGGTCGCCTTCCATTGCCGGTTGCAGGGTTTTCAAGACCAGCTGCTGGCTGTTGCGCAGGTTGCGTGCGCGATAGAGCAGCGTTTCACGCGAATCGTGCAGGACTTCGTCGACGATGAGCCCATCAAGCTCGTGCCCGACCTTTAGGCGATGCGGCAAAGGCAGGCTGGCCGCGCTTTCCAGGCTGTCCCGCAGGCTGGCTGGCGGGAGCGCGAGCACGTCGACAACCACGGCAGTCGCATTGTCGTGGCCGCCCTGGGCCAGTGCCAGGCTGGTCAGCGCAACTGCGGCGGCATGCGGTTCAGGATGGTCGAGCAGCACTTCGGCCATCAGCGCATCGGGCAGGATGCCCCAGACACCGTCGGAAACGAGCAGAAAGCGATCGTTGACCGCCAGGTCACCATCGGCAAAATCCAGCAGGACGCGCGGGTCGAGGCCAATGGCGCGCGACAGTACGTTGTTGAGCTCGGGGTGTTCCCAGGTGTGATCGACGGTCAGTGCCTGCAGACGGCCTTCGCTCAGCCGGTAGATCCGGCTGTCGCCAATATGCGCCGTGTAGAAGCGTTGACCGCGCAGGACCAGTACCGACAAGGTCGTCGCCATGCCGGCCAGCTCAGCGTTGCGGCTGCCCTCGGAAATCACCCAGCGGTTGAGCGCCGTCGTCACCGTTTCGATGGCACGCGGCACGCCCCAGGTGTCGGGCGTCGCGAAATAGTCGGAAAGTAGTCCGCGCACCGTGTATTCCGACGCTTCGCGACCGCCCCTGTGGCCACCGATACCATCGGCAACGGCAGCAATGATGCCCTTGTTCTCCAGATCCTGCCCGTCGGGCGTGGCGACGCCGCAGTAATCTTCGTTCCGCTCGCGCGGTCCGGTCAGGGAGGAATGTCCGATGGCAACTTTCAGGGGCATGGCGGCTTCCGTATGAAAAAGGCGGAGCAGCCTGCAAGCCGCTCCGCCCGATACCGGCTCGGATCAACTGTACGTCAGATCTTGGCCGCCGTCAGGTGGCTGGCACCCCACGTCGTGCGCCAGCGGGTCTTGACGCCGGTCAGGCCGACCAGCGCCAGTACAGCCAGGCCGGCGAAGATCAGGAAGCCCAACTGGTAGCTGCCGGTAAGCTGGCGGGAATAGCCGAGGCTGGAAGCCAGGTAGAAGCCACCGACACCGCCGGCCATGCCGACCAGTCCGGTCATCACGCCGATTTCCTTGCGGAAGCGCTGCGGCACCAGCTGGAACACCGCGCCGTTGCCCATGCCGAGGGCCAGCATGGCGCCGACGAAGGCGGCCAGCGCCATCCAGGCTGCGGGCAGGCCGAAGCTGACGATGGCGAGGAAGATGGCGGCGAAGATGTACATCACGGTCAGCGACTTGACGCCGCCGATGCGGTCGGCGACGTTGCCGCCGATCGGCCGGACCAGCGAGCCGGCGAAGACGCAGCCGGCGGTGAAGAAGCCGGCCATCTTCGGCATCGAGGCCGTACTGGGTGTTGAAGTAGATGATCAGCGACGAAGCCAGGCCGACGAAGCCGCCGAAGGTCACCGAGTAGAAGAACATGAACCACCAGGCATCCTTGTCCTTGAGCACCTTCAGGTACTCGGCGAAGCGTTTTCGGCGGCGGGCACGTCCGGCGCATCCTTGGCCATGACAGATAGAAGACGATCAGCACGATGATCAGCGGGATCAGCGCGATGCCGAAAACATTGATCCAGCCGAAGGCCGCAGCCAGCCCCGGCGCGAACAGCGCGGCGAGCGCGGTGCCGGAGTTGCCGGCGCCGGCGATGCCCATCGCCGTGCCCTGATGCTCGGCCGGATACCAGCGCGAAGCCAGCGGCAAGCGCGGCAGCAAAGGAAGCACCGGCGACGCCGAGGAAGAGGCCGAGGATCAGCGACTTCAGCGTAGGAATGAACGCCGACCAGCCAGGCGTAGGTCATCGCGGCGATGACGATGACCTGGCCGATGATGCCGGCCATCTTCGGCGACAGGTGATCGACCAGGATGCCCATGACGATGCGCAGCAGCGCGCCGGCCAGCACCGGCGTGGCGACCATCAGGCCCTTCTGCGGCGTGCGACAGGCCAAGATCCTTGGCGATGCCGACGCCGAGCGGGCCGAGCATGACCCAGACCATGAAGGCGAGGTCGAAGTAGAGGAAGGCGGCGAGCAGCGTCGGCGTATGGCCGGCCTGCAGGAATGATTTTTTGTCCATTTTGGGCACTTTCTTGAGGTTGACCGCGATAACGGTCGTTTTATGGGCGGCTCCCCGGTAGGAAAGCCGCCGCTCCCGTCAGACGGAAAGGAATACCGCGCCGCCCTCGACCTTCACTTCAAACTTGCTGCACGAACCGACGTCCGGCGCGACGGCATGCCCGTCCTCCAGCCCGATGTTCCAGCCGTGCAGCGGGCAGGTCACCCGGCGGCCATGCACGATGCCCTGCGACAGCGGCCCGCCCTTGTGCGGGCACTTGTCGTGCAGCGCGAACACTTCATCGTCGGCATTGCGGAAGACCGCGATGTCGCCGCCCGTGGCGCGCCTGACAACGCGCGAGCCGAGTTGGGGGATGTCTTCCAGTTTGCAGATCTGTTTCCAGTTGCTCATTTCTTTGTCCTCGGTGTTCAGGCTTCGACCATGATGGGGATGAATTGCTTGATCGGGACCTTCTTCGCGCGAAGTCGCCCACGGGTCCCTGGCAGTCCTTCAGCGCGTCGAGCAGCGCGGCGTAGAGCGCCTTGCGGCCTTCTTCATCCTCGACAATCCTGCCTTTCACGTAGTCCAGGCCGACCCGTTCCAGCGCAGTGGCAGGTGCGCTCGAGGTACCAGCCTTCGAGGCGGTAGAGCTGGAGGAAGGCGCCGGAATATTCCATGACTTCCTCGTCGCTCTTCACCTTGCACAGGAACTGGGCGACCTCGGTCTTGATGCCGCCGTTGCCGCCGATGTACAGCTCGTAGCCGGAATCGACGCCGATCACGCCGACGTCCTTGATGCCGGCCTCGGCGCAGTTGCGCGGGCAGCCGGAGACGGCGAGCTTGACCTTGTGCGGGGCGTACATGTCGAACAGCATCTTTTCGAGCTTGACGCCCATCGACATCGCGCAGCTGCGTGCCGAAACGGCAGTGCTCCATGCCGACGCAGGTTTTCACGGTGCGGATCGACTTGCCGTAGGCGTGGCCGGAGACCATGCCGGCGGCGTTGAGGTCGGCCCAGACGCCGGGCAGGTCTTCCTTCTTGATGCCGAGCAGGTCGATGCGCTGGCCGCCGGTGACTTTGACGGTCGGCACGTTGTATTTCTCGCCGCATCGGCGATGCGCGCGCAGCTCCTTGGCGGTTGGTCAGGCCGCCCCACATGCGCGGCACGACCGAGTAGGTGCCGTCCTTCTGGATGTTGGCGTGGGCACGCTCGTTGATGAAGCGCGACTGCGGATCGTCCTTGGCTTCGTGCGGCCAGGTCGAGATCAGGTAGTAGTTGAGCGCCGGGCGGCACTTGTCGCAACCGTTCGGCGTCGTCCAGCCGAGTTCGGCGAAGACGGTTTCCTTGGTCGTAGCAGGTGCTCGTCGAGAATGAGTTTGCGCACCTTGTCGTGCGAATGCTCGGTGCAGCCGCACATCGGCTTCTTGTCGGAAGCGGCCGGCGTGTAGGCGCCGCCGATGGTCGAGGCGAGAATCTGCTCGACGAGGCCGGCACAGGAGCCGCAGGACGGACGCCGCCTTGGTGTGCTTCTTGACCTCGTCCAGCGTGAACAGGCCCTTGTCCTTGATGGCCTTGACGATGACGCCCTTGGCTGACGCCGTTGCAGCCGCAGACCTCGGCGCCGTCGGGCATCGAGGCGGCCTTGCTGTTGCCGGCATGGCCGACGTCGCCGACCAGCGATCTGGCCGAAGATCAGCTGATCGCGGATATCGTGGATGTCGCGGCCGTCCTTGAGCAGCTGGAAGTACCACGGGCCGTCGGCCGTGTCGCCGTAGATGACGCCGCCGACCAGCTTGTTGTCCTCTGATCACCAGCTTCTTGTACACGCCGCCGTGCGGGTCGTTGAGGATGATTTCCTCGGTGCCCTCGCCGCCCATGTAGTCGCCGGCCGAGAAGAGGTCGATGCCGGTGACCTTGAGCTTGGTCGAGGTCACCGAGCCGGTGTAGCGGCCGATGCCGTAGCCTGGCCAGATGGTTGGCCGCGACCTTGGCCTGCTCGAACAGCGGCGCGACCAGGCCGTAGGCGATGCCGCGGTGGGTGACGCACTCGCCGACGGCGTAGACCTTCGGGTCGTAGGTCTGCATCGTGTCGTTCACCACGATGCCGCGGTTGCAGTAGATGCCCGACGGCTTCGGCCAGCGCGTAGTTCGGGCGGATGCCGGCGGCCATGACCACGAGGTCGGCCGGGATCTGCATGCCGTCCTTGAAGCGCACGGCGGCGACGCGACCGCTCTCGCCTTGGATCAGCGTCTCGGTCTGCTTCTGCAGCAGGAACTTGAGGCCCTTGTCTTCGAGCGATTTCTGCAGCATCTTGCCGGCCACTTCGTCGAGCTGACGCTCAAGCAGCCACGGACCAAGGTGCACCACGGTGACGTCCATGCCGCGCAGCTTGAGGCCGTTGGCCGCTTCCAGGCCGAGCAGGCCGCCGCCGATGACCACCGCGTGCTTGTGCAGCTTGGCGGCTTCGATCATCTCGTCGGTGTCCTTGATGTCGCGGTAGCCGATGACGCCGGGCAGGTCGTTGCCGGGAATCGGCAGCATGAAGGGCGTCGAGCCGGTGGCGATGCAGCAGGCGGTCGTAGCTTTCCTCGGTGCCGTCGTCGGCGATGACCTTGCGGTTGACGCGGTCGATCTTCGCGACCTGCTTGCCGGTGTGCAGGGTGATGCCGTTCTCGCTTGTACCAGTCGAGTTCGTTGAGGACGATCTCGGCGATGGTCATTTCGCCGGCCAGCACCGGCGAGAGCAGGATGCGGTTGTAGTTGGGGTGCGGCTCGGCGCCGAAGATCGTGATGTCGTAATGATCCGGCTTGATCTTCAGCAGCTCTTCGACGGTGCGGACACCGGCCATGCCGTTGCCGATCAGGACGAGACGGGGTTTGCTCATGTGGAGACTCCAACGTTGCGTGCGCACGAGGCGCGAAACTTGTGTTTCAGCGCATGACGTCGTTGCCATTGCGGGCCGCCCGGGCCCGGACCGCCTGCGTTGGCGGTAGATTCGCTGTGATGGGCATACAGAAGCAAGCATCGTGCCAGCGATTCATGACATTGATTTTATGTGATTTCATTGGAGTTGACCGCAACAGGAATGCACCATGGGAGTGCATCACACGCCGTTGCTGTGCAACATTCCGGGGATTTCCCGGCGGATCGCCGAGCTATCCCGCTGCCAACGTCTGGCCGCCAGCCTTGACCGCCACGATGGCCTTGGCCTGGTAGAAATCTTCGGCATAGCCGGAGGCGACGAGACAGCAGGCCAGCTGGTTGGCGATCGACTTGGGCAGGGGCAACTGGTGATCGAGCACGCGACGGATCCAGGCCGGCCGTTGCCAGCCGCATCGATCGCCTCCGGCAGGTTGGGCAAGGAACGAAGGCTGTCGTGCTCGGCATCGAACAGGATATCGTCTGTGTCGTCGTGGATGATATTCGAGACGCGGCCGCCGCTTGGGGTTGGCAAACGGTTCCCCTTCGGTACCGCGCAGCAGAATCGCCCGGCGATCCAGTGTGCTCAGAACCTGACGCATCAGTTCGATGAAGTCCGGATGCGTTGCCGCAGCCAGGAGCAACGCTGTCGCCACGAAATGGATCGAGCAACTTGACCAGGCTATGGGCACTGTTGCGCACGCCCAGGCGCGAACGCAGCACAAGCAGGTTGTGCGCGCCGGGCGACAGGGCGCTGAGCGGCATGAACACCAGCCCGCTCTCCTCCAGTAAATCCTGAGCTGCGGGCACCGATGAAGTCGGCATGATGCCAAGTTCGCGAAAGACGTGGCCGGTGGTCACCCGCCCGTAGCCTTCCATCAGACCATGGACGAGCACGGGAACACCGAAGTGCTGCAACATCATCGCCAGCAATGCGGCGTCAGGTTGGCTTCCTTGCGCGCGCCGTTGTAAGTGGGAATGACCATCGGCCGCAGCCGACCATGCGGCCGGTGCATGACGATGCGTTCGCTCTTCGGTGGCAACCAGAAAGCCCAGCATTTCAGCTAGCGACTCACCCTTGACCCGCAATCCCAGGATGATTGCGCCCATTTCGAGGTCGGGCACGCCGCCATCGAGCATGGCCCCATAGAGCTGGCGTGCATCGTCCGCTGAAAGATTGCGTGCGCCTTCAGCGCCGCGACCGATCTCCCGTATGTACTGCGCGTAACTCATCGTCTCCTCCTGCCGCGCTCAGAGCCGGCGTAGTCCGTCGCGTAATTCGGCCATCATCCGCTGGATGTCCGGCACACAGGAGCCGCAGAACGTGCCGCATTTCAGTTTTTCCTGCAGGGCGGGCAAGTCCGCTCCTTGAGCCACTTCCTTCCGGATCTGCACGTCGCTGACATCCGCGCATTTGCAGACAATGTTGCGCTGGACGATCGCCGCTGGCGGCCTGGCGCTGGGGGCCAGCGCCAGGCGAATCAGGCTGGCGTCGAGTTCGTCTTCGGCCATGGCCTTCTTCAGCCAGGTCTGCGCCAGCGCCTCGCCAGCCAGCCGCACGCCAAGCAAGCGTCCATCACTGGCGATCGCCTTCTTGGCGATGTGGCGCCGCGCATCCTCATAAACGATTGCCCCTTGATCCGTCGCCAGACCGAACAGATGATCCAGTTCGTCGATCAGCAGCGGATCAATCGCATTTTCAGCCGCCGCCCGGAAGACCACCAGCGGGCTGCTCCGTCCGTAGAGGCCGATCGTCGCATAGGGAAAGGCGGCAAGCTTTGATCTGGCACGCTGCATCAGGGTCAGGGCATCCGCCTGGTCAGCACAGCGACGGACGATCGCCAACGGATACGGCAGGTCCATCTTGCTGATCTGAACGGCAGCATGTTTCAACTCGGGCTGCATCGACCAGGGGTCGATGGCGTCGCACGCAACGGCGTTGACGCCGGGGGAGTTCATGAACTGGCTGCCCCAGTGCATCGGCATCCAGGCGCGACCCCGCTGCAAACCCGCCTGCTCTGTGACGCGCACGGTCAATTTACCCCGCGCATTGATGACTTTGACGAGATCACCGGTTTCCAGGCCGCGATGACGCATGTCGCACGGGTGCATGGCAATCAGCGGCTCATCTTCGAGGTTGAACAGGCGCGGCACGGTACCGGTTCGGCTCATCCCGTGCCAGTGGTCACGCATGCGTCCCGAGAGCAGGCTGATCGGCGTGTCGGGCGACGGCACTTCGGCAGTCGACTGGTGCTCGACGGCAATGAAGCGGGCCCGTCCATCAGTGGTCGGAAAACGGCCATCCTCGTAGAGTCTGACCTTGCCGGCCCTGGCCCCTTCCGGATAAGGCCATTGCTGCGGGCCGTCTGTCTCAAGCAGCGCGTAGCTCAGCCCGGTAATGTCGAGATCGCGGCCCTTCGTGCTTGCCCGGTGTTCATTGAAGATGGCCTCGGCATCGGCGTAAGGGAACAGCCTGTCGATCTGCGCATTCCCCAGTGCGCTGCCCAGACGACGCGCGAAATCGACCACGATCTCCCAGTCATGACGTGCCTCCCCCGGGGGTGCAACCGCCGGCATGACGCGCGTGATGCAACGTTCCGAGTTGGTCACCGTCCCGTATTTCTCGCCCCAGGAACTGGCCGGCAGCAGCAGGTCCGCGAAGTCGGCGGTATCGGTATTCCCATAGGCTTCCTGCAGCACGACGTATTCTGCCGCCAGCAATGCTTCGCGCACCGCTGCCTGATGGGGCATCGACTGCGCCGGGTTGGTACAGGCGATCCATACCGCCTTGATCTCGCCAGATTTCAGGGCTTTGAAGAGGTCGACCGCAGACTTTCCCGGCCGTGAAGGTACGCAAGGCACGCCCCAGAAGCGCGCAATCTCGGCACGATGCTCGGGATTGGCCAGGTCACGATGCGCCGACAACAGATTGGACAGGCCGCCCACTTCGCGGCCGCCCATCGCATTCGGCTGCCCGGTCAGGGAAAACGGGCCGGCGCCGGGTTTGCCGATCTGCCCGGTGGCCAGATGCAGGTGAATGAGCCCGGCATTGTTGTGCGTTCCGTGCGCAGACTGGTTCAGGCCCTGGCAGTATAGCGACAGCGCGGCGCCGCTGCTGCCGAACCAGCGCGCCGCCTGGACGATGTCGGCTGCGTCTATGCCGCATATTTCGGCGACCGCCGTCGGCGGGTAGTTCGCGACGATCTCGGCCAGTGCTGCGAACCCGCTGGTATGGCTGTCGATGTAAGCGTGATCGACCATGCTTTCGGCAATCAGCACATGCAGCATGCCGTTGAACAGCGCGATGTCGGTGCCCGGCCTGATCGGCAGATGCAAATCGGCGATTTCGGCACTTTCGGAGCGCCGTGGATCAGCGACGATGATCTTCAGATCAGGGTTGGCGGCTTTCGCGTCCTCGATGTAGCGGAAAACGATCGGGTGGGCGACTGCGGGGTTTGCCCCGGCGATGAAGATGACGTTGGCCTGCTGAATATCCGCATAGCTGCAGGGTGGCGCGTCGGCGCCGAGCGTCTGCTTGTATCCGGCAACGGCAGATGACATGCAGAGCCGGGAATTGGTATCGACGTTGTTGGTTCCGATCAGCCCCTTGGCCAGCTTGTTGAACACGTAGTAATCCTCGGTCATCAACTGACCCGAGATGTAGAACGCGACAGAATCCGGACCGTGCGCACGAATGATGTCGGCGAAGCGCCCGGCCGCATCATCGAGGGCCTGGTTCCAGCCCACTCTTCGGCGCGCAGCTCCACGCACCGCACGCATTTCCGGAAAGAGCAGGCGATAATTCGTGCCAGCCGTCAGATTGAGTGTCGCGCCCTTGGTACACAAGCGGCCGCGGTTTGCCGGGTGCTGAGGATCGCCGCGCACGCAGGTGATCTGCCTGTTTTCCGTCTCAATCAATACGCCACAGCCAACGCCGCAGTAACAACAAGTGGATCTGACTTCGGTTTTCATGATTTTCCTTCCGGGCTGGCTCAGAGCAACAGACATGCCATTCAGAGAAATCAGTGACTTGCATGAAAATCGGGGAAATTTCGCATGGAAATCTCCCCGATTTGGTGCGTTAACGGCAGCCAGTGTCCCTATTTGATGCGCTGCAGCCTGGGACGCCCTCCTTCGGGGCGTGGCGGCTCCGGCGGTGGCTCGCTCGGAGCTTCCTCGACCTCAACTTCCGGCAGGTCGCCAGCGGCCATGCTTTTCTCTTCATCGATATCGAACGCCATTCCGGCGCCATTCTCGCGCGCGTAGATGGCGGATACCTGTTCGACCGGAACCGACAGTTCACGGGCCACGCCACCGAAACGTGCCATGAACTCGATGAACTCGTTGCCGATCTGCAATTTGTTGGTTGCGTCGGGGCCGAGGTTGAGCACGATCTGGCCATCACGGATAAATTCCCGCGGCACACGGGTTCGTGAATCGACCTGGACGGCAATATAGGGGGTAAAGCCGTTATCGCAGCACCACTCCCAGATGGCACGCAACAGGTATGGTTTGGTGGACGGTAGCGCCATGTGGCTTACTTGCGCATTGCCTTTTCGGAGGGCGTCAGCGCGTCGATGAAGCCCTGACGACTGAAAATCCGCTCCGCGTATTTCATCAGCGGGGCGGCCGCCTTGCCGAGATCGATTCCGTAATGGTCGAGGCGCCACAACAACGGGGCAATCGCCACGTCCAGCATGGAAAACTCGTCACCCAGCATGAACTTCTGCTTGTTGAAAATGGGGATGATTTCGGTCAGGCGGGCTCGGATTTCCTGACGCGCCTTGTCGGCCGTCTTGCCGCTCTTCTCGATCACGTCCATGAACGCGAAGATTTCGCGCTCCATGCCGACCAGCAACTGGCGGGCGCGGGCGCGCATGATCGGATCGGCCGGCATCAACTGCGGATGCGGGAAGCGCTCGTCGATGTATTCGTTGATGATGTTGGGTTCGAACAGCACCAGATCGCGCTCGACCAGAACCGGCACCCGGTTGTGCGGGTTGATCACGGCCAGATCTTCCGGCTTGTTGAACATGTCGACATCGATCACCTGGAAATCCATGCCCTTTTCGTAAAGGACAATGCGGCAGCGATGACTAAAGGGGCAAGTCGTACCCGAGTAGAGGTTCATCATTTTTGGCAACCCTCAAAATGAGATTCGGCACCGGGGGCCGGCCTGAGGCCAACCCGCGATGCCGTTGGCTGATCCGGAATGGATCAGTGAATGTCTTTCCAGTAGTTCTTCTTCAGTGCGTAGGCAACCACGAAGAGCACGGACAGGAAGGCAAGAACGAACCAGCCCAGGGTCCGGCGGTACTCCTGCTGGGGCTCGCCCATCCAGACCATGAAACTGACCAGGTCGGAAATCGACTTGTCGTATTCCACTGGCGAAAGCTGGCCCGGGACGACCAGTTCCAGCTTGTGCGTCGTGTGATTCAGCACTTGCTGGCCCTGCAGCTGCCAGAGCGGGTTGGGCATGCCGACATTCTCGAACACCACATTGTTCCAGCCGGTCGGACGGTTGGGGTCGCGATAGAAGGAACGCAGATAGGTGTAGAGCCAGTCGGCACCTGCCCCTGCATTGCCGAGCTCGCCGCGCGCGCGGGCAATGATGGTCAGATCGGGCGGGGTCGCGCCGAACCACTTCTTCTGCTCGTCATGACGAGCGGCAACCCCCATCAAGTCGCCGATCTTGTCCGAGGTGAACATCAGATTGTCCTTGACCTGCTGCTCGGTCAACCCGAGTTCGGTCAGGTTCTTGTAGCGCAGGAACGATGCACCATGACAGTTCAGGCAGTAATTGACGAACAGCTTGGCACCATTCTGCAACGACGCCTTGTCGCTCACCGAACCGGGCCATTTATCGAGGTGAACGTTGCCACCGCTGGCAAATGCCATGATCGGCGCGAAGAACAGAGCGATGAGAAATTTTTTCATTTTATGCATCCTCACTTCATCGTCACACGTTCGGGAACCGGCTTGAACTTGTCCATGCGGGACCACCAGGGCATGCCGAGGAAGAAGCCGAAATAGAACACCGTGCAGATCTGGGAAATCAGTTCACCCGTCGGGGAAGGCGACTGCGTACCCAGATAGCCGAGAATGAAGAACGAGATCACGAACAGGGTCAGCATCGTCTTGTAGATCGGGCCGCGATAGCGGATCGACTTGACCGGACTGCGATCCAGCCAGGGCAGGAAGGCAAAGATTACGACCGATGCCCCCATCGCAACAACACCCCAGAACTTGGCATCGAGACCGAAGAAGTTCCAGACCATGGCGCGCAGGATCGAGTAGTAGGGTGTGAAATACCAGACCGGTGCGATATGGAGCGGGGTCTTCAGCGGATCGGCCGGGTAGAAGTTGGGCGTCTCGAGGAAGGCGCCAGCACCCTCGGGGGCGAAGAACATTACCGCCGAGAACACGATCAGGAAGACGACGACACCGACGATGTCCTTCACCGTGTAATACGGGTGGAACGGGATGCCGTCGCGCGGAATGCCGTTTTCATCCTTGTTCGCCTTGATCTCGATCCCATCCGGGTTGTTCGAGCCCGTTTCGTGCAGCGCAAGGATGTGCGCGGCAACGAGGCCGATCAGGATGAGCGGGAAGGCGATCACGTGGAAGGAGAAGAAACGGTTCAGGGTCGCATCGCCGACGACGAAGTCGCCACGGATAAGGATGGACAAGTCGTTGCCGATCACCGGAATCGCACCGAAGAGATTCACGATGACCTGTGCCCCCCAGTATGACATCTGCCCCCATGGCAACAGGTAACCGAAGAAGGCCTCGCCCATCAGCACCAAGAAGATGCCAACACCGAACAGCCAGGTCAGTTCACGCGGCTTGCGGTAGGAACCGTAAAGCAGGCCACGGAACATGTGCAGGTAAACCACGATGAAGAAGGCTGAGGCGCCGGTTGAGTGCATGTAGCGGATCAGCCAACCACCCGGCACGTCGCGCATGATGTACTCGACGGAGGCGAAGGCGATCGGCACGCCGTTTGCGTTCAGCGCTGCATCGGGTTTGTAATGCATGACCAGGAAAATCCCGGTGACGATCTGGATGACCAGAACCAGCAATGCCAGGGAGCCAAAGAAATACCAGAAGTTGAAGTTCTTCGGAGCGTAGTACTCGGAAAGGTGCTCACGGAACAGCGATGTAGCCGGGAAGCGCGCATCAACCCACTCCAGCACATTGCCGCCGATCGAGCCGTCGGACTTGTACTTTTCCAAATTTCCAGCAGCCATTTCTTATGCTCCCTTCTTGTCGTCGCCGATCAGGATGCGGGTATCGGTCAGATACACGTGCGGCGGAACTTCGAGGTTGGTCGGGGCAGGTTTCGCCTTGAATACGCGCCCGGCGAAATCAAAGGTCGAACCGTGGCAGGGGCAAAGGAAGCCACCCAGCCAGTCTGCCGGCATACCTTCTTCGGCCCCCGGCTTGAACTTGGAGGACGGCGAGCAACCCAGATGGGTACAGATGCCGACAACCACCATGTATTCCGGCTTGATCGAGCGGTTCTCGTTCTGCGCATAAGGCGGCTGCTGATCTTTTTGCGATTTCGGATCTGCCACCTGGTCGTCGAGCTTGGGCAAGGTAGCCAGCATTTCCTTGGTCCGGTTGATGATCCAGACCGGTTTGCCTCGCCACTCGACGGTCATCATCTGACCGCTTTCAAGCTTGCCGATATCGACTTCTACCGGAGCGCCTGCTGCCTTGGCGCGCTCGGACGGAAGCAAACTGGAGACGAACGGCACAAGCGCGGCAACCGCGCCTACCCCGCCGACGGCTGCGGTGGCGACGATCAGGCGCCGTCTGCCGCAGTCCATTTTTCCTTGATTGCTCATAACGCAGACCCCTAAAGGAATTGGATGGGTGAAAAATAAACGCTAGATTATACGACAACGGCCCCTGTGATAAAAGACATTGTCACCCGATGCAGGCCCTGCGCTCCCTCAGGGCCTGCGCCAGGGTGCCGCTATCGACATACTCGAGCTCGCCACCGACCGGTACGCCGCGAGCGATTCGCGTCACGGCGACCCCCTTGGGTTTGAGCATTGCCGTTATGTAATGCGCCGTTGCCTCACCTTCATTGGTATAGTTTGTCGCCAGAATGACCTCCCGCACGACACCGTCCAGGACGCGCGACACCAACTGCTCCAGCCCAAGCTCACGCGCACCGATACCGTCAAGGGGGGATATGTGGCCCATCAGAACGTAGTAGAGCCCCGGAAAGGCGTGTGTCTGCTCCATCATGTTCATGTCGATAGGCGTCTCGACCACGCAAAGCAGCGCTGGATCCCGGCGCGAAGAGAGACAGCGCTCGCAAATCTCCGCCTCGGAGAAGTTGTTGCAGCGTGTGCAACGCCTGATCGAGGCAAGCGCATGCAGCAGCGTATCGCCCAGGCGCTGGGCGCCTTTTCTGTCACGCTGCAGAAGATGATAGGCCATCCTTTGGGCCGACTTTGGCCCGACACCCGGCAAACAGCGCAGCGATTCGATCAGCGCATCCAGGCCCGAGGGATTCATCAGTCTAGAAGGGAAGTTTAAAGCCGGGGGGCAGATTCAGGCCGTTGGTGAAACCAGCCATCTTTTCCTTGCTCAGTTCCTCGCCCCGCCGGACCGCATCATTCAGCGCTGCGGCCACAAGGTCTTCGAGCATTTCGCGGTCATCCATGACCGACGGATCAATAGTGACCCGACGGACGGCATGCGAACAGGTCATCACCACCTTGACCATGCCGGCACCGGACTGTCCCTCGACTTCAAGTTGCGCGAGTTGCTCCTGCGCTTTTTTCATGTTGTCCTGCATCACCTGCGCCTGCTTCATCAGGCCAGCCAAGCCACCCTTCATCATTGCTCGATCTCCGTTATACGATGGGTTTGATAGACGATTCGACCAGCAAGGCATCGAAATTTTCAATGACATCCCGGACAAAAAAATCCTGTTCAATGGCGGAAATTGCGCGCTCCTGCCGTTCCCGCTTTTCCCGGCCAACCGTTGCTGCCGGCGTATCGACTTCCGTCTGTGCAAGCTCAAAGCGCAAACTTATGGTTCGCCCCAGACAGTCACCCAGCGCCTGCTGCAGCCGCTCCGGTGCCGGCTTCATCTGCAAGTGACCGTGCGCAGGCGCGAGGCGAAGCACGCATTCTGACTCGGTCAGATCGCGTAGTTCAGAATGCTGGGCGAGTTCGCGCGCCAATCCGGTCAACTGCATGGCAGTCACCATTTCGTGCCAATTATTCCCGGCTGAAGCCGCCTTTGCGACAGCCGTCTTCTCGCTGGAGACAGTTGATCGAACAGCACCACTTTCCGCCAAGGCACGACTCTCGAAAACAGGAGGCGCAGCGTGCCTGACTGATGCGTGAACCTGAGGACACAACGTCGGCAACGCTATCTGGCCTGAAACTGTGCAAACGCAGGAGCGTCATCACGAAACCGGCATACTCGTCCGGAGATAACTGGAGATCGGTACGTCCGTGAATTGCAATCTGGTATGCCAGTTGCACAAACTCCGGCGAAAAATTTGCCGCCAGATCCAGCAGACGAGCCCGGTCAGGGTCTTCGTCATCAATCGAACCGGGCGCGCACTGTGCAATCTGAAGGCGAGTCAGTAAACCCGCCAGTTCCTGAAGGGCAACCCCGAACGAGAGACTGCGAACCGACATTTCACCAGCCAGGCGAATCAACTCCGATGCATTGCCGGCCTGAACCGCCTCGAGTATCGAATAGAGATAATCAAGGTCAACCGTTCCCAACATCGAACGGACCTGCACCTCTTCAACCTTGCCCGCACCGTGCGCGATTGCCTGGTCAAGCAGTGAAAGTGCGTCGCGCATGCTGCCGGAAGCCGAACGGGCAATCAAGCCGAGTGCCGGCAATTCACAGACCACCTCTTCCGACTGCAGAATATGAGAAAGATGAGAAACGATCGAGGCCGTAGGCATCTGCTTCAGATTGAATTGCAGGCAGCGCGAGAGCACCGTGACAGGAATTTTCTGCGGATCCGTCGTGGCCAGGATGAACTTGACGTGCTCGGGTGGCTCCTCAAGCGTTTTCAACATTGCGTTGAAAGCGGAATTGGAGAGCATATGAACTTCGTCGATCACGTAGACCTTGAAACGCCCCCGGGTCGGCGCATAGACCGCATTCTCGAGCAACTGGCGCATTTCATCGACACGGGTATTGGTAGCCGCGTCCACCTCCAGAAGGTCAACGAATCGCCCGGAATCAATTTCCTGGCAGGAAGAGCATATCCCGCACGGTGTCGGGGTCACGCCCGTCTCACAGTTGAGCGACTTGGCAAGAATTCTGGCCAGCGTGGTCTTGCCTACGCCACGGGTACCAGTGAACAGATAGGCGTGATGAAGGCGCTGACTGGCAAGTGCGTGGGTCAGAGCTCGGACAACATGATCTTGTCCGACAAGACTTGCAAAGCTGCGCGGCCGCCACTTCCGCGCCAGAACCTGATAACTCATGCGCCTCACACGAATTTTAAGAATGAAAGTGGCGAGCCTAACCCCCGGCACTTGCAGTAAACGGCTGTGGCTGCTTCCTTCCGGACCTGACCAGATTCACCACCCTGCAATGCGGGGAGACCCGCCAAGGGGGATTCTAACACAGACGCTCTTCGCGCGCAGAAAGCAAAAACCCCCAGGCCTGTTGAGGTTGGGGGTTTTTGTTTGATGTGGGTGCCTGGCGATGACCTACTTTCTCACACGGGAAGTGCAATATCATCGGCGCGGTTTCGTTTCACGGTCCTGTTCGGGAAGGGAAGGGGTGGGTCCGAAACGCTATGGTCGCCAAGCGTAACTGGTGGTTTGCGCCCCGGAGGGGGCAAACGAAGAAGAAGGTTGTGTGTTGTGACTGCGCTGAGTTGCTGCAGTGTTCCAAGGTTATAGGATCAAGCCGTACGGGCAATTAGTATCAGTTAGCTTAACGCATTGCTGCGCTTCCACACCTGACCTATCAACGTCGTGGTCTTCGACGACCCTTCAAGGAGCTCAAGGCTCCGGGAAATCTTATCTTAAGGCGAGTTTCACGCTTAGATGCTTTCAGCGTTTATCTCTTCCGAACATAGCTACCCGGCGATACGACTGGCGTCATAACCGGTACACCAGAGGTTCGTCCACTCCGGTCCTCTCGTACTAGGAGCAGCCCCCTTCAAATTTCCAGCGCCCACGGCAGATAGGGACCAAACTGTCTCACGACGTTTTAAACCCAGCTCACGTACCACTTTAAATGGCGAACAGCCATACCCTTGGGACCGGCTACAGCCCCAGGATGTGATGAGCCGACATCGAGGTGCCAAACACCGCCGTCGATATGAACTCTTGGGCGGTATCAGCCTGTTATCCCCAGAGTACCTTTTATCCGTTGAGCGATGGCCCTTCCATACAGAACCACCGGATCACTATGACCTACTTTCGTACCTGCTCGACTTGTGGGTCTCGCAGTCAAGCACGCTTTTGCCATTGCACTTTATGGGCGATGTCCGACCGCCCTAAGCGTACCTTCGTACTCCTCCGTTACCTTTTGGGAGGAGACCGCCCCAGTCAAACTGCCCACCATGCACGGTCCCCGATCCGGATTCACGGATCAAGGTTAGAACCTCAAACAAACCAGGGTGGTATTTCAAGGTTGGCTCCACCGAAACTAGCGTCCCGGTTTCACAGCCTCCCACCTATCCTACACAGACCGGTTCAAAGTCCAATGCAAAGCTACAGTAAAGGTTCATGGGGTCTTTCCGTCTTGCCGCGGGGAGATTGCATCTTCACAAACATTTCAACTTCGCTGAGTCTCAGGAGGAGACAGTGTGGCCATCGTTACGCCATTCGTGCAGGTCGGAACTTACCCGACAAGGAATTTCGCTACCTTAGGACCGTTATAGTTACGGCCGCCGTTTACCGGGGCTTCGATCAAGAGCTTGCACCCCATCAATTAACCTTCCGGCACCGGGCAGGCGTCACACCCTATACGTTCACTTTCGTGTTTGCAGAGTGCTGTGTTTTTATTAAACAGTCGCAGCCACCATTTCACTGCAACCCCATCGGGCTTTCGGCGCGAGGCCTTATACCCTACCGGGGCACACCTTCTCCCGAAGTTACGGTGTTAATTTGCCGAGTTCCTTCTCCTGAGTTCTCTCAAGCGCCTTAGAATTTTCATCCTGCCCACCTGTGTCGGTTTGCGGTACGGTCGAATCTAGACTGAAGCTTAGAGGCTTTTCCTGGAAGCATGGTATCAATCACTTCAGCACCGTAGTGCCTCGTTATCACGCCTCAGCTAAGCCCCCCGGATTTGCCTAAGGGGCACGCCTACACGCTTGAACCACCTATTCCAACAGGTGGCTGACCTAACCTTCTCCGTCCCCACATCGCATCTAGAATCGGTACAGGAATATTGACCTGTTTCCCATCGACTACGCATTTCTGCCTCGCCTTAGGGGCCGACTCACCCTGCGCCGATGAACGTTGCGTAGGAAACCTTGGGCTTTCGGCGAGGGAGCTTTTCACTCCCTTTATCGCTACTCATGTCAGCATTCGCACTTCTGATATCTCCAGCATCCTTTACAAGACACCTTCACAGACCTACAGAACGCTCTCCTACCATATCTTTCGATATCCGCAGCTTCGGTGCACAGTTTGAGCCCCGTTACATCTTCCGCGCAGGACGACTCGACTAGTGAGCTATTACGCTTTCTTTAAAGGATGGCTGCTTCTAAGCCAACTTCCTGGCTGTCTATGCCTTCCCACTTCGTTTCCCACTTAACTGTGTCTTGGGGACCTTAGCTGGCGGTCTGGGTTGTTTCCCTCTTGACAATGGACGTTAGCACCCACTGTCTGTCTGCCTTGCTCGCACTTTGCGGTATTCAGAGTTTGCCATGGTTTGGTAAGTCGCGATGACCCCCTAGCCATAACAGTGCTTTACCCCCGCAGGTGATACAAGACGCACTACCTAAATAGTTTTCGGAGAGAACCAGCTATTTCCGGATTTGTTTAGCCTTTCACCCCTATCCACAGCTCATCCCCTAATTTTTCAACATTAGTGGGTTCGGACCTCCAGTACCTGTTACGGCACCTTCATCCTGGCCATGGATAGATCATCCGGTTTCGGGTCTACGCCGTGCTACTAAACGCCCTTATCAGACTCGGTTTCGCTACGCCTCCCCTATTCGGTTAAGCTCGCAACACAACGTAAGTCGCTGACCCATTATACAAAAGGTACGCAGTCACCCCACAAGGAGGCTCCCACTGTTTGTATGCATGCGGTTTCAGGATCTATTTCACTCCCCTCCCGGGGTTCTTTTCGCCTTTCCCTCACGGTACTGGTTCACTATCGGTCGATCACGAGTATTTAGCCTTGGAGGATGGTCCCCCCATGTTCAGACAAGGTTTCACGTGCCCCGCCCTACTTTTCGCTAACTTAGTACCACGGAGTCGTTTTCACGTACGGGGCTATCACCCACTACGGCCGGACTTTCCAGTCCGTTCCACTAACGTCTCCGCTATCACTTGCAGGCTGCTCCCCTTTCGCTCGCCACTACTTGGGGAATCTCGGTTGATTTATTTTCCTCCGGCTACTTAGATGTTTCAGTTCACCGGGTTCGCCTCCCTTGCCTATGTATTCAGCAAGGGATACCTCTTGCGAGGTGGGTTTCCCCATTCGGATATCGGTGGATCAAAGCTTCATTGCCAGCTCCCCCCCGCTTTTCGCAGGCTTGCACGTCCTTCATCGCCTGTGATCGCCAAGGCATCCACCACATGCACTTAGTCGCTTGATCCTATAACCTTGCGGACTCTCGCGAATCCAGGCTACAGGCAACTCATTTGTATGACCGCTGCACTCCCAGTGCAACGATCGATGCAATCACAACGCATCACCCATGCCTCATCAGCACGAGTGATACAACCTTCTTCCAATTTGTTAAAGAGCGTAGCAATTGATTTCTCAAAAGCCAGTGTTAAACACGTTTGTTTAACACTGGTTTCTGGTGGAGGATAACGGGATCGAACCGTTGACCCCCTGCTTGCAAAGCAGGTGCTCTCCCAGCTGAGCTAATCCCCCGCTGAACTTCGCAATACGTCGTTGCTCGGTCGGTTGCATAGCGCTGCTATGCGGCCCTTCCTCGCGCCTGGTACTGCTCGTTCATCTGATAGACGTTTTACTGGGTTTCGTCAATCAAGCGACTCAAGGCGGAGGACGGCGCCGCATACTTATGTATGCAAGCCATCCGACAACGCCGAAGCGCGCAGATTAGCGAAAGCCAGTTGGTGGGTCTGGTTGGAATCGAACCAACGACCCCCGCCTTATCAAGACGGTGCTCTAACCGACTGAGCTACAGACCCTCGTCTGTTTGCTACTCTTTGAACAACCGATAGGTTGTGGGTGCCAGGATGCTTTTCTCTAGAAAGGAGGTGATCCAGCCGCAGGTTCCCCTACGGCTACCTTGTTACGACTTCACCCCAGTCACGAACCCCGCCGTGGTAAGCGCCCCCCTTGCGGTTAGGCTACCTACTTCTGGCGGAACCCGCTCCCATGGTGTGACGGGCGGTGTGTACAAGACCCGGGAACGTATTCACCGCGACATGCTGATCCGCGATTACTAGCGATTCCGACTTCACGCAGGCGAGTTGCAGCCTGCGATCCGGACTACGATCGGCTTTCTGGGATTGGCTCCCCCTCGCGGGTTGGCAACCCTCTGTACCGACCATTGTATGACGTGTGAAGCCCTACCCATAAGGGCCATGAGGACTTGACGTCATCCCCACCTTCCTCCGGTTTGTCACCGGCAGTCTCGTTAAAGTGCCCAACTGAATGATGGCAATTAACGACAAGGGTTGCGCTCGTTGCGGGACTTAACCCAACATCTCACGACACGAGCTGACGACAGCCATGCAGCACCTGTGTTCCAGCTCTCTTTCGGGCACACCCAAATCTCTTCGGGCTTCTGGACATGTCAAGGGTAGGTAAGGTTTTTCGCGTTGCATCGAATTAATCCACATCATCCACCGCTTGTGCGGGTCCCCGTCAATTCCTTTGAGTTTTAACCTTGCGGCCGTACTCCCCAGGCGGTCAACTTCACGCGTTAGCTCCGGTACTAAATGGTTTTACCCACCCAACACCTAGTTGACATCGTTTAGGGCGTGGACTACCAGGGTATCTAATCCTGTTTGCTACCCACGCTTTCGTGCATGAGCGTCAGTATTGGCCCAGGGGGCTGCCTTCGCCATCGGTGTTCCTCCACATCTCTACGCATTTCACTGCTACACGTGGAATTCCACCCCCCTCTGCCATACTCTAGCCTTGCAGTCACAAGCGCAGTTCCCAGGTTGAGCCCGGGGATTTCACGCCTGTCTTACAAAACCGCCTGCGCACGCTTTACGCCCAGTAATTCCGATTAACGCTCGCACCCTACGTATTACCGCGGCTGCTGGCACGTAGTTAGCCGGTGCTTCTTATTCCGGTACCATCATCCACACAGGGTATTAACCCATGCGATTTTTTCCCGGCCGAAAGAGCTTTACAACCCGAAGGCCTTCTTCACTCACGCGGCATGGCTGGATCAGGCTTGCGCCCATTGTCCAAAATTCCCCACTGCTGCCTCCCGTAGGAGTCTGGACCGTGTCTCAGTTCCAGTGTGGCGGATCATCCTCTCAGACCCGCTACAGATCGTCGCCTTGGTGAGCCGTTACCCCACCAACTAGCTAATCTGATATCGGCCGCTCAATCAGCGCAAGGCCTTGCGGTCCCCTGCTTTCCTCCGGAGAGAATATGCGGTATTAGCGTAACTTTCGCTACGTTATCCCCCACTGAATGGTACGTTCCGATACATTACTCACCCGTTCGCCACTCGCCACCAGACCGAAGTCCGTGCTGCCGTTCGACTTGCATGTGTAAGGCATGCCGCCAGCGTTCAATCTGAGCCAGGATCAAACTCTTCAGTTCAATCCAACTTAACTCGCATTTTCACTGACGGTAGATTTCTCTACCTCGATGGATCGCTCCATCTTTGTTACCAGTGCGTCTGCCTTAATACTTTGTGTGACCGAAGCCACTTCCGCATCAAGACACCCACACCTATCGGTTGTCCAAATTGTTAAAGATCACCTGCCGCGCCATCACTTCCGTCAGCAGCAGAGAAGCGAAATTATGAAGCAGTTCCAACTCACCGTCAACACTTCTCGTAATAAATTTCGCTTCAATCTTTCGAAGCCGGCAAATTACGAACATCCGAATTACGCGACGTTTTTACACCCATATCCTGGTTGCGGGGGCAGGATTTGAACCTGCGACCTTCGGGTTATGAGCCCGACGAGCTGCCAGACTGCTCCACCCCGCGTCCGATAGAGGCGCGCATTATCCGGAGACCACCCAGCCCTGTCAACCAAAATTGGCAGTACCCTACTTCGCCTGCAGCCATTCAACCAAGCCTTCCCATTGCTCGATGTCGCGCCTGTTCCTGGCGCGCGGCGGGTCGAAGATGGTCAGCCCGGCAGCCGCAGCATTGACGTAGTTCTGGGTGTTACGCAGATAGGCGACAATCGGAATATCGAAGTGTTTGAGATACTCTTCAAGCATGGCGGCGGCCTTGGTTCGCGGATCAACACGCATGGCGACGATGCCGATGCTGCCCCTGCGACCACGCATGTCACTGCGGATGGAATTGAGAAAATCTTCAGTGGCTGCCATATCAAAAACTGAAGGCACCAAAGGCACGATCACCTTATCGACGGTGCGCAGGTAGTCGGAGAGTTTGTACCCCTGCAATCCGGCCGGTGCATCCAGAATAGCCCAGTCCGCCTCCTTCGGAAGGCTGAGGACGATCTGGTTTCCGGCAAAATATCCGGTAACCGGTGCGACGGCGGGATCCCGGAACGCCATCCAGCGCAGCGAAGATTGCTGACGGTCAAGATCGCAGAGGGTGACCTTTCTTCCCTTGTTTGCAAAATATCCGGAAAGGTTTGTCGCCAACGTTGTCTTGCCTGCTCCGCCTTTCGGATTTGCCACCAGCACAGCGCGCATACCTGCCCCCAAGATGAATGTCTCACGATTATATTCGCCACCGTGAGACAGGGATATACATCTAGAATGAGGTCTTTTGCCAAATGAGCAGATCATGATCAGCAAGGTAGCCAATGACCGTCAGGGAATCCAATCAATCGAGGTGGGCTTCCGCCTCCTGAACGTGCTCGCGGCAACCAATCGTCCAATGATGCTGCGCGACATTGCAAAGGGAGCAGGAATGCCGGCTGCCAAGGCGCACCGCTACATGATCAGTTTCATGCGCGTCGGGATCGTCGAACAGGACAGCGCGAGCGGACGGTACGATCTTGGGAGCTACGCGCTGGACCTGGGGCTTTCTTCCCTCGGCCGTCTCGACCCTGTCCGCACCGCCGGCCCCATTCTGGAAAACCTGTGCGAGGAAATAGGGGAAACCGTAGCGCTCGCAGTATGGGGCAATCACGGCCCGACAATTGTTCGCATCGTCGATGCCGGCGGGCCGGTCACCATCACGTTACGCGCCGGAACGGTCCTGCCCCTGCATAATTCGGCAACCGGGCGCGCGTTTGCTGCATTCCATCGCTCGCCCTACCTCCGAAAAATGCTGGACGATGAACTTCGCGAAATCGCGCAGGCCAGCAAGATGGCAGTTACCATTGTTCGTCGCCAGCTGGAAAAGACCCTGACCGAGATTCGTGATCACGGCATTTCACGGGCTTCAGGCAGCCTTACGCCGGGCATCAACGGGTTCAGCGCACCGGTTTACGACCACAGCGGTGCAATGGTGGCGGCCGTCACTTCGCTCGGAGCAGTGGGAGAATTCAACGTGGAATGGGACAGTTCCGTCGCCAATGCGATGCTCACCGCAGCAGGCAGCTTATCCGGGCGCCTTGGATACCAGCATCTGGGCAGTCAATTGGCTGGTGCCCCCGAACGGAATCGAACCGCTACCTGATGATTACAAATCAACTGCACGACCTTCATGCTACGGGGGCAAGCAAGATGGGGCGAGATTATAGCGCGAATGGCAACTTCGACACGGCCGGGTGTCGTTGATTTGCGCCATATCTTCTGAAGTGGCGCAGGAGCCAGCAATGCCGGGTGATAATATTTCTGACCGTTTCGCACCAGCTGAGCCATGATCAAATTCTGCACACGTTGCGGCGCCAGCGTTTCCTTCGAGATTCCTGTCGGCGACGCCCTTCCACGGCACGTCTGCAAGAGCTGCGGGCACATTCATTACGAGAATCCCCGGCTGGTGGTGGGGTGTGTCGCCGAGTGGGAAGGTCGCATCCTCCTTTGCAGACGCGCCATCGAGCCGCAACGCGGATTATGGACACTACCTGCCGGTTTCATGGAAAACGGCGAAACAACTGCAGAAGCCGCCTGCCGCGAAACGCTCGAAGAGGCCGGCGCGCAAATCATCGTTGACGCCCCATTTACAATGGTCAGCATTGCCCATATCAATCAGGTCCATCTCTTCTACCGCGGTCGCCTCGCCACAGCGGCGCATGCGGCCGGGGAGGAAAGTCTCGAGGTCGCCCTGATGCGTCCGGAAGACATTCCCTGGAACGAAATCTCCTTCCGTAGCGTAACGCACTGCCTCGAACGCTACCTTGCCGATCGCGCACAAGGGCAATTCGGCTTCCACGAGACGGCGCTGCCACCAGTCACGCGGCCGGCCTGACTATTCGTCCAGATGGTAGTGGATTGGCAGGGTCAATCCAAAAAGTCGTCCGTGCAAACTATCGGGAATCAAAGCCGTTCGTATTGCCTGCGTCACCAGATCCAGCGCTTCCTGATCGAGAATTTCGAATCCGCTGGACTGGCTCAGCATGACTTGAGGGCGGTCCGCACCGGCAACGGTGTTCACGACAACCACGACAACCCCTTCCCAGCCGCGCTCTCTCGCCTGCGCTGGATAGCGCTTGAAGCGGCGCGCCTCGCGCGCAAGGTTGAGCCGATACTGACGCAATCCATCGGCTGAAGGCGCATCCGGCGGCAGCACCGAAGCGCTGGCAACCGGCGGCGACCTCCCGGGTTGGCCTGCACCTCGTTCAGTCACGATCGCATCAACGGGTGCGGTCAACGGCGAAAACGTTGGCAAATTGGCCCTTTCCGCTTTTACCCTGTCTTGAGCCAGATTTCGCTGGACAGGGCTTTCAGCCGGTAGCGGCAAGGGTCGAGGAGCGGCACCCTGCGGGCTGGCCGCTTGCGTCTCGCCCCCGGCCGGCATCAGCCGAGCGCTGATGACCAGCCCTGAAGGCGAGATGGCTGGCTCCGCGATCAGAGCTGCATTCCTTAGGGAAAAAAGCACCGAGGAATGAACCATGAGGGACAACAAAATCGGCCATCTCAGTTGTTGGGTTCCACGCACAGGCACTTCAACCGTACAAAAACAAACCCCCGATGGCAAGCCAACCGGGGGAATCAGACCGCCCCGCAGGACGGCCAATACGCAGGAAACTACTTTTCGAGTTTGCGCGCATCTTTCTCCATATTGCTTGAATACCATTTGCCCATGGCAACGCCGATTACCAGCACACCAACAATCACGCCAAGACTCATCAAGCCAAAATCACTACCGAACAACAGTTCCCAAGCCATATGCCACCTCCCAGTAACAAAACAAACAAAACACTACTTCATTGGCCGCGACGAGAGGTGTAGCGGCTCCTCTGCGTCAGCCTGCCAGCCCCCCTGAATTCGCCATTTTCCCGCCGGGTCCTCGATCGAGACATGCCAACGCCCAGAAATGTCCGCAGCCAGCTTTCCACCATAAAAACCCTGCCCCTCCGAAGCCATGCTGACCAGTTGATCCTGGCCGGCCCGGGTTGGATGGGCGAGTTTCAGCACCAGATTGTCAGGCAGGTTGGCACTGACTTCAGTGGCGAGCAGAAGACGAATCTGATTGCCGGAACGCATGACATCGGCGCGCAATCCAAGTTCTGCAGCCTGGTGATCACGCTGCAGGCGCTGATTGACTGCCAGACCCTGCTTGTAATAATCATCGGTTACCAGGCCGTCGTTGCTGATTATGGCCAGCCAGGCGGTGATGAAGCCGGCAACGATCACGATGGCCGGGCCAGCCATCAGAATCCACGGCCAGGGTTCCTTGTACCAGGGTTTGCTATCGCCACGCAGGGTCATTGAATTACTCATCTCAGGGCATCAGGAAAGAGGCCTTTTCATGAACCGCAATCTTGTCGTGGTTCTGGGCCTTGATATCAAAATAAATGGTGTTAGCGCCCTTTTTTCCGGAGTCCGGGGGAACGCGCACAACCACGGTGACTTCTTCATTCTTCGCACTACCCACCTCGACGATCCGATCCCCGAGCAGTTCGATTCCGTCCATACCTTCGACCGAAAGGGCATAGCGTTTCGGCTCTTCGGTCGTATTCATGATTTTGAGATTGTAAACGTTCTCGATCCGTCCATCGTCTGCCTCTCTGGCCAGGGAAGAGCGGTCACGCGTGACGTCCACCTTGAGTGGAACGCGGGTGGCCAAAGACCAGGCGGACGCAACGGTGATCGCAATCAGGATCGTCGTATACAGAATGATGCGCGGACGCAGAATATGTCCGACGATCTCTTTCGGCGTGAAGTGCTTGGCCAGCGCATTCTCGGTGGTATAGCGAATCAGTCCGCGTGGCAGGCCCACCTTGTCCATCACCGGATCACAGGCATCGATACAGGCGCCGCAGCCGATGCACTCGTACTGGATGCCCTTCCGGATATCGATCCCGGTCGGACAGACCGCAACGCACAACCCGCAGTCAACGCAGTCACCGAGGCCGGCCGCATTCGCATCGACGTTCTTCTTGCGCGGGCCACGCGGCTCGCCACGCTCCGGATCGTAGGTAATGACCAGCGTATCGGGGTCATACATCACACCCTGGAAACGCGCATAGGGGCACATGTACTTGCACACCTGTTCGCGCAGGAAGCCGGCCTGCATGTAGAAAAAGCCGGCGTAGAAAAACGTCCAGAAGAGCTCCCAGCCGGAAAGGCCGAACGGGAGTTCGGCCAGCAGCTCGCTGACCGGGGTAAAGTAGGCGACGAGCGTAAAACCCGACCACAGCGCAATCGCAATCCAGACTGCATGCTTGTAGATCTTGAGACGGATCTTTCGTGCGTTCCACGGCCCCTTGTCGAGTTTCATCCGTGCCGAGCGGTCACCCTCGATACGGTTCTCGACCCACATGAAAATCTCGGTATAAACCGTCTGCGGACAGGCATAACCGCAGAACAAACGGCCCGCCACCGCCGTGAACAGGAACAGTGCATACGCCGAGACGATCAGAAGCAGGGCAAGATAGAAGACATCCTGCGGCCACAGCACCAACCCGAACAAGTAAAACTTGCGCTCGACCAGATGAAACAGCACGGCCTGTCGATCGTTCCATTGCAGCCAGGGCAAGCCGTAGAAGAGTACCTGGGTAAAAAACACAAACACCCAGCGCCACGTATCCCACCAGCCCTTTACTTCACGGATGTAGATTTTCTTGTGTTTTTCGTAAAACGAAATCTGGGCAGGCGCTGCTGCTGGCCTGTCAGTGGTCTTGTCGGTGGGTTCCATTGCGACCTATCGGTATCAGGATTGCGCTAAAGGTAGCATGGTGAAAGCTTTGCAGAGACGCAATCTTGATACAGATCAGACATTGCTAATATTTGTGCGAAACAAAACGGGGCGGTTTCCCGCCCCGTTTTCATGCCCTTACTTGGCGCCCTGGCCCAAGCTGTATACGTAGGCAGACAGCAGATGCACCTTGGAATCGCCCAGGAATTCCTTCCAGGCCGGCATCTTGTTCTGGCGACCATTGGTGATGGTTTCAACGATGACCGCTTCGGAAGAACCATACAACCACACCTTGTCTGTCAGGTTGGGCGCCCCGATTGCCTGCATGCCCTTGGCGTCCGGGCCGTGGCAGCCGGCACAACCGGCAGAAGCGAAGGCCTCCTTGCCCTTGGCGGCACGAACCGAGTCATTCGGCAGGCCGGACAGGGAACGGACGTAATTCGCCAGATCCTTGATGGTGTCGGCCCCGAGTTGGGCATGCGGGGGCATGACCCCCATGCGGCCAGCAGCAATCGTATTCACGAGTTGCTCGGGTTCGCCACCATACAGCCAGTCGGCATCGGTGAGATTCGGGAAGCCCTTGGCACCGCGTCCGTCCGCGCCGTGGCACTGCATGCAATAGGTCAGGTAGAGACGCTTGCCGGTTTCCATCGCCTGCTTGTCGCCAGCAACCGCCTTGACGTCCATCGCCAGGTACTTGTCGAACAACGGCTTGGCCGTAGCGTCCGCCTTTTCACGCTCCGCCTGGTATTGCCCGACAGCGCTCCAGCCCAGCAACCCCTTGAAGCTGCCGAGTCCCGGATAAAGTGCCAGATAGACCAGTCCGAAGACAACCGTGATGACGAACAGCCAGCTCCACCACTTGGGCATCGGGTTGTTGTACTCCTCAAGCGTTTCATCCCAGACATGACCCATGGTCTTGCCCGGCGTGAACTTCGCCTTGCCCTGAACGTAGAGAAGAAGTGCGCAGGCGAGAATACTGCCCAGCACAATCACAACCACGTAGACGTTCCAAAAACCGCTAACGAAATCGCTCATTTGCTTTCCTTTGATTTACGTGGGTGCGCCATTGAGGAGGCCGCACCCAGATCATCGTCCGCATCAAACGGCAGGTTGGCAGCTTCCTCAAACCCCTTTTTGCTGCCCTTGCCGTACGCCCAACCGACAATCCCCAGGAAGCAGAGCAACCCGAGCACCGTCGTGATGGAACGCAGATCGTTGATGTCCATGGCTATTGCTTCATGGTGCCCAAAGCCGTACCCAAGCCCTGCAGGTAGGCGATGAGAACATCCATTTCCGTCTTGTCACCGATGGCGGCCTTGGCCCCCTTGATTTCCTCATCGGTGTTACCCGGAATACCACGAACTCTTGCATAGCCTTGCATCGTCTTCATCTTGGCTTCGATATCGGCACCCACGGTATCCTTGGCCTTGGTATTTGCCAAGAACGCAAAAGCAGGCATATTGGATTCAGGCACCAAATCGCGCGGATTCATCAGGTGAGCGCGCTGCCATTCATCCGAGTAGCGTCCGCCAACACGAGCCAGATCCGGACCAGTCCGCTTGGAGCCCCACTGGAAAGGATGGTCATAAACGAATTCGCCAGCCACCGAAAAATGCCCGTAGCGCTCTGTTTCGGCACGGAACGGACGAATCATCTGTGAATGGCAAAGGAAACAGCCTTCGCGAACATAGATGTCACGACCAGCCAAGCGAACGGCATCGTACGGCTTGACCCCCTCAACCGGCGTCGTGGTCGACTTCTGGAAGAAGAGCGGAACGATTTCGAGCAGGCCGCCCCAGATCACGGTCAATATGGTCAGGACAATAAGCAGCCCGACGCTCTTTTCAATTTGTTCATGCTTGATCATTATTCTTTCCCCCTAATCAGGCGTGATGGCCAGCCGCAGCCAGCACCGGCGTATCCTCGGTCCTGCCGCCTGCCATGGTCTTGAACATGTTGTAGGCCATGATCAACATACCGGACAGGAAAAGGACACCACCCAGCCAGCGGATCGCCCAGAACGGGTAAGAACCCTTGACCGACTCGACGAAGCTGTAGGCCAGCGTACCGTCGGCGTTAACTGCACGCCACATCAGGCCCTGCATCACGCCGGCGATCCACATGGACGCGATGTAGAGCACGGTGCCAATGGTGGCTATCCAGAAGTGGGTCGTAACCAGTTTGGTGCTGTACATCTCGGTCTTGCCGAAGAGTTTCGGCAGCAGATAGTAGATGGAACCGATGGAAACCATCGCCACCCAGCCCAAGGCACCGGAGTGCACGTGGCCGACCGTCCAGTCCGTGTAGTGCGACAGTGCATTGACCGTCTTGATCGACATCATCGGACCTTCGAACGTCGACATGCCATAGAAGGACAGCGAGGTGATCAGGAACTTCAGGATGGGATCATCGCGCAGCTTATGCCAGGCACCCGACAGGGTCATGATGCCGTTGATCATGCCACCCCAGGAGGGTGCCAGCAGAATCAGCGAGAAGACCATGCCGACCGACTGGGTCCAGTCAGGCAGCGCAGTGTAGTGCAGGTGGTGCGGACCCGCCCACATGTAGGTAAAGATCAGCGCCCAGAAGTGAACCACCGACAGGCGGTACGAATAAACCGGACGCCCGGCCTGCTTCGGCACAAAGTAGTACATCATGCCCAGGAAGCCGGCAGTCAGGAAAAAGCCCACGGCGTTGTGGCCGTACCACCACTGGATCATTGCGTCCTGCACACCCGAATACACGGAGTATGACTTGGTCAGCGAGACCGGTACCGCAGCACTATTGACCAGATGGAGCAAGGCGACTGCAATGATGAAGGCACCGAAGAACCAGTTGGCCACGTAGATATGGGACACCGTACGCTTGGCGATGGTGCCGAAAAACACCAATGCGTAAGAAACCCAGACCAAGGTAATCAGGATGTCGATCGGCCACTCGAGCTCGGCGTACTCCTTACCACTGGTAATGCCAAGCGGCAGGGTAATCGCAGCGAGCACGATGATGATCTGCCAACCCCAGAAGGTGAAGGGAACCAGCGGACCACCCCACAGCCGCGTGTGACAGGTGCGCTGCACGCACCAGTAGGAAGTTGCGAACAATGCACAGCCGCCAAACGCGAAAATGACCGCGTTGGTGTGCAGCGGGCGCAGACGCCCGAAGTGCAGCCAGGGGCCGATATTCAGCTCCGGCCAGACTAACTGGGCCGCAATGATGACACCGACCAGCATGCCAACAATGCCCCAGATGACGGTCATGACGGAAAACTGCCGTACGACCTTATCGTTATATGTGGTTTGCGTTCCAGACATGAACCCACCTCTCGTTAATGAAAAACTGGATGACCCCCTCCCTGAAAAACGCACGGGGGCACATGAAAGCGGATGGTATTCTAGATCAGGAGCGGGGATTTGACCTAGATCAACCTACCGATTATCTAGGTCAAATTAGGCAGAAGGGTGTAGCGGATTCTCCAAAGGGTGAGTGTGGACAAAAAAAGGGTGCGTCGTAACGCACCCCAACCCCAACAGAGAACTTTTGTGAAGCGCGAACTCCACATGGCTGAATAATGCCGGCGCCCCTCCCTGCCCGCGTTGACGCAGGTCAAAGTTTTCCGGAATCCCCCTCCGGCTTCGTTGAATCGGCAGCCGGGATATTCGGCCCGTCATCATCCATCAAGATCCGGAAGCCCGGGCCTTCGAGATCGTCGAACTGCCCGCTTCTCACCGACCACCAGAATGCGACGGCAATTGCAAACACCAGCACGACAGAAAATGGAATCAACAAATAGAGAATTTCCATCACTCACCATCCACGCGCTGAATGCGCAGCGAGTTGAGAACCACCAGCAAGGAGCTGGCGGACATGCCGATGCCCGCAAGCCAGGGTGTCACGAATCCGGCGATCGCCAGCGGCAGGGCCACGAAATTATAGGCGAATGACCACCAGAGGTTCTGCCGGATGATGCGCAGCGTCTTCTCCCCGCGCAGCAGACCGCGGCGCAGATGATCGAGATTCTCCGAGAGCAGCACGAAATCCGCCTGGGTTCGCGCCAGTTGGGCCCCGCCGCCCATCGCGATCGAGACCTGGGCCTGCGCCAGCACCGGCGCATCGTTGACCCCGTCACCCACCATGGCGACGACAGCGCCGCCGGCCTGCAGGCTGGTTACGCATTCATGCTTGCCCTGCGGCGTGACATCGGCCCGTACGTCAGCAATGCCCAGCCGTTCCGCCACCCGTCGCGCCACCGCTGGCGCATCACCGGTGAGCAGGACGATCTGCTTGCCGGCCGCCTTCAGGGCATCGATCAGCGGCCGCGCCTCGGGCCGGACCTCGTCGCCCAGTCGGAACAAGGCCAGACAACCTGTCGCATCGCCAAGCACAACGACCGTATCACCGGTCTCCCGCCAGGTGGCGATCAGGTCCGGGGCTACCGTGGTCGCAAGCCCGAGTGCATACGCCGGACGGCCGATCCGGTAACGCCGGCCGCCGATTTCCCCCTCGATTCCCTGCCCCGGTTCGCTCAGCGCATTGCCCGCCGGCGGCAGTTCGTCGCTCGCACAGGCCAGACGCAAGGCCACGGCCACCGGGTGCTCGGAAGCCTGCTCCAGGGCAGCGGCAATTTTCACGCATTCAGCGCGCGCCACGCTGCCAGTCGGCAGCACATCGACCAGGCGCATCTGGCCGCTGGTCAGCGTGCCGGTCTTGTCGAAAACAAAGTGCGTGGCCCGGGCCAGCGTTTCGATGGCGTGTCCGCGCGTCACCAGCAGGCCGTCCCTGGCCAGCGCACCGGCCGCCACCGTCAGGGCGATCGGGGTGGCCAGCGACAGCGCGCACGGGCAGGTCACGACCAGCACCGAAACGGTGATCCACAAGGCCCTTGAAGGGTCGAACATGGACCAGCCAACGGCGACGACAACCGCAACGAGCAGCAATGCTGCGACGAAATAACTGGCGATCCGGTCGGCGAGTTCGACGATGCGCGGTTTTTCGGCCGCTGCGCGCTCCATCAGATGGACGATGGCGGAAAGCCGCGTGCCCTCCCCCACCTGCTCGACGCGCACGACCAGCGGACTTTCGGTGTTGACCGAGCCACCCGTCACCGACATGCCCGGCGACTTGGGGACCGGCCGGCTCTCGCCGGTCAGCAGGGCCTCATTGGCGGAACTGACGCCCTCGATGACCCGCCCGTCCGCCGGCACGACATCGCCGGGGCGTACCAGTACCACGTCGCCGGGGTGCAGGTCGGCCACGACCCGTTGTTCGCTGCTGCGGTCAACCGGGAAATTGGGCATGATTTGCGCGAAGGTCGGCAGCAGCTTGGCCAGCGCCTCGGTCACGCTGACCGCCTTCTGGCGCGCCGTCATCTCCAGGTAGCGCCCGCCAAGCAGGAAGAAGATGAACATGGTGACCGAGTCGAAATAGACCTCGCCATCCTGGATCAGCGTTGCCCAGCAACTGGCCAGGAAGGCCGCGCCGACGCCGAGCGCCACCGGCACATCCATGCCGACGCGGCGCAACTTGAGATCACGCCAGGCATTCCGGAAAAACGGTGCCGAAGAATAGAAGATCACCGGCAGGGTCAGCAGCAGGCTGGCCCAGCGCATCAGGCTCTCGATATCTGCGGTCATGTCGCCATCGGCCAGATAGACCGGTACGGCATACATCATCACCTGCATCATGCCGAAGCCGGCCACCCACAGGCGCCACATGGCTTCGCGCCGTTCCTTGCGGGAAATCTCCTCGTTTTTTGCGGCGTCGTAGGGATAGGCGCGGTAGCCGATCGCGGCGATCGCCCCGAGAATGTCGGAAAGCCTGATCCGCGATTCGTCCCAGCGGATGCGGGCGCGCCGCGTCGCATAGTTGATATCGACGGCGGTCACCCCGGGCAATTTGCCGACATGCTGCTCGTTCAGCCAGATGCAGGCCGAACAGGTGATGCCCTCGAGCAGCAGCGACGCTTCCCGCTCGTTTTCGCCAAGGGCCTTGACGAAACTCTTCTGGAATTCGGCGTGATCAAAGAGCGCCAGCTGGTCAAAGATGGCCGGCAGCGCCTCGCGCGGTGACTCGGGCAGCGCATCGCGGCTGCGGTAGTAGTCTTCCAGCCCGTTGTCGACAATCGACTGCGCCACCGCCTGGCAACCCGGACAGCACATGCTGCGCGCCTCACCGCCGATGCGCACGGGCAAATCAACGCGTTCGGGGATGGGCAGGCCGCAGTGATAACAGGGAGTCGGGGACATCAAAGAAAAAGGCACCGAAGTGCCTTTCTGGTCTAGGGCGGAGCCGAAGTATAGATTATTTGGTTCCCATCCGGATGGCGCCGTCCAGGCGGATCACCTCGCCGTTCAAATACGCATTTTCGGCGATGTGGCGGACCAGCGCGGCGAACTCGGCGGGCTTGCCCATGCGCGACGGGAACGGCACCATCCTGCCCAGCGATTCCTGCACCTCCGGCGGCATGCCAAGCAGCATCGGGGTTTCCATGATGCCCGGCGCGATGGTCACGCAGCGGATGCCGCTCTTCGCCAGTTCGCGCGCCACCGGCAAGGTCAGCGCCACGATCCCGCCCTTCGAGGCGGCATAGGCGGCCTGGCCCAGTTGCCCTTCGAAAGCCGCGACCGACGCGGTATTGATGATTACGCCACGTTCGCCGCCGGCATCCGGCTCGCCCTTCATCATCGCCTCGGCAGCCAGGCGGATCATGTTGAAGGTGCCGACCAGGTTGATGTTGATCGTCCGCGCGAAACTTTCCAGTTTGTGCGGCCCGTCGCGGCCGACGACCTTTTCGGCCGGCGCCACACCGGCGCAGTTGACCAGCCCGTGCAGGCCGCCGAACGTGGAAATGGCCGTGTGGATGGCATTGACCGCAGATGCCTCGTTCGCCACGTCAGTCTCGACGAAGCGTGCATTGCCGCCCAGTTCTTCGGCATATTTCTCGCCGGCGGTGCGGTTGAGGTCGGACAGAACGACCCGGGCGCCCGCCTCGACCAACGCCTTCGCAGTTGCCGCACCGAGGCCGGAACCGGCGCCGGTGACCAGAAAAACCTTGTCCTTCAATTGCATGATCGTTCTCCAAATGGGCAAGGGGCTACCGACGAATCGGCAACCCCTTGATTTTTGTGGTGCCGGAGATAGGAGTCGAACCTACGACCTTCGCATTACGAATGCGCTGCTCTACCAACTGAGCTACACCGGCAACAGAGCGTAGAATTATAGCTTTTCTGCCGCTCGTCAGGCAACGCTCCGTCTCATGAATCTTCTACGCGCCCTCGCCACGGTCAGCGGCATGACCCTGCTCTCGCGGGTTCTCGGCTTCGTCCGCGATTTTGTCATTGCCCGCACCTTCGGCGCCGGGATGGCGACGGACGCCTTCTTCGTCGCCTTCAAACTGCCCAACCTGCTGCGCCGGATGTTCGCCGAGGGCGCCTTCGCGCAGGCCTTCGTGCCGATTGTCGGCGAATACAAGAACAAGCGCGGCGATCAGGAAACCCTGCGCCTGATCGACCATGTGACCAGCATCCTGTCCATGGTCCTGTTCGCCGTCACTGCCCTGGGCGTCGCCACCGCCCCGCTGCTGGTCTGGATCTCCGCACCCGGCTTCAGCGCCGATGCCGGCAAGTTCGAACTGACCGTCACGCTGACCCGCATCACCTTCCCGTACATCCTGTTCATGTCGCTGGTGGCGCTTTCCGGCGGCATCCTCAACACCTGGAGCCGCTTTGCCTTGCCGGCGTTTACACCGGTGCTGCTCAATCTGGCATTCATCGGCATGGCGCTGTTTGCCGCGCCCTACTTCGACCCGCCGGTGCTGGCGCTGGCCTGGGCGGTCTTCCTTGGCGGCGTCCTCCAGCTGGCAATCCAGATTCCCGCGCTGCGCCGGATATCCATGTTGCCGCGCCCGAGCCTCGACTTGCGCGCTGCCTGGGCCGACCCCGGCGTGCGGCGCATCCTGACCCTGATGGCGCCGGCCCTGCTTGGCGTATCGGTCTCCCAGATCAGCCTGCTGATCAACACCATCTTCGCCTCGTTTCTGAAGACCGGCAGCGTCTCCTGGCTGTATTACGCCGACCGCCTGATGGAATTTCCCTCCGGCATGCTCGGCGTCGCGCTCGGCACCATCCTGCTCCCTTCGCTGGCCAGGTACCACGCCAGCGACAACGCGCCCGAATATTCGAAGCTGCTCGACTGGGGGCTGCGCCTGACCCTGCTGCTCGCGGCGCCGGCCGCGCTGGCGCTGGCACTGCTGGCGGTGCCGCTGATCGCGACGCTGTTCTTTCATGGTGCATTTACCAGCGATGATGTGTTTCGCACCCGCGAGGCACTGATCGCCTACAGCATCGGGCTCACCGGGCTGATTCTGGTCAAGGTGCTGGCACCCGGTTTTTACGCCCGCCAGAATGTCCGCACCCCGGTCAAGATCGCCCTGGTTTCGCTCGCCGCCACTCAGGCCATGAACCTCGCCTTCATCGGCTGGCTGCAGCATGCCGGCCTGGCCCTGTCGATCGGCCTGGCCGCCTGCCTGAATGCCGCGCTGCTCTACCGCGGCCTGCGCCAGCACGCGGTCTATCAGCCGCAAGCAGGCTGGGCGACATTTACCCTGAAGCTTGCGCTGGCCCTGGTGGTCATGGGCGGCGCCCTGTGGTTCGCCACCGGCAGTGACGCCGACTGGCTGCGTTACGCGCTGCTCGAGCGCGTGCTTCGCCTGAGCGGGCTGGTAGCACTTGGCGGCATCATCTATTTCGCTACACTATGGGCTCTCGGCTTCCGCCTGCAGGATTTCAAACGGCGGTCCGCTTAACCGGAGGAGAACGATTCCATGAAACTGACCAGCACCAGCTTTGCCGACGGACAACGGATCCCGGGCCAATTCGCCTTCTGCATTCCCGAACCGGCCCATCATGTCTGCCTGGGCAAGAACCTAAACCCGCAACTGGCGTGGACCGACGTTCCCGCCGGCACGCGCTCGTTTGCCGTGATCTGCCACGACCCCGACGTGCCGAGCAGGGGCGACGACGTCAATCAGGAAGGGCGCGTGGTGCCCGCCAGCCTGCCGCGCGTCGACTTCTTCCACTGGGTACTGATCGACCTGCCGGCTGCGGTCAGCGCCATAAACGAGGGCGAATTCAGCAACGACGTCACGCCACGCGGCAAACCCGGCCCGCAGGCCGCCCGCGGCGCACGCCAGGGGGTCAACAACTACACCGACTGGTTTGCCGGCGACAACGACATGCGCGGCGACTACCACGGCTACGACGGCCCCTGCCCGCCGTGGAACGACGAAATCATTCACCGCTACGTATTCACCGTGTTTGCGCTCGACATCGACCAACTGCCACTGACCGGGAAATTCGGTGGCCCCGAAGTGCGCGCGGCGATCGCCGGGCACGTTCTGGCGCAAGCCAGCCTCACCGGCAGCTACACGCTCAACCCCAAACTCGGCGCCTGATTTCCCTGCCCGTGAAAAAGGCCATGCGTTGCGGCATGGCCTTTTTGCTTATGCGCAACCCGCGTCAGTAGGCGGGCCGGTCGTTCGGATTGGCGATCATTTCCTTGAGGCGGGCCGACATCGGCATGTCCAGCGCTGTTCCCAGCGGGGGAATCGGGCCGAGGAACCACTTGTTGTAGATACGTTCAAGTTCGCCGCTGCGCATCAGTGCGACCAACGTGTCATCGACCAGCTGCTTGAACTGCGGGTCATCCCTGGGCAGCATGATGCCATAGGGCTCGACCGACAGCGACGCGTCGAGGAAGACGAATTGATCCCTGTCCTTCGACGCCGCGCGCATTCCGGCCAGAATCGCATCGTCGCCGACATAGGCAGCCGCCTCGCCGCGCTCCAGCATGGCCATCGAATCGGGGTGCGTGCGCCCCCCCAGAAAGACCATCGTCACGTTGCTGGCCAGCGCCGCCTGTTTGATCAGGCGGTCTGCCGTAGTGCCCAGCGTGGTGACGACATTCCTGTTGGCAAGATCCGCGACCGAGCGAATACCGCTGTTCTTGTTGACCAAGGCCTTCACTTCGGCGACGAAAAAAGTATTGCTGAAGGCAACCTGCTTCTGCCGGGCAACGTTATTGGTCGGCGCTCCGCACACCAGATCGGCCATGCCGGTCTTGAGCATCAGAGTCTGGGAATTGGCCGTTACCGCCACGGGCACTGTCGCGATATCCCGCGCCAGGCGTTCGCGCACCGCCCTGACCACGTGGCCGCAGATTTCCCAGGTGTAGCCGACGATTTCCGGGGGCTGTGATGCGAGGTTGATATACGAGAACGGAATGGTCGCCTCGCGGTAAGCGAGGAATATCGCCCCCGTATCGGCAATTTTATTCAGGGTCGGCCCCATCGCCGCGCCGGAGGAAGCGGTTTGCGCCGTGGCCGGGCCGCCGACGGCAACCAGCATGGCGAGCAGGGCTGCCGAAGAAACGAGGGAACGCCGGCCTTGTTGGAGACATTGGCAGAAGGTTTTCATGGACTGATTTTTCATTTTCCGGACGCCATAACGGAGGTTTCACGGTCAATCAGCCACTTGCCGCCGACCTTGACGAATTCCATTTTTCTCTGGGTTGCTTCGCGCCGCACGTCGCTGCTGTAGAACTGTCTGAATTCAGCCGTCGCACGATCGAGCCCGTTCAAGCGCACCTTCAGGCCCTGCAAACCGGCCGGCAATTCGTCAGGCTGGGCGAAGCGCGCCTTCTGGGCAATTGCCCAGTCGCTGCGATTGCCACCGCCGGCCGGCACATAGCTCGGTGCATAGAGGGTTTCGAACGCAGCAAAATCGCGGCGCGCGACCAGCGCTACCCACAACCTGACCTGCGCCGCAACCTCCTCCTGCGGACCGCCGGCTACCGGCTGGGACGCATCCACCGGGGCGCCGGCCGACGGGGCCAGGGCATTCTGCGTCTGCAGGGCGGCGGCCTGCCGGTTGCTTTCGAGCAGGGCCAGCGCCCGCGCATTCAGGACATCGCGGTTGATCGGTGCCACGGCAATCGACTCTGCAGCGCAGAGCTTGCCGTCAACGGCGGCATCCAGCTGATTGGCCTCGGGCGGCTCGACTTCCAACTTTTTGAGTTCAAGGAACTCGAGCAGCGAACCCATTCCGGCGTAGGTGCGCAGATAGGCCAGGGTCAGGTCCATGTCGGCGTTGATGGCGCCCCGGCGCGCCGACAGGAGTTCGTTCTCGGTATCGAGCAGATCAAGCAGGGTACGCTGGCCGATGTTGAACTGATCGCGGTAGGCGTCGCGCGTCTTTTCCAGAAGGCCGACCTGGACATTCAGGAAAGACACCTGCTGGCGCAGGCGTTGGACATCGTTGTAGGCAATCGAAAGCGTCTGCCGGGTATCGCGGCACGCCTTGTCGCGCTGATCGACGGCCATGTTCTTGCGCTCGGCGTACATGCGCTCGCGGGCAACGTCGGAACCGCCGTTGAACAGGTTGTAGGTCATCACCACTTCGGCGACGTTGTTCACGCGATCGCCGATAATGCCCAGGTAGTTCTCGCCGTTATCAGTGCGCGCGCGAAAATCGAAGCGCGGAAGGTAGGCTGCCTTGCGTACCGCGAGATCGTACTGGGCAGCCTCGATGTTCTGCTGCGCGGCGAGCAAGGCCGGGTTCTGCTTGAGCAGCTTTTCCAGCGCCGCCTGCTGGCTGGCCGGCAGGCCGCGGCCAAGTAGCGCCGGCGCATAGACAACCCGGGGTGGCTGGTTGTCGACAAGGCGCTGGTAGCGCGCTGTCACGTCATGCAGGTTGGCGGTTTCGGTGGTCAGGTTGACCTCGGCCTGGGCCAGGCGACTGGCCGCCTGTTCGAGGTCGAACGCGCCGACCGGCGCCGGACTGGGTCCGCCGCAACAGTTGTTCGAAGGTGGCGCGATGCTGGACGTAGTTGTCTTCGGCCAGATTGACCAGGAACCGATAGCGCAACACATCGATGTAGGCGCGCGCGGCTTCGAGTGCAACATTCTCCGAGGCATCGAGCAGTTCGTAATAGCGGACCAGCGTGGCCTTGCCCAGACGCTTGACTTCGTTGCTCGTGGCAAAGCCGTCGAACAGCATCTGGTTCAGGCTGAGCAAATACCAGTTGCGGTTGTAGTCTTCTGTCTGGTTGGTCGGCGGCTGCTTTAGCGACTCCCGGCCGACCCCGGCCATCAGGTCGACCTTGGGCAGATAGCCGCCGCGCGCCACGCCGACTTCCTCGACCGAGGCCTTGAAGTTGTGCCAGCGCGCGACCACCTCGGGGTTGTTCGACACAGCCTTCTGCGCGACATCGCGCAGGGCAGCAAACTGTTCGTTTGCCGCCGGCGACGCTGCGGGATCGGCGGCCACGGCGAGAACCGGAAAGGCAGCCAGCAGCAGGGAACAAATGATTTTCTTCGTACTCATGGGATCTGTCTTCTGTGAAGTCGGGCGAATTATATTCGGCTGGCCCCATTGAGATTGTGGAATATTCCTCGGTTGCTACTCGCTCGGGGGCCGCGCGTGTGAAATTTCCCAAAAGCGGCGCCAATCTTCCCCGGGACGCCACGGGCTGCATTAGCAGCCTATAATCCACCTCACCCGTCGCACCACTATGCACCTCATCCATGGCCACCGAAATCGAGCTCAAGCTTCAGCTGACGCCGCACACTGCCCGGCAACTGCCGGCGCATGCGCTGCTGGCAGGAATCAAGCCGCAACGGCAGCACCTGCTCAACACCTATTACGACACGCCGCAACTGGCCCTGCACCAACGCCGGATCGCCATGCGCTTTCGCAAGAAGGGGTGGCAGTGGCTGCTCACCGTCAAATCGGCCGAGCCGGCGAGCGGCGGGCTGGCCATGCGCAGCGAATGGGAAGCGCCGGCCCACCCCGGAATCTTCGACTTCAGCCACGTCGACGACCCCGATCTGCGCGGCTGGCTCGAACAGGCCGCACCCGACCTGCAACCCGTGTTCACCTCCGATTTCCGGCGCACGATCTGGCATGTGCCGTTCGGCGAATCTCTGGTCGAATTGGCCGTTGACCGCGGCAATATCGAAAGCAACGGGCGCAAGACCCCGATCTGCGAAGTCGAACTTGAACTGCTCAGAGGCCGGATCGCCGATCTCTTCGGCCTGACCCGCGCACTGCAGGATACGCTCGACTTGCGCCCGGCTGTCGCCAGCAAGGCCGAGCGCGGTTACGCGGTTTTTGCCGGCACGGCGGAAGCCCCGCTGCGCGCCAGGGCAGTACCACTCGAAGCCGGACTGACGCCCGTCGCCGCCTTTCGCAGCATCGCCCTCGGCTGCCTCGAGCATTTTCAGCGCAACGAAAACGGCTTGCTGTTGACCAGCAAGGATCCTGAATATGTCCACCAGGCGCGCGTCGCCCTGCGCCGGCTGCGCTCCGCGATCAAGCTCTTCGCCCCCGTCCTGCCCGCCGATTTCGTCGCCGCCTACGGCCAGACCTGGCAGACGCTGGCCAGCGCGCTGGGCGATGCCCGCAACTGGGATGTCTTCGTGGTCGAAACGCTCCCCCCGGTGCGTGCCGCCTTTCCCGACAGCCGCGATCTCGGCCGCATGCACAAGGATGGCGCCAGGCGCGCCCGGCATGCACGGACTGCGGTCGCCCACATGCTCGCCCTGCCCGAATACCCGCGCCTGATTGTCGAATTCACCGCCGCGCTCCATGCGCTCGACGACACCCTGCCCCAGCGGCTTGAGGATTTCGCCATCGCCCGGCTCAAGGCGCGTGCCCGCCAGGCGCGGCGCCTGGCCGAAAAGCATGCGACGCTCGAAGCTGCCGATCGCCACCGCATGCGCATCTGTTTCAAGAAGCTGCGCTACGCCGTCGAGTTTTTCGCCCCCCTGCTCCCGACCCGGCGCCTGAAGCGCTACCTGACGGCGCTGACCCACCTGCAGGATGAACTCGGGCTGATCAACGACCACGTCACCGCCCAGACCCTGCTCGACGAGGCACTCAAGAACCGCCCTCCCGGCCCCATCCACGGCTGGATGGCCGGGCGCCATGCATTGCTGGTCAGCGAACTGCCCGAAGCGCTGGACACCTGGCTGGCCCAGAGCCCGCCCTGGAAGCAGCGTCCAAGGTGATCTTGACATCAACGCCGACCGGCCATCCGGCCCGGGAGCTCGACCATGCTGTCGCTGACCGCTGACCAGAAGCGCCAGCGCTGGCTGGCACTCGGCGTCGTCGCCGGCGCCTATATCCTCTCCTTCTTCCAGCGCTTTGCGCCGGCCGGGATTGCCCAGGACCTTGCGGCCTCCTTCCAGACTTCGGCCACCTCGCTCGGCGTGCTGGCGGCCACCTATTTCTACGTTTACACCGTGATGCAGATTCCCACCGGGATTCTCGCCGACACGCTCGGGCCAAGGCGGATTCTCGTGCTGGGCGGCGTCATCGGCAGCCTCGGCAGCTTCCTCTTCGGTTTCGCACCGACGCTCGACTGGGCGCTGGCCGGGCGCACACTGATCGGCCTCGGCGTCTCGGTGACCTTCATCGCCATGTTGAAGCTGATTGCCGTGTGGTTCGAGGAAAACCGCTTCGCGACCATGGTCGGCATCTGCATGCTGGTCGGCAACATGGGTTCGGTGCTGGCCGGCGCGCCGCTCTCCGGACTGGCCCAGGCAACCGGCTGGCGCGGCGTGTTCATCGGCATCGGCGTCGTTTCCCTGGTGCTGGCCGCCGCCTGCTGGGTGTTCGTGCGCGACCGCCCGCTGGCGGAAAAGACCGGGGCGGCGCCGAAATTCGACCGTACCGTCGTGCTTTCGGGTTTGTTGTCGGTCATCAGGAATCGCGCCACCTGGCCGGCCATTGTCGTCAATACCGGCATGGGCGGGGCTTTCTTCACTTTCGCGGGTCTCTGGGCGACGCCTTACCTGATGCAGGTACACGGCATGGCGCGGCCGGTCGCCGCCAGCCATCTCTCGCTCTGGTTCGGCGGCTTCGCCGTCGGCTGTTTCTTCATCGGCACGCTGTCCGACCGCATCGGCCGGCGCAAGCCGGTATTGCTCGCTGCCGCCCATGTCTATGCAGCGATCTGGCTGGTCTGGCTGTCCGCCATGACCATGCCGCCGTGGGCTTCCTACACGCTGTTCGGGCTGATGGGATTGACCACCGCCGGGTTCAGCCTGACCTGGGCCTGTTCCAAGGAAGTAAACCCGCCGCTGCTCTCCGGCATGTTCGACCAGCGTCGCCAACATGGGCGGCTTTCTCGCCGGCGCCTTGCTGCAGCCGCTGGTTGGCTGGGTGATGGATCTCGGCTGGCGCGGCGAGATGCTCAACGGCGCACGCTTCTACGATGTTCCGGCCTGGCGCAACGGCGTGCTGGTGGTGACCCTGTGCGCGCTGCTCGGCGCCGTCGGCAGCTGGTGGATTCGCGAAACCGGCTGCCGCAACATCTGGCAGCCGAAATAGCTCACTTCTCGACGAAGGCGCGCTCGATCACGTAGTCGCCGAGCTTGCCGGTATGGTGGTTGCCAACCTCGAAGCCACGTGCGTCGAGCATGGCAGCCGTATCTTCGAGCATGGCCGGGCTGCCGCAGATCATGGCGCGGTCGGTGGCCGGGTCGAGCGGCGGCTGGTCGATGTCGGCGAACAGCTTGCCGGACTCGATCAGGTCGGTCAGCCGGCCCTCGTTGCGGAAGGGCTCGCGCGTCACGGTCGGGTAATAGATCAGCTTTTCCTTGACCCAGTCCGCGAAGTACTCGTGCTCCGTGAGGTCGTTCTCAATGTAGTCGTGATAGGCCAGTTCGTTGGTCCAGCGGACGCCGTGGATGAGGATGACCTTCTCGAACGTCTCATAGGTTTCCGGGTCGTGGATCAGGCTCATGAACGGCGCCAGGCCGGTGCCGGTGGCGAACATGAAGAGCCGCTTGCCCGGCTTGAGGTCGCGCAGCACCAGCGTACCCGTCGGCTTCTTGCTGACCAGCAGCGGGTCGCCCGGCTTGAGGTGCTGCAGGCGGGAGGTCAGCGGGCCGTTCGGCACCTTGATGCTGAAGAATTCAAGGTATTCCTCGTGGTTGGCGCTGGCGATGCTGTAGGCACGGGTCAGCGGGCGGCCTTCGACCTCCAGGCCGATCATCACGAACTGGCCGTTGGTGAAGCGCAGACCGGGGTCGCGCGTGGTGCGGAAGGTGAACAGGGTGTCGTTCCAGTGATTGACGGAAAGGACGGTTTCGGTCGCCAGGTTGCTCATGTTGGAACTCCTTTTCAGCTTTGACTGAGATGGATCATAGGCGTTGCACGAAAGAAACATAAGCGGATAATTTGTATATCAATTATCGATTTAACAAATATGAAAATCACTCTGCGCCAGATCCAGGTCTTTGCCGCCATCGCCCGCAGCGAGAATGTCTCGCGCGCGGCCGAAGCGTTGGCGATGTCGCAATCGGCGGCGAGCAGCGCGCTGGTCGAACTTGAGCGCCAGTTCGACTGTCCGCTGTTCGACCGCATCGGCAAATCGCTGCGGCTCAACGCCACCGGGCGCGGGCTGCTGCCGCAAGCCGAGGATGTGCTGGCGCGCGTCGCCGAGATCGAGGGCTTTCTGGCCGGCGGCCAGCTCGGCCCGCTGGCCGTCGGCGCGACGATGACCATCGGCAACTACCTGGCGACGCTGATCGTCGCCGATTACCTGCAGCGCCACCCGACGTCGCACATTGACCTCAAGGTCGCCAATACCCGCCACATCCTCGACGGCGTCCTGCGCTGCGAACTCGACATCGGCCTGATCGAGGGCGAGGCCAACGAACCCGACCTGGTGGTCGACCCGTGGCTGGCCGACGAACTGGTTGTCTTCTGCGCGCCACAGCACCCGCTGGCGGCCGCCGGCGCTGCCAGCACCGAAGAACTGGCCAGCCAGCCGTGGATACTGCGCGAAAGCGGCTCCGGCACACGCGCCCTGTTCGACCGCGCCATCGCGCCGCAGCTGGCCAACCTGCAGGTCCGCCTGCAACTGGAGCACACCGAAGCGGTCAAGCGCGCCGTCGAAGCCGGTCTCGGCCTCGCCTGCCTGTCACGCGTCGCCCTGCGCGAAGCCTTCCGGCGCGGCAGCCTGGTCGAACTGCGGACACCGCAGTTCGACCTGCAGCGCAATTTCAACTTCGTCCGCCACCGCCAGCGCCATGTCAGCCCAGCCAGCCGGGCCTTTCTCGCGCTTTGCCGCGACTTCGGCGAGGCCCTGCAGGCAGCCGGCGGCCTTGCGCAAAAACAATAAATTAGCGTATTCTTATATGCATGAAGACAAAACTCATTTTTGGCCTTTTTTGGGCGTTGACCGCGACCGCAGGGAGTGCAGAGCCAAACGCCTTCGCGCCGGAATTGGCGAGCCTCGTCGTCAAGCCGCACCGCGTCGAGCTGACCTTCCCGGCTGAAGCGCTGGTCGAGGCAGTGCAGCAGACCACGGTCGGCGCGCAGATTGCCGGCCGCGTCATCGAAGTCAAGGTTGACGCCGGGCAGAGCGTCAAGAAAGGCGACGTGCTGATGCGCATCGACGCGCGCGAGGCCGAAGAGGCAGCACGTGCCGCCGCCGCCCAGTACGCCAACGCCAAGCTCAATTACGAGCGCACGAAGAGCCTCGTGGCGCAGAAATTCATGAGCGCCGCCGCGCTCGACAAGGCCAGGGCCGAATTACGATGCGGCGACCGCCAACCGTGCCGCGGCCGACGCCAGCGCGAGCCACGCCACCATCGTCTCGCCGCTCACCGGCATCGTCGCCCGTCGCCATGCCGAACTCGGCGACATGGCGACGCCGGGCAAGCCGCTGTTCACCATCTACGAGCCGGGCGGCCTGCGCGTCACCGCCAGCATTCCGCAATACCGCCTCAACGACATGCGCAGCATCAAGACGGCGCGCGTCGAGTTCCCGGAACTCGGCAAGTGGGTCGATGCGGTGAGCGTCAAGATGCTGCCGACCGCCGATACCGCGACCCACGTCTCGCAGGTCCGCGTGACCCTGCCGCCGGTGCCGGAAGCGACGCCGGGCATGTTCGCGCGCGTGCATTTCGTCCTCGGCCAGGCCGAGAAGCTGACCGTGCCGGTCACCGCCGTGGTCCGCCGCGGCGAAGTCGCTGCCGTCTATGTACTGGCTGCCGACAATCGCCCCAGCCTGCGCCAGCTGCGCCTGGGCGACCCCGTCGGCCAGGGCGAGATCGAGGTGCTGGCCGGACTGACCGCTGGCGACCGGGTGATTGCCGATCCGCTAAAGGCTGCCATTGCCCTGAAGAACCCGGCAGCGGGCAAGTAAGCGATGGCCAGCGAAAAGACTGCGAGCGTATCGCCGATGGGTATTTCAGGCCGTATTGCCGCTGCATTTCTGACCTCGCGCATAACGCCGCTGCTGGCGCTGGTCGCCTTTTTGATGGGGGTTTTCGCGACACTGGTAACGCCGCGCGAGGAAGAGCCGCAGATCGACGTGACGATGGCCGACGTCATGGTCGCCTTCCCCGGCGCTTCGGCCAAGGATGTCGAGAACCTCGTCGCACGCCCGGCCGAGCAGGTGCTGTCGCGCATGCACGGCGTCGAGCACGTCTATTCGATGTCGCGCCCCGGCATGGCGGTCATCACGGTGCAGTTCGAGGTCGGCGTCAAGTACAACGACGCCGTCGTCCGCCTCTACGACACCGTCCATTCGCACCGCGACTGGCTGCCGCCCAACCTCGGCGTCCAGGAGCCGGTGATCAAGCCGCGCGGCATCGACGACGTGCCGATCGTCGGGCTGACCTTCTGGACGAAGGACCCGGAACGTTCGGCCTACGACCTGCAGCAGGTGGCGCGTGCCGTCGAGATCGAGCTCAAGCGCATCAAGGGCACGCGCGACGTGTCCACCATCGGCGGCCCCGACCACGCCATCCGCGTGCTGATGGATGCCGAGCGGATGAATGCCTACGGCGTCACGCCGCAGGAAATCGCCGGCGCGCTGAAGGTGTCGAATGCGCAGCAATCGTCCGGCAGCCTGACTGCCGGCAACCGCGAAGTGCTGGTGCAAACCGGCACCTATCTCGAATCCGCCGCCGACGTGCGCCAACTGGTCATCGCCGTCCGCGAAGGCAAGCCGGTGTTCCTGAGCGACGTCGCGCAGGTCCAGGACGGCCCGGATCAGCCCAAGGCCTACGCCTGGTTCGGCACCAAGGACGGCGAATTCCCGGCGGTGACGCTGCAGATCTCCAAGCAGCCCGGCGTCAACGCGGCCAGCGTGGCGAGTGCCGTGGTCGACCGGATAAATGCACTGAAAAACACCGTAATACCGGAAGGCGTCGAAGTCACCGTCACCCGCAACTACGGCGAAACCGCCACCGAGAAGGCGCAGAAGCTGATCGGCAAGCTGATCTTCGCCACCGCCTTCGTCGTCGCGCTGGTCTTCTTCGCGCTCGGCCGGCGCGAGGCGGTGATCGTCGGCGTCGCCGTCACGCTGACCCTGGCCGCCACGCTGTTCGCCTCGTGGGCCTGGGGCTTCACGCTCAACCGCGTGTCGCTGTTCGCGCTGATCTTTTCGATCGGCATTCTGGTCGACGACGCCATCGTCGTCGTCGAGAACATCCACCGCTGGCAGGGCCTCCACCCCGACAAGCCGTTGCACGAGATCATCCCGCCGGCGGTCGATGAAGTCGGCGGGCCGACCATCCTCGCCACTTTCACGGTGATCGCCGCGCTGCTGCCGATGGCCTTCGTCAGCGGCCTGATGGGGCCGTACATGAGCCCGATCCCGATCAACTCGTCGATGGGCATGGCGATCTCGCTGGTCGTCGCCTTCGTCGTCACGCCCTGGCTGGCGCTCAAGCTGATGCGGGCGACCGGCGTGAGCCACGCGCACCAGCCGTCGAAGCTGGATGCCCGGCTCGACAGCACCTTCCGCAAGCTGCTGACGCCCTTCCTCGACCCGATCAAGGGCGGCGCGGCGCGCGTCAAGCTGGCCATCGCCGTCGTCCTGCTGATTCTCGGCTCGGTGTCGCTGGCCTATTTCCAGCTCGTCGTGCTGAAGATGCTGCCTTTCGACAACAAGAGCGAATTCCAGGTCATCCTCGACATGCCGGTCGGCACGCCGGTCGAGGAAACGGCGCGCGTGTTGCACGAAATCGGCGCCGAGCTGGCGCAGGAAGCCGACGTCGTCAATTACCAGGCCTACGCCGGCACCGCCAGCCCGATCAATTTCAACGGTCTGGTCCGCCAGTATTACCTGCGCGCCGCGCCGGAAAAGGGCGACCTCCAGGTCAATCTGGCCGACAAGCACGTCCGCTCGCGCAAGAGCCACGACATCGCGATCGCGCTGCGCGACCGCATCGAGGCCATCGGCAAGAAGAATGGCGGCGTCGCCAAGGTCGTCGAAGTGCCGCCGGGGCCGCCGGTGATGTCGCCGATCGTCGCCGAAATCTACGGGCCGGACATGCCGGGCCAGATGGCGGTCGGCAAGCAGGTGCGCAAGGTTTTCGAGGACACGAAGGACATTGTTGCGGTCGACGACTCTATCGAGGCCGATTCCAGAAAGGCCGTGCTGCACGTGCTGCAGAGCAAGGCGGCGCTGCTCGGCGTGGCCCAGAGCGACATCGTCGAGGTGGTCAGCATGGGGCTGGCCGGGCAGGACGTGACGCCGGTGCACAATGCCGATTCCAAGTTCGAGATCCCGGTGCGCGTCACCCTGCCGGCCGAGAAGCAGTCGAACCTCGACGCCCTGCTCAAGCTGCGCGTGCGTTCGCGCGACGGCCATCTGGTGCCGGTCTCCGAACTGGTCGAAGTGCGCGACGTGGCACGCGAGAAGGCCATCTATCACAAGGATCTGCTGCCGGTGGTCTATGTCGTCGGCGACATGGGCGGCAAGCTCGATTCACCGCTTTACGGCATGTTCGACATCCGTTCGCAGATCAACGACATGCCGCTCAAGGAAGGCGGCACGCTCGGCGAATGGTTCATCCGCCAGCCGGGCGACCCCTACGCCGGCTACAGCGTCAAGTGGGATGGCGAATGGCAGGTCACCTACGAAACCTTCCGCGACATGGGCATCGCCTACGCGGTCGGCCTGATCCTGATCTACCTGCTGGTCGTCGCCCACTTCGGCAGCTACCTGGTGCCGCTCATCATCATGGCGCCGATCCCGCTCACCATCATCGGCGTCATGCCCGGCCACGCGCTGCTCGGCGCGCAATACACGGCGACCTCGATGATCGGCATGATCGCGCTGGCCGGCATCATCGTCCGCAACTCGATCCTGCTCGTCGATTTCATCAGGCAGCAGGTCGCCGCCGGCATGAATTTCCACGACGCGGTGATCCAGTCCGCCGCCGTGCGCGCCAAGCCGATCGCCCTGACCGCGCTGGCCGCCATGCTCGGCGCCCTGTTCATCCTCGACGACCCGATCTTCAACGGGCTGGCCATCAGCCTGATCTTCGGCATCCTGGTCTCCACCCTGCTGACGCTGGTGGTGATCCCGGTACTCTACTTCTCAGCTTTCAGAAAGGAACATCAATGACCATCGAACGCATGATCCGCATCATGGCCGGCTTTTTCGTGCTGCTCTCCCTCGCCCTCGGCTGGACCGGCAGCCCGGTTTTCGTTTCCGAATGGTTCCTCGCCTTCACCGCCTTCGTCGGCCTCAACCTGCTGCAGAGCGGCTTCACCGGCTTCTGCCCGCCGGAAAAGCTGCTGGCCAAGATGGGTTTCAAGCGCGGCAACGGCAGCAGTTGCGGGGTCTGAATCCCCCCGCCCCTGGGCCAGACCGACGCCATCTACCGCCGGGCGCGATCCGGGTTGCCGGTGACCGCCGGGCCGACTTGCCGCTGACTCCTGGTCTTCTTGACGTCAATCACGATCTTGGCCGCAGCGACCAGGTTCACCAGCGCCACGGCAATCGCCGGCCACACCGGCAGTTCCTGGCCAGATTTCAATCCGTAGATGAGCAACCCGGCCAGCGCAAGCCCCCCGACCAACAGGGTCAAAATGCCGAAGTTGATTTTGCCGTCTTGCCTCGAACTCAAAGCGGATTCCTCCATGTCGATAGTACCGCTGACGGGTCCCGGCGCCCGGCGGCGGCTGTGAAACTACCACAGAGACAGGGCAGATGCGAAGCGCGGATGGTGGGCCATGATCCCTGATCAAGCGGGCCAGCTCGATTGTTCCCGGTACGCTACCTTCCCATTGCCGACCTATCCGCTAGAATCGGCGTTCCACGCGCAAGGAGCTCGGCATGAAAATCGGTTTTATCGGCCTCGGGATCATGGGACGCCCGATGGCGCTCAATCTGTTGAAGGGCGGGCATCAGGTCACCGTCTGGGCGCGCCGCGCCGAATCGATGCAGCCGTTGCTCGATGCCGGTGCGAAAAGCGCAAGCAGCCCGGCCGAAGCCGCGCAGGGCAATGAACTGGTGATCTCGATGGTGGCCGATGCGCCGGACGTTGCCGAAGTCATGCGCGGTGTCGCGCAGGGCGCTGCGCCCGGGCTGGTCGCCGTCGACATGAGTACCATCGCCCCCGCCGCGGCGCGCCGGATCGGCGTCGATCTCGCTACCGCCGGTGTCGATTTCATGGATGCGCCGGTGTCCGGCGGCGAGGTCGGCGCCGTCGCCGGCACGCTGTCGATCATGGCCGGCGGTTCCGAAGCGGCCTTCGCCAGAGCCAGGCCGGCGTTCGAATGCATGGGCAAGAACATCGTGCATGTCGGCGCCTCCGGGGCCGGGCAGGTGGCCAAGGCGGCCAACCAGATTCTCACCGGCATGGGCGTGCTGGCGGTGGCCGAAGCCTTCGCTTTTGCCGCCAAAAACGGGGTTGACCGCAGCAAGGTGCGCGAGGCGCTGCTCGGTGGCTTCGCCTATTCGCGCATCCTGGAAAATCACGGCCAGCGCATGCTCGACCGCAATTTCAAGCCGGGTTTCAAAAGCTGGATGCACGAAAAGGACCTCAACATCGTCATGCAGACGGCGCACGAGCTCGGCCTCTGCCTGCCCGGCTCGGCGGCGACGGCGCAGATGTTCAACGCCATGGTCGGCTCCGGCATGGGCGAGGAAGACTCCATTGCCGTGCTGAAGCTGCTGGAACGGCTGTCGGGTCAGGAATGAAGGTCGGCTTCATCGGGCTGGGCGCCATGGGGCGCCCGATGGCGCTGCATGTGCAGCGGGCCGGCCATGAACTGTTCGTCTGGGCGCGCCGTCCGGAAAGCGCCGCCGGCCTGCCCGCGACTTTTTGCGCGACGCCCGCCGAACTTGGGCGACGCTGCGAAGTGGTGTTCACGATCATCACCTCCAGCGCTGACGTCGAAACCGTTGCCCTTGGCATGGATGGGCTCGGCGAAGGCATGGCACCCGGTTCGGTTCTGGTTGACTGCTCGACCATCGCCCCCGACGCAGCCCGCCACATTGCCGCAAAGCTTGCCGAAAAAGGCATCTACATGCTCGACGCGCCGGTTTCCGGCGGCGCCCAGGGCGCCATCGACGCGACGCTCGCGATCATGGCCGGCGGCGATGCCGAAGTACTGGAACGCGTGCGTCCGCTGCTCGAATGTCTCGGCCAGCGTATCGTGCATATCGGCCCCAACGGTGCCGGTCAGGTGGCCAAGGCCTGCAACCAGATGATCATGGTCGCCGCCATCGAGGCCGCCGCCGAAGCCATGCGCCTGACCGTCGCGTCCGGCGTCGATTGCGCCAAGGTGAAGCAGGCGCTGGCCGGCGGCTCGGCCGCCTCGCGCGTGCTCGACGTGATGGGCGGGCGCATGGTGAAGCGCGACTTCGCGGCCGGCATCGAGGCGCGGCTGCATCACAAGGATTTCGGGCTGGTGCTGGAGGCCGCGCGCAAATCGGGGGTTCCCGTGCCGTTGACCGCAACCGTCGCCCAGCAGCTGAACGCGCTGATGGCGCAGGGCTGGGGCAGGGACGACACGGCCTCGCTGCTGCGCGTGCTCGAACTGACCTGAACCCGCCGTTCCAGCCGGACGAGATATAAAAAGGGAGAACTCATGAAGAAAGCCATCATCGCTGCCACTCTCGCATTGCTCGCCGTGGGCGGAATGCCGGCGCTGGCGCAGGCGGACATCCGCCAGGAGCAGGTGAATTTCGAGAAGGGCAAGGGCAGCGCCACGGTCAAGGGCAGCCTCAAGGGCGACCAGACCGTTGACTACCGCCTGCGTGCCGCTGGCGGACAGACCATGGAGGTCAGCCTGGAAGCCAGCAACCCATCCACCTACTTCAACGTCCTGCCGCCAGGCGACGAAACCGCCCTATTCGTCGGTTCGACCTCGGGCATCAGCTTCGTCGGCACGCTGCCGAAAGACGGCGAATACACGGTGCGCCTCTACCTGATGCGCAACGCTGCACGGCGTAACGAAACCACCCGGTACACGCTGAATTTCACGATTGCGGGAAGCAAGGCGATTTCCGGCACTTCACCGGCGGCACCACCGGCGGTGTATGACGCCTCGGGCAAGATCAAGTGTTCCACCGGCAAGCCGACGCTCGACCAGTGGTGCGACTTCCGCGTCGTGCGCAACCTCTCGGCAAGCAGCGCCCAGATCTGGATCGCCCACGCCAGCGAAGCCCGCTATCGCCTCCTGCACTTCGCAAAAAAAAGGTTCACGACCGACGACGGCGCCGGAATCACGGCCAGGCGCCAGGATGACAACTGGCAGGTAGACGCCGGCGGCAAGGAGTTCTACCTGATTCCCGACGCGCTGATTCACGGCGGCTGAAGCCAAGGCGCGGCATCAGCCGCGCAACCAGCCGGCAATCTCGTCCTTGCTCGGGATGCGCCCGGACGACTTCACCACTTCGTCAATGACCAGTGCCGGCGTCGTCATGATCGGATAGGCCATGATCCGGTCCATCTCCGTGACGTGCTCGAAGCGGGCGTCGATACCCATTTCGCTCACCGCTTCGCGGGTCAGTTGCTCCAGCCGGTTGCATTTGGCGCAGCCGCTGCCGAGAATCTTGATCAACATCGCCATCTCCTTTCATCAGGCCCGGGCCTGCCGGGATCGTTCGATCAGGTGCAGGGTGCTCACCAGCAGCACCACGAAACCCAGTATCCCCGTGCCGAGCGTCAGCAGCGGCGTACCGTCCACCCAGGCCCCATAGGTCAGGCCGGCCAGCGTCGAGAACACCGCCACCAGCCCGACGTAAGTCCATGCCTTGAGCTTGCCGATGATCGCCGCCGTGATCAGGATACTCTGCAGCGACAGTTCCGGATCGGCCATCAGGTAGGCGATCAGCGGCCCGGGGTGCATGCCGAGCGAGAGGAACATCTTGGCGATCGGCACTTCGACGAGCGTCGGGAAATACATGAAGACGCCGAAAACGACGCCGGCCAGGTTAGCGAGCACCGTGTTGGTGCCGGCCACCGCCTCAATCCACTCGGGCTGGATGAAAATGCGGATGACGCCGACCAGAAAGACGCCGACGATCAGCAGCGGGAAGATCATCTTCACGAAACGCCAGGTTTCCCACAGCCACTGCTGGACATCCCAATCCTCGAAACGGCGGGCGAGCGGCACCAGCAGTGCGATCAGCAAACCAACGGCGGCGCTTCTCCCGGTCAACGTCAAAAACAGGCCGTTTTCCGTGGCGCGCACGCCGAGCGCAGCAAAGACCAGGGTCAGCGCCGTCAGCCCCAGCGCCACCGGCGTCATGCGGTTGAAGCCGTTATCGACCTGACCCAGGCCGCGCCAGGCCACGGCGCCGATCAGGCCGAGCAGCACGATCAGCACCGCCCCCTGCAGGCTCAGCCCCTCGGCGCCGAGCGCCTCGTTCACCGGCACCAGGCGATCGAGCAGCGCCTGCGCGGCCAGCGCACCCGACCACGGCAGTTCAAAGCTGAACAGGTTGGCTTTCAGAATATCCACCTTCAGCGTGCCGGCGATCAGCAAGGCGACCAGCGCCCCGAGAAAAACCAGTGCCCGGCGTGAGATCCCCTCGCCGGCGGCAAAGGTCGTGCTTTCCGCCAGCCGCGCTGTCTCGCCGGCGCGAAAGATGATCGCCATGATCATGCCGATGCCGATGCCGAAGGACAGCGCCAGCACGATGCGGGCAATGGCAAAATCCGCCCCCAGCGCCACGCCGGTGTAGGACAGCGCCAGGATATTGCCGGCCGGCGCGAAAAACAGGAAGGTGATGGCCGGCCCGAGCCCGGCGCCCTTCTTGTAGATGCCGGCGAACAGCGGCTGCACGGTGCACGAGCAGACCGCAAGCAGGCTCCCCGCCCCGGCCGCCGCCGGGTAGGACACCCACTTCGGCGCGTCCGGCCCGAGGAAGCGGATGATCGACTGCTGCGGCACCAGCGCCGACAGCGCGCCGGCGATGAAGAAAGCCGGCACCAGGCAGAGCAGCACATGCGCCGCCAGGTAGGAAGCCAGGCTGGCCAGACCGCTTTGCAGTGCCGCCACGATCAATTCCACGATCAGCCCCTTTCGTACCACCCCTTGGTGCTATTGACCATGCGCACCAGCCAGAGCATGACCGGCACTTCGATCAGCACGCCGACCACCGTCGCCAGTGCGGCACCGCTGTCGAAGCCGTACAGCACGATGGCCACCGCGACCGCCAGCTCGAAGAAGTTGGAGGCGCCGATCATTGTGGACGGGCCGGCGACGTCGTGGCGGACGCGGAACTTGCGGTTCAGCCAGTAGCCGATGCCGGCGATCAACAGGCCCTGGAGCAGGATCGGTACGGCCAGCATGGCAATGATCAGCGGCTGCGCGGCGATGGCCTCTCCCTGGAAAGCAAAGAGCAGCACCAGTGTGGCGAGCAACGCCAGCATGGTGAACGGTGCGATGCGGTCGACGGCCATTTTGAAGGCATTTTCGCCGCCGCGCATGAAGTGGGCGCGCAGCCCCTGGGCGATGGCAAGCGGGATCACGATGTACATCACCACCGAGAGCAGCAAGGTATCCCACGGCACGGGGATCGCCGAGACACCGAGCAGGAAGGCGACGATGGGGGCAAAGGCGAAGACCATCACCAGATCGTTCAGGGCCACCTGCGTAATGGTGAAGTTGGCATTGCCGCGGCAAAGGTTGCTCCAGACGAAGACCATCGCCGTACACGGCGCGGCACCGAGCAGGATGAGACCGGCGATATAACTGTCAAGCTGCGCTGCCGGCAGCCACGGGGCGAAGACGTGGCGGATGAACAGCCAGCCGAGTGCGGCCATGGTGAATGGCTTGATCGCCCAATTGACGAAGAGCGTGATGCCGATGCTTGCCCCCTGCTTTCTGACCTCGTGCAGCGAGGCAAAGTCGATTTTCATCAGCATCGGGATGATCATCACCCAGATCAGCAGGCCGACCGGGATATTGACCTGCGCCACCTCGAGCCGGCCGATTGCCTGGAATGCCCCGGGCAACCACTGGCCGAGCACGATGCCGGCAACGATGCAGAGCACCACCCAAAGGCTCAGCCAGCGCTCGAAGAAGCCCATCGGGCTGCCGGCCATCTGCTTGCCGGCAATTTCACACTGCGCAGTCATTTCGTGGCCTCCCGGTGAATCCGTTGCGCCGCGTCGGCGACCGCCACGGTCGACATCGATTCCAGGGGCAATTCCACGAAGGCCGCGATGCGTCGTTCCAGCTCGCCATAGGCGACCTCGAAAGCCGCCCGCCGTGCCGCCAGCGGCTCGACATGCGCCGGGTCGTCGATGCCCCAGTGCGCCGTCACCGGATGGCCGGGCCAGACCGGGCAGGCTTCGCCGGCGGCGCTGGCGCAGACCGTGAATATGAAATCGAGCTGCGGCGCGCCCGCTTCGGCGAATTCATCCCACGACTTGCTGCGCGGATGGCCACCGTTCGGCCAAGGCACACCGTGTGCCGCCAGCGTCTCCAGCGCCAAAGGATTGACCTTGCCGCTCGGCTGACTGCCGGCGGAAAAGGCGCGAACACGTCCGCGCCCGAGGTGATTGAACAAGGCCTCGCCGAGAATCGAGCGTGCCGAATTGCCGGTGCACAGCACCAGGACGTTGAAGGTCTTCATGGGCAGTTTTCCGTAGCGCAGGATTCGATGATCTCGCCGCACCCCAGGCCGCCACAGCAATCCTCGGTCAGGTAACGCAGCAGTTCATTGATTTCGGGGTAGTTGGCGGCGTAATAGACGAACCGCCCATCCTGGCGTGACGACGCCAGGCGCGCCGCAACCAGCTCCTTGAGATGGAAGGTCAGCCGGCCGTTGGCGTCGATGGCGAGCGCCTCGGCAATCCGCCCCACCGACACGCCCTCGACACCGGCCCGCACCAGCAGGCGGAAGATTTGCAAACGCGTTTCATGGGCCAGCGCGCCCAGTGCCGTGACGGCGAATATCTTTTCCATATTTCAATAATCATTGAAATTTCTGCCAAAGGCAAGGGGCATTTCGCCCCTGTTCCGCCGGCGCCAGGCGATCAGCCGCAGCCGAGCGCACCCCCGCCATGCGACTGGCAAGCGCTCAGTCCATGCGATTCGAGCCAGTATCCAGCATTCTCTCGAGCGCTGCCCGTTCTTCCGCTGTCGGCAGTACCGAGGTGTATTCCAGACCGGCCACGTTGGCAGCCACGAAACGCACCCGGCATTGCAGCTTCAGCTCCTGAAGGATGCCGCCGCGCCGCAGCAGGTAGGTCAGGGTCGCGGGCGTCCCGGAAGTAACCGGCTGCGGTGGCCGCGTCATCGATTCCGCGGCTTCGAACTCGGCCCCACCAATCGATATGTTTTTTGTGTTTCCCGAGAAGCGCGTGCCCGTTGCATTGATCATCAGGCTGCACGGGATGCGCGCCCTGATGCGAAGGTGTTTCCGCCGTTCGTCCATGCCGGAATTATCCAGCCAATGCCCGGGCTATGGCACTTTTTTGTGCCGATTTTCACTGTTGACCGCGACAATCCCGGCGCCGGCGGGGATTGCGCCAAAGCCAACAGCGCTATACTCAAAAGATGAATAGCCCCCTGATTCCGGCGCCCCGGCGCGATGCCTGAGACCGTCGTCATCCTCGCCATCGTCACCATCGCCATCGTCCTGGTGTTCGATTACACCAACGGTTTCCACGACGCGGCCAACATCATCGCCACGGTGATCGCCTCGCGCGCCATGACGCCGGCGCAGGCCGTGATCATCGTCGGCATTTTCGAGTTTCTCGGCCCCTTGCTCGGCGGGACTGCGGTGGCCAATACCATTGGCAAGTTCGTCACGCTCGACGGCGTGCTCCCCCTGCTTTCGCTGTCCATTCTGCTGTGCGGACTGATCGGGGCAATTGCCTGGAATCTGCTCACCTGGTACTTCGGCATTCCTTCGTCGTCATCACACGCACTGGTCGGCGGGCTGATCGGCGCGGTCGCGGTTTCAGTGGGCAGCGATCACGTCGTCTGGGGGTTCGGCGAACTGCTGCGCGGCCACGTCACCGGCATTGTCAAGGTGCTGGCCGCCTTGCTGCTGTCGCCGCTGATCGGTTTCTGGTTCGGCTTCCTGGTGCACCGGTTATTGTCCGGGCTGCTCGCCGCAGCCAACCCGGCAGCGAATTCCCGGCTGCGCGGCGCGCAATTCTTCACCGCCGCCGGCCTCGCCTTTTCGCACGGCGCCAACGATGCGCAAAAAAGCATGGGCATCCTGACCCTCGTGCTGTTGCTCGGCGGTTTCATCCCCAGCTTCGACGTGCCGTTCTGGGTGATCCTGGCCTGCGCCACGGCGATCACGCTCGGCGTTCTTTCCGGCGGCTGGCGCATCGTGCGCACGCTGGGCTTCGCCATTTACCGGGTGCGTCCGATCCATGCGCTGGGCTCCCAACTCACCTCGGCCATCGTCATCATGAGCGCCTCCGCCGTCGGCGCGCCGGTCTCGACCACGCACGTGGTCGCCACTTCGATCATGGGCATTGGCGCTGCGGAGCGGCCGCGCGCGGTGCGCTGGGCCAAGGCCAAGGATATCGCGACGACCTGGGTGATCACCATTCCCGGGGCGGCGCTGGTCGCCATCCAGACCTACGCCCTGGTCAATCTTTTTCTCGGAGGCAGGCAATGAGTGAGCAAGCATCATTATTCCAGCGCATCTTTGCCCGCATCTTCCCGAAAATGCCGGACTTCTTCGCGCTGCTGACCGAGCAGTGCCAGCAGGTGTCGCGCAGCACCGGCTTGCTGGTCGAATACATGGAAACCGGTGATATCGCCACCGGTGAGCGGGTTCGTCAGGACGAGCACGACGCGGACGTCATCAAGGTGCGCAACCTGCATGCGCTGAACGAAGCCTTTTCGACGCCGATCGATCGCGAGGATCTGCACCGCGCAATCATTGATCTCGACGAAATCGTCAATTACTGCAAGAGCACGGTCAGCGAAATGACGGTGCTCGGTCTGGCACCGGACAAGTATTGCCTGGAAATGGCCATGCACATCAAGACCGGCGCCGACGCGCTGGCAATGGGCTTCGCCCGCCTCGCCAAGGAGCCGGCCAGTGCGGCGAACGATGCCGACGCCGCGCGCAAGTCCGAACGCAAGGTGGAAAAGGCCTACCGGCGGGCGATCGCCGAGCTCTTCCAGGGCGACGACTACATCCACATGTTCAAGCGCCGCGAGATCTACCGTCACCTGTCGAATGCCGCCGACCGCATGGCCAACTGCGCCAACACCCTGCACGACATCGTCGTGAAACTGTGCTGATTTCATGCTGAAAAACCTCGCTCGCCGCCTGCTCTCCCTGATGGGCTGGAAACTCATCGACCACCCCGTCCGGCCGCCGCGCGCCGTTGTCGTGGCCTACCCGCACACCTCGAACTGGGATGCACTCTACGCCCTGCTCGGCAAGACGGCGCTCGGGCTGTCGACCCACTGGGTCGCCAAGGACAGCCTGTTCCGCTGGCCGTTTGGCGGCCTGCTGCGCCGGATGGGGGGAATCCCGGTCAATCGCCGGGCAGCGCAGCGGGTTCGTCGAGCAGATGGCCACGCAGTTTGCGGCGCAGCCAAGTTTCTATCTGACCATTGCGCCGGAAGGCTCCCGCAGCCGCGAGGCGGGCTGGAAAACCGGGTTCTACCGCATTGCGCTGGCGGCCAATGTGCCGGTCGCCCTCGCCTGCGTTGACTATGCCCGGCGCGAAGTCGGGATCCTGGCCTATCTCGAACTGAGCGGCGACCCGGCAGCCGACATCGCCCACATCGCCGCGGTCTATGCCGGGCGCGAGGGCCGAGTCCCCGGGTGGGCGTCGCCGATCCGCTGGCCGGACTGAAAATCCCCCCTATCCGGCAATCAGTTTCACCTCTTCGCCGGCGAAAACCACGGTCTGCCCGGGCCGCAATTTTGCCCGTTTTCTGGTGTTGACCGCACCATCCACCCGAACCCGCCCCTCGGCGATGGCGGCATGCGCCGCACCGCCGGATTCGCACAGGCCGGTTGCCTTGAGCAGCTGGTCAAGCTGGATGTATTCGCCGCGCACGGCCAGGGTGATGCTCATAGGGATTCTCCACACAGGATCAGGTGCACCCGGCACGGCCCGTGGGCGCCGAGGACGATGGTTTGTTCGATGTCGCCGGTCCGCGAGGGGCCGGAGATGAAATTGACGGCGCGCGGCAGGCCGCCGTGTTCGGCGCGCAGCAGCGCGAAGGCATCTTCCATGGTGGCGACGATGCGGCCGACGGGAACGACGGCGATGTGGGTTTCCGGCAGCAGGCTGACGCTGGCCGGTGTTCGCGGTCCGGAGAGCAGCATCAGCGTGCCGGTTTCGGCAATCGCACAGAAGCAGCCGGAAATGCCGGTCTTATCGGCGTCGACCGCACCCCGCACAGCGATTTCAAGGCGGCAGCCGGCCCAGTCGAGGCCGCCGACATCGCCAGTGGCCACGGCTTGCCGCGGCAATCCCTGTTCCGCCAGATAGCGCGCCACGGCAGACGGCACGTCGGCCAGCCCGGCGACCTGTTCGACGCTGCTGGCCAGGCTGAGCGCCTTGTTCGACAAAGCGCGCCACGCGATCACCGGCCAGTTGCGGCTGCGGACCGCGCTGCGGATTGCCCATGCGCGCCTCGGCCGCTGCCCGGCGCGCCGCCGCATCACCCTTGCCGAGGCCGGAGCGGACGCGCTGCAGAATCTCCGCGCGCGCGCTCATGCCACCCGGTTGCGCGGATGGCCCGCGACGAAGGCTTCGATGTTGTCGATCAACTGGTCGGCCAGCGCCTGCATCGCCGGCCGGCTGGCCCAGGCGACGTGCGGCGTCAGCAGGAAGTTGGGCAGCGCCAGCAGTTCCGGCGCGACCATCGGGTGGCCAGCCGGTGGCGGTTCGGCGGTGATGACGTCGAAGCCGGCGCCGGCGATCCAGCCTTCGTGCAGCGCGCGGATCAGCGCCGACTCGTCGACCAGGCCGCCGCGCGCGGTGTTGATCAGCAATGCCGTCGATTTCATGGCGCGCAGTTCGGCCTCGCCGATCAGGCCCTGCGTCTGCGGCGTCAGCGGGCAATGCAGGCTGATCGCGTCGGCCTCGCGCAGCACCTCGGCGAAATCGGTATAGCCGGGGCGCAGCGTCGCGCTCCCCTTGTGCTCGGCGCGCAGCACGCGCATGCCGAAAGCCTCGGCCAGCCGCGCGACCCCGTTGCCCAGGCTGCCGCTGCCGATCAGGCCGAGCGTGGCGCCGTGCAGGTCGCGGATCGGATGGTCGAACAGGCAGAACTGGTCCGACTGCTGCCAGCGCCCGGCCTGCACCGAGGCACGCCAGGCGATCAGGTTGCGCGACAGCGCCAGCAGCAGCGCAAACGTGTGCTCCGGCACCGTGTGGTCGGCGTAGCCGCGAATGTTGGAAACGACGATGCCGCGTTTGCGGCAGGCATCGAGATCGACGATATTGGTGCCGGTCGCCGCCACGGCGACCATTTTCAGGTCAGTTAGCGCGTCGACCGCAGCCGCCGGCAAGGGCACCTTGTTGACGATCGCAATGGTGGCGCCGTGCAGGCGTTCGATCACCTGCGCCGGCGCCGTCTTCGGGTACTCGACCCAGTCGTGGGCGAACGCCGGCCGCCGGACGTCGGCAATGACCGAGTCGCGCTCCAGATAGACGATGCGCTGCATCAGGAAGCCGACATGACATAGGGCTTGCCGGCGGCAGCGGCAATGGCGCCGACCTGAGCGCCGAGCGCCGCGTTGCCGGCATAGACCAGACGGTCGATGGCGGTGGCGCACAACCCCTCGATCGCTGCCGTGTCGCCCTGCATCAGGTTGAGCACACCGGCCGGCCAGGCGGCCCGGCCCGACAGTTCGCACAGCGCGAACGCCGTCGCCGGCGCCTTCGGACTCGGCTTGACGATCACCGTCCCGCCCGCCCGCAGTATCGGCGCCGCCGCTTCGGCGAAACCGGCGAGCGGCCGCGTCGCATCGACGACGAGCGCGACGACCCCGGCCTCACCGAGCGCGGCCCCGCGCAGCGCCGCGCAGGCTGCCGCCACTTCGGCCTGCGCCTGCGCTTCCGGGAAACCGGTATCGCCGCGCAGCAATTTGACAAAATGGCCGGTGTAGCGCTCCAGGCCATCGGCCAGCGCGTCCAGGCAAGCCTGCCGGGCTTCCGGCGCCAGCGCCGCCCACGCCGGCTGCGCCGCACGGGCCGCGCCGGCCGCCTCGGCCGCCTCGGACGCACCGCACAGCGGCACCCGGTGCACGGCCTCGCCGCTGAGCGGATTGACGACATCGAAGAACGACTCGGTCACGGTGAGGAAGGCGTGGCCGTTAACCCACAGCGGGATGGCCTTGGGGCCTTCGGGTGCAAATTCCATGTTCAGACTCTCTTTCTGGCTGCATAAAGTTCGTGAAAAGTCTTGCCCGGCGGCGCCGGCAGGTCGCGCCCGGCGGTCCATCCGGGCGCCAGGCCGAGAACGCGGATGCGTCCGCTGCCGTCGGCCAGCCGGCGCAGGTAACGCGCAGCGCGCCGGGTCGCCCAGCGATAGGCGGCCGGATGCGCCGCCAGCCAGCCCCAGGCGCGCAGGGCGAGCCGCTCGCGACCACGGCCGCAGGCCGCGCTCGTTCTGGATTTCGCGCAGGCGGTGCATCAGTCCGGGCAAGGGGATATTGACCGGGCACACCGCCGCGCACTGGTTGCAGCCGGTCGACGCGTGCGGCAGGTCGAGCGCGTTCTCGATGCCGGTGTACAGCGGCGTCAGCACCGAACCCATCGGCCCCGGATAAACCCAGCCGTAGGCGTGGCCGCCGAGCGAGAAATAGACCGGGCAATGGTTCATGCAGGCACCGCAGCGGATGCAGCGCAGCATGTCGGAAAAATCGGAGCCGGCCAGCGCCGCCCGCCCGTTGTCGACCAGGATGAAGACCGTCTTTTCCGGTCCTTCCGACTCGTCGGCGCCGCGTGTTCCGGTCAACAGCGAAACATAGTTGGAAATGCTCTGCCCGGTCGCCGAGCGCGGCAGCAGGCGCATCAGGGTCGCGAAATCTTCCAGCGTCGGGACGATCTTCTCGATGCCGGTGATGACGACATGCACCTTGGGCAACGTGGTCACCATGCGGCCGTTGCCCTCATTGGTCACCAGCGCCGCCGAGCCGCTTTCGGCGATCAGGAAATTGGCGCCGGAGATGCCCATTTCGGCCGACAGGAAATGCTGGCGCAGGACCTGGCGCGCCTCGCGGGCCATCGCCGGAATGTCGGCCGAGGTGCGCGCCTGACGGGGCCGCCCGTGATGCTCGGCGAACAGCGCCTCGACTTCGGCCATCGTCTTGTGCACTGCCGGCGCGATGATGTGCGACGGCGCCTCGCCGGCCAGCTGGACGATGTACTCGCCGAGGTCGGTTTCGACGGGCTGGATGCCGGCGGCGCTCAAGGCCTCGTTGAGCCGTGCCTCCTCGGAGAGCATGGACTTCGACTTGACCACCTTGCTCACCCCGTGGCGCCGGGCGATATCGACCACCAGCCGGGCAACTTCTGCGCCGTCACGCGCCCACAGCACCTCGGCGCCGGCAGCACGGGCGCGCTCCTCGAAAATCTCCAGCCAGACATCGAGATCATCGACCACGCGCTGGCGAATCCCGGCGCAAGCGCTGCGCAATTCTTCAAAATCAAGTCCATCCGCGGCCAGCCCGGCGATGCCTCTGGCGCGCTTGCCGACAAACAGCGGCCTGGCCTTCTGCAGGGTCTTCTGCAGCCCGAGATTCCGCACCTGAACGCCGGCGCGCGCCTGGAAATGCATCGCCTGTGAATGCACGGCCGCCCTCATTCCGGCACTACGCCGGCCAGCACTTCGGCCAGATGCAGCACCCGCGTCTGCGTGTCGCCACGCCGGCGCAGCCGGCCTTCGATGTTGAGCAGGCAGCCGAGATCGCCGCCGACCACGGCATCGGCGCCAGCCGCGGCAATCGATTCGCACTTTCGGTCGACGATGGCCGTCGATACATCGCCGAAGCGCACCGCAAACGCGCCGCCGAAGCCGCAGCATTCCTCGCACTCCTGCATTTCCCTGAGCGCCAGGCCGCGCACCCTGGCCAGCAGCGCCCGTGGCTGTTCCTTGATGCCGAGGCCGCGCAGCCCCTTGCAGGAATCGTGGTAGGTCACGCTGCCGGCAAATTCGCCGGGAACCTGCTCCAGCGCCAGCACCTCGCTCAGGAAGCGACCCAGTTCGTGGCTGCGCCCGGCAACCGCCTGCGCCCGCACCGCCCAGGCGGGATCGTCCGCCAGCAGTTGCGGATAGACATTGCGCATGTGGTCGGCACACGAACCCGAGGGAATCACCACGTCGTCGTAGGCTTCCAGTCCGGTGATCGCCTGCTTCGCGAGATCACGCGCCAGAGCGCGATTTCCGGCACTCCACGCGGGTTAACCGCAACAGGTCTGGCCCGGCGGCACGACCACTTCGCACCCGGCGCCTTCGAGCAGACGCAGGGCAGCGAAGCCGATGGCGGGGCGCATCAGGTCGACCAGGCAAGTAACGTAGAGGGCCAAGCGCATGCTAATATTGCGGCGCACAAGAAACGAAGTGGCTAATGCTACTCAAACCGCACCAATAAAGGAATCCAGTTGTCCGAAGTCGCCAGCGGGTCTGCCAAGACGCCCGGCTCGATCCAGGTCATCGAACGCATGATGACGCTGCTCGACGCCCTCGCCGCTTCCCCGGAGCCGGCCAGCCTCAAGCAGCTGGCGAGCGCCACCAAACTGCACCCGTCAACGGCGCACCGGATCCTTGCCGCGATGACCGCTGCGCGCTTCGTCGAGCGCCAGGAATCGGGCACCTACGGCCTCGGCATCCGTCTGCTCGAACTCGGCAACCTGGTCAAATCGCGCATCAACCTGCGCCAGGTCGCCCTCCCCTTCATGCAGGAATTGCACGAATCGATCGGTGAGGCGATCAACCTGGGCGCGCGCCATGACGACGATATCGTCTATATCGAGCGCACCTCCTCCGGGCGCTCACTGGTCCGCGTCGTCTATCTCGTCGGCGGACGCGCCCCGCTGCACCTGACTTCGCTGGGCAAGCTCTTCCTGGCCGCCGAGCCGCCCCAGCAGGTGCGCGATTACGCCAGGCGCACCGGGCTGCCCGGCAAGACGCCGCGCTCGCTGACCACGCTGGCGGCGCTCGAGAAGGAACTCGACAAGGTGCGCCGGCACGGCATCGCTTACGACGACGAAGAGGCCGAAGTCGGCCTCAAGTGCGTCGCGGCCCCGATCCATGACGACGAAGGCAGGATCGTCGCTGCGCTCTCCGTTTCGGCACCAGCCGACCGCCACGATCCGCAATGGGCTGCCCTGGTCCGCCAGGCGGCGGACGGCGCCTCGCACGCCCTCGGCTACAACCGGCAAAAAAAATAGGGCTGCGCGCAGGCAGCCCTTCCCGGCAGATGCGCCGTTCGTTCAGGCCGGGCGCCGCTCCGGACCCAGACTGGCGCTTTCCATCCAGCGCTTGATCCGGTTGGCATCGCCGACCCGTGTCATCTTGCCGGCCGAATCGAGCAGCACGATCACGACCGGCTTGTCGGCAACGCGTGCCTGCATGACCAGGCAACGCCCCGCCTCGGAGATGTAACCGGTCTTCGAAACGCCGATTTCCCAGTTATCGCTACGCACCAGCGCATTGGTATTGCGAAAATCGAGAACATGCGCCCCTGACGTCAACGCGAGCTTCGCTGGTCGTCGAATAGGCCCGGATTTCCGGGTAGCGTGCAGCGGCGGCCACCATGCGCGCCAGATCATGCGCGGTCGACACATTGTTGCTGGACAGCCCGGTCGGCTCGTCGAAGCGCGAACTGTTCATGCCCAGGGCACGCGCTTTCTGGTTCATCGCCCGGACAAAAGCCGGCATGCCGCCAGGATAGTGACGCCCGAGCGAATTGGCGGCGCGATTCTCCGACGACATCAGCGCCAGCAGCATCGCCGTTTCGCGGGTCATCGTCGTCCCCACCGGCAGACGGGAGCGCGTTCCCTTGAGGTCATCGACATCCTCGTCGCCGATCGCGATCACTTCATTCAGGTCGAGCTTGGCATCGAGGACCACCATCGCGGTCATCAGTTTGGAAATGGAGGCAATGGGGAGCACCGCATCCGACTGCTTTTCCAGCAGGGACTGACCGGAGTCCTGATCGATCACCACCGCCGATGCGGAGAAGAGCGCCAGACGGCCGGGGTCGACATCGGCCATGCTGACCCGGCGCATCGGCTTTTTCGCCGAATCGTTGGCGGCAATGACCGTCTTGCCAGAGCCCCGCTTCGCCGTCTTTCCGGACGCCTTCACCGGCGCCTTGGCTACCGATTTCCTGGCTGTCGTACTGGTGCTCTTGCCGGCCGGCTGCGGCGCCGCCGCGACCTTCTTCTGCTCGGATTTCCTGGCGACCGGTTGCGCCTTTTTGGCCTCGGTTGCTGCGTTGGCCTGGGTGCCGAACCCGAGGCCAAGCAGTGCACCGACCAGCACCGCCACCTTAACTTGTTGTTTCATTTGCCATCTCCCGCCAACCCTGCGCAACTATGGCGGGAAGTTTAGCAGTCATCAAAAATAAATCAACAGAAATAGATAGATAGAGCAACAAGTTAAGATGATGCGTTATGCATTAACCGGCATCGACCACGGTCAGCGCCGTCATGTTCACGATACGGCGCACGGTTGCCGTCGGCGTCAGGATATTCACCGGACGCGCCGCACCGAGCAGGATCGGCCCGACGGTCAGATTGTCGCCGGCAGCCACCTTGAGCAGGTTGAACGAGATATTGGCGGCATCCAGTGTCGGCATCACCAGCAGGTTGGCCTGGCCTTTCAGCCGGGAATTCGGGAACGCCGCAAGACGGATCTGCTCATCCAGCGCCGCATCGCCGTGCATTTCACCATCGACTTCCAGTTCCGGCGCCCGTTGACTCGAGCATGGTCAGCACCTGCCGCATTTTCAAGGAGGTCGGCGTATCCGCGGTGCCGAACGTCGAATGCGACAGCAGCGCCACCTTGGGCTGGATGCCGAAATTGCGGATCTCCTCGGCAGCGAGCAGGGTCATGTCGGCCAGTTGCTCGGCACTCGGATCATAGTTGATGTAGGTGTCGGCGATGAAAACCGTGCGCCCCGGCAGCATCAGGAGATTCATCGAATAATAGCGATCGAGCCCGGCCTGGGTGCCGATCACGCTTTGCACATATTCGCGATGGGTTTCATGCCGGCCATACGTGCCGCAGATCAGGCCATCGGCGTAGCCGAGATGGACCATCAGCGATCCGTAAAGCGTCGCCCGGCGGCGTACTTCGCGGCGCGCGTAATCGGTGAACACGCCCTTGCGCTCGGTCAGGCGATGATAGGTCTGCCAGAATTCGTCGAAATGGCTGTTGAAGAACTCCGAATCGTCGGCATGGATCACCTCGAAGTCATTCCCCTGGCGAATGCGCAGACCGGCCGCTTCGATGCGCCGGGAAATTTCCCCGGGGCGGCCGATCAGGATCGGGCGGGCGATGCCTTCGTCGCAGACGACCTGAACCGCGCGCAGCACCCGCTCGTCCTCGCCCTCGGCAAATACGACGCGCTTCGGCGCCATCTTGGCCTGCGAGAAGACCGGCTTCATGATGAAACCGGAGTGATAGACGAATTCGTTGAGTCCCTGGATATAGGCCGGCCAGTCGCGGATCGGCCGCGTGGCGACCCCCGAATCCATGCCGGCCTTGGCAACGGCCGGCGCAATCTTGACGATCAGGCGCGGGTCGAAGGGGCGCGGAATCAGGTATTCCGGACCGAAGGCGGAGACTTTCTCGCCATAGGCCGAAGCCACCACTTCCGACTGCTCGGCGCGGGCCAGTTCGGCGATGGCCTTGACCGCCGCCATCTTCATTTCTTCGGTGATCGTCGTCGCGCCGACATCGAGCGCGCCGCGGAAGATGAAGGGGAAGCACAGGACATTGTTGACCTGGTTTGGGTAATCCGAACGGCCGGTACACATGATGGCGTCGTTGCGTACGCTCTTGACCAGTTCCGGCGAGATTTCCGGGGTCGGATTGGCGAGCGCCATGATCAGCGGATTGGCGGCCATCTTGACCACCATTTCCGGCTTGACCACGCCGCCGGCAGACAGGCCGAGGAAGACATCGGCATCGGCGATCACTTCGCTCAGCGTCCGGGCATCGGTCTGCTTGGCATAGCGGGCCTTGATCTCGTCCATCTCCTCGACGCGGCCTTCATAGACCACACCCTTGATGTCGGTCACCCAGATGTTGCTGACCGGCGCCCCGAGATTCACCAGGAGATCGAGGCAGGCCAGCGCCGCCGCACCGGCACCGGAGGTGACGATCTTGACGGTCTTCAGGTCCTTGCCGATGAAATGCAGGCCATTCAGAATGGCGGCCGCGACGACGATGGCCGTCCCGTGCTGATCGTCGTGGAAGACGGGAATCTTCATCCGCTCGCGCAGCTTCTTCTCGATGTAGAAGCACTCGGGCGCCTTGATGTCTTCGAGATTGATGCCGCCGAAGGTCGGCTCCAGCGAGGCGATGGTGTCGATCAGCTTGTCCGGGTCGCGCTCGTCGATTTCCAGATCGAAGACGTCGATGTTGGCGAACTTCTTGAACAGCACGCCCTTGCCTTCCATGACCGGCTTGGCGGCGAGCGGGCCAATCGGGCCGAGGCCGAGAACGGCGGTGCCGTTGGTGATGACGCCGACCAGGTTGCCGCGGGCAGTCAGGGTGTCGGCTTCCGCCGGGTCGGCGACGATTTCCTCGCAGGCAAAGGCGACGCCGGGCGAATAGGCCAGGGACAGATCGTACTGGTTGGTGAGTTGCTTGATCGGCGTGACCGCGATCTTGCCCGGCTTCGGGTAGCGATGATAGTAAAGTGCCGCCTCGCGCAACTGCTTGGAATCCATGTCCGCCTCCGTTTTGTATCGTGGAATTTTGTCCTGAATTGCGCAAAATTCTAGCACGTAGAAAAGCCGGACGAAGTTGCGGATAACACTTAGCACAGCAAAGTCAAGTGGATGTTTACCCTCGATTCTGGGATAATTACCGGCTTCCCAGCCGACGGCTTCGCGCCGCTCTAAGTCTTGGTGGCAGTTACCGGCGACTGGTCTGAAAACTAGCAGTTTCAGTAACCTGGAGAGAGACACCGCCATGACCGCACCGCTGAATGCACCTGACTACGTCAAACACGAAGGCCTGAAGAAATGGGTCGCCGAGATCGCCGCACTGACCCAGCCAGACCGGATCCATTGGGCCGACGGGTCGCAGGAAGAATATGACCGCCTGTGCGCCGAAATGGTCGAAGCCGGCACGCTGATCAAGCTCAACGAAGCCAAGCGCCCGAATTCCTATCTCGCCTTTTCCGACCCTTCCGACGTTGCCCGCGTCGAAGATCGCACCTACATCTGTTCCGCCAAGAAGGAAGACGCCGGCCCGACCAACAACTGGGAAGAACCCGCCGTCATGCGCGAAAAGCTGAATGGCATCTTCAAGGGCTGCATGAAGGGTCGCACCATGTATGTGATCCCCTTCAGCATGGGCCCGCTCGGTTCGCCGATCGCCCACATCGGTTTCGAAATCACCGACTCCCCCTACGTCGTCACCAACATGCGCACGATGACCCGCATGGGCAAGAAGGTGTTCGACGTGCTCGGCAGCGACGGCGAATTCGTCCCCTGCATCCACACCGTCGGCGCCCCGCTCGAACCGGGCCAGCAGGATGCCAAATGGCCGTGCAACCCGACCGTCAAGTACATCGTGCATTACCCGGAAACCCGCGAAATCTGGTCCTACGGCTCCGGCTACGGCGGCAACGCCCTGCTCGGCAAGAAGTGCTTCGCGCTGCGCATCGCCTCCAACATGGCGCGCGATCAGGGCTGGCTGGCCGAACACATGCTGATCCTCGGCGTCGAGTCGCCGGAAGGTGAAAAGTCTTACGTCGCCGCCGCCTTCCCGTCGGCCTGTGGCAAGACCAACTTCGCCATGCTGATCCCGCCGAAGACCCTCGACGGCTGGAAGATCACCACCATCGGCGACGACATCGCCTGGATCAAGCCACGCGTCAACAAGGACGGCGTCACCCGCTTCTACGCCATCAACCCGGAAGCCGGCTTCTTCGGCGTCGCTCCGGGCACCTCCGAGAAGACCAACTTCAACGCCCTGGCCACGTTGAAGGAAAACATCATCTTCACCAACGTCGCCCTGACCGACGATGGCGATGTGTGGTGGGAAGGCCTGACCAAGGAAGCCCCGGCTCACCTGATCGACTGGCAGGGTAACGACTGGACGCCGGAAGACGGCAAGGCCGGCAAGAAGGCCGCCCACGCCAATTCCCGCTTCACCGCGCCGGCCAGCCAGTGCCCGTCGGTCGACGCCGCCTGGGAAGACCCGGCCGGCGTACCGATTTCCGCCTTCATTTTCGGCGGCCGTCGCGCCACCACCGTGCCGCTGGTGTACGAAGCCTTCAACTGGAACTACGGCGTCTACATGGCCGCCACGCTCGGCTCCGAAACCACGGCGGCCGCCTTCGGCCAGCAGGGTGTGGTGCGGCGCGACCCGTTCGCCATGCTGCCGTTCTGCGGCTACCACATGGGTGATTACTTCAACCACTGGCTGCGCATGGGCAAGACCGTCGATGCCGCCCCCAAGATCTTCTGCGTGAACTGGTTCCGCATGAACGAGAAGGGCGAATTCATGTGGCCGGGCTTTGGCGACAACATGCGCGTCCTCAAGTGGATCGTCCAGCGCTGCAAGGGCAAGGTTTCCGCCAAGGAAACCGCGCTGGGCTGGATGCCGCAGTTCGAGGATATCGACTGGACCGGACTGGAAATCACCAAGCCCGAGTTCGAGGCGCTGACCACGATCGACGCCGATGCCTGGAAATCCGAACTGGCCGGCCACAAGGAGTGGTTCGACAAGATGGGCGAAAAGCTGCCGCGCGAATTCACGCTCAAGCGCGAGCTGTTCGAGATGGCGCTGTTCAAGGACGCCGCCTGATCGGCACCTGAGCGATAATCAAACGGCCACCTGCGGGTGGCCGTTTTTCTTTGAGGAATTCCATGCCCTATCGCCCCGCCGCCCGCCTGGCCGACATCGAACCCTTCCATGTCGTCGAACTGCTGACCCGCGCCCGCCAGCTCGAAGCCGAGGGGCGCGACATCATCCACATGGAAATCGGCGAGCCGGATTTTCCGACACCGGCGCCGATCTTGACGGCTGCGGTCAACGCCATAAAACAGGGAAAAACGCAGTACACGCAGGCGCTTGGCCTGCCCGAGCTGCGCGCGGCGATTTCCGCCTTTTACCGCGAACGCTACCGCGTGGCGGTGCCTGCCAGCCGCATCGTCGTCACCAATGGTGCCTCGGGCGCCCTCAACCTCGCTTTCGCCTGTCTCGCCGACCCGGGCAGCGAATGGCTGATGGCCGACCCCGGCTACCCGTGCAACCGCCACATCATCCGCACCTACGAAGGCCGGGCACGAGCCTTGGCGGTCGGACCGGAGAGCAATTTCCAGCCGACGCCAGCGCAGGTTAGCGGCGCCTGGAACGAACGGACCACCGGCCTCCTCGTCGCCTCGCCCGCCAACCCGACCGGCACGCTGCTGACCCAGCCGGAAATCACGGCGCTGGCCGAGGTCTGCCGCGAACGCCACGGCCATTTCCTGGTTGACGAGATTTACCACGGGCTGACTTACGGGTTTGAAGCGCCCACCGCCTGCGCCGCCGGCGACGACCTCTGGGTCATCAACAGCTTCTCCAAATATTTCCAGATGACCGGCTGGCGACTGGGCTGGATGGTTGCTCCCGAAGCCTACGTGCGCGATGTCGAAAAGCTCGCCCAGAACCTGACCCTCTGCCCGTCAACGCCGGCCCAGCATGCCGCGCTGGCGGCATTTACCCCGGAAACGCTGGCGATTCTCGAGGAACGCCGCGCCGAATTCCGCCGCCGCCGTGACTTTCTGGCACCGGCGCTCGAGCGCATCGGCTTCCGGATCACCGCCCGGCCGCAGGGCGCCTTTTATCTGTATTGCGATTGTTCGGCACTCAGCGCTGACAGCTTCCACCTGGCGCGCGACCTGCTGGAAAAGGTCGGCGTCGCCGCCACCCCCGGCCTGGATTTCGGCAGCAATGCACCGGAAAAACATATCCGCTTCGCCTACACCACCGGCATTGAGCGTCTAGCCGAGGCGGTCGAGCGTCTGGCTGTTTACTTCGGCCGCTAACGCCAGGCCCGGAAAGCGGGCGTGCAGCGCGCCCCAGGCGAAATGCGGCCCGGGATCGGTCTTGCGCCCCGGGGCCACATGGCAGTGGCCGGCAACCGCAGTGATCGGATAACGGCAACGCAGCGACCCGATCAGCCGCCACAGCGCGGCATACTGCGCTGGCGCAAAGGGCTGATCGTCGCTGCCTTCCAGTTCGATGCCCACCGAATAGTCGTTGCAGTTGTCGCGCCCCTGCCAGACCGACTGGCCGGCATGCCAGGCGCGCCGGTCGCAGCCAACGAACTGGACGAGCGCGCCGCTGCGCCGAACCAGAAAATGCGCGGAAACCCGCAGATCGGCGATCGTCGCAAAATACGGGTGGGCCTGCGGGTCGAGCCGGTTGAGAAAGAAACGTTCGATCCAGTTGCCGGAAAACTCCCCCGGCGGCAGGCTGATGTTGTGCACAACGACGAGTGAAACCATACTGCCCGCCGGGCGCCCCCCCTGATTCGGCGAACGCACCCAGCGCGCCCCCTTCAGCCAGCCGTCGCCGCGCCAGCGCCTCACTCGATGCCCAGGCGCTCGAGCCGGTAACGCAGCGAACGGAAGGTAACGCCCAGCACGCGGGCGGCGGCCGTCCGGTTGCCCTCGGTCTTCTGCAGGGCTTCCAGAATGGCCAGCCGCTCGAGCCGGTTCAGATAATCGTCGAGCGTTTCGCTGCCCCGCCCCGGACTCTCGCCGGCCATTTCATCGGGCGCCAGATGCAGGTCGTCGGCTTCGATCGACGTTCCGGAACAGAGCGCCGTCGCGCGTTCCAGAATGTTTTCAAGTTCGCGCACGTTGCCCGGGAACGGATAGGCCGCCAGCGCCCGCAGGGCGCCATCCGACAGGCGCGGGCCGGTGTCGCCGCAGAGGCGTTTGAGCAATGACCCCACGAGCAGCGGAATGTCGTCCGGCCGCTCGCGCAAGGAAGGCATGCGCAATTCGATGACATTGAGCCGGTAATACAAATCCTGGCGGAACGTGCCCTTGTCAACGCACTCGCGCAAATTCCGGTGCGTCGCGCAGATGATGCGCACGTCGACCGGTTCCTCGGTCGCCGCGCCGACCTTGCGCACACCAAAAAGCTGCCCTTTTGCACACTCATTATGTTGTGCATATTGTGCTCAAATTTACGCGACCATAATTTGTTGACATTTGGTTTTTTGCTTCACCTTGGTGTTAAGTTGCATATTACCCCTATATCACACGATATATTACACATCACGCAACAGTTTCCCAGACAAGGTTTCCTTTTCTAAAATCAAACCACAACACCAAAACCACACAAGCTAAGCACAACGCGCACACTACGATCAATCCAGGTACACAAAAACAAGCGGTATCAAAAAACTTTAAGTGCTTGTTTGCTAAAGAAAAATAATTTCTTGACAGGAAACGGAGGCTCCTGTTAATGAATGGTTATTCATAAATCTTTTTGTTTCGGTGTGTGCTGTTTACCGGCCACATGGTATGGAAAAAAGCAGTGAGAGGAAAAAATAATGTCAACGGAACTGGTTTTTTCGACAGTGGCTCTGATAGGCCTTGCCGCTCTTGTTCCCTGTATTATGGTCGCGACCACGGTTTTTGGTCCACGATCCAAAGGGAAAATGAAAAATGAAGCCTACGAAAGTGGTATAGGTCCAATAATCGGCACAGTCGACCAGAAGTTCAGCGTCAAATTTTACCTCCTTGCAATTCTTTTTCTGATTTTCGACATTGAAGCAGTCTTTATGTATCCATGGGCGGTCAGTGTCCGTGAACTTGGCTGGTTCGGATTTACTGAGATGATAGTCTTCATGCTGCTGCTTCTCACGGGACTCATCTACATCTTAAAGAAAGGGGTGCTCAATTGGCGTTAGGACTCGAAGCAAGCCTCGGCGACACAGTCATCACCACCAAACTTGATGAGTGCATCAACTGGGGCCGGCAATATTCACTGTGGCCATTTATTTTTGGTACCGCCTGTTGCGCTATAGAGTTTATGAGTGCAGCCGCGAGCCAACATGACATCTCCCGATTCGGCGCTGAAGTTGTCCGTTTTTCTCCACGCCAGGCGGATCTCCTGCTGGTTTGTGGGACTATCAGCTATAAACAGGCACCTATCTTAAAACGTATCTACGAGCAGATGCCCGATCCTAAGTGGGTTGTTGCCATGGGAGCCTGTGCAAGCTCCGGCGGGATATATGACAACTACTGCACCGTTCAGGGCATTGACACCATCATTCCTGTGGACGTTTTTATCTCGGGTTGCCCTCCTCGGCCGGAAGCTGTGCTGGATGCTTTGATTGCAATCCAGGACCAGATTAAAGGCGAAAGCGTACGAATAGATCGCCATAAAGACTTTAAAGGGATTCTCGACTGATATGAATGCGACGGCTTTAGAAAAAATCCGAGCCGCGTTTCCGGACGCGACCTGCAAAGTTGTTCTGGATTCTGTGGTGCTGGATGTTTTGCCTGAGAACCTGGAAAACACTCTTTCCCGACTGAAAAATGAATCTGATTTTAATTGCGGCCTGCTGGTTGATGTCACGGGTATCGACTATCTCCAGTACCCCAAGCCGCAAGAAAGCAGATTTTATGTCGTGTACACCCTGCGAAACTGGGAAAAAAATATCCTCATTCAGGTACGCACCCCAGTAAAAGATCCGGCCGTAGGCATTCCCACCGCCACCCATCTCTGGGGAGCGGCGATCTTTGGCGAGCGAGAGGTCTACGACCAATACGGCATCCACTTTCAGGGCCACCCCGATCTTAGAAGGATTCTCAATCACTGGCAGTTCGAGGGACACCCGCTTCGTAAAGATTACCCCATCGGCAAGGGTCAGGTTTGTCTGGAATCTGACAGTCTGGAGAAAGAAATTCGTGCCAGGCTTGCCAAAAATGGTGTCGATAAAGAGACATTACAGGACATCAATACCGAGGTTATGTACCTCAACATTGGTCCTTCGCATCCGGCAACCCATGGTGCCATCCGCATCCTTACCGCGCTGGACGGCGAGACTATCCTGGCTAACGTCAATGAGATTGGGTATCTGCACCGGGGTTTTGAAAAGACTGCGGAAAACAGAACCTACAACCAGATAGTGCCACTCACCGATCGACTTAACTACTGTTCCTCCATGATCAACAACATCGCCTACGCCAAGGCAGTTGAATCATGGCTGGGTGTTACGATCACCGAGCGGGCCCAGTTTATGCGGGTGGTTCTCACCGAATTTTACCGTGTGCTCGACCACTTGGTATGCCTTGCCGCCGCCTTGGTCGACATGGGCGGACTAACCAATTACTGGTACCTCTACAATGAAAAAGAGGCTGCCTACGATCTCATCAGCCGACTGACCGGGGCACGTCTCACCAGTTCATTTACCCGAATCGGTGGCATGTATCGCGATTTTTATGAAGGCTGGGAAGCGGACCTGGAATTACAGCTGCGTGGTATCGAAAAAGGTTTTGGTGATGCCCTGAAACTGGTCGACACCAACCGCATTGTCCACGACCGGACCCAGGGTGTTTGTGTGGTCTCGGCGGAAACCGCGCTCAGTTATGGCTTTACCGGTCCTGTTCTTCGGGCCAGCGGTGTTCCTTACGATCTCCGCAAAGATGCTCCTTATTATAATTACGAGTCTTTTGATTTCGAGGTTCCGGTCGGCACCAACGGTGATATCTACGACCGCTTTATGATTCGTTTTTATGAAATGGCCCAATCCATCCGCATCATTCGCCAGGCCATGAAACATATCCCGGCAGGCCCAGTCAACGTCAAAGACTCCCAGGTATGTCTGCCGCCAAAGCAACAGGTATATAACAATATTGAAGGGTTGGCTAACCACTTCAAGTTGGTTTTTGAAGGAGTCAAGGCCCCTCTCGGTGAATGGTATGACTCTTTTGAGGCAGCAAACGGGGAGCTCGGTTTTCATTTCGTCTCCGATGGGTCTGGCACACCCTACAAACTAAAGGTTCGACCACCGTGTTTTTATATCATGGGTGGTTTTCATAAAATGGTTGAAGGAAATATGATAGCAGACGCCGTCATCAACCTGAGTTGTATCAATATAATCGGTGGGGAGCTGGACAGATGAGCGATCGTTCACAACTGATTTCAACAGGAACACCATTCCAGTTCGACAAGGAAAGGGATGCTGAATTCGAGAGGCTTATCAAACGGTATCCGACCCGGGAGTCGATGATTCTTCCTGCGCTCTGGTTGATCCAGGAGCAGGAAGGCTGGATAAGCCAGGAGGCAATGGCCTATGCAGCCGACCGTATTGGTACCTTTGCCAGCAAGGTGTATGAAGCAGCAACGTTTTACACCATGTACAACCTTCACCCGATGGGCAAAAATCATATCTGCGTCTGTCGTACGCTTTCCTGCTGGCTGCGCGGCAAGCAGGAGATTGTCGATTATCTGAAAAACGACATCGGCATACAACCCGGACAGATAAGCGACGATGGCAAATTCAGTCTGGAAGAGGTCGAATGCTTGGGTCACTGCGGTACCGCCCCGGTTGTTCAGGTCAATGGCGAATTCCACGAGAATATGGACGTGGATAAGCTGAAATCGCTGCTGGCCACATTGAAATAAGGAGGCAAAAGAGATATGGAAGTTAAAATTCTCAGTGCCAAGTTCGATACTAAAGACGCCCATAAAATCAAAGTCGCCATAAAGCACGGCGCCTATGCCACCCTTGACAAAGTCTTTGCCATGAAACCGGAAGAGGTCACTGATGTGGTAAAAAACAGTGGTCTAAGAGGAAGAGGCGGGGCAGGCTTTCCAGCCGGTGTCAAATGGAGCTTTTTGCCAAAGAATACAGGGAAACCCGTCTATCTGACAGTCAACTCCGACGAGTCGGAACCGGCAACATTTAAGGACCGTTATATCCTCGTCAAAGATCCGCATATGATGATCGAAGGGATAATCATATGCAGCTATGCTATAGGTTGCCACGATGCCTATATCTATATCCGCGGCGAATATACCACCCAGGTTAAGGCACTCCAGGCGGCAATAGATGAAGCCTATGACGCCGGATATCTCGGCGACAGTGTTGCAGGCCATGATTTTAAATTAAACGTCACGGTCCATCGCGGTGCAGGGGCTTATGTCTGCGGCGAAGAGACTGCTCTGCTGGAATCGATTGAAGGTAAAAAAGGCCAACCACGCAGCAAACCACCATTTCCCGCGGTCGCCGGGTTGTACGGCTGCCCAACTATCATCAACAACGTGCAGACCATAGCATCGTTACCTTTTATTATCGAAAATGGTGCCGATGCATACAAGGCCCACGGGACGGAAAAAAGCCCGGGAACACATCTTTTTGGTATCTCCGGTCACGTCGAAAAACCCGGCATGTACGAACTGCCGCTGGGCTTACCTCTTCTTGAGGTCATCGACAAAGTTGCCGGCGGGGTCTGGAAGGGCAGGAAACTCAAAGGTGTCATTCCCGGTGGAAGTTCAACTCCGGTTCTGCTCCCGGAAGAAGCCAAAACTGTGACCCTTGATTACGAGTCCATGGCCGCGCATAAGACCATGTTTGGTTCCGGTGGTATCGTCGTCTTAGATGAAACCGTCGACATGGTCAAGCTGGTTAAAAACCTTATCGACTTCTATCACCATGAGTCGTGCGGCCAATGCACTCCCTGCCGGGAAGGTCTTGGCTGGATGTTGAAGATTATCAAGAAAATACTGGCCGGCGACGGCACGATGACCGATGTCAACCTGCTCCGTGAGCTGTGCGACAATATTGAAATGAAGACTGTGTGTGTACTATCTGCTGCCTGCACCATGCCGGTGCGCAGTTATCTTGATAAGTTCAGGCACGAATTTGAGGCATATGTGGCAACAAACGATTCTTTAGCAGCAGAAGCGAAATAGGAATAAGGCACCCCATGGCTGACAAGATTAAACTTTTTGTAAACGGAGTCGAGGTCGAGGTCGAATCGGGCAAAAACCTGATCGACGCTGTCGGTGCTGTCGGCATCGAAATTCCTCACTTATGTTACCACCCGGCACTCGGTGCCGACGGCAATTGCCGAATGTGTCTCGTCGGGATTGAAGATGGCAGACCACCCCTGGTACCGGCGTGCAAAACGCCCGCTCAGGAAGGTATGAAGGTGTTGCTTGACGCAGAACATATCAAAAAGATCCAGCACGATGTGCTGGAATTTGAATTGATCAACCATCCGACCGATTGTCCTGTCTGTGATCAGGCCGGCGAGTGTAAGCTCCAAGACTATTATATGTCGTACGATCAGGCTGATAGCCGGATGACAGTACCTCAAGTCACCAAAGGCAAAAAGATGGATTTTGGTGCCGGGGTGGTCCACGATCAGGAACGTTGCGTGGTTTGCGGCAGATGCGTACGGTTCTGTCGAGAAATCACCAAGACCGGAGAACTCGGCATTATCAACAGGACTGACGACGCCAGGGTCAACATCTTCCCAGGCAGGCCGCTTACCAATCGATACGCTCTGAACGTGGTTGATCTTTGTCCGGTTGGCGCCATGACCAGCAAAGATTTTCGTTTTAAACAACGGGTATGGTTCTTGAAAAAAGCTCCGGGAATCTGCCATGGCTGTGCCAAAGGCTGCAATATTACTATTGATCACAATCGAGAAAAATATAAAGACGATGTAATATACCGGTTTCGACCACGGCTCAATGAGCAGGTCAACGGATACTTCATGTGTGACGATGGGCGATTGAGCTACAAAAAGGAAAACGAAGGACGCCTCACCACAGCCAAACTCAGCAACAAAGAACGATCACTTGACGATGTCCTAGCCGCCTGCACCAAAGCAATGGAACAGGCAGGGAAAATAGCCATTATCCTGTTCACCAAACTGTTCTCTGGAGCAGATGGTCAGCGTAAAGGCCCTTGCTGAAAAACTTGGCGCATCACTTTCCGGCTTTAGTGAAGGCTATCTCAAAAAAGGTGATGGGGACGAGTATCTCATCCAGGATGACAAAGCTGCCAACCGCGCCGGTCTCACTCTTCTTGGCATCGACTGTTCTAAAGAGAGCTTTGAAAAGGCCGTGCAGGAGGCAAATCTCCTCCTGAACTTCAATAATGATCTCAGCCTCTCTTATGACAGAAAATGAGTTGAATAAACTGCTCAAAGAAACCAAGGTCATAGCTGTTGCAACCCACGATAACCAGTGCACGGCGATGGCCGAGATGGCAATTCCCGTCGCATCATATACTGAATATGCAGGGACCATTATCAACTGCGACAGTATCCTGCAGCATTTTGCCAAAGCCACTCACCAAAAACAACGATCTCGCCGATATCTGCGAAATAGCTGTCCGGCTTAGGTAGTCCTTTACAGACCGACCAGCAACGATTTTCAGTATTACAACAATGCATCAGCGCACTCCAAGAGTTTGAACCTGACAAGATCCCGGCGGAGGGATTGAACTTAAAGAAAAGTGAGGCTGCCAATGTCACCGCTTGATTATTTAATGATTGTCATTCGCGTTGCCTTCAGCGCTTTTGTTCCGCTCTGTTTCGTCGCCGTTTGTGTCTGGATGGAACGAAGAGGTGCCGGTTATTTCCAGGATCGTTCCGGCCCCAACCGTGCCGGTATCTTTGGCTTCAGGGCTGCCGGATTGGTGCAGAATCTTGCTGATGGACTGAAACTTGCCTTCAAAGAAGATGTGATCTCGGATCATATCAAGCATAAGTTTTTCTTTGTCAT
>CAWFGN010000010.1:0-42166 GCA_963815365.1 uncultured beta proteobacterium
AGCTGAGGTCATCGTCTTTGATGTTCTGATCCCCCGCGGCCTTTCGATAGCTGCGAAGCAACCAACCGAATGTATCGGTACCGCCAGGCTCGTGGTGCTTTCCATCAAATTTTTCTTTAATCTCTGGCGGGATTACACCCAAATCCAACGTTGCTTCGAGCTTGGCAATCCACGCATCATAGATGGCCTCCTCGGCTTTGCTACAGGAGTAATACAGTTTCTTGCCTGGAATAATTTTTCGGGTAATCGTGTATTGAATCCGAGTACCGTTTGACAGATATTTTTTGCTCGCCATGACCTCACCTCATCCCTTCCATTGCTACCAGCATAACTGGATTACACGGATTTAACTAAAAAGGAGCGGTAGGTTTGACCTATTTTCGGTAGGTTTTCATGGCTTTTTCAAGCTTTTTTAAGCTTTGAAAAAAGAAAAGCCAACTCAAGGTTGGCTTATAAGTCATTGATTTAATATTGAATTCTTGGAGGCGCGAGCCGGAGTCGAACCGACCTACACGGATTTGCAATCCGGTGCATAACCGCTTTGCTATCGCGCCTTGCTGGAAATCGTTCCAGACCAACTAAAAAGGGAAAGCGGCGCGTTCCCCGGAAAGACTGGAGCGGCAGAAGAGTCTCGAACTCTCGACCTCAACCTTGGCAAGGTTGCGCTCTACCAACTGAGCTACTGCCGCCCCGAACAGAGCGCGCATTATAGGCGCTGCAGAGGGAATGTCAACATTCATTCCGGGTTTAGTTGCCCGCAGTGCGCTTGACGATCTCCGGCCAGGCCATGCGCAGGTAATATCCCATTGACCAGAGCGTCAACAATGCGGAGATCCAGACCAGGCCGTTGCCCAGCCAGGGTGTATCCAGTCCGAAAACCGGTGTGTAGTAGAGCAGGAGCGGTATGGCCAGCATCTGGGAAAACGTCTTGATCTTGCCCAGCATGGAAACAGCGACGCTCTTGCCGGCGCCGATCTTCGCCATCCACTCGCGCAGCGCCGATATGGTGATCTCACGCCCGATGATGATCGTGGCGACGATGGCATCGGCCCTGCCGAGTTGAACGAGCACAATCAGAGCCGCGGCCACCATCAGTTTGTCGGCAACCGGGTCAAGGAAGGCACCGAAAGCCGAGGTCTGGTTCCACTTGCGCGCCAGATAGCCATCCGCCCAGTCGGTAACTGCTGCCGCGAGAAAGATCGCCGTGGCAGCGAGATCGCGCTCATAGGGGGTAGCCCAGGAAACAGGCAGATAGTATACGGCGATGAGCAGCGGGATGGCGACGATCCGTAACCAGGTCAGCAGGATGGGCAGATTGAGAGGCATGCGCTCAGTGTAATGCAGCGTGGATTCTTTCCGCCAGTTCCCGACTGATGCCGGAGACCTCAGCCAGTTGCTCCGGACTGGCGGCGAGCACCCCGGGCAAGCCGCCAAAGCGGGCGACCAGCGCCTTGCGCCGAGCCGCCCCGATGCCGGGAAGGCTTTCCAGCGTCGATGTCTTGCGCGCCTTGCCGCGCCGGGCCCGGTGTCCGGTAATGGCAAAGCGGTGCGCCTCATCGCGGATTTCCTGAATCAGGTGGAGGGCCGCATGTTCGGGCGGGAGGTGCAGCGGTTCGCGGCCATCGGCAAATATGAGCGTCTCCAGCCCAGGCTTGCGCTCTTCTCCCTTGGCAACACCCAGCATCGGCAGGTGCGTCAGTCCAAGATCGGCGAGCGCGGCAAAGGCGGAACTGATCTGGCCTTTGCCGCCATCAATCAGGATCAGGTCGGGTGCCGTTCCCTCGCCGGCGGCGACCTTGTCGTAGCGGCGCGTGACGGCCTGGCGCATGGCGGCGTAATCATCACCAGGCTGGATGTCGCGAATGTTGTAGCGCCGGTAATCGGATTTTTTCATGCCGTTTCCGGCGTAGACCACGCACGAGGCGACAGTAGCCTCGCCCTGCGTATGGCTGATGTCGAAACATTCGATACGTACCACCGGATCGGTCAACTGGAGAACTTCCTGCAGGGCGGCAAGGCGCTGCTCCTGGCGAGCAGTAGCCTGATTGCGGGCGAAAATTGCGAGCCGTGCATTCTGGATTGCCATGTCCACCCAGGCGCGCTGCAAGGGCGAGCGGGCCTCCGCCAGCGGTACCGGTCGGCCGGCCAGTTCGGCCAGCGTGCCTGGCGCATCACTCCCCTCTTCTTCGGCCGGCGCCGGCGAGACGACGATACGTGCCGGCGCGGGGTGCATGGCGTAATGTTGACGCAGAAACGCGGCAACGCCATCGGCCGGCGAGGAGTCTCCGGCATTGCTCGGAAACTGCGGCCGGTCGCCGAGATGCCGGCCACCACGCACCATTGCGAGGTTGACACACAATTGCCCCATCTCCTTGAGCGCGACGACGATATCGACGTCCTCGCCCTTGCTGCTCGAGACAAACTGCTTTTCCTGGACCTGATGCAATGACTGGATCTGGTCGCGATAGATCGCTGCCTGCTCAAATGCCAGGCGCCCGGACGCCTCTTCCATCGCTTTGCTCAGTCGTTTGGTAACTTCTTGCTGCTTGCCGAGCAGGAACATTGCCGCCAGCTGCACGTCGCCGGCGTAGTCCTCGGGAGCGATGCGCCCGACACACGGGCCGCTGCAACGCTTGATCTGGAACAGCAGGCAGGGACGCGAACGATTGGCAAAGACCGTGTCCTCGCAGGTACGCAGGCGAAACATCTTTTGCAGCAGATGAATGCTGTCGCGCACTGCCCAGGAGGAAGGATAGGGCCCGAAATAGTCGGCCTTGCGGTCAGGGTTACCCCGGTAGAAACCCAGCCGCGGAAACTTGCCGTGGGTGAGCACGATATAGGGATAGGATTTGTCATCGCGGAACAGGATGTTGTAGCGCGGCGCGAGTGACTTGATCAGGTTGTTTTCAAGCAGCAGGGCTTCGGCCTCGGTACGGGTCGAGGTGGTTTCCATGCTGGCGATCTGGCTGACCATGTGCGCGATGCGCGGGCTGGCGAGGTTGTCCCGGAAATACGAAGTGACGCGCTTTTTCAGATTCTTGGCCTTGCCGACATAAAGTACCGCACCGCCGGCATCAAGCATCCGGTAAACGCCGGGCAGCTCAGTAAGCGTCGCCAGAAAAGCCTTTGCATCGAAGCTCATGGCGGCATGCGTTTAGGCGAGATGGGCCGTGACACCGGCGAACACCGCTTCGAAGCTTGCACGGGAAAGTCGGCCGGTACGCCAGTTGTAGCCGCTGCAGTGATAGCTGTCGACGAGCAGCCGGCCATCCGGCAGCGGATGCGCCACGTTGTGTCCGAAGGGATGCTCCTTCAGCTTGAGGCCGTAGGCCCACAGCAGCGCCTGGTGGGCAATTGCGCCAAGGGCGACGATCACCTTGAGCCGGCTCATCGCCGCCAGTTCCGCTGCGAGATGCCCATTGCACTGGCGGATTTCCGCCGTGGTCGGCTTGTTCGCCGGGGGCAGGCAACGCACCGCGTTGGTAATGCGGCAGTCGTTCAAGCGCAGGGCAGGATTGGCCCAGCCATCAGCGCCCAGCGGCTCGGCCATGTTGGCAAAACCATAGCGATGCAATGCCGGATAAAGCAGTTCGCCAGCGACATCGCCGGTGAATGGACGGCCGGTGCGGTTCGCGCCTTTTTCGCCCGGCCCCAGGCCAACGACCAGCAGGCGGGCGTCGAGCGTGCCGAAGGCAGGAACCGGCAGTGCATGCCAATCCGGGTCGCGGCGGCGGATGAACGCAAGATGTGCGGCAAGGCGGGAACAGGCTGTACAGCCCCGGGGATCACTGAATTCAGGCATGGTGAGGATGTTAGCATGGCACCCATGCAGCGACATTGGGACATCTTTTGCCGGGTCATCGACAACTTTGGCGATATCGGCATTTGCTGGCGACTGGCCCGGCAACTCGCCGCCGAGCACGGAATTTTGGTGCGCCTGTGGGTCGATGATTTGCGTTCGCTGAAGTTGCTGTGCCCGCGCGTCAGCAGTGCACCGGACCGACAGCGCATCGACGGCGTGGAAATCTGCCAATGGACGGAGACTGTTAGGGTTGACCGTGTCGCCGAGGTGGTTATCGAGGCCTTCGCCTGCGAACTGCCGCCAGCCTACATCCAGATGATGGCTGCGACCAACCCAAGGCCCTGCTGGATCAATCTCGAATATCTGACGGCTGAAGGCTGGGCAGGCGATTGCCACGGCATGGCGTCGCCCCACCCTTCCCTGCCGCTGGTCAAATATTTCTACTTCCCCGGATTTTCCCCGGCCAGCGGCGGATTGCTGCGCGAGGCCGGCCTGCTGGCAAGCCGGGATGCTGAACCGGCGCCGGTGACGGCGCCGGGCACGCTCGAGGTCAGCCTGTTTTGCTACGAAACGGCACCGGTCGGCGCACTTCTCGACAGTCTGGCCGGGTCGGCCAGCCCCGTCTGCTGCTACGTGCCGCCCGGCAAGCCGCTGGCAGCGGTCAAGCTTTGGTTGGGCGCTGCGGCGTCCCGGCAACGCGGCAACCTGAGCATCCAGCCGATGCCTTTCCTGGCGCAGGATGGCTACGACCGCCTGCTCTGGCGCTGCGCAATCAATTTCGTGCGCGGCGAGGATTCGTTCGTGCGCGCGCAATGCGCCGGCAAACCGTTCGTCTGGCAGGCCTACCCGCAGGATGAAGGCGCTCACCTGATCAAAATGGAGGCCTTTCTGACGCATTACACGGCCGGTCTCGACGAGGCGTCACGCCAAGCAGTCGCCGCAATGTTCCGCGCCTGGAATACCGGTATCGGGGTGGCCGACGCCTGGACAGACTTTTTTGCCCATTGGCCGCAGATTGCCAAATATTCGGCAATCTGGTCGCGCCAACTCGCCCGATCCTCCGACATGGCGTCAACGCTCGTCAAATTCTGCGCTTCCAAGGTATAATTTAACGTTTTTTCTATTTTTTCAGTTTTTTTGGGAATCCCGAATGAAGACCGCAATGGAACTCCGCTCCGGCAACGTAATCATGGTCGGTGCCGACCCGCTCGTCGTCCAGAAGACCGAGTACAACAAGTCCGGCCGCAATGCTGCCGTAGTCAAGATGAAGCTCAAGAACCTGTTGACCGGCGCCGCTTCCGAAGCCGTTTACAAGGCCGACGACAAGTTCGAAGTCGTCCAGCTCGACAAGAAGGAAGTGACCTATTCCTACTTCGCCGATCCGATGTACGTATTCATGGACGCCGACTACGAGCAATTCGAAGTCGAAGCCGAAAACATGGTCGACGCACTGAAGTATCTGGAAGACGGACTGGCCTGCGAAGTCGTTTTTTACAACGGCAAGGCAATCTCCGTCGAACTGCCGAACAGCGTGGTTCGCGAGGTCATCTACACCGAACCCGCCGTCAAGGGCGACACCTCGGGCAAGGTCATGAAGCCGGCCCGCCTGGCAACCGGTTTTGAATTGCCGGTGCCGGCGTTCGTCAGCATCGGCGACAAGATCGAAATTGACACCCGTACCGACGAATACAAGAATCGCGTCAAGTAAATTCCGGCGCGGTCAGACACGATCTTCGGGCAGCCTCGGCTGCCCGATTTCCGTTTCAGGTGCTCAATCGGGCAATGCTTTCCAGTGCTGCCCGGTACACCGGATCGCTCTGCAAGCTAGCCCAATCCACGGGGGGCTTTTCGGGAATCAGTGCCGCGACCCGCGCGCCCCGCGCCGGGTCGATTTCCGGACGCCAGTATTCCAGAATGTCAGCGACCGCATCCGGCGCATTGCACACCAGCAACATGTCGCAGCCGGCGCGATAGGCCGTCTCGACACGGTTGAGCATCGCGCCGACCACACCTGCACCAGCCATTGACAGATCGTCGGTGAAAACGACACCTGAAAACTTAACGTCGTTTCTTAAATATGCAATCCATTTGTCTGAAAATACAGCTGTATTGCAATCAACGCAATCGTAAATGACGTGTGCCGCCATGACCCCGTCCAGAACCAGTTCGCGGTAGGGCTGGATATCCTCCTGCAGGGCTTCAAGTGTCCGATCATCGACCGGCAAATCGACGTGCGAATCGGGAATGACGTAGCCGTGCCCGGGGAAATGCTTGCCGCAGGAACCCATGCCGGCGTCACGCAGGCCGTGCGCCAGTGCTCCGGCAAGCGCCACGACAGCGTGCGGCAGACGATGGAAGGCACGGTCGCCGATGACGCGTGACGGGCCGTAGTCGAGGTCGAGCACCGGCGTAAACGAGTAATCGACGCCGCGGGCACGCAGTTCCGCCGCCAGTACATAGCCGACCTGACGGGCCGCCACCGTCGCTGCCTCCGGACTTTCATCCCATAGGCGGCCCAGCGCGGCCATCGGCGGCAAGCGCGTGAATCCGTCACGAAAGCGCTGTACCCTGCCCCCTTCGTGGTCAACCGCAATCAGCAACGCTGGCTGGCGCAAGGCATGGATCTGGTCGGTCAATGCCGCCAACTGTGCGGAATTCGAATAATTGCGCGTAAACAGAATGATGCCGCCGACCAGTGGATGACACAGACGCTGCCGGTCGACATCCGTGAGTTCGCAACCGGCGATGTCGATCATCAGCGGGCCGAGGGGCAAATGAATCATGCGTGTTCCAGAATGACGAAGGCGACGGCGTATTCTGCTTCGTCGCTGATTGAAAGGTGCGCCACAAGATTACGATTTTCGAGCAGTTTTTCCAGTTCGACCGCAGAAGGCAAGGGCTGGCTTGCCGATCTCGTCATGGGTCACCGCGATGGCCGAAAGAAGGGCGGGCGCACGAATCCCCGTGCCCAGCGCCTTGCCGAATGCCTCCTTGGCAGCAAAGCGCTTGGCGAGAAAGCGCCCCTTGTCGGCCGCCCTGGTGAAATCCGCGCGCTCCGCCTCGGCCAGCAGCCTGTCCAGCGTCTTCTCGCCATGGCGCTCCCACATCTCGCGTAGGCGAGCCACAGCGACAATGTCGGTGCCGATGCCGTAGATCATTCGCCGCGCTCTGCTGCTTCGCGCATCAATTGCTTCATCTCGCGCACCGCTTCACGCAGGCCGATGAACAGCGAGCGACTGACAATCGAATGGCCGATGTGCAGTTCGCGAACCCCGGCCAGCCCGGCGACCGGCTGAACGTTGTAGTAATTGAGCGCGTGGCCGGCGTTGAAGCGCATGCCAAGATTGCGAGCCGCCGTGCCCGCCTGGCGAATCTTGTCGAGTTCCGCAACAACGGCGGTCGACTCCGCATCACGCCCCCTGAGCATAAAAGGCGTGCGCATAGGGGCCCGTGTGAATTTCGCAGACGCGGGCACCGATCCGCGCGGCCGCCTCGATCTGCGGCAACTCGGCATCGATGAAGACACTGGTCATGATGCCTGCGTCAGCCAGACGGCTGATGACGTCTCTCAGGCGACATTCCTGCGCCAGTACGTCCAGCCCGCCTTCGGTGGTTATCTCGTGGCGCCCTTCCGGCACCAGCATCGCCATTTCCGGCTTTAGCGCACAGGCAATTCCGACCATTTCATCGGTTGCCGCCATTTCCAGATTGAGCTTGATCTGGGTCAGGTCACGCAGGCGCCTGACATCGGCATCCTGAATGTGGCGGCGGTCTTCGCGCAGATGGACGGTGATGCCATCCGCCCCGCCAAGATGCGCCTCGACGGCGGCCCACACGGGATCCGGTTCATAGGTCATGCGCGCCTGACGCAAGGTGGCTACATGGTCAATATTGACGCCCAGTTCGATCATAACTCCTGCAACTCCTTGAATATCTTTCGTGTTTCAAGCTCGGTACCGGCCAGGTAGTAGGCCATCAGGGTGCGCATCAGCATCTTCGCCTCGCCGCGCGAACGCGGGTCGGTAAAATCCTCGGCTTCCAGATCGAGCAGGGTCTTGCCGCTGACCACCTGCGCTGCGGCCTCGGCGTGCTCCAGGCGCACCGGCCCTTGTTCCATGCGGTAAGTGTAATGGCTGTCCAGCAAGATCGCTCGCCCCTCGCTGTCCCGATCCAGTGCCAGTCCGTAGCCAAGTTCCCGCAGCAGGGCCTTCTCGAAGCTGCGCAGGTCCGCTTCGCGGACCTTGCCGTGTGGCGCATTCGCCAACCGTGCCAGCATCTCGCCGTAGCAGGCGAACAAGCGCTCATGGGCATCTTCGCGCGGCAACAGATGCATCAGGAGTTCATTGAGGTAATAGCCGCAAAAGAGCGCCTCACCGGCCAGCAAGGGCAGGCCGCCCTGCCATTCGGCTTTCATCAGCGTGAGCACCTCACCCTTGCCGGCCCAGGCCACCTCAATGGGCTGGAAGGACATCAACAGGCCGCGAAGGGCGGATCGTGGCCGGCGGGCCCCGCGCGCCAGAAGCGCCAGGCGCCCGAAATCCCGGGAAAAGACTTCAACGATGAGACTGGTTTCCCGGAACGGATGGGAGTGCAGGACGTAAGCCGGCTGGCCGTCGACTTTGCTGCGCTGAATCATTCGTAGCCGAGACTCTTCAGCAGACGTTCATCATCGTTCCAGCCGGACTTGACCTTGACCCAGACTTCAAGATAAACCTTGCCGTCGAACAGGCGCTCCATGTCCTGGCGCGCCTCGCTGGCAATCCGCTTGAGCGATTCGCCGCCCTTGCCGATGACGATGGCCTTGTGGCTTTCACGGTCCACGACGATGGCGGCGAATATCCGGCGCAGGTTTCCTTCGATTTCGAATTTCTCGATCTCGACCGTCGTCGCATAGGGCAACTCATCACCGAGCAGGCGGAATACTTTTTCACGAATGTATTCGGCGGCGAGAAATCGCTCGCTCTTATCGGTCAGATCGTCTTCCGGGAACATCAGGCCCTCGTTGGGCAGATGCTTGCGCGCCTCGGCAAGCAATTCCGCGGTCTGGCGCCCTTTGGTGGCACTGATCGGGACGATGGCCGCGTAATCGTGATCAGCCGCGACCTGGGCAAGGAACGGCAGCAAGGCGTTACGCTCCTTGAACTGATCGGTCTTGTTCACGACCAGAATGACCGGCCGGTCTTTCGGCAGCAGGCGGACGACCGCCTGGTCCTTGGCATCGTAGCGCCCGGCCTCGATGACGAAAAGAACAAGATCGACGTCGCTCAGCGTCTGGGTCACACCGCGATTCATCGCCCGGTTGAGAGCATTGGCATATTTGGTCTGAAAACCCGGCGTGTCGACAAAGACGAATTGCGCATCTTCGTTGGTGACGATGCCGGTAATCCGGTGCCGCGTGGTCTGCGCCTTGCGCGAAACAATGCTGATCTTCTCGCCGACCAGGCGGTTGAGCAGCGTTGACTTGCCAACATTGGGGCGGCCGACGATGGCGATATAGCCCGAACGGATTTTTTTCATGCCTTGAGTGCTTTCAGAGCGTTGTCGGCGGCTGCCTGTTCGGCCAGACGACGACTGGCGCCATGGCCGGTCGTGCGCAGTGGCGGATTATCGATTTCGCAGGCGACCGCAAAACGCTGTTCGTGGGCAGCGCCCGAGGCTTCCAGCAAGTGATAGCGCGGGATCGGCTTTTTTCTGCCCTGCAGCCACTCCTGCAGGCGCGTCTTGGCATCCTTGATAACCTCGCCCGGTTTCATCTCGTCAAACAACGGAAGATAGAGGCGGGCCACCATTGTTTGCGCAGCGTCGAAGCCACCGTCAAGGAAAGCTGCGCCGATCAGCGCCTCGACCGCATCGGCGAGTATCGATGGGCGCTGACTGCCACCGCTCTTCAGTTCTCCCTCGCCAAGGCGCAGATAGTCGCCCAGACTCAGCGATATTGCCAGGCGATGCAGCGCTTCCTGACGAACCAGATTGGCGCGCAGACGCGAGAGATCGCCCTCGGGAATGTCCGGAAAGCGCCGGAAAAGCGCGATGGCAATCACGCAGTTCAGGACGCCGTCACCGAGAAACTCCAGGCGCTCATTGTTGGGAACACCGAAACTGCGATGGGTCAGCGCAGTCTGCAACAGGGCGCGATCGCCAAAGGCATGGCCCAGCGCTGCCGTCAGCGTCGAGAGGCTCATTCCCGGCTATTCAGCAGTCGAGCCCTTGTAGTTGATGAGCAGACTGACGTTGGCAAACAAGGGGATACGCTTGTCGTATTCGAATGAAGCCACGATTTTCCCGCCATCCTTCGTGATGTCGAGTTGCTTTCCCTCGAATTCGAGGGAATCGATATTGGCAAAGTTGTCGAATGTCTTCCTGACGTCCGCCACCGTGGCGTCCGGCCCCACCTTGTTCACCGAGGCCTTGGCGTCCTTGAGTATCTTGTAATACTCGATATAGGTCGGCACGACTTTCATGCCCAGTACGGCCACAAGGGCAATGATCACCCCCCAGAAAATGAGCCCGGAGAGGGCTACGCCACGTTGATGCTTCATCTAACTCTCCTCACTTGAAGGAACCGATCCGGCCGAGATCACTGAAATTGAGCCAGACAAAGAATGCCTTGCCCACAATATTCTGTTCTGGCACAAAGCCCCAGAAACGGCTGTCGCGACTGTTGTCACGGTTGTCACCCATCACGAAATAATAGCCCTCCGGTACCTTGCAGATTACCCCGGCAGCATTGTAGGTGCAATTTTCACGGTGCGGAAACCGGGTTGCATCCGGAATGAAGGCCGGCGCATCGCTGTCATTCAGGTAACGATGCTCTGTTTCGCCCATTCTAGCGACATATTGTTCCGAATAGTAGAGCCGTTCCGGGTGGAGATAATCGGCCGCCTTGGTGATATCGACCGGCTGCCCGTTGATCGTCAGGCGCTTGTTCTGATAGGCGATGGTATCGCCCGGCACGCCGATCACCCGCTTGATGTAATCGAGTGACGGATCTTCCGGGTAGCGGAACACCATGACGTCACCGCGCTGCGGCGAATTGATAGGGATGATTTTCTTGTTGATCACCGGCAGGCGAATGCCATAGGTGAATTTGTTCACCAGAATGAAGTCACCCACCTGCAGCGTCGGGATCATTGATCCGGAAGGAATCTTGAATGGCTCGAACAAGAAGGAGCGCAATACGAAGACGATCAGGATCACCGGGAAGAAGCCGGCGCCCCACTCCACCCAAAGTGGTTCCTTGGCGCCCTTGACGCGCAATTTTCGGAACTTCAGGATGTCGACCGCGTAGAGCACGCCAGTTATCACCAGCAGCACGAAAAGGATCAGCGCAAAGTTCATCGATTGTTCTCAATTATCAACACGCAGCACGGCGAGGAAGGCTTCCTGCGGGATCTCCACGCTGCCCACCTGTTTCATGCGTTTCTTGCCGGCCTTCTGCTTCTCCAGCAGCTTCTTTTTACGGGAAATATCGCCGCCATAGCACTTGGCCAGCACATCCTTGCGCATCGCCTTGACGTTCTCGCGCGAGATGATGTGCGAACCGATCGCTGCCTGAATGGCGACGTCGTACATCTGGCGTGGAATGAGCTCGCGCATCTTGCTGGCCAACTCGCGGCCGCGATATTGGGCGTTGGAGCGGTGCACGATCAATGACAGGGCATCAACCTTTTCGCCGTTGATCAGGATATCGAGCTTGACCACATCGGCGGCGCGGTACTCCTTGAAATCGTAGTCGAGCGACGCGTATCCCTTCGAGCAGGATTTCAGCTTGTCAAAGAAATCCATCACGACCTCGGCCATCGGCATTTCATAGACCAGCTTTACCTGGCGACCGTGATAGTGCATGTCAACCTGGGTGCCGCGCTTCTGGTTGCACAGCGTAATGACGTTGCCGAGATAGTCCTGCGGCACGAAGATCGTTGCCGTGATGATCGGTTCGCGGACCTCTTCCGTTTTCGTTATTTCGGGCAGCTTGGCCGGGTTTTCGACCTGGACAACCGTACCGTCGCGCAAAACGACTTCGTAAACGACAGTCGGCGCCGTCGTGATCAGGTCCTGATCGAACTCGCGCTCGAGACGTTCCTGGACAATCTCCATGTGCAGCAGGCCAAGGAAGCCGCAGCGAAAACCGAAACCAAGCGCCTGCGAAACTTCCGGTTCGTATTGCAGCGACGAATCATTGAGTTTGAGCTTTTCCAGGGACTCGCGCAGCGAATCGTACTGATTCGATTCAACCGGATACAGCCCGGCAAAGACCTGCGGCTTGATTTCCTTGAAGCCGGGCAAGGCCTCAGCCGCCTTGCGATCCATTGTGGTAATCGTGTCGCCGACCTTGGCCGCTTTCAGTTCCTTGATGCCGGAAATGACGAAACCGACCTCTCCGGCCCGCAGCGCCTCGCGCGACTCCGATTTCGGGGCGAACACGCCGACCTGCTCGCACAATTGCTGGGCGCCGGTCGCCATGAACAGCAACTTGTCCTTGGGTTTCAGGACACCGTCGACAACACGCACCAACATGACGACGCCGACGTAGTTGTCGAACCAGGAGTCGATGATCAAGGCCTTGAGCGGCGCATCCGGATCGCCCTTGGGCGGCGGGATACGGGCGACAACGGCCTCCAGGATATCTTCGACGCCGAGACCCGTCTTGGCTGAAGCGAGCACTGCTTCCGCGGCATCGATCCCGATCACGTCCTCGATTTCCTGGCGGGCATTTTCCGGATCGGCCGACGGCAAATCGATCTTGTTGAGTACCGGCACCACTTCGACATTCAGGTCGAGCGCCGTGTAGCAGTTGGCGACAGTCTGCGCCTCGACACCCTGCGAGGCATCGACCACCAGTAGCGCCCCTTCGCAGGCAGACAGCGAACGGGAAACCTCGTAGGAGAAGTCAACGTGCCCCGGCGTGTCGATCAGGTTGAGGTTATAGACTCTCCCGTCGCGCGCCTTGTATTGCAGTGCCGCCGTCTGGGCCTTGATGGTGATCCCGCGCTCGCGTTCGATGTCCATCGAATCGAGAACCTGCGCTTCCATCTCACGGTCGGAAAGACCACCGCACAGGTGAATGATCCGGTCCGCCAGGGTGGATTTGCCGTGATCGATGTGGGCAATGATGGAGAAATTTCTGATGTGATCCATTGATGCGAGAAAAAAAGGGCGCTTTCACGGCGCCCTTCCCTGTTCAGAAGACCCTGAATTCTAACGGATTCGAGTCAAATATTCACGGGTTTTAGGCGCGTCAAGGAAGTAATGACAGAGTTCGGCATCGCCATGCAGCAGGACCGGCACCAATTCGTCATAGCGCGCTTCCAGCACCGGGTCGGCGTCAACATCAAGCACCTTGACCGACGCGCCAAACTCGCTTGCCAGCGGCGCCAGCGCTACCTCCATGTCGTGACAGAGGTGACAATAGCTGCGGCTGAGCAGAGTCGCAACTCAATTGCCATTGAGCCCCTTGATGGTCACGAATGTCTGCATGTCGCCACGCCGGATAAGGAGCGTAACACTGCTGCCCTTCTCGTACTGGGCCAACAGCTTGTTGAACTGATCGACCGTTTTCACCTCGGTCGTTGCCCCCTTGCTGATGGCGGCAACGATCACGTCGCCGGGGCGCAAATCGGAACGCGAGGCAGTGCCGCGCACTTCTTCGATGAGCAGTCCGGAGCTCATTTTCAGATCCCGTTTCTGCTCCGCGGTCAGCTCGCTGACAACCAGACCAAGACGGTTCGCGGCCTGTTCCGCTGGTTTCACGCCGCGTGCCGGGCGGCTGTCTGCAACCTTTTCGTCGCCCATTTCGCCAATGGTCACCGCGATGTCCCGCGTCGCTCCCTTGCGCCAGACCTGCACGGTCGAGCGTGTACCCGGTTTGGTTGCACCGACCGTGCGCGGGAGATCGGCCGAGGCATTGATCGGCTTGCCATCGAACTTGAGTATTACGTCGCCGGGTTCGATACCGGCCTTGTCAGCCGGGCCGCCCTTCTCGACTGCATTGACCACGGCCCCCATCGGCCGGCTCAAGCCCAGTGACTCGGCCAGATCCTTGCTGACCTCCTGGATAACTACCCCCATGCGGCCACGGCTAACCTTGCCGGACGTGCGCAACTGATTCTGGACTTCCATTGCCACTTCGATGGGAATTGCGAATGAAACGCCCATGTAGCCGCCGCTGCGGCTATAGATCTGCGAATTGATGCCGACGACTTCGCCGCGCATGTTGAACAACGGCCCGCCCGAGTTGCCCGGGTTGATCGCCACATCGGTCTGGATGAAGGGCACGTAGTTTTCCTGCGGCAACGAACGCCCCTTGGCAGAGACAATGCCGGCGGTCACCGTGTTGTCGAAGCCAAACGGCGAACCGATCGCGACCACCCATTCACCCACCTTCAGTTGCCCCGTATCCGCCATTTTCACTGCCGGCAGGTTGCTGGCCTCAATCTTGAGCAGTGCAACATCGGTGCGCTTGTCGGCGCCGATGGTCCTGGCCTTGAATTCGCGCTTGTCGGTCAGGCGAACCACCACTTCATCGGCGCCATCCACAACGTGTGCATTGGTCAGGATATAGCCATCGCTGCTGATGATGAAGCCGGAGCCCAGCGACTTGTTTTCGAAATCGCGCGGCATCCCGCCACCTGGCGCTTTCGGGATGAATCGCTTGAAGAACTCGAAGGCCGGATCGTTTTCATCGAACGGGAAAGGCATCGCCGGGTGGCCGCGCTTGAGCTGGGTCGTCGTACTGATGTTGACCACGGCCGGCCCCTGTTTTTCCGCCAGCTCGGAGAAATCGGGCAAGCCGCGCGTCGTCTGCGCAGACGCGGACGCACACAGTAAGAGACCGAAAAAAAGGGGAATTAGACGCTTCATGGGCAAATTTCTCCTGAATCGACTAGGGACGTGTCACGATATGGGGGCGCTCCGCCGGATTTCCAGCGGCGTCCTGCGCACGAATCCGGACATAGCTGAACGCCAGCATGAGACCGAGCGCAGCGCCCACGATGCCGCCTGGATCACCCGAGAACCACGTTCCGAGCAAGGCGCCGGCGATGGTTGTGGTCAACGGTAATCCATAGGCCAAATTTGCGCTGCGGCGCACATTCCCGGCTGCGATGGCCACGGTGACGCGCTCGCCCGGCGTTGCACCGACCGCGTTTTCGACCCGGTACGTGCGCGGACCGCCGCAGAACATCTGCGTAATCCGCTGACCGCCGCAACCGCCCTTCTCATGGCAGCGCCCGCAACCGCCATGCTCGACCTCGACGAGTGCCTCGTTGCCGTCGAGCGAGCGGACGACGGCGCTGATTGTGCTTGACTCTTCCGGCATCGTTACCAGCGCCGGTCCGGCGCGATGTCGAGCAAGGGCTTGAGCTTTGCCGCCACGGCTTCGCGCGCACGGAAGATGCGGGAGCGAACGGTACCGATCGGGCAATCCATCATCGCGGAAATTTCTTCATACGACATCCCTTCAATCTCGCGAAGGACGATTGCCGTCCGCAACTCTTCCGGTAGCGCATCCATCGCGGCGTTTACCGTCTCGCCGATCTGCTTCGACAGCAATAGGCTTTCCGGCGTGTTGATGTCACGTAACTGATCCGCCGACTCGAAGGTTTCCGCCTCTTCGCTATCGAATTCCGTCGACGTGGGCGCCCTTCGTCCTTGCGAGACCAGGTAGTTCTTTGCCGTGTTGATACCGATCCGGTAAAGCCAGGTATAGAACGCGCTGTCGCCGCGGAAAGAGGGCAAGGCGCGATAAGCCTTGATAAAGGCCTCCTGCGACACATCTTCCACCTCGGCGGCATCACGGATGAAACGCGATAGCAAGCGACCCAGCTTGCGCTGATACTTGCTCACCAACTGGTCGAAGGCGTGTTTATCGCCGCCTTGCGCCCGCTCGACCAGTATCTGGTCGATTTCGCGCTCACTCATGACTTGTGCATTCCCTGGGGGTTTATCGTTAGTCTCTTTGTGGAACTGAGTATAGCTTAGCCGAATTCTGCACGCAGATAGGTATATCCCTTTAATTGTGACTTTCTGTAACGATTCTGATGTCGTCATGCGTGCTATATTCGGCCAAATTCCACCAAACCGAGCTTCATTTTGCAAAAATTCGACGTCCTGATCATCGGAAGCGGCCTGGCCGGCCAGTCGGCTGCCTTGCGCCTGGCCAAACACTGCCGGGTCGCACTGGTCAGCAAGCGGGCACTGGAAGATTCGGCCTCGGGGTGGGCGCAAGGCGGCATCGCCGCCGTCCTCGACAGTCACGACTCGATCGAGGCGCATATCCGCGATACGCTGGTCGCGGGCGCGTGGCTCAATGACGAATCCGCGACTCGCTTTGTGGTCGAAAATGGCCGGCGGGTCATCGAATGGCTGATCGACCAAGGCGTACCGTTCACCAAGGACGAATCGGGCTACCATCTGACACGCGAGGGCGGCCACAGTGCCCGCCGCGTCATTCACGTAGCCGACGCAACAGGCGCGGCAGTTCAGGACACCCTGACCAGGCAGGTTCGCCAGACACCTAACATCACCGTATTCGAAAGCCATATTGCCATTGACCTGATCACCGGTGAAAAACTGGGGAGCGCCGACAATCGGTGTTTGGGCGCCTACATCCTCGACAGCCGGAATGGCGATGTGATTACCATTGGCGCCTCCAGTACGCTGATCGCGACCGGTGGCGCCGGCAAGGTTCTACCTGTACACCACGAATCCCGACACTTCGACCGGTGATGGAATCGCCATGGCCTACCGGGCCGGTTGTCGCGTCGCGAACATGGAATTCATCCAGTTCCACCCGACCTGCCTGTACCACCCGAAGGCCAAGTCCTTCCTGATTTCCGAAGCCGTTCGTGGCGAGGGCGGACTGCTCTGCCTGCCCGACGGGACGCGCTTCATGCCCGAACACGATGAACGCGCGGAGCTAGCCCCGCGTGACATCGTGGCCCGCGCAATCGATTTCGAGATGAAGAAGCGCGGCCTCGACTGCGTGTTTCTGGATATCTCCCACAAAGGCAGGGAATTCATCCTTACCCACTTCCCCAACATTCATGCCCGCTGCCTTGAACTGGGCATCGACATCACCAGCGAACCCATTCCAGTCGTTCCCGCTGCCCACTACACCTGCGGCGGCATCGTCAGCGACCTGCACGGGCGCACCGATTTACCAGGTCTTTATGTCGCCGGCGAAGCTTCCTGCACCGGCCTGCATGGCGCCAACCGCCTTGCCTCGAATTCGTTGCTCGAGTGCCTGGTCTTTGCCGATGCTGCGGTCAACGACATTTTAGACGTTAAATCCCCCCCCGTTCCCACGCTGCCCCGCTGGGATGAAAGCCGCGTCACCGATGCCGACGAGGAAGTGGTGATTTCCCATAACTGGGACGAACTGCGCCGCTTCATGTGGGACTACGTCGGCATCGTGCGCACCACCAAGCGCCTGAAGCGGGCAAAACATCGCATCGGTCTGCTGAAGCGCGAAATTGACGAGTTCTATGCAAACTTTCGTGTCAGTCACGACCTGATCGAATTGCGCAACCTGGTGGTCACAGCCGATCTCATCGTCCGTTGTGCGATGCAGCGCAAGGAAAGCCGTGGCTTGCACTATTCACGCGATTACCCGGAAATGCTGAAAAAACCGAAAGATACGGTCGTCAGACGCCGTCACTTCGGGCGCTGAACTCCGCGCGCCAGCGCAGAAAAAGGCGCAGGCGGCGAAAGTCTTCCGCGCTCAGGCTGTTGACAGCCACAATCAGCGCACAGGTTCGGCTGTCCTCTTTTTTCAGCCTGAACGCAGCCAACCAGGGATGGGCGATGGCACCCGGCAATAGATCGGCGGCTACCGGCGCCTGCTCGCCTTCATGAATCAGACTTATCCGGCCATTCTCCTCAAGACGCACCGCGGCGAATTTCGGCAACATGCGCTGCCGCGCGCGGTAGGCGATCAACCAGACCGCCACCAGAAGCGCCACCTGAAACGAAGATGCCTGCGGGAAGGCCAAAACCACCGCGCTTGCCAACAAGGCCGTCAGCAAAAGGAACGTTTCCAGAAAACGCGAACGGCGCAGTCCGATGGTGATCGGAAACTGCACCGCTGCCGTCCGTTCACCTAAGCGTCAGATGCGTGTGAAGACCAACGAGCCATTGGTTCCGCCGAACCCGAAATTGTTTTTCAGTGCCACATCGATCTTCATCGGCCGCGCCGCGTTGGCACAGTAGTCCAGATCACACTCCGGATCCTGGTTGAAGATATTGATGGTCGGCGGCGAAATCTGGTGATGAATCGCCAGCACCGTAAACAGCGACTCAACACCACCGGCGCCTCCCAACAGATGGCCGGTCATCGATTTGGTCGAATTCACGACAATCTTGTATGCGGCATCGCCGAAGGCCGCCTTGATGGCATCCGACTCGTTCTTGTCGCCGAGCGGCGTCGAGGTGCCATGGGCATTGACGTACTGCACGTCGGATGGTGCAACGCCTGCATTCTTCAGCGCGTTGACCATGGAACGACGCGGACCGTCCATGTTTGGCGCCGTGATGTGATAGGCATCGGCACTCATGCCATAGCCGGCAACTTCGGCGTAAATTTTCGCGCCGCGCGCCTTGGCATGCTCGTACTCTTCCAGCACCAGAACGCCGGCACCCTCGCCCAGAACGAAGCCGTCGCGATCCCTGTCCCACGGACGGCTGGCCGTCGCCGGGTCATCGTTGCGGGTAGACAGCGCGCGGGCGGCACAAAACCCACCCATGCCAAGCGGCGAAACGGTCGATTCGGCACCGCCGGCCACCATCACTTCGGCATCGCCGTACTCGATGAGACGTGCCGCCTCGCCGATCGAATGCGTACCGGTGGTACACGCGGTAACAATTGCCAGGTTCGGCCCCTTGAAGCCGAACTCGATCGACAGGTTGCCGGAAATCATGTTGATGATCGAACCGGGCACGAAGAACGGCGACACCTTGCGCACGCCGGCCGCATTGTATTCATCCTTGGTTTCCTCGATCAGCGGCAAGCCGCCAATGCCCGAACCGATTGCCACGCCGACACGCTCCGGATCGGCAACATTTTCCTTGTCCAGACCGGCATCGCGCACGGCCTGAATGCCGGCCGCCAGTCCGTAATGGATGAAACGATCCATGCGGCGGGCGTCCTTGGCGGAAATGTACTGGGTGATGTCAAAATTTTTCACCTCACCGGCGAACTTGACCGGAAAGGTGGAGGTATCGAATCGGGTGACGGGCGCGATGCCGGAACGACCGGCAAGAATATTCTGCCAGCCTTCTTCTACGCTGTTTCCAACCGGGGAAACGAGCCCCAGGCCGGTAATTACGACTCTTCGACGTGCCAAGATGAGCTCCGCAAGCAAATGTAGCAAGGCCGGCCACGGGGCCGGCCTTGTCGGGATCAGCCGAAATGGATTACTTCTTGTTGGCGAGGATGTAATCGACCGCCTGCTGGACGTTGGTGATCTTCTCAGCTTGCTCGTCGGGGATCTCGCACTCGAATTCCTCTTCCAGCGCCATGACCAGTTCGACGGTATCCAGAGAATCCGCGCCCAGATCATCCACGAAGGAGGACTCGTTCTTGATGTCCGCTTCATTTACGCCCAGTTGTTCGGCGACGATCTTCTTGACGCGCTCTACGATGTTATCCATTAGAAATGCTCCTTCCCTCTATGGGGTACGAAAAAAAACAATGCAAGTGTACCAAAAGCCGAGGCTTCGGGAAATCAATCCATGAACATGCCGCCGTTCACATGCACGGTCGTGCCCGTGACATAGGCGGCAGTCGGGGATACAAGAAAACCGACCGCACCGGCGACATCCTCCGGCGTACCTGCCCGGCCAAGCGGAATGGAGGCCAGCATGGCCTGTTTCTGCTCGTCGCTCAGCGCGTGGGTCATGTCGGTGGCAATAAATCCGGGCGCAACGCAGTTCACCGTGATGTTGCGGCTACCCAGCTCACGGGCCAGCGAACGGGTCAGGCCGGCCACACCCGCCTTGGCGGCACAGTAGTTGGCCTGGCCCGGGTTGCCCGAGTAACCGACGACCGAGGTGATATTGACGATACGACCGAATCGCGCCTTCATCATGCCGCGCATGACACCGCGCGACAGTCGGAAAACAGCCTTAAGGTTGGTGTCGATGACGGCATCCCACTCATCGTCACCCATACGCATTGCCAGATTGTCGCGGGTGATGCCGGCATTATTGACGAGGATGGTGATAACGCCGAACTGCTTGGCAACGTCGGACAACACCACGTCGATCTGGGCCGGGTCGGTGACATTGAGGACGACTCCCTGCCCTTTGATGCCCGCTTCGGACAAATAGGTGGAAATCTTGCCGGCGCCGTCTTCGCTGGTTGCCGTGCCAACTACGGTGGCACCCTGCCGACCCAACTCCAGCGCGATGGCGCGGCCGATGCCGCGGGTAGCGCCAGTGACCAGCGCAATCTTGTCGCTCATCATATTTTACTCCAGGTCAAGATTGGCTTCGATTGCCGCAGCGTCGGCCAGCGCCACACCGGCAACCCCGTCTGCGCAACGTTTGGTCAGACCGGCCAGCACCTTGCCGGGGCCGCACTCTGCCACGGTCGACACACCCAAGGCCGCCATTTTCTGGATCGTCTCAACCCAGCGCACCGGGTTGTAGGCCTGACGGACCAGCGCATCCTTGATGCGCTCCGGATCGTTCTCGATGGCGACATCGACATTGTTGATCACCGGAATCGCCGGGGCCCGCAGCGTCAATTCGCCCAGACGCGCGGACAACTTGTCGGCGGCCGGCCGAATCAGCGAAGAATGGAAGGGTGCCGAGACCGGCAACGCCTTGGCCATCTTCGCGCCACGCGCCTTGCAGGCCTCCATGGCGCGTTCGACGGCGGCCTTGTGGCCAGCAATCACGGTCTGGCCGTTGGCGTTGAAATTGACCGGCTCGACCACGTCGCCCTGCGCGGCTTCAGCACAGGCGGCGACAATGCCGGCGTTGTCCAGGCCGAGTACGGCCGCCATCGCACCGGTGCCGACCGGCACCGCTTGCTGCATCGCGGCGGCACGCAAACGGACCAGAGGAACCGCATCCTTGAAATCGATGACACCGGCAGCAACCAGCGCGGAATATTCGCCGAGACTGTGTCCGGCGACGACGGAAGGCTTGCGCCCCCCCTTGTCCAGCCACAGCCGCCACGCAGCAATCCCGGCGGTCAACATTACCGGCTGTGTATTGATCGTCTGTGTGAGCACTTCGACGGGGCCTTCGGCGACCATCGCCCACAGGTCGTCACCGAGTGCTTCAGAGGCTTCGTCGAAAGTGGCGCGAACCACCGCGGCATCGCCGTAAGCGGCCATCATGCCGACGCTCTGCGAGCCTTGGCCGGGAAATACGAAAGCAAAAGACATGGTCGAAGTCTCCTGGTTTTTCAGAATTCAAGCAGGGCGGCGCCCCACGTAAAGCCGCCACCAACGCCTTCGAGCAACACCTTCTGGCCGCGCTGGATGCGCCCGTCGCGGACTGCCTCGTCAAGCGCCAGCGGCACCGAGGCGGCAGAAGTATTGCCATGGCGATCGACGGTGACGATCACCCGGTCACGGTCGACGCCGAGTTTCTTGCCTGTTGCATCGATAATCCGGATATTCGCCTGATGCGGTATCAGCCAGTCGATGTCTGCCGTGGCTATCCCTGCCGCCGCACAGACTTCCCCGGCCACTTCGGCCAGCACCCGGACGGCGATCTTGAAAACAGCCTGGCCATCCATGCGCAGGAATGGATCACCGGTCACCTGCCCGCCGCATACCTGACCGGGCACGTTAAGAATGTTGTTCTGGCTGCCATCGGCATGCAGTGCCGTCGCCAGAATGCCCGGTCGATCCGAAGCCTCGAGCACTACAGCACCGGCGCCATCGCCGAACAGAACGCAGGTCCGGCGATCGTTCCAGTCAAGGATGCGCGAAAACACTTCGGCGCCGATCACCAATGCCTTCTTGTGGCTGCCCGAGCGAATGAACTTGTCGGCAATCCCCATCGCGTAGGTGAAACCAGCGCAAACCGCCTGAACGTCAAAGGCAGCAGCGCCCTTGTTGCCCAGCTTGCCCTGGATCAGGCAGGCGGTGCTCGGAAAAATAAAATCGGGGGTTGACGTTGCGACAATGATCAGATCAATTTCTTCAGCGCTGGTACCGGCCATATTCAGGGCACGTTGCGCGGCGATCAATCCCAGTTCGCTCGAGAGCGTTCCCGGCTCTGCGAGATAGCGGCTGCGGATGCCGGTACGCGACACAATCCATTCATCGTCGGTATCAATGCCGCGCGCCGCCAAATCAGTATTGCTAACAGGGCTGCCAGGCAAACAACTGCCCGTTCCGATCAGGCGTGCATACATTCAGGTGCTCTCTACGGCGCTGGACGCCGGAAGATTATTGATTTTTCCAAGACGGCCGGCAATCCTGTCCACAACCCGATTTTCCGCTGCATCGTAGGCCCGACCAATGGCATAGCCGAAGGCGAATGCATCTGCCGACCCGTGACTCTTGACCGAGATGCCCTTCAGGCCAAGCAGAATGGCCCCGTTATAGCGGCGATGATCGAAGCGTTCCTTGAAATTGTTCAGTACGGAAATGGCAATAACGGCCGCCAGCTTGGTCAGCCAGTTGCGTTTGAACTCGCTGCGCAGTGCGGAACCGAGCATCTGGGCAAGACCTTCCGATGTCTTGAGCGCGACGTTGCCGACGAATCCGTCGCAGACGACTACGTCGGCATCGCCGTTATAGATGCCGTCACCCTCGACGTTGCCGATGAAATTCAGATCGGAGTCACGAAGCAGTTCGGCCGCTGCCTTGACGACTTCATTGCCCTTGATCTCTTCTTCCCCGATATTGAGAATGCCCACGGTCGGGCGTTCTTTGTGTTCCATCGCAGCGACCAGCATCGCTCCCATGATCCCGAACTGAAGCAAATGCTCCGGCGCGCAATCGACATTCGCCCCCAGGTCAAGCATATGCGTATGACCATTGAGTGTGGGTAACGGAGCACAGATGGCCGGACGCTCAATGCCCGGCAGCATTTTCAGGACAAACCGCGAGATCGCCATCAGTGCGCCGGTATTTCCGGCAGAAACGCAGGCGTCCGCCTCACCGGTCTTGACCAGATTGATCGCCACGCGCATCGATGAATCTTTCTTGTTGCGCAGGGCAACCGCCGGTGACTCGTCCATTTCGACAATTTCGGAGGCGTTGACCACGCGCAGGCGAGCATCTTCCGCCCGGGATGCCAGGAGCGGACGCAATTGCTCCTCGCGTCCGACGAGAATCAGGCTGGCAGCCGGATGATCTGCAAGGAAACGGATGGCAGCCGGAACCGTTACCGACGGTCCGTGGTCACCCCCCATGCAATCGATGGCGATTCGGGTTGTCATGGCAAAATAAAAGGCAGGCGGTCCTCGACGAACCGCCTGCCCCTTATTGAACGATTACTCGCCCTTGCCCTTGAGAACTTTCTTGCCGCGGTAGAAACCGGCCGGTGAAATGTGGTGGCGCAGATGCGCCTCACCGGTTGTCGGCTCGACGGCCAGCGGGGGATTGGTCAAAAAGTCGTGAGCGCGATGCATGCCACGCTTGGACGGAGATTTCTTGTTCTGTTGAACGGCCATGTTGTGTTACTCCAAAAAAATCAGTTCAGTTTGCCTTTGAGCGCCCCCAGTGTGGCGAACGGGTTGATCCGTTCCCCCACATCGGCTGCACCGGGCAAACCACACCTTTCGTGCCTGGGGGCGACCGGAAGGGCCAGGAGAACTTCGTCCTCCACCAATTCGGCCACATTCAGCTCACCCGCCACCGGCAGGAAATCCCGGGTGTCGTCTTCCAGCTCTTCCTGCGACAGATCGGCGCTCTCAGGGATGAGTTCCAGGCGACTTTCGATGTCCAGATTGAATTGAATTGGTTCCAGGCAGCGCTGGCAGGCCAACGGGAGCGTCCCGATCACCTCCAGATACAGCATGGACTGTCCGCGTTCATCCCGCCCGCCTTGCAGCCGGAAGACAAGTTCTCCCGACACCTCCGCCAGCAGGTCATGCAGGCGTTCAAGACTGGATACTGCCAGCGTTCCTTGCAGAACACGGCCTTCCCGGGCAAACGCAAAACTATCCGAAATCTTTTTCAAGCTTGAGCGGTTGCGACTAAAACGCAAGATGATATTATTTTTGGCTGTCCAAGTCAAAACAAAGTGCTGCCTCAAGAATGGTTTGCAAGCACTTGTTACAAAAACATATTTATGACCGCAAAACTCGTACTGGCCTCGACCTCGCCGTATCGGCGCGAACTGCTGGGCCGCCTTGGGCTGCCTTTTTCAACCGCCAATCCCGAAGTCGACGAGATTGCACTGGCCGGTGAAACACCAACCGCCACGGCATTGCGCCTGTCGGAAGCCAAGGCCCGCGCAGTCGCACCCCGCTTTCCGCATGCACTGATCATCGGCAGCGACCAGGTCGCGGAAATGGATGGGCAGGTATTCGGCAAACCCGGAACGCATGAGAAGGCAGTCGAGCAGTTGCGGGCGCTGTCGGGCAAGGTGGTTAATTTTTTTACCGGACTATGCGTTCTCAATGCCGCCACCGGCGCGGCCGCGGTGTGCGGCGTGCCGACGCTGGTTGGTTTCCGTGAATTGTCCGACCGGGAAATCGAAAACTACCTGCACCGCGAACCAGCCTACAACTGCGCCGGATCGGCAAAATCGGAGGGGCTGGGGATCGCGCTGTTGAGCCGCATTCACGGGGATGACCCGAGCGCCTTGGTCGGCCTGCCGCTGATCGCCCTATGCGAGTTGCTGCGCAGGCAAGGGATGGATATTTTGTGATGGGTAGCGGCACCCTGTATCTGATTCCCGTACCACTCGGCGCTACGCCGCCCGACACATCCTTGCCGGCACCAGTCCTTGCGCAAATCCGCCCGCTTGTCCACTTTGTGGTGGAAAACGCCAAGTCGGCGCGCAGTTTCCTCAAGGCGGCGGGTACCGATCATCCGCTGCAGACGCTCCAGCTTGAAGAACTGAACGAGCACACCCGGCCCGATGCGCTCGGCCGACTGCTCTCTCCCCTGCGTGCCGGTAATGATGTAGGCCTGCTTTCCGAGGCGGGGTGCCCGGCGGTTGCCGATCCCGGCGCCAGCCTGGTAGCCCTCGCACAGCACGAAAACATTCGTGTCGTCCCGCTGATCGGCCCCTCTTCCCTGCTGCTTGCGCTGATGGCTTCCGGGCTCGACGGCCAGCGCTTCGCCTTCCACGGCTACCTGCCGGCGAAGGAAGCGGAGCGCGCCAGAACATTGCGCGATCTCGAATCCGAATCGCGCAAGCGGCGCCAGACGCAGCTTTTTATCGAAACCCCTTACCGCAACCGTCAGTTGTTCGACAGCATTCTGCAGGTTTGCCAGCCGGCAACGCGCATCACCTTTGCCACCGACCTGACACTACCTGGCGAATCCGTGCTGACGCGCACGGTTCAGCAGTGGAAGAAACAGACACCACCCGACATCGAGCGGCGTCCGACGGTTTTCCTGCTGCTGGCCTGAAGCGGGTCAGCGCAGGCCGAACGAAGCGCTTTCGGAAAAGCCTTTCCAGAAACTGCTGACGGCACCGGCACCCAGCCGTTTGGCAAAGCGCTCGGCAATATTCTCCTTGACCGTATAGTCCAGAACCTTTTCGGCCTTGATGACTTCGCGCGCCACCGAATCGACACTTCCGAAATCATCGGCCAGCCCCAGCTTGACGCTCTGGTCTCCTGTCCACATCAATCCGGAGAACATGTCGGGCGTTTCCCTGAGCCGGTCGCCACGCCCGGCCTTCACGACATCAATGAATTGCTGGTGGATGTCATTGAGCATCACCTGGGCATGTTCGGTCTGCCGGGGGTTGAGTGGCGAAAATGGATCGAGAAAGCCCTTGTTGTCGCCGGCAGTGAGCAATCGGCGATCGACACCGAGCTTTTCCATCGTCCCGGTAAACCCGAAGCCGTCCATCAATACGCCAATCGACCCGACGATGCTGGCCTTGTTCACGAATATCCGGTCGGCGGCGACTGCCACGAAATAGCCACCTGACGCGCAGACATCTTCGACCACCGCGTAGAGGGGTGTATCCGGATGCTTTTTCCGCAGACGACGAATCTCGTCGTTGACCAACCCCGCCTGAACAGGACTCCCACCCGGGCTGTTGATGCGCAGGACGACCCCGGCGACGTTCTTTTCCTTGAACGCGACTTTGCAGGGATTCGATCATCCGTTCGGCATTGGCTGAACCCTTGGCCTGGATAATGCCGTTCATGTCGATCAGCGCGGTATGGCGCTCCTGATGCGACGTTTCGCTTCCCCAGTCGACCAGCGCCACCAGAACCACCAGCAGATAGGCGAATCCGAGCACCTTGAAAAAGATGCCCCAGCGCCGCCTGGCCTTTTGTTCCTCAAGTGAAGCAAAAACCAGCTTCTCCAAGGTGCGGCGTTCCCAGTCCGGGAGATTGTCGGGAGTTTGGGGGTTATCCATGGGAGTCTTCTTGGTTTAGGTAGATCTGACCGTCGATTTCGCTGAGTGCAAGCGCGCGCAACCCGTTGCCCCGGCAGCGTCCGCCAAGGCATTGGCCCGATTGTGGATCATAGAGCGCGCCATGCACCGAGCAGATCAAGTATAGCTTGGAATCATCGAAGAACTCGCCGGGCACCCAGTCCAGTTGCGCGGGCAGGTGCCCGCATTCATTGATATAGCCACGGACCTGCCCGGCAAAACGGACCGCGAACGCTTCCGTCTCGCGATCACGATGGATGACCTGGAAGCGAACGCCCTTCCCCGCCTCCGGAAGATCGGCGCCGGCGCAGATCAGCCGTTTGCCGCCAACCAAAGCCGAAGCTCCTTGACCGTATGCAGGCAGGCCAGCGGCGTATGTTCCGCCAGATGTTCATGCGGATGCGCCCCATAGGTCACGCCGAGTCCGCTGACGCCGGCATTGCTCGCCATGAGCAGGTCGTGCGACGTATCCCCGATCATCAAAGTAGACGCTGCTGCGATGCCGAATTCGCCCATCAATTCCTCAAGCATTTGCGGATGCGGTTTCGAATGGCACTCGTCAGCGCAACGGGAAGACTGGAAACTCGGGCGCAAACCGGAATGGTCGAGCGCACGCTCCAGTCCTGCGCGACTTTTTCCGGTGGCAATGGTCAGGATGTGCCCGCGCTGCTGCAACTCCCGAAGCAGTTCAGGAACCCCCTCGAACAAGTTCAGCTGATGATCTCCGGAAAGATAGTGGAACCGGTATCGATCAATCATCTCCTGATAGCGCTCCGCTCCAAGATCAGGGACCGCATGGCGCATCGCATCCGCGAGGCCGAGGCCGATCACATGGCGTGCCTGCGCATCGCTCGGCGCGCGCAGATCAAGATCACGGCAAGCTGCCTGAATGGCCAGGACGATGGCGGCGGCCGAGTCGAGCAAGGTTCCGTCCCAGTCAAAAACGATCAACTCGTATTTCATGCGCTTCAGAACGGCTTTCCGAGAGTTTGTTCCAGATGATCTGCGGAGAATTCCCGCGCCTTTTGGCCGTCAACCGCAGCAATGTAGTTCCTGATGCTGTCCGGCAGCGGCGCCAGGAACTCCAGCGGCGCGGCGCTTGTCGGGTGACGAAATGCCATGCGCCAGGCGTGCAGCGCCATGCGCTTGAGCCCAAGGCGTTTCAATTCCCTGTTGATCGAGAAATCGCCATACTTTTCGTCGCCGAGAATCGGGAAGCCGAGATGCGCCAGATGAACGCGGATCTGGTGCGTGCGCCCGGTCTTCAACTGGGCCTCCAGCAGACTCATGTCAGGCCAGCGGGCGAGCAGGCGGAACACCGTGTGCGCCGCCTTGCCCTCGGAATTGACCGAAACGCGACGTTCACCGCCTTCGGTCAGGTATTTGTGCAGCGGCAACTTGACGTGCTGCATGGCGTTCATCCAGCGCCCCTTGACCAGAACCAGATAGCGCTTGTCGGCCCCTGCCCCGTGCTCGCGGAACATGTCATGGAGCACGGTCAGCGCCAGGCGCTTCTTGCCAACGAGCAGAATGCCGGAGGTTTCGCGGTCGAGCCGGTGTGCCAGCTCGAGGAATTTTGCCTGCGGCCGCTGCCGGCGCAAAGCCTCGATAACGCCGAAACTGACCCCGCTGCCGCCATGCACCGCGATGCCTTCAGGCTTGTCGAGGACCAGAAGCGCCTCGTCTTCATAAATGATCGGCAGTTCGACCCGCCCCTTGGCGGCCTCATCCACTTCGTTCTGCGGCCGCTCGGCGATGCGGATCGGCGGAATGCGCACCTTGTCGCCGGCGCGCAGACGGTAGGTCGCGGCGACCCGTCCGCTGTTTACGCGCACCTCGCCGCTGCGCAGAATCCGGTAGAGATGGCTCTTCGGCACGCCCTTGCAACAGCGGATCAGGAAATTGTCGAGACGCTGGCCCTGTTCTTCTTCGCCGATCACCAAATGGGTGACGGAATTGTTACCAGCCTCGATCATTTTCTAATATACTGCCTGCGTTTTACGTCTCGGTTTGCAAGAGATGCCGAACCGTCAGACCGTTTGCCCCGCGCACCAAGCGCGACCGTCACGCGGCAGGCCCGGAAGTCTCACTTGCGCGACCTGCACAAGCCAGACCAACGTAAAACGACTGGTTAAGTTCACTCACCAAAAGTAGTGATGTTAATGGATTAGCCCGCCGTAAGCACGCACGGATTGCCCGTTGCAGGAATTTTCAGGTTGCGCATTTCAAGAAAAAGCACGCAACCGTTTGTTGATCAGCACTTTCATCATCGCCATCGCCATTCATCCATGACGCAACCCGATAACTGAAACTGTCGCTGCCCTGTACGGGCGCTCCGTTGCAGCGTGCCTTGGTGCGTTGGAGCCCCACAACAATGAAACGCATGCTATTTAATGCGACACAGGCCGAAGAACTCCGTGTCGCCATTGTCGATGGTCAGAAACTGATTGATCTCGACATTGAATCGGCCTCGAAAGAGCAACGCAAAAGCAACATCTACAAGGGTGTCATCACCCGGATCGAACCGTCACTCGAAGCCTGTTTCGTCGATTACGGCGCCGATCGCCACGGCTTTTTGCCGTTCAAGGAAATTTCCCGTTCCTATTTCCAGCCCGGTGTCGATGTCGGTCGCGCCAAGATCAACGAGGCGCTGAAGGAAGGCCAGGAACTCATCGTCCAGGTCGACAAGGACGAACGGGGCAACAAGGGCGCCGCCCTGACTACCTACGTTTCGCTGGCCGGCCGCTACCTGGTCCTGATGCCGAACAACCCGCGCGGTGGCGGTGTTTCCCGTCGCGTCGACGGTGACGAGCGCGCCGAACTGCGCGAAACCATGGACCAACTCGCGGTTCCGCAGGGCATGAGCCTGATCGCCCGGACCGCCGCCATCGGCCGCCAGACTGAAGAACTGCAATGGGACATGAACTACCTGCTGCAACTGTGGAGCGCCATCGAAGGCGCGGCCCAGCAGCAAAGCGGCGCATTCCTGATCTATCTCGAAGGCAGCCTGGTCATTCGCGCGATCCGCGACTACTTCCATTCGGAAATCGGTGAAATCCTGATCGACACCGACGAAGTCTACGAGCAGGCGCGCGCCTTCATGGGCACCGTGATGCCGGCCAATGTCAATCGCGTCAAACGGTACCGCGACGACGTCCCGCTGTTTTCACGCTTCCAGATCGAACACCAGATCGAGACGGCGTTTGTCCGCCAGGTCAATCTGCCCTCGGGTGGTGCGATCGTCATCGATCACACCGAAGCACTGGTCGCGGTTGATGTTAATTCCGGTCGCGCCACGAAGGGTGCCGACATCGAGGAAACCGCGCTCAAGACCAATCTTGAAGCGGCCGACGAACTGGCGCGCCAGTTGCGATTGCGCGACCTGGGCGGCCTGATCGTCATCGACTTCATCGACATGGAAAGCCAGCGCAACCAGCGCGAGGTGGAAAACCGCCTGCGCGACGGTCTGCGTTTCGACCGCGCGCGCGTCCAGATGGGCAAGATCAGCCGTTTCGGGTTGATGGAACTCTCGCGCCAGCGCCTGCGCCCCGCCCTCGCCGAAACCAGCTATATTTCCTGCCCGCGCTGCACCGGCACCGGCCATATTCGCTCCTGCGAATCCGCGGCGCTGCATATCCTGCGCATCCTAGAAGAGGAAGCGATGAAGGAAAACACCGGCGCCGTGCATGTTCAGGTTCCGGTCGATGTCGCCACCTTCCTGCTCAACGAGAAGCGCCCGGAGGTTCAGGCCATCGAGTTGCGCCACAAGGTCACCATCCTGCTGATTCCCAACATCCACCTTGAGACGCCGGCGCATACGATTACCCGCCTCAAGCACGATGAGCTGAACAACGACGACGTTCGCGAACCCTCCTACAAGATGGTCGACGCACCGCTCGAAGAGGCGGCCAAACTCGCCGGCGGCAAGGACGAAGCCGCCAAGCCGCGTCAGGAAGCGGCGATCAAGACGATTTCGCCGGATCAACCCGCTCCGATCATGCCCGATAAAGCAGTTGCGGTCGCCCCGGCGCCCGCCCCCAGCGAAGCCGGCATTGTCTCGCGAATTCTCTCCTGGTTCCGCAGCCCACCCAAGGCGGTCGAATCGGCGCCTGCTCCCGAACCGGCCAAAAAGCCCCGCGAAGGACGCAGCGATGGGCGCCGCGATCGCAACGACAGCCGTCGTGGCGGGCGCAACGGCAGTCGCCGCGACGAGGAACGCGGTGATCGCGGGGAACGCAAGGAACGTGGCAATCGCAATGAGCGGGGTGAGCAGGCTGCGGAAAAGGCGTCACGTGAAGAGGCGGGGGCAGCCAATGGCGAGCGTCAGGAACGGCGTCCGCGCGGCGAGCGCAAGGAACGCCGTGAACGTCCGCAACCTGAATCAGGTGAAAACAAGCTCCAGGCAGACCTCGCAGCTGGCGAAGCCGTGACGGTCAATATCCCTGCCCCGCTCGGCGAATCGCCGGAAGGCAGCGCTGGTGAAGATCAAGCGGGTCGTCGCCGCGGCCGCCGCGGTGGACGTGGTCGAGGTGAGCGCCGCAGCGAAGGTGAGATCAGCACGGCTGCACCTTTGGTAGCCGCCGTTGATGATGCCTCTGGTATTGGTACTGAATCGCCGGCCCCGGCCCCGGCCGCGATCGTCGAAGCATCTCCGGTCGTCGTCATTCCGACAAGCGAACCCGCAGAGGTCATCACCGAAGCCGTGTTGCCGGCCCCGGCCCCTGTATTCGTGGAAATTCCGCCAACAGCGGCCGAACCCGTGGTTGCGCCAGAGCCTGCTGCGGTCAACGGCGAAAACGCGCAAGAAATTGTGCCCGCTGTCATCTCTGCTGCAGGCCCGGAGGAGAAATTCGAGTCCGAGCCGGTCGACCTTGCGCAGACGCTGGCCGAAAGCGGACTGGTTCTGGTTCAGACCACATCGGCCGCGGTCGATATTCAGCCGGAACCGCCGGTCAAGCTCGGTCGCCCGCGCAAGCCGAAGGCTGCCGCGCCCTCAGAGGACGCGCCACTGGTGCTGGTCGAAACCGGGAAATAGGCACGCCTCTGCAATATAAATGGGCGCTCCGCGGAGCGCCCATTTTTTTACCCAGTAACCAGGTCAGGCTTACCCGAGTCTCCGCTTGAGTTCGTCGACCAGGCCTTGCGCTGCATCCTCGACCATATCGAGAACCAGATCAAAACCATGCCCGAGACCATAATAAGGGTCCGGCACCTCATCGTCCTCGAAGTTCCTGGCGTAATCCATGAACAGCTTGATGCGCTGGTGCGCCTCCGGGGGCGTCATCCGACGCAGGTTGTCGAGATTGCTCTTGTCCATCGCCAGAATGAGGTCGAAGTAGTCGATGTCCTGCCGCGCCACCTTGCGTGCGCGTAGCTGCGACAGGTTGTAGCCACGCGCGGCCGCCGCCCGCTGGGTTCGGGAATCTGGCGCCTCGCCGACATGGTAGCCGTGCGTTCCTGCAGAATCCACTTCAACTACATTTCCTAATTTATTGTTTTTTATATATTCTCTAACAACGACCTCAGCCGTTGGCGAGCGGCATATATTTCCCATGCAGACCAGCAGCACGCGATAGCTCATTTTTTGTTGTCTCCATCCCGGTCGTGCGGCGCCGCGCCAAAAACCCGTTCCCGCAACCGGAACAGATCATCGCGCGCCGCCGCCGCTTTTTCAAACTCCAGGTTTCTGGCGCATTCGAGCATCAGTTTCTCGAGGCGCCTGATCTCCCTGGCCACCGTCTTCTCATCCATCGCATCATAGCTTGCCTGCAGCTGTGCTGCCTTCAGTTCACCCTGCGCTGACGCGGCATCGTAGACGCCGTCGATGATGTCCTTGATGCGTTTCGACACGCCGCGCGGAACAATTCCGTTCGCCGCGTTGAACCCGATTTGTTTCTCCCGGCGCCGCCCGGTTTCCGCGATGGCCCGCTGCATGGATTGCGTAATCGTATCAGCATAAAGGATGGCTGTGCCATGGATATGACGTGCCGCCCGCCCGATGGTCTGAATCAGCGAACGTTCGGAACGCAGGAAGCCTTCCTTGTCGGCATCGAGTATCGCAACCAGCGAGACCTCGGGAATGTCCAGCCCCTCGCGCAACAGGTTGATGCCGACCAGGACATCGAACTCGCCAAGACGGAGGTCGCGGATGATCTCAACCCGCTCCACGGTGTCGATGTCCGAATGCAGGTAGCGCACCTTGACGCCGTTGTCTGCCAGGAAGTCCGTCAGGTCCTCGGCCATGCGCTTGGTCAGGGTGGTGACCAGGACACGTTCCGCGGCATCGACGCGTTTGGTGATCTCGGCGAGGAGATCGTCCACCTGGGTTGACGCCGGGCGCACGATGACCTCGGGATCGATCAGGCCCGTCGGTCGCACCAGTTGTTCGACCACTTGCCCGGCGTGCCGGTGTTCGTAATCGGCCGGCGTTGCCGACACGAAGATCGTCTGCCGCATGTGCGCCTCGAATTCGTGGAATTGCAAAGGCCGGTTATCGAGCGCCGAAGGCAGGCGGAAGCCATAATCGACTAGATTTTCCTTGCGCGAGCGATCGCCCTTGAACATGCCGCCAACCTGGCCGATGGTGACATGTGACTCGTCGATGAACATCAGCGCATCGGACGGCAGATAATCGATTAGCGTCGGCGGCGCTTCACCGGGACGGCGTCCGGAGAAATGCCGCGAGTAGTTCTCGATTCCCTTGCAGAATCCGATCTGGTCGAGAAGTTCTAGGTCGAAGCGGGTTCGTTGCTCGATGCGCTGGGCCTCGACCAGTTTCTGGTGCGCGGTGAAAAATTCCATGCGCTCGCGCAGTTCCGCCTTGATCGCCTCAATCGCCCGGACCACAGTCTCGCGCGGCGTGACGTAATGCGATGCCGGAAAAACGGTAAACCGCAGCGCCTTGTGCAGCAGATGTCCGGTCAGTGGATCGAAAAACTGCAATCCGTCGACCTCATCGTCGAACAGCGAAATCCGGATCGCGTGTTCGGCGTGCTCGGCGGGAAAGACGTCGATGATGTCGCCGCGGACGCGAAACGTGCCGCGGTGAAAATCCATGTCGTTGCGCTCGTACTGCATCGCGACCAGGCGCTTGACGATGGCACGCTGGTCGAGTTTGTCGCCCACCCGCATGGTAAGAATCATGTTGTGGTATTCGTCACGGTCGCCGATACCGTAAATGCAGGAAACCGTGGCGACGATTACCACATCGCGCCGTTCGATCAGGCTCTTGGTTGCCGACAGTCGCATCTGCTCGATATGATCATTGATCGAGCTGTCCTTCTCGATATAAAGATCACGCGACGGCACATAGGCTTCCGGCTGGTAGTAATCGTAATAGGAAACGAAATATTCCACCGCATTTTCCGGAAAGAACTCCTTGAATTCAGAGTAAAGCTGCGCCGCCAGCGTCTTGTTGGGCGCCAGCACCAGCGCCGGGCGCCCGGTGCGGGCGATGACGTTGGCCATCGTGTAGGTCTTGCCAGAGCCGGTCACGCCGAGCAGCGTCTGGAAGGACAGTCCGTCAGCCAGGCCTTCCACCAATTGGCGAATCGCCTCGGGCTGGTCCCCGGCCGGCAGAAATGGCTGATGCAACCGGTATGGACTGCCAGGAAAGCAAATAACGGGTGCGTTGGCGGCGGATTCGCTCATGCTAAAATTCACAGGTTTCCTCGTGCGCCAGGATTGGCGCGCTCGTCATCGCTATTATTCCATGGAGTAACTATGTCCTCTTCGATCTTTGCTGCGGTGGAAATGGCCCCGCGCGACCCCATTCTTGGCCTGAACGAAGCGTTCAACGCCGATACGCGCAGCACCAAGGTCAATCTGGGTGTTGGCGTCTATTTTGACGACAGCGGCAAGATTCCCCTGCTCGCCGCCGTCAAGACCGCCGAAGATGCGCGCGTCAAGGCCGCCCTGCCACGCGGCTACCAGCCGATCGAAGGCGCGCCGGCCTACAACCAGGCGGTGCAGAACCTGCTGCTGGGCAAGGACTCCGCCCTCATCGCCAACGGGCAGGTCATTACCGCCCAGGCGCTGGGCGGCACCGGCGCGCTCAAGGTCGGCGCCGACTACCTGAAGCGCCTGTCGCCGAATGCCAAGGTTTATATCAGCGACCCGTCGTGGGAAAACCACCGCGCCCTGTTCGAATCGGCCGGTTTCGTCGTCGAGAACTATCCCTACTACGATGCCGCCACGCGCGGTGTTAACTTCGCCGGCATGAAGGCCTGTCTGAACAGCCTCGACGCCGGATCAATCGTCATTCTGCACGCCTGTTGCCACAATCCGACCGGCGCCGACCTGTCGGCCAGCCAGTGGGACGAGGTTGTCGATGCCTGCCGTGCGCGCGGCCTGGTACCCTTCCTCGACATGGCCTACCAGGGCTTTGCCGAGAGCATCGATGCCGACGCCGTCGCCGTTCGCGCCTTCTCGGCGTCCGGGCTGCAGTTCTTCGTTTCCAGTTCCTTCTCCAAGAGCTTCTCGCTCTATGGCGAACGCGTCGGCGCACTGTCGATCATCACCGCCGGCAAGGAAGAATCCGCGCGCGTCCTGTCACAGGTCAAGCGTGTCATTCGCACCAACTATTCCAATCCGCCAATCCATGGCGGAGCACTGGTTGCCGCCGTACTCTCGTCACCGGAACTGCGCCAGATGTGGGAAAGCGAACTCGCCGGCATGCGTGACCGCATCCGCGCCATGCGCACCGGCCTGGTCGATGCGATCAAGGCGCAGGGCGTCGCGCAGGACTTTTCCTTCGTCGTTCAGCAACGCGGCATGTTTTCCTACACCGGCCTGACCGCAGCCCAAGTCGGGCGCATGAAGGATGAATTCGGCATTTACGCCGTGTCCACTGGCCGCATCTGTCTGGCCGCGCTGAATACGAAGAATCTGGATTACGTGGCAAAGGCAATTGCCACGGTCATCAAGGCCTGAGCGGATCAGCTGACCGGATTGGGCGAGGCTGCGGCCTCGCCCATTTTGTATATGCCGCGAGCACTACTCAGCGGCCACTGACCGCCTGCAGATTGGGCAACGTCCCGCTGACCCGAACCGGTAGCCGGAGGACCGAAGCAGCGGTCTGCATGCTGACCATCAGAGTGCTGTTGCAACCTGCCGTTCGCGCGTTGATACGAACTGGCCGGTTGCGTTGAACAAACCCGCATTCATCACCAGATCACGCCCGACAACCTGTTGCGGACTGACTGTCATCAACACCGACAGACGATCGAACTTGGTGCTCCCGGCACGCACGACGGAACCAGCACCGCGGCGCGCAGCTTCGCCGAGATCAACGCCGTTCAGAATACCGCGCATCACATCCGCATTCAGCGTCGCCTCAACCCCGGCCCACATCGCTTGCCAGTCCCGGCCCCTCCCGCGCAGACGCAGCGTGCCATTGAGATACCCTTCCAGCCAGAGCGAAGGCGCAAAGGTGCTGGTTACCCGGCGGCTATCCAGACGCTCGAGCGTCGCATCACCCGCCATGGCCAGGCCATTGCTCCAGTGAACAAGCCAGCTTCCCCGCACCACGCCGCCCAGTGCAGTCGCGTCAAAATTCTGGACGACCAGTTTGCCCTTCTGCAGGAGCCCTTCCGCCTGAATGGAATCAAAGGTCATTGGCGACTCATCCGACGGTCGCCACCCCAGCCCCTCGATCTTGAGCAACTGCCCTTGCGCGGCCAACTGCACCTCGACCCGCAAGCTGCGGTTGACCGTCTGAAATGCTGCATTTTCAAGGCGCCCATCGCTGCGAAACCCGATGTTACCGTTGATATCAGACAGCGTCATGGTTCCCGCAGTGAGCGACATTCGCTCGACCCGCAGGCGCCGAACAATCAGCGACGGTGGCTTTCCAGCCTGCTCAGCGAATAGAGGCAACCCCAACAGTTGATCGAGCGGGAGCCTGGCACCGGAGACCTCAACCTCGTCGAGCACACGTGCGCCCGACCCAAGCAAGGAATGGGGTGAAAACACACGAACTTCATCGATGGCCGATTCACCCGCTCCCCCTCCGATCCGGACATTCGAAATGCGCAGAACAGGCTGCGGCAGGAGTGTCAACCGAACGTCAGCGACGCTCACTGGAACCTGCCAGACCCGGGTCAACTCCGCTTCGATACCAGGCTTGAAACGGCTATAGGGAAAAAGCAGAACAGCCAGAAGACAAAGCAGCACGACAGCGACCAAGCTGATTGCCAACCCCGAAATAACGGAGATTCTACGCCCGCGAGCGACGGGCTCATGCGGTGGCGGCGGGGCTTCCGGCTTCTGTGTCCCAGCGGGAAAAACGGGCTTCCCGAACGAGGAAAAATTGCTTCCTGCACTTCCCGCAGTTCTTGTTTCCAGCATGGAAAATGGCGCTTCGGGTACCGCAGCGCCAACCGGAATACCCAGAGACTTCAGTTTTCTGGCCCGCTGTTTGCTTTCCTGCCAGACCGAAACCGCCTCAAGGGTCGGAGCGATGTAACCACCCTCCTCAAGTTCGCGCAGCGCAGTCTCGACAAGGCGCTGATCGCCAATCTTTGCTGCCAGTTCCTCGACACTCATTTTTCCGTCAACCTGCACCAGAACCATGCGCAGATTGCGTTGAACGACCCGGGTGCTTTGGCGAACAGCCTCGTCTCCGATTGGAGTTTTTGCAAAGATTAGATTCTTGTCCATGGCGGCGAATAAATTTTTGCCAGTATAGCCGCTTTCGCTTGACTGGACTGGATTTAGTGACTATTATGCGCGCCTCTGTTCCTCGATAGCTCAGTCGGTAGAGCGCCGGACTGTTAATCCGTAGGTCCCTGGTTCGAGCCCAGGTCGGGGAGCCAGAATTCCTTTAGTTTCAAGCCCTTGTCGGGCCTCTGCGTAAGACCGGCGATCAAAATCGGATCCAGCCGATTTTCGAGACAGGAGACCGACATGAATGAAGCTCATAAACGCCCAAGCTGTTGCCGCAGCCGGCGAAAAAAATCCCTCGCGGAAATCGCCGAGGCCTATCTCGACGCCTACCAGGGCCGGGATGGCAGCGCTATCACCGCATCCACGCCTGGATACGCCTGCTCGGCGACAAGGTGTTGCGCGAAATCACCCCCGACGATATCGACGACGCCATGCGCACGCTCGCGACCGAGCCCGCACGCGTCTACAGCGGCCGCGACGCCGACGACAATCCGATCTTCAGGAAAAAGACCGGCCAGCGCAGCGGCGCAACGCTGAACCGCTACCAGGTCGCGCTCGCCGCGCTGTTCACCTGGGCGCAGGCGCCAGCGCCTGGTTCCGCGCGGTTTCGAGTCGCCGACCCGCCATGTCGAAAAGAATCAGGAAACGCGCGGCCGCGTGCGCTACCTGTCCGACGATGAACGCGACCGCCTGCTGGCACGCCTGCGGCGAATCGACCTGGCCCCGCCTCTATGTGTTCGTGCTGATGGCGCTCACCACCGGCGCGCGGCGCGGCGAGCTGCTCGGGCTGCGCTGGTGCGACGTCGACCTGCGAGCGCGCCGAGGCCGAATTGCACGACACCAAAAACGGCGACCGCCGTGTCCTGGTGCTGTTGCCGCAAGTGATCGCCGAGCTGGAGCGCTTCGCGCCGAAGGATGCCGACAACCAGCCAGGCGCTGGTCTTTCGCTCCCGCCTGCGGCCGTCGCAGCCCTACGCGACCGCCAAGGTATTCAACGAAGCGGTGCAGCGGCCGGCATCAAGAATTTTCGCTTTCACGATTGCCGCCATTGCACCGCGTCCTACATGGCGCAAAGCGGCGCGTCGCTGTTGGAGATCGCCGACACCCTCGGCCATCGCCAGCTGCGCATGGTGCAACGCTATGCGCACCTCAACACCGACAGCCGGCGCCGGCTGCTGACCGACGTCTTCGCCGGGAGAACTGATGCGACCCACCGACCACGCCCTCGGCGGCCCCTTGCCGTCACTGCTACCGGCCGGCGCGCCCGATCTGCTAGCCGCGTTCTGGACCATGACCAGTCGGAGCAGGAGCGCTTCCTGCGCTACGTGCAGCGCATGGCCGACCGCGACCCCGAGTGGTCGGCTTGTCCGGATGATGGCCGCCGGCAAGATCACCCGCCGGCGACTGCTCGAACTGGTCTAGCGAGGCAACGACATGACCGACTTCCAATTCACGGAACACCAGGTCGCGGCGATTTCGGCGCCGCTGCGGCGGCGTCGTTTTCCCGCCGAGGAGATCGCCCAGTTCGTCGCGGTCGCGACCATGAGATGACGAGTGGCGCCGCCGCTGGCCGCGCATGGATGCCGCCGCCCTGGCGAGCAACGCCGCCGCCTCAAGGAAGTCGAGCACGTCGCCGGCCTCAAGTATCAGCTTGCCGCACTGCCGTCCGAGGGCGCGCCGCGCTGCTGATCGACCTGATCAGATCGCGGTCCCGTCCTCGCCGGATTCGGTCGCGCCATCGGCCAGCGATCGAGTCGCTGCGCCTGCGGTATCGAGACCGATATGTTCCTCGGCGCCCTCCTGGCGGCCACGGCAGCCAGATCGAGGCCGGCAGCCGGCACAATTCCCGCGACACCGGCGCAAGGTCGCGCTGGTTAAGCCGCTGGCGGAACCTTCTACGGCTGTTTCGGCAAGATGCCCACCCGGACCCACGACGGCCCCTTCATCGAGGCCGTCGCCGCCATCGGCGACGCCATCGGCGAGCCATCGGCAAGGATGCCGTCGCCAGCGGCATCAAGGCATTCCGCACGGAACGCGATTCATGTACGGCAGCGGCGCCGACTGATCGCGCTTTTCACTGTCGGCATAGTGGAAAGTCCGGAACCGGTCGAGTTCTCGTTCGCCACCCGTCTTAAGTCGTGCACGGCTTAGACGCGGAAATCTGCTCCCACCCACCGGCCACCACTTTTCGGGGCAGGCGGTCGTATTCACTGAAAACACGTCGCCGTCGGCGAGTTCGTCGGCCTCGCCCCGCTGAAGATCGACGCGGGTCCAAGCAATTCCCGACCCGCGGGTCCCGCTCGGTCGCGCCGCAACCGTGGACCGCTCGCCCAGCGGGCGCGCTGATCCTGGTCGCGGTCGCCCTGGAGTTTCACCCGGACGCGCTTCCAGGCGGTTCGTGGTCGAGATCGGGCGCAGACCGCGGCCGGCGTCCCCAAAGCAGCCTGACATGGAGGCGAAAACAGGGACCGGTGCGCCGGCGGGGTCTTTGCCCACCCGACCCTTCAATTCGCGATTTCCGGCGATACGGGATCAGCGGAAGCCGAGTTCACCGATGCATCGAACTCGGCCAGGTACCCGCACGGCGATTTTCGGCGTCTGTCTGGAAAATTATCGCCACATCAGCTGCGCAGAGGGCGCGTCCCCTCGATTCGCTCAATTCTGGCAAGATGGAAGCTCATCCCGATGGGACGGGCTCGACCCGCAGGATCCCCACCCTCCAGCATACGACGGCTGCTTCGATGACGCGCGACAAATCCTTACCCACTCAGATTCTGGCCGGGAATCCGGGAAATCCGGAAAACGACGCGAGCCATGCCGATTTTCAGACGTTCGGGAAAACAAAACCGGAACTCGAGAGCACCAGAGAGACCGGGGAACCGGCAATTTTCCGCGCGGAAGGATCCGACCTCCGCCGCCCGCCGCGGAGGCCGCGCGACATGAACCGGACGAGATCAAGCGCATTGCCGCGGCTGCTGAAGCGCACGGCCCGGCCATCCTCGAGCGCTACCTGCCCGGCGGCCGCTTCGAGAGCAAGGAATACGCGTCCGCAACCCGCACCGCGCCGACGATCACGCCGGCAGCTCGCAAGATCAACAAGCACACCGGCGAGGGCGGCGATTTGCGGTCGAACGGCCTGCGCTTCGGCGATTTCGTCGCCGTCGTCGCCTTCGCGCTGCAATGCGGCCAAGGCGAGGCCGCCGCCGAGATGCGCGCATGATGGCGTGGATGTCACGGCCAGCGAGCCGGCTGCGGCGACGGTCAGCCGGCCGGCGATACCTGGCAGCCGGTCCTCCCGGTACCGGACGACGGCCCGCCACCACCGGCAGCGCATCCCACGCAGGGCCGGCCAGATCGCATCTACATTTACACTCGACGCCGCCGGCCGCCTGCTCTGCATCATCATGCGCTTCGACAAGTGGGTGAACCGCCAAGAAAAGGAGTTCGCGCAGTGCACCTATTGCGCCGGCCCTGGCGGCGCGCGCGCCTGGCGTGGCAAGGCGCCGCCGCGGCCGATGCTGTACGGACTCGACCTGCTCGCCGCCCGGCCGGAGGCCACCGTCATCGTCCACGAAGGCGAGAAAGCCGCCGAGGCCGGCCGCGCCCTGCTCCCGGATTTCGTGCACGTCGCCTGGTCGCGAGGCGCCAACGCCGGTCGACAAGGCTGATTTCGCCCCGCTGGCCGGCCGGCCGTGCTCTGCTGGCCCGATCACGACGAGCTGGCCGCACCGCCATGGATCGCGCCGACCGTTCGCATCGCCAAGGCCGGCGCCAGCGCGTCGCACGTCATCGCGCCGCCTGTTCGAGCAATTCCGGCCGGACATGGACGGCCGCCTGGTCGACCGCATCAAGGCGCTGCCCAAGGGATGGGATGCCGCCGACGCGCTTGCCGAGGGCTGGACGGCCGAACGACCTGCGTCCAGCGCTGGAGGTCGCCGAAACGCCAGCGCCGGCGGTAGAAACGCCGCCGCCTGCGGTCGACCACGATAACGACGTAGAAACCACCGGCCCCTACATTAGCGACGCCGCCGGCCTCTACCACATCGAGACCGACAAGGAAGGCAAGGTCCGCCAAACCCGATTGTGCGGCCCGCTCGCCATTCCCGCGCTGGCGCGCGACGTTGATAGTGCCGGCTGGGCGCACGTCTGCGAATTCACCGACCGCGACGGCGAGCAACGGCAGGAGGTCATTCCGGTGCGCCAGTTCCTCGGCGACGGCACCGATGGCGTGAAGCTCCTCGCCGACCTGGGCCTCGAGGTCGAACCCGGCCGCACCCGCCTGGACCGCCTCAAGGAATACATCGTCCGGCAGCAACCGCCGCGCCGGGCGCGCATCGAGGCGCAATGCGGCTGGACGTCGCGCGCCTACGCCTACGTATTCCCGGAGCGCGCCGTCGGCGAGACCGACGAAATTTTGATTTTTCAGGGCAGCCGCCGCGCGCACAAACTGTTCAATACGCGCGGCCCGCTCGGCGAGTGGCAAGCAACGACCGGGCGCATGGCGGAAAGCAACAACCGCCTGATGCTGGTCCTGATGGCCGCCTTCGCCGGTCCGCTGCTCAAGCTGACCGGCCTGCAGAACTTCATCGTGCACCTGGTCGGCGACAGCTCCATCGGCAAGAGCGGTGCGCTCTGGGCAGCCGGCAGCGTCTGGGGCAGCCCGGACACCCAGGTCCTGTCCTGGCGCCAAACCAGCAACGCGATGGAAAGCACCTGCGCGCTGCACAACGACGGGCTCCTGATCGCCGACGAGTTGAAGGAAGCCGAGGCCAAGGATTTCGGCGGCATGGTTTACATGATTTCAAGCGCCCGCGGGAAGGAGCGCGCGCACCACGCCGGCGGGCTGCGCGATACCACCACCTTCCGCTGCGTCGTGTTGTCGAGCGGCGAGATCGGCGCCGCCGACCACCTGGCGAGCGCGAACCAAAAGCGGCACGCCGGGCAGGAAGTGCGCTTCATCGAGATTCCGGCCGACGCTGGCCTCGGCGACGGCATGTGGCAGGAACTGCACGGCCATCCCGGCGGCAAGGAATTCACCGACTACTTGAAGAAGGCCGCCACCCGCTACTACGGCACCGCCGGGCGCGCTTTCGTGGCCGAACTGGTCAAGCGCTACAAGGAAGTCCCGGCCCGCTGGGAGCGCCACCGCCGCGCCTTTGCCGA
>CAWFGN010000011.1:0-69785 GCA_963815365.1 uncultured beta proteobacterium
ACACCACCAATTGCCGCTGACGCTGGCGGCGCGCCTCGGCGCCATCTGCTACCTCGACGAAATCGTCGAGGCACGCCAGGACACGCTGGTCGTCATCCACCCGCTGACCGACCACCGGCGCAACCTGCCGCTCGACAAGAAGGGCGAACTGGTCGAGGCGCACCCCGACTTCCAGCTGGTCATTTCCTACAACCCGGGCTACCAGAGCCTGATGAAGGATCTCAAGCAATCGACCAAGCAGCGCTTCACCGCCTTCCAGTTCGACTACCCGGAGGCGGCGCTGGAAGCCGACATCGTCGCCACGGAAGCTGCGGTTGACCGTGAAATGGCGGCCAAATTGGTCGAGGTCGCCCACGCCGGCCGCCGCCTCAAGGGCCACGGCCTCGACGAAGGCATCTCGACGCGGCTGGTCGTTCTACGCGGCGACGCTGATCGGCCACGGCGTGTCGCCGGTTGACGCCTGCCGGATGGCGATGGTGCGCCCGATCACCGACGATGCCGACGTGATCGATACGCTGGATCACGCCATCACCGCCGTCTTCGGTTAATTCCGGCAATGGCCGTTCCCGGCATCCGCAGCATCGCCGATTCCCGCCAGCGGCTGATGGCCAACCCCGAGTCGCAGGCCGCCTGGGCGGTGCTCGACTGCGGCTTCGCGGCCGGTCGCCGATGTCTTCGACGAATGCTACGCGGCCGCCAAACGAAACATCACCGCCGCCGAATTGCCGGATTTCCTCGAAGCCGCCCGCGTCATCGGCAAGCTCGGACGCGGCGCCGAACCGCTGCTCGCCTTCCTCGAACACTGGCCGAACGTCGTCGCCGTCACCGGCCTCGCCCAGTCGGCGACGCTGCCGCCGGTCATGGCCGCCATCCGCAGCCTGCAGAAATCGCCGAACGGCCCCGCCGTGACGCCGCTGCTGCAGACGCTGGGCGCGGTGGCTGAACGACTGCGCACGGCCGAGGCATTGCAGCACTACCTGACGCTGGCGCTCGATCTGGCGACACGCATGTCCGGCTCGATCCACGGCCATCACGTGACCGAGCCGAGTCCGTCGCTGCCCGATTTCCTGCTTCAGGCCCCGCGCCTGCTCGGCGTCGTTTCGCTGGCCGGCCTCAAGCGCTGGATCGACGATGGTATCCGGCTCTATGGCGATCACCCCGACAACCAGCGCGCCTACTTCGCCCTCGCATCCCCCGACAGCCGCGCCATCCTGCAGCGCGAACGCGAGGGCACGCTGTTCGCCGATGTCGAGCGCCGCCTGAACCTGACGCTGGCAGCCCTGTGGCAGGACGACAGCCTGCTCGTTCCCTACTCCACCGCTTTCGCCGAAGTTCGCCTGCATCCCTACCTGGCCGCCGACGGCATGCGCCTGCCCGACGCGCTGGAAGACAAGGCGGGCATTTCCGGCCTCGACCGCTACCGCGCCATGCTCGCCCACCTGGCCGGACATCGCCGCTGGAGCCAGCCGCTGGTCGCCGACAACTGGAGCCCGCTGCAGCGCCTGGCGGTCGAGACGCTGGAAGACGCCCGCATCGACACCCTTTTGCTGCGCCGCTTTCCCGGCCTGGCGCCGACGCTGCTCGCCCTGCATCCCCAGCCGGCCGAAAACGCCTGCGACCCGGCCACGGAGAACTGCCTGCGCCATCGTCTGACCTGCCTGTCGCGCGCCTGCCTCGATCCGGCGCATGGCTACGCCGACCCGTTGCTCAACGAATTCGCGGGCCGGTTTCACAACTTGCTGGACGACAGCGAGGCCTCGACCCGCAGTATCGCCGATCTCGCGCTCGCCTACGTCACGCGCAGCCGGCAGCCCAGCGACCAGTTCGCCAACGTCCATTTCACCGAAACCGAAGTCGATTACCGCGACGACAACCGTCACCTGTGGCGCTTCATCGAGGCCGGCGACGAGGAGGAAAGTTTCGCGCCGCCGCCGGCCGAGGCCAGCGCCGAGCCAGTCGGTCTGCCGCCGCGCCACTACCCCGAGTGGGACAGCGCCACGCAGAACTACCGCCCGGACTGGACGGCCGTCTACGAAGCCCTGCACCCGGCCGGCCGCGCCGCCGACATCGACCGCCTGCTGGAAAAGCACGCCATCCTCGCCCGCCAGTTGAAGCGCCTGCTCGACCTGCTCAAGCCGCAGGACCGCGTGCGCCTGCGCTACCAGGAAGAAGGCAGCGAACTCGATCTCGACGTCGCCGTGCGCGCGCTGGTCGACTGGAAGAGCGGCCACCTGCCCGAGCCGCGCATCAACGTCAGCCACCGCACCAACGGCCGCGACATCAGCGTGCTGCTGCTGATCGACCTCTCGCAATCGCTCAACGAAACCCTGCCCGGCAGCGGCCAGAGCATCCTCGACACGGCGCGCGAAGCCGTCGCCCTGCTCGGCTGGGCGATCGACCAGCTGGGCGACGCCTGCGCCATCGCCGGCTTTCATTCCAACACCCGGCACGAGGTCCGCTACCACCACATCAAGGGCTTTTCCGAGCGCTGGGACGATGCCGGTCAAGGCCCGCCTGGCCGCCGTCGAGGCCGGCTGGTTCGACGCGCATGGGCGCCGCCATCCGCCATGCCGGCCACATGCTGGCCGCGCGCAAGAGCGAAAAGCGCATCCTGCTCGTGCTGACCGACGGCGAGCCGGCCGACATCGACGTCGGCGATCCGCAATACCTGATCGCCGACACGAAAAAGGCCGTCGCCGAGCTGTCGACCGCAGGCGTCACCACTTTCTGCCTCAGTCTCGACCCCAAGGCCGATGCCTACGTCGGCGACATCTTCGGCCGGAACTGGCGCGTGCTCGACCGCATCGAGCGGCTGCCCGAGCAGCTGCCGATGGTCTATCTCAACCTGACGCGCTGATTGACGCCCGCGCTGCCGCCCCCTAAAGTCAGCAAAACCTGAACCTCAACCGACCACCATTCAGTCAACCATGAACTTCGTCCGCACCCTGACCCTGCGCCAGCTGCAGATTTTCGTCGTCGCCGCGCGCCACCTGAGCTACGCCCGCGCCGCCGAGGAACTGCACCTGACGCCACCGGCCGTCTCGATGCAGTTGAAGCAGCTCGAAGACAACGTCGGCCTGCCGCTGTTCGAGCGCATGGGGCGCGGCGTCGCGCTGACCGGGGCGGGCGAACTGCTGGTCCATCACGCGCTGCGCGTGCTCGGCGAGATCAAGGACGCCGAAGCCAACCTGCAGGCCCTGCTCGGCGCCGAAGTCGGCCAGTTGTCGGTCGGCCTGGTCAGCACCGCCAAATACTTCATGCCCCGCTTGCTGGCCAAGTTTTCCCAGGCGCATCCGGGCGTCGAAGTGCAGTTCACCGTCGGCAACCGCGAGGCATTGCTGCAGAAACTGCAGGACAACGCCATCGACCTCGCCGTCATGGGGCGCATTCCGGTCGAGATCGATGCCCATGCCGAGCCGATGGCCAGCCATCCCTACGTGCTGATCGGCCCCGCCGACCACCCGCTGCGCGCTGCCCGCCGCTTCGATCTGCAGGAGCTGCGCCACGAAACCTTCCTGTTGCGCGAGGAAGGCTCCGGCTCGCGCCGGGTCGCCGAAGAGATGTTCAAGAACCATTTGTTCACCCCGGCCCGCACCATCAGCATGGGCAGCAACGAGACGATCAAGCAGGCGGTGATGGCCGGCATGGGCGTCAGCCTGCTGTCGCTGCACACCCTGCCGCTCGAACTGAAGACCGGCGAGGTCAGCCTGCTCGACGTGATCGGCACGCCGATCGAACGCACCTGGTACGTCGTACACATGAACGCCAAGCGCCTGCTGCCGGCCGGTCAGCAGTTCCGCCAGTTCCTGCTCGAACAGGCGGCGCCCGGACTGGAACAGGAATTCGGGCGCTATCTCGTATCGCGCACGGCATCCTGAGTTTGATACGCTACAATCTGGTGCACCGCAACAATGACCCTGCCTACTCCGATCATGCATCCTCGCCTGACGCTCGCCGGACTGGAAGAGCACCCGCTCCGCCAGCGCCTGAACAACGAATTCCACGCCCGGCCGCCGGTGCCGCTGGTCGGGGCGATGCTCGTCTCGCATCTGGTCTTCAAGCACAGCGCGACGACGGCGCAGGCCGAGCGCGACAACCTCGCCAAGCTCTGCCAGGGCCAGGTCTGCAATTCGATCGACAGCTCCGACTCGCACATGATGCTGGAGACCGGCGCCTTCCGCATGCGCTGGGAGCTGCACACCGAGTTTTCCAGCTACACCTTCTTCCGCCCGCTGGCGAGCGGCGAGGAACTGCACCCGGACGTCACCGCCTTCGATGCCGTGCATCCGGACTGGCTGATCGGCATCCCCGGCAAGCTGATGGTCGCCACCCACGTCGAGTTGCGGTCGACCGACGAAATCAGCCCGGAATCGGTGCTCTCCAACCTGTCGCCGAGCGGCCGCACGATGGTCGCCGCCAAGGTCGCCGACGACGCGGCGTGGATCTTCACCGACTTCAAGATCGACAACGGCTTCTCGCGCTTTCTCGTGCTCAACGCCAGCATGACGCAGCGCCAGACCGGCCGCACCGTGCAGCGCCTGGTCGAAATCGAAACCTACCGCATGATGGCCCTGCTCGGCCTGCCGGTCGCCAAGGAAGTCAGCCGCTGGCTGTACAAGGGCGAAAAGCAGCTGGCCGAACTGATGGACAGCATCGGCCAGGCCAAGTCGCCGGATGACGAGCGCGGCGTGCTGGCGACACTGTCCGCCCTCGCCGCCGAAGTCGAACATTCGGTAGCACGCACCACCTTCCGCTTCGGCGCTTCGCACGCCTACCATGGCCTCGTCATGCAGCGCATCGAGGAGCTGCGCGAAGTCGCGCATTTCCGGCCTGCCGACCTTCTACGAATTCATGCAGCGCCGCCTGCTGCCGGCGATGAACACCTGCGAGGCGATCAGCCGGCGCCAGGAAGAACTCTCCGCCCGCGTCGCCCGCAACAGCCAGTTGCTGCGCACCCGCGTCGACATCGAACTGGAGCGCCAGAACCAGGAACTGCTCGGCCAGATGAACAGCCGCGCCAAGCTGCAACTGCGCCTGCAGGAAACCGTCGAGGGCCTGTCGGTCGTCGTCCTGACCTATTACGGCTCGCAGCTGGTGCAATACCTGGCCAAGGGCACCAAGGACCTGCACCACCTGAACACCGACATCATCACCGCCATCTCGATCCCGGTGATCGCCGGCGTCGTCACCTGGGGCACCCGGCGCATGCGCAAGAAGCTCGCCGCCGAAGAGGGCGCAGCCGCGCATTAATTTATAATCCGCGTTTTGCCTTCGGGAACATCGCCGTGACCGCTCCGCTTTTCGAATCCACCATCACCAGCCTGCCGCTGATCAACAAGGGCAAGGTCCGCGACATTTACGCGGTCGACGCCGACAAGCTGCTGATCATCACCACCGACCGCCTGTCGGCCTTCGACGTCATCCTGCCCGACCCGATTCCGCGCAAGGGCGAGGTGCTGCAGGCCGTCGCCAACTTCTGGTTCGCCAAGCTCGGCCACATCGTCCCCAACCAGCTGACCGGCATCGACCCGGAAACTGTTGTCGCCGAAAACGAGCGCGACCAGGTGCGCGGCCGCGCCGTCGTCGTCAAGCGCCTGAAGCCGCTGCCGATCGAGGCGGTCGTCCGCGGCTACGTGATCGGCTCCGGCTGGAAGGATTATCAGGAAACCGGCGCCATCTGCGGCATTCCACTGCCGGCCGGCCTCAAGATGGCGGCCAAGCTGCCGAGCCCGATCTTCACCCCGGCCACCAAGGCCGAGGTCGGCGACCACGACGAGAACGTTTCCTTCGCCCAAGCCCAGGCCAACTGCGACGCGACGCTGGCCGAGGCCCTCAAGGGCACCGGCAAGAACGGCGCCCAGCTCTGCGCCGAAGCCCGTGACGCGGCCATCCGCCTCTACGAGGAAGCCGCGGTCTACGCCGCGACACGCGGCATCATCATCGCCGACACCAAATTCGAGTTCGGCATCGACGCCGCCGGCACGCTGCACCTGATCGACGAGGCGCTGACCCCGGATTCGTCCCGCTTCTGGCCGGCCGATCAATACCAGGAAGGCAGCAACCCGCCGTCCTACGACAAGCAATACGTACGCGACTACCTGGAAACGCTGGACTGGGGCAAGAAAGCCCCCGGCCCCAAGCTGCCGGCCGAGGTCATCGCACGGACCAGCGCCAAGTACATCGAAGCCTGCGAACGCCTGACCGGCAGGACGCTGTAAATACTCCCGATGGAACCCGGCCCCCGCGGCCGGGTCCAATGGCAGTCCGGTCATCCGAGGGGGAGTCTGCCATGACGTCGAATTTCCAGTTGCACCTGCCAGGCGTGACCTTGCCCGCCATCCGGCGCATCACCTGGCAACAGCCATTTACCTGGCTCGGCGCCGGCCTCGACGACATCAAGGCGAACCCCGGCCCCTCGCTCGCCTACGGCCTGCTTTTCGCCATCTGCGGCGACCTGATCATGCTGGCGGCGCTACGCCACCCGCATCTGCTCACCGTTGCCGTTTCCGGTTTTTTCCTGGTCGCACCGCTGCTCGCCGCCGGACTCTACGAACTGAGCCGGCAAACGGCCCGCGGCGAGAAGATCTTGTTCATCGACTCGTTGCGCTGCTACCAGCGCAACGGCCAGTCCCTGGCAATTTTCGGCCTGGTGATCGGACTCGCGGCACTGTTCTGGGAACGCTTCTCGGCGATCGCCTTTGCCCTGCTCGGCGACACGTCCGGCGTAGACGCCGGCGTCTTTCTCGGCCGCATCCTGCTGAGCGGCGAATATGGTGCCTTCGTCATCACCTGGCTGGTCGCCGGCGGCCTGCTCGCCCTCTTCGTCTTCGCGCTGAGCGTGGTTTCGGTGCCACTGATGCTGGACCGCGACAGCGACTTCGTGACGGCAATGGCAGCCAGCCTGCAGGCCTTCCTGAACAATGCCGGCCCGCTGCTGCTGTGGGCCGGCCTGATCGTTTCCCTCACCCTGCTCGGCTTCGCGACGCTGCTCTTCGGGCTTGTCATCATCATGCCGATTCTCGGTCATGCCTCGTGGCATGCCTATCGCGACCTTGTAGAATAGGCTCACCCAGCCAACCTGACGGGCGGCGCTACCGCCCGTTTTTCACGTCTGAAAAAATGAACACCGACAATCCCCTTCTCGATTTCTCCGACCTTCCGCGTTTCGATCTCGTCCAGCCCGAACATGTCAAACCGGCCATCGAGTCGCTGTTGACCGCAGGACGCGAACTGATCGAGCGCCTGACCGCCGACCAGACGCCCGCCACCTGGCAGGATTTTGCCGGGGCGCTGGCGGTCGGCCTCGAACCCTTCGGCCGCGCCTGGGGCATCGTCGGCCACCTGCATTCGGTCAACGACGTGCCGGCCTGGCGCGAGGCCTACAACGAGATGCTGCCCGAGGTGTCGCGCTTCTACGCCGAACTGGGCCAGAACCTGAAGCTGTTCGAGAAATACAAGGCGCTGCGCGACAGCGCCGAGTACGCGACGCTTTCCGTCGAGCAGAAGAAGGTCGTCGATAACGAAGTCCGCGATTTCCGCCTGAGCGGCGCCGAACTGCCGGAAGATCAGAAGCCGCGCTTCCAGGCGATCATGGAAGAGCTGTCGCAGCTCTCCGCCAAGTTCTCGGAAAACCTGCTCGACGCGACCAACGCCTTCGCCGAGATCGTCACCGACGAAGCCCAGCTCGCCGGCCTGCCGGACGATGCGCAAGCAGGCCGCCAAAACCGCTGCCGAAAAGGCCGGCGTCGACTGGCTGGAAATTCACGCTGCACGCGCCGTCCTACGGCCCGGTCATGCAATACGCCGACAACCGCGAACTGCGCGCCCGCATGTACCGCGCCTACGCCACGCGCGCCGCCGAATTCCACGACGGTTCAAGCAAGCCGGAATGGGACAACACGCCGATCATCCAGCGCATGCTCGAACTGCGCCGTCGAAGACGCGCAGCATGCTCGGCTTCAACAACTTTGCCGAAGTCTCGCTGGCGCCCAAGATGGCCGACACGCCGGCCGCAGGTGCTGGCCTTCCTGCGCGAACTGGCGGCCAAGGCCAAGCCCTTCGCCGAAAAGGACATCGCCGAACTGCGCGCCTTCGCCAGCGACGAACTCGGCCTCGCCGACTTCCAGCCCTGGGATGCCGCCTACGTTTCCGAGAAACTGCTGCAGGCGCGCTACGCCTTCTCCGAACAGGAAGTGAAGCAGTATTTCACCGAGCCCAAGGTGCTGGCCGGCCTGTTCAAGGTCATCGAGACGCTGTTCGGCGTCACGGTCAAGCCGGACACGGCGCCGGTCTGGCACGAGGACGTGCGCTTCTACCGCATCGAAGACGCCGGCCGGCGAGCTGGTCGGCCAGTTCTACCTCGACCTCTACGCCCGCGAAACCAAGCGCGGCGGCGCCTGGATGGACGAAGCCCGCTCGCGGCGCCGGGTGCTCAACGGCATCCAGACGCCGATGGCCTACCTCAACTGCAACTTCTCGCGCCCGGTCGGCGGCAAGCCGGCGACTTTCACCCACGACGAAGTCATCACGCTGTTCCACGAAACCGGCCACGGCCTGCACCACCTGCTGACGCGCGTCGAGGAACTCGGCGTATCCGGCATCCACGGCGTCGAATGGGATGCCGTCGAACTGCCCTCGCAGTTCATGGAAAACTATTGCTGGGAATGGGAAGTGCTCGAAGGGCATGACCGCCCACGTCGACACCGGCGCCACGCTGCCGCGCGAACTGTTCGACAAGATGCTGGCCGCGAAGAACTTCCAGAGCGGCATGATGGCCGTGCGCCAGATCGAGTTTTCGCTGTTCGACATGCTGCTGCACTCCGATTTCGACCCGAAATCCGGGTTAACCGTGATGGACCTGCTCAAGGACGTGCGCAAGGAAGTCGCCGTGCTGACACCGCCCGAATGGCACCGTTTCCCGAACAGCTTCTCGCACATTTTCGGTGGCGGCTATGGCGCCGGCTACTTCAGCTACAAGTGGGCCGAAGTGCTGTCGGCCGACGCCTATGCGGCCTTCGAAGAAGCCGGCGATCCGTTCGATGCCACGGTCGGCAAGCGCTTCCTCGACGAAATCCTGTCGGTCGGCGGCTCGCGTCCGGCCATCGAGTCGTTCAAGGCCTTTCGCGGTCGCGCACCAAGTGTCGAACGCCTTGCTCCGCCACAGCGGTATGATTACGGCGTAATCAGCCGTCCCGGGAGGAAGATCATGCGTTATTTGCTCATGCTGTGTCTGACGCTGGCCAGCGCCTGCGCCATTGCCGAAACCTATCGCTGGGTAGACCCGGCCGGCCGTACCGTCATCTCCGACACGCCACCGCCAGGGCGTGCCCACTCGGTCTCCAGGTCAGGCAGCGCTGCGAACACCGACGGCCTGCCCTTCGCGGTCAAGCAGGCGGCGGAAAATTTCCCGGTCACGCTGTACACGTCCGCCGACTGCGTTGCCGAGTGCAAGCAGGCGCGTGACCTGCTGAATGCGCGCGGCATCCCCTTTACGGAAAAAATGCTGCAGAACCAGGAAGACATCGACGAATTGAAGAAACTGGTCGGTGACAGCTTCGTGCCGGCGCTCAAGGTCGGCAAGCAGGGATTCCGCGGCTTCGAGGCCGGCGCCTACAACAACCTGCTCGACCTTGCCGGCTACCCGAAGACGGCGCCCTACGGCAGCAAGCCGTCGGGCGGTCTCGCCAAGTGAAGATTGCCAGCTGGAACGTCAATTCGCTGAAGGTCCGCCTGCCGCATCTGCTCGACTGGCTGGCCGAGCAGCAGCCGGACGCCTTGTGCCTGCAGGAACTCAAGCTGGAAGACCACAATTTCCCGCGCGCCGAAATCGAGGCCGCCGGCTACCAGGTGGCCTTCTCCGGCCAGAAGACCTATAACGGCGTCGCCCTGCTCGCGCGCCAGCCGATCGCCGATGTCGTCTGCGGCAACCCGCATTTCCCCGACGAGCAGAAGCGGCTGATCGCCGGCACCGTCGGCGACACCCGCGTCGTCTGTGCCTACATGCCGAACGGCCAGGCGGTCGGCAGCGACAAGTACGACTACAAGCTGCGCTGGCTCGATGCGCTGGCCGTCTGGCTTGGCGAGGAACTGGCGCAATACCCGAAACTGGCGCTGTGCGGCGACTACAACATCGCCCCGGACGACCGCGACGTCCATGACCCGAACGGCCTGGGCCGGCCAGATTCTCTGTTCCGAACCCGAGCGCAGCGCCTTCCAGCGCCTGCTCGGCCTCGGCCTGAGCGACAGCTTCCGGCTCTTCGAGCAGCCGGAGAAGATCTTCTCCTGGTGGGATTACCGGATGCTGGGTTTCCAGAAGAACCTGGGCCTGCGCATCGATCACATCCTGCTCTCGGCGCCGCTGGCGGAAAAATGTACCGCCGCCGGCATCGACCGTGCGCCGCGCAAGCGCGAGCGGCCGTCGGATCACGCCCCGGTCTGGGCGACGCTGGCCTGAAATGACGAGTGCTGCGGTCGACCCGCAAAAAGTCCTCGATTTGTACCCGCCGCTGGCCGGACTGCCCGCCGAGCGGCTAAGTGCGTTGTTGCAGCCACAGGTTGTCATGCACTTGCCGGCCGGCACCCAGGTGTTCGCCGAGCACCAGCCCTGCCAGGGTTTTCCTCTGCTGATCGCAGGCAGCATCAAGGTCATCAAGCTGGCGGCCAGCGGACGCGAACTGATGCTCTATCGGGTTGCACCCGGCGGTTCCTGCATCATCAGTTCCAGCTGCCTGCTCGGGCACACCGACTACAACGCGCGCGGCATCGCCGAGACGTCACTGACCCTGCTCGCCTTACCCGTCCGTGATTTCGCCGACCTGATGGTCGACCATGCACCCTTTCGCAATTTCGTCTTCCACCTGTTCGCCGAACGCATCGGCGAACTGATGCAACTGGTCGAGGAAGTCGCCTTCGCCCGCCTCGACCAGCGTCTCGCCAAACTGCTGCTGGCGCGCAACGAAACCGTGCTTAACGTCACGCACCAGCAACTGGCAGATGAACTGGGTAGCGTGCGCGAAATCGTCAGTCGCCTGCTCAAGGGCTTTGCCGCGCAGGGACTGGTGGCCCTCGGCCGCGAACAGCTGACCATCACCGATCGCGCCGGGCTGCAGAAACTGGCGGCTGTGTGACCAAGGTTACATACGCCATCATCCGCCGCCGTTAAAGTAGGCGCTGTACCTACTACTCAACGGAGAACACACCATGGCTGCAAATGTTGGCGGTATCGACAAAATCGTACGTATCGTTGCCGGCGCCGGCCTGATCGGCGCCACCGTGGCCGGCCTGCTGCCGGTCTGGGGTTATATCGGCATCGTGCCACTGGCGACCGGCCTGATGGGCTGGTGCCCGGCCTACACGCTGTTCGGCATGAATACCTGCGGCACGAAGAAGTAATTCGGCGCTGCTGAACGAAAAACCCGCCGTGGCGGGTTTTTTTACGTCAGGTAGTTGGCGATGCGCACGTAGTCAGCGACCGCAAGGTCCTCCGCTCGGCGGGTCGGATCGATGCCGAGCTCGGCAAAACCGGCGTCGCTCAGGGTGCCTCTCAGCGTGTTGCGCAGCATCTTGCGCCGCTGCGAAAAGGCTGTCTGAACGACTTGCGACAGTTTCTCCTGGCTCTTCGCATTCAGTTCTGAAACGTCCCTGGGAATCAGGCGGACCACCGCCGATTGCACCTTGGGCGGCGGGTCGAAAGTTTCCGGCGGCACATCGATCAGCCGTTCGAGGTGGAAGCGGTATTGCAGCATCACCGACAGGCGGCCGAAATCGGCTCTGCCCGGCTCTGCCACCATGCGCTCGACGACTTCCCGTCTGCAGCATGAAGTGCATGTCGCGGACGATGCCGACGTATTCGGCGAGATGGAAGAGCAGCGGCGTCGAGATGTTGTAGGGCAGGTTGCCGACCAGGCGCAGATCGCGGCCGATGCTGGCGAAGTCGAAAGCCAGGGCATCACCTTCGTGGATGGTCATGCGTGCCGGCGGGTACTGCTTGTTCAGGCGGGCGATCAGGTCGCGGTCGATTTCGACGACGTGCAGATGATCGAGGCGCGCCAGCAGCGGCTCGGTAATTGCCCCGAGGCCGGGGCCGATTTCGACGACCGTGTCGCCGCGCTGCGGATCGATGGCGGAGATGATGGCATTGATGATGCCGCGGTCAACCAGGAAATTTTGCCCGAATCTTTTGCGGGCGACGTGGCCCTTCATTGGCGGACCGCCATGCGGGTCGCTTCGGCCACCGCCTCGAACAGGCTGCCCGGGTCGGCGCGACCGCTGCCGGCGAGTTCCAGCGCCGTGCCATGATCGACCGAGGTGCGGATGACTGGCAGGCCAAGGGTGACGTTGATGCCGCGGCCGAAGGTGGCGTACTTGAGGGCGGTCAGACCCTGGTCGTGGTACATGGCGAGCACCGCATCGCCCTGCGCCAGCATCGGCGGCGTGAACATCGTGTCGGCCGGATGCGGCCCGGAAAGCCGCATGCCCTCGGCGCGCAGCCTGTCGAGCACCGGGGCGATGACCTCGATTTCCTCGCGCCCGAGATATCCGCCCTCGCCGGCATGCGGGTTGAGGCCGGCAACCAGGATGCGCGGCTGGGTCAGGCCATACTTGTGCCGCAGGTCGGCATGCAGGATGCGCAGGGTTTTCTCCAGAACGTCGGCGGTGATGGCGGCCGGCACGTCCTTCAGAGGCAGATGCGTCGTCACCAGCGCGACACGCAGCGGACCACGTTCCGTGGCGCCGGCCAGCATCATGACGACGAGCGGCGTCCCGGTCTTTTCGGCCAGATATTCGGTGTGGCCGGTGAAATGGACGCCGGCCGCGTTGATCACCGCCTTGTGCACCGGCGCCGTCGCCATGGCGGCAAACTCGCCGCTGCGGCAGCCGGCCAGCGCGCGGTCGAGCAGGGCCAGCACATAGGGGCCGTTGGCCGGATCGAGCCGGCCGGCCACCGACGGAACCGACAGCGGCACATGCAGCACATCGAGGCAGTCCCGGTCAACCGGGTTTTCGGGGCGAAAATCGCGGAACGCCACATTCAGCCCGATGCCGTCGGCCCGTGCGGCGAGCAGGCCGCGATCGCCGAGAATGACCGGGTGCCCCGGCCCGTCGTAACCGGCCAGGCGCAGGCAGAGTTCCGGCCCGATGCCGGCCGGTTCGCCGCTGGTGACGGCAATGAGCGGCTGCATTATTTTTCGTCGAGGCGGTTTTCGACGTAGGTCCGGTCGCGCAGCTGACGCAACCAGTCCTGGTAGGCCTCGTCGAGCTTGCGTTCGCGCAGCGTCTGGCGGGCAATGGCCCGCTGGCGCTCTTCCGACACGTCGCGCTGCCGGCGCTCCCTGACCTGAATCAGGTGCATGCCGAACGGCGTCTGGACGACCGTGCTGACCTCCCCGTCCTTCAGCGCGTTCATGGCGCGCTCGAAATCGGGAACCGTGTCACCCGGGCTGATCCAGCCCAGGTCGCCGCCCTTGGCCGCCGACCCGTCCTGTGAATAAAGGCGCGCCAGTTCCGCGAAATCTTCCCCGTTGGCCAGCCGGACACGCAGCGTCTCCATCTTGTGCCGCGCCTCGCTCTCGGAGACGACCTCATTGACACGAATCAGGATATGGCGCGCCTGCGTCTGCTGGATCGATGCCTGGACACTGCCGCCGCGCTTGCCGATCAGCTTGACGACGTGGAAGCCGGCGGAGGAACGCAGCAGGTCGCTGACATCGCCCGGGTTCATGCGGCTGGCGGCCTCGGCATAGAGGTTGGGCAGGCGGTCGAGCGGACGCCAGCCGATGGCGCCGCCCTGCAGCGCATCGGGGGCATCGGAGAAGGCAGCGGCGAGTTCGGCGAAATTCTCCCCGGCCTTGGCGCGCTTGAGCGCCTGTTCGCCGCGCAGGCGCAGCTTCTGCAGCTGTTCCGGACTGGCCGATTCCGGCGCGCGCAGCAGGATATGCGCCAGCTGGTACTCTTCGCCGCCGCCGGTGCTCGCCTGGGTCGCCAGGAAGGCATCCACTTCGCCGTCGGAAATGATCAGCTTGCTGTCCACCTCGCGCTCGCGCAGGCGCGCCATGGTCATTTCATCGCGAATCTCCTCGCGAAAACGCGCGTAGCGGATGCCATCCTTCTCCAGCGCCTGGCGAAACTGTTGCGCTGTCATCTTGTTGTTGGCGGCGATGCGGTTGATCGCCTGATCGAGCTGCGCATCGTCGATGCGCATTCCGCTGCTCTGCGCATACTGGATCTGGACACGATCCATGATCAGGCGCTCGAGCATCTGGCGTTCGAGCACATCCTGCGGGGGCAGGGGCGTTCCCTGCTTCTGCAACTGCTTGAGCGCGGCCTCCAGGCGAGTGCGCAAATCGTAGCCGGTGATGACTTCTTCGCCAACCACGGCGACGATGCGGTCAGCCTCGACCGGCTCGTCCGGCGCCGCGAATGCCGGCGCCGCGAAATAACCGGCCAAGGCAAGGATCAGGAGCAGGGCAGTGCGGATGAATTTGGGCATGAGGTTCATTGTGTGGTGAGCATGTTGCCGGAAGTCGTCAATTCGTTGACTTTGCCATAACCGGGGATGGAACGGCGCAACAGGTTGATCGGGTTGGTGCCGACACTGGCGAAATCGCTGAGTTCGAGCTGCAGGAAAAGCGTCGTGTTCGGCGCGCCGGCGATCGCTTCCAGGCGCTGCACGACAGCGCGCAGCGCCCAGCAGCCGGCGTTGTACTCGAGGCCGCCGATCGCCTCGAGCAGCTGCGAGCTTTCGACCGAATAGTTGTAGCGCCCGACCGCATGCAGGCGATCGGTCAGCGGCCACTGGCCGGCAATGTCGTACTGGCTGACCAGGGTAGCCTGGGTGGTCTGGTCGCGGTTGTAGCGGTAACCCGCACTCAGCACCTTGCCCAGCTCCGGCTGGAAGCGCATGCCGATGGAAAAACGGTCGGTCAGGTTGTCGCGGAAGTTGTATTCGACAGCGGCATCGGCATAGGTTTTCGGGAAGATCAGGCCGTTGGCCGCCGCCACCACGCTGGAATAGCCCTCCTGGCCGGGCGCCTGGCCGGGCAACGTGACCTGCTGCGGCGTGAAGTAGTAGCGCTGGCCAACCATCGCCTTGAAGCGTTCGACGCCGGTGCCGGCATCGAGCATGCGCGTCGCCACCGAGGCGGTCAGCTGATTGGCATTGTTGATCCGGTCGTAGCCGCTGAAAATGTTTTCCGAAAAGATCTGGGTGAAATTGAAGTCGGAGAGCGCCGTGTCGAAAACCGGAATGTTGCTCTGGTCCTTGTACGGGATATACACGTAATAAAGGCGCGGCTCTAGCGTGTGAATGAATTCCCTGCCGGCCAGACTGGTCTCGCGCTCGAAAGTGACCCCCGAATCGACCGACAGGATGGGCAGTGTCCGGTTGATGCTGCCCGGCAGCCCCGGCAGCTGATCGTTCAGGCTGTACTGGGTGACATGGACGCCGGCTTTCGGGGTCACGTAGAAAGCCGGATGCACGTAGGGAAGTGCGAATTGCGGATAGACCACCATGCGGTCACCATCGACCAGCCCCGGCGTGGTGTTGGTAAAGCGCGTCAATTGGCCGATCAGGGTGAAATCCGTCTTCAGCACGTCGGGCTTGAAACCCACCAGGTTGATTTGCGGCTCGAAGAAATAGGGAATCCCGATCGGCTGGCTCGGGTCGGTCTGCAGCGTCTGAAAACGCTGGAATATCACGTTGCTGATGAACCCCGGCGTCGGCACATAGTTGAACGTGACTTGCTGCGGCAACTGCACCTGCGTCGTCTGCGTCAGGCGGGACGAGAGGTCCTGCCAGTAGAAGTCGTCGGACACCGCGTTCCAGTTGACTGCCGCCGACACGCCGACACCCAGGTTCTGCTGATGCTGGATCTGGTACATCCAGCGACTGCTGCCGTCGTCCAGTTTGTCGTCGGGCAGGTAGGCGGCGCGCGTCGTTCCCGAGAAGTTGTAGTCGAGGTAGCGCGCCTCGACGCCCAACTGAATGCCGCGCTTGGCCATGTAGCGGGGAAAGAAGGTGGCGTCGTAGTTCGGCGCAATGTTCCAGTAATACGGCACGGTCAGATCGAGGCCGTCCACCGACGAAAAGGCCGAGATCGGATGCATGAAGCCCGACTGGCGCTGCTGGTTCAGCGGAAAGGTGGCCGCCGGCATGTAGAAGATGGGCACATCCTTGAACCACAGCGAGGCATGCCGGGCGCTGCCGACCTCCCGGTCGTAATCCAGATACATTTCTGAAGCGTTCAGATACCAGTCGGTCTGACCGGGCTTGCAGGTCGAATAGGTCGCATCGAACAGGCGAAACTGGTTCTCGCCCTCGAACTCCGCCCGCTCGGTCGTCCCTGCCGCCAGGGAAGGCCGGGTCGCCGGCGTTTCGGTGGGCAGGCCGTAGCTGTTGGGCACGTTCATCATCATCGGCGCCCCAGCCGTCACCGCGTTGGAACTCGCCGCCTGCACGACGGGCTGGGTCGGCACGTAGAACCTGTTGGCGACTTCGCGGACGATCTGGTAGTCGGCCTTGTCGGCAAAGCCGACCTGTTCCGACAGTTTCAACCGCAGATGCTGCGTCGAAAACTCGGCACCGTCCTGCAGGAAGCGCACGCGGCCGGAGCTCGTCGCGTCCACCTCGTCGTCGAGCGGCCAGTAGGTCATGGTCTCGCCGAAAACCTGGGCACCGGCCTTGCGCAGTTCAACGCTTCCGGTCGCCTCGGCGACTTCTTCGGTGCGCCCCTGAAGGCGGTCGGCGACAATGAACAGGGGATGCGCATCGGGATTGCCGGGCGCCACCGGATAAGGCGTCCCGACTTCCGGCCGGGGTGACTTTTTTGTCTTGCCAAGCACATTGAACTTGCGCTCAAGGCGCAACTTCAGCGGTACGTCATCATCGGCCAGAACGATCCGGTCCGTCTCGGCGCCAGCGCGGCCGGCCACCAAACCGGCAAACAGGCAGCACACGAACAAAGCAAGCGGGCGACGGGCGAAACCTGCCATGAGGTCAGTCGGGTATGGGGTCAATGAGCGCCGGGACGGAGTGCGCCCAAGTGTTAAAATCGTGCATTTTACAACGAACCACACCCCATCCCGATGCCGCGCGATCAACTAGTTAAAGACTGGGTTGCCAGTCGCTTTCCCGAGCAGTCCGTCCACATCACCCCGGCCTCGGCCGATGCCAGTTTCCGCCGCTATTTCCGGCTGACCTGGCCGGACGGCCAGACGCGCATATTGATGGACGCGCCGCCGGAAAAAGAAGACTGCAAACCCTTCATCCACGTCGCCGGCCTGCTCGCCAAAGCCGATCTCGCCGCGCCGCGCATCCTCGACAAGGATCTCGACAACGGTTTTCTGGTCCTCACCGACCTCGGCCGCATCGGCTACCTCGATGCGCTGAACGCCGATCTGAGCCTGGCCGACCTGCTGATCCGCCCGGTCCTCGACGTGCTGGTCAAATGGCAATGCTCGTCGACCGCCGCCACGCTGCCGCCTTACGACGCCACGCTGCTGCGGCGCGAACTCGATCTTTTCCCGGAATGGTTCATCGGCCGCCACCTCGGCGTCGAACTGGACGACAGCGAAAAGTCCATGCTCGACCGGACCTTCAAGTTCCTCATCAACTCGGCGCTGAACCAGCCCAAGGTCTTCGTCCATCGCGACTTCATGCCGCGCAACCTGATGGTCGTCGAAAGCGCCGAGCGCCTGACGCCGGGCATCATCGACTTTCAGGATGCCGTCTACGGTCCGATCACCTACGACGTCGTCTCGCTGTTCCGCGACGCCTTCATTTCCTGGGAAGAAGAACAGGAAATCGACTGGGTCGTCCGCTATTGGGAAAAAGCCCGCGCCGCCGGCCTGCCGGTGCGCGAGGACTTCGGCGCCTTCTGGCGCGACTACGAACTGATGGGCCTGCAGCGCCATCTCAAGGTGCTCGGCATCTTCTGCCGCCTCAAGTACCGCGACGGCAAGGAAAAATACAGCGAAGACCTGCCGCGCTTCATGAATTACGCCCGCAAGACGGCCCACCGCTACGTCCAGCTCAAACCGCTGCTCAACCTGCTCGACAAGCTGGAAGGCAATACCGAGCAGATCGGCTACCGGCGCTAAGGGCGATATGAAAGCCTTCATCCTCGCCGCCGGCCGTGGCGAACGCATGCGGCCGCTCACCGACCACACGCCGAAGCCGCTGCTCGTGGCCGGCGGCAAGCCGCTCATCGTCTGGCATCTGGAAAGGCTGGCAGCGGCGGGATTCAAGGAAATCGTCATCAACCACGCCCACCTCGGTTCGCTTATCGAGCAGACACTGGGCGATGGTTCGCAGTGGGGCCTGCATATTCAGTATTCGCCCGAACCGCCGGGCGCACTGGAAACCGCCGGCGGCATCGCCACCGCCCTGCCGCTGCTCGGCGACGAGCCGTTTCTGGTGGTCAATGGCGACGTTTATTGCGATTTCGATTTTGGCCGTTTTTTCCGGTTGACCGTGGAAGGCTGGAAACCGGCTGCCCATCTGGTCATGGTGGCCAATCCGGCGCATCACACCGGCGGCGACTTCAGCCTGGACGGCGAACGCGTCGTTTACGCCAACGGCGAGCAAACCTTCACCTACGCCGGCATCGGCGTTTTCTCGCCAGCCTTCTTCGCCGACGTCAAACCCGGCACGATCATGAAACTCCGCCCGCTGCTCGACGCCGCGATTCGCCTCGGCACGCTGACCGGGGAACGCTTCACCGGCCGCTGGGTCGATGTAGGTACGCCGCAACGTCTGGCTGAACTGGATCAGGAACTGAAAACCGCATGACCCACGCCCACTTTCTCGCCCGCCGCAAGCGCCTGTTGAAGACCATCGGCGACGGCGTTGCCATCGTGCCGACCGCACCGGAAGTCATCCGCAACCGCGACGCGCATCACCTCTACCGCTTCGACAGCTATTTCTGGTACCTGACCGGCTTTCCGGAACCGGAAGCGGTCGTCGTGCTGATCGGCGGCAAGAAACCCAAATCCATCCTGTTCTGCCGCGAAAAGCATGAAGAGCGCGAAATCTGGGACGGCTACCGCTACGGCCCGAAAGCGGCCAAGGTCGCCTTCGGCTTCGACGCTGCCTACCCGATCGAGCAACTCGACAAAAAACTGGCCGAATTCCTCGTCGACCGCGACACGCTGTGGCACGCCATCGGCCACGACGCCGAGTGGGACGCCCGCATCGCCAAGGCGCTCAACGAAGTCCGCGCCCAGACCCGGGCCGGCAAACGGGCGCCGCGCGCCATCCACGACCTGCGCGCCGAACTCGACAGCATGCGCCTGGTCAAGGACGCTGCCGAAGCCGACATCCAGCAACGCTCGGCCGACATTGCCAGCGCCGGCCACGCCCGCGCCATGCACGCCTGCCGCCCCGGCATGGCCGAGTACGAACTCGAAGCCGAGCTGACTTACGAATTCCGCAAGCGCGGCGCCGACGCCCACGCCTACACGCCCATCGTCGCCGGCGGCGCCAACGCCTGCGTGCTGCACTACGTCTCCAACGACAAGATGCTCAACGACAACACGCTGGTGCTGATCGACGCCGGCTGCGAAGTCGAAGGCTACGCCGCCGACATCACCCGCACTTTCCCGGTCAATGGCCGCTTCAACGCCGCCCAGAAGGACGTTTACCAGATCGTCCTCGCCGCCCAGGACGCCGCCTTCGCCGCCACCGCCCCCGGCCGCCATTTCATGGAAGGCCACGACGCCGCCGTGCGCGTCCTGACGCAAGGCATGATCGACCTCAAGCTGCTCAGCGGCGACCTCGACAACCTGATCGACAAGGGCGACTACAAGCGTTTCTATATGCACCGCACCGGCCACTGGCTTGGCCTCGACGTGCACGATGCCGGCGAATACAAGGTCGGCGACGAATGGACGAAGCTGCAGCCCGGCATGACGCTGACCGTCGAACCCGGCTTCTACATCCGCCCCGGCGCCGACATTCCGCCGGCGCTGGCCGGCATCGGCATCCGCATTGAGGACGATGTGCGCGTCACCGAAACCGGTTGCGACGTCTTCACGACGGCGCCGAAAACGGTCGCCGAAATCGAGGAAGTCATGCGCCATGACTGAACCTGTCGTCGAAAACGTTGACATCCTGATCATCGGCGCCGGCCCGGTCGGCATGACGCTGCATCTGGCGCTCGCCGCCGGCGGCCGGAAATCGTTGCTGATTGACCGTCGACCGCAGCAAGCCCAGCAAGACGACCCGCGCGCCCTCGCCCTGTCGCACGGCGCCCGCCAGTTGCTTGAACAGATCAACAGCTGGCCGACGCGCACCGCGACGCCGATTGAAACCATCCACGTCTCGCAAAAAGACGGTTTCGGCCGGACGCTGATCGACCGCGCCGACTACGACCTGCCAGCCCTCGGCTACGTCGTCCGCTACCGCGACCTGGCCGGCGCGCTGGCAGACAATCTGGCCGCCGACGCCGTGCTCGCCGAGGCCGAAATCCTCGACATCACGCCGGACGACGACGGTGTCACGGTATCGCTGCGCCATGCCGGCCAGTTACGAACCATCCGAACCAAGCTGCTCGTACACGCCGAAGGCACGCCCGGCGACGACCCGGCCGTCAAGGTCAGCGACTACGACCAGCACGCCGTGATCTGCGAAGTCACGCCGACGCCCGGCCACAACAAACGCGCCTGGGAGCGCTTCACCCCCGACGGCCCGCTCGCCCTGCTGCCGCTCGGCGACGAATTCTCCATCGTTTTTACCCTGCCGCCAGCCAAGGCCGACGCCGTGATGGCGATGGACGACGACACCTTCATCAGCGCCCTGCAACAACAATTCGGCCAGCGCATGCGCTTCGCCAAACCCGGCCCGCGCAGCCGCTTCCCGCTCGCCCTGCGCCTGCGCGACACGCTGGTCAAGGACAACGAAGTGTGGATCGGCAACACGGCCCAAACCCTGCACCCGGTTTCCGGCCAGGGCTTCAACCTCGGCATCCGCGACGCCTGGCAACTATCCGAAATTTTGCTCAAAAACGGCGTTGACCGTAGCAAGTCTGGCCACCTACGCCGCCAGCCGCCGCCTCGACCGCCGCGGCAGCGCCTTCTTCACCGACCAGATCGTCCGCACCTTCTCCAACGATTTCGGCCCGCTCAAACTGGCTCGCGGCCTCGGCCTGCTGGCGCTCGACATTTGCCCGCCGGCCCGCCACTTCGTCGCCAAGCGCATGATCTGGGGCGCCCGCGCCTGGCCTTGATCCAGCCTAAAGGCGAATGCACCGGGCTTCGGTTACAGTGCCGCTCCGCCCATCCGCCAACAGTCGCATGAAAACAAGCACCGCCTGGTTCCTCGCCTGCCGCCCGAAGACGCTGTCCGTTTCGCTGTCGCCGGTGCTCGTCGGCACCGCCGTCGCCTGGCACGACAGCGGCACCCTGCTCTGGCTGCCGCTGCTCGCCGCCGCGTTCGGCGCCGCCTTCATCCAGATCGGCACCAACCTGTTCAACGACGTCGGCGATTTCCTGCGCGGCACCGACACGCCGGACCGCCTCGGCCCCAAACGCGCCACGGCCGAAGGCTGGCTGACGCCGGACAAGGTCAAGGCCGGCGCCTGGCTCAGTTTCGCCCTGGCCTTCCTGTGCGGCATCTATCTGGTCGCCCACGGCGGCTGGCCCATCGTCGCCATCGGCCTCGCCTCGCTGGCCGCCGGCTGGGCCTATACCGGCGGCCCGAAACCGATTGCCTACGGCCCGCTCGGCGAAGTGTTCGTCTTCATTTTCTTCGGCCTGGTCGCCGTCGGCGGCAGCTATTACCTGCAGACGCTCGAGCCTGACGCCGATGGCCCTGATCGCCGCAACGCTGGTCGGCATCCACGCCGCCGCCGTCATCACCGTCAACAATTACCGCGACCTCGACGGCGATGCCAAAAGCGGCAAGCACACGCTGGCCGTCCGCCTTGGCCGGCCGCGCACGCGCCGCCTCTACGCCGCCGAAATGCTCGCCCCCTACGCCCTGCTGCCGCTGCTCGCCGGCCTCGGCTGGCCGGCGGCCCTGCCGCTGCTGTCGCTGCCGCTCGCCGCTCAAACTGATCCGCCGCTTCCACCGCGAAGCCCCCGGCCCGGTGTTCAACAACATCCTCGCCGCCACGGCCGGCCTGCAACTCATTTTTGCCCTGCTGTTAACCCTGAGCTTCACGATTTGACTATTTTTTAGGCGCCGACTCAGGTAAAATTCGCGGCTTCCCGAGATTCGCCCGAGCCTTCGTACGCCCATGGAATTTGCCGGTTTCCAGCTTCGCAACAATCTGTTCGTCGCCCCGATGGCCGGCGTCACGGATCGTCCTTTCCGCCAGTTGTGCAAGAAGATGGGCGCCGGGCTGGCCGTGTCGGAAATGGTCACCTCGAACTCGCTGCTCTACGGCAGCGCCAAGACACTGCGCCGCGCCAATCACGACGGGCGAAGTGGCGCCGATCTCGGTGCAGATCGCCGGGGCCGATCCGAAGATGATGGCCGAGGCGGCCAGACACAACGTCGACAACGGCGCCCAGATCATCGACATCAACATGGGTTGCCCGGCCAAGAAGGTCTGCAACGTGATGGCCGGCTCGGCCCTGATGCAGGACGAGGAGCTGGTCGGCCAGATTCTCGACGCCGTCGTCGGCGCCGTGCCGAACACCCCGGTCACGCTGAAATTCCGCACCGGCTGGAACATCGCCAACAAGAACGCGCCGACCATCGCGCGCATCGCCGAATCGGCCGGCATCCGCGCCGTCGCCATCCACGGCCGCACGCGCTGCCAGCAATACACCGGCGAGGCCGAGTACGACACCATCGCGCTGGTCAAGACGCTGATCCGCATTCCGGTCATCGCCAACGGCGACATCACGACGCCGGAAAAAGCCAAGCACGTCCTCGACGTCACCGGCGCCGACGGCATCATGATCGGCCGCGCCGCCCAGGGCCGCCCCTGGCTGTTCCGCGAGATCGAACATTATCTGAAGACCGGCGAGCATCTGCCGCCGGCGCAGGTCACGCGAGATTCACAGCATCCTGCTGGCGCATCTCGAAGACCTCTACGCTTTCTACGGCCCGGAAACGGGGTTCAAGGTCGCCCGCAAGCACATCTCCTGGTACACCAAGGGATTGGTTGGCTCGGCGGCCTTCCGCAAGGAAATGAACGTCCTGCCCAGCATCGAACAACAGATGCAGGCAGTGAACGAGTTTTTCATCCGCCAGGCGGAAGAAAACGACACTCTAAAATACAACAAAGAGGAGGCGTTGGCAGCATGAGCCAACATGACATTTCGGGAAATGCGTGCACGGATGCACTCGAGCAATATTTCCGTGATCTCGACGGCGAAAAACCCTGCGCCATCTACGACATGGTTCTGAAGAGCGTCGAGAAGCCGATGCTCGAAGTCGTGCTGGCCAAGGCCGGCGGCAACCAGACGCTGGCCGCCGAAATGCTCGGCATCAACCGCAACACGCTGCGCAAGAAACTCACCGAACACCAACTACTGTAATCGCCATGACCATCAAGCAAGCACTGATTTCCGTTTCCGACAAAACCGGCGTCCTCGAATTCGCCCAGGGCCTTGCCGCCCAGGGCGTCAAGCTGCTGTCCACCGGCGGCACCGCCAAGATGCTGCGCGATGCCGGCCTCGACCGTCACCGAAATCGGCGACTACACCGGCTTCCCGGAAATGCTCGACGGCCGCGTCAAGACCCTGCACCCGAAGGTGCACGGCGGCATCCTGGCCCGCCGCGACCTGCCGGAACACCTGGCGACCATCGAAGCGCACGGCATCCCGACCATCGATCTGGTTTGCGTGAACCTCTACCCGTTCGCCGCGACCATCGCCAAGGCCGGCGTGACGCTGGAAGACGCCATCGAGAACATCGACATCGGCGGTCCGGCCATGGTCCGCTCCTCGGCCAAGAACTACGCCGGCGTCGCCATCGTCACCGATCCGGAAGACTACGCCCCGCTGCTCGCCGAAATGAAGGCCAACGGCGGCGCCCTGCAACTGGCCACCCGCTTCGGCCTGGCCAAGAAGGCCTTCACGCACACCGCCCGCTACGACAGCATGATCGCCAACTGGCTGACCGGCCTCGATGAAGGCGCCGAAGCCAAGCCGGCCGAAGCCGCGCCGGTCCCGGCCATCTTCCCGGCCAAGCTGCAACTGGCTTTCGACCGCATCGAAATCCTGCGCTACGGCGAAAACTCGCACCAGACCGCCGCCTTCTACCGTGACACCACGCCGGTCGCCGGCAGCATCGCCGCCTACACCCAGTTGCAGGGCAAGGAACTGTCCTACAACAACATCGCCGACTCCGATGCCGCCTGGGAATGCGTCAAGTCCTTCGACGCCCCGGCCTGCGTCATCGTCAAGCACGCCAACCCGTGCGGCGTGGCCATCGACGGCACCCTGCTCGGCGCTTACGAAAAGGCCTTCAAGACCGACTCGACCTCGGCCTTCGGCGGCATCATCGCCTTCAACGGCGAAGTCGGCATCGACGTGGTCAACGCCATGAACGAGCGCAAGCACTTCGTCGAAGTGCTGATCGCCCCGTCCTTCACGGCCGAAGCCAAGGCGGCGCTGGCCTCCAAGACCAACCTGCGCGTGCTCGTCGTGCCGATCTCCCGCGTGCTCAACACGCTGGAATTCAAGCGCGTCGGCGGCGGCCTGCTGGTCCAGACGCCGGACGACTTCACGGCGCAAGCCTCCGGCCTCAAGATCGTCACCAAGGTCCAGCCGACCGCGCAGCAGATCGAAGACCTGCTCTTCGCCGAGCGCGTCGCCAAGTTCGTCAAGTCCAACGCCATCGTCTTCTGCGGCAACGGCATGACACTCGGCGTCGGCGCCGGCCAGATGAGCCGCGTCGATTCGACCAAGATCGCCAGCATCAAGGCCCAGCACGCCGGCCTTGAACTCAAGGGTTCGGTCGTCGCCTCGGATGCCTTCTTCCCGTTCCGCGACGGCGTCGATGTGCTGGCCGCAGCCGGTGCCAAGGCCGTCATCCAGCCGGGCGGCTCGATGCGCGACGAGGAAGTCATCGCGGCGGCCGACGAGCATGGCCTGGCCATGGTCTTCACCGGCGCCCGCCACTTCCGTCACTGAAAGCGCGCATGCCACCTTACCCCACCAGGCGACTGATCGCCGCCTGCTGCACCGCGCTGTGCATCAACGCGGCTTCGGCAGATTCAGCCACAACGGAACAAGAAGCCGAGGGATGGTTCGACCGTGCAACCACGAGCCTCAAGCGCACCTGGACCGAGGGCACCCCCGAACTGTATGTGCCTCTCTACACCTGGCACATGCCTTGGGCATACACGCAGGAGCAGATCAGCAACTACAACAATTTCCCGCTGGGCCTTGGCGTCGGGCGCGGTCGCTTCACCGAAGAGGACGGCGACTGGCACGGCTTCTACGCAATGGTGTTTCAGGATTCGCACTCCAAGCCGGAATACTCGATCGGCTATGCGTACAAGACATTCTGGCCGGTCGCCGGCGAGCTCAAGGCCGGCATCGGGTACACGGTCTTCATCGGCGCCCGCTCCGATTACAATGATTACATGCCGTTTCCGGCCATCCTGCCCATCGTTTCGCTCGCGTATGCAAAAACCATTTCGCTCGATGCCGCCTATGTCCCCGGCGGCAAGGGTAACGGCAATGTCCTGTTTTTCTGGAGCACGGTGCACTTTTGAGCAACCGGCTGCATTCACCACCACTTGAGTTGATCTGAAATGAAACTACTGGTAATCGGTTCCGGCGGCCGCGAGCATGCCATGGCCTGGAAGCTGGCCAAGACACCCGGCCTGCAAAAGGTTTTCGTCGCCCCCGGCAATGCCGGCACGGCGCGCGAGCACGAGCTGGAAAACATCGCGATCACCGATCCGGAAGCGCTGGCTGATTTCGCCGAGCAGAACAAGATCCAGCTCACCGTCGTCGGTCCGGAAGCACCGTTGGCCGCCGGCGTGGTCAATGCCTTCCGCGCCCGCGGCCTGAAGATTTTCGGCCCGACCCGGGAAGCTGCGCAGCTCGAATCGTCCAAGGACTTCGCCAAGCGCTTCATGGCTCGCCACGAAATTCCGACCGCAGATTTCGCCACGTTTTCCGAGTCGACCGCGGCCCATGCCTACATCGATGAAAAAGGCGCGCCGATCGTCATCAAGGCCGATGGACTGGCGGCCGGCAAGGGCGTCGTCGTCGCCATGACGCTGGAAGAAGCGCACAGCGCGATCGACGACATGTTGTCCGGCAACAAACTGGGCGATGCCGGTGCCCGCGTCGTCATCGAGGAATTCCTCGACGGCGAGGAAGCCAGCTTCATCGTCATGGTCGACGGCAGGAACGTTCTGGCGCTGGCCTCCAGCCAGGACCACAAACGCATCTTCGACGGCGACCGGGGCCCCAACACCGGCGGCATGGGTGCCTACTCGCCGGCGCCGTGCGTCACCCCGGAAGTGCACGCCAGGGCGATGCGCGAAATCATCCTGCCGACCGTGCGCGGCATGGCCGCCGACGGCATCCCGTTCACCGGCTTTCTCTACGCCGGCCTGATGATCGGCAAGGACGGTTCGGTCAAGACGCTGGAGTTCAACTGCCGCATGGGCGACCCGGAAACCCAGCCGATCCTGATGCGCCTGAAATCCGATTTCCTCCACTTGCTCGAACACGGCGTCGCCGGCACACTCGACCAGGTCGAGGCCGAATGGGATCGCCGCGTCGCACTCGGCGTCGTCCTCGCTGCCGCCGATTATCCGGATACCCCGCGCAAGGGTGACGTCATCCACGGCCTGCCCAAGGGCAACAGCTTCGGCGAGGATTGCCATGTCTTCCATGCCGGCACCGCCGAGCAGGATGGCCAGGTGGTCACTGCCGGCGGTCGCGTGCTGTGCGTCACGGCGCTCGGCGAAAACGTCAAGCTGGCCCACAAGCGCGCCTACGATGCATTGCCCGCGATCAGCTGGGACGGCATGCAGTTCCGCACCGACATCGGCCACCGCGCGCTCAGCCGTTAAGGCCTGCAAGGCACAATCCATATCGACGGGCGGCACTGACCGCCCGTTTTCTAATCGACGGAGAGAAGATGGATACCACCCGCCTCAAGGACTATTTCACCGGCCTGCAAAGCCGCATCGTCGGCGAATTGGAAGCCTTCGACGGCCAGCCGTTCCGTACCGACTCCTGGGACCGCCCGGAAGGTGGCGGCGGAATTTCGCGACTGATCGAGGAAGGCGATTTCTTCGAGCGCGGCGGCGTCAATTTTTCGCACGTGACCGGCAAATCACTGCCCGCCTCGGCCACTGCCGTCCGTCCGCAACTGGCCGGGCGCGCCTGGGAGGCGATGGGCGTTTCGCTGGTGTTGCACCCGCGCAACCCGTACTGCCCGACGGCGCACATGAACGTGCGCTGCTTCGTCGCCAGCAAGGAAGGCGAGGACGATGTCTGGTGGTTCGGCGGCGGCATGGACATGACGCCTTACTACGGTCAACGCGAAGATGTGGCCCATTTTCACCGGACCTGCAAGGAAGCGCTGGCGCCCTTCGGCGATGGGGTCTACCCGAAATACAAGCAATGGTGCGACGAGTATTTTTTCCTGAAGCACCGCAACGAGCCGCGCGGCGTCGGCGGCATCTTCTTTGACGACCTCAACGAAGGCGGCTTCGAACGCTGCTTCGACCTGACGCAAGCCGTCGGCAACGCCTTCACGCAGGCCTACCTGCCGATCCTCGCCAAACGCCGCGATACGCCCTACGGCGAACGCGAGCGCGATTTCCAGGCCTACCGGCGCGGACGTTACGTCGAATTCAACCTGGTCTGGGACCGCGGCACGCTGTTCGGCCTGCAGTCGGGCGGGCGCACCGAATCGATCCTGATGTCGCTGCCGCCGATCGTCAAGTGGCGCTACGACTGGAAACCCGAGGCCGGCACGCCGGAAGCCGAGCTCTACGAAATCTTCCTCAAGCCGCAGGACTGGGCTTAAGGTTTGTCGAGCAGCGCGCTTGCCCGGTAGTGCTGGTTGGCTTCATCCGGGCGTTGCAGCTGATCGCTGAGGCGGGCCAGCTCAAGATGCGTCTGCTGTGTCGGCTCGACCGCCAGCGAAGCTTCGAAATAACTCTGCGCCTTGCCCCATAGCCGTTGCTGCAGGCACATGCGGCCCAGCGCATCGAGCAGGCGTGCATCGTCGGGATGGCGCCGCAGCCAGCCTTCGGCCCTGGCGATGCGCGCGGTCAGGTCGCCGCCGGTCAAACGCCCATAGATGGCGACCAGCTCGGACTGCCAGTCATCGTTCCCGGAAGCATCGAGAACCGCCTCGATCAGCTTCTGCGTCTCGCCGACCGCGCCCTGCGCCACCAGCGCCCGCGCCGCCGCCAGGACGACGCGCTGACCGCGTTCTTCACTGGGCAAGACGCGCAGGTAGGCCGTCAGCTGCGCCTGATCGTCGGCCCGCCTGGCAATATTGCCGAGGTGCGCCTGCGTCCTGATTTCGCGCACCACCTCGACCGGCAAGGCATCGCGCTTGACCAGCCGGCGGGCCAGCTTGAGCACCCCGTCCCAGTCGCCAATGCCCTGCCGGGCGCGCAATTCCAGGCGCAGGGCCGCAATATGCCGCCCGCGCTTGTCCTGCAACTTCTCCAGCGCCGTCAGGGCCTCGGCGAAACGCCGCGACTCGTTCATCATCTCGGCTTCCAGCATCAGCGTTGCGGCTTCGTTGCGCGGATCATCGGACATGGCGCGCGTCATCCAGTCCTGCTGTTTTTCGGGTTCGCGCAGGCGCTGGGCCGCCCGTGCCGCGATCAATGCCGAAAGTCCCTTGGCCGTGCCGGCATCGTAGGCTTCACTGGCCTTCTTCAACGCCTGGCCGAAACGCCCTTCGAACAGCAGGCGGACGGCATCCTGGAAGACCAGGCCGGCCTTTTCGCGCTGCCGGCGGGCGTGGTACTGGCGGACACGTTGCGGCAGGCCGAAGGTCAGCGCCAGCGCCCGGGTTGCGCCGTAGAACAGCAGGAAGAGCCCGAGCATCCCGAGGACAAAGAGGTTCAGGCTGATTTCCGCACGATACGGATGAAACACCAGCAGGACATAGCCGTCGTTGAGGCGGGCGCCGAGCGCCACGGCCACCGCCAGCGCGAACAGGGCCACGACCCAGAACAGGCCTTTCACTTCCTGTCCTTGCCGTCACGCAGGGTGCGCAGCGCCGCCTGGGTCGCGCCGAGGTCGGGCGCCTGGATGTCGGTTTCGCCGGCCAGCAGTTGTTTCAGGATCGCCTGGTCGCCCTGCACGCGTTTGTCGCGTGTATCGAAATACCTGCCCAGCGCATCGCTGGCCGCCTTGAGCTCGCTGCGGAAAATCGCGTGCTCGCGGGAGAGCAGCGCCAGGCGTGCATTGAGCAGGCGCAACTTGAGGTTTTCGCGCAGGAAGAACGCCTGCCCCGGCGCCAGCAGCGGCGGCTCCTCGCGGTCGAAGCGCTGGATGCGGACGAGGTCCTTCAATTCCTGCCAGATTTCGCTGCCGGTACGCTGCCACCACGGCGTATCGGCAGTCTTGTCGTTTTCGGCCTTGGCGGACGGCCGGCCATCACTGGCCAGCGGCCACTGGTCCACGCTGACGATGATCTGTTCGAGGCGCAGGCTGATTCCCGGCACATCGACGAATGGCAGCGCGGTCAGGCGCTCGAGATCCTTCGCCAGCGCCTTGCGCAAGGGCAGCGTACGGGCCTGGTCGAGACGCGCCAGACGGACGTCGGCCGTCTGCAGGGCGAGGATGGCGACCGGCACGTTGCCGGCGAGTTGCAGTTGCTGACCGGCCAGCGTGATCGCCTGTTCCACTTCGAGCAACGTCGCCTCCTCGCGGCTGCGCGCGATATTTTCGTAAAGCGTTTGCAGCGTCGCGCTCTGGTTCTCGTAACCGTCCAGCTTGCTTTCGAAGGCGCCGAGCTTGCCCTGCAGCGCTTCAAGCTGCTCGCGCAGCTGTTTCTGCGCCCCACGCTCTTCCTGATTCGCCGCTGCTGCTTCGGCCAGACGGCGGGTTACCCCCTGTTCAGTCTCGACAAGCCGCTGGCGGGTCTCGAACCACTGCCAGCCGGCCACCAGCAAGGCAAGGACGGCGACAAGCAGGGCCAGATTTTGCCGGGTCAACGGCGCCAGCTTCGGGGCGGAAATGGACACGTTATCGTTTTCGGGCATCATGCCGGCCAATTATAAGCACCTAAACCGGCAAGGATGCCAGCGTCGGCCGCATCGGTGAGGATAATGTTGCACAGACCCAGCGCCCGCGCGTTTTCGGCGATACGGACGTGCGGCACAAAAACCGGCGTTTCCTGCAGGAAATGGCGGCCTTCGGCATCGAGCAGGTCAACCAGATAGCGCAGCCCTTCACTGCTCGACACGGTCAGTGCATCGAGCCGCCCGGCGCGCCAGGCGTCGAGCAGGGGTGCGCCGCCGGCAGCCGGCCCCGAGCGCTGGTAGCAGGTAATGCAATCGACTTCTGCCCCGCGTTCGCGCAGTGTGTCGGCCAGCACTTCGCGGCCGCCATCGCCGCGGAAAATCGCAATCTTTTTGCCGTTGACCGCAGCCAGCTCAGGCAGCGCCAGCAGCCCCTCGGAATCGAAGCGCGCGCGCGGCGCCACGCAGCCGGTGATGCCATGCGCCGCCAGCGCCTTGACCGTGCCCGGCCCGACCGCAGCCGGCACCAGGCCTGTCGGCCACGGACCGCGCGCGAGGATGGCCGGCAAGGCGTAGTCGACGGCATTGGGGCTGATGAAGACGGCCAGCGAATAATCCGTCAGCCGGGCGCTGGCGGAAGCCAGCGGCTGCGGGTCATCAGCCGGCGCAATCTCCAGCAGGGGAAAGATCAGCGGCTGGCCGCCCTGCGCCGCAATCGCCGCCGCCAGCGGCCCGGCTTGCGCCCGCGGCCGGGTGACGACGATGGTTTTTCCGGCAAGCGGGCCGGTCGGGCTCATTTGCAGTGGGCGAGCTTTTCCAGGATGACGTCGGCACCCCGGGCGCGCAATGAATCGGCCAGTTTGACGGCCCAGCGCCTCGTCGTCACCAGCAACTTTGCCAACTTCGCCACGAACTTCGCCGCTGACCACTTCCTGGCCGTCGGCCGTGGCGACGAAGCCGCGCAGCCAGAGCTGGCCGTTGTCGATGATGGCGTAGCCGCCGAGCGGCACCTGGCAGGAACCGCCGAGGGCGCGCGAGAAGGCGCGTTCTGCCTTGACGCAGTGGGCGGTTTCCGGATCGTTGAGCGGGGCGACAATGTCAATCATGTCGGCGGCGCCGTCGATCAACTCGATGCCCAGCGCCCCCTGCCCCGGCGCCGGCAGCGACTGTTCCGCGGTCAACACGGATTTGATGCGATTTTCCAGGCCGAGGCGGATGAGGCCGGCGGCGGCGAGGATGATCGCGTCGTATTCGCCGGCATCGAGTTTCCTGAGGCGGGTATCGAGGTTGCCGCGCAGGCTTTTGATGACGAGCTGCGGGTACTTGGCGCGCAGGATCGATTCGCGGCGCAGGCTCGAGGTGCCGACGACGGCGCCGGCCGGCAGGTCGTCGAGCCCGGCGTATTTGTTCGAGACGAAGGCATCGCGCGGATTTTCGCGGGCCGAGATGGCGGCCAGCACGAAACCTTCCGGCATCACCATCGGCACGTCCTTCATCGAATGCACGGCAAGGTGGGCACGGCCTTCCTCCATCGCCACTTCGAGTTCCTTGATGAACAGCCCCTTGCCGCCGATCTCGGCGAGCGGGCGGTCAAGGATCTGGTCGCCCTTGGTCGTCATGCCTAGAATGACGACTTCAGACCCCGGATTCAAGCTGGCCAGGCGGCCCTGGACATGCACGGCCTGCCACATGGCGAGGCGAGATTCACGGGAGGCAATGACGATCTTGGAGGGAGCGGACATGGAACGGCACGCAGCAAGGGTTTCAAAGGCGGCAATCTTAGCATGAGCGATTCGGCGCCATCTCTCGCCCAGATCAAACCCGACGATCAGCGTCCGGAGCACCCGGACTTCTGGTGCAAGCGCTTCGCCGAAGGCATCACGCCGTGGGATGCCGGCAAGGTGCCGGCCGCCTTCGCCGACTTCGTCGCCCGCCAGCCGGCACCGCTCAATACGCTGATTCCCGGCTGCGGCAGCGCCTGGGAGGCGGCGCATCTCGCCCAACTTGGCTGGCCGGTGACGGCGCTCGACTTCTCGCCCGGCGCGGTCGCCACGGCGCACACGATTTTGCAGGGCGCCGCCGTCGATCTGGTATGTGATGATTTTTTCACCTTTATTCCGCGTCGACCGTACCCATTGATCTACGAGCGCGCTTTCCTCTGCGCCCTGCCGCGCAAGCTTTGGGCCGACTGGGGCCGGCGCGTCGCCGAGCTGCTGCCGCCCGGCGGCCTGCTCGCCGGCCTCTTCTTCCTTTGCGACCAGGCCAAAGGCCCGCCCTTCGGCATCCTGCCCGAACAACTGGACGCACTGCTGACAGCAAACTTCGCGCGCATCGAGGACACGGCGGTAAACGACTCGATTCCGGTATTTTCCGGACGCGAACGCTGGCAGGTCTGGCGCAGACGATGAGCGTCGCCCCGTTTCAGGCGCTGGCCTGCCCGCTCGACAGCGGCCCCTTGTGGCGCAGCGGCTCGACCTGGCGCTGCGCCGCCGGCCACAGCTTCGACATCGCCAGCCAGGGCTATGCCAACCTGTTGCCAGTACAGAAAAAACGCTCGCGCGATCCCGGCGACAGCAAGGAAATGGTCGCAGCACGCCGGCGTTTTCTCGAAGCCGGCCATTACCAGCCGATTGCCGCGGCGGTCAGCCATGCGGTGCTGGCCGATCTGCCCCCCGACGCCACCGCCGCCTGCCTCGACGCCGGCTGCGGCGAAGGCTACTACCTGCGCCAGCTGGCCGCAGCCGCCGGCGACGGACAATCGCTGGCGCTGCTCGGGCTGGACATCTCCAAATGGGCGGTGCTGTCGGCCGCGAAACGGGACAAGCGCCCCAACTGGGTGGTCGGCAGCAACGCCAGCCTGCCGGTGCTGCCGGGAACGCTCGACCGGGTGCTGTGCCTGTTCGGCTTCCCCGTCTACGGCGAATTCGCGCGCGTCCTCAAGCCGGGCGGGCAGTTGCTGCAGGTCGATGCCGGCCCGGATCACCTGCGCGAACTGCGCGAGATCATCTACCCCGCGCTGAAGCCGGAACGCACTACCGAAAGGCCGGTGCCGGAGGGCTTCAGCCCGCTGCCTGGCGACACGGTCCGCTCCGACCTGCATCTCGCCAACCCCGAGCAGATCACCGACCTGCTGACCATGACCCCGCACCTCTACCGCGCCAGTGCCGAGGGCCGCGCCCGGGCGGGCGCACTGACGTCGCTGACGGTGACGGTTAACGTGCGCCTGACACGATTTTGTCGGAGATGCTAAGCGCCAGAGGAAATTGCAATCGCGAAGGACCTGCCACATACTCGTAGCGGCAAAACCATGCGTCAGCTGCTGCAGCCTGGGGGCGCAGCCTGCCCGAATACGAGATTTCGACAATGGAATGACAAGAGGGAAAATGAACCCGGACCACGAACAGCTCCGTACCGAAGTCCTGGAAATTCTGGGCACCCTGGCGCCGGGAAAGAAACTCGCCCGGATCATCCCCGAAAAGCCCCTGCGTACGCAGATCGATCTGGACTCCATGGACTGGCTGAACGTCCTGGTCGCCATCCATGAGCGGATGAACGTAAACATTCCCGAATCAGACTACGGCAAGCTGCAGACGCTGGATGGCATCGTCGCCTATCTGGCAGCCAAAGTCATCGGACAGAAGCATCGGCAGAGTGATCGCGATGAGCGACTATCCCTCCGATCTCGTTCGCGTCCGCTATCTGTTTGATGGCACCCCGGTCACGATCCGCCCGATCCGGCCAGAGGACGCGGCCATGGAGCAGGATTTCGTAAGGCATCTCTCACCGGACTCGCGCTACAAGCGCTTCATGTCCACCCTGCAGGAACTGGCCCCGGGCAAGCTGAAGTACCTCACCGAGATCGATTACGTGCGGCACCTTGCCTTGGTGGCCGTGGTGCAGCGCGCTGGGCAGGAACTGGAGATCGGCGTTGCGCGCTATGTTGCCAACCCGTCCGGCAACAGTTGCGAATTTGCCGTGGCCATCGACGATGCGTGGCAGGGTAGCGGCGTGGCCGGCATCCTGATGTTGGCGCTGATCGACGCGGCGAGGGCGCGCGGAATGGCGACGATGGAGGGCTTCATCCTTGCCTCCAACGACAAGATGCTCAAGTTTGCCCGCCAACTCGGCTTCACGCTGCACCGGGACGTGGACGACCCCGGCATGTTCCATGCCGAGCGCTCCCTATAGCGAGTGCATCAAAGAGACCCGGGCCCGGGGTGATCGATAACCCGTGGCTCGAACATCCGCGACATCAAGAAAGTCGGTATCGTCAATTTCACTATCGAGTACGCACTCTACAAAAGCGCATCGGCATGTCCTTCGGCACCAAGGTTGGTGGCGCCGACGTCCATCATCTCCATGCGGGCAATACGTCGTACCGGTTCGTCAGCACCACGCAGCCTGAGTTCATGTACGCAAAGCCCAAGCAACCGCTGGCGTCCGACAAGGACTTGTGGTCCAGCGTGGCGCAGTCGTCGGAAAGGGAGTCAAACATGACCGGAACTGGCGCCACGACCACCACGACCGCCGTCGGCACCTTTGACAGCGCCACCTACCTGACTCGCAGCGACGAAATGCTCAACGCGGCGCGACAGATGTTCGCAGTGGAACTCGCCAGGGCAAGGCAGCAGGCGACCAGGGCTTCTGACTGATGGCAGGCTCTTGCCAATCGGCTGACGCCCTGATTTCGCCGGCATCCTTTCGCCCCCATTGCCGCTGCGCCATGCTGACACCCAGACGCGCCGTAGGGAAGCGGGGGCCATGAGGCAAATCTTCGCATCGCGTCAGATCGAGGTCGGTTGCGGCGAGTTGCCCGGCGCATCACAATGCATCGCAAATCCAACACAGCGGAGTCCTTGTCATGAAATATCGCTTCGTTTTCAGTATCGCTATTGCCTGCAGCCTTGCTTCCGGCTGCACGTCGCAGCAACGCTATGCGACCGGTCAATCCTATCAGCGCAACCAATGCCAGAAGATGCCCGACCAGAGCGAGCGCGAGCGATGCCTGAACAACGCCGGCACCAGCCATGACGACTACAAGCGAGAAGCGGCTTTGGGCGCCAGGTAGGGCGCGAAGCGCGAATTCCTCCCGCTCGCCCCAAGCCGCTTTGACATATCATCGGGCGACCCAACCCTGATGCTGCCGCAAACCATGAAACCCGATACCCCGCAGACCGTCCATCTCAAGGACTACACCCCGCCCGCCTTCCTGATCGACACCGTCAACCTCGATTTCAATATCGGGTGCGCCGGCACGACCGTTACCGCCACACTGGCGCTGCGCCGCAACCCGTCCGTGGCCACTCAGCCGCTGGTGCTCGACGGTGAGGATCTGGAAACACTGAGTGTTGCGGTCAACGGCCAAAACCGGCCTTTTTTTGCGACCGAAAACACCCTGACGATTGCCGATGTGCCGGCGGCCTTCACGCTGCGCACCGTCGTCCGTATCCAGCCCGACCAGAACACGCGCCTCTCCGGCCTCTATCGTTCCAAGGACGGCTATTTCACGCAATGCGAGGCGCAGGGCTTCCGCCGCATCACCTGGTTCCTCGACCGCCCGGACGTCATGTCCACCTACACCGTCACCCTGCATGCCGACAAGGCGAGCTTGCCGGTGCTGCTGGCCAACGGCAACCCGGTCGCCGCCGGCGACGAGGCCGGCGGCCGGCACTGGGCCACATGGGACGACCCGTTCAAGAAGCCGGCCTACCTGTTTGCCGTGGTCGCCGGCAAGCTCGACGTGCTGCGCGACACCTTCCGCACCGCTTCGGGCCGCACCGTACAGCTCGCCATCTATGTCGAACCGGGCAAGCTCGACCAATGCCCGCACGCCATGGCCGCGCTGCAAAAATCCATGAAATGGGACGAGGAGCGCTTCGGTCTCGAATGCGATCTCGACCACTACATGATCGTCGCCGTCGGCGACTTCAACATGGGCGCCATGGAGAACAAGGGCCTCAACATCTTCAACATCAAGTACGTGCTGGCGCGCAGCGATGTCGCCACCGACGTCGATTTCGAGAACATCGACCGCGTCGTCGCCCACGAATATTTCCACAACTGGACCGGCAACCGCGTGACCTGCCGCGACTGGTTCCAGCTCTCGCTCAAGGAAGGCCTGACCGTCTTCCGCGATCAGGAATTCGGCGCCGACCTGCACAACCGCCAGACCGCCCGCATCCGCGAAGTACGCAGCCTGCGCGCCGCCCAGTTCCCCGAAGACGCCGGCCCGATGGCCCACCCGGTCCGCCCGGCGAGCTTTGTCGAGATCAACAATTTCTACACCGCGACGGTCTATGAAAAGGGCGCCGAAGTCATCCGCATGATCCAGACCCTGATCGGCCGCGACGCCTTTCGCGCCGGCATGGACGAATACTTCCGCCGGCACGACGGCCAGGCCGTGACCTGCGAGGATTTCGTTGCCGCCATGGCAGCAGCCAGCGGTTTCGACTTCACCCAATTCATGCGCTGGTACAACCAGCCCGGCACGCCGCATGTTGCGGTCAACGGCCATTTCGATGCCGAAACCAAAACCTACACGCTGACCTGCACGCAAACCAACCCGCGCGCCAGCGATGAAGGCCCGTACCTGATCCCGATCCGCGTTGCGCTGTTTACCGAACAAGGTGAGCTGATCGTCGGCAGTGAGCGCCTGCTGCAATTGACCGCCAACACGCAGTCCTTCGTATTCAGTGACATCGCCACCGAGCCGACGCCCTCCCTGCTGCGCGATTTCTCGGCGCCTGTCTACCTTGAATTCGCTTACACGCCGGAACAGCTGACCCTGCTCCTCGCCCACGAAAGCGATCCGTTCAACGCCTGGGAGGCCGACCAGCGCCTGGCCTCGACGCTGATCCTCGACGCCACGGCCGCCATCGCTGCCGGCAGCGCACCCGTCTGGCCGTCCAGCTTCGTCAACGCCGCCCGCCGCCTGCTGCACACCCACGCCGGGCGCGGCGCCGCCTTCGTCGCCGAAGCGCTGACCCTGCCCGGCGAATCAACGCTTGCCGAGCTGATGGACGAGGTCGCCCCCGATGCCCTGCATGCCGCCCGTAACGGCCTGCGCCGGCATCTCGCCGAACAGCTGGAACGCGAGTTTTTCGACCTGTATTCCACGTTGACCGGGGCGGAACCCTACGCGCCGACCAGCGAACAGGCCGGCCGCCGCGCGCTGCGCAATGTCTGCCTCGGCTACCTGGCCGAACTCGCCACGCCAGCCGTCCGCCAGCTGGCACTGCAGCAGTTCCGTAGCGCCGACAACATGACCGACCAGTTCGCGGCGCTGGCTGCGCTGGCCAACGTCAACGCCGCCGAGTGCCCGGAACGCGAGACGGCACTCGCCGATTTCTACAGCCGCTGGCAGCACGAGGCGCTCGTCGTCAACAAGTGGCTGGCCGTGCAATCGACCAGCCGCCGCCCCGACACGCTGGCCACGGTCAGGGCACTGACCACCCACCCGGCCTTCGACATCGGCAACCCGAACAAGGTCTACGCGCTGATCCGCGCCTTCGGCGCCAACCTGGTCCGTTTCAACGCCGCCGATGGCAGCGGCTACACCTTCATTGCCGACCGCATCCTCGACCTGCACGACAAGAATCCGCAGGTCGCCTCGCGCCTCGCCCGTTGCTTCGACCGCTGGCAGAAGTTCGACGCCGGCCGCCAGACCCACGCCCGCGCCGCGCTGGAGCGTATCCGCGACCACGAAGGCCTGTCGCGTGACGTGCTGGAGGTCGTGACGCGAGCGTTGGGTAGCGCGTGAAAATCGTCCAGCTCAGCGACCTGCACCTGACTGCCGGCGGCGAACCGCTGTTCGGCAGTTCGCCCCGTGCGCGCCTTGAGCTGGCCATCGACAGCATTCTGAACCAGCATGCTGACGCCGATTTCTGCCTGCTTACCGGCGACCTCGCCGATGCCGGCGGCGAGGCATCGTATGCGGCGCTGGCCGAAGCGCTGCACCGGTTGCCAATGCCAAGCCATGTTATGCCCGGCAACCACGACAGCCGGGCCGCGCTGCGCTGCCAGTTTCCCTACCTGCCGGCCAACGCGCGCGGTTTTATCCAGCAGGCGTTCGACACCCCCGCCGGGCGCTTCCTGCTGCTCGACACGGTGGAAGCCGGCGCCCCGTGGGGCAGTTTTTGTGCCGCTCGCCGCGAATGGCTGGCGCGGCAACTGGCCGCGGCCGGCGAACCGCCGCTGTATATCGCCATGCACCACCCGCCGCTGGCGCTCGGTATCCCGTCGATGGACCAGTTCGCGCTGCGCGATGCCGAGGCATTCTGGGCGGTTATCGCACCGCACCGGGCGCGTATCCGTCACCTCTTTTTCGGCCATGTGCACCGACCGATCGGCGGCAGCTGGCGGTGCATTCCGTTCTCGTGTACCGCGTCGCCGAACCATCAGGTCGCGCTCGATCTGACGACGCTGCGCGGCGACGACGTGCCCGGCTGCCGCGAGCCCGCCGGTTACGCGGTGATCCTGATCGATGCCGACAGCGTTGTCGTACATCACCAGCAGTTGTTCAACGGGGAAACCACCTTCTGGCTGTAAAGCAGGCGCTCAGCCGGTCATCACCGCCTTGGCCGGTGCCCACTGGCGGCGGCTGACCGGCAGCTTGTCGGACACGCCGCGCAGCAAGGCCCAGCCGTAGGCCTCGGCGTCGTCGCCGGCCGCCTTCTCGAAGCCGGCAAGCGCCGTCTTGGCAACCAGCACGGCCCGGTGCAGGCGGATGAAGCGCTCGGCGAACTCGCTTTCGAGATGGGTCAATGCCTCGTCGAGCAGGTATTCACGGTCGGCCGTGCGGGCGGTGACATATTTGGTATCAGCCTTGAAGTACAAAACCTCGGCGACCGGCACCAGCAGCAGGCGGCCGCGTTCATGGCACGACAGATGGGTGCGCCCGCCACCGCGTATTTCGCGGCCGATGCCGGCGAGCAACGCGGGATCGGGATGTGGCGCGCCAGCCGCCTTGTGCAGCGCGCTCAGCAGGCGCTGGGTGCGTACCGGCTTGAGCAGGTAATCGACGGCGTTGAGGTCGAAAGCCTGCACCGCGTAATTGTCGTAGGCGGTGGTAAAAATCACTGCCGGGGGCTTTTCGAAAGCCCCGAGATGGCCGGCCAGCTCGATGCCGTCCATGCCCGGCATGCGGATATCGGCGAGCACGACATCGACCGGGTGCTGGCGCAGGAATTCGAGCGCGGCGAGGCCGTTGCCCGCCTCGCCGACGACCTCGGTGGCGAACTGGATGGCGATATCGTCCAGCAACTCGCGCAGGCGGTTGCGCGCCAGCGGCTCGTCATCGACCAGGAGGATCTTCAGGGGGCTTTCTGGCGACATGGGAGAATGATGCGGACCTCGTAGTTTTGTTCACCGGCGTCGATTTCCAGGCGCGCTTCCAGATCGTAATACAGCGCCAGCCGCTCGCGGATGTTGGCCACCGCCATCTGGTTGCCGGCGGCATGCCGCGCCTCGTCGACCGTCGGGTTGGCGATGGCGATATGCAGTTCGTCACCGCGCTGATCGATCGCAACGCGCACGATGCCGCCTTCCGGCGCCGGCTCGATGCCATGATAAACCGCATTTTCCAGCAGCGGCTGCAGCATCAGCGGCGGAATCGGCTGGCTCATGGAAACGACCCCGATTTGCCAGTCGACCGCGAGGCGCTCGCCCAGGCGCAGTTTTTCCAGCTCCAGATACTGTCTGCCGAGGGCGATTTCGTCGGCCAGGCTGACCAGTTCGCCGGGATCGCGCATGGCAGCGCGAAAGAGGTCGGATAGGGCTTCCAGCGCCGCCTCGGCCTGCTGTGGCCGGGCGCGGATCAGCGACAGCACCGCATTCAGCGAATTGAACAGGAAATGCGGACGGATGCGGGCATTAAGCGCCGCCAGCCGTGCTTCGGTCTGGGCCGGCGAGAAGGCGCGGGCGCGCAGCTCGAAATAGCCGAGCAGCAGCACCGCTGCTGCCGCGGCCAGGATGACCGGGCGCAGCGGGTTGCCACCATCGCCAAAACCCAGCGACTGCCAGAATAGATGCTGGGCATAGGCCAGGCTAGCGACCAGCGCGACCACGCAGGCCTGCCCGACACGCAGGGGCAAGGCACGCAAGGGGTTGCGCAGGCCGGCGAGCAGGCCGAGCGCGAGCAGCAGCAGCGGCTCGACCAGCGCCGCCATCTCGACATAGCGCGCCGACCAGTCGGCCACGCCGGGCGCCTGGATGAAGGCGACGGCCAGCGCCAGGACATTGACCCCGAGCAGCACGCGCAGCATCACCCCGAAATTGCGCCAGTCGGGGAGCGGATGCGTTGCCGGAAAGTGCCGTATACTTGTCATTCCTGATGCTTTTTCGCTTTGACTGCCCCATTTTATGACATCCAACGCCGCACAATACACTTGGGCCGGACGATTCTCCGAGCCAGTCTCCGATCTGGTCAAACGCTACACCGCCTCGGTCGATTTCGACCAGCGCATGTGGCGCCAGGATATCCGCGGCTCGCTGGCGCACGCCCGCATGCTGGCCAGGCAGGGCATCATCGCCGCCTGCGACCTGGCCGACATCGAGCGCGGCATGGCCGTCGTCAGCGCGGAAATCGAATCGGGCAAGTTCGAATGGTCGCTCGATCTCGAAGACGTGCACCTCAATATCGAAAAGCGCCTGACCGCGATCGTCGGCGATGCCGGCAAGCGCCTGCACACCGGCCGTTCGCGCAACGACCAGGTGGCTACCGACATCCGCCTCTACCTGCGCGATTCGATCGACGACATCCTCGTCCTGATCAAAGCCTTCCGCTCGGCCCTGCTCGATCTGGCCGAAAAGGAAGCGGCGACGCCGATGCCCGGCTTCACCCACCTGCAGGTCGCCCAGCCGGTGACTTTCGGCCACCACGTGCTGGCCTATTTCGAAATGTTCGGCCGCGATGCCGAGCGCTTCGTCGATTGCCGCAAGCGCGTCAGCCGCCTGCCACTCGGCGCCGCCGCCCTGGCCGGCACGACCTACCCGATCGACCGCCAATTCGTCGCCGAACAGCTCGGCTTCGAGGGCGTCTGCGAAAACTCGCTGGATGCCGTCTCCGACCGCGACTTCGCCATCGAATTTACCGCCGCCTGCGCCCTGCTGATGATGCACATCTCGCGCCTGTCGGAAGAACTGGTCATGTGGATGAGCCCGCGCGTCGGTTTCATCCAGATTGCCGACCGCTTCTGCACCGGCTCGTCGATCATGCCGCAGAAGAAGAACCCGGACGTGCCGGAACTGGCGCGCGGCAAGACCGGCCGCGTCTACGGCCAGCTGATCAGCCTGCTGACCCTGATGAAGTCGCAGCCACTGGCCTACAACAAGGACAACCAGGAAGACAAGGAACCGCTGTTCGACGCCGTCGACACCGTCACCGACACGCTGCGCATCTTCGCCGACATGGCCGGCGGCATCACGGTGCGCGCCGACAACATGAAGGCCGCGCTGACCCAGGGTTTCGCCACGGCCACCGACCTCGCCGACTACCTGGTCAAGAAGGGCCTGCCTTTCCGCGACGCGCACGAAGCCGTCGGCCACGCCGTCAAGGCAGCCGAAGCCAAAGGCGTCGACCTGCCGCAACTGACGCTCGATGAATTGAAGTCCTTTTGCCCGCAGGTAGATTCCGACGTTTTTTCCGTGTTGACCGTGGAAGGCTCGCTGGCCAGCCGCAACCACATCGGCGGCACCGCACCCGGGCAAGTGCGGGCGGCGATCGCGCGGGCGCGCCAGCGCCTCTGAGCGATGAAAAAAAAGCTCGGCAAATACGAACTGATCCGCAAACTCGGCGAGGGTGCGACCAGCACCGTCTATCTCGGGCGCGACCCCTTCGCCCAGCGCGATGTGGCGATCAAGGTAGCCAGCCCGGGCATCCTGCGTGACCCGGAAAAAGGCAAGCTGTACAGCAACCTGTTTCTCAACGAAGCCTCGCTGATCGGCAAGCTCAACCATCCGCACATCGTCCAGATCTACGATGCCGTCGTTGCCGAGGATATTTGCTACATCGTCATGGAGTATGTCGCCGGCGGCACGCTCGAGGCACATGCCACGCCCGGCAGCCTGCTTCCGGTCAACCGGGTCATCGAGCTGATATTCAAATGCACGCGGGCACTCGATTTCGCCTACCGCCTTGGCGTTACTCACCGCGACATCAAGCCGGCCAACATCCTGCTCGCCGGCCCGGCCGACATCAAGATTTCCGATTTCGGCGCGGCAATCACCAATACGCGCAGTGACCGCACGCTGGTTTCCGGCGTCGGCTCACCCGCCTACATGTCGCCGCAGCAGGTGCAGGAAAAGACGCTCGATCATCGCACCGACATCTATTCGTTGGGCGTTGTCATGCATCAGCTGCTGACCGGCATGCTGCCCTTCTCGGCGAACAGCGACTACAACATGATCTACCAGATCGTGAATGGCGCGCCAGCCAGGCCCTCGGCCCAGCGCGCCGATCTGCCCGCAGTTCTCGATGAAATCGTCGGCCGGGCGATGGCCAGGGAACTCGACGTCCGTTATCCGACCTGGCAGGCGTTTGCCCATGACCTGGCGCAGGCGGTGCGCAACGGGCAGCTGAGAACACCGCGCAACGAATTCGCCGAGACCGAAAAATTTGCCAACCTGCGCGCCCTGCCCTTTTTTGCCGACTTCACCGATGTCGAAATCTGGGAAGCAGTGCGTTTCGCCGATTGGCAAAAGGTTGAACCAGACACGGAAATCATGCGCGACGGCGAGCCGGGCAATTTTTTCTGCTTTGTCGTCGCCGGCGAACTCACGGTGCGCAAGGGCGGAATGGATATCTCGACGCTGACCGCCGGTGACTGCTTTGGCGAGATGGCCATCATCAGCCGGCACGGACACACGCGCAGCGCCGACGTGGTCGCCAAAAGCGACGCCCGAATCATCATCATTCGCGGCGAAGCCCTGGAAAAATCATCCGAATCCTGCCGGATGCACTTCTACCAGGGCTTTCTGGATGTCCTCGCCGCCCGCCTGGCCACTTCGACCCAACGGATTGCCGGGGTCTAGTCTCCGCCAACCGGTAGCGAAGCCGCTGCCTCGTCCGCTGTTTCGAAGACATGTGGCTCCAGCTTGCGCTTCGCCAGTTCCTCGCCCAGCCGGACGCGCATGAAGGCGTTCGAGGTGTAGCGCGTCACGTCGTGGTAGTAGGTTTCAACCACCGCCTTGACCATGCCGATATAGTCATCGACCAGTTCGGGAGCGATCGCGAAACGGTCGTAATTGACGATGGCGTTGACCTTGTGCCCGATCGGCTTCAGGGTATCTTCGACGGCTTGGCGAATCTGCTCGATGTCGTCAGCGCTCCTGACATTCAGGCCCTCGAAATTGACGAAGAACAGGTTCTTGCCGGCTTCGTAGGTCAGGCGCTCGGCAAACGGGATTTCCAGCATCTGCGCCCGGATGCTCATCGGCTCGTCGCGGAAGATACGGGCATCCATCAGCGCCGGCTCACCATGGATGATCGGCTTGAACGCCATCTGGTCGAGAATGTGTTTCTGCAAGTCCACGCCCGGCGCGATCTCGGTCAGCACCAGCCCTTCGGCGGTCAGCCGAAAGACGCAGCGTTCGGTGATGTAGAGCACGCTCTTGCCCCACTTGGCGGCCTGTGAGCCACTGAAGGTGCGGTGCTCGACTTCGTCGATGAATTTCTTCGCCTTGCCCTCCTGCAAAATGCGCAGTTCTCCCGCGTCGACCGCAACATCCAGCCCGCCGGCGGTGAAGGTGCCGACGAAAACCACCTTCTTTGCGTTCTGCGAAATGTCGATGAAGCCGCCGGCACCGGCCAGGCGGGGGCCGAACTTCGAAACGTTGAGATTGCCCTGCTTGTCGGCCTGGGCCAGGCCGAGGAAGGCGATATCGAGGCCGCCGCCCTGATAGAAATCGAACTGGCTGGGCTGGTCGATGATCGCCTGGGCGTTGGTCGCCGCGCCGAAGCTCATGCCACCGGCCGGCACGCCACCGATGACGCCGGGCTCGGCAGTCAGGGTCATCAGGTCGATGATCTGTTCCTCGGCGGCGATGTTGGCCACGCCTTCGGGCATGCCGATGCCGAGGTTGACCACCGAGTTGGCGGTCAGCTCGAAAGCCGCGCGGCGCGCGATGATCTTGCGCTCGCTCATCGGCATCGCGGCGATTGCCGACATCGGCACCTTGATCTCGCCGGCAAAGGCGGCACTGTAAGGTTCGCTGAAGGTCTGCATGTGGTATTCGGGCTTTTCGGCGACAACCACGCAGTCCACCAGGATGCCGGGAATCTTGACCTGCCTTGGATTCAGCGTGCCGCGTTCGGCGATGCGCTCGACCTGGACGATGACCGTACCGCCGGAGTTCCTGGCCGCCATCGCGATGGCTTGCGCCTCCAGGGTCAGGGCTTCGCGCTCCATGGTGATGTTGCCGTCGGGGTCGGCGGTCGTGCCGCGGATGATGCCCACATTGACCGGGAACGCCTTGTAGAACAGATATTCCTCGCCGTCGATCTCCATCAGGCGGACGATGTCATTGGTCGTTCTCTCGTTGAGCTTGCCGCCACCGAAGCGGGGATCGACGAAGGTACCGAGGCCAACCCGCGTGATCGTGCCCGGCTTGCCGGCGGCAATGTCGCGGAACAGGTGGCTGATGACGCCTTGCGGCAGGTTCCAGGCCTCGATGCGGTTGGACACTGCGAGCTGCTGCAACTTGGGGACCAACCCCCAGTGGCCGCCAATGACGCGACCGACGAGACCGTCGTGGCCGAAGTGGTTGAGGCCGCGCTCCTTGCCGTCGCCCTGGCCGGCGGCGTAGAAGAGGGTCAGGTTGCATGGGCTGCCGAGGCCATGCGGGTCATCCTGCTGGCGTTCCAGGAAGAGGTCTTCGAGAGCGACAGCGATGTTCTCGGCGAAGCCGATGCCGACAAAGCCGCCGGTGGCGACCGTGTCGCCGTCACGGATCAGGCGGACCGCTTCGCGGGCCGTGACGACCTTGCCGGTGTCGGATGCGCGCAGGGAGGAAGTCATCGGATGAGTGGCTTTGGTCATGATTTGATTCCCGAGTTATCAAGGAAGGCGAAACTGCGCAGACGATCCATGCGATCCCGGCCACCGGCGCGCGCGCCGATGACCGGTGGCTTCAGCGCCGATCGTCAAAAGACGGCGGGCACATACTTGTAGGGGTAATCCGGTTCCTTGTAGCCATCCGGCTTCTGGCGCTTGGGCAGAACGACCTTGCCGCGCTTGATTTCCTCGTAGGGAATCCTGCTCAGGAAGTGCGTGATGATATTCAGGCGCACTTTCTTCTTGTCGTTGGACTGCGCGACATACCACGGCGCCCACGGCGTGTCGGTCTTCTCGAACATCTCGTCGCGCGCCCGCGAGTAGTCGTACCAGCGGCTGTAGGACTTGAGGTCCATCGGCGACAGTTTCCAGATCTTGCGGCCGTCGTCGATGCGCTGCGCGAGCCGGCGCGTCTGTTCTTCCTCGCTGACTTCGAGCCAGTACTTGAGCAGGATGATCCCCGATTCGATCATCATCTTCTCGAACGCCGGCGCCACCTCGAGGAAGCGCTTGACACGATGCTCGTCGGTGAAGCCCATCACCCGCTCGACGCCGGCCCGGTTGTACCAGCTGCGGTCGAAGATGACGACTTCGCCGGCTGCCGGGAAATGCTGGATGTAGCGCTGCACGTACATTTGCGATTTTTCGCGTTCTGTCGGCGAAGGCAGGGCAACGACCCGGAACACGCGCGGGCTGACCCGCTCGGTAATCGCCTTGATCGTGCCGCCCTTGCCGGCGCCATCGCGTCCCTCAAAAACGACACAGACTTTCAGCCCCTTGGCGACCACCCATTCCTGCAGCTTGACCAGTTCGACATGCAACTTTTCCAGCTGCTTGTCGTATTCCTTGGCATTCAGTTTTTCGTCGACCGGCTTGTCCTGCTTCTTCACTGCGCCCTTCTTGCTCATTTCAGTCTCCTCCTCGATAGCCACGACACATACTATAAGCCCGTGGCAGCGAAATCGTTCGCCAGCGAAATATTCAGCGCAAATATTCCCGGCTGATCTGCCGGAACACGTCCGTACCTGCCCTGTGCAGCCATTCGAACGCCACCATCTCGCGCGAAACGATCTGGCACCCTGCCTGGCGCAAGCGCTCAAGGGCCAGCGCCTTGTCTGTGGGACGACGCGAACCAACCGCCTCGGCCACGATGAAAACCTCCTTGCCGCAAGCCAGCAGGTCGAGTGCCGTCTGCAGCACGCAGACGTGCGTCTCGGTACCGGTCAGCACGACCTGACGGCGCGAGAATGCTGGCAGTGCCTGCAGGCAGCCATCGGCCACCGCCGAGAAACAGATCTTCTCGACCACATATTCCCCGGGGACAAGCGCCGTCAGTGCCGGCGCCATCGGCCCCAGTCCGGCCGGATACTGGACGGTCGCAGCCACCGGCACACCCAGGCGCTGCGCGACTTCGACAAGCCACAGATTGTGGCGAAGCACCGCGTCGATCTCATGGATGGCCGGGGCCAGACGCTCCTGGAGGTCGATCAGCAACAACATCGACTGGCTGGATTTGATCAGCATGAGACTTCTCCTGTTTCTTCGAATAGGAAACCGCTAATTGACCAGCGCCGCCTCGATTTCGCCGAAGGTTCGAGCCAGGTCGAAAGACTGGACCGGGATGCCCAGCAGCCGGCCGATTTGCGTGGCCGAGAAGATTCCGCGTACGCGCGGCCCACCACTCGCCGGATCGCTGTCCTCGACCAGAATATGCTGGCGCCCAAGGCGCTTCAAACCGTCGAGAATATCGATGACGCGCGCGTTCATCACATCGTTCAGCGTCAGTGCATCGATGTCGGCGACCGCACACATCAGGTCCTTCACCGTCAGGTTGACATGCTGCACCCCGCGCCCCTGGACGATCTGCATCGGCTTCTCGCCCAGGGTATCGCGCGCCGTGATCAATCCGTCCAGCCGGCCGCCTTCGCCAAGCACCAGCAACAAGCGAACACCGCGGGCAATCATCGTCGAATTGGCGAGCGCCAGCGAGGCGCCGGCGCCGATGCTCACCGCGCTGGTCCGCGCAAAATCGGTCATCGCCTCGATTGCCGGTGACTCCGGACCGATCAGGTTGTAGGTTCCGGAGACGCACAACACCGCTGCAGGGGAAATCTTGTGGGTACGTACTTTGGCCGCAATCGTCATGGCTCACTCCTCCTCAGAATGGTTGTCCAACAGGAAGTACGACAGGCAGAACGGGGCACTCGTTCTGGATCCCGGCACCCCTTGCACAGAGTATTGGACCCCGCGCCCGGCTTTGCAATATCCCCGCGGGTAAACCCTGAGTGGCCAACCCCCGCAATGCGCAGGAGAATGGAAAAAGCCACCCGACAGCGGATGGCTTTTTTGTTGTTCGATGGTGGAGAGGATGAGGATCGAACTCACGACCTCCGCATTGCGAACGCGGCGCTCTCCCAGCTGAGCTACCCCCCCAACGACGGCGCAATTCTATATCACACCGTTTCGCTTATCAAAGAGATCGTGACTTCGTGGAACCGGATGGCGCGGCAAGTGCTCTGAATGCCAGCGGCGCATGACGCCCGAACCTGAATGGAGAATGACCATGACTGCTCAGTGCGACATCGCAAGCCGGAAATGCCAACCCTGCGAAGGGGGAATTCCAGCGCTGGATGAAACGGCGGCGCGCGAATATCTGGCGGGGCTCGATGGCTGGAACCTGGCCGGCAAGGGCATCGAGAAAACCTGGCGCTTCGCCAACCACCACGAGGTCATCGCCTTCGTCAATGCCGTGGCCTGGGTGTCGCACCGCGAAAATCATCACCCCGAACTGACCGTGGGCTACGCCGATTGCCGGGTAAGCTACTGGACGCACGCGGTCGGCGGCCTGAGCGAGAACGACTTCATCTGCGCCGCCAAGGTGGACCGGCTGGTTTCCCTCTGATCAGGACTGGCCGGACCCGGCGACCGCGCGCCGCAGCCGGTCGGCAACCGCCGCCCAGGCCGCTCCTTCAGGCAGCGCTTCGACAGCGATCAGGCTGACGCCGGCTTGATCCATGGCGCGCAGGGTGGCGTAGAGGTCGTGGGCATAGCCGACCGGGTCGGCCGGCAGCATGCGCCAGAGATGCGGCATGCCGGCCTGCGGAGGTTGGCTGTGGCTAATGACGCCGCAGGTGTCGCCCTTGTGGCGCTGGGCGTTGAGAAAGTCGAGCAGGCGCGCGCGGGCGACCAGGCGCATCGGCGTCTGCGGCGCATAGTGCGCCGCGAGCGAACCGGAAACACGCGGCGCGCCGTGTGCCGTCGCGATGGCCGGGCAACGCCCGAGGACGGCTTCGAGATGGGCCGGCGAGATATGCCCGGGACGCAGGACGACCGGCTCGTCACGCGAACAGTTCGACGATGGTCGACTCGATGCCGACCGTGCACGGTCCGCCATCGAGAATGAGTGAAATCCGGTCGCCGAGTTCTTCCTGCACATGTGCTGCCGCGGTCGGGCTGATGCGCCCGAAGCGGTTGGCCGAGGGCGCGGCGATGCCGGCATGCTCTCCGGTTACGGCAGCGAAACGGCGCAGCAATTCAAGGGCGACCGGGTGGCCGGGTACGCGCAGGCCGACGGTATCCTGGCCGCCGGTCACGGCGTCGGGCACCCAGGGCTGCTTTTTCAGAATGAGTGTTAACGGACCGGGCCAGAAGGTTTCCATCAACTCCCAGGCGACGGCGGGAACCTGCTCGGCCCAGTGATCGACCGCATCATGGCCGGCGAGATGGACGATCAGCGGATGGTCCGCTGGACGGCCCTTGGCGGCAAAGATTTTGGCGACGGCGGATGAATTGGCGGCATCAGCCCCCAGGCCGTAGACGGTTTCGGTCGGAAAGGCGACCAGCTCACCGGCGCGCAGCAATTCGACGGCACGCGCGTAATCGGCTGCCGACGGCGTCATTCGTCCCGGATGCCGATGGCGGCGCGCGCGGCCAGCGCGGTTTCCTGCACTCTGGCGGCGTCCTCGCCGAGCACCGTGAAGTGCCCCATCTTGCGGCCGTGACGGGCGTGGTGCTTGCCGTAGAGGTGCAGCTTCAGGTTGGGAATGGCGTGCAGCTTCGTCCAGTCCGGCTCATGGTAATGCTCACCGTCGTACCAGAGATCGCCAAGCAGATTGACCATGACCGCCGCCGAATGCGCGCGTGCCTCGCCAAGCGGCAGGCCGCACAGGGCGCGCACCTGTTGCTCGAACTGGTCGGTGACGCAGGCGTCGATGGTGTAGTGGCCGCTGTTGTGCGGGCGCGGCGCCATTTCATTGACGATCAGCCGGCCGCGGCTGACGAAGAACTCGACGCCCATGGTGCCGATGTAGCCAAGCTTTTCGGCGATGCGCGCGGCGACCTCCTCGGCGTCGCTCTTGACGCAAGCGGTGGTGCGCGCCGGCACGATGGAGACATCGAGGATGCCGTTGGTGTGACGGTTCTCGCCGGTCGGGAAGCAGCGGACATTGCCCTGCTCGTCGCGCGCCAGCACCACGGAGACTTCGTAATCGAGCGCCAGGCGCTGTTCCAGAACGCAGTGCTCGCCCTTGAAATGTCCGAAGGCGACCAAGGCTTCTTCGCGGTTGTTCGACCGTGGCCTGGCCCTTGCCGTCGTAACCGAAGCGGGCGACCTTGAGGATGCCCGGGAAGAGTTCGCCAGGTGCGTTTTTCAGGTCGTTTTCCGTGTTGACCGCGACGAACGGGCCGTGCGGGAAACCATTGTCACGCAGGAAACTTTTCTCGACGATGCGGTTCTGGCAGACGGCGACTGCCGCCGCCGAAGGACGCACCGGCACGAACTTGGCGAGGTAGTCGAGCGTGCCCGCCGGGACGTTCTCGAATTCGGTGGTGATCGCCGCGCAGCCCTGGGCGAATTCGTCGAGCACCGCGTAGTCGTCGTAGGCGACGCAGAAGTGGCGCTCGGCGATCCGGCCGGCCGGGCTGTTCCTGTCCGGGTCGAGCACCCAGACCTGATAGCCCAGTTCGTGGGCGGCCGTCACGAAGAAGCGGCCGAGCTGGCCGCCGCCGAGCATGCCCAGCGTGGCGGGCGGCAGGATCATCGCGTCCGACATCAGACTTCGGGCAGTTTCATGGCCAGGACTTTTTCGGCCTGGACTCGGCGGAAGGCCTGCAGCTTCGCGCTCAGTTCCGCATCCTCGTTGGCCAGCATGGCGACCGCGAACAGCGCCGCATTGGCGGCACCGGCCTCGCCGATGGCGAAGGTGGCAACCGGAATGCCCTTCGGCATCTGGACGATCGAATGCAGCGAATCGACGCCTGACAAGGCCTTCGACTGCACCGGCACGCCGAGTACCGGCACCGTGGTCTTGGCGGCCAGCATGCCCGGCAGGTGGGCGGCGCCGCCGGCACCGGCGATGATCGCCTTGAGTCCGCGCGTGCTGGCCGCTTCGGCGTATTCGAAGAGCAGGTCCGGCGTACGGTGGGCGGAGACGACGCGGGCTTCGAAAGCGCACGCCGAAATCCTTGAGGATGACGGCTGCGGCCTGCATGGTCGGCCAGTCGGAATCGGAGCCCATGACGACGCCGACGGAGATTTTCTTGTCACTCATTGTGCGACCTTTCGTTCGGCGGCTTCGATGGTGTTGGCGAGCAGCATGGTGATGGTCATCGGGCCGACGCCACCCGGAACCGGCGTGATCTGGCCGGCGACTTCGCGACAGCCGGCGAAATCGACATCGCCACACAGCTTGCCGTCGGGCAGGCGGTTGATGCCGACGTCGATGACGACGGCACCCGGCTTGACCATGTCGGCCGTGACGAATTTCGGCTTGCCAACAGCAGCGACCAGGATGTCGGCACGGCGGGTATGGCCGGCGAGATCCCTGGTGCGCGAGTTGCAGACGGTGACCGTGGCGCCGGCATTGATCAGCAGCAGCGCCATCGGCTTGCCGACGATATTGGAACGGCCGATGACGACGGCTTCCTTGCCGCTCAGGTCGACCTTGCCCTGCTCGAACATCTTCATCACGCCGTAGGGCGTGCACGGGATGAAGCGCGGGTTGCCCTGAGCCAGCGCACCGACGTTCTCGGCATGGAAGCCGTCAACGTCCTTGTCGACGGCAATCGCTTCGAGGACGGCTTCTTCGGTGAAATGTTTCGGCAGCGGCAGTTGCACGAGGATGCCGTGGATCGCGGGATCCTCATTCAGTTCGGCGATCTTTTTGAGCACGATTTCCGGGTCAACCGCAGCATCGTAGGTGATCTTTTCGGAGTGCATGCCGATGGCCTGGCAGGCATTGACCTTGTTGCGCACATAGACCTGGGATGCCGGGTCTTCGCCGACCAGGATGACCACCAGGCCGGGCCGCTGCCCCCTGGCAACCAATGCCTCGACGCGCGTCTTGAAGCTCTGGCGCAGCGCTTCAGCCAGCGCCTTGCCGTCGATTATTTGTGCTGTCATCATCGCATCCAACAGAAATGAAAAGGGGAAAGGCTGAGGCCTTTCCCTTTGAATTGGTGCGTATTTTAACAGATTACGCGAGCACGGATTCCGCTTCGCCGACAGCCGCCCTGCCCGCTTCAAATGCGCGCCGGTTAAGGTCGACCAGCTTTTCGCCCTTGCGCGCAAAGCGCTTGAGCACGCAGTCGAGCAGCGTCTCGGCCGAAAACGGCAGATGGTCGGCGATGGCACCGAGCATGACGGTGTTGCCGAGGCGGATGTCGCCGAGTTCCAGCGCGATCGACGTGGCGTCGAAGGCGACGACCCTGTTGCCGGTCTTCCTGATTTCGGCCAGCGGATCCTCCGGGTAATCGAACAGCCCGAGTTCGACGACCGGCGGCACCAGGCGGGCAGTATTCATCAGCGTGATGCCGCCCGGCTTGAGCATGTGCTGCCAGCGCATCGCCTCGGCCGACTCGAAGCCGAGCAGCACGTCGGCGGTGCCCGGCGTGATCTGCGGCGACAGCACGTTCGGGCCAAAGCGCAGATGCGACGAAACGACCCCGCCGCGCTGCGCCATGCCGGCGACTTCGGTCTTCTTGACGTCGTGGCCGAGGGCGATGGCGGCTTCGGCCAGGATTTCGGTGGCGGTCATGACGCCCTGACCGCCGATGCCGACGACGAGAATGTTGGTGTTTTCGCTCATTTCAGGCCCCGCAGCCTTTGCCGACCAGTTTGATCGGCGACACCGGCGCGTAATGGACGATGGCATTCGGCGCGCAGGGCTGGACGCAGAGGCCGCAGCCGGTACATACCGAGCTTTCGATGCGCACGAAGGCGAGATCGACCTCGCGCCCGCTCGGTTTGACCTCCTTGCCGCGCCGCGTGACGTGGATCGCCGGGCAACCGACGTCGATGCAGTTGCCGCAGCCGGTGCACTTGTCGTCGATGACCTCGAAGGGCTTCAGCTTGTGGTAGTCCTTGATCAGCACGCAGGGCTGGTCGGTGATGATGACGGAGACTTCCGGCACCTTCGCTTCGTCGCGGATGGTCTTGAACAGCACCGGCAGCTCATACGGGTTGACCGCGTGGATGCGCTCTTCCTTGACGCCCAGCGCGCTCACCAGTTTGGCAAAGTCGACGCGCGGCGCATCGTCACCGTGGATGTCGCGGCCATTGCCCGGATTGTCCTGGCCGCCGGTCATGCCGACGGCGCGGTTGTCGAGCAGCAGCACGGTGACGTTGCCCTTGTTGTAGACCATGTCGAGCAGGCCCTGCATGCCCATGTGCAGGAAGGTCGAATCGCCGATCACGGCGACGATGCGCTTGTCCTTGTCGGCCTCGCCGCGGCCCTTGTCGAGACCGAGCGCCATGCCCATCGAAGCACCCATCGAGACGCAGGCGTCGAGCGCATTCCACGGATGCCCTGCACCCAGCGTATAGCAGCCGATGTCGCCGGAAATCGTCAGGTTGCGCACCTGCGACAGCGTGTAATAGACACCGAGGTGGGGGCAGGCGACGCACATCGTCGGCGGCCGCGGAAAAACCTGCACTGCTGCGGTCGACCGGGTTTCCGGCAGGTTTTCACCGAGCAGGCGGGCGATGGCCGGTTTCAGCACGTTCGGTGACAGTTCGCCCTGCAGCGGCAGGATTTCCTTGCCGATGACCTTGAGGCCCTGCGCCTTCAGTTCGGTCTCGACCAGCGGCTCGACTTCCTCGACGACGACGACCTGATCGACCAGCGCCGCCAGCTCACGGCATCTCTCGAACGGCACCGGGCACGAAAAGCCCAGCTTGAGCACCGGCGCATTCGGGAAAGATTCCTTGACGTGCATGTAGGCCGGGCCGGAGGTAATGAAGCCGACGCGGGTATCGGAACCCTTCTCGATGAAATTGAGTCCGGACGTTTCGGCCAGGGCGCGCAGTTCGACGTCGCGCTTGAACATCAGCGGAATGCGCTTGCCGGCATTGCCCGGCACCATCACGAAGCGGCCCGGCTCCTTCCTGAAGCCGGCACCGACGTGCAGCACGCGCTCGCCGACTTCGACCAGCGATTTCACGTGATTGATCCGTGTCGTCATGCGCAGAATGACCGGCACCTGATACTTTTCCGACAACTCGTAGCCGTACAGCGTCATCGCGTAGGCTTCCTGCGAGTCGGCCGGCTCCAATACCGGGACGTGGGCGAAGCGGCCCCAGTAGCGCGAATCCTGCTCGTTCTGCGACGACGACAGACCGACGTCGTCGGCGATGGCAATGACCAGGCCGCCGATCGACGCCGGTCAGCGTCAGCGTCATCAGGGCATCCGAGGCGACGTTCATGCCGACATGCTTCATGCAGCAGAAGGCGCGCGAACCGGCGTATGCGGCACCAATTGCCACTTCCAGCGAAACCTTTTCATTCACCGACCACTCGGCGTAGAGGTCCGGATAGGTCGAAATGACTTCCAGCATTTCGGTAGACGGCGTGCCGGGATAGGCGGCAGCAACCTTGACGCCGGCCTCCCAGACCGCGCGGGCGACCGCTTCGTTACCAGACATCAGAACCCGGCTTGCGGCCGGGACGGGCATGACTGCCGCCATGGCGACTCCTTGATTAATGAAGGCGAAAGCAAGCAATTATAGGAGTCCGTCGAAAACGGAATTTGATACAACGCAAGCCTTGCTGCTTTTATTGCTTGTGTCGAAAACAACTGCCAAATGAATTCATCCGCCTGCGGATAGATCAAAGCGGGCCGGGCGCCGGCGGAGCAATATCACCACTTTGGTAGCGTTAGCCAGGAAGGTCATGGTCGAAGCAGTTTTGCAACCCCTGCCCGAGAGTCTCCTCGAAGACAAGCGGCGCATCCCCGGAAACAAGGGGATCTGGGTCGGGATCACCTGCGTGTTCATCGAATTCACGGTGCTCTTCGCCGTCTATTTCATTTCCCGCGCCCATTTTCCCGATGCCTTCCACGAGGGCGCCCAGCGCCTGTCGCTCGCCTCGGGCACGATCATCACGCTGCTGATGATTACCAGCAGCTACTTCATCGCCTGCTCGGTCAATGCCATCCGCCTCGGCCGGCACTGGAGTTCAGTCCGCTGGCTGGTGGCCGGACTGCTGGTGGCGCTGGGTTACCCGCTGGCCAAGTTTCTTGAAATCCGCTGGAATTTGGCACATGGCATCGACGGCGATTCCGGGATATTTTTCACCGTCTATTACTACCTGACCTTCAACCACCTGGTCCATGCCACGTGGGGCATCCTGGGCATTCTCTGGGTGCTCGCCCGCCTGCTCGTCCGCGGCTATTCGGCAGACGACTACTCGGGGCTGGAAGCCCTGGCCAGCTACTGGCACGCGACCGACATCATCTGGCTGATCATCTTTCCACTCTTCTACGTGCTGGCCTGAACATGAACGGCAAACCAGACCATTTTTCCACACTGACCCTGACCTGGCTGGCGCTCGTCGCCCTTACCCTGGTCAGCCTCGGACTCAGCGAGTGGTTCCGCAGCGTCCACTGGCTGCCGCTGCTGGTTGCCGCCATCATCTGGCTAAAAGGCGCAATGGTGGCGCGCTGGTTCATTGAATCGCATGTCGCCCACCCGTTCATTGCCCGAATCATCCAGGCCTTCATCGCCCTCTCGCCAACGGCGCTGGTCCTGACCGCCTTTTTCGGCGACACGCTGGCCCGCTGGGCCACGCTCTAAGCAACCCTTGACGCGCTGCGCCCACCCGTTTCCGGGCGGGGAGGACAAAGCACGCCCTGAATTCGGTGACCGACTACGGGATATCCCTAGCTGAAAACCGCGAAAAAACCAGGTCGACTATATTGCACGATACGAAGTTTGTTTTTACAATGCGAAACGTGATCTAGGGGTAAATACGGGTTTGCGATCCACGCCCGAAGAGACACAATTAGCATCAAGGTCGTTTTGCCCGATCAGGCGGAACGGAATGAAAACCAATTTTGGAGACAAATCATGGCCGATCAACCGAATGCCCTGACTGACCCGACGGACGCAGATCCGCAGGAAACAAGAGAATGGACCGAAGCGCTGCAAGGCGTCATTGCCAACGAAGGTCCCACCCGTGCCCACTACCTGATTGAAAAGGTGATCGGCCAGGCACGCGAAGCCGGCGTCGATATCCCGTACTCCGCCAACACCGAATACATCAATACCATTCCCGCCGACCAGCAGCCCAAGTACCCGGGCAATGCCGACCTGGAAATCAAGATCCACTCCTACATCCGCTGGAACGCGATGGCCATGGTCGTGCGCGCCAACAAGGAAACCAACGTCGGCGGCCACATCGCCTCCTTCGCCTCGGCCGCTGCCCTCTACGACGTCGGCTATTCGCATTTCTGGAAGAGCCTGGACCATGACACCGGCGGCGACCTGATCTTCTTCCAGGGTCACTCGGTACCCGGCGTGTACTCGCGCGCCTTCATGCTCGGCCGCCTGACCGAAGAGCAAATGGACAACTTCCGCCAGGAAACCGACGGCAAGGGCATTTCGTCCTACCCGCACCCCTGGCTGATGCCGGATTTCTGGCAGTTCCCGACCGTCTCGATGGGCCTCGGCCCGATCCAGGCCATTTACCAGGCCCGCTTCATGAAGTACCTCGCCTCGCGCGGCCTGATCGACGCCGCCAAGGCTGAACAGCGCAAGGTCTGGGCCTTCCTCGGCGACGGCGAGACCGACGAGGTCGAATCGCTCGGCGCCATCGGCATGGCCGGCCGCGAAAAGCTCGACAACCTGATCTTCGTCATCAACTGCAACCTGCAGCGCCTCGACGGCCCGGTGCGCGGCAATGGCAAGATCATCCAGGAACTCGAATCCGAATTCCGCGGGGCCGGCTGGAACGTCGTCAAGCTGATCTGGGGCACCCACTGGGATACGCTGTTCAACCGCGACAAGAAGGGCATCCTCAAAAAACGCATGATGGAACTGTGCGACGGCGAGTACCAGACTTTCAAGGCCAAGAACGGCGCCTACGTCCGCGAGAACTTCTTCAACACGCCGGAACTGCGCGAACTGGTTGCCGACTGGACCGATGACGAAGTCTGGCAACTCAACCGCGGCGGCCACGACATCTTCAAGATCTTCGCCGCCTACAACGCCGCCGTCACCCACAAGGGCGCGCCGACGCTGATCCTGGCCAAGACCATCAAGGGCTTCGGCATGGGCGATGCCGGCGAAGCGATGAACATCTCGCACCAGCAGAAGAAGATGGACATCGAGCAGATCAAGCGCTTCCGTGACCGCTTCAGCCTGCCGGTACCGGACGACCAGCTGGCTGAACTGCCCTACCTGAAGTTTGCCGAAGACTCGCCCGAATACCAGTACATGCGTCAGCGACGCATGGACCTTGGCGGCTTCCTGCCGTCGCGCCGACGCAAGGCTGCACCGCTGGCCATTCCGCCGCTGGAAACCTTTGCCGCCCTGTTGAAAGCCTCGGGCGAAGGCCGCGAACTGTTCGACGACGATGGCCATCGTGCGCATCATGAACATGATGTTGAAGGACAAGAATGTCGGCAAGAACGTCGTGCCCATCGTGCCGGACGAGTCGCGCACCTTCGGCATGGAAGGCATGTTCCGCTCGGTCGGCATCTGGAACCAGGAAGGCCAGAAATACGTTCCGGAAGATCATGACCAGCTGATGTTCTACAAGGAATCGAAGACTGGCCAGGTGCTGCAGGAAGGGATCAACGAATCGGGCGCGATGAGCGACTGGATCGCCGCCGCCACTTCCTACTCTGTCCATAACGTCCAGACCATTCCGTTCTACATCTGCTATTCGATGTTCGGCATGCAGCGTGTTCTCGACCTCTGTTGGGCGGCCGGCGACCAGCGCGCGCGCGGCTTCCTGATCGGCGGCACCGCCGGACGCACGACGCTGAACGGCGAAGGCCTGCAGCACGAAGACGGCCATAGCCTGATTCTCTCCAACCTGATCCCGAACTGCGTCTCCTACGACCCGACCTTCCAGTACGAAGTCGCCGTCGTGACCCAGGACGGCATGCGCCGCATGCACCAGGAGCAGGAAGACGTCTTCTACTACATCACCGTGATGAACGAGAACTACGAACATCCGGAAATGCCGGCCGGCGCGGAAGCCGACATCATCAAGGGCATGTACTCGTTCAAGAAGGGCGGCGACAGCAAGAGCCCGCGCGTCCAGTTGCTTGGCTCAGGCACCATCTTCCGCGAAGTCATTGCCGCCGCCGACCTGCTCAAGGCCGACTGGGGCGTCGAAGCCGACCTCTGGGGCTGCCCGAGCTTCAATGAACTGGTCCGCAACGGCCAGGACGTCGCCCGCTGGAACCTGCTGCACCCACTCGAAGCGCCGAAGCTGTCGCATGTCGAAGAGAAACTCAAGGATGCCAAGGGCCCGGTCATTGCCGCCACCGATTACATCAAGCTGTACTCCGAGCAGATCCGTCCCTTCGTCAAGGCGCCGTATGTCACGCTGGGCACTGACGGTTTCGGCCGTTCCGACACCCGCGAGAAATTGCGCCACCATTTCGAGGTGGACCGTCACTGGGTCACGCTGGCTGCCCTCAAGGCACTGGCCGACAATGGCGAGATCAAACGCGAAGTGGTTGCCGCGGCCCTGGTCAAGTACAAGCTTGACCCGAACAAACCCAACCCGATGTCGGTTTAAGAGGGAGAGACGACATGAGCCAAATCATTGAAGTCAAAGTCCCCGATATCGGCGATTTCTCCGATGTTCCGGTGATCGACCTGTTCGTCAAGGTCGGCGACACGATCAAGGTCGACGACGCCATCGCCACGCTGGAATCCGACAAGGCCACGATGGACGTGCCGTCCACCGTCGCCGGTGTGGTCAAGGACGTCCTGATCCAGCTCGGCTCCAAGGTCAGCGAAGGGGCCGTGCTGATCAAGGTTGAAACCGGCGCCGCTGCCGCCACGCCTGCCCCGGCGCCGCAGGCCGCTGCTCCCGCCCCCGCCGCAGCCGTACCGGCCGCCGCCCCTGCCGCCGGTGGTGGCGTGGTTAACGTCAAGGTGCCGGATATCGGCGACTTCTCCGACGTGCCGGTGATCGATCTGTTCGTCAAGGTCGGCGACAGCATCAAGGTCGACGACGCGATCGCCACGCTGGAATCCGACAAGGCGACGATGGATGTACCGAGCACGGTCGCCGGCACGGTCAAGGAAGTCCTGGTCCAACTCGGCTCCAAGGTCAGCGAAGGGGTCGTTCTGATCAAGGTCGAGACCGGTGCTGGTGCGCCGGCTGCTGCACCTCAGGCAGCCGCCCCCGCCCCGGCCGCTGCGGCTCCGGCGGCGGTTTCCGCCCCGGTTTCCGCGTCAACCGCAACAGCGCCCGCCGCATTGGCACCCGCTCTGCCGCTCGGCGCCAAGGTACACGCTTCGCCGTCCGTTCGTGCCTATGCCCGCGAACTCGGTGTCGACCTGGCCAAGGTACCGGCCACCGGCCCGAAGAACCGCATCGTCAGGGAAGACGTGACCAAGTACGTCAAGGGTGTCATGTCCGGCGCCATCTCCGGGCCGGTCGCTGCCACCTCGGGCGGCGTCGTCGGTGGTGGCGTGCTCGATCTGTTGCCGTGGCCGAAGGTCGATTTCGCCAAGTTCGGCGAAGTCGAGGTCAAGCCGCTGTCGCGCATCAAGAAGATTTCCGGCCAGAACCTGTCGCGCAACTGGGTCATGATCCCGGCCGTGACCTATCACGAAGATGCCGACATCACCGACATCGAAGCCTTCCGCGTGCTGCTCAACAAGGAAAACGAAAAGGGTGGCGGCGCCAAGCTGACCATGCTGGCTTTCCTCATGAAGGCTTGCGTCAAGGGCCTGCAGAAGTTCCCGGAATTCAATTCCTCGCTCGACGGCGACAATCTGGTGCTGAAGAAGTATTTCAACATCGGCTTCGCGGCCGACACGCCGAACGGTCTGGTCGTCCCGGTGGTCAAGAACGTCGACAAGAAGTCGGTCTTCGAACTGGCGCAGGAATCCGGCGATCTGGCCAAGCAGGCCCGTGACGGCAAGCTCAAGCCGGCCGACATGTCCGGTGCCTGCTTCACGATTTCCAGCCTCGGCGGCATCGGCGGCACCTACTTCGCGCCGATCGTCAATGCGCCGGAAGTCGCCATTCTCGGGGTCAACAAGTCGGCCATGAAGCCGGTCTGGGACGGCAAGCAATTCGTGCCGCGCCTGATCCTGCCGCTGTCGCTGACCGCTGACCACCGCGTCATCGACGGTGCGCTGGCGACCCGCTTCAATGTCTATATCGCCCAGCTCCTCGCCGACTTCCGTCGCGTCGCGCTGTAACCCGGGAAGGAGATCACTATGAGTCTCATCGAAGTCAAAGTCCCGGATATCGGCGATTTCTCCGACGTGCCGGTCATCGACCTGTTCGTCAAGGTCGGCGACAGCATCAAGGTCGATGACGCCATCGCCACGCTGGAATCCGACAAGGCGACCATGGACGTGCCGAGTACGGTCGAAGGCACGGTCAAGGAAGTGCTGATCCAGCTCGGCAGCAAGGTCAGTGAAGGTGTCGTGCTGATCAAGGTCGAAGCCGGTGCCGCCGCTGCGGCTGCCCCGGTTTCTGCCCCGGCAGCGGCGTCAACCGCAGCAGCCGCGCCAGCAGTCCCGGCACCGGTGGCTGCCAGTCATGCCGGCGGTGCCGACCTCGAGTGCGAGATGCTCGTCCTCGGCGCCGGCCCTGGCGGCTACTCGGCCGCCTTCCGCTCGGCCGACCTCGGCATGAAGACGATCATCGTCGAGCGCTATGCGACGCTGGGCGGAGTCTGCCTCAACGTCGGCTGCATTCCGTCCAAGGCGCTGCTGCATGTCGCCGCGGTGATGGAAGAAGCAGAACATGCCAGCGCCCTTGGCGTCACCTTTGCCGCGCCGCAAGTCGACATCGACAAGCTGCGCGCGCACAAGGACAAGGTCGTCGGCAAGCTGACCGGCGGCCTGGCCGGCATGGCCAAGGGGCGCAAGGTCGACATCGTGCGCGGCTACGGCAGCTTCATCGACCCGCACCACATCGAGGTCGAGGAAACCACCGGCAGCAGCCAGGACAAGACCGGCGTCAAGAAGATCATCAAGTTCCAGAAGTGCATCATCGCCGCCGGTTCGGCGGCCGTGCATCTGCCCTTCATCCCGCGCGACCCGCGCATCGTCGATTCGACCGGCGCGCTCGAACTGCGCTTCGTGCCGAAGAAGATGCTGGTCATCGGCGGCGGCATCATCGGTCTCGAAATGGCGACCGTCTATTCGACGCTCGGTACCCGTGTCGATGTCGTGGAAATGATGGATGCCCTGATGCAGGGCCCCGACCGCGACACCGTCAAGGTCTGGGAAAAGCAGAACGCCAGCCGCTTCGACAAGATCATGCTGAAGACCAAGACAGTTGCGGTCAACGCCAAAGAAGACGGACTTTACGTGACCTTCGAAGGCGAAGGCGTTTCCGCCGAGCCGGTCAAGTACGACATGATCCTGCAGGCCGCCGGCCGCGCGCCGAACGGCAAGAAGATCGGCGCCGAGAAGGCCGGGGTGGCGGTCACCGACCGCGGCTTCATCAACGTCGACGCCCAGATGCGCACCAACGTGCCGCACATCTTCGCCATCGGCGATCTGGTCGGCCAGCCGATGCTGGCGCACAAGGCGGTGCATGAAGCGCACGTCGCGGCAGAAGTCGCGGCCGGCCACAAGGCGGCCTTCGACGCGACGGTGATTCCCGGTGTCGCCTACACCCACCCGGAAGTGGCATGGGTCGGCTATACCGAGGAGCAGGCGAAGAAGGAAGGGCGCAAGGTCGAGTCGGCCAAGTTCCCGTGGGCGGCATCCGGTCGCGCCATCGCCAACGGTGCCGAGTACGGCTTCACCAAGCTGATCTTCGATGCCGAAACGCATCGCGTCATCGGCGGGGCAATTGTCGGTCCGAACGCCGGCGACATGATCGGCGAAGTCTGCCTGGCGATCGAAATGGGCTGCGACGCCGTCGATATCGGCAAGACCATCCACCCGCACCCGACGCTGGGTGAAACGGTGGGCATGGCGGCCGAAGTGGCGCACGGCACCTGCACGGATGTGCCGCCGCCGCGCAAGAAGTAAGCTGCGTTAGAATGACTCCCGGTTTGGGCGACGGCAACCCCGTCGCCCTTTTTCATGACTCCGGAAAACCCCATGACCGCCTCACTGCCCCTCCCCCGCCGCTCGGTCGAAGAGCAAGCCCGTCTCGAAGAGGTTTTGCGCGAGGTTTTCGAGCACCGCATGTCGTTCAATGAGTTCCTCGGTTTTCGCGTTGCATCGCTCGACCCGGTCGCCCCCGCCATCTCGTTTCGGATGCGGACCGAACTGATCGGCCACTACCAGCATGGCCGACTGCATGGCGGGGTAATTTCCAGCGCGCTTGACACGGCAGGTGGGTTGGCGGCAATGGTGGCGATCGGCGAGAAATTTTCCAGCGAAGCCGCGGGCCAGGTCGTTCACCGATTCGGCCGCGTGGGCACCATCGACCTGCGCGTCAACTACCTGCACCAGGGCATCGGCAGGCAGTTCACCGCAACCGGGAGGATCACCCGGCTGGGCGGCCGCATCGCCTCTACGCAGATGATGCTGGAAAACGAAACCGGCCAGCTGATTGCAACCGGTTGCGGCTCCTACGTCATCAGCTGAGGAAACTCAGAGAATCGGCAAGCCCTGGTGCTCACCGCGCTCGTAGACCACATTGGCTCGGCCGACAATCAGCGGATCAAGATTGCCGATGCGCGTCGTGTCCTTGTTCGTGTAGGGCAGCTTGTGCAGGATATAGCGCAAGGCATTGAGGCGCGCGCGTTTCTTGCAGTTTGACTTGATCACCGTCCATGGCGCATCGGCGGTATCGGTGTGGAAGAACATCGCCTCCTTGGCCTTGGTGTAGTCGTCCCATTTATCAAGGGAAGCCAGGTCAATCGGTGACAGTTTCCACTGCTTGAGCGGGTGCACCTTGCGCTCGCGGAAACGGCGGCGTTGCTCGTCGCGACTGACCGAGAACCAGAACTTGATCAGGTGGGTGCCGTTGCGCGCCAGCATGCGCTCGAATTCGGGCGCCTGGCGAACAAACTCGGCATATTCCGCATCGCTGCAGAAACCCATCACCCGCTCGACGCCGGCCCGGTTGTACCAGGACCGATCGAACAGGACGATCTCGCCATTGGTCGGGAGATGCTCGACGTAGCGCTGGAAATACCACTGACCGCGTTCGATTTCACTCGGCTTTTCCAGAGCGACGACACGCGCACCGCGCGGATTCAGGTGCTCCATGAAGCGCTTGATCGTACCGCCCTTGCCCGCAGCATCGCGCCCTTCGAACAGGATCACCACCTTCTGTCCGGTCTCCTTGACCCAGGCCTGCAGCTTGAGCAGTTCGACCTGCAGGCGATATTTCTGGCGCTCATAATTGCGCCGCTGCATCAGGTTCCGGTAGGGATATCCGCCCTCGCGCCAGTCCTTGACCAGCTCGTCGTCGGGGCTGGGAGCAAGCGCACCGACAACTTCCCGCTGACCCTTGAGCAGGGCCTTGAGCATGCTGACCCCTTCCTCCGGCGAGGCCCCGGCGATGATGTCGCGGATCGCCGCCATTTTTGGCTCCTGGGCGCCGTCGACCGCGCCATGCACCTCGAATCGCTCAATACCGGGCAGCGTCGCTGAAGGGGCCACATCGCCGGATGCCACCGCCCGTTTGCGTGGCGTTCTTACAGCAGCAACAGGTTTGCCCTGGGTCTTGGTTTTGACGTCCATGCTCTCTCCGGATTCGCTACAAAAAACGTTCATTTCACGGCAAAAAAACGCTTCTGTCTACTCCGCAAATTCCGCGGGAATCACTGCGCGCAGCACAGTTTGCGTCTCGCTGCGGCGCACCCGGTTGCTCAACCACCACAGCGCCCCCTTCTTGATCGTCCATTCCGCCTCATGGCCGGCCAGCAATAGCGACGCCAGACGCCCGAGCGAGGGCTGGTGACCGACGATTAGCACCGCACCGCTTGCCTCGGGCCAGCCGGAAGCCGCAATCAATTCCGAAACGCAGGCATCGGGGCCAATCTTGCGAACAGTCTCGAACGGCAGCTTGAGGGCTTCGGCCGTCTGCTGCGTGCGGACGGCCGGACTGACAATGATGCGCATACCCTTGGGCTGATGCTCGCGTATCCAGCGCGCCATCGTCCGCGCCTGCTTCTCGCCACGCCCGGTCAGGCGCCGCTTGATGTCATCTTCGCCATCCTCCGCTTCGGCGTGTCGCCACAACAGCAACTCCATACTGCTACTCCCCGATAAATCCGGCATGATCACTTCCCTACATTACAAAGGCATTTCAGGAGTATAAGTTAAGTGTCGGACCTGTTCGCCAGCACCGCGAGAAGCTATCATTCATGCCTGTATCCACGCCACCAGGATAAAGATGCGCCCGACCATCCTCACTGCCATTCTGCTTTCCGCCCTGCTCGCCGCGTGCTCCTCGAGCGGGGACGTACTTACCAGCAAGAATTTTTCTCAAGCAGGGCCGCTCAAGGTGCACCCGGGGCTGATCGGGGAGCAAAGCAAGCCAGCTGTGCAACCGGGTATGCCAGCGCCACCGGCAACGTCCGAGGCCGCCAGCCCCGGAGCAACAATCTCCCGGTAGCGCGGCCCTAGCGTTTTCCTGCCAGGCGCCGTAAAAAAGCCCGGCGCGTGGCGACGCGCACACCCGATTCAATCTGCGCCACCTCGGGAGCGTTCTGCTGCGGGCAGATTCCGCGCATGACCTCGTGGGCAATACTCAGCGCGGCCGCCATATCGGGCACGGCGCTGACCGGTTCGACCAAGGGTGAATACTGAAATGGCCCGATTAACGGGTCCTCGGCCGCGGCAAAGGCAACTGTCCCGCTCGGCAGGTCGATATAGCGCCGCTGCCCAGCCGGTATGTCGCCCCACAACTCGCCACCGCCGGGAAGCAGGACGATATTGATGAACCAGGGTGTCACGACGACCCCGATCCAGTCACCCCGGAAACGCGCAAAATCGACGGCTACGCAGCTCAGCAGAACATTGCCCGGCGGTGCGTTGCGGATTTGCAGGAAATGGCGTTCAAGCAGCGCAGACGGATTCTCGACGTGCGGCGGCGCAGGACCGTCTGCGGCTGTCATTGCTTCGGGGGCGCGTCGCGCATGAATGGCGAATTCACACTCAGTCAACGATAACGTGAAGGCCGCCGGGCTATTCCGGGTCGCGCCCCGGCTTGCGGGAAAAAGCGATCCACTCGGCGAACGAAATCTCCTGCACTTCGGGCTTGCGCCGCTCTACCGCCCGCCGCCGCTCACTCCAGCCACTCGGCGGCCCCTTGTCCTCGGTGCGCCGATCGCTGATCGAGCGTTTGTTCCGGATTTCTTTCACTGTACTGCTCATTTGCATCCTCGCCGAATCACACGTGCCGCCACAATCCAATCCAAGTCTGCTCCCCTCAGGAATAACCGGGCGTGAAGAATTTCACGAAGTCCACAAAGCCCTCTCCCGCGCCCGAAAGCCCTGCGTCTTGCGGATCAGCGGCCAACGTCGACCACCACCCGACCGCGCACCTTGCCTTCAAGCAACTCGGCGCCGACCCCTGGCGCTTCGGACAAACCGATTTCTCGGGTAATGGCGTCCAGCCGGGCGATGTCGAGATCACGACCAAGGCGCTCCCAGGCCTCAAGCCGGACGGCCAGCGGCGCCATCACGCTGTCGATGCCATACAGTGTCACCCCGCGCAATATGAAAGGCGCAACGGTCGCCGGGAAATCCATTCCACCAGCCAGGCCACAGGCAGCCACTGCACCGCGATACCTGGTCGTCGCGCAGGCATTGGCTAGCGTGTGGCTACCCACAGTATCGATGACCCCGGCCCAACGCTCCCTGCCGATCGGCTTGCCCGGGGTCGCCAGTTCGTTGCGGTCGATGACCTCGCTGGCGCCAAGCGCCTTGAGGTGTTCGCTCTCCGCGGTACGCCCGGTCGACGCCACCACCTTGTAACCTAGCTTGGCGAGCACGGCGATGGCGACGCTGCCGACGCCGCCGTTGGCGCCGGTCACCAGAATCTCGCCGTCTTCGGGCTTGATGCCGTGCTTTTCAAGTGCCAGCACACAAAGCATCGCCGTATAGCCGGCGGTGCCTATCGCCATTGCCTGGCGTGCGGTGAATTTGCCGGGTAACGGGACCAGCCATTCGCCCTTGACGCGTGCCATCCCGGCGAGACCACCACAATGGGTTTCTCCGACGCCCCAGCCGTTGAGAATGACACGGTCGCCCGCTTTCCACGCCGCGTTCGAGCTCTTGATCACCGTACCCGCAAAGTCTATCCCCGGCACCATGGGAAAGCGGCGCACGACCGGCGCTTTGCCGGTAATGGCCAAACCGTCCTTGTAATTGAGTGTTGACCACTCGACACGGACGGTGACATCGCCCTCGGGCAATACGGATTCGTCTATATCCTGGAACCGGGCCCGGTAACCTGCATCGTCCTTGGTGACAAGAATTCCTCTGAACATGGTGATCTCCTTGAATAGGAAGGACGAGCCTGGCTGGTTGCCCGATGCCCGTTTACGGCGAAATCCTACACCGCCGGAGAGCAAAAAGCCCAACCTTTGGAGTTGGGCTAAGTGCTTGAATCTATTGGCGGTGGAACGTATCCGCCACCGAAGCAGAAATTCTACACATAAACGACCTTAATCGGAAGGACCGCCGTTCTCTCGAACACCAACTGCAGCTTGTCGCACTTCGCACCACCCCCCGCATTGCAACGACACTCGTCGCGCAGGAGTGCTTGGAGGATCTGATTCGACGGAAAGCGCGATTCAGTGAGGTCCGAGGTACTTGAAACTCTCCAAGCGAGTGATCTATCTCATGGAGGACATCTGAGTTTCCCGGGCAAGAGCAATTGGCATGTCCACGTGGGACATCCGAAATTGCCGATGGCGGCGCGGACTGGCCTTTCTGTCGCCGTTGGGCGTTCGCCCGCTGGCGGTGGACATGCAGCGAACGGCCGGCGATGAAATCCTGAACCTCGCCGCATCTTTCGCCTCCAAATGAAACACTGGAGACTTCCGATGCCCCCTGCTCCGCCGCTTATCCCACCGCCTTTCCCAATGACACCCCACGGACTGGTACGGCGCCGTACCGTCGGAGCGGTCCTGGTCGCGATCCCGGCGTGGTGTCTGGGCGCGCGGGCGCAGCCGGCGCCAGCTTTGCGCGCCACGCCGGCGCAAACCGAAGGCCCGTTTTACCCGCTCGCCGTTCCGAAGGATTCCGACTCCGATTTGCTTCACAACGGTGCACTGGTTTATCCGGAGGGACAAGCCTGCTGGCTCGAAGGCAGCGTCATCAACCTCGCCGGCCGACCGCTCGCCGGCGCGCAGGTGGAGATCTGGCAATGTGACCAAAGCGGTCACTACCACCACCCAGGTGACGGCGGTCGGGCCGACGCCCGGTTTCAGGGCTTCGGCCGGTTCACGGTGGCTGCCGACGGCCACTATCGATTTCGCACTATCCGGCCGGCCGCCTACAGTGGCCGTACGCCGCATATCCACCTCAAGATCAGGCTAGGAGGACGTGAGTTGCTGACGACGCAGGTCTATGTCGCCGATGACCCCGGCAATTCGCGTGACTTCCTCTGGCGTAGCCTGAGTGCTGCCGACCGCGCCGCCCTGACCGTGGTTTTCGCGCCGGGCGACGATGGCTTGCGGGCCAGTTTTCCCATCGTGATCGATGTCTGATCTCAATCGAGAGTTACCTGCTCTTTGAAACGTTCGGCGCGACTGCGCATGCGGTCGGCGCCTGCACCCCGGAGACTCGACCTGCTGAGACGCACGGTTTTTCCCCTGGGAAAATCCGATAATGGCGGCCAACTTGTTTTGAACACCATTTTGGGATTCCCGCATGGAAATTAAGGTCAATTTTCTCGACAAGCTTCGTCTTGAGGCCAAGTTCGATGACTTCACGGTCATTGCCGACCAGCCTATCCGCTACAAGGGCGATGGCTCGGCGCCGGGGCCGTTCGATTACTTTCTGGCTTCATCGGCCTTGTGTGCGGCTTACTTCGTGAAGCTGTACTGCGACACGCGCAACATCCCGACCGACAACATCCGCCTGTCGCACAACAACATCGTCGATCCGGAAAACCGCTACCGGCAGATTTTCAAGATTCAGGTCGAGCTGCCGCCGGACATTTCCGAGAAGGACCGCCAGGGCATTCTGCGTTCCATCGACCGGTGTACCGTGAAGAAGGTCGTGCAGACCGGACCCGAGTTTGTCATCGAGGAAGTCGAAAATCTGGATGCCGATGCACAGGCCTTGCTCACGCTGAATCCGGATTCGGAAACCAGCACCTATATCGCAGGCAAGGATCTGCCGCTGGAGCAGACCATTGCCAACATGTCGGGCTTTCTGGCCGGCCTGGGAATCAAGATCGAGATTGCTTCGTGGCGCAATCTGGTGCCCAACGTCTGGTCGCTGCATATCCGCGATGCGCACTCGCCGATGTGTTTCACCAACGGCAAGGGCGCGACCAAGGAAAGTGCGCTGGCCTCGGCGCTCGGCGAATACATCGAGCGCTTGAACTGCAACCATTTCTACAACGACCAGTTCTGGGGTGAAGAGATCGCCAACGCGGCGTTCGTGCATTACCCGAACGAGCGCTGGTTCAAGCCGGGACGCAAGGATGCGTTGCCGGCAGGGGTTCTCGACGAATATTGCCGGCAGATTTACAACCCCGATGGCGAATTGCGTGCTTCGCATCTCTACGACACCAACTCCGGCAACACCGAACGCGGTATTTGCACGCTGCCCTATGTGCGCCAGTCGGACGGCGAGGTGGTGTTTTTCCCGACCAACCTGATCGACAACCTCTTCCTCAGCAACGGCATGAGCGCCGGCAATACGCTGCCTGAAGCGCAGGTGCAATGCCTGTCGGAAATTTTCGAACGGGCGGTCAAGCGTGAAATTCTGGAAGGTGAAATCGCGCTGCCCGATGTGCCGCAGGACGTGCTGGCGAAATATCCCGGCATCCTCGCTGGCATCGAGGAGTTGGAAAAACAGGGGTTCCCGGTGCTGGTGAAGGATGCCTCGCTGGGCGGGGAGTTTCCGGTGATGTGCGTGACCTTGATGAACCCGCGAACGGGTGGCGTGTTTGCTTCCTTCGGCGCACACCCGAGCCTGGAGGTGGCGCTCGAGCGCAGCCTGACCGAGTTGCTGCAGGGGCGCAGTTTCGAAGGCCTGAACGATCTGCCCCGGCCGACCTTCGAGAGCAATGCCGTCACCGAGCCCAACAACTTCGTCGAACACTTCATCGACTCCAGCGGCGTCGTGTCGTGGCGTTTTTTCAGCGCCAAGGCCGATTACGATTTTGTCGAATGGGATTTTTCCGGCCAGGGTGAAGAATCGAATGCCGACGAAGCCGCCGCCTTGTTCGGCATTCTCGAAGGACATGGGCAAGGAAGCGTACATGGCGGTGTATGACCAGCTCGGCGCAACGGCCTGCCGCATCCTGGTGCCCGGGTATTCGGAAATCTATCCGCTGGAAGACCTGATCTGGGACAACACCAACAAGGCGCTGGCCTTCCGTGACGATATCCTGAACCTGCATCGCCTCGACGATGCCGGCCTGGAAGCCTTGCTGGAGCGTCTGGAAGACAGCGAGCTGGATGACTACACCGACATCATCACCCTGATCGGCGTCGAGTTTGACGAGAATACGGTCTGGGGTCAGCTGACCATTCTCGAGTTGAAGCTGCTGATCAATCTCGCCCTTCAGCAATTCGAAGCGGCCAAGGAACAGGTCGAAACTTACCTGCAGTACAACGAGAACACCGTGGAACGCGGCTTGTTCTATCAGGCCTTGAATGTCGTGCTGGAAGTGCTGCTCGACGACGAACTGGAACTGGCCGATTACGAGGCCAACTTCCGCCGGATGTTTGGCCACCCGCGAATGGATGCGGCGATGGGCTCGGTGGACGGCAGCGTGCGCTTCTTCGGCCTGACACCAACCAGCATGAAACTCGAAGGACTGGACAGGCACCAGCGCCTGGTCGACAGCTACAAGAAACTGCACAGGGCGCGGGCCAAAGCAGGGGCCCGTCAACCCTACCGTCACCTACCGTAGGATTGCAATAGACAACATTGGACCAACGTGGACATGAAAAAGGCCAGAACCCGTGTGTTTGCTGGGGTTTCTGGCCTTCTTCGGACTACTTAGTACTTAATCTT
>CAWFGN010000012.1:0-302481 GCA_963815365.1 uncultured beta proteobacterium
GCTCGACATCATGCTCGAAGGCCCGATCGGCGCTGCTGCCTTCAATAACGAATTCGGCCGCCCGAACCTGACCGGCTATTTCCGCACCTACGAGCAGGACGTCGCCGGTACGGTGCGCGGCTACCACAAGCCGATCATGATCGCCGGCGGCCTGGGTTCCATCCAGGCCGAGCAGTCGTTCAAGGAAGAAACCTTCCCGGTCGGCACGAAATTCATCCAGCTCGGCGGCCCCGGCATGCTGATCGGCCTGGGCGGCGGTGCCGCCTCGTCGATGACGGCCGGTTCCAATGCCGAAGACCTCGATTTCGCCTCGGTCCAGCGCGGCAACCCGGAAATCCAGCGCCGCGCGCAGGAAGTCATTGACCGCTGCTGGCAGATGGGCAAGAACAATCCGATTTTGTCGGTGCACGACGTTGGTGCCGGCGGCGTCTCCAACGCCCTGCCGGAACTGGCCCACTCGGGCGGCGTTGGCGCCATTTTCGATCTGCGCAAGGTGCCGACCGAAGAGCCGGGCATGTCGCCGGCCGAAATCTGGTCGAACGAATCGCAGGAACGTTACGTGCTGGCCATCCCGCCGAACCGCATCGCCGAATTCCAGGCCATGTGCGAGCGCGAGCGCTGCCCGTTTGCCGTAGTCGGCGAAGCGACCGGCGACGGCCACCTGACCGTCACCGACGCCCATTTCGGCGTCAATCCGGTCGATATGGAAATGGAAGCGCTGCTCGGCAAGCCGCCGCGCATGACCCGCGACGTCAAGCACGAGCCGGAAACCTTCGTTTCCTTCGACGCCACCGCCATCGAACTCAAGGAAGCCGCCTATCGCCTGATGCGTCTGCCGACCATCGCCGACAAGACCTTCCTGATCTCCATCGGCGACCGTTCGGTCGGCGGTATGACCGCCCGCGACCAGATGGTCGGTCCGTGGCAGGTGCCGGTGGCCGACGTCGCGGTGACGACAATGGGTTACCAGGGTTACCTCGGCGAAGCCTTCGCCATGGGCGAGCGCACGCCGCTCGCCGTGTTCGATGCGCCGGCTTCCGGCCGCATGGCCATCGGCGAAGCGCTGACCAACCTGGCTGCTGCCGATGTCGGCGAACTCCGCAAGGTCAAGCTGTCGGCCAACTGGATGGCGCCGTGCGGCGTCGCCGGTGAGGATGCCCGCCTGTTCGACACCGTCGAGGCCGTCTCCGACCTGTGCAAGGCCATCGGCGTTTCGATCCCGGTCGGCAAGGATTCGCTGTCGATGCGCACCGCCTGGGAAGATGGTGGCGACAAGAAACAGGTCGTGTCGCCGCTGTCGCTGGTCGTCACCTCGTTTGCCGCGGTCGACGACGTGCGCAAGACCAAGACGCCGCAACTGGCCGTCGATCAGGGCGAAACCGAACTGCTGCTGCTCGATCTCGGCCAGAACCGCCTCGGCGGCTCCTGTCTGGCGCAGGTGTACAACGCCACCGGCAGCGATGCGCCGGATGTCGATGATCCGGCCAAGCTCAAGGGCCTGTTCGATGCTGTGCAGAAACTCAATCGCGACGGCCTGCTGCTCGCCTACCACGACCGTTCCGACGGTGGCCTGTTCGTGGCAGCCTGCGAAATGGCCTTCGCCACGCGCCGTGGCGTCTCGCTCGATCTCGACGGCATCTGCTACGACGCTGGCGCTGGCGATGTCGATGGTTCGGAAAAGCTGACCAACCTGCTGGCTGGCCGCGATTTCGAGAACATCGTCCGTGCCCTGTTCAACGAAGAACTCGGCGCCCTGATCCAGATCCGCCGTGCCGACCGCGAAAAGGTCACGCCGATCCTGCGCGCCCTGCGTGTGCCCTACCATTTCGTCGGCACGATGAACGAGTGGGACGAAATCCGCGTTACCCGCAACGCCAAGCGCGTGCTGCGCGAAAAGCGTGTCGACCTGCAGCGTGCCTGGTCGGAGACCAGCTACCAGATGCAGGCCATGCGCGACAACCCGAGCTGCGCCCAGCAGGAATTCGATCGCATCCTCGACGTCACCGATCCCGGCCTGACGCCGAAGCTGACTTTCGATCCGCAGGAAGATTTCACGAAGGTTTATCAGGACGTCAGCGGCCGTCCCCGCGTCGCCATCCTGCGCGAGCAGGGCGTCAACAGCCATTACGAAATGGCCGCTGCCTTCGACAAGGCTGGCTTTGCCTCGGTCGACGTGCATATGAGCGACATTCTCGCTGGCCGCGTCAGCCTCAAGGACTTCAAGGGCCTCGTCGCCTGCGGCGGCTTCTCGTACGGTGACGTGCTCGGCGCCGGTCTCGGCTGGGCGCGGACCATCCTGATGCACGACGGCTGCCGCGACGAATTTGCCGCCTTCTTCAATCGCCCGGACACCTTCGCGTTGGGCGTCTGCAACGGCTGCCAGATGATGAGCGCGCTCAAGTCTATCATCCCAGGCGCCGAAAACTGGCCGGCTTTCCGTCGCAACAAGGTCGAGCAGTTCGAAGCGCGTTTCGTGATGACCGAAATTCTCGATTCGCCGTCGATATTCTTCGCCGGCATGGAAGGCTCGCAAGTGCCCATCGTCGTTTCGCACGGCGAGGGCAGGGCGGTCTTCGATAACGCCGACGACCAGGCCAAGGTCTTGTCGGCCGTGCGCTACGTTGACAACAAGGGCGAGCCGACCGAGGTCTATCCGTACAACCCGAACGGTTCGCCGAACGGTTTGACGGCAGTGACCACGGCCGACGGCCGCTTCACGATCATGATGCCGCACCCGGAACGCGTCTTCCGCACCGTGCAGATGTCCTGGCATCCGGAAAACTGGCAGGTGAAGGGGACTCGCCGTGGATGCGCATGTTCCGCAATGCGCGGCGCTGGGTCGGCTGATCGGCCAGACGCCATTTGCATAACCCGGCGGGAACTTCCGGGTCGCATTGCCGTCCTCTGTACAGGGGGTCATCAGCTTGCGCCGTGCCAGGCGCGGTTTCATGATGGCCGACAGGTGCTACCGCTACAGCCTGTAGCGGAAAGCGGCAGCCTGTGATGACAGGGGGCAGTCTGGCATGGACGGCATCTTCATCAGCTATCGACGAGACGATTCGGCAGGGTACGCCGGACGTCTCTACGACCGTCTGGCCGCCCATTTCGGCGCCGGGCGGGTGTTCATGGATGTCGAAGGGATCGAGCCCGGTCTCGATTTTGTGGACGCCATCGAGGAGGCGGTGAGTTCATGCCGCGTGCTGATTGCCGTCATCGGCGACGAATGGACGATCGCGGCTGACGCCGCGGGCCGGCGCCGGCTGGATGACCCCAACGACTTCATCCGCCTGGAAACCGGTGCCGCTCTCAAGCGCGGGATTCGCGTGGTGCCGGTACTGGTCGGGGCGCAGTCATGCCGCTCGCTGCCGACCTGCCCGAAGAGCTGAAAGCGCTGACCCGGCGCCAGGCCATCGAAATCAACCACAAGCAATGGGAGGCTTCCACCGGCGAATTGATCCGTACGCTGGAAAGCATCCTCAAGACACCGCTGGTCGCCACAGCGGCAAGCAATCAGCCATCAACTGGCTCAAGCCCTGCAAAGGTCAGTGCAGTATCCGGCAGCATGGCCGGCAATGCGGCGGCGACTCATGGCAATTCCCGGCGCTGGGCATTCCCGGCTGCTGCCGCGCTGGCGCTGGTTGCCGCCGGTTTGTGGATGGTTCTGGGTGACCGAAATACCGGACCCGATGCCGAAAAACAGCCAGTCGGCAAGGCTGTCGAGGCATCTGCTGTCGCTGTGGCGCCTGGCCCGAAAGACGTCAGCCCGGCCGTGGCACAATCCGCCGCCAGCGTTGCCCCGGCCAAACCCGCAGAGCCGGAAAAAATCGAACCCGTACACGTTGCCAAAGCGCTTGCAATGCCAGCGCCGGCCGTGCCGGCGCCCGTGCTGCCGCCTGTTATCCGCGAATTCAGGGCCGACGTAAGCCCCTCGCGTACCCGCCTGTGCTACCGGGTCAGCAATGCCGACAGCCTGACCCTTTCGCCGCATCCGGGTGAGCTGAACAACGCGGCGAGTGACTGCGTCGAGGTCAAGGTCGATGCCGCCACGACCTTCACGCTGGCCGCCCGCAACGGTAATGTCACTACACGAAAGACTCTGGCAGTGGCACCCGGCCCGGCTGAAGCGCCGGCAAAGGCCGCGGCTCCGGCGGCAGCGCCCGTCAGTCCGGCGGCCCCTCCGGAAGCCGTTTCTTCTGCGAGCCAGCCGGTAACAGGGGAGCGTTGGGTCTACCGTTCTTCGGGCAAGTGGCCCACCAGCCCGAAACGGCGTTTCGAGATCGTGGTGCAGTCGGTCGCGGACAATGTTGTCACCGACGAATTACGTTTGATCGAGCCGGAGAGTGGCGTCGAGGTGCGTCGAGCGCGCGCCAACAAGCCTGATTTCATCGTCTGGAATGCGATCGGGCCGGAGTTCAGCCCTTACCTGGGCGCTTTTGTTGAACTCGCGCGGCAGGGCCCGCTCAGCGGCTTGCCCACGCCTGACCTGCACCCGCAATGGACGAGTTGGTATTCCAAGGCCGAGGTGATCGGCCGGGAATCGGTAAGTGTTCCTGCCGGTACGTTCAACGCTGTCAAGTTGGAGGTCTGGAGCAATCGCCATCGGACGGGTTCGCAGGCCGAAGCCCAGATTGAGCCGGTGCGGGTAAACTACCTTATCTGGTATGCCCCCGAGATCAAACGCTACGTGCGGATGCAACGCCGCATTTCGACTGTGGCCAGCAGCGAAAGTGAAAAGGACGTGTTCGAACTGGTTGCTCACCGGTTGCCCTAGGCCGGCTGATCGACGCAGCCGCGAGCCGGGAGTGAAACTCCGCTGATTTCCATTTTCCGTTTCGGCGCCATTTTGGGTGTTTTCTGTAGTCGACCGCAACCGGGTGGGCGATCAGGCGTCGCGGCGTTCCCGTAGCCTGTCGAGTTCGGCCACCAGTTGGTGCGATGCTTCGTTGAGTTCCGGCAGCAGCAGATCGGCGGATTCGCCAAGGCCGTTATTGCTGAGGTTGACGATATCGTTGGCCAGCGTATGGAAGCGGTCGTGGATGGCAATCAGGTGCTTGAAGTCGGCGGCGTCGGCGCAGGACTCCCGGGCTGCAAACAGTGCTTGAGCGAGTGTGCAGCCACGGTGTTCGGAGAGCGGCATGTCCGCGTAGGCGCCGCCGGCAAAGGCATTGAGGAACTGGCGTCGCCACTGGGTATGCAAGCGTATGGCGCTGTCGATGTCGATACGCTTCATGGACTGGATCTCCGAAAGGTGGGTGGCCGGCAGCTCGGGCGGGCCGCCTTGCCGAAGGGCGAATTATGCCGCAGGAGCGCTGCGTGTGTTCTTCCGCGCCGTTTTGATGGTTCGCGCTACCGGGTACGACGTCGGCACCGGATTATCCGTTCCCGTGCCGAGGTGCAGCAACCGGAAAATATTCGGGCTGCAGGGGAATGGTGGACAATCGTCCCCGCCGCGGCTAGGCTCACGGAAACGACAATCGCCACATGGCTGGGTTGATATGACCGACAGGCTCGTTCCGACTGTGTTGTTGACCGGCGTCGCCGAGATGGACGACCAGCACGACCTGTTGTTCTTCGAAATGCAGCAGGTCAAGAATGCCTTGCTGGCGCGTTCCGATGTGGACGAGGATGGCTTGCTGCTCCTTTCGCGGCTGGCCGACGACCTTGACCGGCATTTCGCCTGGGAAAAGGACGCGGCCAGCGCGCATGGCATTCCGTTCGAAGGTCATGCCACGGAGCATGCGCGGATTGCGGTATTCGTGCGCGGCAAGATTTCCGAAATCAGGAACGGCCGGTGCAACGTTCCGGCGCTCATGGTTTTCATGGAACGCATGTTCGAATCCCATGTGGCCAATTTCGACCTGATGTTCGGCCGCGCCCTGCGGGCGGCCGCGCCGCGCTGCAACGCGGCATAGCCGGACCCCCGGCGACGCTGCGCTCAGGCGATCAGCAGAGCCGAGTCGGGCCGGGGCCGCGCCATTCCCGGCAGGTTCACCAGGCGGCGCCTGAACCAGGGAATGCCTGCCGGTTTGCCGATCCGGATGCTGCCGGCGCCGATGCTTTCGACCAGTGTCAGCCCGTTGCCCTGCACCTGATGGCACTGCCCGGCGGTCAGGAAGATGTCGGCGAATTGGCCGGCAACCGTGATCCAGACCATCCCTGCGGTGCATCGATATGCGGCCACGGGCGTCCGCGCAGGCTGAGCGGTGGCTTTCCGCAAGCTGGATTTGACCGGAGCCGATATCGATCTTCATGGCGCTCTCCCGCATCTGATATGGGAAAGAGCTTAATTCTGCGCGTCGCTGGTGGTACAGTTTCAATCACGTTAAATTGTAACCAATACAGATTTGTTGAATCGAAATTGTGCTGGTTGCGGTTGTCCGCCAACTGTATGGGTGATCCATGACTGCAGAGCTGTTGCGCTACGAAAAACTGGCTTCCGACCTCGAGGGAATGATTGCGAGCGGCATGCTGCGCCACGGCGATCGTCTGCCGTCGCTGCGACGCCTGTCGCGGGAACGTCGGCTTGTCGGTGTCGACCGTGGTGCAGGCGCTTACGCCAGCTCGAAGATCGCGGTCTGGTCGAGGCGCGGCCGCAATCCGGCTATTTCGTGCGCCGGCCGGTACCGCCACGGGCCGAGCCGGCACAGCGTTCGACGCCGGAGGCTGGCGGTACCGGTGGATGTCACGCAGCGCCTGGTCCGCGTCTTGCAGGCCGGCATGCAAGCCGCGCGTCGCGCCGTTGGCGGCGGCGTTGCCGCATCCTTCTTTGCTGCCGGTGGCGGCGCTGCAACGCCTTTACGCCGGCGTTGCCCGGCGTCACCCGAAATTGCTCGAAGGCGGCAGCCACATCAACATGGACGAACCGGCGCTGGTTCGCCAGACTCGTGCGCCGTTCGCTGGCCTGGGGCGGGCCGCTGGCCGGCGATGAGATCGTCGTCACCAATTCGTGTACCGAGGCGCTTGGCCTCTGCCTGCGCGCTGTCACCCGGCCGGGCGATACGGTGGCCGTCGAGTCGCCGGCCTATTACCTGATGCTGCAGTTGCTCGAAACGCTCGGCCTGCGCGCGCTGGAGATTCCGACCGATCCACGCACCGGCATCTCGGTCGAGGCGCTCGACCTGGCGACGCGCGACGGCCGCGTGGCGGCCTGCCTGCTGGTGCCGAATGCCAGCAATCCGCTGGGCAGCGTGATGCCGGACGACAGAAAGCGCCAGCTGGCGACGTTGACCGCAGCACGAGGCGTTGCGGTGATCGAGGATGACATCTACGGAGATCTCTGTTCGGCAGCACATCGACCGTGGCCGATCAAGGCCTTCGACACTGCCGGCAACGTGCATGCTGTGTTCGTCGTTCTCGAAAAGTCTGTCGCCGTCGCTGCGCATCGGTTTCGTCGCCGCCGGCCGCTACCGCTCGGCCGTCGCCCTGCAGAAGACGATCACCAGTGGCGGTACCAATCCGATCACCCAGCACGTGCTCGCCGAATATCTCGAATCGAGCGCCTACGAACGTCACTTGCGGACGCTTCGGCGCAATTATGAGCGCCAGGTGGAAAGCATGCGGGCGGCGGTCAGCCGCTACTTTCCCGCAGAGACGTGCATTTCGCAGCCGCAGGGCGGCTATGTGCTGTGGGTTGAACTGCCGGAAGCGTTCGATACGACGCAGATTTACGAACGGGCGATTGCACAGAATCTGGCCTATGTGCCGGGCGAGCTGTTTTCGGCCAGCGGCATGTATCGCAACTGCCTGCGCCTCAATTGCGGCAATCCGCACACCCCGGAAATCGAAGATGCGGTGCGTCGGCTGGGGGTGGTCATATCCCGGGCCTGACTGCATCAAATTGGGGCAGGGCAAATTACGGTATCATTCCACCTTTTCGGGTGGGCCGAGCCTCGCCCTTTTGAACGACTTTGAAGGATTTTTCTCCTCATGTTCGACGCAGTCCGCAACAACAAAAGAATCGTCCAGGTCTTTCTGGCGCTGATCATGCTTCCCTTCGCCTTTTTCGGTGTTGATTCCTACGTGCGCAACGCGGGTCCGGGCCAGGATGTCGCCAAGATTGGCGATGTCAAGATTACGCAACAGCAGTTCCAGCAGGCGCTGCGCGAGCAGCAGGAAAGGTTGCGCACGCAGCTGGGGGCGCAGTTCGACCCGAAGTTGCTGGATACCCCGGAAGCACGTCAGGCAATTCTCACTGATCTTGTCGACCAGCGTCTGCTGATGCTCGAAGCGTCCCGGAGCAAGATGCTCGTCGGCGACGAGGCCATCCGGCGGACGATTGGCGCAATCGATGCCTTCAAGGTGGACGGGAAATTTTCGCCGGAACGCTATGAGGCAGCGCTCCGGGCGCAGGGGATGACGCCGGCCGGCTTTGAAGCGCAGTTGCGCCAGGATCTGACCCTGCAGCAGCTGGCGGCGGCGGTCGGTCAGTCCGGCATGGTTGCGCATTCGGTCAGCGACCGGGTTCTCGCCATGCAGACCGAGAAGCGCGAAGTCCAGGAGTTCCGCATTCCCCTCGACGCCTATCTGGGCAAGGTCAAGCTGGCGGACGGCGCCGCGCAGAAGTTCTACGACGAGAACAGCAAGCGCTTCGAAACGCCGGAACAGCTCAGGGCTGAATTTGTCGTTTTGTCGATGGAAACCATCGGCACTCAGCTGAAGGTGAGCGATGCCGAGATCAAGGCCTGGTTCGACGGCCACAAGGATCGCTTCCAGCAGCCGGAAGAGCGCCGCGCCAGCCATATCCTGATCGCATCGGACAAGATCGGCAAGGACAAGGCAAAAGCCAGGGCGGAAGAGTTGCTCAAGGAAATTCGCAAGAACCCGGCTGCGTTTGCCGATCTGGCCAGGAAGAACTCGGACGATCCGGGTTCAGCTGCCAAGGGCGGCGACCTCGGCTTCTTCGGGCGCGGCATGATGGTCAAGCCGTTCGAGGACGCGACTTACCAGTTGAAGGAAGGCGAAATCTCCGGCGTGGTCGAATCCGATTTCGGTTTTCACATCATCAAGCTGACCGGTGTGCATGCCGCCAAGGAGAAGTCGCTGGCGGAAGTTCGGGGTGAAATCGAGGCGGAGCTGAAGAAGGCGGCTGCATCGCGCAAGTTTGCCGAGGCGGCCGAGAGTTTCAGCAACATCGTTTATGAGCAGGCCGACAGCCTGAAGCCGGCGGCCGAGAAATTCGCGCTGACGGTCAGCCAGACTGGCTGGCTCGGCCGTCAGGCCAACCCGGCCAATGGCCCGCTGGCCAACGAAAAGCTGCTGGCAGCCCTGTTCTCCGAGGATTCGGTCAAGAACCGGCGCAATACCGAAGCCGTCGAGATTGCGCCGAACACGCTGGTTGCCGCACGCATCATCGAGCACAAACCGGCCGCACTGCAGCCGTTCGACAGCCTCAAGGCCGGCATTGAAGCCCTGCTCGTTCGCCAGGAGGCCCAGGCGCTGGCCAGAAAGGACGGAGAAGCCCGTCTGGAAGCCTTGAAGAAAGGCGAGGACAGCCTCGGCTGGGGGCCGGTGAAGGCCGTTTCCCGGATCGATCCCGGGGCGCTCCCGCCAGCGGCCGCGCTGACTGTCTTCCGGATGGATGCCGCGAAGCTGCCCGCGTATGCCGGCGTGGAATTGCCGGGGGGCGGTTACACCCTGTTCCGTCTGAATAAACTGGCGGCCGGCGAGGCGCTGGATGAGGCCCGCAAGCAAGCCCTGGTGAGCCAGTTGGCACAGTTCGAGATGCAGCAGGACGTGCAGAGCTACCTTGCCGCCCTGCGCAGCCGTTACAAGGTGGAAATCAACAAGTCTGCGCTGGAGTCGAAGGACAAGTGATGTGATCAGCCGGGCCGGCAACAGCTCGTCTTGATGGTCGCCCAATGAAAAACGCCGGCTGGTTCACAACCAGCCGGCGTTTTTCATGCCATTTTTCGGGTTGACCGGGCCTGGCGCAAGCAATCAGTCGTTCAGGCGGGCAGCGGGTCTGCGTTGCCCAGTGCCGTGGTGTTCATGCCGCCATCGACATACATGATTTCTCCGGTGATGCCGCTCGCCAGGTCGGAGAGCAGGAAGGCGGCGGCGTTGCCGACTTCGTCGATGGTCACGTTGCGGCGCAGCGGGGCATGGTGCGCGTTGTAGGACAGCAGCTTGCCGAAGTTGCCGATGCCGGAGGCGGCCAGGGTCTTGATCGGACCGGCCGAGATGGCGTTGGCGCGAATGCCTTCGGGACCGAGGGAGAAGGCCAGGTAGCGCGTGGCGGCCTCGAGGCTGGCCTTGGCCAGTCCCATGGTGTTGTAGTTGGGCATGGTGCGCTCGGCGCCCAGGTAGGAGAGGGCGAGCAGGGATGCCTTGCGGCCCTGCATCATCGGCCGGGCGCCCTTGGCCAACGCGGCATAGCTGTACGACGAGATATCGTGGGCGATACGGAACGCTTCGCGCGAGATGCCGTTGAGGAAATCGCCCTCGATGGCTTCGGTGGGTGCGTAGGCGATGGAGTGCACGAGGCCATCCAGGCCGTCCCAGCACTTGGCCAGTTCGACGAACACGTTGTCGATCTGCTCGTCGCTGCTGACGTCGAGCGGAATGGTGATGTCACTGCCGAATTCGGCGGCAAATTTCTTGATCCGGTCTTCGAAGCGCTCGGTCTGGTAGGTGAAGGCGAGTTGCGCGCCCTCACGGTAGCAGGCCTTGGCGATGCCGTAGGCGATGGAGTGCTTGGACAGCAGCCCGGTGATCAGAATTTTCTTGTCGGCGAGAAAGCCCATTTGATGTTCTCCCTAGGGGGTTTAGCCGCCGAATTATAAAGCATCACATGTTCGGATAGGTTGGCCCTTCGCCGCCTTGCGGGGTAACCCAGTTGATGTTCTGGGTCGGATCCTTGATGTCGCAGGTCTTGCAATGCACGCAGTTCTGCGCGTTGATCTGCAGGCGCGGGTTGTTGCCTTGCTCGTCGCGCAGGATTTCATAGACGCCAGCGGGGCAGAAACGCTGCTCCGGCGCGTCGTACTGGGCAAGATTGACGCTGATTGGCGCCCCCGCATCCTTCAACTGGAGATGGCAGGGCTGATCTTCCTCGTGGTTGGTGCTGGAGAGAAAGACCGACGACAGGCGGTCGAAGGTGATGACGCCATCCGGCTTCGGATAGTCGATCTTCGGGCATTCGGCCGCCGGCTTCAGCTTGGCGTGGTCCGCTTTGGTATTGTGCAGGGTCCACGGCGCCTTGCCGCCGAAGACGATCTGGTCGATGCCGAACATCAGCGAGCCGTATTTCAGCCCCTTGTTCATCCACGGCTTGAAATTGCGTGCCTGGTGCAATTCTTGGTACAGCCAGCTTTGCCTGAAGGCTTCCGGGTAAGCGCCAAGTTCGTCGCGCTGGCGTTCGGCTATCAAGGCAGCAAAACAGGCTTCGGCGGCCAGTGCGCCGGTCTTGATGGCACAGTGCGAACCCTTGATGCGGGCCGCATTGAGGAAACCGGCATCGTCGCCGACCAGCACGCCGCCCGGGAAAGTGACCTTGGGGAGGGACTGCAGCCCGCCGGCGGTCAGCGCGCGTGCTCCGTAAGAAATACGCTTGCCACCTTCGAGGAACTTGCGGATTTCCGGATGCGTCTTGAACCGCTGGAATTCTTCGTAAGGCGACAGGTGCGGGTTGCTGTAGCCCAGGCCGACCACGAAGCCGACGGCGACCTGGTTGTTTTCCAGGTGATAAAGGAAGCCGCCGCCGTAGGTGTCCGGCTGCATCGGCCAGCCGCCGCTGTGTATGACGAGGCCGAGCTGATGCTTGTCGGGAGTGATTTCCCACAGTTCCTTGAGGCCGATGCCGTAGGTTTGCGGATCGGCGCCTTCATTCAGGTTGAACTGCGCGATCAGCTGCTTGCCGAGATGGCCGCGGCAGCCTTCGGCGAAGAAGGTGTATTTGCCGTGCAGTTCCATGCCCAGCTGGAAGTTCGGGCCTTCCGTGCCGTCGCGCAGGCGGCCCATGTCACCGGTGGCGACGCCCTTGACCGCGCCATTTTCGTCGAACAGCACTTCGGCACCGGCAAAACCGGGATAGATTTCGACACCCAGCGCCTCGGCCTGTTCGCCCAGCCAGCGGCAGACATTGCCCAGCGAAATGACGTAGTTGCCCTCGTTGTGGAAGCACTTGGGCAGCAGACTGTTCGGCACGCGGGTCGCACCGGATTCGGAGAGGATGAAGAAACGGTCTTCGGAAACCGGGGCGTTGAGCGGCGCGCCGTCCTCCTTCCAGTTCGGCAACAACTCGGTCAGGGCGCGCGGATCCATGACTGCGCCGGAGAGGATGTGGGCGCCGATTTCGGCGCCTTTCTCGATCAGGCAGACACCGATGTCCTTGCCCTTTTCTGCCGCCAGTTGCTTCAGGCGAATGGCCGAGGCCAGTCCGGCCGGGCCGCCGCCGACAATGACTACGTCAAATTCCATGGCTTCGCGCTGCATGCTGTCTCCTGTTTTATTGTTACACCGCAGACAATACGGTACAGTATGGAAACGATTGGATCAACCCCCCGAAAAGAGTGGTTTCATGGAACACAGGAAGAAACTTGTCCACGTCACGCAGATACCGATTCGCTGGGGCGACGTGGATGCCTACGGTCACGTCAATAACACGGTCTATTTCCGCTTTATGGAGCAGGCGCGCGTCGAGTGGAGCGAGGGCATGAATGTCCCGGTTCGCCCCGGTGGGGCCGGGCCGGTCATCGTCAATGCCAGCTGTACTTTCCTGATTCCGATGAATTACCCGGGAACGGTCGAGGTGCGGACCTATGCCGGCCATGCCGGCCGTTCCAGTATTCCGACCCATGTCGAAATGCGGCTCGTCGGCGACGACCGGCTCTATGCCGAGGGCGCCGCCAAGGTGGTGTGGATGGACACGCAGACCGGAAAATCGGTGCCTTTGCCCGAGCATGTGCGGGCGCTCGTCGAAGCGGAGTGAAGCTCGGGTAAACTTGCGGCCATGAGCCAAAGAAAAACCTGGGAAAAACTTCTTTCCGCCGATCGGCTCGGCGCCGGCAAGGCACCGGGCACGCCGGAACGCACCGCCTTCCAGCAGGATTACGACCGCATCGTCTTCACCTCCGCCTTCCGCCGGATGAAGGACAAGACGCAGGTCTTTCCTCTGTCCAAGAGTGACTACGTGCGCACCCGCCTGACCCACAGCCTGGAAGCCAGTTGCGTCGGCCGCTCGCTGGGCGCCGTGGTCGGCCGCGAGATCATCGCCCGGCACGGCCTGAAAAATGTCGAGTCGGGCGATTTCGGGGCGATCGTCGCCGCCGCCTGTCTCGCCCACGACATCGGCAACCCGCCTTTCGGGCACGCCGGTGAGGACGCAATCCGTGAATGGTTTCGCCAGTCCGGCCTGCTCGAGCGCCACCCCTTCACGCCAGACCAGCGCGCCGATTTCGAGCGCTACGAAGGTAACGCCCAGGGCTTTCGCATTCTTACCCGGCTGCAGAACCCGGCCAACCCGGGGTTGCAGTTGACCAGCGCGGTGCTGGCGACGTTTACCAAGTACCCGCGGCCCTCGCATATTGCGCTGGAGCTCGACGGCAAGAGTGGCAAGAAATTCGGCTTCTTCCAGCAGGATGCCGAGGCCTTTCAGCGCGTCGCACGGTCGACCGGCCTGGTCGAACGAATTCCGGGCACCGCCTGGCGCCGCCATCCACTGGCCTTCCTGGTTGAAGTGGCCGACGACACCTGTTACCTGATCGTCGACCTGGAAGACGCCGCCCGCCTCGGTTTCGTGAGTTATCGCGATGCCGAGTGTCTGCTCGCCGACCTTGCCGGCAACGCCGTCAGCGGGCGCCGTCTCGACCGCCTGCACGACCCCAAGGAGCGCCTCGAATACCTGCGCGCCAAGGCGATCGGCCGCCTTCTGGAAAGCGCCGCGGCGGTCTTTCTGGAAAACGAAGCGGCCATCCTCAAGGGCGAATTCGATGACGAGCTGCTCGAAAAGTCGCCGGTTGGCGTTCCCCTGCAAGCCATTCTCAAGCTGGCCAAGGGAACGATCTACAACGCCCGCCCGGCGCTGGAGATCGAGACCGCCGGATTCGAGGTGCTGGGTGCCTTGCTCGGCCTATTCACCGACGCCGTCGAAGCCGGCGCCGGGCATGGCCGCCTGACCACCCGCGAGCAGATGCTGCTCAAGCTGCTGCCCGACCAGTTTCTCGGCCACGCCGGCGAACCGGACCCCGACCCTTATGTCCGCCTGTTGCAGGTGGCCGATTTCGTGGCCGGGATGACCGACTCCTACGCGGTCGACATGTACCGCAAACTCAAGGGCTTCGCTCTGCCGACCTGAGCGGCAGAATGCAGGTCAAGCCGGCCATCAATGGGTGATTCGCTTGAATCCCGCATCGTCAAAATAGGTGCCGTACTTGTCCAGCGCACCGATCACCGTGACCGCGCCACTCTGGCGTTTCACCTGTCTTGACCTTGCCGGCCATCTGATCGGCGCCTTCAAGCAGTTCGGCAACGATCAGGTGCAGTTGCGCATCGGCCTTCGGTTCGAGCTTGCAGTTGGCGACGATGTTGCCGACTTCGCTTTCCACCTTCTTCGCCAGCGCGGCATAGCCTTTCTTCGACAGGCGGTTTTCGTGAATGTCGTGCAGCGATGCGGCCATTGCCTGGCGGATGTTGCCCATGGCCTGACGCAGGGCGCCATCGGTTTCCCATTTCTTGCCGGCGTTGAGTTGCAGGGTTGCCGGCGCCGGGCCGTGTTCGTGCTTGTGGACATTGGCAGCGGTGCCGGGGCGGCCATGGAAGTGCCGGCAAACGCCATGCACAGGGCGGCAATCATCAGTAGTGAATTTCGTTTCATTCTTTCGATCTCCTTCTGGTGACAATGCCGGCACCGGACGCGAGGGTGCGCCGATTCACCGGCAAAAAAATGTGTTGTTGCAGTATTCAGCGCATCTCGAAGGCTTCCTGATGGAAGCGCGGCCGCCTGCCCAGGGCATGCGAATCCGCTGCGCAGGGCATCGGCCAGGCCACTGGGGCCGCAGAACCAGATTTCGGCTTTCTTTGCGTCGCCCAGCGCTTCGGCCTTGAGTACTTGCACCCTGGCGTGCGTCATGAATGTGCAGGCGGATGCCGGGCAGATTGGCGCACAAGGCTCTCCAGCCGCGGCACGAAAGCGTCCGTGGCCTGATCGCGGGTGCAGTAGTGCAGGTCGGCAGCCGGCGCGCTGTCCGGGTTGGCCTGCAGCGACTCCAGCCAGGCGAGGAAGGGCGTGACGCCGATGCCGCCGGCAATCCAGATCTGCCTGGCCCGCGGGTTGCAACGGGCGATGTCGAAGCGACCGTAGGGGCCTTCCACGCGCACCGTCTGCCCGGGCTGCAGGCGCGTGGCAAGGCTGCGGGTGTAGTCGCCCAGCGCCTTGATCTGGAAGCTGATGACCCGGTCGCCATGGTCGGCACTGGCGATGGTGAATGGGTGTGCACCCTCCTTGTCGTCGAAGGTGACGAAGGCAAACTGGCCGGGGCGGTGGCCGCGCCAGCCGCGATCGAGGCGACAGCGCACGGTGGTGACGTCGGGCGCGGGATGTTCGATGGCAACGATTTCGCCCGTCGCTGTACGCGCCCGACCGATGCCGCCGATGCAGCGAGCGGATGGCGCCATAGACGCCGGCGGCCAGCAGGACGGCCAGCAGCGCACCGACCGGCTGCGCCCAGTAGTCACGTGGCGCGAGCAGGGCGGCGTGGAAGGCCAGCATCAGGTAGAGCACCGGCATGGCACGGTGCAGGAAGCGCCAGGTGCGGTAGGGAAATTTTTTCCACAGCGTGATCACCAGCATGGCCAGCACGGCATAGATCGCCCATTCGCCCATGTCCTTCGCCAGATCGCGCAGGACTTCCAGAAAGCCGGTGTACTTTTCCTTGGGCACGCGGCCTTCGCGGCCGATCGTGGATTTCAGGATGTCGCCCGACATTTCGATCAGCCAGTGCAGCGGCCGCGAAGGAAATGGCGAGGATGCCGGCCCACTTGTGCGTGCGGTAGACGCGATCCATGCCGCCCAGCGGAGCCTCCAGCCAGGCCGGGCGGGTGGCCAGCAGCATCGCCAGCGACATCAGCGCAATCGACAGCAGCCCGCTCAGGTAGAGCGCCTCCTGGCGGGCCATCCATAGCGGGTGTGCGGTCGTCGGGCTGACCGAGTTGACCACGTCCCAGCCCCAGGCAAGGGCGACGAGGGCGAGCAGGCTGGCGAGCAAGGTTTTCATGGCCATGCGTTCAGAAAGTTCAAGGGGTATTGCATTCAGATGGCGCAAGTGCAGCGAATCTCACCTGGCTGCCGGCGGGGTGGCCGGTGTGGCCGCCTGCAGGTCGTCGCGGCAACGGCGCTTGTTGCATTCGGCTGACGACGCAGCGTCGCGCCCACGGGTTTCGCCCGGAGGCCGCCTCCTTGTCGCGCTTGCGGCTTTCGTGCCGGACGCGGCTGTCGGTGACTTCACCGGTCTGCGGATTGACGTGCAGCTTGACCCGCTCGCCGTTGCGATCGGTGGCGCGTGCCTCGTAGACGCCGTGTTCGCGCTCGATCTTTTCGATATTGCGGTAGCCGGCGGCTTCCAGCCTTTCGTGAACCTGCCCGATCGACAGCCACTGACGCTCGGCAGTCGGCGCGCCGTACGATTTTCGCCCGCGAACGAAGGAACGGGCAAGATGCACCTCCCGCAATCAGCGCGCCGCCAAGAACCAGGGAGGCGAGCGCGACAGAGAGAATTGACGGAATACTCATGATGAATAGCTCCGTTTGTTATGGTCGTTGCATCGACCTTGAATCGATTGTGCAGGCAGCAACCTGAATCCAGGCTGAAGCACCTGTTCATCCGGCGTTCAGGAAGCATCGGCAGGGATCACTCGTCGTAGTAGCCGCGTTCTGCGTCGGCGTGGCAGGCGGCGCAGTTGGCCTTGGTCCGCACATCCTTGTGCTTCCATTCCCAGTCCGGCACCTTGCGGTGCTCCTTGACCCACTTGGGCAATTCGGTGATGCGCAGCGGCGCATTCGCTGCCGATACGCCGCGCATCAGCTTGTCGCTGTAGCGCCGACCACCGGTGTCGGCGGCGTTGGCGACCAGGTAGTCGGTGATTTTTGCGGCGATGTTCGGGATCGACGCTGGCGTCGTCGCCGAAGTGGTTCTTCAGGTCGGCCATCATGCGTTGCCACGAACTGGCCGGCAGCATCGACGGGGCAAAGGCGAGGTGGCAGCTGCCGCATTCTTCCTTGACCACCGGGTCGGCGACCGGCGGAAAGTAGTGGCTGCCGCCGGCCTGGGCGCGGCCCAGCACCAGGGCGGAAAAGGCGAGAACGAGCAGGCCGAGGGCCAGCGGGCGGACGGGGATGTTCATGTTCGGCTCCTTGGGTGATGGATCGTGCGCGATGACTTACTGGCCGATCATGAAGCTCAGCCAGTCACCCTTTTCCAGCGGCGTGCATTCGCGCCCGAGCACTTCGTTGCAGTTGCGCTTGAACCACTTTTCGACTTTGGCCGGGTCGGTGTAGCGCGACGGCGAGGCCGACAGCGCCATCGGCCTCGATGGTCTTGCCCGCCGGAGTGCGGCCGCTGGCGCGGGTGTCCTTGCCGTGGCACGAGGTGCAGGCCGGCGTGTCCGGCTTGCCGCCGGCAAAGGCCTGGGTATGCAGCGTCTTGCCGCGCGCGGCGGAAAATCCGGAAAATGCCGGGTTGGCCGCCTTGGCGGCGCTGGCATACTTGTCCAGCTGATCTTCGCGCGGACCGGCGATGCCGGCGCTGGAAAAGCTCAAAGCCAGGGTGGCGGCAAGTGTGCTGATGATAAAGTTCCGGTTCATGTTTTTGCTCCTCGGTTGGATCGGTGTGGAGCGTACTATGCAAGACGGCAACTGAACGGAAGCTGAATCCGCCGTTCATCCTGCGTTCAGCTTGGCCGGGCTATAAGAAAAGCCAGTTGCAACAAGGAAACCGGGAGTTGCCGTGATCTCGAATCGATTCGCCAGCCGCAATGGACGCAGGGCTGTTCCTCGCCCTGTGTGCGGCATTTCTCGCCGGTGCGAGCGCGCCGGGCGCAGCCCACGACGACCACGATCGGCCCGCCAGGCGCTGGAGGCCGGCGAGGTGTTGCCGCTGCGCAGCCATCCTCGAGCGGGTCGAACGCGAGTATCCGGGCCAGGTGGTCGATGTCGAACTGGAGCGCGAAGATGAGCACGGCGGCGCGCGCTGGGTCTACAAGATCAAGGTGCTGCGCAGCGGCGGTTCCCTGGTCAAACTCAAGGTCGATGCGCGTGACGGCGACGATCATCGGCAGAAAAGCCAGGGACGCGACGGATGGACATGAAGCGACGGCGCAACCCGGCGCAGCGGCGAGGGCAGCTGATGCGTATTCTGATCGTTGAAGACGAACCGACCCTGCAGGCCCAGCTGGCCGAAGCCCTGGGTGCTGCCGGCTACGCCGTGGATGTCGCCGGCAACGGCGTGGATGCCCATCTACATGGGCGACAGCGAACCCTACGACGCGGTGATTCTCGACCTTGGCCTGCCGCAGATGGATGGCATCACCGTGCTCCGCAAATGGCGCGCCGCCGGTCGCACGATGCCGGTGCTGATCCTCACCGCACGCGACGGCTGGCACGAAAAGGTGGCCGGCATCGACGCCGGCGCCGATGACTACCTGACCAAGCCCTTCCACATGGAAGAACTGCTGGCCCGGCTGCGCGCGCTGATCCGGCGCGCCGGCGGCCATGCCAGCGCCGAGCTGGTCTGCGGCCCGCTGACGCTCGACACCCGCAACAGCCGCGCCACGGTGGACGGCCAGGCGCTGACGCTGACCAGCCACGAGTACCGCGTGCTGGCCTACCTGATGCACCACCGCGACGAGGTGGTTTCGCGCAGCGACCTGGTCGAGCATATCTACGCCCAGGACTTCGACCGCGACTCGAACACGGTCGAGGTCTTCATCGCCCGCCTGCGCAAGAAGCTGCCGCCGGGGCTGATCGAAACCGTGCGCGGCCTCGGCTACCGCCTCACCGCGCCGCAATGAACAGCCTGGCGCCTGCGCGGCTCGCTGCGCATCCGGCTGCTGGCCGGCACCCTGTTCTGGATCGCCGCCTCGATCGTGGTTGCCGGCTGGGGGCTGGGCAATCTCTTCCGCGCAGCATGTCGAAGCGCAGTTTCATGCCGAGCTGACGACCCATCTCGACCAGTTGACCGCCCAGCTGACGCTCGATGAGCAGGGGCGGCCGGCGCTCGCGCATGCCTCTGAGCGATCCGCGCCTGAGCCGTCCTTACTCGGGCTGCTACTGGCAGATCGACCGCATCGACGGCAGTGGCGGCAGCGAACCGGCGGCGCCGGGCTGCTGCGCTCGCGCTCGCTCTGGGATCATGTGCTCAGCGTGCCCGCCGGATGCCCCGGCCGACGGCGAAATTCACCGCCATCGTGTCGCCGGCCCGGAAGGCAAGATGCTCGGCATGGTCGAACGCAGTGTGCGCATCGACGACGACGCCCGATGGCAAACCGCGAACCTTTCGCCTGATCGCCGCCGCCGACGAAAGCCAGATGGCCGAGCCGGTGGCGCGCTTCAGCGGCACGCTCTGGCTGGCGCTCGGCGTGCTCGGCGCCGGCCTGGTGCTCGCCGCGCTGGTGCAGGTGTTTGTCGGACTGGCACCGCTGCGCACGCTGCGCGATCGCGCTCGGCAAGGTACGCAGCGGCGAAACGCAGCGGCTGGAAGGCGAATTTCCGGTCGAAATCATGCCGCTGGTCGAGGAATTCAACACCGTGCTGGCGCAGAACGCCGAAGTCGTCGAGCGCGCCCGCACGCAGGCGGGCAACCTTGCCCATGCGCTGAAGACGCCGTTGAGCGTGCTCGCCAACGCCGCCGGCGCGACGGCCCGCAAGGACGATCGAACTCGCCCGCCTGGTGGTCGATCAGGTCGGCATCGCCCGCAGGCAGGTCGACTACCATCTGGCGCGCGCCCAGGTGGCCGCCGCGACCCGCGCTGCCAGGCGTACGCACCGCGCTGCGCACCGGTCATCGATGGCCTGGTGCGTGCCATGCGGCGCATCCATGCCGAGCGACAACTGGATTTTCAGGTGCAGTCAGCGGCGGACTCCCTGCAGTTCCGCGGTGAAGTGCAGGATCTGCAGGAAATGCTCGGCAACCTGCTCGACAACGCCTGCAAATGGGCAAAATCCCGGGTGCTCGTTGCGGCGCTCGAAGCAGATGCGCAATTGCGCATCGACATTGATGACGACGGCCCGGGCATTGCCGCCCGGGATCGCCCGCTCCTCCTGCAACGCGGGATGCGTGGCGACGAACGGGTTCCCGGTTCGGGGCTCGGCCTCTCGATCGTCGATGACCTGGCCAGCCTGTACGGCGGGCGGCTGGAATTGCTGGAGGCGCCGGCCGGGGGCTTGCGTGCCCGCCTGTGGCTGCCGGCGGGCGGGAAGACGAAAACGGGAGATTGATGAATCTCCCCTTGCCAAAAATCAATTACTGTACAAAAATACAGTCAATGAATTTTGGAAGGAGCAGGCCATGAAACTGACGCCACGCCAGCAGGAAATTCTCGACTTTATCCGGAGCACGCTTGAGGCGCTCGGTGCGCCGCCGACGCGGATGGAGATTTCCACGGCATTCGGCTTCGCCTCGCCGAACGCTGCCGAGGATCATCTCAGGGCGCTCGCCAAAAAGGGCGCCATCGTCCTTGAACCCGGCTCGGCGCGCGGCATCCGGCTGGTCGAGCAACTCGGTCTGCCGCTGATCGGCAGCGTCGCCGCCGGTTCGCCGATTCTCGCCGTCGAGAACGTGCAGGGCCGTTACGCGCTCGATGCCCAATTGTTCAGCCCGCGCGCCGATTACCTGCTCAAGGTGCGCGGCCTGTCGATGATCGACGCCGGCATTTTAGACGGCGACCTGCTCGCCGTGCACAAGACCAGCCAGGCACGCGACGGCCAGATCATCGTCGCCCGTCTCGACGAGGAAGTCACCGTCAAGCGTCTGCAGCACCGCGGCGGCTTTATCGAACTGATTGCCGAAAATCCCGATTTCGAGCCGATCATCGTCAATCCGGGCGAAGTCGATTTCGCCATCGAAGGCATTGCCGTCGGCCTGATTCGCGGGGCGATCAGCACCTTGTCATGAGCGCCGCGCCGTCGCCGGTCGCTTTGGCGGAGGTGCTGGCCCGGGGCGACGTCTGGCGCGGTGATGCGCTGGCCAGCCTGCCGGAATCAGCGATTCCGAGCGGCCATGCCGAACTGGATGCCGAACTGCCGGGCGGCGGCTGGCCGCGGGGAAACCTGACCGAAATCCTGGTTGACCGCAGCGGCCTCGGTGAAATCAGCCTGCTGCTGCCGGCGCTCGCCCGGTTGTCAAAAGAAGGCGGCCGGCTGGCACTGGTGGCGCCGCCCTGCTTGCCGCATGCGCCGGCCTGGGCGGCGGCGGGGCTGGCGCTGGAGCGGCTGGTCATCGTGCGCGCCGGGCGGCAGGCCGCCTGGTGTGTCGAGCAGTTGCTGGCCAGCGGCGGGTTTGCTGGCATCCTCGCCTGGCCGCAAGCCAGCCTCGATGCACGGGCCTTGCGCCGCTTGCAGCTTGCCGCCGAAGGGCGAGCGGTTTTTGCCTGTTTATTGCGGTCGACCGCAACAGCGCAAACGCCGTCACCGGCGCCGCTGCGCGTGATGTTGAGTGCGCCGCAGGCGGCCGGCGCGGGCGCCTTGTCGGTGCATATCCTCAAGCGGCGCGGCCGGCCGGCGGCGCGGCCGCTGATTCTGTCCATTCCCCGTCCCGGGAGAACGAACCGTGTTGTGGCTGGCCCTGCACTTTCCCCTGTTGCCGCTCGAAGCGCTGCCCTTGCGGCAGTCGCCTAGTGCGGTCGTCGTCCGCGGTCGGGTGCTGGTGTGCGACCCGCAGGCCGCACAGGCGGGCGTCGGGGCAGGGCAGAAGCTGTCGACGGCGCTTGGTCTGCACCCCGGCCTGGCAGTTTTCGAACGCGTTGTGCCGCGTGAACATCACGCGCTGGAAAGCCTGGCCTGCTGGGCCGGGCGCTTTACGCCGACGATCAGCCTGGCGCCGCCGGCCGGCTTGCTGCTTGAGATCGGTGGTTGCCGGCGCCTGTTCGGCGGAGTGCCGGCAATTGTCGATGCGGTAGTGGCCGGTTGTGTGGAGCAATCCTATTCCGTGACCTGGGCGGCGGCGCCGATGCCGCTCGGCGCGCGCTGGCTGGCGCAGGCCGGCGCCGGCGGGATCCACGAAGATGCGGCGGCCCTGCAGGCGGCGCTGGCTGCCTTGCCCTGTGCCGTTGCCGGCTGGCCGGGGGCGGTGCTCGACCGGCTGCAGTCCTTCGGGCTGCAGCGCCTCGGCGATCTGGCAGGCTTGCCCGGTGCCGGCCTGCGCCGGCGCATCGGCAACGGGCCGCTCGACGACCTGCTGCGCGCCCGAGGCGAAATGCCCGACCCGCAAAAGCCCTTCGTCTTTCCCGAAACCTTCGCTGTGGACATCGAGTTGCCGGCCCGCGTCGAACATGCCGAAGCGCTGGCATTTGCCGGGCAGCGGCTGTTTGCGGCGCTGGCCGGCTGGCTGCACGCCCGCCAGTTGCTGGTACGGGTGTGTACGCTGCAACTGACGCACGATGACGGTTCATGCAGCGCGCTGCCGCTGCGCCTGGCCGAGCCGACGGCGGATGAAGGGCGTTTCCTGCGCCTGTTGCGCGAGCATCTGGCGCGCCTGCAACTGGCCGCGCCGGTCGAGGCTTTGCGCCTGCAAGCTGACGAGGTCGTCGGCAAACCCGGCGCCAGCGCCCCGCTGTTCGACCAGGCGCCAGCCGGCGAGGGCGCCCTGGCCTGCCTTGAACGTCTGCGCGCCCGCCTGGGGGAGGGCGCGGTCCGGGCGCTCGGCCAGTGCGCCGACTACCGGCCCGAGTGCGCGACGCTGGAACGCGAGGTCGCCGAAAATTTACCGCCTGGCAGCGTTTTCACCGGATCTGTCGAGACGACACGGCCGCTCTGGCTGCTGGCGAAGCCACAGGCCCTGGCCGAACGGTCCGGCGGTCCGCACTGGCACGGTCCGCTGCAACTGCTGACGCGCGGCGAGCGCCTGGAGAGCGGCTGGTGGGATGCCGGCGAGGCTGACGCGATGGGTGACGTGCGCCGCGACTATTTCGTCGCCCGCAACCCGCAGGGGCAATGGGCGTGGGTTTTCAGAAATGCCGAAGGCTGGTTCCTGCATGGCCTCTTTGCCTGACTACGCCGAGTTGCACTGCCTTTCCAACTTCAGCTTCCTGCGCGGTGCCTCGCACCCTGACGAGTTGGTCGCGCAGGCGGCAAAGCAGGGTTATGCGGCGCTGGCGCTGACCGACGAATGTTCGCTGGCCGGCGTCGTACGCGCCCATCAGGCGGCGCAGACGGCCGGGCTGAAACTGATCATCGGCAGCGAGATGACCCTGGCCGATGGACTGAAAATGGTCTTTCTCGCTTGCAACCGCGAAGGCTACGGCAACCTCTCGGCATTGATCACGCTGGCCCGGCGGCGCGCGGAGAAGGGGGGCTACACACTGCAGCGCCACGACCTCAACGTCGTTTCGCCGAACGGTGCGCTGCCCGACTGCCTGGTGCTGTGGGTGCCGGGCACGGATGCCGCGGCCGATGACGGACGCTGGCTGGCCGAACGCTTTCCCGGGCGGACGTGGATCGCCGTCGAACTGCATGCCGGGCCGGACGATGCGGCGTGGCTGGAGGCCCTGCGCGCGCTGGGCGTGGCCTGCGGCCTGCCACTGGTTGCCGCCGGCGATGTCCATATGCATCTCAGGGCGCGGCGCCCGGTGCAGGACGTGCTGACTGCGCTGCGCCTGAAAACCACGGTTTTCGACGCCGGCTACGCGCTGTTTCCGAACGGCGAGCGCCACCTGCGCACACGTCTGCGCCTGTCCCGCCTTTACCCGCCGGAACTGCTGGCCGAAACCCTGAACATCGCCAGCCGCTGCCGTTTTTCGCTGGCCGAACTGCGCTATGAATACCCGGAGGAAATCGTCCCGCCCGGCGCGACGCCGGCTTCCTGGCTGCGCCAGGAGACCGAGCGCGGCCTGTGCTGGCGCTATGTTCGACGGGGTGCCGGCCGGGGTGCGCGAGCGCATCGAGCACGAACTGGCCCTGATCGCCGAGATGGCCTACGAGGCTTATTTCCTGACCGTGTACGACATCGTCTGCTTTGCCCGTAGCCGGAATATCCTCTGTCAGGGACGCGGCTCGGCGGCCAATTCGGCGGTCTGTTACGCGCTTGGCATCACCGAGGTTGATCCGGCGCGTTCCGCAATGCTGTTCGAGCGCTTCATCTCGAAGGAGCGCGGCGAGCCGCCGGACATCGACGTCGATTTCGAGCACGAGCGGCGCGAGGAGGTGATCCAGTACATTTACCGGAAATACGGCCGTGAGCGGGCGGCGCTGGCCGCGGCGATCATTACCTGGCGGACCAAGGGGGCATTGCGCGACGCCGGCCGGGCGCTCGGTTTCGGCATGGCCCAGGTCAATGCGCTGACCGCCTCGCTGGCTTGGTGGGACAAGCGTGAAGCTTTGCCGCAACGTTTCGCCGAGCTCGGCCTTGATCCGCAGGCGCCGCGCGTCGAGAAATGGCTGGCGATCGCCGAGGCGCTGCGCGGCTTTCCCCGGCACCTGACCCAGCATGTCGGCGGTTTCGTCATCGCGCGCGGGCCGCTCGCCCGGCTGGTGCCGGTCGAGAACGCGGCGATGGCCGAGCGCACGGTGATCCAGTGGGACAAGGACGATCTCGATGCGCTTGGCTTGATGAAGGTCGACATCCTGGCGCTGGGCATGCTGTCGGCGATCCGCCGCATGCTGGAAATCGTTGGTGAAAGCTCCGGTCAACCGCTGAAAATGCATGAAATCCCGCCGGAAGACCCGGCCACCTACGCGATGCTCTGCCACGCCGACAGCATGGGTGTCTTCCAGGTCGAGTCGCGCGCCCAGATGGCCATGCTGCCGCGCCTGCAGCCGCGCAATTTCTACGATCTGGTGGTCGAAGTGGCACTGGTGCGGCCGGGGCCGATCCAGGGCGACATGGTACATCCCTACCTGAAGCGGCGTCAGCGCAAGGAGAAAATCGAAGCAATCTCGCCCGCCGTCAACGCCGTGCTGGCGCGCACCTGCGGCGTGCCGATCTTCCAGGAGCAGGTCATGCAACTGGCCGTCGTCGCCGCCGGTTTCACGCCCGGCGAAGCCGACCAGCTGCGCCGTTCGATGGCCGCCTGGCGGCGCAAGGGCGGTCTGCAGCGCCATCAGGACAAGCTGCGCGCCGGCATGGCGCAGAACGGCCTGCCGGCGGCCTTCGCCGAGCGCATCATCGCGCAGATCCAGGGCTTCGGCGAATACGGATTTCCCGAATCGCACGCCGCCAGCTTCGCGCTGCTCGTTTACGCCTCGGCCTGGCTCAAGCGCCACCACCCGGCAGCCTTTCTGTGCGGCCTGCTCAACAGCCAGCCGATGGGCTTCTATTCGCCGTCGATGCTGGTGCAGGACGCACGCCGGCACGGTGTCGTCGTGCTGCCGCCGGACGTGACGGCCAGCGACCGGGACAGCCGGGTCGACGCCAGCGGCGCCGTGCGCCTGGGGTTGCGCGAAATCAGCGGCCTGGCAAGGGACGCAGCCGAGCGTGTCGCGGTCAACCGGAAAAAACAGGCATTTTTGCATGTCGCCGATCTCGCCGCGCGGGCCGGGCTGACGCGCCGCGATCTTGACCTGCTGGCTGCCGCCGATGCCTTGCAGAGCCTCGCCGGTCATCGCCGGCAAGCGGCGTGGATAGCTGCGGCGTCAGTGGTGGTGCAGGGCGACCTGTTCGCCGGCCTGCCGGCACGCGAGGCCGGCGCAGCCCTGACGGCGCCCGGCGAAGGCGAAAATCTGGTCGCCGATTACCGCAGCCTCGGCCTGACGCTGCGCCGCCACCCGCTGACGCTGCTCCGCCCGCATCTGGCCGAACGCCGTTTCATTCCCGCGGCAGCTTTGCGGACAGCCGGCAACCGGGCCTTGGTCCGCGCCGCCGGCATCGTCGTCGGCCGTCAGCGGCCGGGCACCGCTACCGGCATCGTCTTCGTCACGCTGGAGGATGAAAGCGGCCTGACCAACGTCGTCGTTCAGCCCTGGCTGGTCGAAAAGCAGCGGCGCGAAGTGCTCGGCGCGACGCTGCTCGGCGTCTATGGGCAATTGCAGGTGGAGGGCGAGGTGGTGCATCTGGTCGCCAAGCGCCTGGTCGATCTTTCCGCCTGGCTGGGGCGGCTGGAAACCTCCAGCCGGGATTTTCACTGAGCGGCGGACGCCACCAGACCGTCAACTTCGTGAACCAGCGGTGAGGACGAGTCGAGAAGGGCCTGAACGCGACGGCGATCTTCGACCAACCAGCTTTCGATGTTTCGGCTATCCAGTTTGATGCCAAAACCGTTTTGCTTTCCAAGCAGTCGGTCTAGCATCAGGTCGCCAAGTTCTTTTTTGAAGTGACCAGCTTCCCAATAATTGGTCAGATGGGTTTTTCTGTCCCCTCTTGCCGGGATTGCCTCGAGAGTTTCAGGCCCCACGCCGCTAAAATCCCAAACTTGCACATTTTTGCCTTGATCAGTGGCCTTCTCCGCGATTCCAACCACGATTCGCTTCCAGTCTGCGAACAATTTGCCCATTCCAAGGCGCTCAATCATCATGCGAATCTCTGCATGGTAAGGGTAGATGACTAAATACGTTGTGCTGCCACCTTGGGTTGCTTGCGTGAGAATGGCATCAAGCGATGCTTCGTCGTCAGAGATTCCGCCTCGTTCTGGCCGAAGCCGCATCGGCTTGCGCGTCCAATTGCGTACGTTTTCTTCGGCGCGCTGGCGAAACAGGATGTAGTGTCCGCTTTGCTCGACCTCCGGGATATAGTTAAACAGAGGGTTGAATCCGCGATTGGTCAAGGTGGTGGGATAACGGGATCGTTGCAGCAGCAATGTGGTGAGTGAGTCGCGAAGGCCAGTGATGGAGAAGACCGACTCGGCAAAAAAACGGGCATCCCTCTGTGGCGCAGGGTTGGTCGCTAACGTGGGGAGTGCGAGCGGTTCAGATCCGCCAAGGAAATCAAAGAATTCAACACCGAGAATAATCGTCTTCGGCAAGCAGTTGGCGTCTTTGAGCCAGATAATTTGCCGCAAGGAGGTGCTTGCGGCGGTGCCTGGAATGGCGTGATTGAACGCTGACAGCCCGTGTGCTGCCAACGTTGGACTTTCTGGATCAAAGCCAATTTCTGCGCGGGAGTTACCGAAAATGCCAGTATCGAGACACAAGCGTAAGGCTCCCTGGTAGCGGGTAAGTTCTCTGTGGTGATCCAGGTAAGGCTTGATGACGTTGATCTGTGCAACGCGGGGTGAGCCAAATACGCCAAGCGGGTCGACAAACACATTGAACAGGCCGACAGCGGCGATGACGATAACGAGGGTTGTCAGCATCCAGCGCAAGTAGCTAGCCCAAGCCTTGGAGGATGGTGGTGTGAACATCAGAATTGGAAGTAAAGAAATTCTGTCGGGCGGCTCAAGGCGAGCACTCCAAGGGCAAGCAATAACCCTATGGCTACAGCGTTACGCCGCTGCGGCATCCAAGCGAGGTGGGGTGCGGGACGCTGATTTGCGCGGCCTTCTTCGGGCAATGCAGGCTCAAAGCGACCCATGATTTCCTGAGTGTTTGGGGCAAGAAAGGCAATCAGGCCGCCTACCGCAACCCAACACCAGGTTTCAACAAAGATCGCACCTCCACCCAGGTAACTGCGAACACCAAGATCTTCGATAACCACCTTGAGGGATCCGAGGCGTGACAGGATTGGCTCGGGCAATGCGACTCCAAAGCCTCCGAACATGCCGGTAATGAGGCGATTCGCTGTAGAGAGGTCCGGGGCACGGAAATACACCCAGGCAAAGACAACACAGAGGAAGGTCAGAGAGACGCCAGCAAATCGGCCAATTTGAGGTGGCAGACTGAACGGAATTCGTTGGCGGAGATTCTGCCAAAGCTGGTTGACTACCAGGAATATTCCGTGGAGGCCGCCCCATATGACGAAGTTCCATCCGGCACCGTGCCAAAGTCCGCCCAGTAGCATCGTGATAATGAGATTGGATTGACGACGAAAAGCGCCATGACGATTGCCTCCAAGTGGAATATAGAGATAGTCACGCAGGAAGCGCGACAGGGTCATATGCCAACGCCGCCAGAATTCGGCGATATTGTGAGCCTTGTAGGGCGAACTGAAATTGAGGGGCAAGCGCACGCCGAATAGTCGAGATAGGCCGATTGCCATGTCCGAGTAGCCGGAGAAATCGAAATAGAGCTGGAAAGTGTACGCCAGGGCGCCACCCCAGGCGAGAAAGAACGTGGGGGAGTCGGTGCCGGGAGCAAAAGCAGGCGCAGCATAGCCCGCAAGATTGTCAGCGATCAGCACTTTCTTGGCCAGCCCAATGGCGAAAATGGTGAGGCCGATGGCGAAGTTCGCTGCGTCCGGTCGATAATTCCGATCCTCATCGAATTGCGGCATCATCTCCTTGTGGTGCAGCACAGGACCTGCAATCAAATGAGGAAAGTAGGTCACGAACAGGAGGTAGTAGATGAAGCGGTATTCAGTAACCTTGCTGGCGTAGGCATCGGCAAGAAAGGCAATCTGCGTAAATGTAAAGAAGGAGATGCCGATCGGAAGGATGATGCCAAGAATCGGCCAGTCGGTGCCCAGAATGGCGTTGGACGATGAGAGAAAGAAGTCGGCGTATTTGTAGTAGCCGAGCAGCAGCAGGTTGGCCGCTATAGCTATGGTTAGTGCGATGCGACCTTTGGCGCTGGCCGAATGCCGGGCGATGTAGCTACCGACAAGATAGTTGGCGCAGATGGAGGCTACCAGCAAAGCCAGGTAACGATAGTCCCACCAGGCATAGAAAAACAGGGAGCAGGCTGCCAACCAGGCCGCTCCGGCTGCCTTTCCAAAGCGTCCGGCGAGGAAAAAACCGAGGACGGTAACCGGCAGGAAAACCAGGAGGAACGAGTAGGAGTTAAAAAGCACAACTTACCAAATGATTGAGCGTTGCCAGGAAATCAGGGCAGGCCACCGTACCCAAATTGCGAGAAGGCGCCATGATAATCTGCATTGCCTGAAAGGGGCAGGCCAGAAGGGGTTGGAAATCTTCTTCGGTGGATGGCTCAAATATATACGGCATTTTCGGCAAGCAGAGGATGGATGCGTCTGCCCGAACAGTGCCGTCTTTATCCTCACATGCAAAGCCAACGAAGGACGCAGCCACAAAAAAGCCGGCTCACAGGCCGGCTTCCGGAACCTTTCGGCAATTGCCCGTTCAGCCCGTCAGCGGCTTGACCACGCGCTTGACCGCGGTATCGTCCGGATGCGGGTGGATGCTGAAGCCGAGGCTGGTCATCAGGCGGAACATCTTGCTGTTGGTAGACAACACGTCGCCGACCACGGCGCGATAACCCTTCTGGCGGGCACAGTCGATCAGCGCGGTCATCAGCTTGCGGCCGACGCCGCACTTCTGCCAGTCGTCGCCGACGGCGAGCGCGAACTCGACCGATTCGCCATCCGGATTCACCACGTAGCGGGCGACGCCGATCTGCGATTCCTTGCCTTCGTCGTTGGCCAGCGTGGCGACCAGCGCCATCTCGCGGTCGTAGTCGATCTGGGTGAAGCGCACCAGCATGGTCTGGGTCAGTTCGCGCAGGGTGTCCATGAAGCGGTAGTAGCGCGATTCGTCTGACATGGCCTTGACGAATTCCTGTTCCATGTCGGCGTCTTCCGGACGGATCGGGCGGATGGTGACGACCTTGCCGTCGTTCATCTGCCATTCCTGGATCAGGTGTACGGGATACGGGTAGATCGCCATGTGCGCGTAGCGGTCACCGCTGGCGCCGGTGGCGTGGTCGATGACGATGCGCGCATCGGCGGCGATGGCGCCATTTTCGTCGACGATCAGCGGGTTGAGGTCAAGCTCCATGATCCACGGCAGTTCGCAGACCATTTCGGAGATGCACAGCAACACTTCCTTGAGGGCGGCACGGTCGACCGGCGGCATGTTGTGAAACTGGTCGAGGATCACCGAAGCGCGTGTCGAGTCAATCAGATCCTTGGCCAGGAACTCGTTCAGCGGCGGCAGGGCGACCGAGCGGTCGCTGAAAATTTCGACATCGAAGCCGCCGGCGCCGAAGGTGATCACCGGCCCGAAGATCGGGTCGCGGAAGACGCCGATCATCACTTCGCGGCCATTCGGACGCGACAGGAAAGGCTCGATCGAGACGCCGTTGATCTTGGCGTTCGGGTGGCGCTTCTGCACGGTGTCGATGATGTCGTGATAAGCGTTGCGCACCGCCGGCGCGTTCATGATGTTGAGGCGCACGCCGCCGGCATCAGACTTGTGCGGCAGGTCGGGCGAATCGACCTTCATCGCGATCGGGAAGCCGATCTGCTCGGCCAGCAGCAGGGCTTCGGTCGCAGTGCGGGCGACCATGGTCTGCGCCACCGGGACGCGGAAGGCGCGCAGGATGGCCTTCGATTCCATTTCGGAGAGCACCTTGCGCCGCTCGGCGAGCAGCGCCTCGATCAGCATCTTGGCGCCTTCGGTTTCCGGGCGGCCGTGCTGGCGGGTTGGTTCCGGTGTTTGCAGCAGCAGCTTCTGGTTGCGGTAATACTTCGAGATATGGTGGAACAGTTCGATCGCCGTTTCCGGCATGCGGAAGGCGGGTATGCCCGAATCCTCGAGATATTTGCGCGCCGCACCGACCTGTTCCTCGCCCATCCAGCAGCAGAAGATCGAGCGATTGGCCTTGTCCGACACTTCGACAATGGCCTTGGCGACCTCCATCGGTTGCGTCATCGCCTGTGGCGAGAGCATGACCAGCGTGCTGTCTACATTCGGGTCCTGGGTGACAGTCAGGATGGCGTCACGGTAGCGTTCGGGCGTGGCGTCGCCGGCGATGTCGATCGGGTTGCTGTGCGACCAGTTGGTCGGCAGGGTCTTGTTGAGTACGGCCATCGTCTCGTTGGACAATTGCGCCAGCGGAATGCCGAGGTCGCCGGCACGATCGGCGGCCATGGCACCCGGTCCGCCACCGTTGGTGATGATGGCGAGGCGGTTGCCCTGCGGCCGGAACTTGGAGGCCAGCGCCTTGGCGGCGTAGAACAGTTGCCCGACGTTCTGGACGCGGACGACGCCGGCCCGGCGCACGGCGGCATCGAATACCGTATCGGAAACCGCGGCCATGCCCGAGTGCGTGGCGGCGGCCAGCGAACCGGCTTCATGGCGGCCGGCCTTGAGCAGGATGATCGGCTTGATCCGTGCCGCGGAACGCAGCGCGCTCATGAAGCGGCGGGAATTGCGGATGCCCTCGACATACATCAGGATGTAATGCGTGCGGTTGTCGTAGATCAGGTAATCGAGGATTTCGCCGAAGTCGATATCCGCCGTCATGCCGATGGAAATGACCGACGAAAAACCGATCTGGTTGCTCTTGGCCCAGTCGAGTACCGCCGAACACATGGCACCGGACTGCGACACGAGGGCCAGGTTGCCGCTGTTGGCGGTCATGCGCGCGAAAGTCGCATTTAGCCCGAGGTCGGGGCGGATGATGCCGAGACAGTTGGGGCCGAGGACGCGAACGTTGTAGGAGCGCGCAATTTCGATCACCTTGCGCTCGAGGGCGGCGCCGATGTGGCCCGATTCGGAGAAGCCGGCGGTGATGATGATCACGTTGCGCACGCCACTGCGCCCGCACTGCTCGATGATCTGCGGCACGGTCTGCGGGCGGGTGGCGATCACCGCCATTTCGACGCGGGCGCCGATTTCCTCGATCGACTTGTAGGCCTGCTGGCCCTGAACGGTTTCGTGCTTGGGGTTGATGGCGTAGAGCCGGCCCTTGTAGCCCGAACCGAGGATGTTCTTGAAAATGACATTGCCGACGGCGTTTTCGCGGTCGGAAGCGCCGATCACGGCGACCGATTTCGGCTCGAATAGCGTGGTCAGATAGTGCTGTTCCAACATGATTCAACCCTCTTCAGGCTATTATTGTGCAGTGCACAATCCTAACATAAATGCTCTTTGCTTTCCATTCGGTTTGTAGGGGATTAAACCTAATCCGTCAGTCCGCATTCAAGCAGAACAGGCTTTGAGAGCGCCCGGGCGACCGGGCATCTGCCGGCAATCTCGACCAGACGGGCCCGCTGTTCGGGAGTCAGGTCGCCGTCAAGCGTCAGGATACGCCGGATACGGTCGCGCTTTTCCCCGTCTACCTCCACTTTGTCGTGGGTCAGACTGACGCTGATCCGCCTCAGCGCGAGGCCCTTGCGCTCGGCGTACATGCGCAGCGTCATCGAGGTGCACGCGCCGAGGCCGGCCATCAGGAATTCGAACGGCGCCGGCCCGGAATCGGCGCCGCCGACGCTGACGGGTTCATCGGCCAGCAGACGATGTTCGCCAGAAATCACCTCCTGCTGGTATCTTCCCTGACCATTTTCCCGAACGATGACCGTATCCGACATGACAGACTCCCATAATGATTGCGCCGCGATGATACCTCCCTCGCCGTGGCTGGTGCGCCATCTGGAAATGCTGCCGGGGAATGGGCTGATCCTCGATCTCGCCTGCGGCAGCGGGCGGCACACGCGCTGGCTGGCGGCGCAGGGGCGCCACGTGCTGGCGGTCGACCGCGACCGCTCGGCGCTTGCCGGGTTGCAGGGTTTGCCCGGTGTTGAGGTCCTGGTCGCCGATCTTGAAAGCGGCGACTGGCCGCTGGCCGGCCGGCAGTTTGCCGGCGTGCTGGTGACCAACTACCTGTGGCGCCCGCGCCTGGCCGAAGTCTGCGCGCTGCTGGCGCCGGACGGGGTGCTGCTCTACGAGACTTTCATGGTCGGCAACGAGGCTTACGGCAAGCCGTCGAATCCCGAATTTCTGCTGCGTTCCGGCGAACTGCGTGAAGTAAGCGCGGCGGCCGGACTGCGCGAAATCGCTTTTGAAGAGGGCTATACGCCGACGCCGAAACCGGCGCTGCGTCAGGCGATCTGCGCCGTGCGCGACTGAGCCAGGCGAGCCGCCAGTTCGGCGATGCCGCGATTTGAAAGATCATTGGTGGAGACCACGACGGGGTGCCGGTAGCCCGTGAAATGGGTGTTTTGCGAGCGGCGGTAAAGGGCGTCGTAATGCTGTTCGAGCAGTTCGCGAACCAGGGTCGGCCAGTCGGCCGAGTGCACAAGTTCACGCCAGCGGTTGAAGGTTTCGCGGCTGTGCAGGCCCCTGAGTCCTTCGAGCCGCTCCATCAACAGGTCGGGCATGCGCAGGAAATATGCGTAATCGGCGAGCAGGAAGGTGATCCGGGCATCCAGTGTCGCCTCGACCTGAAGGCAGTCGCCCTGACGGATACGTTCGAGCAGCATCTCGGGCACATGCAGGCGGCCGATTTTGCGGCTTTCGGCTTCGACATAGACCGGCCGGGCCGGGTCGAAGTGCTCGATCACCTGCAGCAGCGACGTCTCGAAACCCTTCTGGCTGGGTTGCGGTTGCCCGGGCAGGACGCCGAGGACCGAACCCTTGTGGCTGGCCAGTGATTCGAGGTCGAGCACCTGTTCGCCCAGTTCGCCAATCTCGTGCAGGATGCGCGTCTTGGCGCTGCCGGTGGCACCGCAGATAACGCGGAAATTGAATCCTTGCGACAGGCGTTCGAGTTGTGCGACGACGTGGCTGCGCCAGGTCTTGTAGCCGCCTTCGAGCTGGACCGTCTTCCAGCCGATGGCGCGGAACACGGTGGTCATTGCGCCGCTGCGGTTGCCGCCGCGCCAGCAGTAGATCAGCGGCTTCCAGTCCTTCGCCCGGTCGAGGAAGCGGGCACGCAGGTGGCGGGCAATGTTTTCGGAAACCAGTGCAGCGCCGATCTTGCGCGCCTCGAACGGCGACACCTGCTTGTACAGCGTGCCAACCTCGATGCGCTGCGCGTCGTCGAGCACCGGGCAGTTGATGGCCCCGGGAATGTGGTCTTCGGCGAATTCGGCCGGGCTGCGGACGTCGATGATCTCGTCGAATCCGGCGAGATCGGGCAGGGTGGGGCGCTCGGGCGTCATCGGCCTATTTCAGCAAGGGCTGCAGGTTGGGCCAGACGCCTTCAAGGATCAGCGGCTGCGCTTCGGCGGTCGGGTGCAGGTTGTCGGCCTGGAAATAGCTGCGCTCGGCGGCGACCGGGGCGAGCAGGAAGTCGAGGCGGGCGCTCTTCTTCTGCCTGGCCAGATCGGCGAAGCTCTTGTCGAATTCCGCGGCATAGGGGCCGTAGTTGGGCGGCAGGCGCATGCCGATCAGCAGCGTGCGGGCGCCGGCGGCGTGCGCGGCGTCGAGCATGGCGGCCAGGTTGTCGCGCATCTGGGCGAGCGGCAGGCCGCGCAGGCCGTCGTTGGCGCCCAGTGCGATGACGACGACTGCCGGCTGGTGCTGGCGCAGCGCTTCAGGCAGGCGGGCGCGCCCACCGGCAGTGGTTTCGCCGGAAATGGAGAGGTTGGCAACGTTATAATCGAGGCGCTTTTCCGCCAGCCGTTTGGCGAGCAGCGAAGGCCAGGCCTGTTCGGGGCGGATGCCGTAGCCGGCGGAAAGCGAGTCGCCGATGACCAGGATGGTCCGCGCGGCAAGCGCCGGCGTGGCGGAAAAGAGCAGGGCAAACAGGAGCAGGACGATCCGCATGGTGGAAAAACCGGTAGTTGAAGTGGTGGCGTTGGGCAAGACAGTCGATAACGGCGGTGAGCCGCTGACGATTCTGCAGGATATTTCATTTGCGGTCATGTCCGGCGAAACGGTGGCCATCGTCGGCGCCTCGGGCTCGGGGAAATCGACCCTGCTTGGGCTGCTTGCCGGGCTGGATGTTCCCACGGCCGGCGAAATCCGTCTCGACGGTGTTTCGCTGGCGGCACTCGACGAGGACGAGCGGGCGCGCCAGCGCGGCAAACTGCTCGGTTTCGTCTTCCAGTCCTTCCAGTTGCTGCCCTCGCTCAACGCGCTGGAAAACGTCATGCTGCCGCTGGAATTGGCCGGTTTTTCCGCGTTGACCGCAACCGCCCGCGACTGGCTGGTGCGTGTCGGGCTGGAGCACAGGCTCAAGCACTATCCGAAGCACCTGTCCGGCGGCGAGCAGCAGCGCGTCGCGCTGGCCCGCGCCTTCGCCCCGAATCCACGGCTGGTGCTGGCCGACGAGCCGACCGGCAATCTCGACGCGGCGACCGGGCAGCAGATCATCGAGATGATGTTCGACCTCAATGCCAAACAGGGCACGACGCTGATCCTGGTCACCCACGACGAGGCAATCGCCGCCCGTTGTGGGCGGGTGCTGCGGATTCAGTCGGGGCGGCTTGGCTGATCCGGCGGCTGCGGGCTGGCGTTGATGACGCGGCCGCGCGGACCGTGTTCGACGTAGAGAATCGGCGCTGACTGCCAGGCGGCAAGGCGCGCCGGGTCGAGCGCCAGGCCGGTTGCCAGGCGTTCGGCGCCGACCGGGCGCCAGCGTTCGTCGGGATGAGCGGCGCCGGATTTCATTTTCTCCCGGACGTAGCTCATCGCCAGAATGCCAAGGGCAACGCCGATCACGGTAGGCAGGATGTGCACGAGGGAAAGAAACGAGTGAAGGCTGATCTGGCTTGGAATGTAGATTTCCGGCAGGTCGTAGCCGAGGTAGCGGCCGAGCGCTGCGAGAAAAGGAATCCACATCGCCAGCCAGACCAGCCAGGCGAACACCGTTACCGCCAGCCCGAGTCCGCGCCGTAATGGGTGCGCGAGATCGGGCCGCTCGATGATCAGCGGGAGGCGGGGGGCTGAATGCCGCGGTCGGGGCTTGTCCATCGGGCGCGCTTTTCGGTATCTCGAAAAAGGATTTTAGGCAAGGCCGCGACCGACGTCGCGGCGGTAATGACCCAATAGACGACCGGGTACCAGATCATCCAGAAGTAGTTTTTCAGCAGCCCGCGATCGTAGGGGCGGTCGAGGACGAGGCTGAGCATGATCTGCACCAGGCAGGTGGTGCCGATCAGCAGTCCGGCCCAGCCGAGCATCAGGATCGGGACGCTGTGCAGGTCTACCCGGAAAAATATCAGGTCGGTTAGCCGGTAAATCGCGAGCAGCGCAAACAGGCAGGCCCACAGGATACTCATCGCGTACTCGATGCAGAGCGGCCAGAGGCGCAGGTTTTTCAGCGAAAACAGTTGCGGCCAATAGTCGAGCAGCACCTGGGTGCCGCCCATCGACCAGCGCAGGCGCTGCTTCCACAGGCCGCCCAGGGTTTCCGGCATCAGGATCCAGCACAGGGCGCGCGGCTCGAAGCGGACTTCCCAGCCGGCCAGTTGCAGCTTCCAGGAAATATCGACGTCTTCGGTCAGCTTCTCCGGGCTCCAGTAGCCGACTTCGTGCAGGGCGCTGCGCCGGAAGGCGGTGATGACGCCGGAGACGGTGAAGATCAGGCCAACCGAACGCTGGGCGCGCTTGATCAGGCCGACGATGGAGGAAAACTCGCCGACCTGGATGCGCCCGAGCAGGGTCGAGCGGTTGCGTACGCGCGGGTTGCCGGTGACGGCGCCGACTTCGTGCTCGTCGAAATGGCGCACCAGCCAGTGCAGCGAATGCGGGTCGAGGCGGGCATCGCCGTCGATGCCGACGAGGATTTCCGCCTTGGTCAGCAACGCGGCCGTATTGAGGCCGACCGCCTTGCCCTGGTTTTCGATCTGATGGACGACGCGCAAGCGGGGGAAGCGCGCCGCCAACGCATTGAGCAATTCGCCGGTGCGGTCGCGGCTGCCGTCGTTGATGGCGACCACCTCGAAATTCGGGTACTCCAGTTCCATCAGGGCTTCGATGGTCTCTTCGACGTGCGCTTCCTCGTTGTAGCAAGGCACCAGCACGGCGACCAGCGGATAGTCGTCGCGGGCCGGCGGTTGTTTGACGATACGGTGCGGTCGACGCTCGAAACGCAGGTAAAACGCAATGCCGCCGATCATCCAGACTACCGACATCAGCACCGGGTAGAAAAACACGTAGGCGAGGATGGCACCCCAGACGTCGCCGAGCAGGGTGGGCAGCGGGGTCATCGCAGTTGCGGCTGCACGCGCAGCGAGAGGGTGGGGGAGCGCGGGTCGCTGCCGGTTTCGGGCAGGCCGGCCAGGCCGAACTGGCGGAAGCCGCCGGCTTCGAGTTGGCGCATGCGGCGGGCGGTGGCCGCGGCCGGCAGGGTCGGGTCGAATTCGAGCAGGACGCGGCTACCGACAGCGGGCGGCAGGGCGGCGATTATGGGCTCGTCGGCTGGCAGGACGATCAGGTCGCCGGCCGCCAGCCGGTTCCAGACATCGGTTGGTGGCACGTCATCCATTACGTAGGCCATCTGCAGTGGCCAGACCCAGCGAGAAGCGGCCTGGCGAACCTTTTCGGCAGCAGCGCTGCCGGGGCTCGCCCTGACGCGCAGGCCGGCGAAATTGACCTGGCGCGCCAGGTCGGCGACCAGTTCGGGTTCATCGAGCCAGGTTTGTGGGAGGTCGATGAACACCGGCACGCCGGCGCGGCGTTCGGTCTGCCAGGCAATATGATTCAGCTTGTCGATGGCGAGCGGTCGGTGCTGCGTCGGGAAAAGCACCGATTCATGGCCGTCGTGTGTGACAACCGGGCTGACGAAGGCAATGTTCGGGCTCAAAGTCAGCATTTGGTCCAGCGTGGGCGACAGACCATCCGTGCCGACCGGCCACGACCCGGGATCGACCTTGATGCCGCGCGCCGGGTTGGGCGCCCAGCTAACCCGCATCATTTCGGCGAATGCCTGCAGCGACGGACTGTTCTCTATCAACTGGCGCTTCCATGCCGCCTTGGGGGTAGTCCCGTCGTTGAACCCGTCGATCAGGGTCAGGCCGATCGGCATGCCGAGTCCGGCGGCGATTTCCTGCGCCGCCAGATTGCTGCGCCCGTAGGGCCAGACGATGATGCGCGGCTTCTTGCCAGTATGTTCGCTGATGCTGTCCCGGAGGCCGGCGCGCAGGCGGGCGGCGTAGGCGGCATCGTCTTCGTAGCGGCCATTGCCATAGAGGCGCGTGGTTGCCGCCGGTTGCGTGTTGCCCTGCGGATTGGCCAGAATGCCGTGGTGCAGGTCGTGCGAGTGAGAGGCGACCTCGATCAGCCCGGAAGTCTGCATTTCCCGGACATCCTCCCAGGTCACGAAAGCGCTGCGCGGCAGCGGCTTGCCATCGTAATCGACGGTCTGCCCGGCCGGAACATCCATCCATTCGCCGACCAGCGCGATCACTGCCGGGTAGCGGAAGAACTTGAGCAGCGGAAAGGCACGGGTATAGACGTCCTTCTTGCCGTCGTCGAAGGTGAGCAGCACGGCTTTCTCCGGCAGCGGCGGGCCGCCGGCGCGCGCCGCGAGAATCTGGTCGACGCTGACCGGCTGCCAGCCGTTGGCTTGGAGCCAGGCGAACTGCGCGGCGAGGTCGCTGGCGCGCACGGCGGTCGGCGTCAGCGGCTCGTCGTCGGCCAGTACCTCGTGATAACTCAGCGAAATGAAGCGTGCCTCGGCCCGGGCCGGGAAGTGCGCGACCAGGGCAAGAAATACGAGGACGGCGAGCGAGCGGATCAGAAGCGCCATAGCAAGGTCAGGTTGGCATAGGTGCGCCCTTCACGTTCACCGTCGTAGGGGCGCAGCAGGCGGCCGATGTTGTAGCGGAGCGAAAGATCGCGCTCAAGTTCCCAGCGGTGACCATATTCGATGGCTTCGATGGCGCCCGAAGGGTAGTTTTCCTGCCAGTAGTTGCCGCCCGTAAGCGCCAGGCGCTGGCGGAATGAACGGTCGTAATTGCGCCAGGTCAGGTTTTCGACGGCGGCGGTCAGCCACAGCGAACGGTCGCTGGCCGGGTTGAAGTAATTGACACTGGTCTCCAGCGAATTGCGCGAGGCGTCGGCGCCCAGCGTCGTTTCTAACATCCATTGCGGGCCGCTGTACCAGCGCTCGAACCAGGCGGCATTGAGCGACTCACGCAGGTTGCCGTCGGAAAAGTCGCTGGCTGCGACGCCGACCGAGAGTTTGCGCGACTCGTGCTGGCGCCAGTCGGCGCCGAGGCTGGCGCGGTTGGCGTAGATGCCGTCGGCGACGGCGCGCAGCGGTATCTGGTTGGTGACGCTCTCGGCAGCGCCATAGAACGTCCAGTGGTCGTCCGGCTTCCAGCGCACGGTGCCGGTAGCGCCCGCCTTGACCCCGCTGCCGCCGTTGGCTTCGCCGGTCAGACGCCAGTCCTGCCAGCGCCATTCGGCACCGGCGCCCGTGCGGATCCAGGTCTGGGTATCGCCGTAGAAGTCAGCGCCCGCCGAGTAGTTGTGGGCAAAGATGCGCCAGCGTTCTTTGATCGGCGGGCTGTACAGGAAGCTGTCGATCGACCAGTCGCGGCTGCCGAAGTAATTGACGTCCGAGCCTTCGCCGTAGCCGGCTTCGACGTACAGCTCAAAGCGGTCGTGCAGCGCGAAGCTCTCGCGCGCTCGGCGCACCGCGCCATTTTCCGCGTCGAGGTCGAGCGCGTCGGCGAGGCTGGCGCGTGCCGCCGGCCAGTCCTGCAGATTGAGGCGGGTTTCGGCGAGATCAGCGTGCAGCGACGGGTTGATCGGGTCGGCGCCAAGCGTGCGCAGCAGCATTTCCTCGCCAGTCTTCGGCCAGCCGCGCGCCAGCGCCAGGCTGGCCGAAGACTGGCGGGCTTCGGCGTTGAAGGGGGTGGTGGCATGGCGTTGTTCGATGCGCATCTCGGCCTCGGCTAGGCGGTCGGCGAAAATGCGCACGCGGTCGGCGGCGATGTCGGCGCTCAGGCGCTCGCCGTTGTAACGGCCGTCGCGATGGCGGCGCTCCGGGAGGCGCGCGGCGTACTGGTCGATATGGGCAGTCGCGACATCGAGTTGCTCGGTTTCGACCAGCGCGAAAAAGAGTCCGAGGTTGGCATCGAAATCATCAGGGTTGGCGGCGACGACCCGGCTGTAAAGTTCCACGGCGGGTTGCGGGCGGCGCAGTTCGAGATAGCTGCCGGCGACGTCGCGCTCGGCCCACAGCGGCACGGGCAGGTCGCGTTCCCGCAGGGTCTCGTAGAGCCGCACGGCGTCCGCCGCGCACCGGCGGGCGGCGAGTGCGCTGAGGCGGTCGGTCAGCCGGCGTTTGTCCTCGGCATCCGGCGCCCTGCCGGCGAAAAATTCAGCGGCCAGGGCATCCGTCGCGGTCAACGCCCGATCGAGGCGCAAAAAGCGTTCGGGTCCGCGCAATGTATCGCGGTCGATGATGCCGTAGCGAATTTCCAGCGCGATCCGGTCGCCTTCCATCGCCCGTTGTTCCCCGGCGGTCAGCGGTGCTGACAGTGCCGCGGCCTGGTCGAACAGGCCGAGATGCATGGCGGCGCGCCAGGCGGCCTTGCGCGCTTCGCGGTTGTCCGGCTGTTGTTCAATGATGGTGAGCTGGCGGCCCAACCGAACTGCCCAATCGTTTTCGGCTATCGGGGCGCTGAGAACGACCTGTGCATTGAATCCGGCGAGCAGCAGGAACGGGATCAGTCGGGCGGAATTCATGGCACCGAATTCTAACGTTTTCTCAACAGGACGTGGGCGGCGCGGCGACCGCTACGCACGGCGCCTTCGAGGGTGGCCGGGTAATCGGCCCACGTATAGTCACCTGCGACAAATATTCGCGGATGGGCAGTGATGCAGCTTGGCCGCACCACGCCCGGCCGGCATGAGAAGGTCGCGCGTCTCTCGCGGACGACCTTGTGCCAGTCCGGACTATTACCGATGCCCAGTTCTTTGTGCAGGGCGGCCGCGAGATCGGCGTCGGCAAGCGCTTCCCAGTCGCCGTGCCCGCTCAGCACACAGGCGAGCAGGCCGTTGCCGCGGTCGACAATCCACTGGCCGACTTTTCCGGATTGCTTGAATAGCGGGAAGGGTAAGCGCGTTTTGGCGCTGAATTTCAGGTAGACCGTGGCAATCGGTTCGTAATCATAGGCGATGGCCAGGGTTGGCCACAGTCTGCCGGCGTGTTGCGGGGCGGTAGCGACGACCACGGCATCATAGTTCTCGCCGGCAAGGGCAACGCTGTCCGCTGTCGTGGCGATGGCTTCAAGGCGTGTGCCAAGCTGTAGCCTGGCGCCGTGTGCCGAAAGCCAGCGCGCGGCAGGTTCGGGCAGCAGGCGACCGAGATCGACGCGCGGCAGCAGCAGGTCGGTGTCTTCGCGCCGGGTGCTGCCCAGGCTGTCACGCAGCACGTTGGCGAAAACCTGGGCGGAGGCGCGTCCGGCAGGTATGTTCAGCGCGGCGAGGCAGAGTGGTTCCCACAGGTGGCGGCGCAGGTCACCGGTTTGTCCTTCGGCGTCGAGCCATTCGGCAACGGTGCAATCCACGGCGAGACGGAAACGGCGGGCCTTGACGCCCTGCGTCCACCAGGCTGTCGCCAGCTTTTCACGCCAACTGACACCGCTTGCCGTCAACAAGCCCCAGGCGACGTTGAGCGGCGCCGGCCACCTGGGTAGCGCCAGGCGAAAGCCGGCATCATCGACGACCTGCAGCGGGTGTCGGTCGAGCAGTCGTTCAGGGTCGGCGCCGACCCGGCGCATCAGGGCCAGCGTTTCGCGGTAGGCGCCGAGCAGGATGTGCTGGCCGTTGTCCAGCGCCCTGCCGTCGATGGACACCGAGCGCGCCCTTCCGCCGAGGACGCGGCCGGCTTCGAACAGGGTGGTCTCGACACCGCTTGCCGTCAGTTCGACAGCGGCGGCGATGCCCGCCCAGCCGCCGCCGATGACGGCGACTTTCACGCGAAGGCCCAGGTTTTCCAGGCGATCCAGATTTTGCGCACCGGGGTCAGCGCGATGCGTTGATGCAGGACTTGAAAGTTTTCGCGTTTGATCTCGTCGAGCAGGGTGCTGTAGATCGCCGCCATGATCAGGCCGGGGCGCTGGCTCTTGCGGTCGACGGCCGGTAACTGGGCAAAAGCCTGTTCGTAGTATTTCTCGGCGCGCTCGGTCTGGAATTGCATCAGCGCGGTGAAATTGTCCGAATATTTGGCGTTCAGGATGTCGGCGGCCGGCACGTTGAACTGCTTGAGTTCATCCATCGGGATATAGATGCGGCCGCGCCGGGCATCCTCGCCGATGTCGCGGATGATGTTGGTCAGCTGGAAGGCCATGCCGAGATCGTGCGCGTATTTCTGCGTCTGCCGCTCCCTGTAGCCAAAGATTTCGGCGGCGAGCAGGCCGACGACGCTGGCGACGCGATAGCAGTAGAGCGACAGGCTTTTGAAATCGAGATAGCGCGTTTGCTGCAAATCCATCTCCATGCCATCTATGATTTCGAGCAACTGTTCCCGGGGCAGGCTGAACTGGCCGCTGACGCCCTTCAGCGCCAGCCCGACCGGGTGGGTCGGCTGGCCGCTGGCCACGCGTTCGACCTCCTGGCGCCACCACACCAGCTTGGTCGAGGCAATCGATATATCGTTGCATTCATCGACCACATCGTCGACTTCGCGGCAGAAGGCGTAGAGCGCCATGATGGCGCGCCGGCGCTCGGCCGGCAGGAACAGGAAGCTGTAGTAGAAGGAGGAGCCGCTGGCGGCGCACTTCTCCTGGCAGTATTGGTCGGGATTCATGGGGTCACATTGTAAGGGAACGGCCGGCGAGAACCAGCCAGTCCCATTTGCCGAGCCTGGGTCGGTGCTGGAAGACGTTGCCGCGCACCTGGCGGATGCGTTCAAGGATGCGCAGCCCCCCCTGCACGGTCAGGCGGATTTCCCAGCCGAGGCGGCCGGGCAGGGCGTGGACCAGCGGAGCACCCTGCAACATCAGGTCGCGGGCGCGGTCGGTCTGGAAATCCATCAGCGCCGCCCAGTTGGCCGACCAGCGGGCCGCAGCGATGTCGGCTTCAGTGACATGGAAACGCGACAGGTCGGTCTGCGGAATGTAAATGCGGTCCTTTTCCCAGTCGACCGCGACATCCTGCCAGAAGTTGATCAACTGCAGCGCCGTGCAGATGCAGTCGGATTGTGCGAGATGTTCCGGGTCGGTGTGGCCGAACAGATGCAGTACGAGCCGGCCGACCGGGTTGGCCGAGCGCTGGCAGTAGTCGAGCAGTTCGGGGGTGTCGGCATAACGTTTCTTGACGACATCCTGCGCGAAGGCATCGAGCAGGTCGCGGAAAAGCTGGATCGGCAATGCGTGTTGGCGAATGACATCGGCCAGCGCGACGAACAGCGGCGTGAGCGGAGTCAGTCCGGCTTCGATGCGATCCAGTTCCTCGTGGTAGGCGGCCAGCGCGGCCAGCCGTTCTTCGGGCGAGGCGTCGCCCTCGTCGGCGAGATTGTCCGCGCTGCGCGCGAAATGGTAGATGACCTCAATCGGCCGGCGCAGCGGCGCCGGAACGAGGAATGAGGCGACAGGAAAGTTTTCGTAGTGATCGACGGGCATCGGCCGCGGAGTATAGGGTCAAGCTGCCTGGAGTGGTAGAATCCGCCCGCCTGCCCAGGTGGCGAAATTGGTAGACGCACCAGATTTAGGTTCTGGCGCCGAAAGGTGTGGGGGTTCGAGTCCCTTCCTGGGCACCATTTATTTATTATAAATCAGTAAATTAGATATTATAGTTAATCTCGTTTATACGAATTGCTTGCCAAGAATTTCATGCACAAAAGCGGCAAGCGACAGGCGAAACCCCGCCGCATTCGGATGTCCTCCACCGCCGTAGCGGGTGGCGATTTCGGCGACATTGACGTTGCCGGCAGCGCGCAGCGAAATCTTCACTTCGCCATCGGCCGCCAGTTGCCAGACCAGCCCGAAGGTCCCGCTGGCTTCGGCGATGCGGTTCCCCAGTTCCGAGGCGAACAGGGTGCTGGCATTGATCGCGAGTCCGTCAATGCGCCGCCAGGCCAGATCGCCCTCGACAATGATCGGCTGGCCGTGGCGCATGGCTTGCAGGGGATCGACGGGGTCGCCGCGCAGCCGGGCCGGCATCACGAGATGCCCCGTGGCCAGGCGGTCGATCTCGGTCTGGAAGAAGCGCTCGATTGCTTCGCCTTCCGTCAGCAGTAGCTTGTAGCGCGCGGCTTGCGGATCCGGCGTCAGGCGCACGAGTTCGTCCCAGGCGGCGAAATCGAATGGGAGCAGGCGCAAGGCCCGGCCAATCGGGCGGGTTCCCGGGAGTTCGAAGCGCCACATGTCCATGTCTTCGATATGGCGCAGCAACAACGGCACTGGCATTCCCGCATGAAAGTGTTCCCAGGCCAGTCGCGCACCCGACTTGTCGAGGTTGAATAGCACCGTGAGCGGCAGGCTGGCGTGAATATGGCTGGAGATCCCGTCCTCGCCGGTCACCAGCCGGTCGGCCCATGCCTGTTGGGCCGAGGCATGGTGGTCTATCTGGACCGCGGATTTTGCAATTTCAGCAATTTGTTCAAGCACTTCCGGCGGAAATGAGAAGTCGAGTATAAAGACATCGTGTCCGGCGATTTCGTCCATTTTCCACGGTTCACCGTGATGCAAGGCGCGATAGACGGCCGTGTTACCGAAGCGGCGCCACGCGGCGTAGGCCGCGCCAAATCCATCCGGACAGTCGCCGTGGTAGAGGATGGTGACGGGGATGGCGGCGGGGATGGCGGCGGGCATGGGGTCAGTAATGCGGCGGGAGTTCGTCGCGCAGGCTGCGCTGATCGGCGGGCGCGGACGTCATCAGTTGCTGGCGCAGCGCCCGCAGTTCGTTGATCAGCAGGTCGATCTGCTGCTGCTGGCGAAAGATGGTGCGGTTCAGTTCATCGATCATGTCTTCGCTGTAGCTGATCTTGATTTCAAGGTCGGTAATTCGGGATTCCACTCGGCTTCCTTCGCTCATTTCTCGTTGCGCCAGTCGTGCAGGGTTTCCTTGGGCGGGGGCAGCAACTTGTCTTCACCCCTGTCCCTGAGCAAGGGGAGGGCCACGCCCAGAACAAACAGCAGGCAGATGCCCAATACGATCCAACCTTCGTTCATTGCGCGCCTCCCGGAAAACGCGGCATCTTACTGCGAATCATGACCGCCGTCGCGCGAGCTTTGGTATCGTTCGGCCTCTACCCTTGAGACACGCTCGATCATGGAAATATCCGCGCATTCACGAGAGGCGGCGCAAAGACTTCTCGACTTCATCGACGCCAGTCCCAGCCCCTGGCATGCCGTACAGACGGTGGCGGATCAACTGCAGCGCAAGGCTTTCGTGGCATTGCGCGAGGATGAGCCGTGGCGACTGGCGGCCGGCGGGCGTTATTTCGTGATTCGCGGCGGTTCGTCGATCATCGCCTTCGTTGTCGGGAGCGGGAAGCTCGAGCACGGTGGATTTCGCCTGGTCGGCGCGCATACCGATTCGCCCGGGCTGCGCCTCAAACCAAAGGCGGCACAGGCGGGCGACGGCCTGCTTCGGCTGGGCGTTGAGGTCTACGGCGGGCCGATCCTCGCAACCTTCGCCGACCGCGACCTGAGTCTCGCCGGCCGTGTCGCCGTGCGCGCCGGGGGCGGGCATTCGATGCGCCTGGTGCATTTCGCGGAGGCCCTGGTGCGCTTGCCAAACCTGGCGATTCACATGAATCGCGAGGTGAATGAGGGCGGCCTGAAATTCAACAAGCAGACCGAGTTGCCGCTGGTCATCGCGCCGGCTGGCGAGGGCGAGACGGGCGAAGCGCGTTTCCTGGAGTTGCTGGCGGCAGAACTCGGCGTGGCGCCGGACGCCATCCTCAGCTGGGAGCTCAACGTATTCGATACGCAACAGGGCGTGTTTTGGGGGGCGGACAAGGAATTCGTCGCCGACAGCCAGCTCGACAATCTCGCCTCCTGCCATGCCGCGCTGAGCGCACTGCTTGGCGTGGATGGTCCGGCAACGACCAATGTGTGCGCCTTTTTCGATCATGAGGAAGTCGGTAGCGAGAGCGCGACCGGGGCGGGCGGGAATTTCGTCGCCGATGTGCTGCGCCGGATCTCGGCTGCGCGCTCGCTCGACGAAGAGGCTCACCGCTGTGCGCTGGCGCGCAGTTTCTTCATCAGTGCCGACATGGCGCATGCTTACAACCCGAATTTCCCGGCGGCCTACGAGCCTGCGCATCGCGTTGCGGTCAACGGCGGCCCGGTGATCAAAACCAACGCCAACCAGCGTTACAGCACCGGGGCCGACAGCGCCGGCCGCTTCATCCTGCTCTGCGAAAAGGCAGGCGTACCGTATCAGCAGTATGCGCACCGGACCGATCTGGGCTGTGGCAGCACCATCGGCCCGATCATTGCGGCGGGCCTGGGCGTGGCAAGCATCGATGTCGGCTCGCCGATGTGGGCCATGCACAGCATCCGGGAAAGCGCCGGCGTGCTCGACCACGGCTACATGATCGCGGCGCTGACGGCGGCTTTTGCCGGGTGAGAAAGTCGCGTTCAAGCGCTTGACTTCGGGTTTCTGGCCCGTATAATGCGCGCTTCTTCAGGCGGTTAGCTCAGTTGGTTAGAGCGCCACGTTGACATCGTGGAGGTCGTTGGTTCGATTCCAATACCGCCTACCAAATACCTGACGGAGCTGAATCATGACTTTCCGAACTCGCACTATCGTTCAGAAACATTAACCGAGTCAGCTTTCGTTCGACCAGAAAAGTGCGGCTCGCCCCGCGCTTTTTTTTTGCCCGTATTTCGTCGCGAGAACCCGCCATGCCCGATATCAAATTGCCCGATGGTTCCATCCGCTCTTACGAGCAGGCCGTTACCGTCGCCGAAGTCGCCGCCAGCATCGGGGCCGGCCTGGCGCGCGCCGCGCTGGCCGGCCGGGTTGATGGCCAGCTGGTCGATACCTCTTTCCTGATCGAGCGGAATGCCGATCTGGCGATCATCACCGAGCGCGATGCCGAAGGCCTCGAATTGATTCGCCACTCGACGGCGCACCTGCTGGCCTATGCGGTGAAGGAATTGTTCCCGGAAGCGCAGGTGACCATCGGCCCGGTCATCGAAAACGGGTTCTACTACGATTTTGCCTACAAACGCCCGTTTACCCCGGAAGACCTGGTCACCATCGAACAGCGCATGAGCGAGCTGGCGAAAAAGGATATTCCGGTGACGCGCGAAGTCTGGGCACGCGACGATGCGGTCAAGTTCTTCCTCGATCAGGGTGAAAAATACAAGGCCGAGCTGATCGCCGCCATCCCCGCCGACCAGCAGGTGTCGCTCTACCGCGAAGGCGATTTCATCGACCTTTGCCGTGGCCCGCACGTGCCGACCACGGCCAAGCTCAAGGTGTTCAAGCTGATGAAAGTGGCCGGCGCCTACTGGCGCGGCGATCACCGCAACGAACAGCTGCAGCGCATCTACGGCACCGCCTGGGCGAAGAAGGAAGACCTCGATGCGTACCTGCACATGCTTGAAGAGGCCGAGAAGCGCGACCATCGTCGCCTCGGCAAGCAGTTCGACCTGTTTCACATGCAGGACGAAGCGCCGGGCCTGGTTTTCTGGCACCCCAAGGGCTGGGCGATCTGGCAGGAAATCGAAAGCTACATGCGCGCTGTCTACCGCAATAACGGCTACCAGGAAGTGCGCTGCCCGCAGATCCTAGACAAGTCCCTGTGGGAAAAATCGGGCCATTGGGAGCATTACAAGGAGAACATGTTTACAACCTCGTCGGAAAATCGCGATTACGCGGTCAAGCCGATGAACTGTCCGGGCCATGTCCAGGTCTTCAATGCCGGCTTGCGTTCCTATCGTGAACTGCCGCTGCGTTACGGCGAGTTCGGCTCCTGCCACCGGAACGAACCTGCCGGTGCCTTGCATGGCCTGATGCGGGTGCGCGGTTTCGTCCAGGATGACGGCCATATTTTCTGCACCGAGGACCAGATCGAGTCGGAAGTCACGGCGTTCAATGAACTGGTCAGGAAAGTCTATGGCGATTTCGGCTTCCATGATGTCGCCGTCAAGCTGGCGTTGCGTCCGGAAGGGCGGGTCGGCTCCGACGAAGTCTGGGACAAGGCGGAGGATGCGCTGCGCTGCGGCTTGCGCGCCTCCGGCCTGGAATGGACGGAACTACCCGGCGAGGGAGCCTTCTATGGTCCGAAGATTGAATTTCACATCAAGGACGCCATCGGCCGCTCCTGGCAGTGCGGCACGATGCAGGTCGATTTTTCGATGCCGGGGCGCCTGGGCGCTGAATACGTGGCCAGCGACGATACACGCAAGGTGCCGGTCATGCTGCACCGGGCGATCCTTGGGTCACTTGAGCGCTTCATCGGTATCCTGATCGAAAACTTCTCGGGCGCGCTGCCACTCTGGTTGGCGCCGACGCAGGCGATGGTATTGAACATTTCCGAGAAGCAGGCGGATTACGCTGCCGAAGTCGCGCAAAAGCTACACCTGGCGGGCTTTCGGGCCGAGGCGGATTTGCGTAACGAGAAAATTACCTATAAAATTCGCGAACATAGCTTGAACCGGCTGCCTTATCAGCTCGTTGTGGGCGACAAGGAAAAGGCGGACGGACTGGTGGCCGTGCGTACTCGCGGTGGTCAGGATCTCGGACAGATGTCCGTGGATGCGCTGATCAGGCAGCTTCAGGGTGAAGTTGCAGCGCGCAGTGGCACGGCTTAATTATTGATGTTTTCGGGGGTTTCACCATAGCTCAGAACAAGGCGCATCGCCTAAACGAAGAAATTACGGTTCCGGAGATTCGTCTCCAGGGTTTGGACGGCGAGCAGTTGGGGATTGTGAATACCCGCGCTGCGCTGCAGATGGCGGAAGAGGCCGGGGTTGACCTGGTGGAAATCGCGCCGACGGCGAAGCCGCCGGTCTGCCGGGTCATGGATTACGGCAAGTTCAAGTACCAGGAACAGAAGCGTGCGCATGAAGCCAAACTGAAGCAGAAACAGGTACAGGTCAAGGAAATCAAGTTCCGCCCGGGTACCGACGAAAACGATTACCAGATCAAGCTCAGGAACATGACGCGTTTCCTGGAAGAAGAAGACAAGGTAAAGGTGACCCTGCGCTTCCGGGGCCGCGAAATGGCGCATCAGGAATTCGGCATGCGCCAGCTGGAACGGATCAAGGCTGACCTCGAAGCCGTCGGGCAAGTCGAACAGATGCCGAAGATGGAAGGGCGCCAGATGATCATGATTATCGGCCCGGCCAAGAAAAAGGTTTAACAGGTTGTATCAAGCAGTTGTTTTTATAAGTGCTTTCTGGTTTTATAAGTGTTCCCGCCGGGAACCACCTGACGGCATGTCATTAAGGAGCATATAAATGCCCAAAATGAAGACCAAGAGCAGCGCCAAGAAGCGTTTCTCGATCCGCGCCGGTGGCAGCATCAAGCGCGGCCAAGCCTTCAAGCGTCACATCCTGACCAAGAAGACCACCAAGGTTAAGCGTCACCTGCGCGGTGCCGTTGCTGTTCACGAGCGCGATTCGGCTGCCGTCCGCGCCATGATGCCCTACGCATAAGGAGATAGAAGATGCCTAGAGTTAAACGTGGTGTAACGGCGCGCGCGCGTCACAAGAAGATTCTCGTTCAGGCCAAGGGTTACCGCGGTCGTCGCAAGAACGTCTATCGCATCGCCAAGCAGGCGGTGATGAAGGCCGGTCAATATCAGTACCGTGACCGCCGTCAAAGGAAGCGCCAGTTCCGTTCTTTGTGGATCGCCCGGATCAATGCCGCAGCGCGTCTGGAAGGCCTGAAGTACAGTACCTTCATGAACGGTCTGAAGAAGGCCAACATCGAAGTTGACCGCAAGGTTCTGGCCGATCTGGCCGTCTTCGATCAGCCGGCTTTTGCCGCTCTGGCCGCCCAGGCCAAAGCACAGCTCGGCGCCTGAGCGAAAGCGTAATTAAAAAAGGAGGCGAAAGCCTCCTTTTTTAGTTTCGGCCGCTGCTTTGCGGCTTCACGTCGGCTACGCCGACATGAGCCTTCACTGAATCGTGCGGTTTGTTGGTGGTTTTGTTGGTGGACGTCTATGGACAATCTCGATCAAATCGTTAGCGAAGCCCAATCGGCTTTTGCTGCCATTTCTGACCCCGATGCGCTGGAACAGGTAAAAGCCCGTTTCCTCGGCAAAAGTGGGCAGGTCACCGAACTTCTCAAGGGGCTGAGCAAGCTGCCGCCTGAAGAGAAGAAAACCGCCGGTGCCGCAATCAACGTCGCCAAGACGGCTGTTGAAGCTGCGCTCAACGAGCGTCGTGAGGCCATTCGCAAGGCCGCGCTCGAAGCGCGCCTGGCCGAAGAGGCTCTGGATGTCACGCTGCCCGGTCGCGCCGAAGCGCGCGGTGGCCTGCATCCGGTAACGCGCACACTGGAACGGATCGAGTCCTTGTTTCGCTCCATCGGTTTCGAAGTGGCCGATGGCCCCGAAATCGAGGAAGATTTTTTCAATTTCACGGCCATGAACACGCCCGAGGATCACCCGGCGCGTTCGATGCACGATACGTTCTACCTGCAGAATCCGGACGGCACGGTGGCCGACAAGGTTCTGCTGCGCACCCATACCAGCCCTATCCAGGCGCGCTACATGAAGGCGCACGTCGAACGCTACGGTCAACTGGAAAAAATGCCCGAAATCAGAATCATCGCGCCGGGCCGCGTTTATCGTGTCGATTCCGATGCGACGCATTCGCCGATGTTTAACCAGGTTGAAGGCCTGTGGGTGGGCGAGGGCGTCTCGTTTGCCGATCTCAAGGGCGTCATCGCCGATTTCCTGAAGAGCTTCTTCGAGACCGACGGCCTGGTGGTGCGTTTCCGTCCTTCCTTCTTCCCGTTTACCGAGCCGTCGGCTGAAATTGACGTCGCTTTCATGAGCGGCGCCCTGAAAGGCCGTTGGCTGGAAATCGCCGGTTGCGGCATGGTGCATCCAGACGTGTTGCGCATTGCCGGCATCGATCCGGAAAAGTACACCGGCTTCGCCTTCGGCTTCGGTCAGGATCGCCTGACCATGCTGCGTTATGGCGTCAATGACCTGCGCCTCTTCTTTGAAGGCGACCTCCGTTTCCTGAGACAATTCGCATGAAATTCTCCGAATCCTGGCTGCGTACCCTTGTCGACACCAAGCTGTCGAGCGAGGAGCTTTCCCATCTGCTGACCATGGCCGGCCTCGAAGTCGAAGGTATGGAGCCGGTCGCGCCGCAATTCAACGACGTTGTCGTCGCCCAGGTGCTCGAAGTCGTCAAGCATCCCGATGCCGACCGTCTGAACGTTTGCAAGGTCGATACCGGTCGCGGCGAGCCGACGACCATCGTCTGCGGCGCGCCGAATGTGGCCGTCGGTCTGCGTGTTCCGTGCGCCTTGCCCGGCGTCAAGCTGCCCGGCGATTTCACCATCAAGATTGCCAAGGTGAGGGGCATTGAGTCGTCCGGCATGCTCTGCTCGGCCAAGGAACTCGGCATTGCCGAAGAGGCCTCCGGCCTCCTGATCCTACCGGCGGATGCGCCGGTTGGCCAGTCGATCCGTGAATATCTCGATCTTGACGACAACCAGTTTGAACTCAAGCTGACGCCAAACCGCGCCGATTGTCTGTCCCTGACCGGCGTGGCGCGTGAAGTCGCCGCCATTGCCGGCGCCCAGGCCAAATTCGTCGAGGTGCCCGAAGTTGCGGCAACCATTGTCGACCAACGAGCCGTTGTGCTCGATGCACCGGCTGCCTGTCCGCTCTACTACGGCCGCGTCCTCAAAGGCGTCAATGCCAAGGCGCCAACCCCGGAGTGGATGAAGCGCTGCCTTGAGCGCAGCGGCATCCGCTCGATTTCCGCCCTGGTCAACGTCACCAATTACGTCATGCTCGAACTTGGCCAGCCGCTGCACGCCTTCGACAACACCAGGCTGGAAGGCGCCGTGCATGCCCGTATGGCCAAGCCGGAAGAAAAGCTGCTGCTGTTGAACGAGCAGACCATCGCCATCGATGCCGACATCCTGGTCATTGCCGACGATGCCAAGGCTTTGGCCATGGCCGGCATCATGGGGGGCGAGGAGAGCGGTATCACGTTGGAAACCAGCGAACTGTTCCTCGAATCCGCGTTCTTCGCACCGAAGGCCATTGCCGGTCGCGCCCGCCGCTACGGTTTCGGTTCCGATGCCTCGCATCGTTTCGAGCGCGGCGTCGATTTTGGTGGCACCAGGCGCGCGATCGAACGTGCGACGCAACTGATCATCGATATTTGCGGTGGGGCTGCCGGTCCGGTTGTCGAAGCCAAGGCAAGCCTGCCGGAACGCAAGCCCGTCCGCCTGCGCACGGCGCGTGCCTGCTGCAGTGATCGGGATGACGTTCACGCCGGAACAAATCGCCGGCCTGTTCAGCGGCCTCGGCCTTCCTTTCGTGCGTCAAGGCGATGACTTCCTGGTGACGCCGCCGAGCTGGCGCTTCGACCTCGAAATCGAGGAAGACCTGATCGAGGAAATTGCCCGTCTGCACGGCTACGACAACATCCCGGCTCCCGCGCCGCGCGGCAACCTGAAAATGATGGTGCAGCCCGAGGCCCAGCGCCCGGCCGCACGCGTTCGCCAGACTGCTGGTCGATCGCGGCTACCAGGAAGTGGTCAATTTCGCCTTCGTCGAGGAGGTTTGGGAGGCAGATTTCGCAGCGAAGACCGAAGAAGCCGACCTGATTCGCCTGGCCAACCCGATCGCCAGTCAGATGGCCGTCATGCGCTCGACGCTGTTCGGTGGCCTGATCGCCAATCTGTTCACCAACCTCCGTCGCAAGCAAAGTCGGGTCAGGTTGTTCGAAACCGGGCGTACCTTTCATCGTGATCTGCAAGGTGGCCCGGTTCCCGGCTATCGCCAGCCGTTGATGCTGGCCGGGCTGGCTTATGGGGCGCGCTGCCCGAGGGGTGGGGTAGCGGGGCACGCAAGGTTGATTTCTATGACGTGAAAGGCGATCTGGAAGCTTTGCTGGCGCCGGAACAAGTTCGTTTCGAAAAAATCTTGCATCCGGCGCTTCATCCCGGTCGATCGGCAAACGTGCTGCTCGACGGCTGCGCGATTGGCTGCATCGGCGAACTTCATCCGCAATGGGTTCAGAAATACGATCTGCCACAGCCACCGGTTATATTTGAAGTTGATTTTGCAGCGCTCGGAGCCGCCAGGGTTCCTGCCTATGCCGAGGTGTCGAAATTCCCGCCAGTTATTCGTGACCTCGCCATTGTCGTTGATCACGATCTCAACCTTCAGGCGCTGCTGGATGGCTTGAAAGGTCAGTTTCCGCCCTTGATCCAGGACGTTCAATTGTTCGATATCTACGCAGGAAAGGGTGTTCCTGAAAACAAAAAAAGTCTTGCGTTTCGTATAGTTATGCAAGATACTCAACGCACTTTGCTAGATTCGGAAGTGGATTCGGCAATGCAGAATTTGATGGCCTGTCTTGAGCAGGCTTTTGGAGCTCAACTTCGTGCCTGAAGAACAAAAGACAATGATCACGCTGACCAAGGCCGAGCTCGCCGATCTTCTTTTCGAGCGAGTCGGTCTCAACAAGCGTGAGGCCAAAGACATGGTCGAGGCCTTTTTCGAGGAAATACGCAATGCCCTTGAAACCGGCGACGGCGTGAAACTCTCCGGTTTCGGAAACTTCCAGTTGCGCGACAAACCCCAGCGCCCGGGACGCAATCCAAAAACCGGCCAGGAAATTCCCATCACGGCGCGCCGTGTGGTGACTTTTCATGCCAGCCAGAAGCTGAAATCTGACGTTGAGCTTGCTTTCGATGGAACATCGGCTTAACAAGACGTTTCCGGGCGATGAATTGCCGCCCATCCCCGCCAAGCGCTATTTCACCATAGGTGAAGTCAGTGAGTTGTGTGGCGTAAAACCCCATGTATTGCGTTACTGGGAGCAGGAGTTCAATCAGCTGAAACCGGTCAAGCGGCGGGGTAACCGGCGTTATTACCAGCACCATGAAGTGCTCCTCGTGCGGCGCATTCGAGAACTTCTCTATAATCAGGGGTTTACGATCAGTGGCGCGCGCAACCGGCTGGACGAAGGCGGGGTTGTCGAAGTGCTTGCGGCAGACAAGTCGGAAATGCCTGAAACAGGTGGCGGCCTGCGCACCGAATTGCAGGCAATTATCGAGATTTTGCGCCTTTGAATCCTGTGCGTTTCGGGTATAATGCGCGGCTTGTCGGGGCGTAGCGCAGCCTGGTAGCGCACTTGCATGGGGTGCAAGGGGTCGCGAGTTCGAATCCCGCCGCCCCGACCAATTAATTAACCGGCTTATGCCGGTTTTTTAATTTTAATGGTTGATTAATATATAAAGGCAAATTAAATTATTTCCACCATTTAATCAAAGGAGGTAATCATGGATTTGTCTACGCTGACCGTTGTTCAGTTGCGTGATCTGCAGCAGCAGATTCCCGTCGAATTAAAACGTCGGGAAGCCCAGGATAAGGCCCATATACTGAGTGAAGTACGTGCCTTTGCCAAAGCCCGTGGTTATGCCATCGAGGAACTACTTGGCAAGGAAGTGAAAATCAAGGCACCGACCGGAAAGGTCAAGGTCAAATACCGCCACCCGGAAAATTCGTCGCTGGAATGGACCGGGCGCGGTCGCCAGCCGAAATGGGTGGCTGATTGGCTGACCAAGGGCGGCACGCTGGGTTCCCTCACTGTCTGAAAATGCGCATCCTGATAAGCAACGATGATGGTTATTTTGCCCCGGGTCTTCAGGCGCTCGCTGATGCCTTGTCAACGATCGGTGAAATTGTCGTCGTTGCGCCGGAGCAGAACCAGAGTGGCGCAAGCAATTCGCTGACGCTGGATCGGCCGCTTTTTTTGAAAAAGGCAGCCAGCGGTTTCTTTTATGTGAATGGAACACCGACGGATTGCGTTCACCTGGCGGTTACCGGAATGCTCGATTACCTGCCCGATATTATCGTTTCGGGAATCAATAACGGTGCCAATATGGGCGACGACACCATTTATTCGGGAACGGTAGCCGCAGCAACCGAGGGATTTTTATTGGGTATTCCTTCAATTGCTGTTTCCCTGACCAGCCATACCGGCAAAAATTTCAACACGGCCGGGCAAGTGGCGCGCGAACTGGTCGAACGTTTCATCAGCAACCCGATTCGCGAGCCAGTGCTTTTGAATGTCAATGTGCCGGATATTCCCTTTGGTGATCTGCGGGGTACCGAAGTGACCCGCTTGGGCCGCCGGCATAAGGCAGAGCCGGTCGTCGCCATGCGATCACCGAGAAACGAGACGGTCTATTGGGTCGGCGCAGCCGGCGCGGCTGCCGATGCCGGTCCCGGCACCGACTTCGCCGCGGTCGAGCGCCACTGCGTCTCGATAACGCCGTTGCAGATCGACCTGACCCACGGCGCGCAACTTCCTGCCATTGCCGACTGGATCCGATGAGCGTCAGTGGCTTGCACGGGATCGGGATGACGTCGCAGCGAACGCGGACGCGCATGATCGAGCGCCTGCGCGAGAAAGGTATCCGCAACGAAGCCGTGCTCACTGCAATGGCCGCCGTGCCCCGTCATGTGTTTGTCGAGGAGGCGCTGGCCTCGCGTGCCTACGAAGACACCGCCCTGCCGCTGGGTATGGGGCAGACGATATCGCAGCCCTTCGTCGTCGCGCGCATGATCGAGTTGCTGCTCAATGGCCGGACGAGTCTCGGCAGGACGCTCGAGGTGGGCGCCGGGTGTGGCTATCAGGCCGCGGTTCTGGCCCAATTGACTTCCGAGGTTTATGCGTTGGAGCGTCTTGGGCCGCTTCTGGAAAAGGCCAAGGCACACATGCGCCAGTTGAAACAGTTCAACGTCCGGCTCAAACATGCAGATGGCCAGTTCGGGCTTCCCGAAGCGGGTCCGTTCGACAGCATCATCGTGGCCGCAGCGGGCCTTCATGTGCCGCCGGCACTGCTCGAGCAACTTGCAACCGGCGGACGCCTCGTCTTGCCAGTAGGTGCCGCCGAGCAGTATCTTTCGTTCATCGAGCGGACGCCGCAGGCATTTGTCGAAACCCGTCTGGACGCCGTTCGCTTTGTCCCACTCCTCGCAGGAACACAATGATTCGAGCAATATCACTACTGGCTTTCATCGTCTTGCTTGCTGGCTGCAAGTCGCAGCCGCCGGCGCCGATTGTCGATCGCAGCAGCGGGGCGCAGCCGCGTTCCGTTGCGGCGGCAGCACCGTCCGGCCCCGGCTACTACACGGTCAAGCGGGGTGACACGCTGTATCGCATCGCCCTTGAACAAGGGCAGGACTATCGGGATATCGTGGCCTGGAACAACATCGCAAATCCGGGTGCGATTCGTGAAGGGCAGGTCCTGCGCGTGGTGCCGCCGGGATCGGTGGAGGCAACGGCTGCTGCCGGTGCTGTCGTCGCCCAGCCGGTGACGGGCGCGCCGGCCGTTGAAACCCGCTCGCTCGATGCCCCGTCAACGGCAACGAGTCCGGCAGCCGCGAGTGCCGGCGATGCGCTGAAGCGCGAACCGAAGGGCGGCAAGGAGCCTTATTCTGATGAAGCCCTCGCGCGCCTGAACAAGAATGCCGAACCCGCGCCGAAAACGGCCGTGGCTGTGGTCAACCCCAAAATCGAGCCAAAATCTGCTCAACCTCCTGAAGTCAGGCCCGAACCGGCACCGGCCCCCGCTGCTGCGCCTGACGACGTGGCCTGGATGTGGCCGTCCTCGGGCAAGGTGGTTTCTCCCTTCAGCGAGACCGGCAACAAGGGGCTCGATTTCGCTGGCAAGGCCGGGGACAGCGTTCTGGCCGCCGGCGATGGAAAAGTGGTCTATGCCGGCGCCGGCCTGCGCGGTTACGGGGAATTGGTGATCGTCAAGCACAACGCGACCTTCCTCTCGGCCTATGCGCACAATCGCAAGATTCTGGTCAAGGAGGGCCAGCAGGTGACGCGTGGCCAGAAACTCGCCGAGATGGGCAGTAGCGACAGTGACTCGGTCAAACTCCATTTCGAAATCCGCAAGCAGGGCAAGCCGATCGATCCCTTGCTCTATCTGCCGAAGCGATGATTGAAGTGGGTGACGAGGACTCGGAGGACGACGAACTCAGGTCCGTAGATCCGGAGTCGGACTTGTTGTCCGAGCCGGAACCGGCCACGCCCGAACTCGAGTTGCTTGAGGATGTCACCCAGCTTTACCTGAATGAAATCGGTGCCAAGCCGCTGCTGACCCCGGATGAGGAACTGGCAACTGCGCGCCGGGTCCGGGCGGGCGATTTTGCGGCACGCCAGCGGATGATCGAACACAACCTGCGCCTGGTGGTGAATATCGCCAAGCACTACCTCAACCGGGGCATTCCGCTGCTTGACCTGATCGAGGAGGGCAATCTCGGGCTGATCCACGCGCTCGAGAAATTCGATCCGGAACGCGGCTTCCGTTTCTCGACCTATGCCACCTGGTGGATTCGTCAGAACATCGAACGCGGCATCATGAACCAGTCGCGCACGATCCGGCTGCCGGTCCACATCGTCAAGGAAATCAACGTGGTGCTACGCGCCATCCGTCATCTCGAATCGGCCGCGACGCGCGACACGTCGGTGGAGCGGATCGCCGCGCTGATCGACCGGCCGGTTGCCGATGTGCGCCGCATCCTGCACCTGAACGAGCATATCGCCTCGCTCGATGCACCGCTCGAAATCGCTTCCAACCATACCATCGGGGAAGTCATTGCCGATGAGTCCGCGACTGATCCGGAATCGCTGCTCCAGTCCCGCGAGATGGGGGGGCTGCTGGATGACTGGCTGGCCCAGCTCACAGAGCGGCAACGCCAGATCATCGAGCGGCGCTATGGACTGAACGGCGCCGAAGTCTCTACCCTGGATACCTTGTCGGGCGAGTTGGGCCTGACCCGCGAACGGGTCAGGCAAATACAGGTGGAAGGTCTCGACCGTCTGCGCAAGATCATCAAGCGCGGGGGAGTCGCGCGCGACTCGCTGCTGTAGGCCTGCATTACGGGCGCGCCATGCGCGCCCGGATTTCATCGGCCAGCTGGAACACCGACATCGCATAGAAACTCGAGCGGTTGTAGCGCGTGATTACATAGAAGTTGTTGAAACCGAGCCAGTATTCGGTAGCGTAGCCGGGCGAAACGAGATCGACCAGCGTGACCACGGCTTGCGGATCGGCATCGCCGGTGATTCCTTGTTGGGTCAGGTCGGCAACCTTCAAGGTCGGCTGGATACCCGCTTCGATCAGGCTGCGTTCGGGCTCGCCGTTGATCCGCGCCGGCATTGCAATCGGTTCCCCCGGCAGCCAGCCGTGTTGCTCGAGAAAGCGGGCGACGCTGCCAATGGAGTCATCAACGCTGCCACTCAGATCGATGCGCTGGTCCCCATCGAAATCCACCGCGTAGCGCCGCTGGCTGCCCGGCATGAATTGCGGGATGCCAATCGCCCCGGCGAATGAGCCGCGCACCTGCAGCGGATCCATGCCATTTTCGCGGGCCAGCAGCAGGAATTGTTCGAGTTCGGTGCGGAAAAACTCGGCGCGCCGCGGATAGTTGAAGGCTAGCGTCGCGAGTGCTTCCAGTACGCGGAAATTGCCGGTGTTGCGGCCGTATTCGGTTTCGACGCCAATAATGGCGACGATGATTTCCTCCGGCACCCCGTACGTGGCGCGGGCACGGGCCAGACTGACCTGGTTTTCCTGCCAGAACTGCACCCCCCAATTGATCCGCCGGTCGTTCAGAAAGCGCGGCCGGTAACGCTCCCACGATCGCTGTACCGGCGAAATGGGCGGCTTGATCAATTGCAGCACCTTGGGATTCGGGTAAACCTGGCTGAACTGGGCGATCAGCTTGTTGGCGTCGAAGTCGTGGCGCTGTTCGAGATCGCGCGCGAATTCGATCACGGCCGGATCACGGGCAAAAGAGGGCGCGCTCGGGGCCGCTTGGGACAGACAAGCGAACAGGGAAAAAAGCAGGGTGGCGAAGGGGTATTTCAAGTAAAGCTCCGTCAGGGTAGGCGCGAGATGGCGGCGCGCAAATTCTTCAAATCATCCGAGGCTCCGCCGTAGCGCGCCTGCAGGTAGGCATCAACCACTTCCCGCAAGGCGGGGGCAAGCGCCTGATGGTGGGTTTCGACACGCCGCAGGAGTGCCAGCGGCGTTTCCCAGGGGGCGCAGTTTACTTGTCTTCCGGTCAGCCGGCGCAAGGCTTTTTGCCAAAGGCGTGCCGCCGGGTCAATTTGCGGCCGCCGGGCGAGGGTCCACATGGCAAGCGCCAGGAGCAGGACGCTGCACATGATCGCCAGGATCGCTGCGAGATTGCGCCAGTCGGTATCGGGAAAGCCCAGGCGAGCGAGGAACTCGCGCTGGCGCAGCGGGTTGTAGCCGAGCACATACTGATTCCAGACATTGTTGATCGCTTCCCAGCGAAACAGCAAGGTGCGGAACCAGTCGCTGCGGAACTGGATCAGCGCCGGCAACGGTTCGCCGGACGGCATCGCCGATGCGATTCCTGATTCGACCCGGGCCGGTGATACGGCAGCGGTCGGATCGACCCGCATCCAGCCGCGTCCGGCCAGCCAGACCTCAGCCCAGGCATGGGCATCGGATTGGCGCACGACGACGAAGCCGTCAACCGGGTTGAGTTCGCCGCCCTGATAACCGGTGACGACCCGGGCCGGTACACCGGCGGCGCGCATCAGGACGACGAAGGCCGAGGCATAGTGCTCGCAAAAGCCGCGCCGGGTGACGAACAGGAAATCGTTGAACCGGCTGATCGCCGAGCAGGGGCGGCTGCAGCGTGTAGGTGAAGTCTTCTCCGGAGAACAGGCCAAGCGCCTGCTGCACCAGACGCTCCGGGTCGGCACCGGAAGCCTGCCAGGAGAGTGCCAACTCGCGGGTGCGCGGATTGGCGTCGGCCGGAAGCGCAAGGTTGCGGTGCAGGACGTTGGGATCCTCATCGCGATTGAAACGGTAATCGAGAATGGCGCTCAGGGAAAAGCGCTGGCGTTGACTGACCGGTTCGCGGCTGGTTGCGGTCAACCCGCCGGAAAGGGTCAAATTCGCCGGCAGGGGGCCGGGTGCATCGAGGGCCAGCAGCCAGCGCTGCTGGTGGGCTTCGAGCGTCGACTCATAGGCGAGCGGGGCCGAAAGTGCCTCGATCTGCGGCGGTCGGCCGCGGCCACCCGGGGGGCGCCAGATGCGGCCATCGTGAATTTCCAGCACCGGGCCGCGCCAGTAGAGCTTGTCGCGTTGCGGGGCTGGTCCGGTAAAGCGGGCGCGGAAGGCAATTTCGCTACTCAGCGCCAGATTGGCGATGTTGCCCGGTGCCATCTGCTCCGACAGTCCGCTACGCCCGCTGTGCGCATCCTGCGGCAGCCCCCAGAGCGGCCCGGCGACACGCGGGAAGAGAAGATAGAGTACGAGCATGAAAGGCAGCGCCTGCAGCGTCAGCACCCCGGCGTAACGCAGCGTCAGGGCGGGGGTGCTCGCCGGACCGCCATGCAGGCGAACAAGTGCGGCAGTGACCAGGGTCAGTGCGGCAAGCAGCCATAGGCCGGTTGGAATGCTCTGCGAGTAGAAGTAATGGGTGAGCAGCAGGAAATAGCCGAGCGTGACCACGACGGTAGCATCCCGCCGGCTGTGCAACTCGAGCAGTTTCATCGACATGAAGACGACCAGCATGGCGACGCCGGCATCGCGTCCGAACAGGGTGCGGAACTCGAACAGGACACCGCCGCAGGCGACGGCGACCAGCATGGCCAATGGCCAGCGGCCGGGCAGGCGTTCGTTGCGCCACCAGAGCCAGCCGGCCCAGACAAAGATTGCCGTCGTCAGGGCGCTCAGCCAGGATGGCTGATGCTCGACATGCGGCAGCGTGGTCGCCAGTGCAGCGACGAACAGCCAGGGTATGCAAGCATGATCGATGGTTTCGGCGGCGCGGGTGCTCATGTCTGAAATAGCGCCAGTGCCTCAAGGCAGCGATGGCGATGGGCTTCGCCATGGCCGGCCTGGATTTCTTGCCCCGGGAGACGTAGACCGTAACTGGCGCCGTCGTTCTCGGCGGCCAGCACCCAGCCGGCCAGAATCCCGATACGAGATTCGAGGCTGGCATGCTCGGGGGTCAGGGACCAGTACAGTTGCAGTTCGAGCCGCGCACCGCCGGAGAATTGCTTGACCAGCAGTGGCCGTTGGCCGGCGTCGCGGGCGCTGGCCTTCCAGGCGACGTGGCGTGGCGAGTCAGCCGGCTGACGATCGCGAAATCCCGAAAAATCGTCCTGCCCGCCATCACCGTGCTGCTCGCCGGTACTCGTCGTGGGCTGGGGGGGCGGCAGCAAACTGGGCAGTGGCTGCGGGTAGACCAGGCAGCGCATGGCCGGCTGCAGATAGCTCCAGGCGACGAACAGGCCAAGCGGGTAGGTGGTGGACAGCCGCGTCCGGGGCAGTTTCAGCCAGCCGCGCCGAAGCGTAGCGAAGGGAACCTGGATTTCGCGCATGCCGCCAGGTGGTAGCGAACAACCCACCGTTGGGCCGGCATCGCCGGCACACAGGTCGAGGGCAAGACGGGGCAACTTGCGCTCATTCGACAGATGCAGCGGAAAGTAGGCGGTTTCACCGGCGAAGACAGGAAGGCAACGGCCCGGCGTGATGGTCAGGCCGTAAAGGTTGCGGAAGGTGTGCAGCATGCCGGCCAGGCCGAGGCCGACCAGCAGGAAAACCAAGGCATGGCCGAGCGCGAGGTTGTAATTGATGGCCCCGGTCAGCATGGCCAGCAAGGCGACAGCGTAGAGCACGCCGGCGCGGGTGGGCAGGATGAAGATGCGGCGCTGGGAAAGGCGGAACGGCCCGGTTCCGTCGCCCTGCCAGCGAAACAGGCGGCGCTTCAGTTCGGCGATCAGGCTCACAGGCTCAGGGAATCGGCACCGCGCGAATCAGGGCCGTGATGTCTTCGGCGCGGGCCTGGCCGGTTCCCTGGGTCGAACGCAGACGATGCCGGGCGACCGCCGGCAGCACTTCCTGAACGTCGTCGGGGAGCACCATGTCGCGCCCGCACAGCCAGGCCCAGGCGCGCGCCGCCGCCAGCAGGGCGAGCCCGGCGCGCGGCGACAGCCCATGCTGAAACGCCGGTTCGCGACGGCTGGCCTCGACCAGCGCCTGCACATAGTCGATCAGTGGCCCGGAGGCATGGACGCCGGCAACTTCAAGTTGCAGGGATGGCAGATCCTGTGCCCGGATCAGCGCCGTCAGCCGGTCCACCTGTGCGCGTTGCCCGCCGGCCGCCAGCAGGGCGCGCTCGGCCTTGCGGTCCGGGTAGCCGAGTTCGATGCGCATCAGAAAGCGGTCGAGCTGTGACTCGGGCAGGGGAAACGTGCCGATCTGGTGCGAGGGGTTTTGCGTCGCAATGACGAAGAACGGCTCGGGCAGGATGCGGGTTTCCCCCTCGACCGTGACCTGACGTTCCTCCATGGCCTCCAGCAGCGCACTCTGGGTCTTGGGGGTGGCCCGATTGATCTCGTCGGCGAGCACCAGTTGGGCGAAGATCGGGCCGGGCAGGAAACGGAACTTTCCACTGTCGCGTTCATAGATGGAAACGCCGGTGATGTCTGCCGGCAACAGATCGCTGGTAAATTGAATGCGCGCGAAGGCAAGTCCGAGCAGCCGCGCCAGCGCATGGGCGAGGGTGGTCTTGCCGACTCCGGGCAGATCCTCGATCAGCAGATGCCCGCCGGCCAGCAGGCAGGCCAGCGCCTGGCGAATCTCGTGATCCTTGCCGAGAATGATGCGATTTGCTGCGGCAAGGACCGGGTCGAGCGGGCGCGGTTTGGCCGATAGTGTCGCGAGTGTGGCTCCGAACATTGCCTGGTTCCGGAAAAGGTTGATGGAATCCATTCTAATGCTTGAAGCGGCGCGCTGATTGGGTCGATAATCACATTTTGACGTGCGTCGTACCGTGCGCCGGTTCGGAGAGAGATAACAATTGACAACCACAGCCTTCATTACCCATCGCGACTGCCAGTTGCACGACATGGGTTCGCACCACCCGGAGTGTCCGCAGCGTCTGACGGCCATCAATGATCACCTGATTGCCCAGGGGCTGGATCCCTATTTCGTCTATTACGACGCACCGCTGGCCACTTTCGAGCAATTGCTCCGGGTGCATCCCGCGTCGCATCTAGAGCGCATCAAGCGTGCTTCGCCCGAGCATGGCGTCGTCCATCTGGATCCGGATACGGCGATGAATCCGCACACCTGGCAGGCCGCCTTGCGGGCGGCCGGCGCGGGGTGCCTCGCGGTCGACCTCGTGATGAGCCACGAAATTGAAAACGCCTTCTGCGCGGTTCGCCCGCCCGGCCACCATGCCGAAAAGGCCAACCCGATGGGTTTCTGCTTTTTTAACAATATCGGTGTTGCCGCTCGCCATGCGCTCAAGAAACACGGCCTGGAACGCGTCGCGATCATCGATTTCGATGTGCACCACGGCAACGGTACCGAAGACTGCTTCGCCGGTGATGAGCAGGTCCTGATGTGCAGCATCTTCCAGCACCCTTTCTATCCCTATAGCGGCGCCGACAAGCCCGCTGCCAACATGTGTAACGTTCCGCTGGCGGCCGGATGCGGGGGGGAGGAGTTTCGTGATGCAGTCACCCAGGTCTGGATGCCGCGCCTGAAGGAATTCAAGCCACAGATGATCTTCATTTCGGCCGGTTTCGACGGCCACTACGAAGATGACATGGGTGGCCTCAAACTGCTCGAGCGCGATTACGCGTGGTGCACCGAGGAACTCAAGAAACTCGCTGCTGAATATTGCGACAGGCGCATCGTCTCCATGCTTGAAGGGGGCTACGTGATGACCTCGCTGGCGCGTAGCGTCGGGGCCCACCTGCGGGTACTGGCTGATCTCTAAGCATCTGTTTCTTCTGAAAATCGGGAGGGTGGAGTAGAATTCCGCCCTCCATTTACGTTCAACCGGATACTCCATGGCGTTGATTGTTCAAAAATACGGCGGCACCTCGGTCGGCAACCCCGAGCGCATCAAGAATGTTGCCAGGCGGGTTGCTAGGTTCCAGGCGCAAGGCCATCAAGTTGTCGTAGTCGTTTCAGCAATGAGCGGCGAAACCAACAAACTGATCGCACTGGCCAAGGAGGTGCAGGCCAACCCGGACCCGCGTGAGCTGGACATGATCATGTCCACCGGCGAGCAAGTCACGATCGGCCTGCTGGCCATGGCCCTGAAAGATATCGGTTGCCAGGCCAGGAGTTACACCGGCGGCCAGGTCAAGGTGCTGACTGACAGCACGCACACCAAGGCGCGCATCCTGTCGATCGACGAAGCCAACATGCGGCGCGATCTCGATGCCGGCAATGTGGTTGTTGTCGCCGGCTTCCAGGGGGTCGACGAGCACGGCAACATCACCACGCTCGGCCGCGGCGGTTCAGATACCTCGGGCGTCGCCCTTGCAGCCGCGCTCAAGGCCGACGAGTGCCAGATCTACACCGATGTCGATGGCGTTTACACCACTGACCCGCGCGTCGTGCCCGAAGCCAGAAAGCTCGACACCATCACCTTCGAGGAAATGCTGGAAATGGCCAGCCTCGGCTCCAAGGTGCTGCAGATCCGCTCGGTCGAATTCGCCGGCAAGTACAAGGTCAAACTGCGCGTGCTGTCCAGCTTCCAGGATGAAGGGGAAGGCACGCTGATCACTGTTGAGGAAGACAAGAACATGGAACAACCGATCATTTCCGGTATCGCCTTCAATCGCGACGAAGCCAAGCTCACCATGCTCGGCGTTCCGGATACCCCGGGCATCGCCTACCAGATCCTTGGCGCCATCGCCGACGCCAATATCGACGTCGACATGATCATCCAGAACGTCGGTCACGACGGCACCACCGACTTTTCCTTCACGGTGAATCGCGGCGACTTTGCCAAGGCTCAGGCCATCCTCGAAGGCGTCAAGGCCAAGCTGGGCGCCCGTGAAGTCACCGGCGACAACAAGATCTGCAAGGTCTCCGCCGTCGGCGTCGGAATGCGTTCCCACCCGGGTGTCGCCAGCCAGATGTTCAAGGCGCTGGCCGACGAAGGCATCAACATCCAGATGATCTCCACCTCCGAGATAAAGATTTCCGTCGTCCTCGACGAAAAATATCTGGAGCTGGCTGTCCGCGTGCTGCACCGGACCTTCGGTCTCGACCAGTAGCAAGTTTGACCGCAGGGCGCGGAGCCTATATCATCCGCGCCTCGTTGAAGGTTCGGAGACGTGGCCGAGAGGTCGAAGGCACTCCCCTGCTAAGGGAGCATGCGGGCAAAACCTGCATCGAGGGTTCGAATCCCTCCGTCTCCGCCAGATAAGCCGAAAGCCCTGTTTTTACGGGGCTTTTTGCTTTTCTGAACTGCCAGGCAGTCCACGACACCCATTTATCCGGAGGGTATGCATGGCATGCGTATGCTTCTGGTCTGCCTACCTGCTGTTTGCCGGGTTCCGCTCCCGGCGGCGCCAGCAGGCCGGTTTCTCGAGCAATGTGGCATCAAATGGCGTCGTCCGGAAAATTCTTGCGGACCGTGCCTGGCGATCAAGTTCGTCCTGCGAAATGCCGGCGAGTAGTTCAAACCACTTCTGGATTCGGTTCATGATGGGTGTTCCTCCATACGGATCGATTGAAACAATTGCGACGGGCAGCACAAGAATATCCGATAACTGTATGGATGTACAGTATGTGAATTTTTTACCGTGAGGAGTAGCCTTCCGGCATTCTTCCAGCACCGAATGGCGACAACGTGAGCCGCTCTTCATCTACCTGGTTGCCGCGCGCCGGCACCTATGCCACCTACGTGGGACGTTCGCGGGACAAGATCCGCAATGTCCGGGTGATTGCCGAGGCATCGGCGGGACGGATGGTGGTCGAAGCGATCGGCAAGCTGGGGATGCCCGTCCGCTTCACCGTCAAGCGCGAGAATCTCAGACCCCTGCCGCCCGGATTGTTTGATTAATACGCTACGCTGCTCTCCCTTGAGCCGTCAGCCGTTGCCGAAGCGCCGTGCCCTGCTCGGCGCCGTCCTCCTGGCAGGCCTGCCCGGTGCTTGCGGCAAACCGACGAAACTGCGGCAGGTTCCCGCCGGGGAAGTGGTTCTCGCCTTTGGCGACAGCGTCACCTATGGAACAGGCGCCGGGCCGGGGGATGGCTGGCCCGGTTTGCTGGCAGCGTGGAGCGGCTGGAACGTGGTCAACGCCGGGGTTCCCGGGGATACCGCTGAAGCAGGCAGGCAACGCATTCAGGCGCTGCTCGATCGGCACCGGCCGGCGCTGGTGATCGTCGAAATCGGTGGCAACGATTTCCTTCGACGCCGACCGGCGCCAATGGTCAAGGAGGATTTGCGCGACATCATCCGGCAGGTCCGGGCGAGCGGGGCGCAGGTCGTTCTGGTGGCTGTGCCGGAAATGTCACTGCTCGGCGTGGTGGCGAGAAAGCCCGCCGACTCGCCCATCTACGGTCGAACTGGCAAAAGAAGAGAAAATCCTGCTGATCAGTGATCTGTTCTCGGCTATCCTTGGCCGCCCGGAGCTTTGTGCGGACCAGATTCATCCGAACGCCGCCGGCTACCGGGAGATGGCCGCAGGCATCGTCAGCGAATTTAAACGCGCCGGCCTGATTGCCGCGTCCGTCCCGTGAACGGAGAATGCAGTGGAAGACCTGTTGCCCGCAATTGAAGTGCAGACCGCCGAAAATCCGCGCTTTTCGATTATCTGGATGCATGGCCTTGGCGCCGACGGTTCCGACTTTGTGCCGGTGGTGCCCGAACTGGGACTCGACGCGGGCGTCGGCGTCCGCTTCGTCTTTCCGCATGCGCCGTTCATCCCGGTTACGTGCAACGGCGGCTACGAAATGCGCGCCTGGTACGACATCATTTCGCTGGAGAAAGCCAGCCGGCGGGTTGACGCCGGCGGCCTCGGCCGCTCCCGGCAGGCGGTCCGCTCGCTCATCGAGCGCGAGAACCGGCGCGGGATTCCGGCACGGCGGATATTCGTTGCCGGCTTTTCGCAAGGCGGCGCAGTTGCCTACATCACGGGGCTTACACATCGCGAGCGACTGGCCGGTGTCATCGGTTTGTCCACCTATATTCCCGACCCCGGCTGGCTGGCTGGCGAGGCGTCCGCCGCCTGCCGGGAGGTGCCGATCTTTGCCGCGCACGGTTTGGCGGACGACGTGGTCGACCCCGACCTCGGGTTGGCGGCCCGAGACTTTCTGCAGCGAAGCGGCTATCGGGTTGACTGGCATGAATATTCGATGCCGCATTCGGTCTGCCTCGAGGAGATCCATGCGCTCGGCCACTGGCTCCGGGCAGCAATGGCGGCGTGCGCGGATGAGTGACGTGGTCTTCAGCCGGCGGTCGCTGGCCGCCACCGATCTGCCGCTCTACCAGGGCATCGGGCTGGCCGACGTGACGCTCGTCGTCTCGCCGGTACTGGCGGACGAGGCGCGTGACGCGCTGCTGGCAGCCGATGCGATCGGCTTCGATACGGAGTCCAAGCCGACATTCCTGAAAGGCGAGGTGTCGACTGGCCCGCACCTGGTTCAACTTGCGACCGAGACCCGCGCCTGGCTTTTTCCGGTGGCGCGCCTGCCGGGCAGCGCGGTGCTGAGAGCCGTGCTCGAGTCGCCCGCAGTCATCAAGGTCGGATTCGGGCTGGGTAATGATCGTAGCGCCCTGAAATCGAGGCTGGGGATCGAAATCCGCAATGTGCTCGATCTGGGTGAGGTGCTGCGCGGGGCAGGGCATCGCGGAACGGTGGGCGCCAAGGTGGCGGTCGCCCATTTCTTCGGGCAGAAGCTGCAAAAATCCAAGAAAACCGGCACCAGCAACTGGGCCGCTGCCCAACTGAGCGAACGTCAGTTGCTTTACGCGGCGAATGACGCGCATGTGGCCCTCCGCCTCTATCGGGCCTGGGCACGAACCGCGGAAGCGCAGCGCGGCGTCACTGCGCCCAACCTGCTTGACGCTGGCGCTTGAGCGTCCGGCCTGATACGGAAAGACATGTCAATGGCAAATCCTGTCCCGTCCCTTGCACCGCTCGCGATCCGCGTACTCGGCACCCTCGTCGAAAAGCAGCGTACCGTGCCGGATACCTATCCGCTTTCGGTGAATGCCCTGCTCGCCGGCTGCAATCAGAAAACCAGCCGGAATCCGGTCATGGAGGTGAGCGAATCCGCTGTCCTGCTCGCCCTTGATGAATTGAGCGCGGCAGGGCTGGTCGAGGCGGTAAGCAGCAGCCGGGTGGCGCGCTTTGCGCATGCCCTTGAAAGAGCGCTGGGTGTTCCGACGCAGGCGTCAGCGCTGCTCGCCGTACTCATGCTGCGCGGTCCGCAGACCGCGGGCGAGTTGCGCCTAAACGGTGAACGGATGCACAAATTTGCCGACATCTCCTCGGTCGAGGCCTTTCTGGAAGAACTGGCGGAGCGTCCGGGTGGCGGCCTGGTCGTCGAATTGCCCCGTTTGCCGGGGGCGCGTGAAAACCGCTGGATGCATCTGCTCGGCGGGCAACCGGATAGTGAAGTGATGCAGTCCGGGCGCACCGAAGGCGGCGCTACGGTGAGTCGGGAAATCGATGAACTCAGGGCGCGTGTCGTGACGCTTGAGGCTGAAGTAGCGGCGTTGCGCGTCATGCTCACCCAGCTGCATGCCGGGAAGGCAATTTGAAGCGTCTGGTGGCCGATCCGGTGACGTCGGGCGGGAGGAAGTTCCCGGCGCGCGTTCGCATTATCGGTGCGGCCAGCGGCATCGGCGCGCCGGACCGGGGTTGTGCCGACGGTCCGGTAGCCTTTCATCATTCCCAGGCCTGGCATGAACTGGAGCATCACCCACGTCTCGACTGGGGACGGACCCTGTTTGCCGCGCAGGGGGACGGCGCATCGCCGGTCGGGCGCATCGCCGAACTGTGCCGGCGTCTGGCCGACGAGGTCGGGCTGGCGCTCGGTGCCGGGGCATTTCCACTGGTGATTGGCGGCGATCATTCAGTGGCTATCGGCACCTGGAGCGGTGTGGCGAAATTTGTCGGCAGGCCGGTCGGGCTCCTCTGGATCGACGCCCATCTCGACAGCCATACGCCGGAAACCTCGTATTCCGGGGCCCTGCATGGCATGCCGCTGGCCTGCCTGCTCGGGCGCGGGGACAAACGCCTGCTGACTGTCGGGTTGGCCGGGCCGCAGGTCGATGCCGCGCATACCGTCGTACTCGGGCCGCGCAGCTATGAGTCTGAAGAAATGGATTTCCTGACGCGAATCGGTGTCCGCGTGATGACGAGCGACGAGATACTGGAACGTGGTTTCAACGCCTGCCTCGACGAGGCCATGCGCATCGTCGCTGCCGCGCCCGGCGGCTTTGGTGTGACCCTCGACCTCGATGCTTTCGACCCCCACGTTGCGCCCGGCGTCGGCAGTCCCGAGCCGGATGGTCTGCGCGCCGACGAGCTGCTCGGGGCGCTGGGCGAGGGTGGTGCGTCTCGCCGGCTTGCTGGCTCTCGAGATCGTCGAATACAACCCGGACCGTGACCGCCAGGGAGACACCGCCGACTTGATGGCAGACCTGATCGGCCAGATCCTGCCGGCGGATGGCGGGCGCCCGAAAAGGTAAGCGATGCAAAAAGATCCTTATAACGTTCTCGGACTCTCTGCCGAAGCCGGCCCTGCCGAATGGAAGCGCGCCTTCCGCCGCCTCGCCATGCGCTGGCATCCTGATCGCAACGGCCATCCGGAAGCGGCCGAGCGATTCAGGGAGATCCGCGCAGCCTACGACCGGCTGACCACGGTCAACGGGGAAAATGAGGGGGAAAACGGGGCGCCCGATGACGAAGCGGAAGGTGCGGCGCAGGAAGATCCGGTGGCCCGGGCGGCCGACATCCGGTTCAGTTTTGAACTGGCGTTGGAGGAAGCTGCTTCCGGCTGCACCAAGACCTTCAGTTTCAGCCGCGGCAAGGCGTGCTCGACGTGTGACGGCAGCGGGGAATCGGGCATGGCCCGCACGCGTTTTTGCGCTGCCTGTCACGGCAGTGGTCGCATTCGCGACGCCGGGCGCGGGCTGATTCCCTGCGCTGGCTGCGGCGGCCGCGGTTTTTTCAGCGAACGCATTTGTTCCGATTGTGCTGGCAGTGGCCGCGAGACAGCGGATCTCAGCCTGGAAATCAGCGTCCCTCCCGGCATGTTGCCCGGCGACGAGCTGCGCCTGGCCGGGCAGGGCGAGCCCGCAATGGGCGAACTCGCGGCCGGCGATCTTTACCTGACCCTGATCATTCGTTCCCACCCGCGGTATCAGTTGCGCGGGCGCGATCTGCATTTCAGCATGCCGGTGAGCGCCCTGGCGCTGATTGCCGGCGGCGAGATCGATGTGCCGGCGCCGGGTGGTAATATCTCGGTCAGGCTGGCAGCCGGACTGCCGGACTCACGGGTGCTGCATCTGGCCGGCAAAGGCTATCCGGGGCGCAGCCATAATCTGGCTGGCGATCTGTTCGTTACGCTGAATCCGGTCTTTCCGCGCCAGCTGGATGCCCGGCAACGCAAGCTGCTGTTGCAGGTGGACAAGGCACTGCACGAAAACCTCGCCGATTCGCTGCCGGAGATCGCGGCCTGGCATCAGGCGACCTGACCGGCTTCTTCGGCTCAGAGCAGCGGGCTCATCACCTGCACGGCGTTTTCGACGATGCGGCGCCAGGCCGGACGGGCCTGCCACTGCTCAAGTTGCAGGCGGTCCGAGCGGCTTTCGTACTGGCGCTGGAGGGCGCGTACTTCCGCTGAGAAGAACGGGTCGAAGGCGATCATCGAGACTTCGAAGTTGAGTTCGAAGCTGCGCAGATCGAGGTTGACCGTGCCGAAGATGGTCATTTCCTCGTCGACGACCATACTCTTGGTGTGCAGCAGGCCGTCGCGGAAGCGCAGGACGGTGATGCCGGCGCCCAGCAGGTCGTCGTTGTAGGCGTTGGTCGCGTAGCGGACCAGGCGGGAATCGATTTTCTCCGGGACGATCAGGATCACGCTGACGCCGCGCGTCGCGGCGGAGCGCAGGGCGATCAACAGCGTCTCGCTGGGGACAAAATAAGGCGTGGTAAGCACGATCTCGTGGCGGGCCGCGTAGATGGCGGCGAGCAGCAGTTGCTCGACACTCTTGGTCGGCGTCTGGGGGCCGGAGGGAAAGATCTGAATGTTGCTGTTGCCAGCTGGCAGCAAGTCAGGCGGGGGCGGCGCGGCAAAATGGGCGCCGGTCTGCAGCGCGGTGATCGACAGCGATACGGCTTCGAGCACCCAGGCTGCGGGCCCTTCGATGCGCGCCATGGCATCCACCCACTGACCGACCCCGGCATCCTGCTTGAAGAAGCGCGGGTCGGCGATATTCATGCTGCCCGTATAGGCGATCCGGCGGTCGATGACCGCAATCTTGCGATGATCGCGCAGGTCGAAGCGCACGAAGAGCGAACGCAGCGGATTGACCGGGAGAATTTCGACGACCCTGACGCCGGCTGCGCGCAGACGCTCGATTGCAGCGCTCCTGAAGAAGGCGCGGCTGCCCAGCGAATCCATCAGTGCGGTGCACTTGACGCCGCGCCGCGCGGCCCGATCCAGCGCCGCAACGAGGTCGTCGACGAAGCCGCCGGCGTTCCAGATATAGAACTCCATATGGACCGAGTTGCGCGCCGAATCGATGTCGGCAATCAGGGCCTCAATGATCGCCGCGCTGTCGGAAAGCAGATGCAGCCGGTGCTTGCCCATCAATGGCAGTCCGACCGAGCCGCTGGCGAATCGGCTGACGCCTTGCGCACCGGCGGCGAGAGTGGCCGGGGAAACGACATTTTCCGGAGGAATTCCTCTGGCCCAGTCGAGAACCTGCGGCTGCAGCGCGACGGCGCGCTGCATCCAGGTCTTGCCCAGACGACGTTCGCCGATCAGCAGGTAGACGAAAACGCCGGCGGCCGGCACCAGCACGACGAGCAGCAGCCAGGCGAGGGCGGTGCCGTGCGCGTTGCGGCGGGAGAAGAGGCGCAACGCAACGGCCAGCACCACGAAAACGTGGAGCAGGGTGGCGAGGTTAAGGAACATGCGCTGGCTGGGGGTGAGGGTCGAATTTGTAATGCTTTTTGACGTCGACCGCAGCGATCCGCTGCAGTGGCACGGAGCGCCAATGGACGGCGCTGCTGGCGCTTCCCGCCATCAGGGCGAGCAGGTCATCGTCATCGGCAGTGCGGTTGGCGGTGGTGCAACATTCGGCAAGAAACTGCGTCAGATCGCGGTCGTCGAGCAGGCCGATGCCCAGGCTCGTTTCGAGCAGGATGCTGCCTTCCTCGTCGAGATAAACCGCGCTGATTTCACCGGTCGGTTCGCCGGTATGGCTGACGAAGGACTCGCCGTCACGGCGGAACACCCATGGCGTATAGGCCAGTTCGACGAACACCCGTTGCGGGCCGTTCTGCAGAAACCAGCAGCCTGATTCGTCACAACCATACTGCCGGTTGATGAAGTTGATCAGGCCGCTGTGCGTCACGCGCTCTCCCTGCAATCGCCAGTCCCCGCGCCGGTCGAGCGACAGCCAGTCGTAACAGGCTGGGACGTTGGGCCACTTGGCGATGGCAGAGAGATCGACAGCCATCAGTCGGCGTAGGCTTCCATCGGCGGGCAGGCGCAGTTCAGGTTGCGGTCGCCGTACACATCGTCGATGCGATTGACGCTCGGCCAGAACTTGTTGGCAGCTACCCACGGCAGCGGGAAGACGGCTTGTTGGCGGCTGTACGGATGCGCCCATTCACCATCGATGACGTCCGCCTGCGAATGCGGGGCATTCTTGAGCGGGTTATTGTCGGCCGTCCATACACCGTTCTCGATCTGGCGGATTTCCTCGCGAATAGCGATCAGGGCCGCTATGAAGCGGTCCAGTTCGGCCTTCGACTCGGATTCGGTTGGCTCGACCATGATCGTGCCGGCCACCGGGAAGGACACCGTCGGTGCATGGAAACCGTAATCCATCAGGCGCTTGGCGATGTCGGTTTCGCTGATCCCCGTTGCGGCCTTGAGTGGGCGGATGTCGAAGATGCACTCGTGGGCGACGCGGCCGTTCTTGCCGACGTAGAGCACGGGGTAATGCGCCTTCAGCTGCTGGGCGACGTAGTTGGCGTTGAGGATGGCGACTTGCGTGGCCTTCTTGACGCCTTCACCGCCGAGCATGGCGAGGTACATCCACGAAATGGTCAGGATCGAGGCCGAGCCGAACGGGGCGGCGGAAACGGCGCCCTGACCGGCATTGACGCGGTGGGCTTCGCCCGTTGGCTGGACGGCGTGGTCGGCCATGAACGGTGCCAGATGGGCTTTGAGGCCGATCGGGCCCATGCCCGGTCCGCCGCCGCCGTGCGGGATGGCGAAGGTCTTGTGCAGGTTCATGTGGCTGACGTCGGCGCCGATGAAGCCGGGCGAGGTCAGGCCGACCTGGGCGTTGAGGTTGGCGCCATCCATGTACACCTGGCCGCCGTTGGCGTGCACGATGGCGCAGATGTCGCGGATGGCTTCCTCAAAGACACCGTGGGTGGACGGGTAGGTGATCATCAGGCAGGCGAGGTCATCCTTGTGTTCCTCGGCCTTGGCCTTGAGGTCGGTGACATCGACGTTGCCGTTGTCGTCGCAATCGACGACGACGACCTTCATGTTGGCCATCTGGGCCGTGGCCGGGTTGGTGCCGTGGGCTGATCTGGGGATCAGGCAGACGTTGCGGTGCGCTTCGCCGCGGCTGGCGTGGTAGCGGGCAATGGCCACCATGCCGGCGTATTCGCCCTGGGCGCCAGAGTTCGGCTGCATGCAGATGGCGTCGAAGCCGGTGACGGTCTTCAGCCATTCGGTCAGGCTGGCGATCATTTCCAGATAACCAGCGGCCTGATCGCGCGGGGCGAAGGGGTGCAGGCCGCCGAATTCCGGCCAGGTGACCGGGATCATCTCGCTGGTCGCGTTGAGCTTCATGGTGCAGGAGCCGAGCGAAATCATCGAATGGTCGAGCGCCAGATCCTTGTTCTGCAGCGACTTGAGGTAGCGCAGCATTTCGTGCTCGGTGTGATGCGTGTTGAACACCGGGTGCTGCAGGACGGCGTCGCTGCGGATCAGCTCGGCGGGCAGGGCCGGGTCGGCGGCGGACACTTGTGCGTCGATGGCGCCGACGTCGAGCGTGACCTGCGTGATGAGCTTGAACAGCGTGGCTACATCGGCACGCGTGGTCGTTTCGTCGAAGGAAATGCCGAGCACACCGGCCGAAACGCGGCGCAGGTTGTAGCCGGCCGCGAGGGCGTCGAGATAGACCGTTTCGGCGCGCGCGCCGAGGTCGAGGTGCACCGTGTCGTAGAACTGTCGGGTCAGCAGGTTGACGCCGGCGCGCTTGAGTCCTTCGGCCAGGATGGCGGTCAGGCGGTGGATGCGACCGGCGATGGTACGCAGGCCTTCGGCACCGTGATAGACGGCGTACATGCCGGCCATGTTGGCCAGCAGCACCTGCGAGGTGCAGATGTTGGAGTTGGCTTTTTCGCGGCGGATGTGTTGCTCGCGAGTCTGCAGGGCCATGCGGTAGGCGGTCTTGCCGCGCGCATCCTTGGAAAGGCCGATGATGCGGCCCGGCATGGAGCGGACAAAGGCTTCGCGGGTGGCGAAGAAGGCGGCGTGCGGGCCGCCGAAGCCCATCGGGATGCCGAAGCGCTGGCTGGAACCGAGAGCGATGTCGGCGCCCATGGCGCCCGGCGACTTGAGCAGGACGAGGGCCATGAGGTCGGAGGCGACGGCAACGGTGGTACCGTGCGCCTTGAAGCCGGCGATCAGCCCGCTCAGGTCGCGCACTTCACCGTTGTCGCCCGGGTACTGGAGCAGGACGCCGAAGAACTCGCCGTCCTTGTTGTCGTCGATGTTGCCGATGACCAGTTCGAAGCCGAAGTAGCCGGCGCGCGTCTTGACCACGTCGATGGTCTGCGGGAAGCAGTTGGCGTTGACGAGGAAGCGGTTCGACTTGGACTTCGAGACGCGGCGCGCCATGGTCATGGCTTCGGCGGCGGCGGTGGCTTCGTCGAGCAGCGAGGCGTTGGCGATTTCCAGTCCGGTCAGGTCGACGACCATCTGCTGGAAATTCATGAGCGCTTCGAGACGACCTTGGGCGATTTCAGCCTGGTAAGGCGTGTAGGCGGTGTACCAGCCCGGGTTTTCCAGGACGTTGCGGACGATGACCTTGGGCGTCAGCGTGTCGTAATAGCCCATGCCGATGCAGGATTTGTTGATGACGTTCTTGCTGGCCATGGCCTTGAGGTCGGCCAGCGCTTCGTGTTCGCGGCGCGGTGCGGGGCAAGCGGCAGGTCCGCGGGCAGGCGGATGGCGGCAGGGACGGTCTGGTCGATCAGTTGTTCGAGGCTGGCGGCGCCAATGGCGGCCAGCATCTCGGTTGTTTCGGCGGTACAGGGGCCGATGTGGCGGCCGATGAACTCGTCGTGCTGCTCCAGAGCGGAGAACGTTTGATTTAGCGGCATGGACAGTCCTTGCTCAGGCGACGTCGGCCAGGCCTCGATAGGCGGTGGCATCGAGCAGCTTGTTGAGGTCGGCGACATTGTCCGGGGTGATCTTGAACAGCCACGCGGCGTAGGCATCCTGATTGACCGATTCCGGCGCATCGGCGGCCGCCTGGTTCACTTCGGTCACCGTGCCGGCGATCGGCGCATAGACGTCGGCCGCCGCCTTGACCGATTCAACGACCGCAATTTCCTTCTCGGCATCGTAATGGCCGCCGACGTCCGGCAGTTCGATGAATACGAGGTCGCCGAGGGCTTCCTGGGCGTGGTCGGTAATGCCAACGGTGATCGTGCCGTCAGCGTTGAGCAGCAGCCATTCATGCGAGGCGGCATACTTGAGGTTGTCGGGGACGTAGGACATGGTTTTCTCCTGAATGAGGGGTATTAAACGACTGCTTTGCCATTGCGGGCGAATACGGGTTTGGTGACCTTGGCCTTGAGTAACTTGCCACGGATGTTGACCGCGACCTCGTCGCCGATGACGACTCCCGGTGGCAGGCGGGCGAGGGCGATGGATTGCTGCAATGTAGGTGAGAAACTACCTGACGTAATTTCGCCATTACCTTGTTTTGTAACAACTGTCTGGTGGCTACGCAACACACCCTTGTCGAGCAGAATGAGGCCGAGAAACTGTTTTTGCTGACCTGCTGCGGTCAACGCCGATTTTCCGATGAAGTCGCGTTCGTCCTTGATGGCGACGGTCCAGGCGAGGCCGGCATCGAGCGGCGAAACCGTTTCGTCCATATCCTGGCCGTAGAGATTCATGCCAGCTTCGAGACGCAGGGTGTCGCGCGCGCCGAGGCCGCAGGGGGCGACGCCGGCGTCCTTCAGCGCATTCCAGAGCGCTTCTGCTTCACCGGCAGGCAGCATGATCTCGTAGCCATCCTCGCCGGTGTAGCCGGTGCTGGCGATGAAATAACGGTTGACTTCGGCGGCGAAGAAGGGCTTGAGATCGGCGATGGCCGCCTTGGCCTGCGGCAACACCTGCCAGACCCTGGCACGGGCATTCGGGCCCTGCACGGCGATGATCGCAAGCGCATTGTCGCCGCTGCGGCGCTGGGTGATGGTCACGTCCATCTTCCATTCGACAGCTTTCGCCTGCATCCACGCCAGATCCTTCTCGGCCGTGCCGGCATTGATCACGAGGCGGAAGCGGGTGTCGGTCAGGAAATAGATGATCAGGTCGTCGATGACGCCGCCGGCCTCGTTGAGCATCGCCGAGTAGAGCGCCTTGCCGGAAACCGTCGAACTTGGCGACGTCGTTGGCGACAAGGCGGGACAGGAAGGGGCGGCAATCAGCACCGATCAGATCGACCGGGCACATGTGCGAGACGTCGAACATGCCGCAGTCGCGGCGCACGGCATGGTGTTCCTCGATCTGTGAACCGTAGTTGACTGGCATGTCCCAGCCGCCGAAATCGACCATCCGGGCGCCGAGCGCACGATGGGCTGCATTCAAAACTGTTTGCTTCAGCATATCAGTCCTTTACAGACGTTATTTAACGTCAGTTCTAGAAACGGAAAAGGGGTGAAACGAAAGACACACATCTTGCGTTTCACCCCTCTGTCCTCGATACCTGAGAGATTTGCCCCATCGGTGGGCGCTGTTGACGCCGCTCTCCAGAGTTTCAATGCCATGCGGGCATGGCATCGGTTCCGCGGTCCTTTTGCCTGAGCGTTTTCGGGTGAAATTGCGCCTTCGGCGGCAGCATGGGCTGCACTCTCCCACGGAACGGAAGGCACTATAGCGAGAAGCCTCCCGTCAGGCAACCTGCTGCACTGCACAAGGGAAGCCGGGCGTTGCCTGCCTTCGTGATAAACTCGCATTTTGCCTGAACTGCCTTGCCCGTGACCCCAGCCAACTTCGATTTCCACTGCCACTCGGTCGTTTCCGATGGCTTGCTGCCGCCGCATGAGGTGGCCCGACGTGCGGCGGCCAATGGCGTAGACCTGTGGGCGTTGACCGACCACGATGATATCGGTGGTCTGGATGAAGCCCGCGCAGTCGCCGAAGAGGTCGGTATGGGCTATGTGACCGGCGTGGAAATCTCCATCGAATGGAAGGGCGTCCCGATTCATATCGTCGGTCTCGGTTTCGACGACAAGGATCCGGCGCTGCGCGGCGGACTCGATGAACTGCGGATCGGCCGTCTTGAACGCGCCCGACGAATGGGTGATGCGCTGGCGGCCATAGCCATTCCCGGGGCGTACGAGGGGGCGCTGTGCTTTGCCACCAACCCGAGCCTGATTTCGCGCGCCCATTTTGCCCGTTATCTGGTGTCGATCGGCATTGCCCGCGATGTCTCGAGTGTCTTTCAGCATTATCTGACGCCGGGGAAGCCGGGTTATGTCGATCATCGCTGGGCAACCCTGGAAGAGGCGACCGGCTGGATCACCGCCGCCGGCGGCGTCCCGGTGGTCGCGCATCCCGGGCGTTACAAGATGTCGGGTGCCGAAATGCGACACTTTCTTGACGATTTCAAGGAGCTGGGCGGGCAGGGCATCGAGGTGACCTGTGGCAGCCATTCGCCCGACCATGTCATGCATTTTGCCCGGCTGGCCAGGCACTATGCCTTGCACGCCTCGCGCGGCTCGGATTTTCACGGGCCGGTGGAGAGTTATGTCGATCTTGGCAAGCTGCCGCAACTCCCGGAAGACCTCAAACCGATCTGGCGGATGATTCTTTAATTCATGGCCCGCGTTGTCAATATTCACCCCGAGTCGCCCCAGCAGCGCTTGCTTGCCCAAGCTGCCGATTTTATCCGCGACGGTGCGCTCGTCGCGCTGCCGACCGATTCGTGCTATGCCCTTGGTTGCCGTCTTGGCGACAAGGAGGCGCTGGATCGCATTCGCCAGATCCGTCAAATGGATGAACGGCATCATTTGACGCTGATGGTGCGTGACCTTTCCGAAATCGCCCATTTCGCCCGCGTTGACAACAGTCAGTACCGTTTGCTCAAGGCGACCACGCCGGGCAGCTATACCTTCATCCTCGAAGGAACCAAGGAGTTGCCGCGCCGCGTCCTGCACCCGAAGCGCAAGACCATCGGCCTGCGCGTACCGGCGCATCCGGTGGCGCTGGCGCTTCTCGAAGAACTCAACGAGCCGCTGTTGACCACCACGCTGCAATTGCCGGGTGACGAAACGCCGCTGACCGAAGGCTGGGAAATTCAGGACCGGCTCGAGGATCAGCTGGAACTGATCCTTGATGCCGGCCACTGCGGTACCGAGCCGACGACGATCATCGACCTCACCGGTCCGGCGCCGGAGCTCATCCGCGCCGGGCGCGGTTCCCTGGTGCCTTTCGGGCTGGGAAGCTAATGCTCGAAAGCCTGATCCAGACCCTCGCCATCGCCGCCCTGCCCGTTGTCTTTGCAATTACGCTGCACGAGGCTGCGCATGGCTATGCGGCGCGCCATTTTGGCGACCCGACCGCCTGGCAGATGGGCCGCATCAGCCTCAACCCGATCCGCCATATCGATCTGGTCGGTACCATCATCATCCCGATCGCTATCCTGCTCTTTTCCGGTGGCACTTTCCTGTTCGGCTACGCCAAGCCGGTGCCGGTCGACTTCAGCCGCCTGCGCAATCCCAAGCGCGACATGCTGTGGGTGGCCGCTGCCGGGCCGGGGGCCAACCTGTTCATGGCTTTTTTCTGGGCCTTCATGCTCAAGCTGGCCTGGCTGATGCCCGGCAACTTCTTCACGCTGCCACTCTCCGAAATGAGCAAGATCGGCATCATCGTCAATTGCGTACTCATGGTGCTCAATCTCTTGCCGTTGCCGCCGCTCGACGGCGGGCGCATTGCGGTCAGCCTTCTGCCGCAGCAGCTGGCGTGGAAGTTTGCGCAGCTCGAGCGCTGGGGCTTTCCGATTTTGCTGCTCCTGTTGTTCACCGGTATTCTTGGCGCCGTCATGAATCCGCTGGTGATCTTTGCGGCGCGGACCATCGAATCCATTTTTGGACTTTACTGATCGACTATGTACGCAGAACGTGTTCTCTCCGGCATGCGCCCCACCGGGTCGTTGCATCTCGGCCACTATCACGGGGTTCTCAAGAACTGGAACAGGCTCCAGCATGAGCATCCCTGCCTGTTCTTCGTCGCCGACTGGCATGCCCTGACAACGCAATACGACAACCCGCAGGGCATCGAGCAGGCAACCTGGGACATGGTCATCGACTGGCTGGCGGCCGGTATCGATCCGAATCTGGCCACCCTGTTCATCCAGTCCCGGGTGCCGGAGCATGCCGAGCTCCACTTGCTGCTGTCGATGATGACGCCGCTCGGCTGGCTGGAACGGGTGCCGACCTACAAGGACCAGCAGGAAAAGCTGGAGAACAAGGATTTGTTGACCTACGGCTTCCTCGGTTATCCGCTGCTGCAGTCAGCCGATATCCTGATCTACCGCGCCGACAAGGTGCCGGTCGGCGAGGACCAGGTGCCGCATATCGAGTTTTCCCGGGAGATCGCGCGCCGCTTCAACCACCTCTATGGCCGCGAACCAGGTTTCGAGGACAAGGCACGCGAGGCGGTCAAGAAACTGGGCAGCAAGAAGGCGCGCCTTTACGAGGAACTGCGTACCCGCTTTCAGCAAAACGGCGACAAGGAGGCGGTCGAGCAGGCCAAGGCGATGCTCGATGAAATCCAGCATCTTTCCCAGGGCGATCGCGAACGGCTGTTCGGTTACCTGGAAGGCACCGGCAAGATGATCCTTGCCGAGCCGGGCGCACTGCTTACGGAGGCTTCGCGGATGCCCGGGCTGGACGGGCAGAAGATGTCCAAGTCGTACCACAACACCATCACCCTGCGCGAATCCGAGGAATCGGTCACCAGGAAGGTGCGCAGCATGCCGACCGACCCGGCCCGGGTGCGCCGCAATGATCCGGGCGAACCGGCCAAGTGCCCGGTCTGGCAATTGCATCAGGTCTATTCCGATGCCGGTTGCAAGGAGTGGGTGCAACAGGGGTGCCGCACCGCCGGGATCGGCTGCATCGAATGCAAGCAGCCGGTGATCGACGGCATCCTGCGCGAGCAGGTGCCGATGCGCGAGCGGGCACAGTTGTATCTGGACGATCCCTCCCTGGTCAAGAATATCATCGCCGACGGCTGCGAGAAGGCGCGCGAACTGGCCCGCGAAACCATGCGCGATGTGCGCGAGTCGATGGGGCTCGAATACCACTGATGGCTTCGCTACGGAAGACATCCCGGGCTGACGGTCGCATTTTCCGATGAATGCGGTGGTCGACGCGCCCCGAGCGTCCATTTTCGTACCGGTCGCCCGCATTTATGGCGAGGCGATGGAGACCCTGCCGCAGGATCTCTACATCCCTCCCGATGCGCTCGAGATCATGCTCGATGCCTTCGAGGGGCCGCTCGACCTGTTGCTCTACCTGATCCGCAAGGCCAACGTGGACGTGCTCGACATCCCGATGGCGCCGTTGACCCGGCAGTACCTGACTTATATCGACAGCATGCGCGCGGGCAATCTCGAGCTGGCCGCCGAATACCTGGTGATGGCGGCCATGCTGATCGAGATCAAGTCGCGCATGTTGTTGCCGCGCACGAAGATCGGTGCCGGCGACGAAGCCGAGGATCCGCGAGCGGAACTGGTGCGTCGGCTGATGGAATACGAGCAGATGAAGCTGGCCGGCCAGCGGCTGAACGAAATGCCGCAGGCTGAACGCGAGTTCTTCTGGGTCGAGACGCTGGTCGAAAAGTCGCTCTATGTACGTTTGCCCGAAGTCTCGGTCGATGATCTCAAGGATGCCTGGATGGCGATCTTTCGCCAGGCCGGCCTGAAAAAGCACCACCGGATCGAACGCGAAGAGTTGTCGGTGCGCGAGCATATGGGGATCATCCTGCGTCTCTTGCAGGAGCGCGGCGGCTTCGTCCAGTTCGAAACGATGTTCGACCCGGCAATGGGCGCGCCCGGTCTGGTCGTGCATTTTCTCGCCATGCTCGAGCTGGCCCGCGAAAAGCTGGTCGAATTTACCCAAACCGAGGCGTTTCAGCCCATTTACGTGAGAGTGCATCAAGGTGGAAGCGAGCCTGGTCAAGAAAGTGCTTGAAGCGGCCCTGCTCGCCGCACGCGAGCCGATGACGCCGCTCGAACTGCGCAAGATGTTCGATGATTCGCTGTCGGCCGATACGCTGCGCAAGCTGCTCGATGAAATCCGCGGGGAATGGGCGGACAGGCCGGTGGAGCTGATTCAGCTCGCCTCCGGTTGGCGCTTTCGCACGCGCGCCGAATACTTGCCGTATCTTGAGCGGCTCAACCCGGAACGCCCGCCGAAATACTCGCGCGCCGTTCTTGAGACACTGGCCATCATCGCTTACCGTCAGCCGGTGACGCGTGGCGATATCGAGGAAATTCGCGGCGTGGCGGTCAATACCAATGTGGTCAAGACGCTCGAAGAACGCGGCTGGATCGATGTCGTCGGGCATCGTGATACACCCGGCCGCCCGGCGCTGTTTGCCACGACCCGGCAATTTCTCGATGACCTCGGCTTGCGCAGCGTCAGCGAACTGCCACCCCTCGAACAAGTCAGCCAGACACTGGAACTGAACCATGAAAACTAAACGTACGCCACTGCGCCAATCGCCGAAAAAGGGCGAGGGCGGTTCTGAAAAACGGCATGAAAATGGCGTTGACCGTGACAATGATGCGCCACGGGGTCGCGGGCACCGTGGCATGGCGGCGGAGGGTCGGGCCGCGCCGGCGGCGGCCGCGCCACGCCGCAAGCCGGCACCCAATACCGGTGGGCGGGCGAATCGCGGCAGCGTCGCCCGTGATGGCCGGCCGCTCGCCACAGCCAGGCCGGAGCGCCTGCAAAAGGTGCTGGCCCAGGCCGGTATCGGCTCGCGCCGCGAAATGGAGGAGTGGATTGCCGCCGGCAAGATCAGCGTCAATGGTGTGACCGCCCAGGTCGGGCAGAGCGTGGTGCCCACCGACAAGGTCAAGATCGGTGGCCGCCTGGTCAATCTGCGTTTCACGACCACGCGGACGCCGCGCGTCGTCTTGTACCACAAGCCGGAAGGCGAAATCGTCTCGCGCGACGACCCGGAGGGGCGCCCCTCGGTATTCGCCGCATTGCCGCGCATCCGCGGTGGACGCTGGATCGCGGTTGGCCGCCTCGACTTCAATACCTCCGGCCTGCTGCTGTTCACGACTTCCGGTGAGCTGGCCAACACCCTGATGCACCCGAGTTCCGAACTGATTCGCGAATATGCCGTGCGGGTGCTGGGTGAGCTGACACTGGAGTCACAGAAGCTGCTGCTGGAAGGGATTCAGCTGGAAGATGGCCCGGCCAGTTTCGCCAGCCTGCAGGATGGTGGTGGCGAAGGCGCCAACCACTGGTACCGCGTGACTATCTTCGAAGGCCGCAACCGCGAGGTGCGCCGCATGTTCGAGGCGGTCAACTGCACGGTCAGCCGTCTGATCCGCGTTCGCTACGGCCCGTTCAGCCTGCCGCCGCAGCTCAAGCGGGGCAGGGTGCGCGAACTGGAAGAAGCCGAAGTCAGGATGTTCCTGCGCGAACTGGAGAAGTCGGCCAAGCCTGCGCCGGTGCCCCTTGACAGTGCATAAAGTCGGCTGGATTCATTTACCGGGGGGAATAAACTCGTTATAATTCACGGGTTTGTTCCCCCCGCCGTTTATGGCGGAGCATCTTTTTTTATCGAGGTGGGCGTTTCGCCCATTTTTTATTTGTGGCTATGGATTTAAACACGCTGCTTGAAACGACCGTGGTTGGTCTGGGTTATGAGCTCGTCGACGTCGAGATGTCGCCGCGCGGCCGGACGATTCGCGTCTTCATCGATCTCCAGGGCAAGGAAAGCGGTATCGACGTCGAGGACTGCGCCAAGGTATCCAATCAGCTCTCGCGCGTTTTCGAGGTGGAAAACGTTGATTACGACCGTCTCGAAGTCTCGTCGCCGGGGCTCGATCGCGTGGTCAAGAAGGCTGCCGATTTCGCGCGCTTCGCCGGCCAGGATATCCAGATCAAGCTGCGCATTCCGCACGGCGGCCGCCGCAATTTCCAGGGCGAATTGCTTGGCTACAGGGATGGCAAGGTTGCCTTGCGTCTCGAAAAAGATGAAGTGGAACTGGAATTCAATAATATCGAAAAGGCACGTCTGGTGCCCCGATTCGACTGAAGGACTAGGAGGTTTTAGCCCATGAGCCGTGAACTGTTGCTGCTGGTCGATGCACTGGCCCGCGAAAAGAACGTTGGCAAGGATATCGTCTTTGGTGCCCTTGAACTGGCACTCGCGTCCGCGACCAAGAAGCGTATCCACGATGAGGCCGATGTGCGCGTCGCCATCGATCGCAACACGGGTAGCTTCGAGTCCTTCCGTCGCTGGCAGGTCGTGCCGGATAACGAATACGTCAACGAATTCCTCCAGGTGCCGCTGTCCGAAGCGCAAAAGGACGATCCGGAGATCGAGGCGGGTGATTCCCTTGAAGAAGCGCTCGAACCCATCGATTTCGGTCGTATCGGTGCGCAGGCGGCCAAGCAGGTCATCCTGCAGAAAATCCGTGACGCCGAGCGCGAGCAGATCCTGGCCGACTTTCTCGAGCGCAAGGAGCATGTGGTTTCCGGGACCATCAAGCGCATGGAGCGCGGCAACGCCATTGTCGAGGCCGGCAAGATCGAGGCCCTGCTGCCGCGTGACCAGATGATCCCCAAGGAAAACCTGCGCATCGGCGACCGTATTCGCGCCTATCTGCTGCGCATCGACCGCAATGCCCGCGGCCCGCAGATCATCCTGTCGCGCACCGCGCCGGAATTCGTCATCCGCCTGTTCGAAATGGAAGTCCCGGAGATCGAGGATGGCCTGATGGAACTCAAGGCCTGCGCCCGCGACCCGGGGCTGCGTGCCAAGATTGCCGTCAAGTCGAACGACCCGCGCGTCGATCCGATCGGCACCTGTGTCGGCCTGCGTGGTTCCCGCGTCACCGCCGTGCGCAACGAAATCGGCGGCGAGAACATCGATATCGTGTTGTGGTCGGCTGACCCGGCCCAGTTCGTGATCGGCGCGTTGTCGCCGGCCGAAGTGTCTTCCATCGTGGTCGACGAGGAAAAACACGCGATGGATGTCGTGGTCGATGAAGACAACCTCGCCATCGCCATCGGGCGCAACGGACAGAATGTCCGCCTCGCCTCCGAGTTGACCGGCTGGACGATCAACCTGATGACGCAGGACGAATCGGCCAAGAAATCAGAAGCCGAGTATGCGGTGACCCGCCTCGTCTTCATGGAGAAGCTTGACATTGACGAGGAACTTGCTGACCTGCTGATCGAGGAAGGTTTCTCCTCGCTGGAGGAAGTCGCCTACGTGCCGCTGGCGGAAATGCTCGAGATCGACGGTCTTGACGAAGATATTGTCAATGAGCTGCGCAATCGTGCGCGGAACATCCTGCTGACCGAAGCCATCGTGACCGAGGAGCAACTGGAAGGGGTCGCCGATGACCTGCTCGGTCTCGAAGGGATGACCAGGGAACTTGCAGCGAAGCTGTCGGGGCAGGGGATCAAGAGCCGTGATGACCTCGCCGAACTGGCGGTGGATGAGCTCGTTGAAATGAGCGGCATTGATGAAGAACGTGCCAAGGAAATTATTCTGAAGGCGCGTGCTCACTGGTTTGAGTGAGCGGGAGGGTGACGTATGACCGCAACAACTGTTTCGCAATTTGCAGTAGAACTCAAGATGCCGGTTGCCGCGTTGCTTGAGCAACTCGGCAAGGCCGGCGTGGGCAAGCAGGGCAGCAATGATGAGCTGACCGATCAGGACAAGGCGAGGCTGCTCGAATACCTGCGCCGAGCGCATGGCGACGAATCCAAGACAAAGATCACGCTGACCCGCAAGCAGACCTCCGAGATCAAGGCGACGGATTCCCACGGGCGCGCCAGGACCGTTCAGGTCGAGGTGCGCAAGAAACGTGTTCTGATCAAGCGCGAGCCTGGTGACCAGGTGCCTGGCACCCTGCCTGAACAGGTGATCGCCGAGCCGGTCATCGAGGCAGCGCCGGTCGTTGTCGAGCAGGCGCCGGTCGTGGCGCCGGTCGAGATTCCGCCCGCGCCGGTGGTCATTGAGCCGCCGGTCGTCGAGCCGGTGGTCGAAGCAGTAGCGGCGGCGCCCGCCCCGGTACGGGTGTTCCGTGACGAACAGGACCGCCGCCACCACGAACTGCTGGAACTGCAAGCCCGCGAAATGCGCATGAAGCAGGAGCGCGAGGCCGAGCTGATTCGCATGCGGCGCGAAGCGGAAGTCGCTTCTGTTGCAGCACAGGCCGCCGAGCAGGCGCGGCAGCTGGCAACGACCCAGGCCAAGGCGCAGGCACCTGCGCCGGCCGCCGAAAAGGGAACGCTGCACAAGAAGCCGGATGCGCCGGGCAAGGACGCCAAGAAGGGCGGCAATGGCCGCGGCGATGACGGCAAGAAGAAGTCGGGCATCAAGACGCGTTCCGCTGATACGGGCAGTTCCTGGAAGACCGGTCGTCATGGCCACAAGAAGCATGACAACAAGACCGATGACGGCCAGGGCAGCTTCCAGGCGCCGACCGAGCCGGTAGTGCGCGAAGTGCATGTTCCGGAAACCATTTCCGTCACGGATCTGGCACACAAGATGGCGGTCAAGGCCATCGAAGTCATCAAGGTGATGATGAAGATGGGGTCGATGGTCACCATCAACCAGGTGCTGGATCAGGAAACGGCCATGATCGTGGTCGAAGAAATGGGGCATACGCCGGTTGCTGCCAAGCTGGACGACCCGGATGCCTTCCTTGAAGACACCCAGGGTGTCGAGCACAAGGATGTGCCGCTTGAACCGCGTGCTCCGGTCGTCACCGTGATGGGCCACGTTGACCACGGCAAGACCTCGCTGCTCGACTATATCCGGCGGGCCAAGGTGGCGGCCGGTGAAGCCGGCGGCATTACCCAGCACATTGGTGCGTATCACGTCGAAACCGAGCGTGGCATGGTCACCTTCCTGGACACGCCGGGCCACGAAGCGTTTACCGCGATGCGTGCGCGCGGCGCCAAGGCGACCGACATCGTCATCCTTGTGGTGGCGGCCGACGACGGTGTGATGCCGCAGACCAAGGAAGCGATCCATCATGCCAAGGCGGCCGGTGTGCCGCTGGTCGTGGCCATCAACAAGATGGACAAGCCGGATGCGAATGTTGATCGCGTCAAGCAGGAACTGGTGGCTGAAGGTGTGATTCCCGAAGAATATGGCGGTGATTCGCCCTTTGTGCCGGTCTCTGCCAAGAAGGGCACCGGCATCGACGAGTTGCTGGAACAGGTTCTGTTGCAGGCCGAAGTGCTTGAGCTGACCGCGCAGAAGGATGCGCCGGCCAAGGGCCTGATCATCGAGGCACGGCTCGACAAGGGGCGCGGCGCGGTGGCGACCATGCTGGTGCTGTCCGGTACGTTGAAGCGTGGCGATATCATTCTGGCTGGTCAGGTTTCCGGCCGAGTGCGCGCCATGCTCGACGAAAACGGCAAGCCGATCAGCGAAGCCGGTCCGTCGATCCCGGTCGAAATTCTCGGGTTGTCCGATGTGCCGGCTGCCGGCGAGGAAGCCATTGTGCTGGCCGATGAAAAGAAGGCGCGCGAAATCGCGCTGTTCCGCCAGGGCAAGTTCCGCGACGTCAAGCTGGCCAAGCAGCAGGCGGCCAAGCTGGAAAACATGTTCGAGCAGATGAAGGAGGGCGAGATCAAGACCTTGCCGCTCATCGTCAAGGCCGACGTACAGGGCTCGCAAGAGGCTCTGGTACAAACCCTGGGCAAGCTCTCGAACGAGGAGGTTCGGGTACAGATCATCCACGGCGGAGTTGGAGCGATCAGCGAATCCGACGTCAATCTGGCGCAGGCATCGGGCGCGGTCATCATCGGCTTCAACATTCGTGCCGACGCCGGTTCGCGCAAGCTGGCCGAGACCTTCGGCGTCGATATTCGCTATTACAACGTGATCTATGACGCCGTCGATGAAATCAAGGCAGCCCTTTCCGGCATGCTGTCGCCGGAAAAGCGCGAGCAGATAACCGGTCTGGTCGAAATCCGCCAGGTCTTCCACGTTTCCAAGGTGGGCGCCATTGCCGGCTGCTATGTGCTGGAAGGCCTCATCAAGCGCAATTCGCGCGTTCGCCTGCTGCGCAACAATGTCGTGCAGTGGGACGGCGAGCTCGATTCGCTCAAGCGCTTCAAGGACGACGTCAAGGAGGTGCGCAGCAATTTCGAGTGCGGTCTCTCCCTGCGCGGCAACAATGACATCCAGGAAGGCGATCAACTCGAAGTGTACGAAATCCAGGAAGTGGCGCGTTCGCTGTAATGAAGAAAAAAGGGTTTCAGCGCAGTGACCGGGTCGCGGAGCAGGTGCGTCGCGACCTGGCCGATCTGATCCGAACCGAGCTGAAGGATCCGCGGGTCGGCATGATCAGCCTGACGGCGGTCGAACTGACGCCGGATTATGCCCACGCCAAGGTGTTTTTCGCCACGCTCAATGCCGACCATCTGGAAGAAATCGAGCGTGGCTTGAAGCGGGCCGCCGGTTTCCTGCGCCGCGAACTGGGGCGCCGGATCCATATCCATACGCTGCCCGAACTCCACTTCGTATATGACGATTCGATCGAGCGCGGCGCCAGCATGTCGGCGCTGATCGAGCGAGCCAACGCGCTTAGCGACCAGACGCCGGAAGACTGAGTTTCATGCAAGTCAAGAAGACCTGGAAACAGGTGGACGGGGTGCTGCTGCTCGACAAGCCGCTCGGTCTCACTTCCAACGACGCGCTGCAAAAGGCGCGTCGCCTGTTTTCGGCGGCGAAGGGCGGGCACACCGGTACCCTTGACCCGCTGGCGACCGGCCTGCTGCCGTTGTGTTTCGGCGAAGCAACGAAATTCTCGGCCGATCTGCTCGATGCCGACAAGACCTATGAAGCCGTCCTCAGATTTGGCATCACCACGGATTCCGGGGATGCAGAGGGTACGGTCATTGCCACTGCGCCGGTCAACGTCGAAAAGGAAGCGATTTTCGACGTCCTGCCCCGCTTCACGGGCGATCTACTGCAGGTGCCCCCGATGCACTCGGCGCTCAAACGCAATGGCCGCCCGCTTTACGAACTGGCTCGGCAGGGAATCGAGGTCGAGCGTCAACCGCGGGCGGTGATGATTCGTTCCATCGATCTATTGGCTTTTGCCGGCGATGAACTGACCCTGCGTGTAAGGTGCAGCAAGGGCACCTACATCCGGGTGCTGGCTGCCGACATCGGCGCTGCACTGGGCTGTGGCGCGCATCTGGCCGGCTTGCGGCGAACAGCTGTCGGTGATCTCGGGCTGGAGGGTGCGGTAACCCTGGCGGAACTGGAAGCACTCGACGAAGCGGGGCGCATGGCGCAACTGCGGCCCGTCGATGCCCTGCTGCATACGCTGCCGGTGCTAACGCTCGAGGGTGAGGCGGCACAGCGCTTTCGCCATGGCAATCCGGTTGAGCTGCCGGCAGGTTTCTGCGGAAAGATTCGGGTTTATGAAGGCAGTCGTCTGATCGGTGTCGGCGAGCCCGGGCAGGGCGACCGATTGTGGCCGAAGCGCCTGATTCAACTGGCTGATTAACTGATATAATCACCCGCTTCCCGTTGCCAACGGGAGATTTTCCAACTGGCGCTGGCTCTATCAAACTGGGGCGGCGTCGTCACCATGAAAGAGAGTTTGAAATGGCATTTACCACCGAAGTCAAAGCCGGCGTTGTCGCCGATTTCCAGCGCGCCAAGGGCGACACGGGTTCCCCTGAAGTTCAGGTGGCGCTGCTGACCGCGCGCATCAACGACCTGACCCCGCATTTCAAGGAGCACAAGAAGGACCATCACTCACGTCGTGGTCTGCTGCGCATGGTCAATCAGCGCCGTAAATTGCTGGACTACCTGAAAGGCAAGAACGTCGACGCCTACCGTACCCTGATTACCCGCCTTGGCCTGCGGAAGTAACGCAGACTAAAGCCCCCCGAAGGAGCGGCCCGGATTACCCCGGCCGCTTTTTTCGTTTTTGTCGTTGTGTTGAGTGTTGAAGCTAAATTGTTGAGTGTGAAAGGGAATTATGTTTAATGTCGTGAAAAAAACATTCGCCTATGGTGCCCATCAGGTCACCATCGAGACCGGCGAAATTGCCCGTCAGGCTGGCGGTGCTGTCCTCGTTTCCATGGAAGAAACCGTGGTTCTGGTCACCGTCGTGGCCGCCAAGAACGCCAAGCCGGGCCAGGATTTCTTCCCGCTGACCGTTGATTACCAGGAAAAGACCTACTCTGCCGGCCGTATCCCCGGTGGTTTCTTCAAGCGCGAAGGCCGTCCTTCCGAAAAGGAAACGCTGACCTGCCGCCTGATCGACCGTCCGATCCGCCCGCTGTTCCCGGATGGTTTCTACAATGAAGTCCAGGTCATCGCCACCGTGATGTCGCTGAACCCGGAAGTCGATTCCGACATCCCGGCCCTGATCGGTGCCTCCGCCGCCCTGGCCATTTCCGGCGTGCCGTTCAACGGCCCGATCGGCGCTGCCCGTGTCGGTTACATCGACGGCCAGTACGTCCTGTGTCCGACCCTGAGCCAGCTCAAGACCAGCCAGCTCGACCTCGTCGTTGCCGGTACCGAATCTGCCGTGCTGATGGTCGAATCGGAAGCCGACCAGCTGTCCGAAGAGATCATGCTCGGCGCCGTTGTCTTTGGCCACACCGAATCGCAGAAGGCCATCAACGCCATCAACGAACTGGTCGAAGAAGCCGGCAAGCCGGAATGGGAATGGCAAGCGCCGGCTCAGGACGAAGCACTGGTTGAAAAGCTGAAGGATCTGGTTTCCGCCAAGCTCGAAGAAGCCTACAACATCACCGTCAAGCAAACGCGCAGCCAGGCCGTCAAGGCCATCCGCGCCGAAGCCGTCGCCGCACTGGCGACCGGTGCCGAAGGCGCTCCGGACGAAAACACCGTTGGTAACCTGTTCCACGAAATCGAAGCTTCCATCGTTCGTGGCCGCATCCTGAGCGGTGCTCCCCGTATCGACGGTCGCGACACGCGCACCGTGCGTCCGATCACCATGCGTTCCGGCGTCCTGCCGCGCACCCATGGCTCGGCCCTGTTCACCCGTGGCGAAACCCAGGCGCTGGCTGTGGCCACCCTCGGCACCAACCGCGACGAGCAGATCATCGACGCGCTGGCCGGTGAGTACCGTGACCGCTTCATGCTGCACTACAACATGCCCCCGTACGCCACCGGCGAAACCGGTCGCGTCGGAACGCCGAAGCGTCGCGAAATCGGTCACGGCCGTCTGGCCAAGCGCGCGCTGCTCGCCGTGCTACCGAAGCCGGAAGATTTCTCCTACTCGATGCGTCTGGTTTCGGAAATCACCGAATCCAACGGTTCGTCGTCGATGGCTTCCGTGTGCGGCGGCTGCCTGGCCCTGCTGGACGCCGGTGTGCCGCTCAAGGCGCACGTGGCCGGTATCGCCATGGGTCTGATCAAGGACGGCAACCGTTTCGCCGTGCTGACCGACATCCTGGGCGACGAAGATCACCTCGGCGACATGGACTTCAAGGTGGCTGGTTCGACGACCGGTATCACCGCGCTGCAGATGGACATCAAGATCCAGGGCATCACCAAGGAAATCATGCAGGTTGCACTGGCCCAGGCCAAGGATGCCCGCATTCACATCCTCGGATCTGATGCAGGAATCCGCTGCCGGCCCGCGTGAAGAGATGTCGGCCTATGCGCCGCGTCTCTACACGTTCAAGATCAATCCCGAAAAGATCCGTGACGTGATCGGCAAGGGCGGTGCTGTTATCCGCGCCCTGACCGAAGAAACCGGCACGACGATCGATATCCAGGACGACGGTACGATCACCATCGCGTCCAGCAGTGGTGAGGCTGCCGCCCATGCACGTGCGCGTATCGATGCGATCACGGCGGAAGTCGAGATCGGCAAGATCTACGAAGGCACCGTCCTGAAGATCCTTGACTTCGGTGCCATCGTTTCCGTACTGCCGGGCAAGGATGGGCTGTTGCACATTTCCCAGATCGCGCAGGAGCGTGTGGCCAAGGTCGAGGACTATCTCAAGGAAGGTCAGGTCGTGCGCGTCAAGGTTCTCGAAACCGACGACCGCGGCCGCGTCAAGCTGTCGATGAAGGCGGCGGCAGCAGAAGAGGGTGCTGGTCAGTCGGCGCCTGCGCCGGAAGCTACGGCTCAGTAACCGCAAGCGGGTAGCGAAAATGCCAAAGGGCGCCACGCGGCGCCCTTTGTTTTTTGCGGCATTTCCAATGTTGACCGCAACAGGAGATGGCGAAGGCTACTTCGCCATCTGCCGTTCCTTCATTTCATCGAGTGTCTTGCAGTCGATGCACAGTGTCGCTGTCGGGCGAGCTTCCAGGCGCTTGATGCCGATTTCGACACCGCACTTGTTGCAGAACCCGTAATCGCCACTGTCGATGCTGGCCAGCGTCTCGTCGATCTTCTTGATCAGCTTGCGCTCACGGTCACGGTTGCGCAGTTCGATGGCGATATCGGTTTCCTGGCTGGCGCGATCGTTGGGGTCGGCAAAGACCGTCGCTTCGTCCTGCATGGTATGCACCGTGCGGTCGATATCTTCACCCAACTCCTTTTTGAGTGCCTCGAGAATCTTGCGGAAATGCGCAAGTTGCCTGGCGCTCATGTACTCCTCACCCTTCTTGGGTTCGTAGGGCGCGAAATGTTTGTGGAGCAGTTCTTCTGCCATTTTGATTGTGCTTCCAAAGACAAAAAGGCGATTAAATATCAGAAAGCAGGGTGGCCTGCAAGAAAAGTTTATGTTCATATTATACGCCCTTGAACTGGTGCGGGTTTCAGGCTGGTGATAGAATCCGTTTCCTCGTGTCGGGGCGTAGCGCAGCCTGGTAGCGCATCTGCTTTGGGAGCAGAGGGTCGTGAGTTCGAATCCCACCGCCCCGACCATTCTTTGTTGTTTTTCACCCTCATGTGCCCGTAGCTCAACTGGATAGAGCAGCTGCCTTCTAAGCAGCAGGTCGGGGGTTCGAGTCCCTCCGGGCACGCCAATCCAGACCGGGTGTTCGCAGCGGACATCGGAAAGCAAAATCGGGAGCAGCGATGATTCTTGTCACGGGTGGCGCGGGATATATCGGTTCGCATACCGTCGTCGAACTGCTCGCTGCAGGTCATGAACTGCTGATTCTCGACAATTTTTCCAACAGCTCGCCCAAGGTTCTCGAGCGCATCGAGCAGATATCAGGAAAGCGCCCCGTCGCTATCGAAGGGGAGATCCGGGATTCGCTGCTCCTTGAGCGGCTGTTCGCCAGCTATCCGATTCACTCGGTAATTCATTTTGCCGGCCTCAAGGCGGTTGGCGAATCGGTTGCGGAGCCGCTGCGCTATTATGACAACAACGTGGTTGGCTCCTTGCGCCTGTTCGAGGCCATGGCCAGGGCCGGTGTCCGTCAACTGGTATTCAGTTCGTCCGCCACCGTCTATGGCGATCCGCACAAGGTTCCCATCGATGAGACCTTTCCTCTGCAGGTCACCAATCCCTATGGCCGCAGCAAACTCGTCATCGAGGAAATGCTGCGCGATATTGGCCAATCCGATGCTCGTTGGCGCGTGGTTTTGCTGCGCTATTTCAATCCGGTCGGCGCGCATCCGAGCGGGCTGATCGGCGAGGATCCTGCCGGTATTCCCAACAATCTGATGCCTTTCGTGGCGCAGGTGGCGGTCGGACGCCGGCCCGAGCTCAATATCTTCGGTGGCGACTATCCGACGCCGGACGGTACGGGCGTGCGTGACTACATCCATGTGGTTGATCTGGCACGCGGACATCTGGCTGCCCTGCAAGCCCTGGACAGGCAGCCTGGCGTCGTGTCGATCAACCTGGGCACGGGTCGTGGCTATAGTGTCCTTGAGGTCGTGGCGGCGTTCGAACAGGCGAGTGGCAGAAAAGTACCCTATTGCATCGTTGAGCGCAGGCCGGGCGATATTGCTGCCTGCTATGCTGATCCATCGCTGGCCAAGGCGGTTCTCGGGTGGTCGGCCGAGCAGGATATCAACGCGATGTGTCGTGATGCCTGGCGCTGGCAATCGCTTAACCCGAAGGGCTTTTCTACCTGACGGTGAGGTCTCGGTAGTTTGCGGCGCGAGTCAGGCTTCGCTGGGTCAATGGTGTGAGATATTCCCTCTATGGTGATTGCACGCTTGGCATAAAATTGAGCGCTAGTACCCAGGAGTGTCGGGAAATTTTACAGTTTGCTGGAAACAAGTAGATTGTTTCGAATATTGTTTGTATAAGTAATTGAAAATCTGTGATTAATTTTTTTGGTTCGATTTTTGCTTTATAGAATTCATATTGGTTGATGCCATGCTGAAGAGGAATAGCCATGAGCGAATTGAATAGCGATCAGGAAGTGTCGAGCCAACAGGGAAATGCCGGGCGGCGGCGCGTGGTTCGTGGTGCAGTGGCGTTGGCACCTTTGATCCTGACCTTGCGTAGCGGAGCGTTGGCAGCGGCTTCGTGTACAGGAGCGAGAACGGTGAATACCGTCCTTGATAACAATGCTAAGCCTCCTGCCAGCGTAGGTGCGGTGGAGGGCGACGTGTGCTTCAAGGTGTCGGATGTGAATACATGCCCGGATGCCCCAACAAAATTGGAAAACCTTGTGGGCGCCCCCCCCGGCTATACAATCGGCAATAATGGGCAATGCGGCAACCTTTCCGGGGGCACAAATGTCGCAATTCTGAGTGCAACTGCCGCGGCATCTTTTGTTGCTTTATAGCGCCGGGTCGTAGCGACCGATTGAGTGAATGGCATTTGAATTGGGCTGATGTTGACGGTTGGAACCTCTGAAGCAGTTGCGCACCTGATCTGCACACCTGCTGCCCGTGGATTGCTGTGGCACCAGTGGGACGACATATTCATCACCTATCAACCGACTTCTGCCGAGACGCACGTTTTCAACGAAACGACTGCTTTGATCTTGAAGTGCTTGGCGATGGGTCCGCTAGAGGCAAAGGCAATCAAATACCAAACCGAATCCGCCCTTGGCCTCGGCGAGGGGGAATTGGATGCCAATGGCTTTGAGTTTGCAATCGTCCGACTCGAAGAACTGGGCCTCATCGAGTACCTTGACGAAGCCAGCATCCCTCAATGATCGTCGGTGACCTGAGTCGCCGGGAACTGGGAAAATGCTTGGCAGTAGAGGGACTCAGGCTCCAGTTCGGCCCCTTCAACCTTACTATTCGTTCCAACCTCGATTCTTTCGCATCGCTCGCCCATCAGCTCTACGAACCGTACCACTTGCCTGACGCAGCAGCGATCAGCGACTTCCACGTTCAAATCAGCGCGCCGCGCGGACCCCGCAAATGGATACGTAGCCAGGCTTGTTTTGGGGTTGATGGGCAATTTCCCTTCGCACCGTATACCGTCGAACATGCATTTCCTGCACTCGAATGGGGGATTAACTGGTGCGTGGCAACACGCGCGCATCATCTGCTGCTTCTGCATTCGGCAGGCGTCGAGCGGAATGGCCACGCGATATTGTTTCCTGCCTCACCCGGGTATGGAAAGTCTACGCTGTGCGCCGCGCTGGTTCACTCCGGATGGCGTCTTCTTTCTGATGAGTTCGGCATGGTGCGGCCCGAGGATGGGCTGCTGCTTCCGATGCCGCGCCTGATCCCGCTGAAGAATGAGTCGATCGAAGTAATAAGGGAATTTCGTCCTGAGGCGATAATCGGGCCGTCGTTTCTCGGAACCCGCAAGGGAACTGTAGCGCATGTGCGGCCGCCAGAAGACAGCATCCGGCGAGCGCAGGAGCCGGCCCGGCCACGCTGGTTCGTTTTTCCCAGATGGGTTGCCAATGCGCCGCTGACGCTCGAACCGATACCAAAGAGTCAGGCATTCCTGATGGTGGCCACCAACGCGTTCAACTACGATGTCCTGGACGAAACTGCCTTTCGGTTGGTCGGCGAGATGGTGAATTCCTGCGATTCCTATTCGCTGATCTATTCGAACCTCGACGAAGCGGTCAATGCGCTCGACGAGTTGGCACGGGGCGGTGATGAATAAGGTGGCCAAAGAGGCACGACGGGCTCAGCAACTGCTGCTCGCGGCACTAAAGACCCCCGAAAATCTGCCGGGCTTGTCGCCGGCCGACTGGGAACTGCTCCTGCGTGTGGCCCGGCGCGCCCGAGTGCTCGGACGATTGGAATCCGACCTTGCACGGGCCGGTCTGCTTGGTGCCATCCCGCCGCGCGCAGCTGCACATCTGAGGGCAGCCCGTAACATCATCGCGCACCGCAATACCCTGATTCCCTGGGAAGTTAACCGTCTCCTCTGGGCGCTCAAAGGCATCGACGTGCCGTTGATTCTGCTCAAAGGCACCGCCTATCTCCAAGCTGAGCTTCCGCCAACGCGCGGCCGGATCTTCGCCGATGTTGATCTGCTGGTGCCGGAGGACCGGGTCGGGGCGATCGAGGAAAGACTCGTCGAGCGCGGCTGGTTCAAGACGCAGATCGACCCGTATGACGACCGTTACTACCGCGTCTGGATGCATGAAATTCCGCCGCTTCGTCACCGGGAGCGTGGCACCGAAATCGATATCCACCACCGGCTGTTGCCGAAAACCAGCCACCTTAAATCAGACCCTGCGTCGCTGTTCACCGGTGCTCGACCGCTGGCCGATCCACGGCTTAAGGTTCTTGCCCCGGCCGACATGGTGCTGCACGCCCTGGTGCACCTTTTTCTCGAGGGCGATCCCGACGAAGGCCTGCGCTTGCGGGATCTGCTCGACGTCCATGATCTGCTTTGCCACCATGGACGGGAGCCTGGTTTCTGGTCTAGCCTGGGGCCGAGGGCGCGCGCGCTGGGTTTTGAGCGCCCGTTGTATTACGGGCTGGACCATGCGCAGCGACTTTTCGGCACGCCGATTCCACCGGAGGTGTTGATCGGGATGGAAGATGCTGCGCCTGCCTGGCCGATCCGTTCCCTGATGAATCGGCTGATTCCTCTGGCGCTCCTGCCTGGCCACCCGGATCATCCTTCCCGGTTGGCGGCGATTGCCCGCTGGCTGATCTATGTTCGTGCCCACTGGTTGCGGATGCCGCCCGGGCTGCTCGCCAAACACCTGTCGCACAAGGCATGGCTTAGGTTCCGCGGATTCCGGAAGCGGGTCGACCTGGCACAACTCGATCTCAAGCAGCAATAGTCAGCAAGTATTTCGAGCTACCGGGATGCTGTCAGAGAGTAAGTTTGAGCATTCACAACCTGAGGTTCTTGCTGTTACTTCGGTAGAAAGCGTCTGCGTCAATTAGCGCTGTGAAAGCAGATTTTTCAGATGAATTGAGGGAATGGCATAGGTAATACCGGACGGCTGACTCAGTGCGGCCTCTCTTCTCCCCTTGATGAATACCATGTTGATGATTCCGATGACCTCTCCAGTATCGACATCGAAGAGCGGGCTGCCGCTGTTCCCGGGGTAGGCTGTCGCGTCCAGTTGAAATATGTCATATGTGCCACTTTTGATGTGCTGGATAAATTTCTCGTTGAGCTGATTGGAGTTGCCACCGGGCAAGGCAAGTGGCGTTATCGATGAAACGGTCGCGCGATGTGTAACCGGGGAAAAGCCCAAAGCACCGCCAATGGGGAACCCTGTGAATGCAGCGGTTTGACCTTCGCGGACGGTATCCGAATTCCCAAGTTTCATTGCAGGTAGTGGTGCTCCCTCGATCCGCAGGACTGCAAGATCGTGCGCCTTGCTCGTTGCGACCACCCGGGCGCGCCGCAAACGGGATTCGCCCGGAGAGGGGCCCGCACCAACACGAACGACCAACTCGGTATCTGCAATTTCAGAAGTGACATGGTCGTTGGTGGCAATCAGGTTGCCGTCACCGACGACAAAGCCGGTTCCGCGCATTGCGAATTGCGGGCTACCGGTGATTTTGTAGCTTCCGATGACGACGGTCGAAGGCTTCACTCTTTCGATGGTCTCGATCAGGCCCGCATGGGCGGACGCCGCAGTGAAACCGAAGGCGAGAAGCGAAAACATCTTCAGGAAAACTCTGCGCTTCCAGAAAGCCTCCGCCTTCACATTACCCTCCGTGATGCAATTCGCGGCAGTTCAGGCGAAGGCTCGGTGACGGTTGAGTCAAATGGATGGGCGTCCCGCTTGAATATCTCGCGAATGCGTTTAACGTAGCCTTGCGTCTCGGCGTATGGTGGTATGCCCGCATGGCGATTTACCGCACCTTCTCCCGCATTGTAGGCTGCAGCAACCAGCGCGACATCTCCTTTGAAATAGGCCAGCAACCAACGCAGGTAGGCCAAACCACCGCGGATGTTTTGCTCGGGGTCAAAGGGCTTCCTGACATTGAAACGTTCGGCAGTTTCCGGAATGAGTTGCATCAGCCCCTGTGCATTCTTTGGCGAAACGGCACCCGGATTGAAATTTGATTCGGCACGAATGACGGCCATCGCCAGTCTGGGGTAAACGCCGTATTCCGGAGCCAGTTTCAATACCATCTCCATGACCTTGCGGTGATCGGGCGCTGCCTTGGCGACGATATCGTGACCATCACTGTCAAAAAGGCATTCGGGTGGCTTGCGAACCGGATCTCCGACTTGCTTCAACATCCGTTGGGCTTGAGGGTTGCCCTGTTTGGCGGCCATCTCGAAAAAATAGGCGGCAGTGGCATCGTCGCGCTGGATGCCTCGTCCGTTGGCGTACATCCAGCCAAGGCTGTACTGGGATTCGACATCTCCAAGTCGGGCAGCTTCGCAATATAGCTGGATCGCCTTGTTGGGGTTGCGCGGAACGCCTTCGCCATGTTCATGGCCGCGCGCCTCTGCACGCAGTGCCGCCAGGCTGGCCGTATCGGTGGCGGCTTGCCCAACACTACTCGCGAGCATCAACGCCGAACAGAGAAGCAGGCGGCGCAGGCTCGGAGGTTGGGAAAGGGCACGCTTCATTGTGGACTGTGGCGGCTAGAGTCGCCAGATGTTGATGCCGTGCTTGGTAAATGATGGGGCGTCGAGCATGCACTTGACGTCGGTCACCACTCCAGCGGGCTGCAGTTTTTCGATGAAATCCGCCGTCGACCGTGCCTTGAATTCACGATGGCCCACTGCAGCGACGATGGCGGAAGCCTTGGGAAGTTCTTCCCAGGAAACCAGATCGACTCCGTATTCATGGTGGGCTTCCTTGCTGTCGGCAACGGGATCGTGAACGATGACGCGCGCGCCATAGGATTCGAGTTCGCGAATGACGTCGATGACTCGGGAGTTGCGCAGGTCGGGGCAGTCTTCCTTGAAGGTCAGGCCGAGCACGATGATCGGGCAATCCTTGACCGGGTGCCCATTGCGGACCAGCTGCTTGATCGTTTGCTCGGCGATGAACTTGCCCATGCCATCATTGATGCGCCGCCCGGCAAGGATGACTTCCGGCGTATAACCGAGTTTCTGCGCCTTGTGGGTCAGATAGTATGGATCGACACCGATGCAGTGACCGCCGACCAGACCGGGGCGGAAGGGCAGGAAGTTCCACTTGGTGCCGGCGGCCTGCAATACCTCCAGCGTATCGATGCCGATCTTGTCGAAAATGATGGCCAGTTCATTCATCAGCGCGATGTTCAGATCGCGCTGCGTATTTTCGATGACCTTGGCGGCTTCGGCCACCTTGATCGAGGAGGCCGGAAAAACCCCGGCGGTAATCACGCTGCCGTAAATTTCAGTCACCGTTGCCAAGGTTTCCGGGGTGTCGCCCGAGACGACCTTGACGATCTTGGTCACCGTGCGTTCCTTGTCGCCTGGATTGATCCGTTCCGGAGAATAGCCGACGAAGAAATCCTTCTTCCAGGTCTTGCCTGAATGCTTTTCGATCATCGGGATGCAGATTTCTTCCGTGGCGCCCGGATAAACCGTGGATTCAAACACCACGATCGCGCCGTCCTTCAGATTCTGGCCGACCGCCCGCGAGGAACTGACCAGAGGACTGAAATCCGGCTGACGCGCATCGTCCACCGGTGTCGGCACGGCGACGATCACGAAGTCCGCCTCCCTGAGGATTGCGGGATCCGTGCCGACTTCCAGCAACGTGGCGGCCTTGAGGTCGGCGCTGCTGACTTCTCCCGTCGGGTCATAATATTCTCTGTAGCAGGCAATCTTTTCAGCGGATAAATCCACCCCTATCGTGCGGAACTTCTTGCCGAACTCAACGGCGAGCGGCAATCCCACATACCCCAGTCCAACTACGGCAATCGTTTTCATCAGTTTGGATCTTTCAAAGGTCAGATTAGTTCTTAGAGTTCTTTTTGCAAGCTGGCGACTTCGGCCTGGCCGGGGAATTGGGCTCCGAGCTTTACCAGTGTATCGAGTTCGGTTCGTGCCTCATCCTTGCGTCCCGCACTGATCAAAACCTTGGCCAGATTGAGGCGGATCGAGGCCGCTTGGGGTGCAATTTCGATTGCCTTGCGCAGCAGATTGATGGCACCGGTCTTGTCACCCCTGCCGGCCATCAACATGGCCTGCGTATCCATGAAGGCGGGCTGATTGGGTGCAAGCTGATTGGCCTTTTCGGCATATTCGAGTGCCTTCGGCGATTTCATCTGCCCGGAAACCCAGGCAAGATTATTTAGCGCGAGGGGATTATTGGGCTGAATGTCAACGGCTGACCGATAGTATTGCGCAGCAGCAGAGTAATCCTTCCCGGAAGCGGCAATGTCACCCAAGTAGATACGGAAAGCGACATCCTTCGGATGGTCCTTCAGCCAGGCTACAGCCATCCTGTCAGCTTCAGCGCGATTTTGGGCGGCGCGGAGAGTGGAATGCAGTTTCACCGCCAATTCCGGTGCGGTCGAATATTTCAGTGCCGACCGGTATGCCGCAGCCGCTTCCGGCCAATTTTTTCCGGCCGCCTGAACGTCTCCCTCGAGAGCAAAGCCGGTAGCCTCGCTGGGCCGCTGTTTTTGAACTTCCCGGGCCACGGTCAGCGCATCCTGCGGTTTGTTTGTTTCCAGAGCAATCAGGATCAGCGCTCGCTGGGCTTCGAGCAAATCCGGCTTGATTTCCAGCGCCTTGCGCAGGTTCTTGATCGATTCTTCCTTATCCTTGTTTGCCATATGTAAAGTGGCCATGCGCATCGAGGCCAGTGGCAACGTGGGCTGCATGATCGCTAGCTTGCTGTAGGCTGCAAGCGCCTGATTCAAGTCGCCGGACGCCTCCTGAGCCCGGCCCAGGGCATCGAGCAGCTCAGGTTTTTCGGGCATTGCAGCAACGCCATCCTGAGCTGCAGCGACAGCTTTTTTGGTGTCCTTGACGCGCAGGTAAAAGTCAATCAATGCAAGACGCGGTGCCAACTCGGTCGGATTGCTGCTGACTGCCTTGCTGAGCAGTTCTGCCACGTCTGCTGGTTTGCCTCCCGCAGCAACGCGCAGATCAGCCAGTGCAAGCATCGCCGAAGCGTTCTTTGGGTCAACTGCGAGAATCGCCTCAAATCGCTTCCTGGCGTCCTCCGGCTTTTTGTCGGCGATGTCCATTCGGGCAAGTCCCAACGCTGCAGGGAAATAGGCGGGATTGATCGTCAGCGCTTTCTCAAAGCTCTTGCGCGCGCCGGCCTTGTCCTTTTTGATCAGATAAGCGCTGGCCTGCAAATTATAGGTGGCTGGGTTATCGGGTTGTTTTTTATCGAGTATTTCAATTGCCTTGAGCGCCTTGTCCGGTTCATTGCTGCGCAAATAGGCAGCAATGATTGCCAGGTCAGCGGTCGTGCCCTTGTCGGAGGCTGAAATGTCCTCAAGTTCCCCCAGGGCCGTGTTCATTTCTCCTTGCGCCATCTGCGCCAGCGCCATGGATGTCCGTTTGGACGGATCTTTCGGATCAAGCTTGCTGGCTTTGGTCAGATACTCCTCGGCCTTTTTTGGATCGCCATTTTGAAGATAGGCCTGACCGGCCAGGGAGAGAAGGACAGGATCCTTGTCTATGTCGCTCAGTATCGGTTGCAGGGCGCTGAGCGCCTTGGCCGGTTGACCACTGCGCAGATAGCTGGCGACCAACAGCCGACGGGCAAGCAAGAACCCGGGAGCCTGTTGCAGCGCTTTGCTGAGATAGGATTCTGCCTGAAGGTAGGCGCCCAGTTGATACTCGGTTGCGCCCGCCAGTTGCAGGGCGCCGGGGTTGGTGGGTGCAATCTTTAGCAATTCTTGATTAAGTTCGCGAGCAGCCTTGTAATCCTTTTTCTGATAGGCCAGTTGCGCTGCGAGAAAGTAGGTTTGCGGATGCTGGGGTGCGGCCTGCTTTAAAACTTCAAGTTCCTTGCCTGCATCATCGAGTTTCCCCTGGTTGAGAAGGTTGCTGATAATCGCCGAATGAGCCAGCATGAAATCGGGCCTGGCGGCTAGCGCCTTGCGGTAGAACTCGAGAGCACCAGCCATATCCCCCTGAGCGCCAAGCAGGGTGCCCTTCAGAAGCAATGCTTCATGGTCGCCGGGGGATTTGGCAAGAAGACCGTTCGACAACCGCCAGGGCGCCTGGCAAGTCCCTTTCGGCCGCCTTCTGGCGAGCTTTGGTAATAAGTGCCGGTGCAAAGTCTGGTTGGGCTGCCAGAGCTTTGGTCAGAGCGGTTGCGGCGGCTTCGGCGTTACCCTGCGCCAGATACGCCCGGCTCAGCGCGGTTTGGAAACTGGCGGTGAGTACGCCGGCGGGAAGCTCTGTTTCGGCAAACTCATCAATTAACTTCTTTGCCTGACCGCTACCCAGCAGGGCGTTCGCCAGCAGCGGAATGGTCTGCTCACTCGAATACTTGAGTTCAAGCGCCTTGCGCAACTCGATTTCCGCACCCGCATCGTCACCGCTTTCGAGCAATGCCTTGCCAAGAAGGAAGCGCGCTTCGCCGAGATTCGGGTTCTGCTGCAACGCGTTCTTGAACTGGATGGTGGCTGCCTTGATATCGTTCTTTGCTAGGAATTCCTTGCCAGAGGCAATCAGCGAGTCTGGCTTGTCGCTGCCGCATCCCCCCAACAGTGCCGCAAGCAGGGCGGTCGAAAGGAGGGCATGGCGGACGGCATATGGTTTCTTCATGTTGATGGTTCCCGGTGATTAAACGCTATTTCAGACCCAGACGATGCATCAGGTCGTAAAGGGTTGGGCGGCTGATACCGAGTATTTCCGCGGCGCGTAGCAAATTGCCGTTGGCTCGGCCAAGGGCGGTCAATATAGCCGAGCGGTCTGCCTCGTCGCGAACGCGACGCAGGTCAATGAACTCGCTTTCACTGTCCTTGGTCACAGCAAGTCCGATGTCGTCCCGAGTGATCTGCTGAGCGTCCGCCATGATGACCGCACGCTTCACGCAGTTCTCCAGTTCGCGTACGTTGCCTGGCCAGGTGTGCGCCTCGATCGAGCGGATGGCATCCTCGGAGAGTGTCATGTTGCCGCGACTCTGTTCCCCGGCAAAGCGCCGGACAAAGGCATGTGCGAGCAGGGCAGAGTCACCGGGGCGTGCGCGCAAAGGCGGGATCGTTAGCACGATCTCGGCCAGGCGGTAATAAAGATCCTCGCGGAAACGGCCTTCGCTGATCAGTGATTTCAGATCCTGGTGGGTCGCGCAGACGATCCGGACATCGACCGGGATTTCCTGGCGGCCACCGAGCCTTTCGATCACACGCTCCTGGAGGAAACGCAGCAACTTGGCCTGAAGAGACATCGGCAGGTCGCCAATTTCGTCGAGCATCAAGGTTCCACCATCAGCGGTCTCGATCTTGCCCGGTGTCATCTTCGCGGCACCGGTAAAGGCGCCTTTTTCATAACCGAACAACTCACTTTCCAGAAGATTGTCGGGAATCGCAGCGCAGTTGATGGCAACGAAACGCTCCTTCCGGCGGGGCGACGCCTCGTGCAGGCCACGTGCCAAAACCTCCTTGCCGGTACCGCTTTCGCCAAGTAGAAGGACAGTGGCGTTGCTGCTCGCAACTTTTTCGATAGTCCGGCAAATGCGCAACATCTCGCCATCGCGTGTCAGCAATCCGGACAGCGCTACCGGCTGCTGGGCTTCCTGAAGCCGGCGGTTTTCCTGCTGCAGGTCGAACAGGCGAAATGCACGGTCGATGGTCAATGCAAGCAGTTCGGGCTCGAATGGCTTGGCAAAGAAATCATAGGCGCCCAACGCGATGGCGCGCAGGGCGTTTGCTCGGTCATTCTGACCGGTAAGGACGATGACCTTGGTATCGGGTGCCGCGGCCAGTATCTGCTCGAGCAGACGAAAGCCTTCGGAAACCGAGTCGGCGTCCGGCGGCAGTCCGAGATCCATGGTGACGACCGCGGGGCTGTGGCGATGAATTTGCGCCAGCGCGCTTTCACGATCACTTGCGGTCAGGGCCTCGAACTGATCGAAAGACCAGCGCAACTGCTTTTGCAGCGCAGGATCGTCCTCGACGATCAGCAACGGACGGCCTCTGTCAGCGCTCACAAGGACCCCCCTTGCCGCAAGTCGGATTCCGTCCGCAGATCGAACAGAGGCAGAATCATGGTGACTCGCGTACCCCTGTTTTCCTGGCTTTCAACCCGCATCTCTCCACCCAGTTCCTTGATGTATTGTGCGCTCTCGTAGGCGCCGATTCCCATCCCAGCCTGCTTGGTGCTCTGGAATGGCCTGAAAAGTCGCTCGCGGATGAATTCCGGACTCATGCCATGCCCCGTGTCACCGACCTCGACCGCCGCCCGGTCGCCGCGTCGCTCCAGCGAAACCCATACGCATCCCTCCGGGTCGGTCGCATCGAGGGCATTTTGAACCAGATGTCCGATGACACGCTCTAGCCGCTCTTCGTGCCCCCGGGTTACAAGGCGCTCTTCTATCCTGACTTCTACGATTCTTCCCTGATCCATTTTACCCTGCTGGATGCGCTCAATGACATCGGTGAGACTGACCCCGCACGGCGTTCCCGGTGGCGTGGCGCCCTCGCGCAACTGCATCATCAACTGTCGCATGCGCTCGACAGAGTGTTCGACGGTCATCAGCATGTCCTGCTGGAACTCCGGGTTGTCGCGATGGCGTTCGGCATTGCGCAACATCAGCGAGAGTTGGGTGACGATATTCTTCAGGTCATGCACCACGAACGCTGACATCTTGTTGAAGGCATCGAATTTTCGGGCTTCGAGCAAGGCTTCGGTCGCCTGCATCCGGGCAAGAAACCCGGCGGCTTGGCAGCCTGCGGTACGCAAGAGGTCATTGACCTCCCAGTTCACGTCAATGGGGGTTCGCGAACTGGTCAATACGACAAAACCAGTCATATCACTTCCGACCATTAAAGGTACGATCAGCCATGCGTCTGGAATTTCTGCAACCCACGTGGGAATGACGAGATCGACATAGCGCCCCGGAAAGCAGCGGTATTCCTCCAGATTGATGACCCAGCCGCTATTGACCAGGAAGTGGCACAAAGGATCATCGGGCATTTCAATCGCGTCATGCGCCGGAATGTTCCAGCGCGCCGACTGCGCGAAGCGCTCCTGTCCGGGCTCACGTAGCCACAACCCGCCGCCCGGGCTCTCGACCATGTCGGCCAGGCCGCGGATGACCTGCTGCCCCATCGCCTGCGGAGAATCCTGAGTCGAAAGGGTATGTGTGAAGCGCAACCATTCTTCGCGATAATCATAGCGATAACTGAAAAAATGTTTGCCAACCTGGACGCGCAACTTGGCGCGAATCGATCGTGAAAACATCAGGATGCCGAGCGTCAAGACGGACACGAAGAGCAGTGCGACTTGCAGGGCGCGCCCCCAGTCGCCGCCAAAGTAGCGGACGTAGTAGCCGACACCGGCCATGAAAAGCAGGTAAACCCCGGCAATCAGCAAGGTGGCTGTGTGAAAGGCAGCCTTTTGCGACAGCCTGATCTTGGCCGTCCAGTCACGGCTACGCAGGGTTGCGACGAAAAGCAGGGGGATCACCAAGGCGTGAACAAAGCCGCGCACCGTAAAGGCGTCGGCGTCGAGTTTGCTGAATAGCAGCGCATCGGAATAGAGATAAAGATCAAATGTGAACATGCCGCCTAGCCCGAGGCATAGCGGTTTGATATTCCAAAGCGAGTCGTCGGATACGTTGCGGAACAGTTGCTCCACCAGCATCAGGGCCAATACCACCATGGCGACCGCCTGGAAAAGCGTCGCGCGTGCCAGTTGTTCTGCCGGCAGCAGGTTGAGGGCCAGGCCCGCATGCAGAACAAGGCCGCCCCCGATGACCAGCCAGCACGCCGGAATCAGCCATGCGCCGAACGGCCGTTCCCGAACTTTTTCAGTTCCTTCGGGGAGCAGCAGCAGAATCAGGAAAACGTACCATCCTCCGTAGCGGAGGAGGTCGGCGACCGTACTCAACAACAGAAATACAGTTTTTCCCGTCTGGAAGAAAATGCTGCCGAGAATGCCCCAGACGGCAGACAACAGAACTGCCGCCAGCATTGCTCGGGATCTGGGTGTTTTGTGCCATTGTTGTCCGAGAGAAACGAGATAGGCGGCAAACAGCAGATAGCTGACTGCGGCGACTCCGAGACTCCAGGCGATCAATGTTGCAGGTTGGATATCCATATGCGCTGGGTTTTCTTGCCACGCTGCAGACGGCGCGGCAAATTTGAATTCAGTGAGCGCCCTTACCGGTCAAAACGACACCGATCGTTTCGAATAGAATGACAATGTCGAGAAACAGGGAGTTGTTCTTGACATAGTACAGGTCGTATTGCAGTTTTTCAGCCGAATCCTCGACAGTCGCGCCATAGTGATAGCGGACTTGGGCCCAGCCCGTCAGGCCCGGCTTTACGCTGTGCCGTACCGCGTAAAAGGGGATTTCCCGGGTCAGTTGATCGACGAAGACGGGGCGTTCCGGGCGTGGACCGACAAGGCTCATGTCGCCCTTGAGAACACAAAACAGTTGCGGCAACTCATCGATGCGCAGTTTGCGGATAACGCGGCCAACCTTCGTCGTGCGCTGGTCATTGGCGGTGGCCCAGACAGCCCGGCCATCCTTTTCGGCGTCGCAACGCATGCTGCGGAATTTGATCACTTTGAACAGTCGACCGTCGCGACCGACACGCTCCTGTCGGTAAAATACGGGCCCGCCACTTTCGGCGACGATCAAAAGCGCTGTCGCAAGCATGATCGGCAAGGCAATAACCAGCAAGATCAGCGAAAAAAGAAGGTCGGATAGTCGCTTGAGTGCCGTGCGCAACGTGCCCTGGCGAAAGCCGTCGCCGAAAATAAGCCAACCGGCATAAAGTGAATCAAGGCGAATCTGGCCCAGCGTCCGTTCGAAGTAACTGGCGAGGTCCAGCACCCGGATACCTTGCAACTTGCAATCCAGCAATTCGCGCATGGGCATTGATCCGCCACGGCGTTCGGTCAGGGCCACCACAATTTCATTGACCTTGAGCATTTGGGCTGTCGAAAGCAGGGAGTCCCCCGGCGAGAGAACCTGATCATAGGGAACGGTTGCTGTTTCCTCGTTCTGGGACGGGAAAAACCCGACTATCGCTGCCGAGGGATCAGATTTTGCCAGGGCGCGCTTGACGGCGAGGGCGCGTGATCCTGTGCCCAATACCATGACGCGCTTGGTAAGCGCTCCCGAGGGTGACGAATAGGACATGCTGACCCGATTGACCAGCATGCCGAAAATTGCCGACATGGCCGACAGTTGCATGAATTCCTTGCTGACCGAAGTCATGGGAAGCAGCGCGAATATTCCGTAGGCGACAGGAACCGACAAGTACAGCGACAAAACCGCACGGGCCCGACCGTCAGCAATGCTGCGCTGATGAAAGTGTTGATAAAAACCCAGTGCGGCGTTGATCGCTACGACTGATGCGGCGAGGATCACGGCGAACAGGAGCACTTGCTTGTAATTGATCGGCAAGCCGCTGCTTACCCACATGAATGCGATCAGCATGCCAACGATCACGAAGGACAGATCGAAAAACATCTGTACCAGCGGGTGCAAACGAATCCAGTGATTAAACAGACGAACCATGATCATTTCCTAGTGTGCAACTGCAGCATGGAATGCTGGTTACATGATACCGCCATTTGGATGGCATCGATGTTTAACCCACCAGAGCGAAGCATTGAGGCCTCGACCTGGCCTTGACCAGCCGCTGACTGCAAGTCGCTTCAGCGATGATGCAAAGTCTACGCGGGTTTCATGACACTGGATGTGCAGTATTTCACGGTCATCAATTTACTCACGTAACTATATGAAAAAAAGTTGATTTCCGAATTTCCTGCTTGCGGTGAATTGAGAATGGATAGGCGTCTAAACCAATACTTCGAGCACCGCCGGGTGTCCCAGAAAACTCTGCGGGCTGGCGCTGGCGCCGTAAGCGCCGGACTGGAAAACCACTACCAGATCGCCGGGCCGGGCATCCGCAAGCACCAAGCGATCGCCCAGTATATCCAGTGGCGTGCATAAGGGGCCGACCACCGAGGCCAAAACTTTCGTTTCGTCCGCCATGCGATTGCCGATCGCTAACGGGTAATTCTTGCGGATCACCTGGCCGAAGTTGCCGGATGCGGCTAGGTGGTGGTTCAGGCCGCCATCAACGACCAGGAACGTCTGCCCACGCGAGACCTTGCGGTCAACGATGCGGGTGACGAAAATTCCCGCTTCGCCAACTAAATAGCGGCCGAGTTCGATAACCAGTTCAACCTGTGGCATTTCCTGCGCTGCGCGCTCGACGAGTGACGCCAAATTGTCGCCGATGGCGGTCAGGTTGAGCGGTTGCTCGCCGGTGAAATAAGGAATGCCGAATCCCCCGCCCAGGTTCAGGAAGCGCACCGGGGCCGGCGCGTCGGCCGCCAGGCGAAGGGCAAGTTCATACGATTTCTGCTGCGCCTCGCAGATCGATTCGGCGCGCAGGTTCTGCGAGCCGGCGAACAGGTGGAAGCCTTCGAAATCCAACCCGGCGCTGGCGATTTCGCCCAGCAATTCGGGCACCAGTTCGGCGTCGACCCCGAATTGCCTGGCGCCACCGCCCATCTTCATGCCTGACCCCTTGAGCTCAAAATCGGGATTGACGCGCACCGCCACCCGAGCAGGAAGTGACAATTCGCCGGAAATTTCAGCCAGCTCGCGCACTTCGCGGAAGGATTCAATGTTGATCAACACTCCCGCAGCAACCGCCTGGGTCAAACTCGCCATGCCGCTTGCCGGGCCCGGCAAAACTGATTTCCTTCGGGTTGGCCCCGGCATCGAGTGCCACTTTCAGTTCGCCCCCCGAAGCGACGTCGATACCATCGACCATCCCCACCATGAAGCTAACCAGCACCGGCAACGGATTAGCCTTCATTGCGTAGTGCAGTCTGATCGAAGTCGGGAGCGCGGCACGCAATTCGCCCATGCGCGCCCTGAGCAAACCCCGGTCATAGGCGTAAAAAGGCGTCTGGCCGACGCGAGCGGCAAGGCGGTCGAGCGGAATTCCGCCGACCAGCAACCGGCCGTCGGCAACGGCGAACTGACTCATCGGAGCATGAACGGGAAGTGTGAGTTCTGGGTGCGACATCGCTTTGATATCCTGGCGAAATTTCCGGCGTCAGCCGATAGATTTTTCGATCCATGTGGTCGACAGCAATTTGCGGTCGATTTTACCGTTCGGATTGCGCGGCAATGGGCCATGGCAAACTTCGATTCCGGCCGGCACCATATAGGCTGGCATCCGGGTGCGACATTCGGCAAGCAGTGCCGCCGTGTCGAGATCCCCGTCAGACGGCGGCGTGGCAATCACCTGGATGGCCTGCCCCAGCCGCTCATCGTCTACCCCGAACGCAACGCATTCGCCCACCCGTTTGGTCGCATAAAGAATTTCCTCGACTTCGGTCGGACTTACACGGTAGCCAGACGTTTTCATCATTTCGTCGCGCCGGCCGATGAAATAGAGGAAGCCCTCCTCATCCATGCGCACGGTGTCGCCTGAAAAAACAGCAATCTCCGACAGCACCAGGCCGGCTTCGCGGCCGGCAACGTTCGCGGGCAGCGGTTTGTAACGCTCGTTGGTTTTTTCCGGATCGTTCCAGTATCCCATGCCGACCAGCGCGCCGCGATGGACCAGTTCGCCCGGCTCGTTGGGCGCGCAGGGCGTACCATCCTCGCGGAGTACGAGGATTTCGGCATTGGGGATCGCCTTGCCGATCGAATCGGGCCGTCGGTCGACTTCGTCCGGTGACAGGAAAGTCGAGCGAAAGGCTTCGGTCAGGCCGTACATCAGGAAAGGCTTGCTCCTGGGCAGGTGGCGGCGCAAGGCGTCCAGCGTATCGCGCGGCATGCGGCCACCCGTGCTGGCGAAGTAACGCAAGTGTTCGCCGATCGTCTCAGGCCAATTCAATTGCGTGAGCTGGATATAGAGCGGCGGAACCGCCGTCAGGCCGGTCACTTTTTCGTGTTCGATGGCTTTAATAACATCGCGCGGTAGCAGGTAATTCAGCAGAACGACCCGCGCCCCGACGTGAAAAGCCGTCGTCAAACTGGCTGAAACCGGCGTCGAAAGACAGGGGCAGGGCAGCGAGAAGCGTGTCGTCTGGGCGGTTTTCAAGATAGTCGGCGACGCTCCTGGCGCCGGCGACCATGTTGCGGTGCGAGAGAACCACGCCCTTCGGCTTGCCGGTGCTGCCCGAGGTATAGAGAATGCTGACCACATCGGTGTCGATAATCCGGTGGCCCGGTTTTGGCGGCTGATCGAGCAACTCGCTCCAGCGGCAATTCGCAAGCGGGCAAGCGAACGGCAGCGGCTCGGGGGAATCGAGTACCACCACGTGGCGCAGGTCATGGCATTGCGCCAGGGTATCGGCCAGCAAGGCCAGCCGTTCCGGCGAGGTGACCAGCACCCGGACATTGCAGTCGCGCAGGATGTAAGCCACCTGCTCGGCCTTGAGCAAAGGGTTGAGTGGCACGAAGACGCCGCCGGCAGCGGGCGCGCCAAAGCTGGCGATCACCGTTTCGAAGCGCTTTTCCAGATAAATGGCAACGCGCTCGCCGCGTTGCAGGCCGAGGCCGATCAAGCCGCCGGCGAAGGCCGAGACTGCCTGTTGAAGCTGTGCGTAACTCAGGGTGGTCTTGCCATAAGTCAGGGCGGGCGCTTGCGGCGTGCGCCAGGCGGCACGAGCGGTCAGGTCGGGAAGAAGAGTCGAGTCACGCATGGGTCACACAGGCAGAATAAAATGAGTCAGGGCGCTCAGCGGGCCGGGACAAGGTATGACAGCGTGCAGTATCTCACAGTCCGTTTTACGCGCTCCGCCTATAATGCCCACTCTTGGCTCATTGCACGTGGAGTGAACGTTGGAAATCAAACAGGAAATTCTCGCCATTCTCGACGAGATACTCAGTCTCAAGGGGCGCGCTTCCGGCTTCAACGAGAAGACGCCGCTCTTGGGCGCCATCCCGGAACTCGACTCGATGGCGGTTGTGGCCTTGATCACTACGCTTGAGGAACGCTTCGGATTTTCGATCGATGATGACGAGATCGGGGGAAGCACCTTTGCCACCGTCGGTTCACTTACCGAATTCGTCGAAGGCAAGCTCGCAGCCTGAACGCCATGATCCAGCGGGAAGCCTTCTTTCTTCCGGCTGGCGCCGGCCAGCGTTTCTGTCTCTACACCCCCTCGCAAGCGGCGGCAGAGAAGGGCGCGGTGCTGTACATCCATCCATTCGCCGAAGAAATGAACAAATCGCGGCGCATGGCTGCGCTGCAATCACGCGCCTTGGCGGTTGCCGGCTATGGCGTCCTGCAAATTGACCTGGACGGCTGCGGCGACAGTAGCGGCGACTTTGGCGATGCGAGCTGGGATTCCTGGGTCGCGGATGTGAGCCAGGCTTGCCACTGGTTGCAGGAAAGAAGCAGCGCGCCGCTCTGGCTCTGGGGTTTGCGCGCCGGTTGCCTGCTTGCCGTGAATGCTGCGGTCAACCTGAAAAATTGCCCGAATTTTCTCTTCTGGCAACCCGTGCTTGCCGGCAAGCCGCTGTTGCAACAATTTCTGCGCCTCAAACTGGCCGGGGAACTGATCGGTAACGAAGGCAAAAAGCTAGCCGAGGAAATGCGCCAGCAACTGGCTCAGGGCGAAGCCATCGAGGTTGCGGGTTATCGGCTTTCACCGGCGCTGACTCACGGACTTGAGGCGGCCGAACTTCGTCTTCTGCCCAACGCCGGGCGCGTCGAATGGATCGAGCTGTCGAATCGCGCCGAGGCAACGCTCGCACCGATATCCCGCAAGCGGCTGGAAGAATGGCACAAGTCAGGCTTGGCCGTGCGCAGCCAGGTTGTTTCCGGGCCGTCCTTCTGGCAGACCAGCGAAATCGAGGAATCGCGGGCCTTGATTCAGGCGACGCTTGACGCGCTCGGCGGGCCGGACGCATTGTGAGTTTCACGGAACATCCGCTCTTCATCCCGTGCGCGGGCGAACAAATGCTCGGCATTCTGGCGTTGCCGAAAACGCCAGCGGATATCGGTGTCGTACTGGTGGTCGGCGGGCCGCAAACCCGGGTCGGCAGCCACCGGCAATTTGTGTTGCTGGCGCGCGCGCTGGCGCAATCGGGTTATGCCGTGCTGCGCTTCGACTTCCGTGGCATGGGCGACAGCACAGGCCAGCAACGCGCTTTCGATCACGTTGACGAAGACATTGGCGCTGCAGTCGATGCGCTGCAAGCCGCCGTCCCCGCCGTCCGTCGGATCGTCCTCTGGGGCTTGTGCGACGCCGCCTCCGCGGCGCTGCTCTATTGGCACGGCACACGCGACCCGCGTATTGCGGGGTTTTGCCTGGTCAACCCGTGGGTACGTTCCGCCGCGACCCAGGCACGCACGCACGTCAAGCATTACTACGGTCAACGTCTTATTTCGGTCGATTTCTGGCAGAAGCTGCTGCACGGGCAAGTTGGAATCGGCAACGCAATCAGCGGCTTGCTGCGTTCGCTGCGCCTTTCTGCGCAAACACCGGTTGCCGGGGGGAGTGACAGTTCCTTTCAGGGAAGAATGCTGGAAGCGCTTCGGGAATATCCGGCGCAGATCCTGTTGATCCTCAGCGGCCAGGATTTCGTGGCGCGTGAATTTATCGAATATGCCGGCGCTGACCCTGCGTGGTCAGGCGTTCTGGCACAGCCAAAAATAACGAGGCAAGAAATCCCCGATGCGAACCACACCTTTTCGACTGCCCAGTGGCGGTCGCAAGTCGAACAAGCGACAATCAATTGGCTAGCTCAAGCCGTTCTCTGACGCTCGTTCAACGGGCCTTCCGACCGTCCAGCGAAAACCTCGGGCGGCGGGTGGTCGACGGTGCGGCGTTCACTTTTCTCGGCATTGCCATTCGTACCGCAATTACCGTCGGTTCGATGGCCATCCTGGCGCGACTTCTGACACCGGCGGACTTCGGCCACATTGCGATGGCAACGGTGGTTACCGAACTTGCCGCGCTGTTTGCGAATTTCGGCTTTGGCTACATCCTGATTCAGCGCAGCAAGATCGCGCGAATTCATATGGACACGATGTTCTGGGCGGCCCTCGGTCTCGGGGTGCTGCTCACCAGCGTGGTTTTTGCCTTGTCATTCGTTGCCGGATATTTCTTCGACGACAAGATGGTTGGCACGCTGCTGCAGGCGCTTTGCCTGTCGTTTATTCTGGAAGAGTTGTCTATCGTTCCGCGTAGCCTCATGGCACGGATGATGATGTTCCGCGCGGACTTTTTCATTCAGACGCTAATGCTTTTTTTCCGCGCCGGTACGGCCGTCGTCATGGCAATGAATGGCTATGGCGTCTGGAGTCTGGTCGGCGGCGCGCTTGCGGGCGTGCTCTCGCAGACGGTAGCTTATACATGGCTGGTGGGTTACCGACCGCGATTACGGTTCAACAAGCGCTTCCTCGCCTCTACCTGGCGGACCAACGGCGGGTATTTCGGCAACGGAATCCTGTTCTACATCAACGCGAATCTTGACATACTCCTGATCGGCCGCCTGTTGGGTGCAACTTCGCTCGGCTTTTACCAGAACGCACGCTCACTTACCGATGAGGTGCGCGCACGCATGGTGCAACCGCTGCAACGCGTACTATTTCCGGCATTCTCGGCAATCCAGAACGAAACCAACCGATTTCGGGAAGGAATCCTGCGTAGCGGTCGCCTGCTGGCAGTGATCTTTATGCCGGCTGGTTTCGGAATCGCCGCGGTTGCAGAAGAATTGGTGCCTCTGCTTTACGGCGACCAATGGCTGGCGATGATCCCGATTCTGCAAATCATCTCGATCGGGACTGGATTCGGCGCCGCGTCAAGTATTGGTACCCCGATATTCAATGCAACCGATCGGGTTGCGCTCTCATTCAAGCTCTATTTCATCGCAACTGTGATTACGGCATTGGCGACCATCGCAGGCAGTTACTGGGGCCTGATGGGGATCGTTTACGCGAGGTTCCTGATGCTTGGCGTGTGGCTTACCTTTTTCCGATTGGCCCTCGGTCTCGTGAGTCTGGGGTGGAGAGAAGTGTGGCAGATGACTGGTGGCCCACTTATAGCTTCGTTAATCATGTGGGGCGGGGTGACCTTGCTCAGGGGGGCGGTCCATGATTCGCTGGACAGTTTGCCGGAGCGATTTCTGACTCTTGTACTCTCTGGTGCCGTGATCTACATTCTGGGTGTTTCGCTTGTTTGCAGGGAGCATATTCTGGATGCCCGGATTGCCCTTTCGAAGTTCAAACGTTAACTCCCGCAGTGCTGACGGGGCCAGATGAACACTCAACCCAAACCATGAATTCGATGCAAGCAAAGAATAGCCCATCAGTCAGCGTGATCCTGCCCACACACAATCGCTCCGTGTTGCTTGTAGAGGCATTATCGAGTGTCATTACCCAGACTGTTGATGATTGGGAAATCATCGTCGTCGATGATGCCTCCGAACCGCCAGTTGTTGTCGCGGAAGATTCGTTGGCGTGCGGCACGATCCTCGTTGCTAGAAATGAGAGGTCTCAGGGCGGCGCGGCCAGCAAAGCCAAAGGCATTACCATGTCATCCGGGCAAATTGTTGCCTTCCTTGATGACGATGATCTTTTCCATCCCGAGTTCCTGCAATCGGCGCTTGCAGTGTTTGAGCAACATCCCGAAATCGATGTCTTGTTTATGGGGGTGGATTGGTTCGGGAGCAACGCCAAGGCGGAGGCCGATGGACACCAGTCGGCCGTGGCGCGGGTATTTTCGATCGCGCAGCCAGTCGAGATCGAGCCAGACCTCTGGGTGTTTGACCATCGCCTTCTTGCGGCATTGCTACGGACAGTGCCAATGTGTTTCCAGCGCCCGGTTGTAAGGCGGAACGCTCTGGACGGCATCGGCGTGCACCGAGCAGATTGTCTCCTATGGGATTGTGATTGGGCATTGCGTGCCGCGCTGCGTTCCCGTTGCGCATTGCTGAATCGCCCTCTTTATCGACAGCGGGTCGACGGACAGGGTTATCACTCGCTCCCGGAAAGGGTAATTGCGCAATTGCGATCTGGAGCTGAAATGACGCTGCGACTGTATCGAAATCCGCCGACCGGAACCACTGCCCAGGAGATGGAACTACTTCGTGAGGGGGCGAGTCGATACGCTTTCGATCTCGCTTACAACCTTTCCAGGCAAGGGTGCCTAAAGGAAGCACTGGAATGCTGGATCAGCAGCCAGCAAATCGCTCCAAACGTGATGCGACTGAAATTCCCATTTGGGGCACTGGCGCGTTCAGTAGCCCACGCGTTGAAATCATCACGTTGAAAGAATGTAGCCATGGGTAAACCACAAAGAACCAATTCTGTTTCCGTCGTGATAACCACCTACAAGAGAGATGAATTCTTGGCGGAAGCGCTCAGTTCGCTGGCGGTACAAACGCTGCCATTGCACGATATCGTGGTGGTGGATGATGGTGGAAGCGGGTCTGCACAAGCAGTGGTCGAGCGTTTTGGTCCACGTTTCCGTTATTTCTGGCAACCCAACGGCGGTATGCAAAGTGCTCGCAACCTTGGTGTGCAGAATGCGACAGGTGAGTGGATTGCCTTTTTGGACGACGATGACCTTTGGGAGGAAAATCGGAACGAGCTACTTGATGAATTGATTTCTACGAACCAAGTTGATCTGATTGCAGGAGATTTCAGGAAGTTTGACAGTGCCGGATTAAAGGACGAAAGCGTCTTTTCTGAAATTGCTCGCCATTCGCCCGGTTTCTGGGATGACATTCCCCGGCCCGACGATGAAAATTTCTCGATTATCGGAAGTTTTCCAACGACGCGTCTTTTCCCGGTCTATCCGTTTTGGCCTTCAACGCTTGCTATCAGACGTGACCTTTTCGCGCGTCTGGGTGGTTGGGATGTGTCGCTCCGGGGTGCAAAAGCGGAGGATATAGACTTCATGTTTCGCGCAATAAAAGCTGGCCAACTCGGCCTGATATGGGAGCCCACCGTGCGCTATCGTTCCCACGAAGGGAATGACTCGGCAGACGGCCTGGCAGTTGCCCTCGGGAGGGTTCGTCTTTGGGAACACCTGCTCCAGCGACCGGATCTTGATGAGGATGAGCGCAAAACCATTCACGCGGCGACGCTTCAAGGCTTGTCCGAAGCGCACTGGTCAGCTTTCGCGAGACAGCAATACAAAATGGTAACGGAAATTGCCGCCCGCCTAGGTTGGCGCAGATTGTCGCTCAAGGAGCGCGGTAAGACATTGGTGGCCAGGCTGCTCTCAATGGGTTCGATGCGGTAATACGCATGAAGTCAGAAAAAAATAGAAATCCACCTTTGATCAAACGAGCATACTGGGCTTATCGAAGTGTCGGTGCACTTGCCGCAATAAAGGAATTGCTGCCGGTGAATCTGTTTGGAGACGGGCTATGGCTGATCCTGAACTATAACGAGTCATTCAAGCGCTTCCCCAACATTCTGCGACCACGGGAATTCAATGAGCATTTGCTTCGTCTTATGATTTCTCCCGATGGACGTAGCAAATTGCGCGAAAGAATCAGTGATAAGGAGCATGTCAAGGAGTACGTTCGTCAAAAACTTGGTGACGGCTTTACAGCAAGAACGATCGCAGTTCTTCGGACACGGGAAGATGCCTCCAAATACTGCTATCCAGAGAGCTGTGTCATCAAGGCAACACATGCCAGTGGCAAGACGATTGTTCGGAAAGATGGCATCCCATCGGTTGATTTGGATGAAATTCGGACTTGGTTCGATATCGATTACTCAGAGCATTGTAGAGAGCCAAACTACCGGGGCCTTGAACCAAAGGTGATTGTCGAGGAATATCTCGTGGAGGACGGAAAAGACGTTCCTGGCGACTACAAACTTTTCTGCTTTCAGGGTCATCCAGCTTTCGTTCAGGTTGATATCAACAGATTTTCCGGACATCTGCGAAATTATTTTTCTCCCAACTGGCGTGAGCTTGATTTCCAAGGGATTCATCCTCGTTCTGAAATACCGATTACCCGGCCTCATATGTTCGAACAGATGTTGAGCGCTGCTGCGACGCTTGCCGATGACTTCAGTTTCATACGAGTGGATTTTTATCAGCTTCGCGATTCTTTCTATATCGGTGAATTAACAAATTTCCCTGGTGGGGCGTTAGAGGGATTCATTCCAGAATCCGCCGGTTTTCTGGCTGGGAGGTTGTTTGTAGAACCGACCCTTGATGTCGAGTCATTGTTCGGAATTCGCCCAGATGCTAGTCCGCGGGCAGCTGAATCGCGAGCCGATGATGCGCTCGGGATAAAGCTCATGCACGCTGATCAATTTCAAGATGGCGGGGGTTCATGAGTATTCGTGCTCATGTTTTTGGAACGATGGCGTCGGATGATTCGAGGGTGCCGCCAATACATCTGGTCAACCCCATGGATAATCCTTGCGGCGGATCCGAAAATCGAACAGCAGAACTCTACGCACTGCTGTCGAAAGTCGCGGATGTCACAGTGTGGTCCGAGCACAAGATTAGTTGCGAGCTTGCACGACGATTGCCGATAAAGAAAATAAATCGTTACCTTGGGATGTACCCGAAAGAAGGTACGTTGGTTTTCGTCGGCTGTTATTTCAAGGTCGGAAGTTGGCTTAAGCATTTCAGGCCGGGTAGGGTAATCGCCTTGTACAACACCCCCGATGCGCAGAATTTGGAGCAATTTCTCGATTACTTGCGTCTCCACGGCCTGGAGTCAATCTGCGAATACGTTTATGCGTCCGAATGGTTGCGTGCACGGACAGGCCTGCCTGGAATAGTTCAAGTGTCACCGATCGATTTGAACAGATTTCGTCCCAGGTTCAAGTTATCGCAGCACGAGGGCAGGACGTTCACGGTCGGACGACTGAGCCGGGATGTGCCCGAAAAGCATCACCCGGAGGATATTGGCATCTATCAATGGCTTGCTGGTAAAGGCGGAGCGTCGATGATCATGGGCGGGACCGTACTGGAAAAATACTTCAACAATCAACCGGGCGTGATATTAATGCCTCAGGGAACGCTGCCCTCCGAAGTTTTTATTCATGGGCTTGACTGCTTTTTCTACAGAACATCTCCTGAATGGCCGGAACCTCACGGAAGGGTTGTGACCGAGGCAATGGCCTGTGGCTTACCTGTAGTATGCGGGGCTGACGGCGGATATCGTGAGTTTATCCAACATGGTGTTAACGGCTTCTTGTTTTGTAATAATCAAGAAGCTCAAGAGATAATTATGTTCATAAGAAATAACCAGGCACTCGCTGCCCAGATTGGTATCGCTGCAAGAAAGACCATGGAGGGAATGTTCTCCGCAGAAATGATAGCCAAGACACTTGATTATTATTTGAAGTCGAGAGGGATTTAAGAGAATATTTGACGTTGACCTTGGCGTGTTATTTCTAATTTTTGTTAACCATTTTATGGTTCATTAAAATATAATGCTCTGCGTGAATGGCAGGAGTGCATTTTTTTGTATATAAAAATAATTTACAGGTTCAAGCAGTGAATAGATTCAATATAATAAGACGACCGGTTGGTGGACTCGAGGCCGATACCCGGATTTTGGCGGAGGCGTTGCGCCCTCTAAAACTCCTTGTATCCATTAGTCGCCAAGGAAATAAATCGCATCGCGCCCAGATGCAACGATGGTGGAGAAGTCGTTTGAATCAGACCGGAGCCGTGAAACAGGTCAACTTGTTCATTGAGGAAATCTGTCCCGCTTGGCTTAGTCATGGAAATTTGAACGTATTACTCCCAAACCAGGAGTGGTGTCGAACAGAAACTTACAGCTTACTGGACAGGTTGGATTTCGTTCTCTGCAAAACGCGCTATGCCGAACAGATATTCAATAAATTGGGTTGCAAGACCATTTATGTGGGATTCACTAGTGACGACCGCTATGACTCCTCAATCACCAAGGATTTTGGGCAGTGCCTCCATGTCGCCGGGCGCAGCCTTCAAAAGGGAACCGGTACCTTGGCCAAGGTTTGGGCAGCACATCCAGAGTGGCCAACTTTGAGCATTGTGACGCGTCATCCAGAGCTAACGCTGGGATTTCAATCAAATAACATCCGGTTGCTGGCAGAGGTTTCGGACGAAGAGCTAACGCTGTTGCAGAACCGCTGCGGTGTTCACATTTGCCCTTCTGAAGCGGAAGGCTTCGGGCACTACATCTGTGAAGCAATGGGATGTGCAGCTGTCGTTATCACGACCGATGCTCCTCCGATGAATGAACTCGTTTCCAGCGAGCGTGGGATTTTGGTGCTTGCTGGAGGAAAGAAGCCGCAGTCACTAGGTTATAACTATTATGTGGACGAACAAGCTCTTGAGTCTTCAATTGAACGTGTCTTGAAAATGCCTGACCGGGAGAAGTTAGTCTTGGGGATGGCTGCGCGAAGCTGGTTTCATTCCGAAAAGACCGCATTTGGTGAGCGTATCGGCAGGGCGGTTGAATTGATATGTGCCTGCCATGATTGATCGCGTGACAAATGAATCATCTTCGGGCGAGAATCAGCCACTGGTTTCTGTCATCATGCCCGCCTATAACGCGCGTCCATATATAGCCGAGGCCATTCAGAGCGTTCTGAACCAAGATTACCCGAATATTGAGTTGATTGTTATTGATGACGGGTCGGTCGATGGCAGCGCGGAGTTCGCTGAATCCTTCGGGCCACGAGTCAGGGTGATTCGCCAGGCCAACGCGGGTGTTGCGGCTGCCAGAAACCGTGGGCTGGCTGAAGCCCGAGGCGAGTTAATTGCATTTCTCGATGCCGATGACGTATGGTTGCCCGGAAAATTATCCGTGCAGGTTGCTTATTTGAATCAAAATCCCGATACGGCCGTGGTCTATGGGATTTTTACAAGATGGCACGCCAAACCGGATGGTTCGTTTGATCCACCCCCGGCACCTGCCGTCGAGAATCCTCAGAACCCTCTTGTCTTGGCGCACTCTGGGTGGATATACACCGAATTGTTGTTGGGTAGCATCGTTCACGTTATCACCGCGATGATCCGAAGAGATGTTGCGGAGCGACTGGGCGGGTTTGATGAGTCGTTGCCTACCGGCGAGGATTACGACTTCTGGCTAAGGATGTCATGGGACTTCAGGGCGGACAAGTTGAACCGGGTTCTGGCCTATTATCGTATTCATGCCACCAGTATTACCAAGGTGCCGCGTGCGGAAAATAATGAATATGAAGTGTTAAAGAAAGCACTTGAGCATCATGGTTTGGTCGGGCCGGACGGAAGTTCGGTTCAGGAAAGCGAAATAAATAAAAGACTGTTCCAGCTTTGCTTTTCGCATGGATATTTCCATTATTGGGCAGGAGATTCTTCGTGTGCAGCTAGATTTTTCAGACTCGCGTTAGGCTACAAGCGATTTTCCCCGAAGACGTTCGTTTATTTTATTTTAGCTTTGGCAAAAAAATTTCTAAATAATGGTTCGCATTAGCGACAGGGCTTACAGATGAGATATTCAGTGTTTGCAATAATTATTCTCCTCAGTCTTTCACTGCAGGCTGTTGCCGATGTGTCTGACTGTGGAAATTTGCAGAATAACTTTGGACCCATTGATTATCGGACGGCGACAGCATCAGATAAACAACTTGTGGAGCGCTATCATTTTACGGCGCGGGTAGAGCATCTTAAGGGAGGGCAGTCCGGCCAGCTCGCTGCTGATCTCTCATACACGTTGAGGGTGTTTCCGAATCATCCAAGGGCATTGTGGGCGATGTCCAAACTGGCAATACGCGAAAAAACAGAAAAACCTGCATATTCTCAATATAGTACTCGTTGCTGGTTTGATCGGGCAATTCGGTTCAGACCAGACGATCCTAACGTTCGTATGATCTATGGGGTTTATTTAACCAAGAATGGTAGGAACCGAGAGGCTTTGGAGCAACTCAAGGTTGCCGCTGAGTATGACAAGGATAATGCCAATCTGAATTACAACATTGGGTTGGCTTATTTCGAATTGAAGCAGTATGAGCAGGCACTCGAGTTCGCTCATCGTGCATATCGCCTCGGATTTTCTCTCCCCGGCTTGAAAAGCAAGCTTGTCCAGGTAGGCAAATGGCGTGATCCATTTCCCGGCGGCGAATCTGTGGAGAGTGCTTCAACGGGAGCAGAATCACCTGTAGCAACGGAACCGGTGATGAAAGAACGATAATGGATTCAAGCCAGGGATGGAGCATCGAATCGTATTCTCATCCGGATGATTTTCCTCAAGAAGTGATTCGATTCGTTGAGGATGCCGAAGTAATCAGCATTGAGTTGGGTGGCATTTGGTACCGGAACCTGATTCAAACGGTATATCCCACTGGCGATGGCGTCGCATTTCATACACTGAGAAACAACGGGCTTCCCGTGGCTGTTCTTCCTGTCCGTGCTAGCCACACGTCCTTCGGGACAACTTTGGAGTCGCTCAGCAACTACTACTCATCAATCTATTCGCCCATTTTTTCGGACACGCTGGAAGCCAGAGATGTTGTTCGGTTGTTGGAGGGTATAAGGAGGTTTCATGGCTCTCTTTCCTCGTTGCGTTTCGCTCCAATGGACCACGAATCACGCAGCTTTCAGATCCTCAAGGATGCCTTGCAGATGGGGGGGTACATCCCGTTTTCTTTCTTTTGCTTCGGGAACTGGTATTTGGAAGTGCCAAGTGATTGGTCAGCCTACTGGAGCAGTCGGGAAGGGATGCTGCGCAATACGGTAGGACGTATGGAGCGAAAGTTCCAGAAGGAGGGCGGCGGGCTCGAGTTGATTGCTGGAGGCGCCGCCGTTGACCAGGCTATTGAAGATTTCCAGAAGGTTTACGCTGCGAGTTGGAAGCGCCCTGAGCCGTATCCACTTTTTGTTCCCGGACTTGTCCGGGCATGCGCTGAAAAGGGCTGGCTTCGTTTGGGTATTGCTCGCTTGAAGGGCGTGCCGGTCGCGGCAGAAATCTGGATGGTTGCTCATGGAAAGGCTGAGATATACAAACTTGCCTACGATGAGCGCTACAAGGCGTACTCACCGGGAAAGCTTTTGACGGCTTTCCTGATGCGGCATGTCATTGAGACAGATCGGGTCAAGGAAGTGGATTACTTGACCGGCGACGATCCCCACAAGCCCCTCTGGATGTCACACCGGCGGGAACGCTGGGGACTGGTGGCCTACAACCCGAGAACACTGCCTGGAGCTCTGGGGCTGATTCGCGAGGTACTGGGCCGGGTGGCAAAGCGAATTTGTCCGTGTCTGATCCGAAAGCCTTCGATAAAAAATGCTCATTGAAATTCCGGAAAACGCTGAGAAGCGGCGTGCTGAGTTCGTTGGCGGGTCGAATTCCGGGTGCTTCGGGTTTCCTGTTCGCTTGGCTAATGGAAGGCATGTTTCTCGCTATTATGTTCAGGCAAGGTTTGCTCGTTCCGAGGGTGCTGATAGCATTGTTTTTGGCTGCTTCTTGCGGGTTGACCGTAGGATCACAAGGAAATTGATTGATGGCGTACAGTAGTACTTCTTTCGTCTCGGGTCACCCGCGATTCGCTTCGGCCGAACTTCGCGCACTGGCCACCAGTTCTGGCTATCTGGCAGTCTGGCAAGATTTGATCGGGCGACTTGGCCCGGCGGCACTCATGAGTGTTTCTGGTGACTTTGCGGTCGGATTTTTGGGTACTGAAGGGCGGGGGTTTCTCGCCGTTGACCGGTTTGCCATCCGGAGTCTGTGTTACCGGGTGGATCAAGGGAAGCTTCGATTCGCCGCTCGTGCTGACGAATTGGCAGATGCCAAGACAGAACTTGATCCGCAGGCGATCTTCGATTATCTCTATTTCCATGTCATTCCCTCGCCGCGGACGATCTTCAAAGGTATCTACCGCTTGCCGCCGGGACACTACGCGCTCTTTGAAAACGGGGCGGTCAGGGTCTTGCCCTATTGGGTGGCCGAGTTTTCCGAGATGGCCAAGCCCTCGTTTGATGATTTGCGCACTGAGTTTCGCCAGCTGTTGCGTGACGCCGTGGCTAGCGAGCTGGATGGCGGAAAGCCGGGTTGTTTTTTAAGCGGGGGTACCGACAGTTCAACGGTGGCCGGCATGATCGGTGAGGCATCAGGACGACAGGCTGCAACCTATTCGATCGGCTTTGCGGCCGTGGGTTACGATGAAATGCATTACGCACGGATTGCCGCGCGCCATTTCAAGACCGAGCACCACGAATATTACGTTACTCCAGAAGATCTGGTCCGCAGCATTCCGGCAGTCGCGCAGTTCTACGACCAGCCATTCGGTAACTCTTCGGCCTTGCCTGCTTACTATTGCGCGAAAATGGCGCGCGAAAACGGCGTGAGCAAGATTTTGGCTGGCGATGGCGGTGACGAGTTGTTTGGCGGAAATAGTCGATATGCCAAGCAGAAGATATTCGGCCTATACCAGTCTGTGCCGGGTTCGATCCGCAGCGTTCTGCTTGAACCATTGTTGCTGAAAACGCCGCTTGGTCGATTGCCCTTGGCGCGCAAAGGCGCCAGCTACATCGAACAGGCCAAGGAGCCGATGCCGGACCGGAACGGTAAATACAACTTGCTCCACCGATTGGGCATGAGCGACGTTTTTACACCGGATTTTCTTGGGGCAGTCAGCCTGGAAGACCCCATAAATCAGCAGCGGGCGGTCTGGGCGCAAGCACGTACCACGTCCCCAACCAACCGCGAACTGGCTTTTGACTGGCGCTATACGCTGGCTGAATGTGATCTGCCCAAGGTGGTCGGCACGACGCAACTGGCGGGGATTGAAGTTGGCTTCCCGATGCTTGACTATCGCTTGCTTGAGTTTTCCATGCGCCTCCCGGTAAGTTACAAGCTAAAGGGCTTTAATCTGCGCTGGTTCTTCAAGGAAGCCTTGCGCGGCTTCCTGCCGGACGAAATACTGTCCAAGAAAAAACAAGGGTTCGGTCTGCCCTTTGGCGTTTGGGCGGCCAGCCATGAAGCACTAAAGACGCTGGCGGAAAACTCGGTTCGTGGATTGGTCGACCGTGGGATTCTGCGCAGTGTATTTGTGGATGATCTTTTCCGTCGCCATCTATACGAACATCCGGGCTATTACGGTGAAATGATCTGGATTTCGATGATGCTTGAACAATGGTTGCGGGGACAGCCGAATGAATTCAGGTTTTCGAACGGCTTGCCAGTATGAAAAGCCTGCGCAGCAAGACGGGTTCAAAAAATATTCTCATTCTGGCGACCGACCGGGGATCAACTAAACGATGATTCTCAAGAATGTTGCGAGTTTGCTTTCCCCCGGTGGGCAAAATGCCCGATTGTCGATTCTAATATTCCACCGGGTTCGTTCGCAAATAGATCCGCTATTTCCAAATGAACCGAATATCGAGCGGTTCGACCAGATAATGGGCTGGCTTAGCAAATGGTTTCGAATACTACCACTTGACGTTGCGATTTTGCAGCTCGGCCGCGGAGTGCTTCCTCCGCGAGCTGCGGCGATTACATTCGACGATGGCTATGCGGATAATGCGACAAATGCGCTGCCGATATTGGCACGCCATGGCGTGACGGCAACCTTCTTCGTTACTACATCCTTTCTGGATGGTGGGCGGATGTGGAATGACACAATAATCGAGGCCATAAGGAGATGCCCGGCCAAATCTCTTGACCTGAGAGAGGCGGGGCTTGGATATTTCAAGCTGGAGTCTGTCGGCGAAAGAAGGTTGGCTATTGAAACTGTGTTGGGACAGGTTAAATATTTGAAGCCTGCTCGACGCCTGGAGGCCATTGAATTGGTGCAGAAGGTGACCGGGCTCGCCTTGCCTGACGATTTGATGATGACTTCAGCGCAGGTTTCCCAATTGCGCAATGCGGGTATGCAAATTGGTGCGCATACATCTTCACATCCCATCCTCGCCAACTTATCCGACAGCGAAGCCCTCGAGGAAATCTGGTCTAGCAAAGTGGCGCTCGAAGCAGTCATCGATGAGCCGGTTTCCTTGTTCGCCTATCCCAACGGAAAACCCGGCAAGGACTACCTGGACAAACATGTGATGATGATTCGGCAGGCGGGGTTTGCGGCCGCGGTCTCGAGCGCACCCGGTGTCTCTTCGGCGTGTACCGATATATTCCAGTTGCCCCGCTTTACGCCTTGGGGCCGTACAAGGCTGGAGTATGGTACGCGCTTAATGCTGAATTTGCGTACAGTGTCACCAGAGGTGGTTTAGCGCCCGCCCTGGTGATCGATCGCCAATGCTGCAAAGGAGCATTCATGGTGTTCAATAAAACAGCTCTTTCACTAGTTGTGGTTGCTGGCCTGGCGTGCCATTCGGCAGCCATCGCGGTGCCGGATACGTTTTTGCTGAGTGATGATGGGGCTGGGCCAACTTGTGCAAATTTTGCCACTATGGGGGCGGCATCCATGGCGTGGAGCCGCGCGGGAGGCGACTGGGTCGACGCCAGCGGGAAGCTCTATGGTAACCAGTCTTATGCAACTCAGATGGTGCCGCTTCGGGTGGGGCGTCAGGTTGTTGACTGGGATGTGACGGAATTGGTTCGAGGCTGGCTTGACGGGCGCTACCACAATGCGGGCATTCTGTTGCGCGTCACGCCCGGGGGCAAAAATGGGGTCGTCGATTTTCATTCCCGCGAATCTGAAGATGTTGCCGGGCGCCCGATGCTCAAATTGAACTGGGCAGACGGCTCAAGGACCCGGCTTTCTCCCGCTGCTGACACTTTTTTGGACTGCACCTCGGGTTCCAGCCTGGGTGCTCAGAAAGTGATGAAAGTGAGTGGTTCACAGAGTTCGCTGATCCGGTTTTCCCTGAAGAAGACGCAGGTACAGTTGCAGGAAGCGATTCTCTACCTTGTCACTGACAAACAGTACGGAAGCGGTACCGAGATTGGCATTTACCGTGTTGCTCCGCCCTATACGCGGATGGCGCCGCGGGTAGTCGGTGGTTTGGCTGAAGGTTTTACCCGGGATGCCGGAATCGAAAAACACCCCGACGTCCTGTTCGCAACCGGCTTCGAAAGCAACGCGTGGGCTACTGAGTGGCATGTGTTCGATTCCTATAGCAGCGCAGAGCCTGTTGCAGAGGACGCTTCGCGGAGATTTGAGCCATTTTCAGGGAAGGCGTTGCGTGTTCGTTTACTCAAGGGGCGCAACCTTGGTCTGGACTTGCGCTACCTTTTTGCCCACGGTAGTCGGCCAGAGCCCGAGGAAATTTACTTCCGCTACTACCTCCGATTTGGTGACGACTGGAACCCGACACTGGATGGCGGGAAGTTGCCCGGCATTGCCGGAACCTACGGCCGTGCCGGTTGGGGTATGCGTAAATCGGACGGTTACAACGGATGGTCTGCGCGCGGCACTTTCGCCCGGCGCTCCGCAAACGATAAGTCGGTGGAGAAAGTGACTGCAATTGGCTCTTACGTCTATCACGCCGAGCCTAACAAGAATTCCGGTGATGTCTGGGGCTGGAGTGAGGGACCGTCCGGTTTACTCGAAAACAACCGTTGGTACTCGGTGGAACAATATGTGAAGTTGAATACACCTGGTAACCGTGACGGAGTCTTCCGTGCCTGGATTGATGGCCGGCAGGTGTTCGAGAAATCGGGCATACAGTTTCGCCATATCCGCGATCTGAAGATAGAGAGCGTCTGGATGAATATTTATCACGGTGGCGTTGCTCCTTCGCCACACGACATGACAATGTACCTGGACAACGTGGTGATTGCCCGACGCTATATCGGACCGGCCAAATGACCTTTATGTTTTCATAATTCCCGTCCGTCATAAGCTTCGGGCTACCCGGCTGTTAGAAATGCTGCGGCAGTCGCCAATCTTATTGCTTATCCGCTGCCCCTGACTTTGGACTGGATTGGTTTTTGTTCTGAGAGCGTCGAGGCACCAAAAACACCCTCGCGCTCATTTTCCCAACGTTTTTCGTTAAGCCAGCGCTGCAGGACGATCAGTACAATGAGGATGTTATAGGGCAGATCAAAATAGGCAAGGCTCAGGAATGCCCCGCCAACTGCATAGCCCACCAATGAAACCTGACACATGCCCGCCAGGTAAAAAGCCCATTTTGTATCTGGGCGGCAACTCGCCTCCCGGCGTATGTTTTGCGCAATTTTGAATGCCAGAACCCAGAGCAGCAAGAAGAGAAACAGACCAACATACCCATGCTCGCCGAGGATTGAAAAATAGATGCTGTGGGCTACGTGGATATCCAAGGGGTTCGGCGCGTAGAAGGCAAATAGGTCAGGCGTGTAGATATCGAAGCCCCCGCCAAGGAGTCTGCTGTTTGCTATGTTGACGGTGAACCACCATGCATTGATCCGTCCCATGGCGGATGTGTCCTGCTCATAGTTCTGGATCGAACGCATGCGTTGCTCCCAGGCTTCAGGCATGAAGGCAAGCAGCGCTGCTGCAGCAAAAAATATAATGATTCCGGAAACGAATTTTTTATCAGAACGCATCCAGAGAACTACACCCATAGCGCCAATAGCCAGGAATGCCCCACGGGATTGAGTGCCCAACGCTGCAATTGCTGAAAGAAACATCAGAATCAATAATCCGTTGCGAATTACGGGCTTCACTGAAACTGCTCGCAGATAATTCATCAACGGGATTGCCATGACAAGTGCAAGGCCAATTTCATTGTTTCCCTCAATGAAACCCCCGGACGGTCCCCATACGCGGCTGCTCCCACCTGTAGCGATCGTGAACAGTCCCCCCTTGAAGCCGTAGAACCCCAAAGATATTGCATTTACCCAAATAAATAATTCGATATGTTTACGTTCTTGCAGAGCCGCCAAGGCGACCAACGTCATCAATTGAATTTTGAGGACTTTTTTGAGTTGTTCGAATGAGCCGTCGGGGTGAAACGCAAAAGCCGTTGTCAAGCACATCCATAGAACCAAAATGATCAGCGTGATCAGAGCCGGGCTTTTTGGCATGCTTATCCGGTCTTTTGTAAAGACCATCGAGAGCAGGGCCACACCGGCGGCGCCTGCGGCAAATGGGAAGTTGAGCGCAAATCCCCAGGCAAGCTTGTGCGGGTTCATGATGCCTATCCAGGTCCACAAAAGAACCGCCGCATATGTGTGACGAATGGCAAAGGGCAGGCAGGCTATGAATACGCCCATCAACAGATAGTCACGCATGCGCTCTATCCCCGGGGGTGTTTTCTGTGCCATTCGCCTTGCTGACCACGTAGCGATATTTCCCCGAGCGTTCCGGTGCGATTGCCGGAACGTGAGTGATGTTTACGCGAACCTTCTCGCCCAGGCGCGCCTGATAGTCTCGAACAATCCGCGCCTCGCTCTCGATGGAAAACGGAGGCTTTGTTACCAACAATACTTCAGTGTGTTCACGGCTATGCTGGATGATTTTGAATCGTTCGACGCCGGGCAAGTCGCGAACTGTATAGATGAGCGCCAATCCGTGCATCACGGTTCCATTTGCTGCGACGACAAAATCTGTACTACGCCCCTGAATTTCTTCAAGCAGCGGGAGCGTACGACCGCAACTGCAAATCTCGTCGGAGAGAATGGCGATGTCGCCGGTACGATAGCGCAAAAACGGGAAATCTTGTGTTGCTGTATGGGTGACGACGATCTCACCCGGTTTGCCGGCGGGCAGTACCCGCCCTTCACTATCGACGATCTCGACAATGATGTCTTCCGCCTGCACATGAAAGCCTCCCTTGGGACACTCATGCGCTATGAATCCAGCGTCGCGGGCACCATAGCCATTTGCGACCGGACAACCAAAGACCTCGCTGATTACTTTTCTCTGTTCATCGTAGAGTCGCTCACTGGTTACAAAAGCGACCCGAATGCCCAAATTGTCCATGCGTATGTCGTGGTTCCGTGCATGGGTAGCGATGAGGGAAAGGGCAGACGGGTAGCCGAAAAGCATCGCGGGGCGGCCGCGACGAATTTTATCCACAAATCGGTCGAGATTGGCCTCTGACATCTCGAATGCCGGCAACAATTCGGTGCGTAGCAAGCGGTCACGCAGCATACGGAGGCGGTCTTGTGTGCCCAATTCGATGGGACTGCCCCAGACAACAATCTCTGGATCGCCAATATCGACCCCCCACCAGCGGGTAACCCGCCATTTGGCACCGACGTCATGACTCTTGCGATCTTTTCCGATGTAGAAGATCAGCGGCTCCCCGGACGAGCCTCCTGTATTGTATCGGGTCAAATTCTGCTTCCCCTCGGCTTTCCAGGTGTCACCGGCCGCTCGTATGGTGGCCTTGTCGGTGAGCGGGAGGCGCTGCAGGTCGGCGAGGCACGACACTCTTGTTGGTTCGAAGCCGATTTCACTAAACAGATTGCGGTAATAGGGAACGGTCGTCCCGACCTGCATCAGGAAGGCCTTCAGGCGCTCAACGCGCCAGGCTTCCAGGCGCGCCTTTGGCCAGCGCTCCTGTGCTTCCAGCCGCGATCGCACCGCAACTGATCGGTGGCGCTTTAAACGCTCATGGAGTGGGAAGAGCAAACTGGAGCACAGGTTGGTGTAGAAACTCATGTGTGTTCCTCAACTCGCACTTGCCTCGCGACAAGTTCACGATACAAGCCGAGCCATTGGTCACGCACATTGCTCCACGCATAGGCCTGGGCCCGCTTTTTTCCTTCGAGCACCAGACGTTCGGCAAGTGAGTGATCCGTCAGGAGGCGCACGACCGCAATTGCCATTGCTTGCGGATCGCCCGGCGAAACAAGAAGTGCTGAATGTTCGTGTTCAGCGATGAAGGGGATCCCGCCGACGTTAGTAGTTACCACTGGGACACCGCTGGCATAGGCCTCAAGAATGGAAATTGGCATGTTATCAATCGTGCTCGGATTCAACGTTACGTCGGCACAAGCGTAGAGCGATGCGATGCTGTCGTTGTCGATCCTGCCGGCAAAGCGGATTGCCTCCGAAACTCCCAAATTTGCTGCTAATTGCTCACATTTTGATAACTCGGGCCCGGTGCCCGCGACTGTCATTCGGGCTTCCGCGAAAGTAGACCGGATCAGGGCAAAGCTGCGAATTGCTGTCGGAATATCGTAGATGGCTTCCAGGTTGCGAGTGACAATCAAATGTGGGGCCCCCGGTTTCAGGCATCGCGCATCGGGATTGAATCGTTCGAGATCGACGATATTCGGGATAACCTGTGCCTGGATTGAGTATTTTGCGAATACCCCACGAAGAAATTCGGAAGGAGTAATAACTGCTGCCGCTCCAGCCATCATTCTCTGAACGTAGCTGTAGGTTGATATAAGAAAGGCGTCCGCGTTTCCCCCACGATAATTAACAATTACTAATACTCCACGCCAGCGAGCAATGATCATCGCGGGTGCAGCAAATAGGTGCCAGGCCCAGCCAGAATTGGCAAAGACATGGAAAATCTGGTTGCGGCCGGCTGCTCGCCACAGTGAAAAAAGATAGGGAATAAGGCGGAACCCGGCGCGTATTACGGGAATGCCCGATACCCAGGCTGGGCGATACACGGCGTTTGTCTGGACCAGTTCGACGGCAACTCCTTCCGATTGAAGTAGACGAAATAGCTGTCGACATTGATTCGCCATTCCGCCTGGAGGAGGTGGGAGTGGGCCAATGATGGCTAATCGTAACTCTTTGACATGCCCCGAATCCGTGGCATCGTGGCATGCTTCAGTGTGCCGGCGATAACGCCAGGCGAAAAACAGGAAAACTGCAGCCACAGCCAGCATCAATCCCAGAATGGTCGCCAGAATAAGGTTGCTGCGCAGACGGAGCAGAGCGTTTATCTTTGCGGCGCTTTCCGGTGTTTCGACGACACGCAGCGCAGGTTGAACACCGACGAGGATGGCGGCTAACTGTTCCAGGTGACGAGACAGACGGCCGGCTAATCTTACCCAGGGATCCTGGTCAACGGTGATGACATTGTTGCCCCACCACAGATACCACTGTTGAGCGCCACGCTGGTAATAGTCGAGAGCTTTTTCAGGAATGGCATAGCCGGGACGGGCCTGTGGATTCAGGACAGATATGCGAGCCGCCGGGCGTTCTCCACGCAGTGAGGAACGAAATTCGAGAGCCGAAAGAGGCTCGCCTGTATCTCCATCGAGGAACAGGTAATTGTTGAAGACGTCGATGGCCCGCCATTTTCCGGTAGTCCCGTCCCATATTTCGTTGAAGATGTGACCATGGCCACCATAGCCATCAAAGGAGAAATTCCATTGGCGAGTGACAATCCCGTCGGCGCGGGCCAAGGCAGAGAAGACATCAGCAAAATCGCCACAATAACCCTCGCCTTGATCGACGATACGTCCGTATGTTTCTTCCAACCCCGCCATGATTGGACCTTTGCCATCCAGACGGACCTGAAGATGCCGAGCTATCGCCATAGCACGGGACCACTCGTCTTGATGGCTGTCCAGGTTTAGCTCATTCAGAACTTTCCGAAAGGATGGGGGTGCCTCGTGCCGTTCGAAACGGAAATCGGCTGGTGCGCTAGTCGGCGACCAGTTAAGATTTGCGGCCGGTTCGATGCCATCAAAGAGTAGTGCGTTGCGCAATCGCACGGCCTCACTACTAGGTGTTGCTTGCATCAGAACCCAAGTCATAACAGCGGCTAACAAGACGAGGTCAAGCGCCAGTAGTCGGCCGATCCACCGTCTGGAGAGGCGGGATGTCACCAGCAGAGACCCTCCACATGACCACGCAAGGCGCCAGGGTCAGGCAAGCCGACCAAGTCGAGTACGTAGTGCTTGTCTGACACATGCTTTTCCAGTGCGTCGAAAATCTCCTTGGTGGCCAATCCAATTACAAGCACGTCACACTCGGCGATTACCTCTGAGAGGTTTTCGCGCATAAGTTCGCCCAAGTGTGGCACGTGATGTTCAATGAAGCGACGGTTGGCGCCGAGCAGGCGAGAGAGATGGACCTCCGGGTCATATACCCGCAGTTGAACACCCTTGCCGACTAGTTGTTCGGCAAGTGTTACCATCGGCGATTCGCGCAGATCGTCGGTGCCGGTCTTGAACGACAAGCCTACAAAACCCACCCTGCGTGAACCGGTAGCCAGTACTTTTTGGATGGCATGCTCTATATGAATCTTGTTGGATGCCAGAATACCCGCGTGCATCGGCAGGTCAATATCACGCTGCTTGCCGAGATAGACGGTGGCTCGCAGGTCCTTGGGTAAACATGAACCGCCGAAAGCATAGCCGGGTTTCAGGTAGGCCCTGGAGATGTTGAGTTGGGTGTCCCGGCAGACCAGGTCCATAACCTCAAAGGGATCGACGCCGAGGGCTTCGCAAAGGCGAGCGGATTCGTTGGCAAAAGTGATTTTCAGGGCGTGGAAATTATTGCAGCAGTACTTGACCATTTCAGCTGACCGCACACTGGTACGGTAAAACTCGCAGGGCAGGTGACCGAACAGGGTACGCAGGCGATCGGCCGGGTAATCGTGATTGCATCCGACAATTGTGAAGGGGGGCTTGTCGTAGTCGCGGATCGAACTACCTTCGCGCAGGAATTCTGGCTGGAAGCAGCAGAAGAAGTCCGTTCCTTCCTTCTTGCCGGAAGAGGCTTCAATTATCGGTCGGATGACATCCTCGACGGTGCCCGGGACGAGAGTGGAACGAAAAACGAAGACATGCGGCTGGGTCTTGTCTCGCATTGCCTTGCCTACCTGCTCGGCAAGCCGCAACATCGCGCTTTGATCCTGGCTCCCGTTGGCCGCCGATGGCGTTCCGACGCAGACCAGTGAAATTTCGGAGTCCACAACTGCTCTGGCGGCATCTTGGGTAACCGATACTAGGCCGGAGGCAACGACACGCTGCATGAGGTTGACCATTCCTTCTTCGACGACTGGCGTGCTGCCGCTACTGATCAGATCGAGCTTCGTCTGGTCTATGTTTACACCAATGACTTCATGACCGTCGCGGGCGAGACAGGCCAGCGACACTGCACCTACGTAACCCAGACCAAATATGCTGATTTTCATCGGATTGTCCTGTTGATTTGAATTGAAATACTAGTTGGCTTGCCGGCGTGCCATCACGCGCGCAATGATGCTGTCGAGACGCCGCATGGAGGCCTGCCAGTCATGGTTGGTCAACATGCGTTCGCGACCAGCGACCGAAAAACGGGCTCGTTCATCGGCATCCTGCATCAGGCGAAGGCAGGCCTCGGCGTAGGAAGCGGGGTTTTCGCCGACGAGGAAGTGGACGCCATCCTGAGCATCGACACCGCCGGCTCCGGCGGGACTGGTAACGACGGGAACGCCCATCGCCATGGCTTCGAGAATCTTGTTCTGGGTGCCCCGCGCAATGTTGAGCGGGGCCACCATGGCGGCCGAACGAAGGATATAAGGCCGAACATCGGGAACAGAGCCGGTAACCGTGACGCCGGGCAACTCACCAAGCTTGCGGACCGCAGGTGTTGGATCGGCACCAACGATGATCAACTTGGCCTGCGGCCTTTTTGCGCGGATCAGGGGCAGGGTGTTGCGGCAGAAATCGAACATGCACTCTTGATTGGGGTAGTAGTCCATGCGGCCGATGAAAGAGAGCGTATCGGCGTCGTAGCCGCCACCGTCCGGTTTGAAGAAGCCCGCATCGACCCCGTTGGGAAACCAGTCGGTGGTCGGAGCGGTGCCATAGGACTGCAGGGTTTCCCATTCGGCGCGGGTGGTGGCAGTGCTGAAATCGAATTTTTTCGCCAGCCGCCGTTCCGCCAACTCCATCTTGCTGCCTTCGAGGCGGTAGCCGAGGGAAAGCGGGAAGGGCTTGTAATTGGCGTACTCTAACCATTTCTGCGAATCCATGTCGCCGAAATCGATAATCTTCGGAATGCCCTGAACGTCCTCGACATACTGGGCCACAGAGGAGCAATGAACGAAGATGAGATCGAAATTTTCACTGGCGAGCAGTGCATCGACGCGATGCTTGAGGTCTGGCGAATAGAAGTAACCCATGGACGATGGCGTTAACACTGGCAGGCGGACGACCATCCGCAGCATCTGGATCGGATTCTTCACCGAAGCCATTTCGAATCGCTGGCAATGGCCGGCTATGCCTTCGCCCTCCCTCGCCTCATCCGGCGAACGGGATAGCGAGCATACCGTCACCTGATGGCCCTGGGATGTGAAATGGCGAATCATGTTGAAAGGGCGAATCTTTCCGCCCCGCTTGGGCGGAAAGGGAAAACGGTGGCATACGTAGAGAATCTTCATGCAAGCATTCCATGCAATTCGGCAGTCACGTCCTCGTGGCTGCGGCGGTCCAGATAAATCCTCGCCCAGATCTCGAAGTTGAGTAGGGCGATCAGTGCATCGGTGTAGTCCTGACGATTCGCCCGATGGTCGGCCACCAACTGGGAAACCACGGCGGCATCGAACAGCCCGCGGGCGTTGATGGCTTCCGGAGAGAGTATTCGGTCAAGCAGTCGACCCAGTTCGCCCTTTAGCCAGGCTCCCATCGGTGTACCGAAACCGCGTTTCTTTCGGTGCAGGATATCCGGCGGCAAACGTCCGGCCAGAGCCTGCTTCATGGCCGACTTGAGAACGCCCCCTTTGATCTTGATCGCCTCCGGCATGGTCGCGGCCATTTCCAAGAGTTCATGATCCAGCAGGGGAACACGACATTCGAGCGAGACCGTCATGCTCATCTTGTCGGTCAGCATTAATAGGTCATCCGGCAATTGCGACGCCATGTCAACGGCCAGCATATGGTTGCAAGGGTCATCCTGCTTGCTGGCGTCAAAGGCTTCCAGCAGTGGATCCCAGGCTGAACCGCTACCGCCTTTGAGCAGGCGGCCAGCCAGGGAGCGGTCCATAATTTGCAGATAGGCGCGGTAACGCTCTTCAAAGGAAAGGTCGGCCGTTGCCAGGAAACCCTTTGCAAGACGAGCGATATTGAGCCACTTCGAGTGGCGGTCGGCCGGGAGTATCCGGCCGATGCCCTTGGCCGCATCCTGGAACGCATTTGGCAGACGGCAGAATCGTTCGGCATAGTGGTTGCCGAGATATCGCCGGTAGCCACCGAACAACTCGTCACCGCCGACGCCGGAGAGGATTACGGTGACATCCTGGCGAGCGAACTCGCTGACCAGGTAGGTGGTGATGAAGGCCGTATCGGCTATAGGTTCGTCCATGTGCCAGAGCAACCGGGGCAGGAGCGCCACGACATCGGGCTTGACGACGATTTCATGGTGGTCGGTGCCGAACAGTTCGGCGACGCGTCGGGCGTAGGGCAGTTCATTGTAGAAATTATCGGCCGCAGAGCCAGCAAAGCCGATGGCGTAGGTCTTGACCGGCCGGGATGCTGCCTCGGCCATGCAGGCTACGACCGCCGATGAGTCAATGCCGCCAGACAGGAAGGCCCCGATGGGGACATCGGAAACCATCTGCATGCGCACGGAGCGGTTAATGCCACTAGCTATCCGTTCTATCCACTCCCCTTCGCTGATCCCGGTTTCGACGTTTTCAGGAAGCGACCAATAGCAACGCGTGCTGGCGGCTCCGGCCTCGATGCTCATCAGGCTAGACACCGGCAGCTTGGAAATACTCTCGAACATGGAGCGCGGTGCAGAGACGTAACCGAGGTTGAGATAACTGGCGAGGGCAGTGTGATCAACCGCGGCGCTGACGCCCGGCAGGGCGAGCAAAGCCTTGGCTTCGGTAGCGAAGGCCAGGCGCTGGCCATCCCGCCGCCAATAGAGAGGCTTGACGCCAACCCGGTCGCGGCCGATCAGCAGGCGGCGACGCTTGGCATCCCACAGCGCAAAGTTGTACATACCATTGAGGCGCAGGACAAAATCATCGCCCCAGGCTTCGTAAGCGTGCAGGATCACTTCGCAGTCGGAGCCCGTCTTGAATCGGTGACCGGCACTGGTCAGTTCGTCGCGCAGTCCGCGGAAATTATAGATTTCGCCATTGCAGACGAGCCATAGGCTCCCGTCTTCGTTGGTAAGCGGTTGGTGGCCGCCGGCCAGGTCGATAATGGACAGGCGGCGCATGCCGATGACGCAGTTGCCGTCGTGGTGCCAGCCATGATCGTCGGGGCCGCGGTGGCGGGTGATGTCTCCCATGCGTGCCATGAGCGCCGGGTCGGCGGAGCTGCCGTCAAGGTGAATGATGCCGTATATGCCACACATTTCCTGGTCTTCCTGCGATCAGGTGGTGGTTGTAGCGTTGACAGCGCCACGTCGGGCAGGTGGCAGGAGCTCGCGATAAACTGCACGATAGTTGGAGGCACTGTGCGCCCATGTCCGCTCGTTTTCGACGAAGGCGCGACCAGCGCGACGCATCGCTTCCCAACGCTCGCGGTGGGCGAGCATGCGACTGATGGCTTCGGCCAGGGCGCCGGCATCTCCGGCGCGGAAGAGAGCGCCGGTTTCGCCATCGCGGATCAGTTCCCGGTGACCACCGACGTCCGAAGCAAGCAGAAGCTTGCCTTGTGCCATGGCTTCGAGAGGTTTGAGCGGGGTAACCAGATCGGTAAGGCGCATCGATTTTCGGGGGTAGCACAACAGGTCGATCTGGCCGTAGTAGCGCTGAACTTCGCTGTGCGGCACGCGTCCGGTGAAGACGACGCGACCGTTGAGCCCGAGTCGTTTAGTCTGCTCGCGCAGGGCTGCGTCCTGCGGGCCGCCGCCAACCAGCAGAATCTTGAGATCAGGGTGTTTGGGCAGCAATTGTTTGGCGGCATCCAGCAGCAGGTCGAGGCCTTCGTAACCATAAAACGATCCGGCAAAACCGAGAACGACACAGCCATCGAGGCCAAGTGCAGTGCGCAGCTCGGGTTCGGCTGCCGGCTCGTAGGCAAAGGAGTCAACATCGACAGCATTGGGGATAACCGTTACCTTTTCCGGGGATATTCCGCCACGCGACACGATGTCCTTGCGCAAGCCTTCGCAAATGGTGGTAACGGCATTGGCCCGGCGTAGTGCCCAAGTTTCGAGGGTGCGGGAAATCTTGTAACGCAGGCTGCCTTCCGCTGTCGTACCATGGTCGACCGCCGCATCCTCCCAAGAAGCGCGCATTTCGTACACCACAGGCAGGCCTAGCTTGCGCCCTGCGCGAATGGCGGGAATTGCATTGAGCACCGGCGAATGGGGGTGCAGGATGTCGGGACGCAGGCATTTGACAAGCTCTTCAATACGCTTCTGGGTCGCGGCCATCTGTCCGAAATAGCCGCGGATGCCCGTCATTTCCTCTTTGGCGGTGGTGCGGTGGAATACCCAGCCGTCGACCTCTTCCTGATCGGAAAACGTGCTGCCCTGCTTGGGTGTTGTCAGGTGTAGCGTCTCCCAACCCATGCGCCGCTGTTCGGTGAGCAGGGCGAGCGAGCGGAAGGCGTAGCCGCTGTGCAGGGGAATGGAGTGATCGAGAATGTGCAGAATTCGCAGTGAGTCGGTCTTCGATTTTGATTTCTGTCGATCGTAGATCATGCCGCCAGGCTCCCACGATCAAGTACGGCGTTGTCGCCAGCGTTGCGCAGGAAGGCTTCGAACATCAGCAGGGTCCAGATCGGGGCGCTGTAATCGCGGCCGCCGTTGTTGTGATCGTTGACCAGTTGTTGCAGATAGTTTCGGTTAAACCAGCCGGTGTCGGCCAGACGAGGGCCGAGGATGGCTTCCTGAACGCGCTGCTTGAGCGGGCCGCGGAACCAGCGGGCGAGCGGTACCGAGAACCCCATTTTGGGGCGATAGAGCACGTCGTTGGGCAGGTAGGGCTCCATGGCCTTCTTGAGCAGGTACTTGCCCTCCTGGCCGCGAACTTTTTGCGATGAACGTAGTGAGGCGAGCCATTCGACGAGTTCGTGATCCATCAAGGGTTCGCGAACCTCCAGCGAGTGTGCCATGCTGGCGCGGTCAACCTTGGTGTTGATGTCGCCGATCAGGTAAGTCTTCAGATCGAGGTACTGAATCAGGGAAAGCGGATCGTCTGTGCAGGCCTTTGCTGCATGGCCGCAAAAAACTTCACTGGCATCGTAGCCGCCAAGCGCGGATTTGAATTTGTCGGTGAATAGTTGATTGCGCATGGGGGCGCGCAGGATCGAAACCGAGTGGAAATATGCCTCGACGGAAGTCCGTGCCATGCCTTCGAAGGTGGTCTTCGCCCTGAAAACGCGCGGTGCCCAATCGGCTTTCGGATAAATCTTGCCCAGCGCACTGAATACCGACCGGCGCAGACCAAGAGGTAGGGCCGAGCGCATTTTTTCTTCCATCAGGTGCAGACGGTAGCGGCGATATCCACCGAAAATTTCGTCGCCGCCATCACCTGATAGCGCGACCGTGACATGTCGGCGTGCCAGTTTGACAGACGCGGTAGGTCGGGATGGCGGAACTGTCGGCGTAAGGCTCGTCATAGAGCTTGGCAAGCGTATCGACGAGATCGAAATCATCGCTTTCGACCATGTCGAGGTGGTGATTTGTCTGGTAGCGGTCGGCCACCATCTTGGCGAATTCGGACTCGTTGAAGGCTGGATCGGCAAAACCGATCGAGCAAGTGTTAACCGGTTTGTTCGACAACCCCGCCATCATTGCGACGACTGCGCTCGAGTCAACGCCTCCCGAAAGGAAGGCGCCAAGCGGTACTTCGGAAATCATCCGGAGCTTGATGGATTCTTCGAGGCGGCGGGTTAGTTCGGCGCAGGCATCGGCATCGCTGATCGGGTTGTTAAGTGTGAAACGGACGTCCCAGTATTCGCGGGGCTCACCGACCGGCTGTCCTCGACGTAGCAGCAACGTGTGGGCTGGTGGCAGCTTTTTCGCCTGTTTGAAGATGGCGCGTGGTTCGGCGACATAGCCAAGGGCAAAATATTCCTCGACAGCGCAAGGATCGATCTCGCGCTTCAGTCCGCCGTGAGCCAGCAGGGACTTGAGTTCCGAGCCAAAGAGGAAACTGCCGTCGTCAACAAAGGCATAGAAGAGCGGTTTGACACCGAGGCGATCACGGGCCAGGAACAGGGTTTCGCGATTGCGATCCCAGAGGGCGAAGGCGAACATGCCGCGAAAACGACCAACACAACTTGCTCCCCAAGCTTCCCAGGCATGCACGATGACTTCGGTGTCGCTGCGGGTATGGAATACATGGCCCAGAGCCTGCAGTTCGGGGATCAGTTCCTGATAGTTGTAGATTTCGCCATTGAAAACAACGCAAACCGATTGGTCTTCGTTGTAGAGCGGTTGCTGGCCGGTGGACAGGTCGATGATCGAAAGACGACGATGGCCAAGGCCAACACCGGGCTCGATATGCATGCCGCCTTCGTCCGGGCCACGATGGAATTGCGATTCGTTCATGCGATGGAGGGCTACGCGGTCAATATCGCGCTTGCCGCGTGTATCAAAAATTCCGGTAATTCCGCACATGCTAGGAAGGCTCCTCAATCTTTCTGGCAATTGTGCCCGAGCCGATCAGAAGCCGTTCATAGGTGTCCTGGTAAGCAGCGACCATGGCGCTCATGCTGAACTTGCATTCGACGCTATCCCGCCCTGCCCGACCCATGCGTCGGGCCATGTCCGGTTGATTGGCAAGACGACAGATTTGTTGGGCCATGGACTCGATATCGGCCGGCGGCACGAGTTCACCGCTGATGCCTGTCGCGACCAAATCGACATTGCCGCCGACCGCCGTGGCGATGACCGGCAGGCCCGATGCCATGGCTTCAAGAACAGTATTCGAAATACCTTCGGCGAGCGAGGGGAGGACAAAGCAGTCAAGTCCGCGCATTAACTCGGGAATGTCGCTGCGCTCTCCAGGCAGCCATGCCAATTCGCTCAGGCCGGCGTCGGCAAGGAGTTTCTGACATTCGCCGCGTAGTGGGCCATCTCCGATCATCGTCAAACGAAGATGCGGCCTGAGTGAGGGATCAATCTGCAGCGCTCGAATGAAGGCACGGGTCAAGCCTGGTTGATCCTTGACTTGCTGCATGCGGCCTACCGTGCCGACTATCCAGTGCTTTGGTCGCGCAAAGGGGCAACCCGCTGCGGAAGGGTTTCCCGCCTCGGCCGGCTGAAAACGTTCGGTATCGACGCCGTTATAGACTTGAAGCATTCTGTCTTCTGGAATGTGGATCTGACGGACCAGATAGTCGGCCAAGTCGCGCGACAGCGCGAGGTAATAACTCACGAACGGTCGATAAAACCGTCTCACCCGCTGATAGGTGAGATTCGATCCATCAAGGTCGCCCATATCCCATCCGTGCTCCCCATGGATGCGTACAGGAACCCCGGCCGCCCAGGCAGGGAGTTGCACCTCAAGCGCCGCCAGGTTGCGGCTGTGAACGATAGCCGGACGCAATCTGCGAAAAAGGGCGAACAGTTTTGGAAAGAGCCAGATACCGTGCCCGGGAGCCTTGTTCAGGGCGATGAACTCGACGTCGTCGAGCCGGATTCGCTGGCGGAAATCAGTGATCTCGGTGAGGGCGATAACGACATGGCGAAAGCGGTCAGGCGGCAAGTGGTTGATCAGATTGACAACGCCATTTTCCAGGCCGCCGGTATCGAAGCGGTAAATGACATGGGCGACCAGCGGGCGCGGATCAGACTTCGGCTCAACGCGCATCGTAGGTCTTGGACAGCAAATGGAGAATCTGTGGGCCGGCCAAATCGGCAAAGTCAGCCAGACTGGAGGAAGCATATTCCGCAGGCGCGAAGAGCATGACTACCGCCGAATCGTCGCCTTGGCCGCGCAGGCGCGCGAGAGCGGTGAGCAGCTTGGCTTTAAAATCGCTGGTCGTCAGCCGTCCGTTGATCCAGTACCAATGCCAGACGACCAGTCGAGTTTCGACCCCGGCATGTCGGCCGCGAAGGTCGGCGGTGCGAACGTCACCGGTTGCCAGCGTGACACGACCGCGCGCGAGAAGCGACCACACAGGATCATTGCTGACAACAAGTGCGTTGGTGGAGGTGATCAGCTTGCGTTCGTAATCCTGATTGCGGTAGTAGGCGATGTAGAGGCCGACAGCCTGCCCGTCATGCTTGAAGCTCTGGTCCAGGATAGCCGACGGGTTGAGATAAGCCGGTTTCCAGTCTGTAAATGGTGGCGTTTCATCCCAGCCGGCCGGCGGGGCGAGGCGACTTAGTTGCGGCGCCGCCGCCTGGTCGGACAGGCTGATGGCAGCGAAGGCAAGCGGCCCCAAGGTGGTGATCGCAGCCAGGCCGAGGGCAATCAGCCAGGCTCGCGCTGGGCCGGCCGGGTTCCGGCTGAGAGGCTGCACCGCAATAGACGCGGCTGGCTGTTCTTCGCTCCAGCGTGCACCGATGGCGAACATGCCAAGGATGACAATGCCGAAAAAAAGCCACCCGTAGATCAGATGGTCGACTCCGGCTGCCAGCCTGTTGCCCGAGAGGTGTCCGATCATCACAATCAGATAGGCGCGTAGCCAGTTGGCGACGACAGGCACCAGGATAGAGGCGAGAATGAAGAGCAGGCGTCGGCGTAGCGAGACGTAGTTGAGGTAGGCAAACAGTGTGCCGACGGTGACCGAGGCGATGATGTAGCGTATGCCGCTGCATGCCTCGACGACCGACCAGTTACCGGAAGGGATGACGAACTGCAAGCCTTCCTGATAGACCGGTATACCACTCGCCCGCAGGGCAACAACTGTGAAATTGGCAGTCCAGTCCATCAATCTGGGCATCATGAAGTCACCCATCGGGACGGAGAAAAGCAGGAAAGCCAGTGGAAAGGCAATGTGGCGGCTTACGTGGAAACCGAGAACAGAAACTATTGCAATGATCAACGTGGCAACCAAAGCGAACTGGGTCAGTGCGTTGACTGCAGTAAGTTCTCCGAGCAGCCAGATAACCGTCATGGCCGCCAGCGGAATTGCCAGCCAGAATGTCGGCGCCGGTTGCAACTTGGCAAGTTCGAGCCGCTTGCGCCAGATCAGCCAGAGGCTGATCGGTAGCACCAGAAAGGCATGGGCATAGGTGTCGGAGCGTGCCCAGATCGTAACCATCGCGATGGCCGTATCGCGATACCAGAACAATATCCACAGAATAGCTGCCAGCAGGAGTGGAAGAGATCGCCTCCATGCGTCGCTGGAAAGGCTTTGATCAGTGTTCATGCGGACGAAACCTCGGCACCGGGGAGATAACGGTCAATGCTGATGAGTTTTGCACCCCAGTTGTAGTTCTCGGCTACCCGGCGACGCGCTGCTTCGCCGATGTGGGTAGCGGCTTCGGGTTCTTGGAGTATTCTATTGATTGCCTCGACATATTCGCCAGGAACTGCAGCAATGAGCAATTCCGACCCGGAATTGGCGTTGACCGCAACAGCGGATTCGGCCGATGCGATAACCGGGCGCGACATCGCCATGGCTTCGAGAATTTTGCTATGGGTGTGGCGGGAAATACGTGATGGGGCAACGACTGCGGCCGCGTATTGTAGCCAGGGGCGTTCATCGGAAACGCTACCAGTGACTGATATCCATTCGTTTGTCAGCGCACGAACTCTTGGTGTCGGACTGTGACCGACAATATGTATACGGATGTTCGGATGGTGCCGCGACAGGTCAGGTAGAACTGTTGCACAAAACCAGAATATGGCTTCGATGTTGGCTCGGCAACTCATGGCGCCGATGAGTACGATGGGGATTTCTCCGGCCTGATAGGGTGACGGCCGCTGGGGGTCGGGCGCGAAAAAATCTGTGTCGACACCGTTGCCCAATGCTTCAACGCGCACGCCACATTCGGGCGCCCGGTTGCGGAACAGGGTGGCCTCGCTTTCAGTGACGAAAAACGAGCGGGCGGCGTGCACCGCCATCTTTCTCTCGTAGGCAAGCATCAGTCGGCCTTCGCGCCGGTAGAGCCAGGATAGCGGCCAACGGCAGTGCGCGGCGTACTGGATCCATCTGGCGGAATCGACATCGGCGAAATCGATCACGGTTCTCAGGCGTGGCAGGTGTCCGATGTACTGGGCCATGGCCGGGGAAATGATAACTGCTGCATCGATATGCCGCCGCTGGCAGGTCGCATCTACCCAATCCTGCAGATCGCCGTTGCGATAGAAGCGCAGCGTCAGCGCCTCACCGGCAAGTAAACCGGCCAAGCTGCGGATTTTGGCCAGGCGCGGCATTAGCCGGTTGATGTGGAGGTTGGCGCACAGCGAGCGCACAGCCTCAAGATGCGCCTCGTCTTCCGGGTTGTCAATGAAGGTGCCGAGGAAAATCCGATGCGTGCGGGCGAGGTGCTTGAGTAGATGGTAGGAGCGCGCCTTGCTGCCCTTGTTGGGCGGGTAAGGCAGGCGGTGAGCGAGAAACAGGATATTGGCCATCGCCGCGCTCACCCCAGGCTGCGCACGATATGCGGGCCTAGCCAGTTGGCGAGGCCGATCGGCATCCGCCGCCAGGCTTCGATCAGGAGACGGTACTTGGCGTTGGCCGGGTTGTTCTGCGGAACGCTGTCGCGTTTGTACAGGCAGTATTCGTAATGCAGCGGCCGTGGTTCGAAACCCCAATTCTTCTTGAAGGCGAAGGAGCCGGTGTCCCGCTTGCTGCGGCCGTAGTCGAAGACCTTGATGCCGCGTTCGCAACTGCGGCGCATTAGTTCCCAGTACTTGAAGTCGTTGGCGGCCAGGTGGCGGGCGCTTTCGTCGTCCCCGGCGTAGTAGGGCAGCACTTCGTCGCGGAAATAGAAGGACAGGACGCTGCTCAGGAGGCGACCATCGGGACCGCTGACGGTCAGTATTTCGCAGTCATCGCCAAAGACGCGGAGCAGTGTGTCGAAATAGCGCTTGGGCATGGCCGGCGTACCGTGGCGATGGACGTTGTCGGCGTAGAGGGCGAAAAAGCGGTCAGTATTGCGGTCAACCGTGGAAACCAGGCCATTTTTGATGCCCTTGCGCACCATCGCCCGTTGTTTGCGGGGAATGGCGAGCATGTTTGCCTCGACCTCAGGCAGGATTTCCTTGCGGAACGTCACGTAAAGATCCTGGGTTGGCCAGTCGGCATGGCGTTGGTTGACGTTGCGGAATTCCAGATGATCGACGCCCAACTTGCCCGCCAGGGCGCGAGCCTCGGCTTCCAGTGCATCGGCGGCTTGAGGATCGCTGGCGGCGACACCACCATAGACAGCAAAGGGCATGGCGACCAGGGAATTGCCGAAAATCAGGCTGTGGACGTGGGCGAGCGGCAATATGCCGTGAATTTCGCCAGCAGATTCCGCGTACAGGAAGTGAGTCGGGTGGCGGAAAATGTCGCGCAGGATACCCTGCCAGGATGAACGGTGAAAAAACGTGGCTTCCGGGCAGGCGCGGACAAAGTCGTCCCAGCGGCTTGCGGTGGCAGTATCGCTAGCGTCCAGGCGTCTGATGTTGAGCATGCGGTTTAGCCCTCAACCAGAAAGAGCCGGTCCATGCGTTCCCAGTGAAAATCGCCCAGCAACCGGTTGAGGCGTGCTTCCATTTGACCAATGTTGACGTAGTGGCGGAAGCGGGTCTTGACGCCGATACCGGGAATGCGTGGCTGGTCGCCATCGATTTCCCAGGGATGGAAATAGAAGACGGCGGGAAGCTTATCAACGTGGTTGACCCTGCGCAGCATCCAGCGCGACAGCTCATAGGGCATCAGGCGGAAATAGCCGCCGCCGCTGGCCGGCCAGTTGCGGTTGAGAAGGCGCAGCGTGGTGGCCGGAATTTCGAGCAACGCGCCGATCGCATGCGCGTGCCTTGGTGCATCCGGCATGCCGTAATGATCATGGCGGATGGGATAGATGCTCGAACTGTATAGGTATCCCGCCCGTTCGAGGCACTCGAAGGCCCACATATTGGCATGGCCGATCGAAAAGCTGGGGGCGCGGTAGCCTTTGACCGCCTGGCCGGTCAGGTCTTCCAGAATCAGCTTGGCCAGGTGGATATCCGCGAAAAATGCCGCTTCGCTCTGGTCGCTGGCCCGTTCATGTCCATAGCCATGGCTAGCCACTTCATGCCCTGCCGCAGCAATGCGCTTGACCAGTTCCGGATAGCGCTCGGCGATCCAGCCCAGGGTGAAAAAGGTTGCGCTGACGCCATACTGGTCGAGCATCGCAAGAATGCGGTCAACATTGCGCTCGACGCGGCACTCACGGGTCGGCCATTCGCTGCGCGGTATGTGTGGCGCAAATGCGGAAACCTGAAAATAGTCCTCGACATCGATGGTAAGGGCGTTGGAGACCTGGGGTGCTTGCATGGTGAGCGGCGTCCGGATCAGCGAGCGGCCAGGTCTGCATGCCGGGCGAGCAACCAGGCAGCGAGATCGCCCGCAATGCGTTCAGCCGCGTGGCCATCCCAGCGTTCCGGCACGCGACCCTGCTTGCCCCGACCGGCCAGGATCTCTTCCGAATGAAAGCGGATGGCGCTGGTGTCGCGCCCGACCATGGTGTTGGTGCCTTGCTCGACGGTAATCGGCCGTTCGGTATTTTCCCGCATGGTGAGGCAGGGGATGCCCAACGCCGTGGTTTCTTCCTGCAGGCCGCCGGAATCGGTCAGCACAATGCGGGCGCCGGCCATCAGGCCGAGCATCTCGAGATAGCCCTGGGGTGGAAGCAGGATGAGTTGCGGATTGTCGATCAGCCGCCCCAGGCCGAAGCGTTCGATATTGGCGCGCGTACGCGGATGCAAGGCAAAGACCAGTGGCAGCTTGCGTGAAATCTTGAGCAGTACCGCGAGCAGTGATGCCAGCGTATCGGCATGGTCGACGTTGGACGGGCGATGCAGGGTCACAACGCCATAACCGGCGCTACCGGCGATCAGTTCGGGATCGGCCCCGCCGGCGGCCACCGTCGCCGAAGGTGCGCGGGCAAATTCGCGGTTGTGAAGCAGCGAGTCGATCATCACGTTGCCGACGAAGCGGACACGTTCGCTGCCAATGCCTTCACGAGCCAGATTGGCTTCGGCGCTGCGCTCGGTGGTGTAGAGCAGGTCGGCGATCTGGTCGGTGAGCACACGATTGATTTCTTCCGGCATGGCGCGGTCATAACTGCGCAGCCCGGCCTCGACATGCACGACGGGTACCCCCTTCTTGACGGCAACCAGGGTGCATGCCAGCGTCGAATTGACATCGCCGACTACCAGAACGCAGGAAGGCCGGTGATCGTCTATCACCGGCTCGAAGCGGCGCATGACTTCTGCCGTTTGCACTGCGTGCGACCCGGAACCGACCTCCAGGTTGATGTCCGGCCGGGGCAGGCGCAGATCTTCGAACAGCTTGTCGTTCATGTCCTTGTCGTAATGCTGGCCGGTATGGACGAGCAGGGCAGGGATAGCCGGAACGTGAGCGGCAAAGGCGCGCAGTATGGGCGCCATTTTCATGAAATTGGGCCGGGCGCCGACGACGCAGATGACTGGCCCAAGGCCAACCGGCCAATGCGCGGAGGTCACTCGTTATCCTTGGTAGCGCCGCTATTCGCAGCCGGTATTGCCGCGACAAATTGCTGCAGGAGGCTCAGTGTCGCCGCGTTGATGCGTTCCAATTGCACGAGACCTTGTTCAAGTCGTGCCAGGCGCTCGTCGAACTGACCGGCACTGAGTCCGGCGAGCAGTTGCCCGACTTCTTCCGCAGAGCCGGTATGCGGGCCTGGGTGGGATGAGTTCAGCGACGTGTAGCGGATCTGGTCGGGAACAGCGGGTACGTAGGGCTGGCCAGAACTGCCGGAACTGCCAAGGGTTTCTTCGTGAATTTCGCGGGCGACCTCTTCGACGTCGGCGGCGTTGAATTCTTTCTTCTCGCTCAGGTAGCCCATCAGCAACAAACGGTCGCAGACGGAGTTGATACGTCGGGGGATGCCGCTGCTGGCCTTGAAAATTGCTTCAAAGGCGTCGGGAAGAATTGCCAGGCTGTCCTCAGTGGCGCCCGCCCGTTTCAAACGGTGCTCGATGTAACTCCGTGTCTCGTCGACATCCAGCGGCCCGATATGGCAGGCAGCAATCACACGCTGACGAAATTGCATCATGTGTGGACTTTGCAGGATTTCCCTGAATTCCGGCTGACCGACCAGGAAACTTTGCAGCAAAGCACGGTTGCCGTACTGGAAGTTGGAGAGCATGCGCAGTTCCTCGACGGCCCGCGCGGTGAGGTTCTGCGCTTCATCCACAATCAGCAGACAGCGCTTGCCTTTACTGGTCAGGTTGATCAGGAAGGCCTCCAGCGCCATCAATACATCGGACTTTGCGACGTCCCGGGTGCGGATCCCAAAAGCCGCACCAACCAGGCGCAAGGTATCGTCGGCATCGAGTTGCGTGCTGACCAGCGTGGCGGCGACCACTTTTTCCTGATCCAGGCTCTCCAGCAGTCCCCTTACGATCGTCGTCTTGCCTGCACCGACTTCACCTGTGACGACGATAAATCCTTCGTTTTGGTGCATCCCATATTCAAGATATGCCGTGGCGCGACGGTGCTGCTTGCTGCCGAAATAAAAGCTCGGGTCAGGGTTGAGCTGGAACGGCTTGTCGGTCAGCCCAAAAAAGGATTCGTACATGGGCTCAGAACAAAAACGAAATGCTACCGACGATTGCGCTCTCGTCATAGGGATTGGTCGGGCTATCAAACTGGGAATAGCGCGCATAGAGAGAGCCCACTGTCTTGGACCCGAAACGGGTCGTTATTCCGGCCCGGTAGGTCGTCATCGTGGTCGTCACGACTGCGAACTCGCCGCTTTCAGTCCGCTGCCTCGAGCCGACCAGATTCAGTGCCGTCAGCGGAGTCAGGCGATGCGCAAAGCTGAGGCTGTACCCTTGTTGTTCGACACGCGAGAGATTGCTGATCGCCTGTCCGCCCGCTCCCGGAACTACGCTTAAAGCCTCGTTGTTGTTGCGACCAGCGAGGAAAGTGAGGGAATTCCGGCTGCCGTACAAGGTCATGGTCAACTGCTGACGGCGCTGGATGCGCGGACGATTGGCCAGGTAATCACTAGTAACCTGGGCGTTGGGGGCAAGGCCCGCCTGAGTGAGCAAATTGCTGACGTATGCGGCGCGGGCGCCCGGATCCGGAATCAGTGTGGCGAACTGTTCATAGTAGATATCGTAGAGTGACCCGATCCCGTAGGTCGCGCTCTGGTTGGGAATGAAGGAGACGTCACGAGTATCGATATAGCGAATGGAACTCAGTGGGAATCGATGGCTGATTACGACGTTGTGGCCCTTGCCAAAAAAGCGCTCTTCCATGAAGCCATACACCTGACTGCGCTCGGTTGGTCGCCAGTCAAGTCCATAGCCATAGGTTTCCTGGCGTTCGTCATTGAGCGACTGATAATTGTTCGATTCGGTTCCAACGCTTGCCATTACGTTCAGTTGCGGAAACAGGCGGTAGACCAGCATGGCTCGCAGGCGCTGATCATTGTAGTCGCGACCGTTGCTGTAATCGGTATTTTGCTGACTGCCGTCAATGACCCAACTCAGGTTCTGGAACCTGGTATTGCCCCTGAGTTGCCCCAACCACTGGGCGAGGTCAACATTGGAATAGCCACTGGCACCCGAATTCGTAAATGAACGGTTGTAGCGAAGCGAGTAATCGACCAGGCCACCGAGTTCGCCTCTGATGTAGGGCGAGATTCGATAGGTTCCGGTATCGGCGACATTGTTATTGAAGGCGTTGCTGGGGGTTTGCTGCCCGAACGGGTTGATTAATTGCTGAGATATATTGGCGCCAAAATCAATGAACATCCAATTGTCGACTGCTTCGAGAGTGCCGAACATATTCAGTCGGTTCTGGCTAAAGCTCTTTTGTGACTCGCTCGCGTAAAAGCTGCCGATCAAAGCGTAATCAAGATACATGTTCATGCGAGCGGTCTGGCCATCGATTCGAACCCCGGGCGCCACCTGCGAAATCAGGTCATTCTGCTTGTTTGTCGAACTGAGATTGACGTTGTTGGTCAGTGTTTCGGTCAGCGAGATGCGCGGGACGATATTCCAGGAGCGACCGACGGTGCTCCCTGGATCGGCCTCACCGGGAATGCCACCGGCGGGAGCCAATGAGGTGCCACCCGGAACATTCTGTCCACCGCTGATCGAGGGAGTACTTAAACCCATTCCCTGGCCAAAAACCGGTGTCGCCATACCGAGCAGGGTGACACCTGCAACGATGATAATCCTGCGGGCTTTAGTTTCCATTTCCGTAGCCATATCCATAAGCATAACCATAGCCATAGCCATCGGATGCGGATTGTCGAGCCTGATTGAGCACCATCAGTTTGACGGGACACGACTCGATGGCGGCGATAGATTCCTTGACCGCCGCCTGCGCCGTCACTCCTGCATTGACTACCATAACAATCTGACCCATGTGTGTAGCCAATGCACGCGCTTCAGTTGTCAGGAGCAGTGGTGGTGAATCGAATACGATGATCCGATCCGGGTAACGCCTCGACATGTCTTCGAGCAGGCGAATCATGGCATCGCTGGCCAGCAGTTCGGTCGCGCGTGCGTGAGCAGTCCCGCTGGGCAAAATCGAGAGTTTTTCAATATTGGTGCGCAACAACACGCCTGAAATATCGAGCGAATTGCTCTCGACGATATCAAGGAGCCCCGGGGAGGGCGGCAGCCCAAGCATGTTCAGGATCGACGGGCGCGCAACGTCCGCATCCACCAGCATTACGGTGTTGTCCAGTTCCATGGCAATGCTGATCGCTAGGTTGGCAGCGGTAAAGCTCTTGCCTTCGCCGGGCAGCGCGCTGGTGACCATGATCAGATTTCCGTTGGCAACCGGCACGGGACCTCGACCCATTGCGTTGGCGATCAGCGGCCGCTTGATTACCCGGAATTCATTGGCCAGCAGCGAACGCGTTGCGTTCGGTACGAGCAATCCTGATGCGGCGATCGATTCCAGATCAATCTCGACGTGCCTGGCGACCGGGGAGGGTTGTGCGATTGTTGCACTTTTCCCGATGCTGGCGTCAGCTTGTCGGGCCGAAGAAACCGGTTCTGCACCCGCCTGCACGGCAGAAGGCCGGATTTCCGGCGCGATCTGCGAATGACGTGTCGCCGAAGGGTCGTCATCGGGCAGTTCGACGCCCGCCTGGCGGAGTTGTTCCAGGCGCTTCGCTGCTTGTTCAATCAGACTCATCGATTATCCTCAGGCAGCACGTTGTGTCAAAAATGCAAGCACTGCGACCCCGGTGCCATATGCAATCACCAGTCCAACGCCTGCCAAAACAAAGCGACGCAGACTGGTGCGCTCTTGCAAACGACGGGTATCACTGGGCAGCACCGTGATAATCCCCAGAACCGGCATTCCGGTTACATCACGCAGCGATTTTCCGTCAAAGAATACCGGGCGCAATTGGCTTGCGACGAACGCCACCAGGAAACCTGTGGCCAGCGCGATGAGAAGCCCAAGAGGTAGAAGGACGAGGCGGTTCGGAGCCACCGGCTTGGGCGAAACCCGCGGCGGGTCGATCAGCCGGAAGTCGGCGATACCGCCTGCCGATTCGAGATCTCCGGTGAGTTCGGCCGATTCCCGGCGCGTTACCAACTGTTCGTAATTTTTCTTGTGGATCTCGTAGTCGCGATTCAGTTGGGTGTATTCGACCTCAAGTTGGGGCATTGTCTTCAACAATTCGGTCGAACGCTTGTAGCGAGACTCGTATTCGGCCACCCGCGTGCGCAATGACGCGACATTGGCTTCGGCCTCGGCAAGCGACACTTTCAGTTGCTGAAAAACCGGGTTGTTGCTGACTGCGGAACCGGGGTTCGCCGCGGCAAATTTTCGCCGGGCGATCAGTTCCTGCCGCTTTTGCTCCTCAAGATCCTTGATCAGCCGGCGCGTGCCGATCACATCCGGGTGCTGATCGGTATAGCGCTGAAGGAGGGTGTCCAAATTTCGTTTTTGAACATCAATGCGGCCATCAATTTCTGGCAGCGACACGCCAGAATCCGAGCCGGGAGCGTCTGGCAGCAGAACTGGTTCCTCACCGACAATCTGGCGCTTCAATGCATCTCTGGCTTGCTCGGCTTCACGCAGTTCAAGTTTCGATTTGTTGAGAATGAGCGACACTTCAGAAAGGCGATCTACGCCGGTCTTTCCCTCACCGGTCTGCATTTCGACGTTGCGCAACTTGAAGTCCTTGAGCCTTGCCTCGGCTTCCTCAAGTTTTTTCTCGTAGACACGAATCTGGTCGTCGATGAACTTGCGTGCTGACGTGGAGTCCTGGCGTTTGTCGCCAAGACTGGACTCGACAAAGATGGACACGAGTGCTTGAACCACGCGTTGCGCCTTGGCTGGTTCCGTGGCGCGGTAGGAAATGGTGTAGAGGTTGTCGCGGTTGGTGCTCTTGACTTGCAGGCTGCTCGCCAAAGTTTCCAGCAATTCTTCCCGGTCAGCCTTGCTTTGCGTCGCCAGGTCGAGATCTGCCATGCGAATCAGCTTTTCCAGATTCGGGCGGCTGATCAGCGTGCGGCTGAGCATCATGACCTGCTGTTCGACATTGGGCTGAACCGCCAGCCCTGCCATCAGCGGCTTCAGGATCGATTGCGTGTCTACGAAGACCCGGGCGGAGGCTTCATATTTGTCCGGGATGCGCAGGATGACACCTGCGGCAATTGCACCGACGAGCCATGCGACAAGCATGCCGAGGCGCCGGTGCTGCCACGCAGCGCGCGCGAAAACCATCGCCTGGCGAAGAATATCTTCCATCTGGAGACCTGATCTAGAGAACCACGCCCGGCTCAGGCCGGGACGGGGTCAGTATGACGAACGGGATCAAAACCAGCTTTGCGGAATGATCAGGATATCGCCCGGCTTCATGTCCACATTCGCGGAAATATCGCCGCGCTTGATCAGATCACGCAGGCGCACGGTGTATTGAGCGTTGCTTTCCGAAGTGCGGAGGATCGTGGCGCGATTTCCATCCGCGAAATCAGTGATGCCGCCGACGACGATCATCACGTCAAGCACAGTCATGTTCTGCTTGTAGGGCAGCGTCTGCGGTTTTGCAGCCTCGCCGACTACCCGGATCTGCTCGCTGTATGGCCCCACGAAATTGGTGACCACCACGGTGACGACGGGATCGCGAATGAACTTGCCAAGTTCCTTCTCGATGTCACGTGCCAGAGTGGACGGCTCCTTGTTGAAGGCGTTCAGGTCATCGATCAGCGGAGCGGAAATCTTGCCATCCGGCCGCACCGGAACACTCATCGAAAGTTCGGGATTGCGCCAGACGACAATATTGAGGTTGTCGCCAGGGCCGATCCTGTAATTGTAGTCAGCGGAAGCTGCCGCCGGTGGAGCAGCCGGAAAACTGGTGGCGCAGGCAGCCAGAGCCAAAGTGACGACGACAAGCATTACGTGCTTGATGCCGGAAGTAAACGCGGTACGGATCATGGACATATTTTCCCCCAATCAGGTCACAGGGCTAGCCTGCGGAGCAAAGACACAGTTCAATATCATAATGGAAACATGAACAGGATAGCGCAGGTCATGCATTATCAATGCGGAACTATTTCACGCTGATGATCGATCACGTTTTTTTAAGGTACCCATTTTCGGCTTTATCACCATGAATCGATAGTGATGCAGGGTCGCGCCTGCGTGTTCAGAGCGGGAGGTTATAGCGGCCGGGTGCGATCACGTTGTCGGGGTCGAACACGTCCTTCAGGCGGCGGATGGTTTGCCAGTAGGCATTGTCTTCGACGACCTGATGCATCATGTCGGCCCGGGCGCGATAGACCTCCAGTCCGTGCTCGCGAATGCAGGCGAAAAGGTCGTCTGCACAACGATGGGCGCGCTCCACCTGCTCTGGCTGATCGCGTTCGAACAACAGATTGATGACGGCAACCAGTGAAGTCATGGTTTCGATGTTGATGGTCATGTACAGACGATGTCGGTAGCGATCTCCAATCGCCTCAAGGTCGCGGACCAAGGCCGCCACCCGCCTGCCATCAGCCGGTAGGGCGGGATTGATGAACAGGAGGCCGCAACGCGATTGATCGAGTGTCGTCGGATGTTGGCCCGGCGCCCCGAATTTCCATAACAGGTTATCTATGGCTACGTCCGTCGGAACCCCGAGTGCGAGGCTGTGCAGTGGCCGGACGGCATCGATTGCTGCCGCTTGTGCCCGCGCTGCCGGGAGAAAGTTGAACGGCCGCAGGAGCGCTGCGCCGACATCGAGGCGACGCTCGGTGACGACCCGGATGACGGCATGGCGACCGATCCGCGCCCGGATTTCGCGGATCGCCGAATTTACCTGCCCGCGGTTTCCAGTCACTGCGGCCAGACTGGTCCAGGCGTTGGGGGCCACGATTTCGAGCACCCGCTCAGCTTCGCTCGCTGCCTCTGCTGCCGAGAGGCCTCGGCGCTCAAGAGACCGGAGAATGCCGTACATCAGCGTGGAGTGCGTGCGCGGACGGTTGCCGATGTGGGTCACCGAGGTGAGCAGGCCGTCGCGCTTTATGCGCGCCAGTTCGTCGATGAACCCAGCAAGGTCCTCGGGTTTGCGCAACGCCATGGAGACTGCGACCTCGATCGGGCGCCGAGGCAGCAGGCGGAAGCAGGCGCTGGTTACAATGCCGAAATTACTCTGGAAAAATATCCCGTCGATCATCGGACCCAGCCCGAAAGGATGGGAGTGCGCGAGGGGGGAAGACTCTCCCAGGCGGCGGAACCCAGTCTGCAGGATTTCCCCAGTACCAGTCACCAGTTCAAGACCGAACACATCATCCTTGCGCGGCCCAAAGTAGCCCACACCGCGATCCAGCGCATTGCCCAGTATGCTTGTTGCGCCGCCTGCGCCGGTCACGTTGAAGGTCAGTCCGGGACAATTGGCCTGCAGGAAATCATAAAGCTGGCGCTGGGTCACTCCCGGTTCGATCACCGCCACCGGATTGTTCTACGGATATTTCATCGGCATTGAGGATGCGGCTCAGCCGCGACAGATCGACCAGCACGTTGCCTTCAGTGACTGGTGAGCGCGATCCGTATCCCCAGTTGAGGCCGGTGGATAGCGGGTAGAGCTTCTGACCCGAGGTTCGGGCAGTGCGAACCAGAGCCTGAACCTCTTCAGTGTTGACGGGCTTGATCAGTGAGGCTGTCGATTGGTGATAACCAGTGACGTTCGATGTCATGATTCCGCGATGTCCGGAAAATGGAAATTCCTGCGTCAGCGAATGATAGACGCAATGACGCCCTTCGGTATTCTTTGATGACATTTGACCGGCGGACTCGTCTGCTTTCAATTGGCAAAGCCATCGACTATGCCAGCTATCCATTACAATACGCTCGTGTGTCTCTGTGATAGCGATCGTTGATCTATTGTCCGGTTCTCATTGTCCGACGAGGTTCCCTTGGAACTATTGCCTGTTGTTCTCTCCGGTGGCTCCGGTACCCGCCTGTGGCCGATTTCGCGCGAAAAGTACCCCAAGCAGCTACTGCCTCTGGTCGATGACCAGACGATGTTGCAGGCGACTGCGGCGCGTCTCGACGGGGTGTCGGGCTTGCTCGATCCCCTGGTGGTGTGCAACGAGGAGCATCGCTTCGCGGTCGCCGAACAGTTGCGACTGCTCGGCAAACGCGGCGCCATCGTGCTTGAACCGTGCGGCCGGAATACGGCGCCGGCCCTGACGCTGGCTGCCTTGTGGGCGACGAAAAGGGGGGGCGACCCCGTGCTGGTGGTGATGCCGGCCGATCATGTCATCCACCAGGGAGATGTTTTCCGCGCGGCAGTCGGGCGGGCGGCACGCCTGGCCGAGGAAGGTTTCGCGGTCACCTTCGGCATCACGCCGGATTGCCCGGAAACGGGCTATGGCTACATTCAGCAGGGCGCGGCCTTGCCGGGCGATTCGGGCGGATTCCAGCTTGCCCGGTTTGTCGAAAAGCCCGACCGGGAAACGGCGCAGGCCTATCTGGACTCGGGCGAATACCTGTGGAACAGCGGCATTTTCGTCATGCGCGCCTCGACATGGCTGGCGGCACTGGCAATCTGCCGACCGGATATTCTTGAAGCATGCCGGGCGGCACTGGCCGGCGTGAGCGAAGATGGGGATTTCGTCCGTGTGGCCCGCCTGGCTTTCGAAAAATGTCCGGCAGACTCGATCGACTACGCGGTCATGGAACGGTTGGCCAGCGGGCTTGCCGGGCTTCCGGGCGGCGTCGTCATCCCGCTGTCGGCGGGGTGGTCGGATGTCGGGGCCTGGGATGCCTTGTGGAAAGTCCTGCCCCGCTGCGCTGACGGCAATGCGACGCGCGGCGATGTATTGCTGGAAAATTGTCGCGATACGCTGGCGATTTCTGAGGGGCGGGTCGTTGCCTGCGTCGGCGTCAGCAATCTGGTGGTTGTCGAAACCGACGATGCCGTTCTGGTAGCCCACCACGACGCGACGCAGGATGTCAAAAAGATCGTCGACCGCCTGAAGGCCGAGCGGCGCAGTGTGACCCAATGGCAGCGCAAGGTGCATCGACCGTGGGGCTGGTACGACGGGGTCGATGCGGGCGAGCGTTTTCAGGTCAAGCGGATCGGCGTCAAACCGGGCGCGTCGCTTTCGTTGCAGATGCACCACCATCGGGCGGAGCACTGGATTGTGGTCAGCGGTACGGCGAGTGTGACGCGGGGCGAAGAGGTGTTTCTGGTTTCCGAGAACCAGTCGACCTACATTCCGCTGGGCGTCAAACACCGCCTGGAGAATCCGGGCAAGGTGATGCTGGAGATGATCGAAGTCCAGTCCGGCAGTTATCTGGGTGAGGACGACATCGTCCGCTTCGAGGACAACTACGGGCGCAGCTGATTAGTCGAAGAGCAGGGCGGCCGCAACCTTGCGGCCTTCCGCCGCGAGGATGTTGTAGGTACGGCAGGCCGCCTGAAGATCCATGATTTCCAGCCCGATGCCGGCCGGTGCGAACGGGCGCAGCAGGGTGCCGGGCGGGAAACGCAGCCGGCTGCCGGTGCCGAGCAGGATGATTTCGGTACCGAGTCCGAGCAACTGCTGCATGTCGCTTGCCGTGAGCGTCTCAACGCTGGCTGTCGACCATCCGGGAATGATCGATTCCGGCAGGACGATCAGGTTTTCTTCGTATTTTTCATGGTTGACCGCAACATAGTCGGCACCATAGGCGGTAAAGATGTTGAGGCCGGCGGTGTTGGCGAGATGAAGTTTCACTGATCAGATGTCCCGAGAAGCCCGCCGAAATTGCGGTGCACCATGCGTTGAAGTAGGATTATACCTTTGGCCTTCACCGGCCATGCGCCGCCGAGCCGGAAGATTCCCATGAAACATGTCAAGAAGTCCGCCAAACTCGCCAACGTCTGCTACGACATTCGCGGCCCCGTGCTGCAAAAGGCCAAGCAGATGGAGGAAGAGGGCCACAAGATCATCAAGCTGAACATCGGCAACCTGGCTGCGTTCGGCTTCGATTCGCCCGAGGAAATCCAGCAGGACATCATCCGCAACCTGCCCGGCGCCGCCGGCTATACCGATTCGAAGGGTATCTTCGCGGCACGCAAGGCGATCATGCATTACTGCCAGCAGAAGCACATCAAGGGTGTGACGCTGGACGACATCTATGTCGGCAACGGTGTTTCCGAACTGATCGTGATGGCCATGAACGCGCTGCTCGATGCGGGTGACGAAGTGCTGGTGCCGGCGCCGGATTACCCGTTGTGGACGGCGGCGATCAGCCTGTCCGGCGGTACGCCGAAGCACTACCTGTGCGACGAAAGCAAGGGCTGGCTGCCCGATCTGGCCGACATCCGCAGCAAGATCAACGCACACACCCGGGCGATCGTCCTGATCAATCCGAACAATCCCACCGGCGCGCTGTACCCGGACGATCTGCTCTGTGAAATCATCGACATCGCGCGCCAGCATCACCTGATCATCTACGCCGACGAGGTGTACGACAAGGTGCTCTACGACGGTGAGAAGCACACTTCGGTGGCCGCGCTTTCGGATGACGTGCTGACCCTTACCTTCAACGGTCTTTCGAAGAACTATCGTTCCTGTGGCTATCGCGCCGGCTGGATGGTGGTTTCCGGCGACAAGCGCCATGCCCGGGATTACATCGAGGGCCTCGACATGCTGGCCTCGATGCGCCTGTGCGCCAATGCACCGGGGCAACATGGAATCCAGACTGCGCTGGGCGGCTACCAGAGCATCGACGACCTGGTCAATGAAGGCGGCCGCATGCGTCGGCAGCGGGATGTCGCCTACGAGCTGATCAATGCGATTCCCGGGGTCAGCTGCGTCAAGCCGAAGGCCACGCTCTACATGTTCCCGAAGCTTGATCCAAAGATCTACCCGATCAAGAACGACCAGGCCTTCATCACCGAACTGCTGCAGGAAGAAAAGGTGCTGCTGGTGCAGGGCACCGGCTTCAACTGGCCGCACCCGGATCACTTCCGGCTGGTCTTCCTGCCGCACGAAGATGACCTCAAGGAGGCCATTGGCCGTATCGCCCGCTTTCTCGAAAACTATCGCAAGCGTCACAACACCAACCATCTCATCAAAGACTGAACATGAAACCCATCAATGTTGGCCTTATCGGCATCGGCACCGTCGGCGGTGGCACCTGGACCGTTCTCAAGCGCAACGCGGAAGAAATTACCCGGCGCGCCGGGCGTCCGATTCGCATCACGGCCGTGGCCGACAAGAATGTCGAACTGGCGAAGCAGGTGACCGGCGGCGAAGCCCGGGTGACCGATGATGCGTTTTCGCTGGTCAATGATCCGGAAATCGACATCATCGTCGAACTGATTGGCGGCTATGGCGTGGCCAAGGATGTCGTGCTGCAGTCCATCGCCAATGGCAAGCATGTGGTCACCGCCAACAAGGCGCTGCTCGCCGTGCATGGCACCGAGATTTTCACTGCGGCCCAGCAGAAGGGTGTCATGGTCGCCTTCGAAGCGGCGGTTGCCGGCGGCATCCCGATCATCAAGGCGCTGCGCGAGGGTCTGAGCGCCAACCGCATCGAATGGGCGGCCGGCATCATCAACGGCACGACCAATTTCATTCTCTCCGAAATGCGCGACAAGGGCCTGTCGTTCGACGACGTGCTCAAGGAAGCCCAGCGTCTTGGCTATGCCGAAGCCGACCCGACCTTCGACATCGAAGGCGTCGACGCGGCGCACAAGGCCACCCTGATCGCCTCGATCGCCTTCGGTATTCCGGTTCAGTTCGACAAGGCGTACATCGAGGGCATCACCAAACTTGAGGCTTCGGATATCAAGTACGCCGAACAGCTTGGTTACCGCATCAAGCTGCTCGGCATCGCCAAGCGTCGCGAAAAGGGGATCGAACTGCGCGTGCATCCGACGCTGATCCCGGCCAAGCGCCTGCTGGCTAATGTCGAAGGCGCGATGAACGCCGTCGTCGTCAAATGCGATGCGGTCGGCACCACGCTGTACTACGGCAAGGGCGCCGGCGCCGAGCCCACCGCCTCGGCCGTGATCGCCGACCTCGTCGATGTCACCCGCCTGGCGACCGCCGATGCCGCCCATCGCGTGCCGCACCTGGCCTTCCAGCCGGACGCCATGTCCAGCCTGCCGATCCTGCCGATGAGCGAGGTCGAAACCGGCTATTACCTGCGTTTGCGCGTCGAGGACAAACCCGGCGTGCTGGCCGATGTGACCCGCATCCTCGCCGACCAGCAGATCTCGATCGACGCCATGCTGCAGCGCGAACCGGAAGAGGGCGAGGGTGAAACCGATATCATCATCCTGACCCACGTCTGCAAGGAAAGCGCCGCCGATGCCGCGATTGCGAAAATCGAGGGGCTGGGCGCGCAAAAGGGCAAGGTCAAGCGCATTCGTCTGGAAGAACTGCAATAGCCGGTTCCGAACGAAGATACGGAAGCGGGGGCTACGGCTCCCGTTTTTCGTTTACCGGACAGCCTCAGGAATGTCGCTCATCGTGTTTCTTGTCCGACTTGTCGGCGGGGCGCGCCGGCGGCGGCGGGGTATGCATGCCAACCATGGCCAGGAGCACGATCAGGACAATGAACACAATGGCGCCGGCAAGAACGAAGCCGGTCAGCATCAGCAGCAAGGGCACGATGGCGAGACCGGTCATGATGAACTCGATGGCATCGTCTGCATTTTGGTAACCGATGCGGTTGAGCAGATGACGCAGCATGAGATCCTCCTGGAAAACGCACCGTTCGTGCGAACGATGCTTCATTAGAGACCCGCACCTCGCCGTTGGCAAGAACTGACTGCAATTTCCGGCTTCCACCCTGCAACTCAAAGGGGCATTGCGACCCGGATCAAGGAAATTCCGCCCGTCAATCGACACAATCAGTTTCAATTGCCGTTCCGGCAAGTCTTTCAAGGAGCCATCATGCAAGCCATTCACGTCTGTAACCACACCACGCCTGAAGCGCTGTATCCGTTCGATGCGCGCGGAATCGCCAAGCGTTTTCGCCACGCAGCCATTTTTGGTGCGCTGGATGCGCTGCAGCCCGGCGAAACCATGCGCTTTTGCAATGATCACGATCCCTTGCCGCTGCTTGCGCAGTTGCAGCAACGCTACGGGGAGCGGCTGAATATTGCGTATCAGCAGCGCGAACCCGGCGCCATCGTGATCGATTTTGCCGTTGTGAACTGATTGCTCGCTACCGCCAGCCTGACCCTCCTCGCAGTGTTCGGCAGCGCCCTCCTGGCGCTGGCCGGAGTGGGGTCGCCGCTGGCGGTCGCGCATCTGGCTTTCGCCGTCGGCATCGTGCCGCTGATTTTTGCGGCGATGAGCCATTTTGTTCCGGTACTGACCCGCACCGGCGACCCGGGGCCCTGGGTGGCCCGACTGCCTGCGTCTGCGCAACTTGCCGGCCTGCTGGCAGTCTGCGCCATGCAGGGATGGCTGGCGCGCGGATGGTTGCATCTGGCGCTTGCGCTCGACCTGCTTCTGGCGCTGTGGTTGCTGGCCTGGATTGCCACCCGTGCACGGGCGGCGCTTGGCGCGCCGCACCCGGGCTGGCGCTGGTATGGCGCTGCACTTGGCTGCCTGATGCTGGCCCTGGCCGCCATCCTGCTGCAGAGCGCCATCCCGTCACACTGGCAAGCGCTGCGCCTGTTCCACCTGCATCTGAATACCCTCGGGCTGGTCGGACTGGCGGCACTGGGTACGCTGCCGGTTCTGCTGCCGACGGCGCTGGGCAAGTTCGACCCGGAGGCCGGCAGCTGGCTGCGCCGTCGCCTCTGGCTGGTGACCGGAGGCGTGCTGCTGATCAGTGGCGGCGCGGTGATTGGCTGGCCGTTCGCCGTTTCGGGCGCGGTGATGATGCTGGTTGCGGTACTTGGCCTGGTTGTCCAGTGGATCCGGCGTTTCGGCATGGCGGCGCTGTTCGCCGACGGGGTCTCGGCTTCGTTGATCTCAGCGGTGGCTGGCCTGCTACTGACGCTGTTGTCCGGGGTCGCGCATGGCACAGGGTTCATGGGAGGGCGCCAGACCCTGTTCGCCTGGGGCGCGGGCTTCCTGCTGCCGCTGATTTCGGGTGCACTCAGTCAGTTGTTGCCCGTCTGGCGCTGGCCGGGTCCGTCCACACCCGAACGCGCGCTGATGCGCCAGCGACTGGCGGTGACCGGCACCTGGCGTGCCGGGTTGTTTTTCGCCGCGGAGCTGCTTCTGCTGACGGGTTTCAAAACGCTGGCCGGCATCCTGTTGATGTTCGCGTTAGCCTTGTTTGCAGTCGGCCTGCTGCAAGCCGTGCGCGTGTCACGGTTGACGCGGTAAAATCACGTTTTTTCGCCTTTCAGGTTTATTCCATGCGCTATATCTCGACCCGCGGCCATGCCACGCCCCAGTCCTTCTGCGACATTCTGCTCGGTGGCCTGGCGCCCGATGGCGGCCTCTACCTGCCGGAGGGCTACCCACAGGTCAGCCGTGCCGAACTGGATGCCTGGCGCAAGCTGTCGTATGCCGACCTGGCCTACGAAATCCTCTCCAGGTTCATCACCGACATTCCGCCGGCCGATCTCAAGACGCTCGTCGCCAAAACCTACACTGCGCAGGTTTATTGCCACACGCGCAACGGTGGCGACGCAGCGCAGATCACACCGCTGACCAAACTGGATGAGGGCCTGTACACGCAGGAACTGTCCAACGGCCCGACGCTGGCCTTCAAGGACATGGCCATGCAGTTGCTCGGCAACCTGTTCGAGTACGTGCTCGACAAGCGCGGCGAGTCGATCAACATCCTCGGTGCCACCTCCGGCGACACCGGCTCCGCGGCCGAGTACGCGATGCGCGGCAAGCACAACGTCAAGGTTTTCATGCTCTCGCCCGAGGGCAAGATGAGCGCCTTCCAGCGCGCCCAGATGTACTCGCTGCAGGACCCGAACATCTTCAACATCGCCGTCACCGGCCTGTTCGACGACGCCCAGGACATCGTCAAGGCCGTTTCCAACGACGCCGAATTCAAGGCCCGATACAAGATCGGCGCCGTCAATTCGATCAACTGGGCCCGCGTCGCGGCGCAGATCGTCTATTACTTCCAGGGCTATTTCCTGGCCACCCAGTCGAACGACGAGCAGGTCGCCTTCGCGGTGCCCTCGGGCAATTTCGGCAACATCTGCGCCGGCCATATCGCCCGCCAGATGGGCCTGCCGATTGCCCAACTGGTGCTGGCCACCAACGAGAACGACGTGCTCGACGAGTTCTTCCGCAGCGGTGTCTATCGCCCTCGCACTGCCGCCCAGACCAGCATCACCTCCAGCCCGTCGATGGACATCTCCAAGGCGTCCAACTTCGAGCGCTTCGTGTTCGATCTGGTAGGCCGTGATCCGGCCGTGGTGAGTGAACTGTGGGCCAGGGTCGACAAGGGCGAAGCTTTTGATCTGTCGGCTACGGTTCTACTGGAAAAACCTGCCGAAATTCGGTTTTGTCTCCGGCAAGAGCACGCATCTCGATCGCATCAGAACCATCCGTTACGCGCAGGGCCGTTACAACGTCATGCTCGACACACACACCGCCGATGGCCTGAAAGTGGCGCTCGAACACCGGCTGCCGAATACCCCGATGATCGTTCTGGAAACCGCCCAGCCGGCCAAGTTCGAGGAAACGATCCGCGAGGCCCTGGGCGTCGAGCCGTTACGTCCGGCCGACCTGGTTGGCATCGAAACGCTGGAACAGCGCGTTGTGGTCATGGCGCCTGACGTAGTCGCCGTCAAGCGATTCATCGTCAACCACGTTTGAATGTCGGCCCGATGATGAGCCGAAGCGTCCGCCTCAGAGGTAGATGACGGCGGGGAAAACAGCGACGGCCAGCACCAGAACCAGCCATTCAAGATTGTTGCGGGCCAGGAAGCCGGTGAAATGCAAAACCAGAATGATGATGGCGAAGACATAAAACAGCGCAAATAACATTCGTGGCTCCAGAAGAGGGTGTTAATTGTTGCCTGGCACCAGGCAGTGTATGGTCAGGATTATAAGACGAAGTCGCCACCTGGCAATACGCGGCATCAGCCGATAAAGCGCATCGACAGGTCGAGTGCCTTGACATCCTTGGTCAGCGCCCCGACGGAAATCCGGTCGACACCGGTTTCGGCGATGCCGCGTATGGTCTCCAGGCTGACGTTGCCCGAGGCTTCGAGGACAGCGCGCCCGGCATTGATGCGCGCCGCATCGCGCATCATGTCGAGGCTGAAGTTGTCGAGCAGCACCATTCGGGCACCATGATTCAGCGCCGTTTCCAGTTCCGCGAGGCTTTCCACCTCGATCTGGACGAAGGTGCAGCGTTCCGCTGCCCTTTGCGCTACCTCGGCAGCGGCCGCCAGGGCTGGCGCTATCCCGCCGGCGGCGAGGATATGGTTTTCCTTGATCAGGATGGCATCCCACAGTGCCAGCCGGTGATTGCCGCCGCCCCCGCAGCGAACGGCATATTTTTGCGCGATGCGCAGGCCGGGCAGGGTTTTTCGGGTGTCGACCACCTGAGCGCCGGTTCCGGCGATCGCGTCGGCATAGGTGCGCGCCTTGGTGGCCACGGCTGAGAGCAACTGGAGAAAATTGAGCGCGCTGCGCTCGGCGCTTAGCAGGGCGCGGCCGTCAGCGCTGATTTCGCAAAGCGTTTGACCGGCGGCGATGCGGTCGCCATCGTGCGCCCCCCAGCGCACCGATGCCTGCGCATCGAGTTGGCGAATGCACGCGTCGAACCAGGCGCACCCGCAGAGCACCCCCGTTTCGCGCGAGATGACCGTGGCCCTGGCCGTGCGTCCGGCGGGGACAAGTTCGGCGGTGAGGTCGCCGGGGCCGATGTCCTCGTTCAGGGCATTACTGACATTAAGGGTAATTTCCGGAGCGAGCGGGAAGGGGAAGTCGATGGGCATGGAATGGGCGATCCGGCGATTTGATGGAGGGATTGTACCTGCGGGCTGGTTAATGATTCCGAACCGGCGCCACCCAGTCGTTGAACAATTTACGGGCTGCGTCGATCACTTCACCAGCGGTCAGCCCGATTGGGCCGCAGCCCTGGCTGACCAGTTGGTCAGCGGCCGCGCCATGCAGGTGCACGGCGACGAGCAAGGCGCCTTCCGCCGGCCAGCCCTGGGCGAGCAGGGCGGTGATCAGGCCGGTCAGGACGTCACCCATACCGGCGGTCGCCATGCCCGGATTGCCGGTGGAATTGATCCACCAGCGGCCATCGACTGTCGCGGTGACGGTGCCGCAACCCTTGAGCGCAATGTGGCAACGGTAGCGCGCGGCAAGTTCGCGCGCGGCCTCGATGCGGTCCGCCTGAACCTCGCGCGTCGGGCAGCCGAGAAGACGCGCGGCTTCGGCCGGGTGCGGCGTAAGGATGACGGGTGCGAGGCGGTTGTAGAGATGTCCTTCGAGCCGGCCATCGGTTGCCAGTATATTCAGGGCGTCTGCATCGAGAACGACGGGAACGGGGCACCTGAGCGCCTGGTCTAGCAGGCGGATGGCCTCGCCGGAGCGGCCCAGGCCAGGGCCGCAGGCCAGTGCCTGAAAGTCGGCCTGCAGCAAGGTATCGGCCCGCCGGACCATGAGTTCGGGCTGGCCGGGATCCACGGTTAACGCGTCGGGATCGAGCAGGCCGAGATAGACGCGTCCGCTGCCCAGTTTCAGTGCAGCGCGCCCGGCGAGCAGCGCTGCGCCGACCATCGACTTGCTGCCGCCGAGGATGCCGGCGCTGCCGAAACTCCCCTTGTGGCTGTTGCGCGCCCGCGGCTGCAGCAACGACGAAAAATCGGCGAGGCTGACGATATGGCCGTCGGCCGTGAACTCCGGTTGAAGCGACAGATCGAGCCCGGCAACCCGGATTTCTCCGGCAAAATCGGGTCCTCCGGCAGTCAATAACCCGGGCTTGGCGGAAATGAAGGTGATCGTATGGCTGGCCCTGATTGCCTCGCCGAAAACCTGGCCGGTGTCGGCATTGAGGCCGGAGGGGCAGTCAAGGGCGAGTAGTGGACAGCCATCACGCTCCGCCAGGTGGTTTGCGGCATGAATCCACTCCGCATAACGCCCTTCCGCGGCCCGGGTCAGGCCGATTCCGAACAGTCCGTCGATAATCAGCGACCAGCGCCCCGCATCGGGAATGGTCCCGGTGACCTTGCCGCCCGTCGCGATGAATCGCTGATGCGCGGCGGCGGCATCCGCGGGGAGATGCGCCGGGTCGCCGGCAAAAACCAAGCGCACGTCGAAAAACGACTCACGCAGGCGGCGGGCCGCTTCGAAGGCATCGCCCCCATTGTTGCCGGGGCCGGCAAGAACGAGAACCGGTCGTGCCTGATCGCCGGCCAGCGTGACAGCCCACGCCGCTGCGGCGGCGCCGGCCCGCTGCATCAGCGGCGCATCAGCGAAGCGGGCTTCGATCCGGCGCAGCGTGGGGCCGCGGAATAGTGAAGTGTCCATGAGGGAATTCTAGCGCCAATAGCGCCTTGCGTTCCGGATGGTGTTGGCATGGATAGATACCGTATCGTCGATCTGTCGCGCGTAACCGCCCGCCATGGCGAGGGCAAGCGGAATGCCGGGTGCCCGGCAGCGGCTGAAAACGCGCCGGTCACGCTCGGCCAGGCCGTCGATGCTCAGGCCGAGGCGGCCGAAACGGTCGTCCTTGTAGGGGTCGGCACCGGCGAGGTAGATCACGAGATCGGGCCGGGCGAGGTCGAAGGCCGTGTTCAGGCCATCTTCGAGGTGAAGCAGATAGGCGTCGTCTGAGCAGCCGTCGGGCAACTCGATGTCAAGATCGCTGATTTCCTTTTCGAAAGGAAAGTTGCGCGCGCCGTGGATCGAAAAGGTGAAGATGCTGGCGTCGCCGTCCAGAATGCTCGCGGTGCCATTGCCCTGGTGAACGTCGCAGTCGACAATCAGCACGCGTTCGACGCGGCCTTCGGCCTGCATGGCGCGAGCGGCGACGGCGGCGTCGTTAAAGACGCAAAAACCTTCCCCGCGGTCGCGGAAGGCGTGATGGGTGCCGCCCGCCAGATTGGCAGCAACACCGTCGGCGAGGGCGGCGCGGCAGGCGCCGATGGTCGCGCCGGCGGAACGGCGGGAGCGTTCGACCATGCCCTGCGCTCCATGGAAAGCCGATGGCTTTTTGGGCCTTTTCCGGGAGTTCACCGCATCCGACCCGGCGGATGTAGTCGGGATCGTGGGCGCGCGCCAGTTCTTCATCGCTGGCTGCGTGCGGCAGATGGAAATCTGCATCGCTGAATTCGCCGCTGGCGAGCAAGGCCTGACGCAGCCGGGCGTATTTTTCCATCGGGAAACGGTGGCCGGCCGGCAAGGGGAGGACGAAGACATCGGTATAGAAAAGCTGCATCGCCGATGCCTGCGCAGGCGGATCAGTTCAGTGCGGCCGACATCTTGCGCCGGAATTCGCGGATCAGGTCGTCGTATTGCTCGCTGCCGCCAAGGGCTTCGAACAGTTGGAGCACGGCCTTGCGGCCGGCGCCTTCGTCGAAAAAGCGGTCGCGGACAACGACTTCCAGCGCGGCTTCGAGGGCTTCGCGGAAGCGGCTTTGCGCGGCGTAGGCACGGGAGAGTTCGAGGCGCGCCACATGGTCGGCCGGGTTGGCGGCCAGCCGGGCTTCGATTTCGGCCGTGTCGGCGGCACCGGCGGCCAGCGCCAGGCGGGCGCGCAGCGCGTTGGCACGGTCGGGTTCGCTGGTGTATTCGCCGGCCAGCAGTTGCTTGGACTCATCGTTGCGGCCGAGTTGAAGCAGGACGTCGATGGCGTCGAGTTGGACGGCCTGGTCATCCGGTTTGGCGTGGCTGGCCTCGACCAGCTTGGCCAGCGCCTCCTCCAGCTTGCCTTCGCCGACCAGTGCCGCGGCTTCCTCGCGCAGGTTGCCGCCAGGGCCGGCGGGCAGGGCGATGCGGTCAAGAAAGGCACGTACCTGGCTTTCCGGTAGCGCGCCGTTGAATTCATCAACCAGCTGGCCCTGAAAAAGCACCTTGACCGAGGGAATGCTGCGCACACCGAAGTGCTGGGCAATTTCCGGGTTGGCGTCGGAATCGATCTTGGCCAGCAGGAAGCGGCCGCCGTATTCCTCGGCCAGCTTTTCCAGCATCGGCTTCAGGACCTTGCATGGTTCGCACCAGGGCGCCCAGAAATCGACGACCACCGGCACGGTTTCCGAGGGGATGAGGACTTTGGCTTCAAATTCTTCAATGGCAACGTCAAAGGCAAACTGGGACATTTAAGGGCACCGGGGATTGAATTGCGACGATTATAGATGATGCCGGTTTGAGGAAATCGTCCCTTTCGGCTATCATTTTGCTTTCCCGCAGCCTGTCATTCCATGACCAAATTCGTTTTCGTTACAGGCGGTGTCGTGTCCTCGCTGGGCAAAGGCATCGCCGCCGCGTCGCTGGGGGCCATTCTGGAATCCCGCGGCATCAAGGTTACCCACCTCAAGCTCGATCCCTACATCAACGTCGACCCCGGCACGATGAGTCCTTTCCAGCACGGCGAGGTCTTTGTCACCGAGGACGGCGCCGAGACCGACCTCGACCTCGGGCATTACGAGCGCTTCACCAGCGCCCGGATGACCAGGCGCAACAACTTCACGACCGGCCAGATCTACGACACGGTGATCAAGAAGGAGCGCCGTGGCGAGTATCTGGGCAAGACGGTGCAGGTCATTCCGCACATTACCGACGAGATCAAGACCAAGATCAAGGCCGGCGCCGAGGGTGCCGACGTGGCCATCGTCGAAGTCGGCGGCACGGTCGGTGACATCGAATCGCTGCCCTTTCTCGAGGCCATTCGCCAGATGGGTATCGAGGAAGGCCGCAACAACGTCTGCTACATGCACCTGACGTTGCTGCCCTACATTCCCACCGCCGGTGAACTGAAGACCAAGCCGACCCAGCATTCGGTCAAGGAACTGCGCGAAATCGGTATCCAGCCGGACATCCTGCTCTGCCGTGCCGACCGCTCGATCCCGGTCGAGGAACGGCGCAAGATCGCGCTGTTCTGTAACGTCATGCCGGAAGCGGTGATCGAGTGCCTTGACGCCGATTCCATCTACAAGATACCGGCGATGCTGCACGAGCAGATGATTGACGAGATCGTCTGTCACAAGCTGGGTATTCTGGCCAAGGCGGCCGACCTGTCAATCTGGAACAAGCTGGTTGACGCGCTGGAACACCCCCGGCACAAGGTTTCCATTGCCTTTGTCGGCAAATATGTCGATCTGACCGAGTCCTACAAGTCCCTGATCGAGGCGATCAAGCACGCCGGGATTCATACGCGCAGCCAGGTCGATATCGTCTATATCGATTCGGAAGATATCGAGAAGGACGGGATCGGCGTGCTCAAGGGCGTCGACGGCATATTGGTGCCGGGTGGCTTCGGCCGGCGCGGTACCGAAGGCAAGATTGCCGCCATTCGTTACGCCCGCGAGAACAGGGTGCCTTATCTCGGCATCTGTCTCGGCATGCAACTCGCTGTCGTCGAATTCGCGCGCGATGTGGCGGGCATGGCCGGTGCGCATTCGACCGAGTTCGACGCGAAGACGCCGTATCCGGTGATCGGCCTGATCACCGAATGGCTCGATGCTTCCGGCAAGATCGAGAAGCGCAGCGAGGATTCCGACATTGGCGGGACCATGCGTCTCGGCGCTCAGGTGTGCACGCTGGGCGAGGGCTCGCTGGCCCGCAGCATTTACGGCGCGGCCGAGATTACCGAGCGACACCGCCATCGCTACGAAGTGAACAACACGCTGCTTGCCCAGCTCGAAGCAAAGGGTCTGATCGTTGCCGGTCGTGCGCCGGGCACCGATCTGTGCGAGATGGTCGAGTTGCCGGCTGACGTTCATCCGTGGTTCGTCGGCTGCCAGTTTCATCCGGAATTCACCTCCAACCCGCGCCAGGGCCATCCGCTGTTCACTTCCTACGTGCAGGCGGCGCTGGCCAATCAACAGGCCAAAGGCAAATGAAACTCTGCGGTTTCGAGGCAGGTCTCGCGCAGCCTTTGTTCCTGATTGCCGGCCCATGTACGGCTGAATCGGAACAGCTCTGCCTGGACGTTGCCGGGCACATGAAGGAAGTCTGCGGTCGACTGGGAATTCCGTACATTTTCAAAGCCTCCTACGACAAGGCCAACCGCAGTTCCGGCAAGTCGGTGCGCGGCCTGGGTCTTGAAGAAGGCCTGCGCATCTTCTCGGAAGTGCAGCGCCAGATCGGTGTTCCGGTGCTGACCGATGTTCATACCATCGAAGATATTCCCGCCGTCGCCAGCGTCGTCGACGTCCTGCAAACGCCGGCGTTTTTGTGTCGCCAGACCGATTTCATCCACGCTGTGGCCACCTGCGGCAAGCCGGTGAATATCAAGAAGGGCCAGTTTCTGGCGCCGGGCGACATGAAGAACGTCGTCGACAAGGCGCGCGAAGTCAATAACGGTGCCGACAACATCATGGTCTGCGAACGCGGCGCTTCCTTTGGCTACAACAATCTCGTTTCCGACATGCGCAGCCTGGCCATCATGCGCGAGACCGGCTGTCCGGTTGTCTTCGATGCCACGCATAGCGTCCAGCTACCGGGCGGGCAGGGCACGACTTCCGGCGGGCAGCGGGAATTTGTCCCGGTGCTGGCGCGGGCGGCGGTGGCGGTCGGCATTTCCGGCCTGTTCATGGAAACCCACCCTTGCCCGGAAAAAGCCTGGTCGGATGGCCCGAACAGCTGGCCGCTCGATCGCATGGAAAGCCTGCTGGCCACGCTTGTTGCCCTGGACAAGGCCGTCAAGATGGCGGGCTTCGAAGAGCTGAAGTGATTTAATGTGTCAGTTTAAATAATTCTTCCAACTATATGATTAAAGGGAGTAGATATGAGTTCAATCGTTGATATTGTTGCCCGCGAAATTCTTGATTCCCGCGGCAATCCCACCGTTGAGGCGGATGTCCTGCTGGAGAGTGGTGTCATGGGCCGTGCCGCGGTGCCGTCCGGCGCTTCCACCGGTTCGCGCGAAGCCATCGAACTGCGTGACGGCGACAAGGGCCGCTATCTCGGCAAGGGGGTCATGCAGGCCGTCGAGAACATCAATACCGAGATTTCCGAGGCCATCATCGGTCTGGACGCCCAGGAACAGGCGTTCATCGATCAGACCATGATCGATCTCGACGGCACCGACAACAAGTCGCGCCTTGGCGCCAACGCCATCCTCGCCGTTTCCATGGCGGTCGCCAAGGCCGCCGCCGAAGAATCCGGTCTGCCCCTCTACCGCTACTTTGGCGGCATGAGCCCGATGCAGATGCCGGTGCCGATGATGAATATCATCAACGGTGGCGAGCATGCCAACAACAGCCTGGATATCCAGGAGTTCATGATCATGCCGGTCGGCGCCCCGAACTTCCGCGAAGCGCTGCGCTGCGGCGCCGAAATCTTCCACTCCCTGAAGAAGTTGCTCGACAAGAACGGTCATTCCACGGCGGTGGGCGACGAAGGCGGCTTCGCGCCGAATCTTGGCAGTCATGCCGATGCCCTGCAGGTCATCATGCAGGCAATCGAGAACGCCGGTTACGTGCCGGGCAAGGACGTCCTTCTCGCTCTCGACTGTGCTGCTTCCGAGTTTTACCGTGACGGCAAGTACCACCTGTCCGGTGAAGGGCTGCAACTGACCTCGGCGCAATTCACCGATTACCTGGCCAATCTGGCCGACCAGTTCCCCATCGTTTCCATCGAGGACGGCATGGCGGAAGGCGACTGGGATGGCTGGAAATTGCTCACCCAGCGCCTCGGCAAGACGGTTCAGATCGTCGGTGACGATATTTTCGTCACCAACACCCGGATCTTCAAGGAAGGTATCAAGCAGGGTATCGCGAATTCCATCCTGATCAAGATCAACCAGATCGGCACGCTCTCCGAAACGTTTGCCGCCATCGAGATGGCCAAGCGCGCGGGCTATACGGCGGTGATTTCGCATCGTTCCGGCGAAACCGAGGACAGCACCATCGCCGACATCGCCGTCGGGCTCAATGCCGGCCAGATCAAGACCGGCTCGCTGTCGCGCTCGGATCGTATCGCCAAGTACAACCAGTTGCTGCGCATCGAGGAAGATCTCGGTGATACCGCTTCCTACCCGGGCCGAGAAACCTTCTACAACCTGCGCTGACGCCTGATGCGCTGGCTGACGGTCGGCCTCCTCGCAGTCATCGGCCTGCTCCAGTATCCGCTCTGGCTGGGCAAGGGCGGCTGGCTGAAGGTCTGGGAGTACGACCGTCAATTGCAGCAGCAGAAGGAAGTCACGCGCAAGCTGGAAATCAGGAACGCGGGCCTCGATGCCGAGGTGCGCGACCTGAAGCAGGGCTACGATGCGATCGAGGAGCGCGCCCGCTTTGAGTTGGGCATGGTGCGCAAGGATGAAATCTTCGTGCAGATTCCGGAAAAAGTTCCCGGAAAATAGTGGAAATATTGGCGTCAACCGCAGTAGTCACGGGCATTTGCCTCCGTTAGAATCGCTCTCAGAAGTCCCCCTCGCAGAGCGCTCAAGGAGAACCACATGCGACTCAAGGTTGGCGATGTCGCACCGTCGGTTTCATTGCCGGATGCCGATATGGAAACCATTGATGTGGCGGCCTACAAAGGCAGCAAGCATGTCGTGCTTTTCTTTTACCCGAAGGACGGTACGCCCTGTTGCACCAGAGAGGCCACTGACTTCTCCGACCATGAGGACGAATTCAGTCGGCAGAACTGTGTTCTGTTCGGCATCAGCCGCGACGAGTGCCTGAAGCACGCCGAGTTTCGCGACAAGGAGGGCATCAGTACCGAATTGCTCTCCGATGCCGAAGGTGTCGTCTGCAAGCAATACGGCGTCTGGCAGGCGAAGGAAGTCGATGGCCACAAGAAATTCGGCATCCTTCGATCCACGTTTGTCATCGACAGATCCGGCGTGATTCGTCACGCGCTTTATGGTGTCAATTACAAGGGCCACGCACTGGATGTGCTGCGCCTGGTCAAGGAATTGAATTCCTGAGCAGGCGGGCTATCTGTGGGTTTTCGCAGATACCGTTCTGAATGAAATTACCCTTCAGACTGGCCATCGTTACAAATCTGTCACAGCAATTTTTAATCCCGGGCGCTATGGTTATCGATCAAGCGTTCGTCCAGCGGAAGCAGGCAATTCTTCCGACCGCGGGTGGTACTGATCGATCATGGCGGAGACAGTATATGGAGAGCATCATTCTTGAACGACGCCAGAGAGTGCGTCAACAGCAGCAACCTCTGCAGCAAGCAGAACAGTATTTCCATCGACAGACAGGCGATGGTGGCGCGAAGACTGCGCCAAAAATCGAGACTTGGCAGTCACGAGCCAATGCGCAAGCCCGAAGGCAATTGGGGGACCTTTAGCGTCCCCCGCGGAGAGTGCAAAACGGGTTGGCGGGTGTCTGGTTCCCCCGCGATGGACACGACAGCCACTGAGCTTTGCGGCGGGGGTGATAGAATCCGCCCACCGCCCCCGGCGGCTTTTTGTCGTGTGCGCATCCAGTAGCACATCCGGACTGCCGGAAACACCCATCAATACTAGGAACTTCACAAAATGAACATGCAGGTTGCCAAAGATACGGTCATTACGCTCGACTACCACGTGACTGACCCGGACGGGGAAGTGGTTGACGAAGGGCGCGAACCGCTCATTTATCTGCATGGCGGCTACGACGATATTTTCCCGCTGATCGAGGAGGCGCTGCAGGGCAAGAAGGTCAGCGAATCAGTCCAGGTCAAGTTGCAGCCGGACGAAGCCTTCGGCGATTATGATGCGGAACTGGTCCAGATCGAGCCGCGCAAGGATTTCCCCAAGGAGATCCAGGTCGGCATGCAGTTCGAAGGGGGCGCCGAAGGAGATGAAGAAGACTTCATCATCTATCGCGTGACCGACATTGCCGACGACAAGGTCGTGCTCGACGGCAACCATCCGCTGGCCGGAATGGCGCTGGTGTTCACCTGCACGGTCACGGCAATTCGCCCGGCCAGCGCGGAAGAAATCGAACACGGTCACGTCCATCATCCGGACGACGACGAGGAAACCTGTCACTGAGCCTTGGGTGGCCAGGGGTGGGCTTCGAAGCGGAACAATGCGGGTGAGTCGGTATCGATGAGTCCGCGCGTCCACCCCATCAGCGGATAGCCGAATGTCTCGACGCGGGTGAATTTGGCGATCAGCTTCCCGTTGACGTCACGCAAGGGCTGATCGATGCGGCTGAAGTGGGTGTCGCCATGCACCGCAACGACCTTTCCCGTGAAATCCAGCGTCTCCCGGCGCAGGGTTTCAAGAAAATCACGGAAGCCACGATGCGCCAGGCCTTCCGCGAAGTGCGCGAAACCCGGATTGGCCTGAAACAGCAGGACGATTCCCGCCAGCTTTGCGCGCCGGGCCAGCGCGAAGCTGTCGGTCAACCAGGCGAGTACGAGCGGATTGCGCTCGAGAAATTCGCGCCGGGGTTCGGCGACTTTGCCGAAGTTGTTGTCATCACCCGGCAGGTTGAGCGTGACGAACAGCACCGGCCCGAGCCGGAAACGCGAGTGTTCGCGGTAGGCGCCGGGCTGACGTTCCAGCGCAATCCGCCTGCGGCCGAGCGATTCCGGCTGCTGCCAAAACAGCGTGCGCAGGGTGGCCAGCCGTTCGAGCGGGTCGTAGGCGCCGCTTGCAACGCGTCGGCAATCGGTCCATTCGTTGTCGCCGGGCACGAAAATGAGAGGCGCCGGGTTGCCATCGAAGAGTAGCTGGCGATCCTTGAACAGCGCATCGTCGCAACGGTCCTGCCCATCCTTGAAGTCGCCGACGTGGATGACGACGTCCACCTGGCTCTCGGCAATCGCCTCGAGCATGCGTGGCAATTCGCGGCGCTCGCGATCGGAATAAGGCGTGTCGCCGATCAGCGCGAAGCGCCAGGTTTCGGCGCCGGCCAAGCCGATCCAGCCGGCAAAAATTGCGGTCAACGCGAATTTCAGGGCAAAAACGACGTCGACCGCAACCCGGCTCAGCCGGCTCACCGCAGCAAGCCCTTCAGGAGATAGAGCGCATCGAGTGCTTCGCGCGGCGTCAGGCTGTCGGGGTCGAGTCCGGCCAGTCGTTCCAGGGCAGGGTGTGGCTCGGGGTCGGCCGGTTCCGGGTCACCTTGCGCGAACAGGTCGGGTTGCAGCGGATCGACCGTGGCGCGCTGCTCGAATTCACGCAACTGCTTGCGGGCAGCGCGCACGACGGCGGTCGGGATGCCGGCCAGCGCCGCGACCTGAATCCCGTAGCTCTGGTTGGCCGGGCCTTCCTCGACGGCGTGCATGAAGACGATGCGGTCGTTGTGCTCGACGGCGCCGAGGTGGACGTTGGCCAGTTCGGTATATTCGTGCGACAGCCGGGTCATTTCGAAATAGTGTGTGGCAAATAGCGTCAGGCAGCGGTTCTTGTCGATCAGATGGCGCAGGATGGCGAAGGCCAGCGCCATGCCGTCGAAGGTCGAGGTGCCGCGGCCGATTTCGTCCATCAGCACGAGGCTGTTGGCCGTCGCGTGGTGCAGGATGGCGGCGGCTTCGGTCATTTCGACCATGAAGGTCGAACGGCCGGAAGCCAGGTCGTCGGAAGCCCCGATGCGGGTGAAGATGCGGTCGAGCGGGCCGAGCACGCATCGGTCGGCCGGCACGTAGCAGCCGATGTGGGCGAGCAGGGCGATCAGCGCCACCTGTCGCATGTAGGTCGATTTACCGCCCATGTTCGGGCCGGTGATGAGCAGCAGGCGACGGTTTTCGGCGAGCAGGCAGTCGTTGGCGATGAAGGTTTCGGCGTTGTTGGCCAGTTCGCCCTCAACCACCGGATGACGACCGCCTTCCACGGTCAACCCGATTTCTTCGGCAAATTCGGGCTTGCACCAGTTGCGCTTGAGGGCGGTTTCAGCGAAGCCGGCCAGCAGGTCGAGATGGGCGACGGCGCGGGCGATGATTTGCAGGGTTGGAATGACTGGTTGCAGTTCGTCGAGAATGGCCTCGTAGAGCAGCTTCTCGCGGGCCAGGGCGCGTTCCTGGGCCGACAGTGCTTTGTCCTCGAAAGCCTTGAGTTCCGGCGTGATGTAGCGCTCGGCATTCTTCAGCGTTTGCCGGCGGCGGTAGTCTTCCGGGATTTTCTCGGTATTGGCGTGCGTGACTTCGATGTAGAAGCCATGCACCTTGTTGTACTCGACCTTGAGGCTGCTGATACCAGTGCGCTCGCGTTCGCGGGCTTCCATGTGAACGAGGTAGGCGCCGCAGTTGTCGTTCAGCGAGCGGTATTCGTCGAGGTCGGCATCGAAGCCCGGCGCGATGACACCGCCGTCGCGCACCTGGGCGCCCGGTTCGGCGGCGATGGCGCGAACCAGCAGGTCGAGTGCCTCGGCCGGCGTCGCCAGTTCGGCAAAGGCCTGAGTCAGCAGTGCGGAGGTCGTGCCAGCCAGCGGTGCACGCAGTTCCGACAGGCGGGCCAGCGATTCGCGCAGGCTGGCCAGATCGCGCGGTCGGGCATTCCTCAAGGCGATGCGCCCGGCAATGCGCTCGATGTCGGCGATACCGCGCAGGGCCTTGCGCGTGTCACCGGCCAGGCGGCCGTAGTCTTCCAGCAGCGCCTCGACAGCGCCGTGGCGGGCCGCGGGAATCGCCCGCTCGCGCAGCGGATGGTGCAAGGTGTGGCGGAGCAGGCGCGAGCCCATGCTGGTGACGCAATTGTCGAGCAGCGAAAACAGCGTAGGCGACGGCTGGCCGCGCAGGGTCTCGGTCAGTTCCAGATTGCGCCGGGTGGCGAGGTCGAGGCCGAGATAGGCGCCCTCGATCTCTACGGTCAAGCCGCGCAGATGCGGCAATTTGCCCGATTGCGTCGCCTGGGCGTACTGGAGCAGGGCACCGGCCGCAGCAATCGCCGGCTTCAGGCCTTCGGCACCGAAACCGGCGAGCGAGGCAACCTCGAACTGTTCGCACAACAGGCGCTTGGCCGAGTCGAAATCGAAATACCAGTCCGGCTGGCGCGTGCGCGCCGCATCGACGCCGAAATTCGGCGTCCAGCTTTCCGGATAGAGGATTTCCGTCGGGCGGATGCGCTCCAGCGTCGCCGCGATTTGTTCGGCCGCTACCTCGATCAGGATGAATTCGCCGCTGGCCAGGTTCAGCCGGGCAATGCCGGCCGTATTGCGCAGCGTCGTCACCGCCAGCAGCCAGATGTCCTGCTTGTCGTCGATCAGCGCCGCGTCAGTCAGCGTGCCCGGCGTGACGATGCGCGCCACGGCCCTTTCGACGGGTCCCTTGCTGGTCGCCGGATCGCCGATCTGCTCGCAGATCACCGCCGATTCGCCCAGCTTCACCAGCCGCGCCAGGTAGGGCTCCAGCGAATGAAAAGGCACGCCGCACATCTTGATCGGCACTCCGGCCGACTGGCCGCGCGTGGTCAGCGTGATGTCGAGCAGTCGCGCGGCCTTCTCGGCGTCCTCATAGAACAACTCGTAGAAGTCGCCCATCCGGTAAAAGAGCAGTGTTCCAGGATGTCCGGCCTTGAGCGCCAGATACTGCTGCATCATCGGGGTGTGTTTTGAGAGATCGGGCGTTTCGTTGGCCATTGATTCAGGGCGACTGGATAGTGCGTGGCTGGGGCGCAATTGTCCCATCAACGGGCGATGCCTGCCACCGGTTGCCGGTCAGCGGACGACAAGTTCAATCAAATGTGGACCGCCGGCGTGGATGGCCTGGCGCAGGGCATGACTGAAAGAGTCGCGACATCTGGCCTGGGCAAAACCGATGTCGAAGGTCAGTGCGGCATGCTCGAAGCTGAATTGCTGCGGCGTGCGCCAGCCTTGTTCGAATTCGGGCAGAGCGGCTTGCGGCAAATGAGTGAAAATGCCGCCGCCGCCGTTGTTGACGGCGACGATGATCGCGTCGCGCCCCTGCGCCAGCGCCAGGCCGCCGATATCGTGCTGGCAGGTCAGGTCGCCGAGCATGGCGACGACGCGGCCATGGACGGCGGCGATGCCGAGCGCCGTGGAAATATTCCCGTCAATGCCGCTGGCGCCGCGGTTGCCATAGAAGACAAGGGGCTTTGCACCGCTGCCGGAAGCGCTGTCCAGTTCACGGATGGCCAGCGAATTGCCGACGAACAGCGGGGTGTTGGCCGACAATTCGTCGAGCAGCAACGCAATGTAATCTGTCGCGGCGTTACCTGGCTGCTCTGCGGATTCGCACGCCATGAAGCCAGGAAGCCAGTCGGCGGGCGCAGCCGCAGGGCGTGCCGCCAGCAACGCCCGACACACGGCGAGCGGCGCGGCCCGCAGCAGGTGGGTGAGGCGATACGCCGGATCGCTCCAGCGCGGCCAGGGGTCGATCAGAGCATGAACGGCCGGGTTGCAGTTCAGGTAGTTTTGCAGCCTGCGGTTCACCGGAAAGCTGCCGAAGCGCAGAATCCATTCGGGTCGCCGTGCCGCCACAGCCGTTAGGTCGGCCAGCCAGAGGTTGTAGCGGACACACACATGCGAGCGATCATGCGCGCCGAAGCGCAGGTTGGACAGCGGTTCGGCCAGTATCGGGCAGTCGAGGCGGGCGGCAAGCGCGGTCAACGCCTCGGCGAGGCCGTTTTCCATCGGTAGTTCACCGCAGACGATGACACCGGGACGGCCGGCGATGGCCTCGGTCAGCGCGTGAATGTCGTCGTTGTTCGGCCACAACAAGGGTTGGAAGATAGCAATTCTTTCCGGCAGGCAAGGTGCTGTTGTTGCGCCCGCCGGCAGCAGTGGCTCGCGAAAGGGCTGGTTGATATGCACCGGCCCCGGGTGCGGCCAGCAGGCCTGTTCGCAGGCCCGGGCAGCGAAATGCTGAAGATAAGCCGGATCAAGGTCGTCCCCGGGGGTGCCGAGCAGGTGGCTGGCGCGGACATGGGCGCCGAAAAGCGCGCGTTGATCGATGGTCTGGTTGGCGCCGCAGCCCTGCAGTTCCGGCGGCCGGTCGGCCGAAATGGCGATCAGCGGCACGCCGGCCTGGCTGGCCTCGATGATGGCCGGCAGCCAGTTGGCCGGCGCCGTCCCGGATGTGGCGAGCAGCAGCACCGGGCGGCGGCTGGCCTTGGCGATGCCGAGTGCAAAAAAGGCTGCGCTGCGCTCGTCCACTGCAACCGTGCACTGCAGTCCGGGCTGGCGCAGCATGGCCAGCGCCAGCGGCGTCGACCGGGAACCGGGAGAAATGACCGCGTGCGTTACGCCGGAAGCGACAAAGCCGGCGACCATCGCCTGTGACCAGAGAAAGTTGAGCGTGCCGGTATCGGTCATCATGTCCGGCCCAGCGCCGGCGGGATCAACAAAACGGGAATTGTAGTCGCTTGGGCCGCTTTGCGCGGGAGCGCTGTGATACTATCCGCCCCGTTCCTGGTTCCCGGATTTGTCCGGGCAGGCAGGGAAGGAGTGGTAGTTCAGTTGGTTAGAATACCGGCCTGTCACGCCGGGGGTCGCGGGTTCGAGTCCCGTCCACTCCGCCAACATCATGCAACCCGTTGAGAATCTTCCTGATTTCAACGGGTTATTTGTTGGCCGAAGGCGGGCAGGGTCAGGTTGAAGTGCATTGCCGCCAGGCGCAGTCCGAGGACGATTCCCATGCCGGCCCACGCCGCAATGACCGGAGATAGCCCGGCTTCCTGCAGGCCGATCATGACGAGCGCCCCGGCCCATGCCGCCGAGGCGTAGAGTTCGCCCTTGAGGAAGACCAGCGGCACGTCGTTGCACAGGACGTCACGCAGGACGCCGCCGACCACGCCGGTGATGACTCCCATCAGGCTGGCAACCAGCCACGGTGCGTGCCATTGCAGCGCCACCTGGGTGCCGACGATGGTAAATAGCGCCAGGCCGAGGGCGTCGGGAATCAGGAAAAGCCGGGGGGGAAGCGTGAAGGCGCGCGCCACGAAAAAGGTGACCAGTCCGGCGCCCAGAGCGACCACCAGATAGGTCTGGTCGACCACCCAGAACACGTTGCGATCGAGCAGCAGGTCGCGAATGGTGCCGCCGCCGAGCGCGGTCGCCACGCCGACCAGCAAGGCGCCGATCAGGTCCATGTGCTTGCGGCCGGAATCGAGCACGCCGGTCAGCGCATTGACCGCCACGGCCGCCAGTCCGACCCAGTAGAGCAGGGCGTCCAAGCTCACCTCAACGCTGCAGATCTTTCACTGCGCGCTGGGCTTCGCGCTTCGAATCCTTCTCTTCCTCGTCGGCGCGTTTGTCATGTTGCTTCTTGCCCTTGGCAAGGCCGATTTCTAGCTTGATGCGGCCACGGGCGTAGTGCAGATCGAGCGGCACAAGGGCATAGCCGGCACGTTCCACCTTGCCGATCAGCTTCATGATCTCGTGCTCGTGCAGCAGGAGCTTGCGCGTGCGGGTCGGGTCGGGGTTGACGTGCGTGGAGGCAGTCGGCAGCGCGGTGATATGCATGCCGATCAGGTAGATTTCGCCACCCTTGACGATGACGTAGGATTCCTTGATGTTCATCCGGCCGGCGCGGATGGCCTTGACTTCCCATCCCTGAAGGGCAATGCCCGCCTCGTACTTCTCTTCGATGAAGTAGTCGTGGAAGGCTTTTTTATTGACCGTGATGCTCATGCTGCCGGGTGATCCTTTAAAATTCGCGCATTTTACAGGATACAGGAACGCGCCCGCCGCATGGCTCTGGTCGAAAAATCCGTACTCATCGAGCAATCCGCGGCCCGCATGTTCGAGCTGGTGGATCGTTGCGAGGACTATCCCGCCTTTCTGCCGTGGTGCAGCCAGACCGAGGTCAAGTATCGCGATGCCCTGAAAACCGTGGCGACCCTGCACGTCAATTATCACAGCGTAAAGACCTGCTTCACGACCGAGAACGACAAGGCACACCCGCAGGACATGACCATCCGCCTGGTCGATGGGCCATTTCGGCGGCTTGAAGGCTCATGGCATTTCCGGGCGCTGGCAGAAAACGCCTGCAAGATCGAGTTCCAGCTGCACTACGAGTTTTCCAGCAAGGTGTTCGAGAAGGTGATCGGCCCGGTCTTCAGCCATATCGCGAACACCTTTGTCGATGCCTTCGTGCGCCGTGCAGCCCACGTCTATGGAGAAAGCAATGGCTGAAATGCTGAAAGTCGAAGTCTGCTATGCACTGCCGGAAAAGCAGTTGCTGGTTCCGGTAAAACTGCCGGAAGGCGCCACGCTGCAACAGGCGATCGAGGCCTCGGGGCTGCTGGAAAAGTATCCGGAAATCGACGTGAAGAAGAACAAGGTCGGGATCTTCGCCAAGCTGTCCAAGCTCGACACGGTCTTGCGCGATCACGACCGCGTCGAAATCTACCGCCCGCTGATCGCCGACCCCAAGGAAGTCCGCAAGCAGCGCGCGGCTGAAGGGAAAGTAATGAAGAAGGGCGCCGGCGAGGCCGACACCCCGGAGTCCTGAGAAAACTTCACAGGTTCAGCAGCCTTCTTCTATTTGCAGGACTCGGCGATGACCTTGCGGGCACGGTCGATTTCGTCGCCGCGCTGCTCATCTTCCAGGAAGGTCTCGCCGCCCTTGCCGTCAGGCAGGATCATGCGCCGGCCGGATTCCAGGGCTTGCAGGTGAAGCCGGGCCCGGTCGCAGTTCTCGCGAAGCTGGGCAGTCTGGGCCGCTTCCTTCGCTTCCTTTTCGGACTTTTCCCGTGCTTCCTGCTGCCGCTTGCGGAACTCCATGTTCTTTTCGGCGGTCGTCTTCGGCTCATCCGTTGGTTTGGCAACCCCGCCCACCGTAGGCGGCGGCGATGTGCCAACGGCCCGCGAGTCGCGTGCGGAAGCCGGCGGCGGCGTGTCGGAGATCACCGTGCGGCCGCTACTGTCCTTCCATTGATAGGTTTGGGCACAAACCGTAGGGGCAGTCGCGGTCAACGCTAAAAACAGGGCGAAAATCAGGGCGCGGTTCATGGTCATCCAGTGTTTTGTGTGATTTCTGTATAATACGTTTTTGTGACCTTGGAACAAAGGCCATGCGCATTTTGCAAAAAGCCCTGACTTTCGACGACGTTCTGCTTGTCCCCGCCCATTCACAGATTCTGCCGCGCGATGTGAATCTCGCGACCCGGCTGACACGCAACATTTCCCTGAACCTGCCGCTCCTTTCTGCGGCCATGGATACCGTGACCGAAGGCCGGCTGGCCATCGCCCTCGCCCAGGAAGGCGGGATCGGCATCATCCACAAGAACCTTTCGCCCAAGGCCCAGGCTGCCGAAGTGGCGAAGGTCAAGCGCTTCGAATCCGGCATCCTCAAGGATCCGATTACCGTTTCGCCGCTGATGACGGTGCGTGACGTGATCGAAATTACCCGCCAGTACCGCATCTCCGGGCTTCCGGTGATTGACAAGGCGGGCAAGGTGGTGGGCATCGTCACCAACCGTGACCTGCGTTTCGAAACCAATCTCGACCAGCCGGTCAAGGCCATCATGACCCCGCGCAAGCGCCTGGTGACGGTGAAGGAGGGCGCCAGTGTCGAGGATGCCCAGGAACTGATCCGCAAGCACCGCCTGGAGCGCGTGCTGGTCATCGACGATGACTGGCGGATGCGCGGCCTGATCACGGTCAAGGATATTCTCAAGTCTACCGAACACCCGCTGGCCAACAAGGATGTCTCGGGCAGCCTGCGGGCCGGCGCGGCAGTCGGCGTCGGTGCGGGGACCGAAGAGCGCGTCGAACTGCTGGCCGAAGCCGGCATCGACGTGATCGTGGTCGATACCGCGCACGGCCATTCGCAAGGCGTGCTTGACCGCGTCAAATGGGTCAAGCGGAACTTCCCGCAGATTGAAGTCATTGGTGGCAACATCGCCACCGGCGATGCGGCGCGGGCGTTGCTCGACAACGGTGCTGACGGGGTCAAGGTCGGGATCGGCCCCGGTTCGATCTGCACGACGCGCATCGTGGCCGGGGTTGGCGTGCCGCAGATCACCGCCATCCAGAACGTTTCCGAGGCACTCAAGGGCAGCGGCGTGCCGATGATCGCTGACGGCGGCATCCGCTACTCCGGCGATATCGCCAAGGCGATTGCCGCCGGTGCCGATACGGTGATGCTCGGCGGCCTGTTCGCCGGTACCGAGGAAGCGCCGGGCGAGGTCGAACTGTTCCAGGGTCGCTCGTACAAGTCCTACCGCGGCATGGGCTCGCTGGGCGCCATGCAGGCCGGATCATCCGACCGCTATTTCCAGGAAAACACCGCCAACGTCAACAAGTTCGTGCCCGAGGGTATCGAAGGCCGGGTGCCTTACAAGGGGTCGGTACTGGCGGTGATCCACCAACTGATGGGCGGCCTGCGTTCGTCGATGGGCTACCTTGGTTGTGCGACGATTCCCCTGATGCACGATCAGGCTTGCTTCGTGGAGATCACTTCGGCCGGCGTGCGCGAATCGCACGTGCACGACGTGCAGATCACCAAGGAAGCGCCGAATTACCACGTCGAATAACTCCATGGCTCAATGGCCGACCTGGCTGAAGGTGGTGATCGCCGTTGCCGGCATCGCCGGCGTCATTGCCTTCTCCCAGTTGCTGCTCTATCTCGACCGGATGGGCGCGAGCAAGTTCGATCTCTGACAGGTGCCGGATTTTTCCGGCACTTTTTCATTCATCGCTGAATCGCCACATTTCCTCATGTCCCACCAGAAAATCCTCATTCTCGACTTCGGTTCCCAGGTGACCCAGCTGATCGCACGCCGCGTGCGCGAGCAGCAGGTCTATTGCGAGCTGCATCCCTTTGACGTTTCCGCAGAGTTCATCCGCAACTTCAACCCGCAAGGCATCATCCTTTCCGGCGGGCCGAACTCGGTTTATGAAGCGATCGAATGGAAGGCGCCGCAGGTGGTTTTCGAACTGGGGGTTCCGGTCCTTGGCATCTGCTACGGCATGCAGACGATGGCCCAGCAACTGGGCGGCAAGGTCGAAAGCTCCGGGAAGCGCGAGTTCGGTTTCGCCGAAGTGCGCGCCCGCGGCCATTCCCGGCTGTTCAACGGGATTCAGGACCGCAGCAATGCCGAAGGCCACGGCCTGCTCGAAGTCTGGATGAGTCACGGCGACAAGGTCACCGAACTGCCGGCCGGCTTCAAGGTCATCGGCAGCAGCGAATCGTGCCCGGTGGCGGCGATGGCCGACGAGGAACGCGGCTTCTACGCTGTCCAGTTCCACCCGGAAGTCACGCACACCCTCAAGGGCAAGGAGATGATCGCCCGCTTCGTGCATGACATCTGCGGCTGCGGTCACGACTGGAACATGCCCGACTACGTCAACGAAGCGATCGCCAGAGTGCGCGCCCAGGTCGGCGCCGACGAAGTCATTCTCGGCCTCTCCGGCGGCGTCGATTCATCGGTCGTCGCCGCGCTGCTGCACAAGGCGATTGGCGACCAGCTGACCTGCGTTTTTGTCGACAACGGCCTGCTGCGCCTCAACGAAGGCGAGCAGGTCATGCAGACCTTCGCCCGCAATCTTGGCGTCAAGGTCATCCACGTCGATGCCAGCGACCAGTTCCTGGGCCACCTGAAAGGCATCTCCGATCCGGAGGCCAAGCGCAAGATCATCGGCCGCGAGTTCGTCGAAGTCTTCCAGGCCGAAGCGGCAAAACTGCCGAATGCCAAATGGCTGGCACAAGGCACGATCTATCCGGACGTGATCGAATCCGCCGGCGCGAAGACCGGCAAGGCGCATGCGATCAAGAGCCACCACAACGTGGGCGGCCTGCCGGAGACGCTGAACCTCAAGCTGCTCGAACCGCTGCGCGAACTGTTCAAGGATGAAGTGCGCGAACTCGGTGTGGCACTGGGCCTGCCGCACGAGATGGTCTATCGCCACCCATTCCCCGGCCCCGGCCTCGGCGTGCGCATCCTTGGCGAGGTGAAACACGAATTCGCTGACCTGCTGCGCCGCGCCGATGCCATCTTCATCGACGAACTGCGCGCCGCCGACTGGTACGACAAGACCAGCCAGGCCTTTGCCGTCTTCCTGCCGGTGAAGTCGGTCGGCGTCATGGGTGACGGGCGTACCTACGAATATGTGGTTGCGCTGCGTGCCGTGCAGACCCAGGATTTCATGACGGCGCACTGGGCAGAACTGCCGCACTCGCTACTTGGCAAGGTGAGCAACCGCATCATCAACGAAGTGCGCGGCATCAACCGGGTGGTCTACGACATCTCCGGCAAGCCGCCGGCAACGATAGAGTGGGAATGATTACACTGAAATTGCTGGCTTGAATTTCAGGATTTTGCGAGCGCCTGATCGATATCCCAAAGGATGTCGTCGAGCGTTTCGAGGCCGACCGATAGCCGGATGAGATCAGGCGGAACGCCGGCTGCGACCTGTTGTTCCTCGGAAAGCTGGCGATGTGTGGTGGAAGCCGGGTGAATGACCAGCGTCTTGGCGTCGCCGATGTTGGCCAGATGCGAGAGGAACTCGACGCTGTCGATGAATTTCTGTCCCGCCGCGGCGCCGCCCTTGATGCCGAAGCTGAGCACGGCACCGGCGCCTTTCGGCAGGTATTTTTGGGCGAGGTCGAAATAGCGGTTGTTCTCCAGACCCGGGTAATTGACCCAGGCCACCTTCGGGTGATCCTGCAGGAAGCGGGCGACGGCCAGCGCGTTGCTGCAGTGGCGTTCCATGCGCAGCGGCAGGGTTTCGACGCCTTGCAGGAGCAGGAAGGCGTTCATCGGTGAGAGCGCCGGACCGAAGGTGCGCAGGCCTTCCATGCGGCATTTCATCGTGAAGCCGAAGTCGCCGAAAGTCTCGTAGAAACGCACGCCGTGGTAGCCCGGCGAGGGATCGGTCATGGTCGCGAACTTGCCGTTGTCCCAAGGGAATTTGCCGGATTCGACGATGATGCCGCCCATCGTCGTGCCATGGCCGCCAATGAACTTGGTGGCCGAGTGCAGCGAAATGGCGGCGCCCCACTTGAAGGGCTGGCAAAGGTAGGGACTGGCGAAGGTGTTGTCGATGAAGAGCGGTAGGCCGGCCTGATTGGCGATCTTGGCCACGGCCTCGATGTCGAGCACGTTGAGCGATGGGTTGCCCATCGTTTCGGCGTAGATCACCTTGGTCTTCGGCGTGATGGCGCGGGCAAAGTTTTCCGGGTCGTCGGAATCGACGAAGACGGTATTGATGCCGAGCTTGCGGAAATTGACGTCGAGTTGGGTATGCGTCCCGCCATACAGCGTGCGCGCCGCAACGATCTCGTCGCCGGCCTCGCAGAGGTTGAGCAGGGCGATCATCTGGGCCGCCATGCCGCTGCCGGTGGCGACGGCAGCCCGGCCGTCCTCGATGGCCGCGATGCGCTCTTCAAGAACGGCGACGGTCGGGTTGGAGAGCCGCGAATAGACGTTGCCGAAAGTCTGCAGGTTGAACAGGCTGGCCGCATGGTCCGGGCTGTCGAAGACGTAGGAGGTGGTCTGGTAGATGGGGACGGCGCGGCTGCCGGTGGCGGCATCGGGGATCTGGCCGGCGTGCAGGCAGAGGGTGTCGAACCCGTATTCGTGATCAGCCATGGGAGTACTTTCAGTGAGGCAGCCAGGTGGGGCGGCGGGAAGAAATGAGTCTGGTATTGACGCCGAACCAGTTGAGGCCGCCGAACAGGCGGGCATATTCGATCTTGACGCAGCGGTCCATCACCACGGTCAACCCGGAATTTTCGGCAATTTTCACAGCCTCGTCGTTGATCACGCCGATCTGCAGCCACAGGGTCCTGGCGCCGATGGCAACGGCTTCGCGGGCGATGTCCGGCGTATCTGCCGGTTTGCGGAAGACGTCAACCAGATCGACCGGCTCAGGAATTGCCGACAGGGTGGGGTAGCACTTCTCGCCCAGGATTTCGTCGTATTTCGGATTGACCGGGATGATCCGGTAACCATGTGCCTGCATGTACTTGGCGGCGAAGTTGGACGGCCGGAACCAGTCGGCGGAAAGGCCGACGATGGCCAGGGTCCGGCTTTCGCGCAGTACGCGGCGCAGGGTGTTGATATCGCTCATGGGCGCATCTCAGGCGGCAGAACCATGAAAAAAGTTGGGCGCTTATGGTAATCGGTGAGGGAGTTTCTGTCACGGCCAGAGCGACGGTAGCACTCACGCGGCGGCTATTCGAGGGCGAACCACAGCCCGCCGCAGGAAAGCAGCAGAGCCACGCTCAGAATCAGTCCGTAGTGGATGGCCCGGTCCAGAATGATCAACTCATCCTGGCTCAGCGTCTGGTGGCTACGGATCAATTCGAGGTCGTTCACGCTTTGGCTACAGGGAAATGACATTCCCGACAGTACCCTCTGCCGAACATCCTGGGAACGAATTGTTCCCCATAGCCCGTTCTGGATCATCAGGAACTGGGTGTTCGACCCTGCCCAGGCTGCCATGTCCGGCAAAGCTGCCGGCAGTTGATGAGCCTTGACGGCAACGACGAGGAGGTCCTGCACTACTGCATCCCAGGCGGCGGACACAGTAATCCCTTCGCACGCCTCGTTGCGCCCGTTCTCCTCGATTATCACCGGCAAGGGAAAACGCGGGCCGGGGCGAACGATCAGTGTCACCTGGTAGCCGGCGCGGGCCAGGCGTCCGGCCAAATAAAGGCCGGTGGCGCCGGCGCCGAAGACCCCGATGCGTAACGGACTGGAATCGGTCATGGGTGGCCTATTGCGTATCGACGCTGGCCAGATAGGCCGCGGCGTCGAGCAGGCCTGCGAGTCCGGCGGGGCGATCGGGACGGAGCCGGAACAGCCATGTTGCATAGGGATCGGAATTGACCTGTTCCGGGGCGTCAACCGCAACTGCATTGGTTTCGATGATGGTTCCGGAAATCGGCGCGTAGACATCGGCGGCCGCCTTGACCGACTCGACGATGGCAAGGGACTGTCCGGCTTCAAAGTGGGCATCGACTGCCGGCAATTCGACGAAGACCAGATCGCCCAGCGCTTCCTGGGCGTGGTCGGTGATCCCGACGGTGATGCTGCCGTCGGCTTCGAGGCGCAGCCATTCGTGCGATGCGGCGTATTTCAGTTCGGTTGGGGCGAGTGACATGATTCGGAGATTTCGGGTGGTGAATGGAAGGCTTAGTCTGCGGGCAAGGTGGCCAACGGCGAAGTGTCGTTGTCTTCAACGGCAACGGAATGCGTGATCACCGTCAGGCCGAACCCGACGAGCGTTGCAGCCAGCATCAGGGGGAGATATTCTGGGCCCGGGGGTGCGGCAGTGACCGACGGGTAATTGAGACAAGCGAAGGCGACAACGCTGCCCAGAGTGGCGAAAAACAATCCCGCAAGCAAGTCCCGGAGTTTCCTGATTCGCAAACGCATGTTAACCTCCCTGTCCGCATGTTGAGTTGGAGCAAGCTAACAGAGGCTGCGAGACAGGTGAATGACTTAAAATTTATTAGTTAATTGTTCTGAAAAGCCGATTTGGCGGGCATTTTGATGAGTTATAAAAAATGAAACTTACGGGCAGACAGCGATGAGCTACAAATTCGATACCCTTTCGCTGCATGCCGGCCAGGTGCCGGACAGCCAGTACGGCGCGCGGGCGCAGCCGATCTACCTGACCTCGTCCTTCGTCTTCAAGGACGCCGACCAGGCGGCCTCGTTGTTCAACATGGAGCGCGGCGGCCACGTCTATTCCCGGATTTCCAATCCGACCAACGCCGTGCTCGAAGAGCGCATGGCGGCGCTTGAGGGCGGGGTTGGCGGCATTGCCGTGGCCTCGGGGCAGGCTGCCATGCACCTGGCGATCACGACACTGATGGGGGCCGGCGGTCACATCGTCGCCAGCCGCTCGCTCTACGGCGGTTCGCACAACCTGCTCGAATACACGCTGCCGCGCTTCGGAATCACGACGACCTTCGTCGATCCACGCGATCTCGACGCCTGGAAGGCAGCGATCCGCCCGGAAACCCGGCTGCTGTTCGGCGAGACGCTGGGCAACCCGGGTCTGGACGTACTCGACATCCCCCGTGTTGCGGCGCTGGCCCATGACCACGGCCTGCCGCTGCTGGTCGATTCGACCTTCACCACGCCTTACCTGCTCAAGCCCTTCGCGCTCGGCGCCGACCTCGTTTTCCATTCCGCCACCAAATTCCTCTCCGGCCACGGAACGGTGATCGGCGGCGTCGTGGTCGATTCCGGCGCCTTCGACTGGGTGGGTAGCGGGAATACTGCCGGCAAATTCCCGACCCTGGCCGAGCCCTACGAGGGTTTCCACGACATGGTCTTCACCGAGGAGTCGCCCGTAGCCGCCTTCCTGCTGCGCGCCCGGCGCGAGGGCTTGCGCGATTTCGGCGCCTGTCTGAGCCCGCTGTCCGCCTTCCAGATACTGCAGGGCCTCGAGACGCTACCGCTGCGCATGGCGCGGCATATAGACAACACACGCAAGGTGGTGGCACATCTGGCGACCCTGGTCGGCGGCGCGGTCGACGCCGTGGTCCATCCGGATTTGCCGGATCATCCCGATTATGCGCTGGCGCAACATCTGCTGCCGCGCGGCAGCAGTTCGGTCTTCACCTTCAACCTGAGCGGGGGCCGGGCGGCAGGGCGCAAGTTCATCGAGGCGCTCAGGGTCTTTTCGCACCTGGCCAATGTCGGCGATGCCAAGTCGCTGGTGATCCATCCCGCCTCGACGACGCATTTCCGCATGTCGGATGCGGCCCTGGCGGCGGCCGGCATTCATCCCGGGACAATCCGCCTGTCGATCGGGCTGGAAGACCCGGACGACCTGATCGAAGACATCAATCGCGGTCTCGCCGCAGCGGCCCGGGCCTGAAGCATGGAAATCGAAGTTCTCGGGCAGCAAGCCCACGTTTATACCGGCGGCAAGCATCTGGAGATTGCTGCGGTCGACCGCCAGCCGGTGGTCGTTTTCATCCACGGCGCGCAGCAGGATCATTCATGCTGGGTGTTGCAGAGCCGCTGGTTCGCGCATCACGGGTTTTCGGTCCTTGTGCCGGATCTGCCGGGGCACGGGCGGAGCGGCGGCGATCCCCTGCCGTCGGTCGAGGCGCTCGCCGGATGGGTCGTGGCCCTGCTCGATGCGGCAGGGGTCGGGCGGGCGACGATCGTCGGGCACAGCATGGGTTCGCTGGTGGCGCTCGAAGTGGCTGCCAGTTTCCCGGCCAGGATCTGCAGGACGGTGCTAATCGGCAGTTCCCTGCCGATGCCCGTGGCGCAGGTGCTGCTCGATGCCGCACGGGCTGACGAGCCGAAGGCGGCGGACATGATCAACGCCTGGTCGTATTCGCCGGCCGGGCAGATCGGCGGCAATCCGGTGCCCGGCCTGTGGCTGCTCGGCATGAACCAGCGCGTGATGCAACGCCAGAAGAAAGGCGTGTTCCATACCGACCTGAATGCCTGCAATACCTATGCGCGCAGTCCGGAGAGCCTGGGCGGCATCGCCACGCCGGTGCTGATCATCGCCGGCACCGCGGACCGGATGACCTCGCCGAAGGCGGCGAAGGCCCTGCTCGGCTTCATTCCCGGCGCCCGGCTGGCATTAATCGAAGGCAGCGGGCATGCCCTGATGGCCGAGCGCCCGGATGCCGTGCTCGACGCCCTGCGCAATTTCATCGCTGTCTGAAAATGCTTATGGCTCAGGCGCTTATGTTGATCAAAAAATAAGCTCGTTCCGCCGGCGGCGTGCTCCCGCTAGATTGAAGCTGTCGAAACAGCAGGGAGCACGGCATGGCAGCATTGATCGTCGGCGGTGATCGCGTCGGTACCTACAAGGATTTCCTGGTCCAGCAGGGTTACGAGCCTGTCCGGCACTGGAGCGGGCGCAAGCAGAGCGAATGCCATCGGAGCATTCCGATCGATACGCGCGTTGTCGTGGTCCTCGTCGACTACGTCAATCACGGCCTGGCGCGCAAGATTCGCCGCCTCGCGGAAGACATGGAGGTGCCGGTACTCTTCAGTCGGCGCAGCGTCGGCCAACTGAGCAGCACCCTGGCCAGCATCGCGGCCTGACCGGCATCGCGGCCTGATCGGCCGGAAAAGCACGCTCGCGGGGTGCATGGCCGGTAGGCAAGGGCACCACTGGAGCCGGGCGTGACCACGGTCGGTTTCAGCTCCAGACGTTCTGGCGGCGGTCGTCGACCCGTCTGGCCTTGTGCGTGGCGCGGGGCAGGGTGTCGGGAGGCAGGATGACGACCTGCGCCGCGACGCCGGTAATGGACCTGAGCTGCCCGGCGAAGCGGCTGGCCAATTCACCATCGTTTCCGGCGTCGACCGCAACACGTTCGATTTCGACCGTCAGGCGGTCGAGATGGTTTTCACGCTCGACGATCAGCCGGTACTCGCCAGTCAGGTCGTGGTCCTTGCGGGCGATGGCCTCGACGTCGCTGGGGAAGATGTTGACGCCCTTGATGATCAGCATGTCGTCGAGGCGGCCATGTGTTCCCAGCATGCGCTGCGACGTGCGGCCGCAGGCGCAGGGTTCGCTGGTGAACGAGACGATGTCGCCGGTACGGAAGCGGATCATCGGCCGGGCGCGCTTCTTCAGCGTGGTCAGCACCAGTTCGCCGCGCTCGCCTTCGCCAACTGCCTGGCCCGTCTCGGGATCGAGCACCTCGACGAGGATGTGGTCCTCGGCCCAGTGCAGGCCATGTTTTTCCTCGCACATGCCGGCGCAGGCACCGAAGATGTCGGACAGGCCGTAGTAGTCGTAAACCGAGGCGCCCCAAAGGGCTTCGATGCGTTCACGGGTTTCCGGGATCGAGCCGCCCGGCTCGCCGGCGACGAAGATGCGCCGGATGCCAAGATCCTTCTTCGGGTCGATGCCTTCCTTGATCGCCGTTTCACCGAGATACCAGGCATAGGAGGGTGTCGTCCACATCGCGGTCGCCTGGAACTGTCTGGCAATTGCCAGCAGCCGCTCCGAGGGCACGGTGCCGGCGTGGATCGAGAGGGCGCCAAGCTTTTGCGCACCGAGCACGCATGGACCGCCGACGAAGAGCGAGAAATTCAGCGAATGGCAGTAGCGGTCTTCCGGGCGCAGGCCGGACGACCAGAACTGACGGGCCTCGTAATCGATCCACTCGTCGAAATCCTGGGCCGTGAACGGGGATGCCGTCGGCACGCCGGTCGAACCGCTCGACGCCGAGATATAGACGATGTCACGCTCCGGGACGGCGACCAGGTCGCCGAAGGGCGGCACGGCAGTCTGCCGGTCGCGCAGCACCTTCTTGTCGACGAAGGGAAATCGCCGGATATCGGCGATCGATTCAACCTGATCGGGGTGCACGCCGGCGGCATCGAAACTTTGCCGGTAATAAGGCGAGTTGGCGTAGGCGTGGTGCAGGTGCTTTTGCAACAGGTCGAGCTTGAGCGCATCCCAGTCGGTACGCGACTGGGTTTCCAGCTTTTCGTCCCAGAAATTGCGGTTGACCATGGGGTTGAAGCGGCTCTTCATCGGAATTCCTTGATTTCGTCCAATCGCAAATTCTCGCTACCTGACAGCGCATCGGGAAGGATGGATTTCTTATGTCTTTATGGCTGGAGATTCGGATCTGGTGTAATCGCGACGACTACGTCCCCAGGTGAAGGTAGAATCCCGATTCGTGCAGGGCCCCGTCGTTCCTCCTCAATTCATGGATCTCCACGATGACGATATTCCGGACACTGTTGGCCGTGATCACCTACGCCGTCAGCTTCTGCGTTCTGGCCCAGGGCGCCATGCCGCAGGTCGAGGTTTACCAGAACCCGGCCTGTCCCTGCTGCAAGAAATGGGTGGCGCATCTGCAGTCGAACGGGTTCAAGGTCAAGGTCAACGAGGTCGATGACATCGATGTCGCGCGCGCCAAACTGGGCATGCCCGCCCGCTATGGCTCCTGCCATACCGCGGTGGTTGGCGGCTATCTGGTCGAGGGGCATGTCCCGGCCGGCGATATCCGGGTGCTGCTCAAGGAGCGCCCGAAGGCCATCGGACTTTCGGTACCCGGGATGGTGACCGGATCGCCAGGCATGGAAGGACCGAACCCGCAACCCTATGAAACGCTGCTGATAAAACCGGATGGTACCGCCAGCGTTTTCGCCCGGCACTGACGGCCGGTTTGTTCGATGTCCGGGCCCCGGGCCGAGCCCCGCAGGCCGCGCGCCGACGGCGGCTTAATGAAATAGTCGCTGCCAGCGCTGCTCCAGATCGGCCACGATGCTGTTGCCCAGTGCAACTGGGTCAGTGTTGATGACCATCCGCCCGCCCAGCAGTTCTGTGGTGTCCTGTTCGAAAAAATCCTGAACCCGCTGCGAGCCGCCAATGGGGGCCGGGATGCAGTGGTAGGAGTCAAGGCCGAGCAGACGGAAGCCGAGCGAGGCGCCAACGCCTTTTTCGTTGCTCCATTCCGGGCTCGAAAAGGCGAAGGGCATCTCTTTCAGCGGCCGCCCGAGCGTGTCGGCAAGAACCCGGAAGAGGCCCGAGGCGCGGGCGTTGTCCAGGCATTCGCCCATGTGCCAGACCGGTGGCAGGCTTTTCTCTTCGAGCAGGGCACGCAGAGGCGGGCTGGTCTTGTCGGCCGCCGACTGCTGGCAGTAGCCGAGCTTCAGGAGCGGGAAAGAGGCGCAGCCGTTGGTCAGGACGATGATGTCGTTGGCCAGCAGGATGTCGGTCACCTGGGCGATGGCCTTTTCGTAGAGCACCTTGGGATTGTTGCAGCCAACCAGATTGACGATGCCGCGTATGGTGCCGTCCCTGAGATGTCCCGCCAGACCGGCGGCACCGCCGAATTCGGGAAGGATGTTCTCGATCGAAAAACCGATTTCGGCTTCGACCGAGGTGCGCGGAATGAAGACATTGGCCTTGCGCCGCAGCGGAAAGTTCTCGATGCCGATGCGCACGATCTCTTCGGCCATTTTCTGCGCCTCGGCGAGATTGGAATGCTCGTGGTCGAAGGCTATATGCAGCGCCCCCGGCAGGCGGCAGGAGTCGCTGGTGGTGATGACCTTGGTGTGGAAACATTTGGCGACTTCCATGATGCCGGGGTAAACGTCCTGCACGTCGGCCACCCAGGCGTCGAGGGCGCCGGTGCCGAGGACCAGTTCGGCGCCGACCGCATTGGCCAGCGGCGAGACGGCGCCGTAGCGGTAGAGGCTGGACAGGCCGGAGCAGCAGATGCCGTAGAAACGGATGCCCCTGGCGCCCTTGCTTTCGGCGAGCGCCTTCAGCTCCGGCAGGTCGCCGGCATGGACGATGGCCGATGGCAGCACCGGCGAATGACCGTGCAGGGCAATATTGACGTAATCGGGTTCGAGGGCGCCGAAGCCGGCGTCAATCCGCGAGCGTTGCGGCGGACCGTACAGGATGTCCTGGGCGATGGAGCCGCCGGCCACGCTGCTCCAGGCAAAGGCCAGGCCGCAGCGCAGCAGTTGCTGCATCAGGTTGCGCCAGTCGCCATCGGTGCCGACGCCGGTCCGGTGATAGGCCTCGAAAACTTCGTGATAGGCGCTGATCGGCAGGATGTCGAGCGATTTCCACAGGGCCAGGCGCTCGGGCGGCACCATGGCGGCCAGCGTACGATGTGCGGCGGGCGTCGTGCGCGACAGGTCTTCGAGCAGGATGTCGGCGATTTCGCCGGCGACTTCAGGGAGACGGCGCTCTTCCGTGTTTAGGCCGAAGGCGCGCGCCACCGCCAGCACCTTGGCCTCGCCCTTGATCGGCAGATCGAGCCGGCCATCGGCAGCGCCCTTCAGGGTCAGCATCACTTCGCGGCTGCGCGCCCCGTGCGAGGCAACGGCAGCGGCCACCCAGCGCAGGATGTTGCGGGCGACGATGACATGCTCGTCGGCCCCGCACACCCCGCGCGGGCTGCGCTTGTTGATGGTGCACGGGCCCATGTTGCAGATGCGGCAGCAGGTGCCGGCCAGGCCGTGACCGCACTGGGCGCCCTGGGCGTCGAAGCGGTCGAACGGGGTCTGGATGCCCTGTTCCTCCAGATGCAGCAGCATGGCCTTGACGCCGGGGTCGGGTGTCTGTTCGAGGACATCCTTCTTGCTCGGATAGCGGGCCCGCTGCTTTTTCTCCGGGACGGGCACGATGGGAATGACGGGCTGGCTCATGGCTGTTCTCCCGGGAACGAGGTGGTTCAGGATGGGGGCGATGGCCTGGCGCAGGGCGTCGGTTAACCCGGGCGGCTCGCCGGCCAGGTCGGCCCGGCGCAGTTCCTCGGCGAAGGGCAGGGCAGCGAGCAGCGGCCAGGGGGCCAGTGCCTGCTCGGCGAAGGCGATTTCTGCCGCGTTGCGGTAGCCGCTCAGCACCGGGAAAACCTCGAAGATGCCCAGTTCGCCAGCCAGTCGGCGCACGTCGTGGGCCGTGGCGATACTGCGCTGGCCGGGTTCGACGACGACCAGCAGCGCGTCGCAGGATTTCGGCGTGCCGCGGCTCAGGTGTTCCAGTCCGGCTTCGCTGTTGACCAGTACGACGTCCCGCTCCTGGGTCAGTGCGGTGTCGAGGACCCGGCGCAGCACGGCGTTTTCCAGGCAATAGCAACCTGTGCCGCCCTGCTTGTGCCAGCCCAGCGTCAACAGTCCCTGGCCGTTGCCCCAGGGGGCCTGCAGTTCGTGCAGGGTGGCGCCGACATCCGGATTGAGCAGGATCAGGCCGCTCGGTTGCTGGTCATTCTGGCCGGCCAGCTGGCGGAGCAGGGATTCGCGCGCCGCCAGCGGAATGAGCGGGCGGCTATGGTCGATGGGCAGCATGGAGGCGAGATTGGCATCCGGATCGGCGTTGACCGCGAGCACCCGGTACTGGCGCTCGTCGAGCAGGCGTGCCAGCAGGCCGCAGACGGTGGTCTTGCCGACGCCGCCCTTGCCTGCGACGGCGATTTTCACGGCTTTGCCTGATTTCCGGGTTGGGCAGGGCAGCTTCGCGCCGGGTGATTTCGCGGCGCAGATGCTTGAGCGACGGCGTGACGATGGCGACGAAATAGGCTTCGCGCAGCCGGCGCTGGGCGGCTGCGGTGCGCAGGTAGCCGCGGGCGCCCTGGTGCAGCATCGCGGCGTTGGCGGCGCGCAAGGTCAGTTCGCCGCCGGCCAGGCGGATGCGCAGGACGTCGAGCAGAATGCCGGGTTGTTCCTCGGCCGGGAAACCGGCATCGAGCAACCGCGCAAGACGGAAGGTCTCGGCTTCGGCTGCCGCCAGTTCTGCGCGCAGTTCATCGGCCTGATCGCCCTCGAAGCGGTTGATGTGTTCATGGGTGCGCCCGGCGCTGTCGATCAGCCGGATGCAGTCGCGGATCAGCCCGATGCCCATGCCAAGCTGCGCGAGGATCATGCCGGGCTGAATGCGTGCCAGATATTCCGCGGATTGTTCGGGGTGGGCGAGCACGCGGCTGTCATCGATGCGCACCTGGCGGAATTGGCAGGCCAGGGTGCGCGTGCCTTCCAGCGCCGTGAAGTGCGCGCCCTCGATAAGTCTGAAACCGGGCTGGTCGCACTTGACCGCGAAGAAAAGCAGGCGACCGTCATCGTTGACCGGGCAGCCGGTCACGAAGACATGGTCGTCGCCCAGATTGGAAACCCAGGGCAGCGTACCGTTGATTTCGTAGCCGCCGTTGACGCGCCTGGCGGTCTAACAGGAAGCGCTCGATCTCGCAACAGGACTTGAAGGTGTTGGACAGGCCGGTACCCCCCAGCTGGCTGCCGCTGGCCAGACCGGGCAGCAGTTCCGTCTTGATCGCACGGTTGTCGGAAAGCTGCAGGTAGCGCGCGCAGGCCGTCTGGCACCAGATGGTAAACGCCGTGGACAGGCAGATTTCGCCGACCTGGGCCATGGTCGTGATGGTATCCACGACGCCCTTGCCGCTGCCGCCGTACTCGGGCGCGACCACGCCGGCGAAGCCGCCCAGCCCGCCGAGGGCGCGCAGGAACGCTTCCGGGTATTCGCCGTCGAGGTCGATGGCAGTGACGCGCGGCGCCAGTTCGCGCTCGATCAGTCTGGCGATGCCGGGGGCGGCGGCGCGCGCTTCACGGGCGAGGGTCAGGGTGTCGGACATGCGTGCTTCCTGCAGGTTATTGCCCGGCCCAGCGCTGATGCGCAAGGCGGGCCAGCCAGTCGAGGATGAATCCCAACAGGCCGATGAAGAGGATGGTCGCCATCAGTTCGCCGTAGGCCATGCGGTCGCGGGTGTCGAGGATGAAATAGCCGAGGCCGGCGTTGACGCCAAGCATTTCGGCTGGCACCAGCACGATCCAGATCAGCCCGATGGCGAGCCGGATACCGGTCAGCAGGTGGCTGGCGATCGCCGGCACGATCACGTGCCACAGGCGTTCACGGCGGTTGGCGCCGAGGCTGTCGGCCAGGGTCAGCCATTGCGGATCGATGGCGGCGATGCCGGCGGCGACATTGAGCACGATGGGCCAGACCGCGGCGAAGGTGAGCAGGAAGACAACCGGCGCCTCGCCGACGCCGAGCGCCATCACGGCCACCGGCATCCACGAGAGCGGTGAAATCATGCGCAGGAACTGGAAGGTGGTGGACGTGGCCTGATTGAACCCACGCCAGCTGCCGGCCAGAAGGCCGAGCGGCACGCCGACCAGCAGCGCGAACAACAGACCGAGGCCGACGCGTTGCAGGCTGGATCGCGTGTGCTGCCAGATTTCCCCACCACGCCAGAGCTCGCCGACAGCCGCCCAGGTATTTTCCGGCGAGAAGCGCGCCGCCATCAGCGATTGCTGGCCGACACCGTGAACCAGTGCCCACCACAGCGCGCCAGCGAGCGCCAGTCCGAGCAGCGGATAGGCAAGCTGGCGCACCCTGGCGAGGGGGGAGGTGTGCTGCGACATGCGTCTCCGCTCAGGCAACGATGGTTTCGCTGCGCGTGAACTTCTCCGCCAGGCCGAAGGCTTTCAGGCCACCCAGTGCAGCGATGGACTTCCTGACGAAGCGGTCGTTGACCAGATCGCTCGCCACGAAGGCCGGATCGAGGCTGGCCAGGAACTTGTTGTCGCCCTCGACCTGGGTGGCCTTCAGCAGCTTGACCAGTTGCTCGGTGTAGGAAGGGAAGGGGTAGGGCTGGTACTCGATGCGCTCGTCTTTCCATTCCGGATGGCGGATTGCGCCATCCTTGACGTATTGCTGGTGGCGTTCGGCGTTGGGCACCAGCACGCGTTCGAGCACCGGCGGCGGGAAGGGGGTGTATTTTCCCGGGCCGTCCTTGGAGAGCAGCAGGGCGCCTTCCTTGCGATTGTCACGCAGCCAGTGCTGGGCATTGACGATGCCGTTGACCACCTTCTGCGACCATTCCGGGCGGTCGTTGAGGTCGCGCTCGTGCAGGGTGACGACGCAGCAAGCGTGTTCGCGCCAGACATCGCCGGTGAAACGCAGGATGCGGCCGATGCCGTTGGTTTCGGCGGCGGCGTTGAACGGCTCGGCGACGATGAATCCGGCAATCGCGCCATTGGCCAGGGCCGGCCCCATGTCGGGCGGGGCCATGATCGAAAGCGCCACCTCGTTGGGCCTGAGGCTGTCGGTCTGCTTGGTGACCACGGTCAACCCGTTTTCACGCAGCAAATGTTGCAGCACGACGTTATGGATCGAATACCAGAAGGGCACGGCCACCTTCTTGCCGCCCAGATCCTTGATGTTCTGGATGTTCGGTGCGACGGTCAGGGCCGACCCGGACATGTGGTTCCACGCCACCACCTTGGCCGGGAATTTGCTGCCGTAGCGTGCCCAGACGGTCATCGGCGACAGCAGGTGGACGACATTGACCTGGCCGGCCATGAAGGCTTCGACGATCTGCGCCCACGAACGGAACAACTTGGGCGCTTCGACTTCCAGACCCTGTGCCTCGAACAGCTTCCTGCTATGGGCGATGAGCAGCGGCGAGGCATCGGTGATCGGCAGATAGCCGATGCGCACCGGATCGTTCGGGTTGGCCGCGCGGGCCAGTTGGGGCAGGGCGATGCTGCCGGTGAGCAGGGCCGAGAGGCGCAGGAAGTCGCGGCGGGACAAGGGCAGGTCATCGGAAAGGTTGTCGAGCAGATTGTCGTTCATGGGCTTACCTCACAAAGTTGGGAACCAGGCGGTGGCCGGGTCGGACAGGGAATTTAGAATTTCTTCGCGCATGGAGTTGAGTGCGGTGGAGCGGTGCTGGCGGGGCGCCGGCCCTTCAGGGCGCCATTCGCCGACAATGCGGGCCGGCGTGCCGGCGAGCAGGAGCACCCGGTCGCCGATGCGCAGCGCCTCGTCGATGTCGTGGGTGACGAGCAGGGCCGCGCTGCGTTGCTGTTGCGCCAGGTCGAGCAGCAGGTCCTGCATCGTTTCGCGGGTGATGGCATCCACCGCCGAAAACGGCTCGTCGAGATAGATGATTTCCGGGTCGCGCGCCAGGGCGCGGGCGAGCGCGACGCGCTGCGCCATGCCACCGGACAGTGCGTACGGCTTCTTTTTCGCGTGTTCGGCGAGGCCGACCTGATCCAGCGCCCGCGCGATGCGTTCGGCGTGCGCCGCCCTGGGTTCCTGCGGCCGACATGCGAAATCGAGGCCAAAGCCGACGTTATCGGCCACGCTCAGCCAGGGCAGCAGGGCCGGTGACTGGAAGACGACGCTGGCCGTGGCCGCCCTCTTTGTCCCGTTTTCGCCGTTGACCGCAACCTCCCCCGCCGTCGGCTCTTCAAGGCCGGCGAGCAGGCGGAGCAGGGTCAACTTGCCACAACCGGAGGCACCGATCAGGCAGACGATCTCGCGCGGTGCAATGGTCAGGTCGACGCCGGAGAATACCGGCGGCCCGCCATAGGAGAACGCCAGTTGGCGTGCGACCAGCAGGGCGTTTTCGGCACTCATCTCACGCTTGCGGCTGCCAGCGGTAGGCGGCGAGTTCCGGGTTCAATTCGGTCCCGGCCAGTGAATTGCTGAAATTGCACAGGGTCGCCAGGGCAACGCCGAGGATGACTTCGACGACCTGTTGCTCGCCGTAGCCGGCTCCCTTGAAGGCGGCCAGTTCGTCAGCGCTGACCACACCCTTGCTGCGGATGACGGCACGGGTAAAGGCGGCCAGCGCCTCCAGCCTGGCATCGGGCAGCGTGGTCTGCCGGCGCAGGCCTTCGACCAGGGCTTCCGGCAGGTTGCCCTGCTTGTAGGCGATGGCGGTGTGGCCGGCGACGCAGAAGGTGCAGCCGTGGTTGGTGGCGGCGGTGATCTTGGACGACTTCACGCTCGGCCAGCGTGAAGCTGCTGCGGCTGTTGATTTCGGAAACCGTCAGGTAGGTTTCGATGGCGCTGGGCGCGTTGGCCAGCACCCCGAGCAGGTTCGGGATGAATCCGTTCCTGGCCTTGGCCTTTTCCAGGTAGGGGCGGCTGGCTTCAGGGGCGGATTCGAGGGTCTGGACGGTGAGGCGGGACATGGAAACTCCGTGCGAGTTGGGCTGGGTGCATTCTGTGGCGCAGACAGCGCAGTCTCAATGTGCAAACGTCGCGTTGTCTTGTTCGTTCGTCTGCTGATCAATGCTGGAGGATCTTTTCCAGGAAATGCTTGGCCCGCTCGGATTTCGGATTGGCGAAGAAGTCATTCTTGGCCTCGTCTTCAACAATCCTTCCGGCATCCATGAATATCACCCGATCGGCGACCCGTCGGGCGAACCCCATTTCGTGGGTGACGCACATCATGGTCATGCCGTCCCGCGCCAGCCCGGTCATGACGTCGAGTACCTCGTTGATCATTTCCGGATCAAGCGCCGAGGTCGGTTCGTCAAACAGCATGCAGACCGGGTCCATGGCCAGTGCCCGGGCAATCGCCACGCGTTGCTGCTGCCCCCCCGAAAGCTGGGCGGGGAACTTGTGCGCCTGTTCTTTCAGACCGATCCGGTCAAGCAGCGCCAGCCCCTTGTCGACGGCCTCGTCCTTGTGTCGGCCGAGCACCTTGATCTGGGCGATGGTCAGGTTTTCGGTAATGCTCATGTGCGGAAACAACTCGAAGTGCTGGAACACCATGCCGACGCGGGCGCGCAGTTTGGGCAGGTCGATTGCCGTATCGGTGAGCGAGGTGCCGTCGACGACGATTTCTCCGGAGTGGAATGCTTCGAGCCCATTGACGCATTTGATCAGCGTGGACTTGCCGGACCCGGAGGGGCCGCAGACAACCACAACCTCTCCCTGGCGAATGGTAGTGCTGCAATCGTCGAGTACGGTGAAGTTGCCGTAGCACTTGCTGATATGGGAAATTTGAATCATGGCTTGCTCGCTTGCGGCTTTGGCCTGGCGAAGGCGGGATTCAGGCAACCAGTTGCAGCGGGTGGCACCTGCGTCGGTAGGCGCCGGGCAGTACGCCGGTTGCTTTCTTGAAGGCGCGCGAGAAGGCCGCGTCGGACTGATAGCCGACTTTTTCGGCAGCGCGGGACAAGCTCATGCCGTCCTCGATCAGCCGGGTGGCGAGTTTCATGCGGATCTGCAGCAGAAAGTGGCTGGGCGAGGCGCCGCAGATCTGTGCGAAGCGTTTGAAGAACGTGGCGCGCGACATGTGGGCGATGTCGGCCATCGTCTCGACGGTCCAGTCGCGGCCGGGCTCCTCGATGATGGCCTCGAGCAGCGGTGCGAACTGCGGTTGGCCGAGCATGGACCAGAGTCCGGCGGTGACCTCACCCCGCTGACACAGGTGACGAATTACGTAGAATAACAGCAGGTTGACCAGCCGGCTGATCAGTGGCGAGGGCTCGTCGCCGCTGGCCCGGGCTTCGGCCAGGATCAGGTCGAACAGCGGGCGCGCCTCGCGCAGCGCATCGCCGTCCTTCGAAATAATGACGAAGTCGGGGAAGGAGCCGAGGAACATGGTGTTCAGGCGCGAGCGGAAATTGAAGAAACCGCAGGCCAGCGCGACGCTGCCCGGCACGCCGAAATCGAGCGCGGCCATGCTGGTGCGCGGCGCCCGCGCAGCCAGCGCCGGATCGGCGAGCGGACTGAGGAAATGCTTGACATCGCGCAGGAAGAATACGGCATCGCCCGCCGCGAGCCGATGTGCCACCTGTACGTCGGGCAGGTGCAGCCAGCAGTCGCCATTGAGGATCACATGGAAGCCGGAGCGTGCCAGACCCGTGGTCAACGCCTTCCACGAGCCGCAATACTGGCCGAGGTGAAACAGCGTGGTTTCCAGATCCAGGCTGCCGAGCAGCCAGTGGATCAGGCGATCGTGGCGGGAAGACATGCAAAGCTCTCGATGGCGGGAAGACTTGTGAATCATAGGGAGCCTGGCCGTCCGACCCAACGAAGAATTGACGATAAGGTTATGTGCTGCGTCAGCGTTTGCCGGCTTGCGGGAAGGACCGTCTGAGCGGCCAGCCATTCGCGTCGGGGATCGGCAGTATCACGGCGGCCCCGTTTATCCGCCGTCCGCTCCCGGACCTGCCACGGAACCACTGAAGCGACTGGCCAGAGCCCCGATCATGTCGTGCATGGCCTGGCGCAACTGCGTCTCCGAGCATCCGAGCAGCACGCCATCGTCCAGGGCATCGAGAGCGACTTGCTGCAGCTCGGCGAAATTCTCGTCAAGCACCTTGATCTTTTCGCGGCAGGCGACGGGAGATCCGTCCGCGGCTCGCCATACGCGCATCGGCTTATCCATCTCAGGGCAGGGCGAAACTGGATTTTTCCAGGACTCGCTGACCACCGTCATGCGGGCTGCTGATGTTCAGCCGGATCGGTTGGAGGCCGGACAGTGCGTTGTCGCCCGGCGCGGCCAGCGTCAGTTGCACCGGGCGGATGCTGCCGGCCGGCACCAGGAAATTACTCGGGCCGACGATGGCCAGGCCCGGGATGCCTTCGGCGGCAATGCTCAGCTCTTGGGGATAGTCAGCGAGATTTATCAGTTTCAACGTGTAGGCGTTTTCAATGCTGCCGTCCGGCATTTCGCGCAACAGCGCGCCGCGGTCGCGAATGACGTCGACCACGACCAGCGAACGGCGCTCCAGTGTCCACGTGCCGAGGGCGAGGAAGACGGTGAGCAGGGCGAGATAGGCGGCGAGGCGCGGCCGGTTGCTGGTGCCGGTATGGCCGGACAGTTCCCATTCCGAGGCGAAGCGGATCAGGCCGCCCGGCTTGCCGGTGCGGGCCATGACCTGGTCGCAGGCGTCGATGCACAGGCCGCAGTTGATGCACGGGTATTGCAGGCCCTGGCGGATGTCGATGCCGGTCGGGCAGACTTCGACGCAGATGCCGCAGTCGATGCAGTCGCCGCCGGCCTGGCGCGGTTCGCCGCGCCGGTGGTCGTAGCCGACGTTGCGGGTGGCCGGGTCGAACATGACGCCCTGGAAACGGGCATAGGGGCACATGTGCTGGCAGACCGCCTCGCGGGCCAGGCCGGCCTGAATGTAGGTGAAGCTGCTGTAGAACAGCAGCCAGAAGCCTTCCCAGGGGCCGACGGCAAGGTCGGCCAGCGCCGGCAGCAAGTCGCGGATCGGCGTGAAATAGCCGACGAAGCTGATCGCCGTCCATGCCGCGACCAGCACCCAGATGGCGTGCTTGGCGAGCTTGCGCAGCGCCTTGCCGGCGCTTAGCGGGCTGCTGTCGAGTTTCAGGCGGGCCAGGTGGTCGCCTTCGATGCGACTCTCGATCCAGACGAACAGGCTGGTATAGACCGTTTGCGGGCAGGCGAAGCCGCAGAACAAGCGCCCGGCCAGGGCGGTCACGAAAAACAGGCCGAGCGCCGCCAGGATCAGCCCGATGGCCAGCAGTAGCGCATCCTGCGGCCAGAGCACGAGGCCGAACAGGTAGAGTTTTTCGTGGGCGATGTCGAACAGGATGGCCTGCCGGCTCGCGCCATCGACCTCCCATTGCAACCAGCAGGCGCCGTAGAAGACGATCTGGGTCAGCCAGACCATGCTCCAGCGCAGCGTGTTGAACCGGCCGCTGACCGCCTTGGCGTGAATCTTTCCCTTTTTGCGGTAAAGCTCCAGTTTGGCGCTGCGGATTTTGCTGACCGGCGTGTCCATGACGGCGTTCCTTGGCTGATTGTCGAGATTGGCAAGTTAATCAGCCGATGCTCGACAGGAACAGATTCAGACGGTCGTGTTTTTTATAGGAACAGATTCGGCAAGTGCCGTGGCCAGTCTGCCGAGGGTGGCCACGGCGGCTTCCAGTCCCGGGCTGTCCGGATGGCCGAAATTGAGCCTCAGGTAATTGGTGAAGGCGCGCTGGGCCGAAAAGATCGGCCCCGGTGCGGTGCTGATGCCGAGCGCCAGCGCCTGTTGATGCAGGGTCAGCGCATCGACCGTCGGTGGCAGTTCCAGCCACAGGAAGTAACCGCCTTGTGGCCGGGCCAGCCGGGTTTTTGCCGGAAAATGGCGGTCGACCGCAGCGACCAGCCACGCTTCCTGTTCGGCCAGGGTGCGCCGCAACTGGCGCAGGTGGTGGTCGTAGCCGCCGTGCTTCAGGTAGTCGGCCAGTGCGATCTGGACCGGCACGGTGGTGGCCAGGCTGGTGGACAGCTTCTGGCGCTGGATTTCCCCGGCGAAACGGCCGGCGGCGACCCAGCCGAGGCGATAGCCGGGGGCCAGGCACTTGGCGAAGGAGGAAATGTGCATGACCAGCCCGTCGCTATCCTCGGCCTTGCTGCACAGCGGCGCCTGCGGCCCGAAATACAGCTCGCTGTAGACGTCGTCCTCGATCAGCGGCACCTGGTGGCGGCGCAGCAGGGCCAGCAGCTCCTTCTTGCGCGCGTCGGGCAGCAGGCTGCCGCTCGGGTTGGCGAAGTTGAGCATCAGCAGGCAGGCCTTGACCGGGTGTTGGTCGAGGATGGCGGCCAGCGCCTCCAGGCTGACTCCGTCGCGCGGATGGGTGGGGATTTCGACGACGCGCAGGCCGAGTCGCTCGGCCGCCTGCAGGCCGGCGTAGAAGGTCGGCGATTCGACGGCGATCAGGTCGCCGGGCCGGGTCACCGCTTGCAGGCAGAGATTGATCCCTTCCAGCGCGCCGGAGGTGACGACTATCTCGTCCGGTGACACCTGGGCGCCGCGCGCCAGGTAGCGCAGGGCCAGTTGCCGGCGCAGTTCGGCGTTGCCCGGCGGCAGGTCGCTGATTGTCGCCTGCGGGTCGAGATGGCGGGCGGCGTGGGCCAGGCAGCGGCCGAGCTTGGCCAGCGGAAACAGCGTCGGACTGGGGAAGCTGGAGCCGAGCGGGACGACGGCCCGGTCCTTGACGCTGTCCAGGATGCGGAAAATGAAATCGCTGATCTGCAAGTCGCTGGCCCCGGCCTGCGGCTGGCTCATGTCCGGCTCGGCCAGTTGCGGTGCCAGGCGCGCCCGGACGAAATAGCCGGAGCGCGGCCGGGCCTCGATCAGCCCACGGCTTTCCAGTTGGTAATAGGCCTGGGTGACGGTGATCGGGCTGACCCCGTGCGCCCGGCAGGCGTCGCGGATCGACGGCAGGCGCTCGCCGGGGCGCAGCACACCCCGGGCGATCAGGCTTGCGGTGTGTTCGGCCAGTTGCTGATAACGACTCATGCGGCGATGTTATCAGCCCTGCCGCCGCCCGGCAGGTCCGGCTTTTCAGCCAGGACCGGCCGATGTGATGGCGATATGCCGCGCCTGGTTCTAAGCAATGCCGAATCCAATCGTTCGATCATCGGGCCCGTGCCAATAGTATCGGCTTGCCTGGCCCCGATTCGCTGGCCGAGGCGATCAAGAATTCAAAATTCGCTCTATGGGAGTCTCAGCATGAAAAAGCTACGCATTGCTTCTCTGTTTACATTGGCGTTGTTGTCGAGCCTGGCTTACGCCGACCGCCTCGACGACATCAAGAAAGCCGGCGTCCTGCGGGTTGCCGCTTTCGACAGCAATCCGCCCTTCGGCTTCGTCGATCCGAAAACCAAACAGATTTCCGGGCTCGATGTCGATTACGCCAAGGAGCTGGCGGCCAAGCTTGGGGTCAAGCTCGAGTTGGTCCCGACCAACCCGGCCAATCGTATTCCGTTGCTCACCGCGAACAAGGTCGATGTCGTCCTGGCCAACTTCACCATCACCAAGGAACGCGCGGAACAGGTCAATTTCAGCATTCCTTACTTCGCCTCGGGCCAACAGTTCCTGGCCAAGAAAAATGTACTGAAGTCGCCTGACCAGCTCGGCAAACTGCGCATCGGCGTGGACAAGGGAACGACCAACGAAATCGTGTTGCGCGAGAAGTACCCGACGGCAACGCTGGTGGCCTACGACGACACCCCCTTCGCCTTCACCGCGTTGCGCAACGGCAACGTCCAGGCGATCACCCAGGACGGCCCGAAACTGGTCGGCTTGCTGGCCAATGTGCCGGACAAGGAAAAATATGAAATTCCGGCCTTCACGATCTCCAACGACCTGATCGGCGCCGGCATTCCGAAGGGCGAGACGCGGCTGACCGAATTCGTCAACCAGACCCTGCTCGAACTCGAGGCCAGCGGCAAGGCCGGCAAGATCTACGACACCTGGTTCGGTCCGACGACCAAGACGCCATTGGCCCGCCTCTACAAGATCGGCGACAAGTAGGAACTGCGTCGTCTCGCGCACGGTTCCGGGCTGCTCCATCGGCCCGGAACCGTAGTCACGACAGGCGCAACCGGACCGGATAGCGATGTTTGGCGAACTGCTCGCTCCAAAATACCTGCTCTGGCTGCTCGAGGGGTTCGGCGTCACGCTCGCCCTCTCGGCGCTGGCCTGTGCGACGGCGACGCTGCTTGGCTTCCTGCTCTGCCTCGGGCGCATGGCGAAATCGCCCCTGTGGTCTTGGCCGGTGCGCGCCTATCTGTCGCTGTTTCGCAATACGCCCTTGCTCGTCCAGCTGTTCTTCTGGTATTTCGGCTTTTCCGCCCTGATGCCGGAAGCCATGCTGCACTGGCTCAACACGCCGCATCATTGGCGGCTGGTGTTCTTCGGAATCACCTGGCCACCCTTCGAATATATTGCCGGATTCGTCGGTTTGACCCTGTACACGGCAGCCTTTATCACCGAGGAATTTCGCGCCGGTGTGCGCGGTGTGCCGGCCAGCCAGGTGACGTCGGCCATGGCGCTGGGCCTGAACCGGCTGCAGATTTGGCTCTACATCGTCATGCCGCAGGCGATCCGCATCGCCTTGCCGCCCCTGCTCGGGCAATACATGAATGCGGTGAAGAATTCTTCGATGACCATGGCAATTGGCCTGGCCGAGCTGTCATACGCGTCGCGCCAGGTGGAAACCGAGACTTTCAAGACCTTCCAGGCCTTCGGCATCGCGACCCTGCTGTATATCGGGACCATCGTGGTGATCGAACTCGCCGGCCAGCGCCTGCAGGGCCGCCGGCATGCCTTGCAGATGGCGCGCTGAATCATGGGCATCGACGTTCTCGTCTTCAATTTCCCATATTTCATGGTTGGGGCCTGGCCCAACGGGCCGTTGGGCGGCGCGGCGCTGACCCTGGTCCTGAGCGTCACCTCGGCCGTGGCCTCCGCCGCGCTCGGACTGGCCATGGGCATTGCCCTGGCCATGACGCAGGGCGCAGTGCATGGCGCCTTGCTGCTGGTCCTGGGTTTCTTCCGTGCCATCCCGGTGATCATGCTGATTTTCTGGACCTACTTCCTGCTCCCCATCCTGCTTGGCCTGAACGTCCCGGGTACCGGCACCGTCGTGGTCGCTCTCTCCCTGATCGGCGGCAGTTACCTGGCGCATTCAGTCTATGCCGGTATTTGCAGCCTGCCGTCGGGGCAGTGGCAGGCTGGTGCGGCGCTTGGCCTGACCCGCTGGCAGGTCCTGCGTGCGGTCATCCTGCCGCAGGCACTGCCGATCATGGTGCCATCCTTCATCAACCAGTGGGTCGCCCTGATCAAGGACACGTCACTGGCCTACGTCATCGGCGTCGGCGAACTCTCCTTCGTCGCCACCCAGGTCAGCAATCGCGAAATGGTTTACCCGACCGAAATCTTTCTCTTTGTCGCGCTGATCTACTACGTTTTCTGCTCGTCGCTCGAATGGCTGGCCAACACGGTGGCGGGGCGGTACAGGACGCGGGCCGCTTGACCAGATGGCAGATCTTCATGCCGGCGACCCGAATAACAATATCGGTTTATATTCCTTCGGGGCGCTAGCCCGGCCCTCTACAGTTGTTCTCCGAATATCCATACATCACGGAGAACTGTCATGCTGCAAAAATGGCTCAAGAATCTGCTCGGCGTCGCCGTTCTGGCTGCGTCAACGCTCTCTGCCCCGGTCCACGCCGAATCCGTTCCATCCGAAGTCCGCTTCGCCTACGCCGGCGGACCGCGCGTCTGGATACTCGGCAAGATCGATGGTTCCTTCGACAAGGAATTCGGGACCAAGGTGAAATGGGTTCCGTTCGCCTCCGGCGCCGACGTGCTTACGCTGTTTGCCGCCCGGGAAATCGACATCGCCCGCTTCGGTTCCAGCCCGGCGGCGGCCGGGATCGCCCGCAAGCTGCCGGTCGAGGTGATCGCCACGCCGGAGATCATCGCCACCAGCGAGCGCCTGATTGCCCGTCAAGGCATCGCCAACCTGAAGGACCTGGAGGGCAAGACCGTGGCCTATCCGGCGAATTCGACGGCTCAGTACGCCTTCGAGGTGGCGGCCAGGCTGGCCAAGGTCGACCGCAGCAAGATCAGGACGCTGGCGCTGAAGCCGGCAGAAATCGTCGCCGCATGGAAGCGCCACGACATCGACGCGGCCTATGTCTGGGGACCATTCAGCCAGCAACTGGAAGGTGACGGCGGCAAGGAGATCTTCGCCACGCGACCTGCAGAAGGATGGCGTGCTGATCTTCAACAACCATGTCGTGCGCAAGGAATTCGCCGAGAAATACCCTGAACTGGTCGGCAAGTTCCTGCGCGTTTCCCAGCAGAAGGTCGATCAGTACAAGAAGGATCCGGAAGGTTCGGCCCAACTGATCGCCAAGCACCTCGACATTCCACTCGATACCGCCCGCAGCACGCTGGCCGGGCTGCAATATCCGTCCCTGGCCGAGCAGCTGACCCCGGCCTATATCGGCAACGCATCGACCAAGGCCGATTCGCGGGTGACCCGAGCCTACAAGGATACGGCCAATTTCCTGGCCGACATCGGCGAGCTGCGCAAAGCCGATGTTCCAGAATCCTACGCGCCGTCGATCAACACCGCTTTCCTGCAGAGCGCGCTGGGCGGCAAGTGAGTCCTCCGCTGTCGTCCGATGCCGAACTGACGCTCGTGCTTCCGCTGTCCCGCCGGGAAGCGGTTGCCGGGCGTCGGGCGAGTGTCGCCGGTCGCCACTGGCGACGCTGGAAGCAAGCGTTGATCAGCGCTTCGGCAGTATTTCTGTTCATGTTCGTCTGGCAGCTTTCGGGCAGTCTGCGCTGGGTCGATCCGCTGCTCCTGCCGCCGCCCAGCGAAATTCTGACCACGGCAGGCGAGTTGCTCGCTTCCGGATACCGCCAGACCCCCCTGTGGGAGCATTTCCTGATCAGCACCGGGCGGGCGCTGGCGGCTTTTGTCGCGGCAATCATCACCGGGGTGCCGCTCGGCCTCGCCATGGGGCTGTCGCCGACACTGGCGGCCGTGTTCGATCCATTCGTCCAGTTCCTGCGCCCCTTGCCCAAGATCGCGTTGATTCCGCTGGTCATCGTCTGGTTCGGGATCGGCGAAGGCGCCAAGTTCTTTCTGATCTTCATTTCCAGCTTTCTCAGCATCGTCGTCGGCGCCGCCGCGGCCGTAATCGGGGTCAGCCAGGCGCGGCTGCGGGCGGCGCAGACGCTGGGCGCCAGCCAGCGCCAGCTGTTTTCCTACGTGGTGTTGCCCAACGCACTGCCGGAACTCTTTACAACGGTCCGTTTGTCGATCGGCATCGGCTGGACCTCGCTGATTGCCGCCGAGATGGTCGCGGCCAATTCCGGCCTCGGCTGGATGGTGATCAACGCGGGTAGCTACCTGCGCACCGACGTAGTCTTGCTCGGCATCGTCCTGCTCGGGCTGACCGGCTATTTCTTTGACTGGGCGCTGGTCCGCCTGCAGCGCCGATTCGCTCCGTGGACCGGGAAGGATGCATGAGCGCCGCCAGGATAGCACTCAGGCATGTAACCAAGCGCTTCGCCGGTCCCAACCCCGAAAGTCCGGGCAACGAAGTGCTGAGCGATGTCTCGCTGGCCCTGGCCGATGGCGAATTCGTCTGTCTGCTCGGCTCCTCGGGCTGCGGAAAATCGACCATTCTCAATTTGCTGGCCGGTTTCGAGCGGCCTGATCAAGGCGAACTGCTGCTCGACGGCAGACCGATACGTGCTCCCGGCCCCGAACGCGGCATGGTCTTTCAGCAGCCGACCTTGTTCCCCTGGCTGTCCGTCCGCGACAACGTGACTTTCGGGCCGCGCATGGCGGGGCTGGCGTCCGCAAGCTATCAGCCCGACGCCGAGCGCTATCTGCGGCTTGTCGGTCTGCAGGACTTCGCCGACCACTTTCCCTGGCAGCTTTCCGGCGGCATGCGCCAGCGTGCGGCACTGGCCCGTGCCTGGTTGCCCAACCCGGAAATCCTGCTGATGGATGAACCGTTCGGCGCGCTCGACGCCCAGACCCGGCTTGCCATGCAGGAATTGCTGACAGGCATCTGGCAGACGACGCGCACCACCATTCTTTTCGTGACGCACGATGTTGACGAAGCGCTGTTTCTCGCCGACCGGGTGCTGATCATGTCGGCCCGGCCGGGCCGCATCCGCGAGGAGCTGCTTGTTCCCTTCGAGCGCCCGCGCAGCGTCGAAGACCTGGTGGCCGACCCCATCTACGGCAAGCTCAAGCGCAGCATCCTGCACGTGGTGCGCGAAGAGGCAGCCAAGTCCCTCAACGGCGAACCCGCCAAAATTTCACGGAGCCTTCCCGCATGAACCTTTCCGCCTTTCCGCGCGCCCGGCTGACCCAGGCGCCGACGCCGCTCGAGTTTCTGCCCAACCTGACCCGTCTGCTCGCCGGCCCGAACCTCTACGTCAAGCGCGACGACAATACCGGCCTGGCCCTCGGCGGCAACAAGACGCGCAAACTGGAATTCCTGATCGGCGATGCGCTGGCGCAGGGGCAACGCACGTCGTCACCCAGGGCGCAACCCAGTCCAACCATGTACGGCAGACGATCGCGGCCGCCAACAAGTACCAGCTGAAGGTCACCGTTCTGCTCGAAGAGCGGGTCAGTGGCGCCGAAACGGACTATTACCGCAATGGCAACGTCCTGCTCGACCAGATCCTCGGGGCGAACATCGAAACCCGTCCGGCCGGGCTCGACATGAACACCGAACTGGTGGCGGTCGGCGAACGCCTGCGTGCGGCAGGCGACAAACCTTACCTGATTCCCGGCGGTGGATCGAATCCGGTTGGCGCGCTCGGCTATGTCGTTTCGGCGCAGGAAATCATCGCACAGACAAATGAACTGGGTTTGCGCGTTGACCGCGTCGTGCATGCCACCGGCAGTACCGGCACGCAGGCCGGCCTGGTCGTCGGCTTCGCGGGGGCGAACAGTCATATTCCGGTGCTCGGCATCAGTGTCCGGGCCGCGCGGGACAAGCAGGAGGAAAATGTGCGCAAGCTGGCGCGCCAGACCTGGGAACTGCTCGGCATTCGCGGCAGCTTGCCCGATAATGCGGTCGAAGTTAACGCCGATTACGTCGGCGGCGGCTATGGTGTTCCCACCGAGGGCATGGTCGAGGCGGTGCATCTGCTGGCCCGCCATGAAGGCATACTGCTCGACCCGGTCTATAGCGGCAAGGGTTTCGCCGGCCTGATCGACCTGATTCGCAACGGTCATTTCCGCAAGGGCGAAAACATCGTGTTCGTCCATACCGGCGGCGCCGTCGGCCTCTTCGCCTACCGTTCGGTGCTGGCACCGGTAGCGGCCTTCTGAGCGATGGCGGAAGCGGCGCCGCTGATTGGCGTGCTCGGTGGCATGGGGCCGCTGGCGACGCTCGATTTCCTCCACAAGCTGCTGGCGGCGACCCCCGCCGGCAGCGACCAGGAACATGTGCCGACCGTGGTCTGGAATGTCCCGCAGATTCCTGATCGCCAGAAGGCACTCGCCGGAACTGGCGAGTCGCCGCTGCCGGCGATGCTGGAAGGCATTGCCCGGCTCAACGCGGCCGGCGCCACCCGCATTGTCATTCCCTGCAATACGGCGCATCTGTGGTTCGCTGAACTGGCGGCAGCCAGCCGGGCACCGCTGATCCACATTGTCGATGCAACGCTGGCCGGGCTGACGGCGGCCAGCGATCCGGCCGGTCCGGTCGGCCTGGTCGCTACCCGGGGCGCGCTTGACGCCGGCCTGTATCAGTCCCGCTTCGCCGCAACCGGCATTTCCTGTCTGGTCAATAGCGACGACGAACTAAACGATCTGTTCACGCCTGGCTGTTACGCGATCAAGGAGAATCGACTGAGGCTTGGCGGCGAACTACTTGAAGAGGCGGCAGGCCGGCTGCTCGCGCGCGGCGCCAGCCGTCTGGTGCTGGCCTGTACCGAAGTGCCGGTCGGCCTGGCGCATATCGGCTCCGGCCTGCTGGCGCTCAGCATCGACCCGACGCAGGCGCTGGCGGAGGCCTGTGTCGCTTACTGGCAGGAATCGGCAATCTGATCAGCCTGTCGATGCATGCATGCCGATCATGGATGCACCACCGGCTGCCCCAGCTGCGCCCACGCCAGCATTCCGCCCCGCAGGTTCGCCACGCGCGGGAAGCCGGCCTGGCGCAGGATGACCGTCGCCTGGCCGGAACGCATCCCGGCGTGGCACACGGGGATGATTGGCCGATCCGGGGAGAGTTCCCCCAGGCGCTCGTGCAGTTCGTTCAAGGGAATGCAGTGCGCGCCGGCAATGCAGCCCGGCTGCTCACTCAGCTCCTCGCGCTGGCGCACGTCGAGAACGAGCACTTCACCCAGATGCTCGGCAACCCACTCGGCATCGATTTCGAACAATCCCGCATAACTCTGGCGAACCGGCCCCCAATCTGCCGGCGCAGGAACCTTGCCGTCCTCGGGACGGCCCGAACGAAGGTTGGCCGGAATGGCGTGCGCCATCTGCTTGGGATGCGGAAGCTGCATGTTTTCCATGTAGCCGACGAAATCGCGCTCGTTGGCGCCACCGCCAATGCGCGGGTTGTACGCCTTTTCCTCAAGGACCGACGACATCGTGCGCCCGCTGTAATCGTGCCCGGGAAAGATCAGGCAATCGTCGGGCAGGCTGAACAGTTGTCCGGTGATGGAATGAAAAAGGGTGGCGGCATTCCCTTCCTGGAAATCGCAGCGCCCGGCGGCGCGGATAAGCAGGGCGTCACCCGTAAACGCCATGCGGTAGTCTGCGGTCACATAGCTGAGGCAGCCGTTGGTATGCCCCGGCGTGGCGCGCACTTCCAGATGGGATTTGCCGAAAACCACCCGGTCGCCATGATCCAGGCGCAGATCCGCGCCGGACAGGGAAGCGTAGCGTCTGGAGATGCCGATCCTGCATCCGGTGGCTTGCTGCATCAGCCAGGCGCCGGTCACGTGATCGGCATGGCAATGGGTATCGAGGGCAACAGCCAAGGTCAGTCCGAGTTCCTCGACCAGTGCCCGGTCGCGCCAGTGCTGTTCGAAAACCGGGTCGATGAGGACAGCCTGCCGGCTCTGACGGTCGCCCAGCAGATAGGTGTAGGTCGATGACGAGGCATCGAACAATTGGCGAAAAACCCGTTCTGTAAACATTGAATGCCTTGCCCGTGTGAACCAGGATAGGTTTCAACATAGCCCAGGGAGGCGAACTCGGCAAGCGTTGCGCCAGCCCTTTCAGACGTCCTGAAACGGTTCGCTCAGCGGCCGCACCAGACCGGCTCCCGCTTGTCGATGAAGGCGTTGATGCCTTCCTGCGCGTCACGGGCTTCGAGGTTGGCGACCATCACTTTCTGCGTGTATGCGTAGGCTTCGGCGAGCGGCAGTTCGGCCTGGCGATAGAAGGCCTCCTTGCCGATGGCTACGGTCAACGCCGATTTCGCGGCGATTTTCCGGGCCAGCGCGAGGGTATGGTTTTCCAGCTCGGCGGCCGGCACCAGTTCATTGACCAGCCCGATGCGCAGCGCGGTCGCGGCGTCGATCAGGTCGCCGGTGAGCAGCAGTTGCAGCGCGTGCTTGTGGGCCACATTGCGCGACAGGGCGACCATCGGCGTCGAGCAGAAGAGGCCGATATTGACGCCCGGCGTGGCAAAGCGCGTGTCGTCGGCGGCGATGGCCAGATCGCAGCTGGCGACCAGCTGGGCACCGGCGGCGGTAGCGATGCCATGGACGCGGGCGATGACCGGCTTGGGCAGCTTGACGATGGCCTGCATCAATTCGGCGCAGTCGCCGAACAGGGCTTCGGTGTACTCGCGCGTGTAGCCGGCGGCACGGATTTCCTTGAGGTCGTGGCCGGCGCAGAAGGCCGGGCCGGCACCGGCCAGGATGACGACACGAACCGCTGGATCGGCGGCAAGCTCGCGAAAGGCGGCGAGCAGCGTGGTCAGCATGCCTTGCGACAGGGCGTTGCGGGCCTGCGGCCGGTTCAGGGTCAGGGTGGCGACTCCGTTGTCATCGTGGCGGAGAAGAATCGGGATTTCGGTCATGATTGTTCCGGAAGTCAGTTATCGTTTGCGAGCGGCCGGTAGCTCCAGCGCGGAATGACCAGCAGGGCAAGGATCGAGAGCAGGGCGCCGAGCACCAGCAGCGTGAGCAGCAGGGGCTTGCCGGCCAGACGCTCGGGATAGAGGCGGAGCACCGCGCCAATGCCGATCGCGTTGGCGCCGCTGGCCAGCACGGCGGCGGCATAGTCGTGGAAACGGCGTACCTTGTTGACGCCGGCGGCCCAGTGCGGGTCGGTGTTGTAACTCGGCAACTGGCGGTGGGAATTGGCGATGCGCTCGAGCGACGAGAGAAAGGACCGCAGGTTGGTGATGGCGCGCTCGGTCTTGTAGTTGAGGAACGCCAGGCAGGTCGTGGTCACCGGGAAGGCGAAAACCAGCCATTCGACCGGCAACTGACTGCCGCTGTCGCCCGGGTGCAGGGCGAGCAGTGCCGCAAGCAGACTGGCGGTCAAGGTCACGTAGAGGGTCAACGCCTGCTGGCGCTGCAGGATCCGCGAATTGACTTCCTGGTAGCCGGCGATGAAGCGGTAATTGGCATCGACGCCCTTCTCGCTCACTTGCGCAGTGCTCCGGTTTCGTTCGACGCGGCGCAGGGCGGCAAGTTCTTCCGGGCTCGGCTCGGGGACGACGTGCACGGTCGGCGAAACCTTGAGCTCCCAGCCGGTGTTGGCAAGGATTTCCTCGACGCTGGAAAAGGCGTAATAGGCGTCGAGGATGAATTCCTTGCTGACCGGGTCGGGGCGCAGGATGCCGAGTGTGGTGACGATGGCCGAGGGGCCGCCGCCGACGAAGCCGTAGCGGTCGCGGGCGTTGCCGCCGTCGAGATAGCCGGGCGAGCTGATGTAGCTGACCTTGTCGGCGAAACGCTTGGGTTCGTGCGTGACCATGATGACGACGCGGCCGGCGCCGCAGGCGATGTCGTTGGCGCCGCCGGCGCCGGTCAGGCGGGTCTTCGGCAGGCGGTAGGTGTCGCCGATCTCACCCTCCCAGATGCCGGTGGTGTTCACGTTGCCGAACTTGTTGACCTGCGCGGCGCCGATGATGCCGACGTCGCAACGACCCGAGGCGACGAGGAAACCGAGGGCGTCGATGGCGTTGGTGAAGCTCGTGGCATTGGCCGAGATGCGATTGCACTCGATGCCCCAGGGCAGGCCGCCGACGGGCGTGGCGCCATAGACGCCGCCTTCGGTCATGGCGCGGATGTTGGGCGCGTGGTGGGCCTGGGCGAAGTAGCCAGCGAGCATGGAGAGGCCGACGCCGAAGATGGCCAGTTCGCCGTCGCGCAGTTCGCGGCCGGTGGCGATGGCCATCATTTCCTGGCGGCTGTAGGGGAGCTGTTCTGACAAATTCGCGCTCATGCCGTCACCTCCGCGGTCAGGGCGGCAATTTCGGCGGGCGTCTTGATCCATTGCCGGTAGGGGTCGAGCAGGAAACTCGTGGCGCTGCTGGACAGGCGTTCGACGTTGTCGCGGCCGATGAGGTCGAGGTAGCTGTCGATGTCGTTGTAGCTTTCGACGTAGTCGCGCACGTAGTCGGCCGTGCCTTCCTCGGTGGCCAGCGCCTTGTTCATCAATTTCATGTGTGCTTCGTCGACGTCGTAGAGGCCGGGCGAGCTTTGCGGCCAGGCAGCGAAGGGGTGGTAAACCACAGCTTCGACGACGATGTCGGGGATGCGGACAAGGTTGGGGTACTGGCGCATGCAGTCGGTATCGACGATGGCGTCGGCGATCAGGATTACTTTTTTGGCGGCGCGCGACAGCTCGAAGCGGCTCCATTCGGTGCCGAGCATGATGGCGTTGCCGAGCGGGTCGGCCAGCGAGACGTGGATGGCCGCGACATCGGGTTGAGCGGGCTGAAGGCGCCGATTTCCCGGCCCGAGAACGGGTCGGTGACGGTCGGGATCTTGCGCTTGGCCGGGTATTCGTTTGGCGCGAAGGCGCTGCGCTGCTGGATGTCGGAGCCGATGTTGACGGTGGCCGGGACAAAGGGCCAGTTCATGGCACCGCCGAGCAGGCGCAGGGCCATGGCCAGGTTGGAATAGTCCTCGAGGGCCGTCTGCCCGCTTTCGACGGCACGGCGCAGGCCGTTGGCGAAGCCGAAAACCTCCAGCCCGGAAAAACCGCATTCGGCCTTGTTGACCGCGCCGGCACCGGCCAGCAGGTTCAGTTGCTGGGTGTTGCAATGGAAGATGGCGTGCAGGTTCTTGCGCTTCTGGCGCAGCAATTCGCGGCCGAAGACGATGGCGTCGGAGCCGACGGGCAGGGCGGCGCCGCTGGCGTACTGGACACCGTCGTGCGTGTAGCGGCGGACGGCCTCGGGCAGCGAAATCAGTTTGTTACCGGGCATTGCGGGTTTCTCGTTCAGTGACTGGCAAGATGGCGGCCCGCCAGCTGGCGGGCATCGGTGGCAATCGTCCGCAGGTCCTCGGTCAGCTGGGCCAGACTCTGGCCGTAGGGAGACAGGCCGAGCAGGCGGCCGTCGGCGGCGAACAGAAAAACGCCGGCGGTATGGTCGAGGGTATAGCCCATCGATGCCGATGGCTGCTTTTCGGCGACCAGTTGCAGTTGGCGGATCAGTGCAATGGTCTGCTGCGGGTTGCCGCGCAGGCCGAGGATGGGCCGGCCGCCGGCCGGGTGGAAGGCCTCGGCATATTCGGCCAGCAGCGACAGGCTGTCACGTTCCGGGTCGAGCGTAACGAAGAGGATCTGAACCTGCTGGCGCAGGACGGGCGGCAGGCCTTCGACCGCGGCCTTGAGCTCGACCAGCGTCGTCGGGCAAACGTCGGGGCACTGCGTGTAGCCGACGGCGAGCGCCAGGGCCACGCCGCGAAAGTCGGCGCTGCGGTAGGTCTTGCCGTCTGTAGCCGCCAGCGCGAAGGACGGGCGGATCGGCAGGGTCGATGCCGGTGGCGCTGCATTCAGGTTCAGGGCACCGGCTGCCTGACGCGGCGGAGCGGCGAAAGGCTGGTGCTCATAGGCGCCGCGGACGACGAAATCGGCCAACTGGCGGAAGCCGGCCGGGTCGAGGGTGCCGGTATGGCGATAGAGCACCTGGCCGCGCGCGTCGAAAAAAGCGTACGAAGGCGTGGCCACGGCGCGTAGGCGCTGCGCAAGCTGGCCGGGTGTGGTCGGCTTGCCGCCCGGGTCGGTCAGGGCACCGCCCTGCGAAATGTCGACCTGGACGCTGCGGAACTTCCTGCCGAAAGCCTTTTCGAGTGCCGGGTCGGCATGCACGCTGCGTTCCATTTCGCGGCACCCGGGACAGTCGGGCAGGGTCAGGAAGACCGCCAGCAGTTTTCCCTCGCGGCCGGCGGATTGCGCCTCTGTCTGCAGGTCGCTGCTCGTACGGGTGAACAGGGCAGCCTGTGCGGCTGTGGTCGAACAGCAAAAACAGGGCAAAAATGAACAGGCGATGCATGCGGCGGTTCCGGTGTGGTCGGGTACTTGTCCCCGGCCGGTGCCGGGGCAGGGGGATCAGCGCTGCCAGAAGAGGGCGCGGCGCTTGATGGCATCCAGCCCCGTCATGGCCAGGAAGGTGACCAATCCGGTATAGAGAATGCCGGCGACCATCTTCGGATAGTCGGCGAAGTCGGCGTAGTACTGGACGAAGCGACCGAGGCCGGCGTTGGCACCAAAGAGTTCGGCGACGGTGAGCAGGATGAACGAAAAGCCGAGGCCGACCGCCATGCCGGAAAAGATGTGCGGCAGCGCGGCCGGGAAAACGACTTTCCAGCGATATTCGAAGCCGGACAGGCCGAGGATGCGGGCATTATCGCGATATCGTTCTTCAAGCGCATGGGCACCGGCTGCGGCATTCTGGAAGATCGGCCAGAAGGCGCCGATGAAGACGACGAAGATGGCCGACAGCTTGAAGGTGGGCAGGATGGCGATGGCGTAGGGGATATAAACTGTCGGCGGCACCGGCGCGGCAACCCGGGCGAAGGGGAAGAAAATGCGCTGGAGGCGCGGTGAGGTGCCGATGCTCAGGCCGGAAACGATGCCGAGCAGGCTGGCCAGCAGGAAGCCGGGAATCAGGATGGAGAACGACGACAGCGTGCCGACCCATAGTTCCGGCAGCGATTCCCACAGGGCACGGGCGGTGACCAAGGGGTGCGGGATCAGCGGATTGTCGCCGAGCGGCGTGTATTCGGCGGCGAGGAACCAGGCGCCGAGCAGGACGATCCAGACCAGCGAGGCTTCGAGCAAGCGGCCGAGGCGGGCCGCGAATTCGGAGGCGGACGGTTCGCTGGCCACATGCGGCGTCGGGGTTACCGGAACCTCGCGGGTTTCGAGGGCAAGGGTTTCGGACATGATATTTTCCTTCACGCCGCGATCAGCTGACGCAGCGTATCGGCAGCAAGTGTTTCGGCAATCGATTCGCGCAACTGATGGAAGGCGTCGCTGTTGAACAATTCCCGACGATCGCGCTGGCGAGGGAAGTCAACCGGCAGGTCGGCGATGACGCGGCCGGGCGTCGAACCGAGAATGACCACGCGATCGCCAAGGTAGAGCGCTTCATCGACATCGTGGGTGACGAAGATGATGGTTTTTTTGGGCGCGGCCGCTTCCCAGATCTCCAGTAGCAGATCCTGAAGCCGGGCGCGGTTGACCGGGTCCAATGCGCCGAATGGTTCGTCCATCAGCAGCAATGGCGAACCGAGCGCCAGGGCGCGGGCAATGGCGGCGCGCTGGCGCATGCCGCCGGACATCTCGAACGGATATTTGCCAATGGCGGATTCCAGGCCCACCTTCTTCAGATAATCGCGCGCTTCTTCGCGCCGGGCCGCCTTGCGGGTTTCCGGACGCGCCTTGCCGATGGCGATGGCGATGTTGTCAACGACCGACAACCAGGGAAAGAGGACGTAGTCCTGGAAGACGACACCGCGTTCCAGTCCGGGGCCGACGATCGGCTGGCCGTTCCAGGCCAGCTTGCCCAGTTGCGGAAACTGCAGCCCGGCGACCAGGCGCAGCAGGGTCGATTTCCCCGATCCGCTGGCACCGAGCAGGCTGACGAACTGTCCGGCGGGAATCGACAGGTCGATTCCCGCCAGGATGCGGCTGGCGTCGTAGGAAAAGTCGACGCCGTCCAGGGTGAGACCGTGAGCCATTACGCGTTCTTCTGCTTGAAGTCCTTCTGCAGCTTTTTCCAGAACGGATCGTTCGGGTTTTCGCGGGCCAGGTCATCAAGTACCTTGGCATACACCTTGGCATCGATGGCGGCATCGAGATCAGGCTTGGTGGCGATGAACTCGCTGTTGACCATGACGTCGGCGAAGTGCTTGACGCCCTTGGTGTCAGGATCGGAGGACTGGTCGAGATATTGCGAATAGTAGCCGCGCCAGAGCAGCTGGCGGTCGATCTTGACGTACTTGGAGATCGATTCGATGGTCTCCTTCTTGTTTTCGGCCGCGAATTTCTCGGCCTTCAGGATGGCGCGCACGAATTTTTCCCACTTGGCCTGATCCTTCAGGCTGTTTTCGGTGACGACCAGGCGGCAGCATGGATGGCCCGGCTGCAGGTCGGTCGAGTGGATGACGACCTTGAGGCCCTGGTCTTCGGCGCGCAGGTCATGCGGACCCCAGACCAGACCGGCGTTGACCTGCCCGGACTTGACGGCTTCGATCACGGCCGGCGGGTTCTTCAGTTCGAAAATCTGGACATCGGTCTTCCAGTTGATGCCCTTGTCCTTCAAGGCGCCGCGCAGGACGGCATCGCCCGAGGCCATGCGGACGGTGGCAATTTTCTTGCCCTTGAGATCGGAAACGCTGGCGATCTTGCCGGCATTGGCCGGGGTGGCGATCAGCGCGGCGTCGCCGCCCATGATGCCGCCGATGATCTTGATCTTGGCACCCTTGGAGATGTGGGCCACCGGTGCCGTCGTGCCGAAGGCGCCGATGTCGAGCTTGCCGGCGACAATCGCATTGAGTCCGTCGGCGGAATTCTGGAATTCGATCAGCTCGACGTCGAGGCCTTCCCTGGCGAACAGGCCTTGTTCCTTGGCGACGAAGAACTTGCCGTGGCCGGTCACCGGCAGGTAGCCGACCTTCAGCGTATCGGCGAAGGCGGAGCCGAGGCTGCCGACCAGGGTGAGCGCTGCGACCAGCGCCTTGAGGGATGTTTTGCGTTGCATTGGGGGTTCTCCTGTTTGATTCCGAATTTGATCCGGCGCAATTTTGCCGGCAGGAGGGACCGCAAAGAACGACGGAATTCTTTGCTGGTTATACGGGTGGGGGTATATGCATGCGGCAAGTCAGCGGGCGGATGCCAGCGCCTGGGCAAAGTCGGCGACCAGGTCGTCGCCGTCCTCGATGCCGATCGACAGGCGCAGCAGATCGACGGGGACCAGCGTGCCGGGGCCCTCGACGCTGGCGCGATGCTCGACCAGGCTTTCCACGGCGCCCAGCGAGGTGGCCTGGCGGAACAGCTTGAGACGGCCGGCAACGGCCCTGGCTCGTGTTTCGCCACCGGCAACGCGCAGCGAAAGCATGGCGCCGAAGCCGCCCTGCATCTGGCGTTGGGCGGTTGCGTAACCGGGGTTGCCGGGCAGGCCGGGGTAGAGCACTTCGAGCACCGAAGGCTCCGCCGCCAGGAAATTGGCAAGCTTTTCGGCGTTGACCGCAGCCGTCCGGACGCGCAGGAACAGCGTGCGCATGCCGCGTTGCAGCAGCCAGGCCTCGAACGGGCCGAGCACGGCACCGCCGAGATTACGCGCCTTGCGGATGCGCTGCCAGAATTCGCCGGTGTCGCGCGTAACCAGGGCGCCGGCCACCACGTCGGAATGACCGTTCAGGTACTTGGTTGCCGAATGCAGGACGAGGTCGGCGCCGATTTCGAGGGGACGGGTGAATACCGGCGTGGCAATGGTCGAATCGACCACGATTTTGGCACCGGCTGCCCGGGCCAGCCCGGCGGCGGCGGCGATGTCGGTGATCTCCCAGGTCGGGTTGGCCGGCGTCTCGACCCACAGCAGTTGCGTCGGTGCGGCCTTCAACTGGCGCTCCAGGTCAGACAGGTCGCTGTTGACGTAGAGCACCAGTTCAATGCCCCATTGCGTCGTGAACTCGCGCAGCCAGTTGCGCCAGGCCCAGTAGGTCGAGCGCGGCGCGACGATGCGGTCACCGGGTTTCAGCGCCTGCAGCACGGCTGTCGCGGCGGCCATGCCGGAAGCGAAGAGCAGCGCCTCGACACCGCCTTCGAGTTCGGCCAAGAGCTTCTCGGCGCCGTCGTAGGCCGGGCTCTGGTCGCGCGAATAAAGGCGGCCGCCCGGATAGCTGCCGTCGGTGGCGCGTTCGAAGGTGGTCGCCAGATGGATGGGCTGGACGATGTCGCGATACGGTTCGGCGACGCCACTGCCACCATGGGCAGCCAGGGTTTCCGGACGAAATTCGCTCATGCCAGGCGCTGTCTTTCGAGATGCAGTTGCGGTGGTGTCTTGAGTGTCTGGTAGATCACGCAGTAGCGCTCGGCCAGACGGAGCAGGGTGCCCAGCTGTTCGTCGGTGGCGTCGGTATCGAGCGCGAACCTGAGGCGGATATCGGTAAAGCCGACCGGCGCCTCCTTGCCGACGCCGAGGGTGCCGCGGAAATCGAGATCGCCCTCGGCGGTCACCGTGCCGTTGCGTATCTTGATGCCCATCGCCGTGGCGACGGCGTTCAGCGTGACCCCCGAACAGGCAGCCAGGGCTTCAAGCAGCATATCGCCCGAGCAGGCATCGTTGCCGGTGCCGCCGGTCGCCGGATGCAGGCCGGCCAGGACCTTGCCATGGCCGGTTTCGATGCGTACGGTCTGATCATCGGGGGTCAGGCGGCCGCGCGCCGAGAGGGTGCGCAGCGCGCTCGCCGGATCCTGCTGGTAGCGGACTTTCAGCGGCGCCTGGGCGGCCTTGAGTTGTTCTGCGTTCATATTTGGACTCTAGATGGCGAAATTGAGACGGGAAATCAGCAACGGTTCCGGGTGCGGAACAGCTTGTTCGATCTCTTCCGAAATGTCCAGGTAGTCCAGCTTGCCGCCGTTGAGCAGGGTCAGGATTTCCGCCTCCTTGCGCGCCAGCTGGGGATTGCGCCGGTCGCGCGGGCGCGCCAGGCCGAGGGCCACTTCGCCGCTGATCCGTCCTGGCCGGCTGGCCATGACGATGACGCGGTCGCTCAGGTAGGCCGATTCGTTGACGTCGTGGGTGACCAGCAGCAAGGTCGTGCCGTGGTGGCTGGCGATGGACAGCAGCAGTTCCTGCAGACGCATGCGGGTGAAGGCATCGACAGCGCTGAACGGTTCGTCGAGCAGGAGCAGTGCCGGCTGGGTGAACAGCCCGCGGGCAATCGCCGCCCGCTGCGCCATGCCGCCCGACAACTGCTTGGGATAGGCATTCGCGAAGTCGGCCAGGCCGACTTCGGCGAGCAGTTCGGCGACCCGCGGATGCTTGCCGCCGGCCCGGCCGAGATCGAAGCCGACATTCTCGGCCACGGTCAGCCAGGGTAGCAGGCGTGGCTCCTGAAAAATGAAGCCGACATCGCGCGAATGCAGATGCGGCTTCTCGCCCTTGATCCGGACCTCGCCCCGGTAGTCGGCGTCGAGCCCGGCGATGATGCGTAGCAGGGTGCTCTTGCCGCAGCCGCTGGGCCCGACCAGGCTGACCACCTCGCCGTGGCCGACGGTGAATTGGACATCGTCGATGACGCGATGCGACTGGAAATCCTTGGCCTTGACGGCCAGTTCTAGCAACTTTTCAGACATGGGAGACTCAGGAGGGGCGGCTGTCGAAGACATCGCGCCAGGCCAGCAGGCGCTGTTCGAGGACCTGCAGCAGGCTGTCGGTAATCTTGCCGAGCAGGGCGAGAACGATGATGGCGACGACAACCAGGTCGGCGCGACCGGTTTCACGACCGTCGGTGAGCAAGTAGCCGAGGCCCTTGGTGGCTGCGATCAGTTCGGCGGCGACCAGGAACATCCAGGCCAGCGAGAGGCCGCTGCGCAGGCCGGTGAACAAGTTGGGCAGCGCGGCCGGCAGGAAGATGCGGGTGATCAGCTTGCGCCCGGTCAACCCGTAAATGCCGCCGACTTCGACCAGTTTGCGGTCAACGTTCTGGATGCCGGCCACGAAATTGAGATAGACCGGGAAGAAGGCGCCTATGGCGATCAGTGAAATTTTCGAGGCTTCGTCGATGCCCAGCCAGAGCAGCAGCAGCGGCACCCAGGCGAGCGACGGAATGGCACGGATGGCCTGGAAGGTGGGGTCGAACAGGGCCTCGACGCGGCGCGAGAGGCCAACGGCGGCCGCCACCGGCAGGGCCAGCCCGGCGCCGATGGCGAAACCGGCAAGGACCCGGGCCGAACTGACGCCGATGTGTTGCAGCAGGGCGCCGCTGCTGGCGAGTTCGACCAGCGTCCGGCTCAATTCACTCGGTGGTGGCAGCAGATGGGCGCTCACCCAGCCAAGGCGGACAACGCTCTCCCAGATGACCAGCAGGATGACCGGAACGATCAATCCCTGGCCCTTGCGGGCCAGGGATTGCCACCGGATTGAAGCGTCCGCCGTGGCCTCGCCCGCCGCGCGAAGGGCAACGGTGTTGGAGTGACTCATCCGGCGCGCTCCTTAGCGAACGACTGCTTTGGCGTAGGACGGTTCGACCAGTTCGACGATGACCTTGTTGACGTCGGTACCCTTCCTGACCAGATCTTCCTCGATCAGGATCGGTGCAGCGGCGGTCAGGGCCTTGATGTGCTCGTCACCCGGCACCGGGTTGCTGAAGTCGTTGCGCGTCAGTTGCAGCTTGGCCACCTCCAGGGAGAGCTTGGCCTCTTCCGAGACGATCCTGGCCGTTTCTTCCGGGTTGGCGATGATCCACTTGCGCGCCTTTTCGTAGGCAGCAATGACCTTCTTGACGTGTTCCGGATGGTCCTTGGCGAATTTCTCGGTGGTGTTCAGGAAGCCGTAGGTGTTGAACGCGACGTTGCGGTAGATCAGTTTCGAACCGGCATCAACCTGGCTGGCGGCCATCAGCGGATCGAGGCCGGCCCACGCGTCGACCCGGCCCTGTTCGAGCGCGGCACGGCCGTCGGCGTGCTGCAGGGCGACGTGTTCGATGTCGGACTTTTTCAGGCCTTCCTGATTCAGGCTGCGCAGCAGGAAAAGGAAGGGGTCGGTACCCTTGGTCGCGGCAACCTTCTTGCCCTTGAGGTCCTTGATCGACTTGATCGGCGAATCCTTGGCGACAACCAGCGCGGTCCATTCCGGGCGGGAATAGATATAGACGCCCTTGATCGGATTGCCGTTGGCCTTGCTCAGCACGGCGGCGAGACCGGCGGTGGAGCCGAAATCGACGCTGCCGCTGTTGAGGAATTCGAGCGCACGGTTGCTGCCGTGGCTTTGCACCCATTTGACCGGAATGTTCTCGGCCTTGAGATCCTGTTCCAGCCAGCCGAATTTCTTCAATACCAGGCTCGGCGGCGAGTAGTAGGCCCAGTCGACGCGGATCTCCTTCGGCGCATCGGCGTGGGCGACGCCGATGGCAGCCGTGGCGACAGCCAAGGAGGTTGCGATGGTTCTGAATATTTGCCTCATTTGTTTTCCCTGTTGGAGTGACGAAAGGCGTGAAATCTATTGCTTGTCACCAATCGCGGGAACGATGGAATCCTTATGAGTTTATGGCGCGCATGCTCATATGAACTGCTGCGATCCCGGATATCGGATGCCTGCGGCGCGCCGGAAAGCACGGGAGGAGGCGCCGCATACAATCCGTCGTCGAGCGCACGGATGTCGTGTCACAATTGAGTCTGTCTGCCGATGACTGCCGACCAAATGGCGGGCGGGGCAGGCCCGGTAAATTTTTCAGGCCCCCCGTCAAATCCGCATGATTACCAGAACGATGAATGTTCCCGGCAGCACCCGGACCTTCCCAGATGTAACGTCCGGCAATCCCGTCGTCGCTCCGGATTGCCCGCCTGCGGCAATGGTCAAATGGAAGTAACCGGCTACTCGGTCATGCTCGGCGACGAATATTTCATGCGCGAGGCCCTTTCACTGGCGCGTTCCGCGGAATGCCTGGGCGAGGTGCCGGTAGGCGCGGTCGTGGTCCGGGACGGGCAAATCGTCGGGCGCGGCTTCAACAGCCCGATTGGCGAAAGCGACCCGACGGCGCATGCGGAGATTGCCGCGCTGCGCGATGCGGCGCGCAATCTGGACAACTACCGCCTGCCCGGCTGCGAACTCTATGTGACGCTGGAACCCTGCGCGATGTGCGCGGGCGCCATTCTGCATGCGCGGATCGCACGCGTGGTGTATGGCGCGCGCGACCCGAAGACAGGCGTTCACGGGAGCATCGTCGATCTGTTTGCCGTCGAGCGCCTCAACCACCATACGACGGTCGTTGGCGGCATTCTGGCGGAAGAATGCAGCGCCGTGCTGTTAACGTTTTTCGCTGAACGGCGGCGGAACAAGACATCGTGAACATCCAAATCTCCGTCGCCCGGCAAGCGCTTGTGCTGTTCGATGAGGCGGGGAATATCCTGCGCGAATACACCGTTTCCACCGGCAAGGCCGGCGTGGGTGAGGTTTACGGAAGTTTTCAGACCCCGCGCGGTCAACACGTAATACGGGCCAAAATCGGTGCCGGCGCCGCGGAAAATGCCATTTTCGTCCGGCGCCGGCCGACCGGTGAGATCTGGTCGCCGGACGTCAACCAGCGCCATCCCGGACGCGACTGGATACTGACCCGGATACTCTGGTTATCGGGCTGCGAGCCGGGCAGGAATCGCCTCGGAAAGGTCGATACCATGCGCCGTTACATCTACATCCACGGCTCGCCGGAGCGCGCCGAAATGGGCAGGCCGGGCTCGCACGGCTGCATCCGCATGCGTAATGCCGACATCATCGAACTCTTCGACCTGGTTCCGCCTTATACCGCGGTCGAAATCAGCGAGGACTGAAGCGGCTGCCCGTTCGGTCCGAAGCTGCGTTCCTCGAAAGTCAGCGAACCGCTGCGATCGAGAGTCAGCACGGTCGAAGCGCGGGTACCGTATTCGGCGGAACGGACAAAGATCGCCGACAGAAGGCGCTCCCAGTCGAGCGGCACGCCGGTGCTCGGCAGTTCGCCATCGGGCACGATTTCGTCGTCAGCCAGCAGCGCGAACAAGGCCGAGCGGTCGGGCAGGGAAGGCATGGCCCGGGCAAATCGCTGACGGGCAGTGAGCAGCTTCGGCCACGGGCTGTCGAGCAGGTGATTCGAGAGGCCGTAGAACGCCGGGCGCCAGTGGTTGCGGCGGGCCGTCCCGGTTACTGAGGTAGATCAGCGACTGGCCATCCGCAACGAGCAGGTTGAAACCGGAGAATTCGGCCGGGGCAAGCTGATGGGCATAGTCGCTGGCGCTCACGCTGGCGAGCAGGAAGCGCCGCGTCAGTTGCCCGCGTGATTCCCGCCCGGGCGCCACTCCCGGTTCGCGGACATTGGTCACCGCGGCAAAGCGGCCGGCTTTGGAAATCCCCAGCCAGGTGCCGCCGGCCTCGAGATCACGGCCGCCAACGACCGTCGGCGCTTCCGGCCAGTAATCGGCGTTGGCAGTCGGCCGCCGGTAGAATTCGTCGCGGTTGGCGGCGACGATCAGCGGATAATCCGGATGAACCCGCCAGCCAACCACGATCAGGCACATATTTGCCCGGTTTCAGGGGTTGACCGCAACTGCCTCGACCACCGGCCCTTCGCGCGATGCGAGCCGGACATTGCCCGAAAAATTGGACTGAACGACGGCCAGCGCCTCGTAGCCGCCGATGGGCGAGGGCGCCCCGCTGACAATCGTGCCGCAGGCCTGGTCGGGATTGTCCGGCGAGTACAGCGGCACCCCGGCCGTGAGCGGTTGATCGCTGCGCACACGGAAGAGATGGCGCTTGACCTTGCCGAGGTACTGGGTGCGCGCCACGATTTCCTGGCCGGGATAGCAACCCTTGTGAAAACTGACGCCACCGAGTTTTTCAAAATCGGCCATTTGCGGCACGAATTCCTCCCTGGTGGCCGCCGTCACCAGCGGAAAAGCGGCCTGCACATCGAGCCAGCGCCAGACCGGCACGCCGGCCGGCCGCGCCTTGAGCGACAGCTTTTGCCAGGGCGTCGCGATGCTGTCGAGCGGCAAGGCAACCAGGAAGCGACTGGCGTCGAGTGCCACCACCTGGGCAGCCCCGCCGCTGGCCACGGTCATCGGTGCCACCGGGCAGGGCAGGCCGGCGTCGGCCAGCGCCTCGGCCGCTTGCGGGCCGGCCACGCCAATCAGCGCGTATTCGTCAGTCAGTGTCGTCAGGCGTACCTTGGCGCGCAGCACGAACATCTGCAGGCGCTTCAGCGAAGCGGCCTCGAGATCGGCGGCAAGCACCAACCGGAATGCATCGCCGGCGCGCCAGGCAAGAAAGCTCGCCTGCATGCGCCCCTTGGCCGAACACCACGCGGAATGCTGCACCTGATCGCCGCCCAGATGGTTGATGTCGCTGGTGAACTGGCTGTGCAGAAAAACCTTGGCATCATCGCCCGACGCATCGATCAGCGCGAGATGGGTCAGCGGCACCATCACCGTGCGGGTGCGCGCGGCCTGAAGTTCTCCGGCGGCGTCGCCGAAGTGGAGAATCTCGCTCGCCTGACTGTCGAAAGTCGCTTCGGCGGATTCAAGAAAGCTGCGCCAGTTGGGGTTCATGGGGGCTCCTGTAGGGGTTTGCGATATTATATCGCCCGTTCGAACATGCTCATGCCTCCCCGGCATGACCCGGTGGCAGCCAGCGAGTTCCCGTGCGTTTATTCCTGAAGCTCCTTTTACTCCTGATCTTTATGCTTGCCGGACTCGTCGGCGCCGCATTCTGGTGGATCAATGCGCCGATCGGGATGCGCGATTCGTCGGTCGATTTCCGCATTACGCCGGGCAGCAGCCTGCGTGCAGCGGCGGAGCAGATGCGCGCGGCGGGCATCGCCATCAATCCTGATCTGCTCGTTCTCCTGGCGCGCTGGCGCAATGTCGAAACTGCGATCAAGGCCGGCAGTTATACGGTCGCACCGGGCCTCACGCCCGAACAGCTGCTGGCCAAACTCGCCCGTGGCGACGTCACGCAGGGCGAACTCACGCTGGTCGAGGGCTGGACCTTCCGCCAGTGGCGGGCGCGAATCGATCAGCACCCCGATCTGAAGCATGACACCCGGGGGCTCCCGGAAGCGGAGTTGCGTGCCCGTCTGGGCATCGAAGGCGAGCACATCGAGGGTTGGCTGTTCCCCGATACCTACCTGTTCGACAAGCAGTCGAGTGACCTTGAATTGCTCGCGCGCGCGCACCGCTCGATGAAAAAGCGGCTGGACGCCGCGTGGCTGGAGCGTGCTGCCGACTTGCCGTACAAGACGCCCGACGAGGCGCTGATCATGGCGTCGATCGTCGAGAAGGAAACCGGGCGCAGCAGCGACCGCCCGCTGGTGGCAGCGGTTTTCGTCAATCGCCTGCGCAAGGGCATGCCGCTGCAGACCGACCCGACGGTTATCTACGGGCTGGGCGAGAGCTTCGACGGCAATCTGCGCAAACGCGACCTGCAGTCCGACTCGCCTTACAATACCTACCTTCGCAGCGGCCTGCCGCCTTCGCCGATCGCCATGCCGGGCCAGGCCTCGATTCAGGCGGCGCTGCATCCGGCGAACAGCGATGCACTTTATTTCGTGGCGCGCGGCGATGGCAGCAGCCAGTTTTCGCGCACGCTCGATGAACACAACAAGGCAGTCAACAAGTACCAGAGAGGCGGCAAGTGAGCGGAAAATTCATCACCTTCGAGGGCATCGACGGCGCCGGCAAGAGCAGTCATGTCGAATGGCTGGCTGCGCGCCTGCGTGAACACGGCAAGGTGGTACATGTCACGCGCGAGCCCGGCGGCACCGATCTGGGCGAAAAGCTGCGCGAGTTGCTGCTCAAGACGCCGATGCACCTCGAGACGGAAACCCTGCTGATGTTCGCCGCCCGTCGCGAGCACCTCGCGCAGCTGATCGAACCGGCGCTGGCGCGCGGCGAGTGGGTCGTTTGCGATCGATTCAGCGACGCCACCTACGCCTACCAGGGCGGCGGGCGTGGTCTTGACCGCGGCAAGCTGCACCAACTGGAGCAATGGGTGCACGGCAACCTGCAACCGGATCTGACCTTGCTCTTCGACCTGCCGCTCGATGTGGCGCGCGAACGGATCGTTCTCGCCAACCGTACCCTTGATCGTTTCGAACAGGAACGCGTCGACTTTCACGAGCGGGTTCGTCAGGCCTACCTCGAACGAGCACATGCGGCCTCTGGCAGAATCCGCATCATCGATGCTCAGAAAGGCATCGATGAAATTAAACTAATACTAGAACAGATTGTTTCAACTATCTGTTTATGAATGTAATAAAGCTTCACGAAACCGCCTGGCTTAACCTTCAATCGCAACGCGCGCGACTGCCGCATGCGCTGTTGCTGATCGGGCAGCGTGGCTTGGGCAAATACGCGCTGGCGCAGTCATTCGCCGCCGGCTTGCTCTGCGAAAACCCCCTGGCCAGCGGCGCTGCCTGCGGCCAATGCCTTGCCTGCAACTGGTTCGGGCAGGGCAATCATCCCGATTTTCGCCTGCTTCAACCGCAGGCGCTGATCGAAGATTCGGATTCCGACGACGGCAAGAAAAAGGCCAGTCAGCAGATCACGATCGATCAGGTGCGCGGACTGGATGAGTTCCTCAGCGTCGGAACGCATCGTGCCGGATTGCGGATCATCCTGGTCAATCCGGCAGAAGCGATGAACCGGAATACTGCAAACGCACTTCTCAAGTCACTTGAAGAACCATTGCCAGGTACATTGTTTTTACTTATTTCAAATGAGCCGTTGCGCTTGCTGCCAACGATCCGCAGCCGCTGCCAGGTGGTCCCGATCAACGTGCCGCCGGGCGCGGTATCGGAGGCCGCGCTGCAGGCCGAAGGCCTGGCTGACGCCGGGCGCTGGCTGGCGCTGGCCGGCGGTTCGCCGGGGCTGGCGCTTGAACTGGCTGCCTCGGGGCAGGGCGGCTGGCTGGAACTGCTGACCCGGCGGCTTTCCGACAAGGCGGGGATCGATCCGATCGGCCTGGCTGCCGAACTGGAAAAGACGCTCAAGGAGAGCAAGGGGAAAATCGCGCTGAAAGCGGTGGTCGAGGCCATGCAAAAGTGGCTTGTCGATCTCACCCTGGCCAGCAACGGCCTGCCTGTCCGGTATTTTCTCCCGCAGCAGGCCACAATTTCCGGGCTGGCTGCTATCATTCCGCCGGTGCGGCTGGTGCGCGCCTATCGTGCCTTGATCACCCGCCGTCGCGAAGCCGAGCAGCCTTTAAACGCCCGCCTTTTTCTGGAGGGGCTGTTCATGGACTATCGAAGCCTGTTGAGAAACTGAACAAGAATGAGTGAAGCCAAACCTGCTCCCGCCCAGCGCCCAAGCGTCCTGTCGCTCAACATCAATTCGAAATCAGCGCTTTACGCTGCATTCATGCCGCATCTGCGCAATGCGGGAATCTTCATTCCGACCACGCGCAACTACAGCATCGGCGACGAAGTTTTCATGCTGCTATCGTTGATGGACGATCCGGCCAAGCTGCCGATCGCAGGTACGGTGGTCTGGTTCACCCCGGCGGGCGCGCAAAACGGCCGCGCCCAGGGCATCGGCGTGCATTTCAACAGCGACGAAAGTGGTCAGGAAGCGCGGCGCAAGATCGAAGGCTTGCTCGGTGGCGTACTGCAATCCACCCGCCCCACCCATACGCTCTGACTGACCGGATGCTGGTCGATTCGCACTGCCATCTGGACTTCCCGGATCTGGCGCAGCGCCTCCCCGAAATTCTCGAACGCATGCGGCAGAACGACGTTGGCTGTGCCGTCTGCATCGGAGTCAATCTCGAGGATTTCCCGAAGGTTCTGGCGCTGGCCGAGGTGCATCCCCATCTCTACGCGACCGTCGGCGTCCATCCGGAATATTCGGACGCCGAAGAGCCGGGTGAAGACCAACTGATTGCGCTGGCGTCCCACCCCAGGGTCGTCGCCGTCGGAGAAACGGGGCTCGATTACTACTGGCAAAAGGACCGCCCGGCTTGGCAGCGAGCCCGCTTTCGCACCCATATCCGGGCCGCCAAAGCCGTCGGCAAGCCATTGGTGGTGCACATGCGGGATGCCGCCGACGATACGATCCGACTGCTGGCGGAAGAGGGCGCCGAAACGGCCGGCGGGGTCATGCACTGCTTTACCGAAACCTGGGAAGTTGCCCGGCAGGCGCTCGATCTTGGCTTCTACATCTCTTTTTCGGGCATCGTGACGTTCAAGAACGCTCTTGCCATCAAGGAAGTGGCGCAAAAAGCGCCGCTGGATCGCATTCTGGTCGAAACGGATTCGCCCTACCTGACGCCGGCACCTTTCCGCGGCAAACCCAACGAGCCTGCCTATGTGAAGTACGTTGCCGAAGAAATTGGCCGGTTGCGCGAAATTCCGCCGTCAGCGGTCGCCGAAGCGACGACCGACAATTTTTTCAGTCTATTCAAACACGCAAAGCGACCCCTGCAACCATGAAAAAATCACTAACAGCCCTGTTGATCGCCGCCACGATGCCCCTTCTGGCCCACGCCGCGACCTACGATGACCTGATCAATTCCGCCAAGCTGGGTGATACCCGGGAGGTGGCGCAGATCATTCAACTGGGGGCTTCGGTCAACTCGACGGACAGGGATGGAAATACGCTGCTCATGCTGGCCGCGCGGGACGGTCACGAAGAGCTGGTTGATTATCTGATCCGCCAGAAAGCCAAGCTCAATGCACGCAACACGGTCGGTGACACTGCCTTGCGCCTGGCTGCTTTCCGTGGCCACGTGAAAGTGGTCGAGCGCCTGATCGCCGGTGGCGCCGACGTCAATTCAACCGGCTGGACGCCGCTTGCGTACGCCGCGTTTAACGGGCACCTCGAGATCGCCAAACTGCTGGTCAAATCCGGCGCCGACGTCAATGCACCGAGCGACTTCGGCAACACGGCGCTGATCGTCGCCGCACGGGGCGGCCACATTGAAATCGTGAAGCTCTTGCTGGCCAATCGTGCCGATCCAAACAAGGCGCTGGATTCGGGTGAGACGGCGCTCGACGTGGCGCTCAAGAATCAGAACACCGACATTGCCGACCTGTTGCGCCGTGCCGGTGGCCAGGCTGGCACGGCGACCAGCCCGAAGCCAAAGTAAGACAGGGGACCGCGGAAGATGCCTCCGCTCCCGTGATTCCCACTCAAACAATTGCGCATAATTTGCATTATGTAAACTAATGGAAGTGAATGGAGCGCGCACTCTGTCGATGGATGCCCCTGCCCGAAAAAATGGCCGGCCCCCGAGCAAGGGGCCGGCCACTCATTTCCCTCCGGGGATTCAGGCGTCGTTGGCGTTTTGCTGCTTGATCGCCGCCTTGATCGATTCCTCGCCGACATCCGGACAGACCTTCTCGATGAAGGCATGGACATAACTGCGCAGATAGGTACCGCGGCGCACGGCCAGGCGGGTCGTGTTGGACGGAAACAGTGCCGGGACCGGGATCAGCGTCAGATTGCGATCCTGTTCCGGGTCATATGCCACCGAGGCCACCACGCCCACACCCAGCCCGAGATTGACGTAGGTTTTGATCACGTCGGCGTCAATGGCCGAGAGAACGATGTCAGGGACAATACCGGCATCGGCAAAGGCCTTGTCCACGTGCGCCCTGCCCGTGAATCCCTCGTGATAGGTAATGATCGGGTATTCGCCCAGGATATCCAGGGTGATTTCACCCGCAGTCGTCAGTGGATGGCCATGCGGCACGATGATCGCGTGATGCCAGCGAGTAGAACGGGAAAGAAGCCAGTTCAGGCAGCTTGTCGACGCTCTCGGTCGCGATTCCGACGTCCGCCTGCCCCGAAACCAGCAGGTCGGCGATTTCCCCCGGGCTGCCCTGGAGCAGTGTCAGGTGCACCTTCGGGTAATCGGTCTTGAACCACTTGATGATCGCCGGCAGGGCATAGCGCGCCTGGGTGTGTGTGGTGGCAATGACAAAATGACCGGTTTCGCGGCTGGCGAACTGGTCGGCAATCCGGCGCAGGTTGTGGGTGTCGAGCAGGATGCGCTCGACGACCTGCGCCAGTTCCTTGCCCGGCTCGGTCAACCCCAGCAGCCGCTTGCCCCGGCGCACGAAGATCTCGATGCCGAGTTCGTCCTCGAGATCCTTGATGTGCTTGCTGACGCCGGGCTGCGATGTGTAGAGCGCATTGGCAACCTCGGTCAGGTTGAAGTCCTGACGCACGGTTTCGCGCACGATGCGCAATTGCTGGAAATTCATTTTCTCTCTCCTTATTTTTGGGGCGGGGTCAAGCGGCGAGACGCTCCCCCTGGAACACGCGGATGGTACGCGGCTTCAGCGAGACATGGTCCCCCTCACGCAGGCCGAGTCCATTCAGTGCGTCCCGCGAAATCGTGACCTCGACCAGTTCGCCGTCAACGCGCGCCAGTTCGACCTGTGCCGTCGGCCCGACCGAGATCACACGCAGGATTTTTGCGGGCAATCCGCCTTCCGTCGAATCGGCGGGGAGCAGGTCGAATTCATGCGGGCGCACGAACGCAATCGCCTGGTCGGTCACGTCATGCTCATGGCCGACGTGCAGCGCATGCTCCCCTATATGCAGATGAGGGCCGTCGACGCGGCCATGGAAAAGGTTGACCGATCCCAGGAAGCTGGCGACGAACGGCGTCGCCGGGTTGTCGTAAACCTCTTCCGGCGTACCGACCTGTTCGATCTTGCCCTTGTTGATGACCACGACGCGGTCGGAAACTTCCAACGCTTCTTCCTGGTCGTGCGTGACGAAGACGCTGGTGACGTGGATTTCGTCGTGCAGCTGACGCAGCCAGCGACGGAGCTCCTTGCGCACCTTGGCATCGAGCGCGCCGAACGGCTCGTCGAGCAGCAGGACCTTCGGCTCGACCGCCAGGGCACGCGCCAGCGCGATGCGCTGGCGCTGGCCGCCGGACAGTTGCGACGGATAGCGGTCGGCCAGCCAGCCGAGCTGAACCAGATCAAGCAGGCGCGTGACGCGTTTCCTGATCTCGGCTTCGGCCGGGCGGAATTTTTTCGGGCGGACGCGTAGGCCGAAGGCGACGTTGTCGAACACCGTCATGTGGCGGAACAGCGCGTAATGCTGGAAGACGAAGCCGACCTGGCGCTCGCGCACGTGGCGGTCGGAGGCATCCTCGCCGTCGAGCAGGATCCTTCCGCTGTCGGCAAATTCGAGGCCGGCAATGATGCGCAGCAGGGTCGTCTTGCCGCAACCCGACGGGCCAAGCAAGGCCACCAGCTGGCCGGACGGAATGTCGAGCGAGACGTTGTCGAGGGCGCGGAAAGCACCGAATTGCTTGTTGATGCCAGTAACTTGGATACTCATGATTAGCTCTCCGAGGGTTTTTGCGATTCGCTGATCTGCTTGCGGGTCTGCCGCTCGACCAGGGTTTTCAGGCCCAGCGTGACGATGGCGAGCATGGCCAGCAGGGATGCCACGGCAAAGGCGGCGGCGTAGAGGTATTCGTTATAGAGAATTTCGACGTGCAGCGGCATGGTGTTGGTCAGGCCGCGGATATGTCCGGAAACCACCGAAACGGCCCCGAACTCGCCCATCGCCCGCGCATTACAAAGAATCACGCCATAGAGCAGGCCCCACTTGATATTGGGCAGCGTGGTATGCCAGAACACCTGCCAGCCGGAAGCGCCGAGCACCACCGCCGCCTCCTCTTCTTCAGCGCCCTGCGCTTCCATCAGCGGGATCAGTTCGCGCGCGACAAAGGGGAAGGTCACGAAGATGGTGGCCAGCACGATGCCTGGCACGGCAAACAGGATCTTGATGTCGTGTTCGGCCAGCCACGGGCCGAACCAGCCCTGGGCGCCGAAGATCAGCACGTAGATCAGGCCGGAAACCACCGGCGAGATCGAGAACGGCAGATCGATCAGGGTGATCAGGAAACGCTTGCCGCGAAACTCGAACTTGGCGATCGCCCACGCCGCCGAGACGCCGAACACCACGTTCAACGGCACGGCAATGGCTGCCGTAATCAAGGTCAGCCTGATCGCCGCCAGCGCGTCGTGATTGGTCAGGGCCGACAGATAGACCCCCCACCCTTTGCTCAGCGCCTGCACGAAGACCGTACCCAGGGGAACGAGCAGGAAGATGACGAAGAAGCTCAGGGCAACGGTAATCAGCGTCACCTTGAGCCAGGCCGGCTCACGCGTGCTGGGCGTCTCGTAGCGCGCCAGTTCCCCGGCGTGCAATGCAATACTCGCGCTCATCTCATGCTCCCTTCGTGTAACGGCCCTGCATCCAGCCCTGCAGCCCGTTGATGACAAGCAGGAGGATGAAGGAAATGAGCAGCATGACCGAGGCAATGGCGGTGGCGCCCTGATAGTCATACTGTTCCAGTTTGGTGATGATCATCAGCGGCGTGATTTCCGACACCATCGGCATGTTGCCGGCGATGAAGATGACTGAACCGTATTCGCCCACCGCGCGGGCAAAGGCCATGGCAAAGCCGGTCAGCAGCGCCGGCGTTACATGCGGCAGGATGATCTTCAGGAAGGTCTGCCAGCGCGAAGCACCGAGACCGGCAGCGGCCTCTTCAACTTCCTTTTCAAGATCGGCGAGCACCGGCTGTACGGTACGCACGACAAACGGCAGGCCGATGAAGATCAGCGCGATCAGCACACCCTTCGGTGTGTAGGCGATTTCGATGCCAAGCGGTGCCAGCAGGCTGCCGATCGGGCCGTTCGGCGCATAGAGCGCGGCCAGCGCGATGCCGGCGACGGCGGTGGGCAAGGCAAACGGCAGGTTGACGAGCGCATCGACCAGCCCCTTGCCGGGAAAGCGGTAACGCACCAGCACCCAGGCGAAAATCAACCCGAAAACGACGTTGACCGCAGCAGCCACCAGCGATGCGCCGAAAGTGAGCTTGTAACTGGCCACCACGCGCGGCTCGGTCACTGCGGACCAGAAGGACTCCCATCCCATGCCGACCGTATTGGTCACGACGGCCGACAGTGGAATCAGGACGATCAGCGTGAGATAGAAGATGGTGTAGCCGAGCGACAGCCGGAAGCCGGGCAACGGGCTGAAATTTTTGAAACTTGCCATAACTGTTTCCCTGAGGAGATTTTTTGCGTTCATTCGGGTCGCCTGCTGCATTGCAGCATTCGATTGCCGAAGTGTATGGAAACCTGTTTATAAGAAGAAATACTTAATATGAAATAGCTAATACCCAAACCATATAAAAAGGGCGAAGGGCTTTCGCCACTTCGCCCTCTTCGATCACTGGGAGCTTACTTCTTGCCGGACGGGATGTAGATCTGGTCGAAGGTGCCGCCATCGGAGAAATGCACCTTCTGCGCATTGCGCCAGCCGCCGAATGCCTTGTCGATGGTCACCAGTTTGGTCTTCACGAACTGCTTGGAGTACTTCGCGGCAATCTTGGCGTCCTGCGGCCGGTAGAAGTTCCTGGCCGCGATTTCCTGGCCTTCCGGCGAGTAAAGGTACTCAAGATAGGCGGTGGCGACCTTGCGTGTACCGCGCTTGTCGACGGTCTTGTCGATCACGGTAACCGGCGGCTCGGCAAGGATGGACAGCGACGGCACGACGATCTCGAACTTGTCGCCGAGTTCCTTGAGCGACAGGTAGGCTTCGTTTTCCCAGGCCAGCAGCACGTCACCGATGCCGCGTTCGACGAAGGTGGTGGTCGAGCCACGGGCGCCGGAATCCAGAACCTTCACATTCTTGAAGATCTGGCCGACGAATTCCTTGGCCTTGGCGTCGTTGCCGCCCGGCTGCTCCAGCGCGTAGGCCCAGGCTGCCAGGTAGTTCCAGCGGGCACCGCCGGAGGTCTTGGGGTTCGGCGTGATGACGCCGACGTCGGGCTTGACCAGATCGTTCCAGTCCTTGATGCCCTTCGGGTTGCCCTTGCGCACCAGGAAAACGATGGTCGAGGTATACGGCGAGGAATTGTGCGGCAGTCGCTTCTGCCAGTCCGGCGGAATCAGGCCCTTGTCGGAAATCGCATCGATATCGTAGGCCAGCGCCAGGGTGACGACGTCCGCTTCCAGGCCGTCGATCACCGCCCGCGCCTGCTTGCCGGCGCCACCGTGCGACTGATTGACCTTGAGATTGTCGCCGGTCTGGGCCTTCCAGTGCTTGGCGAAGGCCGCGTTGTAGTCCTGATAGAGTTCACGCGTCGGGTCGTAGGACACGTTGAGCAGCGTGACGTCGGCCGCCAGCGCATTGCCGGCCAGGATCGACGCGGCCAGCAGGCCGGTGATGATGCTTTTGAGTTTCATGGTGACTCCGTTCGGTTGAGGTGGAGCGGAGTCTAAGAAGAGCCCGCGGTCTCAAGAACGAATCATTATTGATTAGCTTATACGCTGATCGGCAAATAGCATTTGCCGGGCGCTTATATCACCGGTCACCGCCCGTTTTCTTCCCCGGCCTCGCGCACCAGATAGCCGTGGGTCTGCAGCAGGCGAACCGCCTGTTCGATGTTCTTGCGGGTTCTTCCGGGGCGTTTCTGCTCGTCGGCTGCCGCTTCCGGCGGTTTCAACACGCACCCATAGACCTGCAGCCAGGCGGCGATCGCCTGCAAGCCCTTCTGGCCGACGCCCTCCGCCTGCTGCAGGCGGCGATAGCCCAACGCAGCCACTTCGGCCGGGGTAAATTCCGGCCGGTCGAACAGTTTGCGCAAGGCATTGCGCTGCAGGGTGGGCAATTGCTGCAGCGGATCCGCCTCGCTGCTGCCTGGACAGTCACTCGCTTCGTCTACCATGGAAAATCTCCGGTACCGGATGGTTATGGCCAGCGGCCAAGTCAGGCGGCAAGATTAAGACCGGCCAAATGGCCGCCGAACGACAATTTGCTGATATCGATATGCCCGATTGTTGAGTCAGCGCGGCCGCCCTGCCCTGCGCTTCTTAGCATATGAAAAAAAAGTCGTTGGCCGGGCGCCGGCTATCGCGCAAATTCGCCCCGATTGAAACCGCCTGTGGCCCGGGATTGCGCACTGCATTCCGGCCCATCCACATTGACAGGGAGAACCAATGAAACGCCTCTTGCCTCTGCTCGGGCTGCTGGCCTCGAGCGCAGCCCTTTCCGCCGAAACGGCTGCACCGCCGGCAGCACCGGGGAACTTCCCCTACTTCGTCGGCAACTGCTTCAATTGCCACGGCACCGAAGGCCGGGCCGTTTCCGCCATTCCCGCCATCGCCGGGCGTGACAAGGCCTACCTGGAAGAAACGCTGAAGGCCTACAAGGCCGGCACCAAGCAGGCCACAATCATGAATCAGCTGGCCAAGGGTTATACCGATGAAGAAATCGCCGTGCTGGCGGATTACTTTTCCCGTCAGAAATAAGGAGCGATGACCATGTCACTGATCAACAACGACCGCCGCCGCCTGCTCCAGGCCTTCGGCGCTTCCGCCACACTGGCCGGAGCCGCGCTGCTTCCCGGCAGCGCGCTCGCTGCACCGAAGAAGGGCAAGAAGATCGGCCGTGTCGTCGTCATCGGCGCCGGCTTCGGCGGCGCGACGGCCGCCAAGTACCTGCGCAAATGGAGCGACGGCGCCATCGAGGTGGTGCTCATCGAACGCAACAAGGAATTCATCTCCTGCCCGACCTCCAACGAGGTGCTGGCCGGTCACCGCGAGTTTTCGACCCTCGTGCACAGCTTCGACGGCCTCAAGAAAAACTGGGGCATCAAGGTGGTGAACGCCGCGGCGACCGAGGTCGACCCGGAAAAGCGGACGGTCAAGACCGATCGCGGCGACACGTTTGCCTACGATCACCTGGTCATCTCGCCGGGTATCGACTTCAACTTCGGCGCCGTCGCCGGCTACGACGAAAAAGCCCAGCAGAAAATCCTGCATGCCTGGAAAGCCGGCCCGCAGACCGTGGCGCTGCGCAAGCAGCTGGTCGACCTGCCGGATGGCGGCACCTTCATCATCTCGATTCCGAAAGCCCCCTACCGCTGCCCGCCCGGACCCTACGAACGCGCTGGCCTGGTTGCCAGCTACTTCAAGGCGCACAAGCCGAACTCGAAGATTCTGGTGCTCGACGCCAACGACAAGATCATTTCCAAGACCAAGCTGTTTGCCGACAACTGGGCCAACGACTACAAGGGCATCATCGAGTATCGTCCGAACTGGAATACGGTCGAAATCAACGCCGAGTCGAACATCATCACCAGCGAAATCGGCGACCGCGAGCGCGGCGACGTCATCAACCTGATCCCGCCGCAGACCGCCGGCAAGATCGCCCACGATATCGGCGTCGTCAACGCCAACAACCGCTGGGCGACGGTCGACTGGGTAACGCTGGAATCGACCGCGGTGAAGAATGTTCACGTGCTCGGCGACGCGACCCTGTCCGCGCCATTGATGCCGAAATCCGGCCACATGGCCAACCAGCACGGCAAGGCAGCGGCAGCGGCGATCTTCGAAACTCTCTCGGGGCGCGAGGCACGACCGACGCTGATGGCCAATACCTGCTACTCCCTGGTCGACCACCGGCGCGCCATCCACGTCGATTCGGTGCACCGCTGGAACCCCGAGAAGAAGCAGTTGCTGGTGGTCGAAGGTTCGGGCGGCGTGTCGAAAGAACCGTCGGTCGAGGAAGGGCTTTACGCCCGGGCGTGGGCCAAGAACATCTGGTCCGATATCCTTCTGTAAACAGGTGCCAGTGGCCAAGATACTGATCGTTCCCGGGCTGCGCAATAGCGGCCCGGCCCATTGGCAAACCTGGTTCGAAAGCGTGTTGCCCGAAACATGGCGCGTCATTCAGGCAGATTGGGAACGGCCCTGCCTGAGTGACTGGTCGGTCCGCGTGCGCGAAGAGATCGATGCAATCGATGAGCCCCTGTGGGTGGTTGCCCACAGCTTCGGCTGCCTGGCCGCAGTGACCGCCGGATTGGTGCGCGGCGAGCGGGTTCGCGGCGCCCTGCTCGTCGCTCCGGCCGACCCGGATCGTTTCGGCGAGCCGACGGTGTTGCTCGAGGAAGAAGTGCCCTTCCCTACCCTGGTGGTCAGCAGCGACAATGACCCGTGGGTCAAGAGCAGCGTTGCGCAGCACTGGGCGCGCCAATGGGGTAGCAGCTTCATCAGTATTGGCAAGGCCGGGCACATCAATGTCGATTCCGGCCACGGGCCCTGGCCGGAGGGCCTGAAACTGTTCGAGCGGCTGCGCGCGAGCAGCCTTCCACCAGCACATCGCGATTCCAATCAATGAGGGGCGGAATAGTCGTTCCTTGCTCGAACGAAGAATCTACCTGCATTCTCCGGTCATGAATTCCAGCGGCGTATAAATTTGCCGTTTTTTCCGGGTCGACCGCAACCTGCGCTGTGCGTCCGGCTGACGTCCCTTCCACTGCGAACGACATGCACGCAAACCTGAACGACAAGGAAATTGCCCTGATTGCCAAGGGCTCGAAGGCCATCGCCCATCCATTGCGCCTGGGGGCGGTCTGCCTGCTCGCCGACGGCGAATTGACAGTCGGTGAAATCTGCCAGGTGCTTGGCACCTCGCAGCCGAACATCTCCCATCATCTGAGCAATCTGGCAGATCGCGGGCTACTGGTAGCGCGCAAGGAGGCCAACCACGTCTTCTATTCGGTCGCCCACCCGGAGTTGGTCGCCATCATCGCCTTGCTGCAAGAAACCTACTGCACGTGACGATCAGCATCTACAAAAAAAGGGGCCCGCAGAACGGGCCCGTTTCGTTTCGCTCAGAAATCGCACGATGCTAGGCGGCGACGCGACCCCTGCCGCGTGACAGGCGCTGCACCACGGACACCATCAGGTCGACTTCCTCGCAGGTGTTGTAGAACGCCAGCGAGGGCCGCACCGTCGCCTCGACCCCGAAGCGGCGCAGGATCGGCTGTGCGCAGTGGTGGCCGGAGCGCACCGCGATGCCTTCCTCGTTGAGGGCCTTGCCGACTTCTTCCGGGTGATAGCCGTTGAGAACGAAGGAGGCCACGCTGGCTTTCTCCGCCGCCGTGCCGATCAGGCGCACGCCGGGAATCGAGGACAGGCCGCGCGTTGCATAGACCAGCAGGTCATGCTCGTAACGGGCGATGTTCTCAAGGCCGACGCGATCCACGTAGTCCAGCGCAGCACCGAGGCCCACCGCGTCGGCGATGTTGCCGGTGCCGGCTTCGAACTTGTTGGGCGGCGGCTGGAACAGCGTGCGCTCGAAGGTGACGTCGGCAATCATGTTGCCGCCGCCCTGCCAGGGAGGCATGCTCTCCAGCAGTTCCTTCTTGCCATAGACGACGCCGATGCCGGTCGGGCCGAAAATCTTGTGGCCCGAGAAGACAAAGAAGTCGGCATCCAGCGCCTGCACATTGACCCGCAGATGCGAGACCGACTGGGCGCCATCGACCAGCACGCGAACGCCGGCCCGATGGGCGATCTCGATGATCTCCCGGATCGGCGTCACGGTACCCAGCGCGTTGGAAACTTGCGTCACCGACACCAGCTTGGTCTTGCCGTTGAACAGCTTCTGGTATTCGTCGAGCAGGATCTGACCCGTGTCATCCACCGGGATGACGCGAATCTTCGCCCCCTTCTCGGCGGCCAGCTGCTGCCAGGGCACGATGTTGGCATGGTGTTCGAGCAGGGAAACGATGATCTCGTCGCCTTCGCCGATGTTCTGCACCCCCCAGGTCTTGGCGACCAGGTTGATGGCTTCCGTCGCACCGCGCACGAAGATGATCTCGTCGGGCGAATCGGCCCCGATGAAACGCGTCACCTTGTTGCGCGCCGCCTCGTAGGCATCGGTCGCCCGTGCCGCCAGTTCATGCGCTGCACGGTGAATGTTGGAATTCTCGTGGGCGTAGAAATAGGCGAGACGGTCGATCACCGACTGCGGCTTCTGCGTCGTCGCGGCGTTGTCGAACCAGACCAGCGGCCGGCCATTGACCCGCTCCTGAAGGATCGGGAAATCACGGCGGATGGCCGCCACATCGAACGGCGGGCGCGCCGTCGGACCGATTTGCGGCACCCTGCCGGCGCTGCCGACGCTGTCGAGGAAGTAGAAATTGCCTGAATTGGCCGGAGCGGCAGATTGCCCCACCGGTTCGCGACCGCCGGCGATTTCGTCGAGCAAGCCTTTCAGTTCGCCGTCGCCGGGGAGGCCGAAGGATTTCGCCACGATGCGGTTTTCCGGATCAGCCGGCGCCGTGCTGGGTTGCGTGTACGGACTGGCCTCGCCGACAAAATAATACGGCGATCCCGGCACGAAGCCTGGCGGCTGAGCCGACTCGACCGGCGGTTGCGGCGGCGTGACGCTGGGCAACGCCGGCGCATAGGCCTCCGGCACACCGAATTCGCTGCCGCTAGCGCCCGACCCGGCGGGGGCGACGCCTTCCGGCACCGCTGCAGTCGACGTAACTGCTGGCGCTGCACCGGATTGCGTATAAGGATTGGCCTCGCCAAGGAAATAGTACGGCAAGCCCGGCAACGAGCCTTCGACCGGCGGTTGCGGCGGTGGCGTGACGACAGGCAACGCAGCCGCGTAGGCTTCCGGCACACCAAATTCGCCACCGGCCGAACCGACCGGGTCGACGCGATCCGGCGCCGCCGGCAACGGCACGATGCTGGGCAACGCACTGGACAGGTTGGGATCGGGGGCCGGTGCGCTGCCCGCACCGAGCGACGTCGGCAACGAAGCGAACAATGTTTCGGGCGAACCCGGCAGTGCCCGGAAAAATTCCGATGCGAGCCGTCCAAGCGTGGCTTCGTCGGGCAATCCGGGCAACGGCAAACCGCTGACCAGACCCGCTACGCCATTACTTGTAGGTGTCGGGATAGTCATGGTACTTGCCGATCTCCACGTCTTCGAGGACAGCCAGTGCATCCGGAACCAGCACGGCCAGCGAGCAGTACAGCGAAATCAGGTAGGAGGCGATGGCGTTGCGGTTGATGCCCATGAAGCGGACGGACAGGCCCGGCGACTGTTCGCCAGCCAGACCCGGCTGGAACAGGCCGACCACACCCTGGCGACGCTCGCCGACGCGCAGCAGCAGGATCTTGGTCTTGCCGCCATCGACCGGAATCTTGTCCGACGGGACCAGCGGAATGCCGCGCCAGGTCAGGAACTGCGCGCCGAACAGCGAAACGGTCGGCGGTGGCACGCCACGGCGGGTGCATTCACGGCCGAAGGCTGCGATCGCCGCCGGATGGGCGAGGAAGAAGGCCGGCTCTTTCCAGACCTTGGTCAGCAGGTCGTCGAGATCGTCCGGGGTCGGCGCGCCGGTCAGCGTCGAAATGCGCTGCTCGTCGGCCACACTCGATAGCAGGCCGTAATCCGGGTTGTTGATCAGTTCGGCTTCCTGACGCTCCTTGATCGTTTCGATGGTCAGGCGCAGCTGTTCCTTGATCTGGTCATGCGGGCTGCTGTACAGATCGGAAATGCGGGTATGGACGTCGAGGATGGTGGAGACCGCGTTGAGGAAATACTCGCGCGGCTGTTCGTCGTAATCGACGTAGGTTTGCGGCAGTTCGGACTCGTCGCGCTGGGCGCAGGCGACGCGCACGTCGCGCGGATTCTTGACCTGGTTGAGGCGGTAGATGCCGGCTTCGACCGGCAGCCATTGCAGCAGGTGAACCAGCCAGCGCGGGCTGATTGTCGACAGTTGCGCCGTGGTCTTGGTCGCATTCGCCAATTGCCGGGCGGCGACATCGCTCAGGGCAGTATTGGCTTCGTGGTTTGTTGCCATGTTGAACTCCTTAGATCAGGAATGAAAATTGTTATAAGAAAATTGACTTTGCATTGTCGTGAGCGATGCCACTTGCTTCAACATGCTATAGCCACCATCCGGGCTCAGTCGGCCTTGCCCTCGCAATCGGAAAGCAGGGAAGACAGCTTGATGCCCAGCGCATCGGCCAGTTTGGCCGCTGTGCTGAGCGAGGGGATCACTTTCCCCCGCTCGACCTCGCCGAGGTAGGAGCGATTGAGGTCGGCCCTTTCGGCCAACAGTTCCTGCGACCAGCCACGCCCCTCGCGCAGACTGCGCACGGTCGCCCCGAAGCTGTAGATCAGTTCGGTCACTGGGAAATATGTCCGGCACCGCCGGGCTCATGCTGCAGGCTGGCCTGCGAGACGTTGCTGCCCGGCGGAACGCTGCGCGTCAGCCAGACATTGCCGCCGATGCTCGAACCATGCCCGATGGTGATGCGCCCGAGGATGGTCGCGCCGGCATAGACGACGACTTCGTCCTCGAGGATCGGGTGGCGCGGCGCGCCCTTTTGCAATGCCCCGGTTTCGTCCTGGGTGAAGCGCTTGGCGCCCAGCGTCACCGCCTGGTACAGGCGCACCCGCTTGCCGATGATCGTCGTCTCGCCGATGACCACGCCGGTGCCGTGATCGATGAAGAAGCCGGCGCCGATTTGGGCGCCCGGATGGATGTCGATGCCGGTCGCCGAATGGGCAATTTCCGAGATGATCCGGGCGATCAGCGGAACACCGCGTTCGTAGAGCGCATGCGCCAGCCGGTAATAGATCACCGCCTGGATGCCGGGATAGCAGAGCAGGACCTCATCGACACTGCGGGCCGCCGGGTCGCCGAGATAGGCTGCTTCGACGTCGGTGTCGAGCAGGCCGCGCAGTTCCGGCAGCTTGCCGGCGAAATCCTTGACGATCGTTGCCGCCTGTTCCTCGACATCGACATTGGTCTCGCCCAGGCGCCGATGGTTGTAGCCCAGTTCGAGCTGTACCTGTTGGAACAGGCCGTTCAACGCAGTATCCAGCGTGTGGCCAACGTAGAAATCCTCGCCTTCCTGATGCAGGTCCGAGGGCCCGAGACGCAACGGAAACAGCGCACCGCAAAGGGCATCGGCGATTTGCTTCAACGCATCGCGCGAGGGAAACTCGCGCACCGCAAATTCCAGGCTGCGCTGCTGCGAGGTGCGCCAGCGCTCGCGCGCCGCCTGCAACTCGGCGACGATGCCTTTCACGCCCCAGCCACCGAGGCGCTCGTAGGCCGGGGATGAATTGCGCACCTGGTAACTCATGCCGGCAACCCGGCCTCGTTGAACAGGCCCTCGAAGAGGATCGAGCTCAGGTAGCGTTCACCGGAATCAGGCAGTACGACGACGATCGTCTTGCCGGCATTTTCCGGCTTCTGTGCCAGTCGCACGGCAGCAGCCACGGCGGCACCGCTGGAAATACCGGAGATGATTCCTTCTTCCTTGGCCAGACGGCGCGCGAAGAGTACGGCGTCCTCGTTGCTGACCTGCTCGACGGCATCGACCAGCGAAAGGTCGAGGACCGCCGGCACGAAACCGGCGCCGATGCCCTGGATCTTGTGCGGCCCTGGTTTCAGCGGCTCGCCGGCGCGCGCCTGGGTCAGCACCGGGCTGGCGGTCGGCTCGACCGCCACCGACTGGATGGCCTTGCCCTTGGTCTGCTTGATGAAGCGCGAAACGCCGGTGATCGTGCCGCCGGTGCCGACGCCGGACACCAGGATGTCGATGGCGCCGTCGGTGTCGTCCCAGATTTCCGGGCCGGTCGTCGCTTCGTGGATGGCCGGGTTGGCCGGGTTCTTGAATTGCTGGAGCAGCACATACTTGTCGGGGTCGGACGCCGCGATCTCTTCGGCCTTGGCGATGGCGCCGGGCATGCCCTTGGCCCCTTCGGTCAGCACCAGCCTGGCGCCGTAGGCGGTGAGCAGCTTGCGCCGCTCCAGGCTCATCGTTTCGGGCATGGTCAGCGTCAGCGGAATGCCCTTGGCGGCGGCAACGAAGGCCAGCGCGATGCCGGTATTGCCGCTGGTCGGCTCGACCAGTTCCTTGCCCGGGCCGAGCAGGCCGCGCTTTTCAGCATCCCAGATGAGCGCCGAGCCGATCCGACACTTGACCGAATAGGCCGGGTTGCGCCCCTCGATCTTGGCCAGCACGGTGGCGTTGGCGCCGTCGGTGACGCGGTTGAGCTTGATCAGCGGGGTGTGGCCGATGGAATCGGCGTTGTCTTTGAACCATTTGGACATGCTGTTCTCCTTGAGTTAATCCTGGACCCACGGCAGGCCGGCGTGGCGCCAGCCGTTGAAGGCGCCGCGCCGCTGCTGCTCGTCGAGATCACCCTCGAAACCTTCGAGAATGTTGAATACGTTGGTGAACCCGGCCCTGGCCGCTGCTTCGGCGGCGGCCGCCGAACGCTTGCCGCTGCGACAGAGCAGCAGGACCGCCTCGTCCTTGCCGGCCTTGGCCTCCAGCTCCCTGGTGAAACGCGGGTTGCGCGACAGCGACAGGCCGGTCATCCAGGCGACATGTTTCGATTCCGGCACGTGGCCGACGAACTTGCGTTCCTCCGCGGTGCGCACATCGACCAGAACGACCTCGCCGCGGGAAAAGAGCGCCCACGCATCGGCCGGGGTAACGCTGCCGGCATAGGGCAAGCCCTCCTCCACCGCCTTGCGCCGGGCGTTTTCAAGAATTGGCGAGGCGCCGCCGGCAAAACCATCGTCGGCAAAGACCGTTGCAGCCACCGAAGGCTTCTGGACATCGATCACGACATCGGACATGGAAATTCCTTTCGCATCTGGGCAGCCGGCACATTCTTGCCCGCTGGTACGGGTTGGTGACAACACCGACGAGACTGGCCGTCGGTGTCTGTAGCCACCAATTTATTCCTCCGCACTCATGTCAAGAACGAATAAAAATTCAGATCGATATAACAATTCTCGCAATATCGTTGCTGGCTATAGCCACCGGCCCGCTTTTAGAATTTCCAGCCATATGCAACCCCGAAAATGTTCTCGGCCAGATCGATATTGGCCTCACCCCCTCCGTAGGCAAGCGGGATCGAGCCGGAGCCATTGACGGTATTCTTGAAGGCGTGGGTATAGGCAACACTCAATTCGCCGTTCTTGTTCAGATTCCACGTGGCGCCCAGGCTCAGATGGTCCTGCACGACGCCCGGGGCGAGGATATTGAGGAAAGTCTGGCTGGTCGGAATCGGCTGCGTGGCATGGCTGTAGCCGGCGCGCAGCGTCCATTCGTTGATGTCGTAGCTGACCCCGATCTTGGCGACCGTCACGTCATCCCAGCCGAATCCCGGGCCGTTCGAGCTGCCGAAGGGATTGCCGGCGAAGACATTGCCGAGCGGGTTGCCAACCGATTTGATATCGCTGTACTGGATGCGCTGCACGTCGGCGGCCAGCGTCAAGGCGGGAATCACCTTCCACGCCACCCCGATGCCGTAGTTGGCCGGAATGTCGAAGCCGCCCGCCTCGGCAAACAGTCCCTTGTATTTGTCAAAGCCGCCGGTCCATGTCTTGGATGCATAGGTCGCGCCGACAGTCAGTTCAGGCGTCAGCTTGCCGGTATAGCCGAGACGGAAACCCCAGCCTGTCAACGAGTCGGTGCCCTGGTTGGTGAAATTGCCCGGCGATTGGGAGGCAACGGCGAATGGCTGGATGCCTTCGGCCTTGAAGCGTTGATAGGCGAAATTGACGGCCAGGCCGAGCGCGTGGTCCGCGGTGATTTTCCAGGCGATCGACGGGGATATGAAGAGTTGCTCAAGATTGACGCCGGCCGACCCGCTCGCCCCGAAGGCGGCGAAGGGATTCTTGCCGTAATCGGTGTTCATGCCACCGTTGCCGTAGACCGCGACACCGGCCGCAAACTGCGGATTGATCTGCTGCACATAGCCGAATTCAGGAATGAAAAAATTCTGCTTGTCGTTGCCGTCGTAGCTGCCGTTCAGACCGGCCCCGTTACCCACGATTTCTGAATTGCGGTCCGGGCGGAACCAGGTCACGCCGACATCGACGCGATTGCCGATGAAAGCGGTGCCAGCCGGGTTGGTGGCGGCCGCCAGTCCATCCTGCGGCAGCGCGATGCCGGTCCCGGCCAGTCCTTGCGCCTTGACGCCGTAGGCGTGGGAAAGATAACCGTTGGTGGCGAGCGCCAGTCCGGGCGCGAGAATGGCGGGCAGAACGGCGGCTTGAATGAGTTGGCGTAGACGCATGTGGAGCTCCGAATGGTTCCTGTCGTTTGATTGGAGGCGCCAGCCTAAGGAATCAGTGGCGCGAACCCAACGAAACGTTTCTTCAAAGCTTATTCGCTGGAAGTTGATGGCCGGCATCAGCGTCCGGCATAAGGAAATAGCGACAAATTCCATGTTGACCGCGGAAGATGCCGCACGATCGCCTGACTCCGCCGGATTTGACCGATAACTTGCCAGGGCGGACGACAAATACTGGCAAAAGCGTCGTTCGCTCCAGCACGCCCCGGGAGCCGCCCTCGCCGGCCGATCACCTGTCCTGAGAATCAGGCGGCGACGCCGGGTGCAGTTGGCGCCGCCCGGCGCCTGAGGAAACCAGCGGCACCCGTCAGCAGGCGAACTTGCGCGCAGGCTCGGCGACGGGCTGCACCCCTTCGCGACCGCGCACCTCGTCGTTCAGGCTTTCCACGAAGCGACGTATCTGCGGCTCGAAGTCCGCTGCGTCGATCAGGAAGCCGTCGTGCCCGTGTTCGGAGTCGATCTCGAAGAACTCGCCACGCGGCAGCAGAAAGGCCAGATCCTGCTGGTCGGCAGCCACATACAGCGCGTCGCTGGTGATCGAACCGACCAGCACCGGCTGGTTCAGGCGACCGAGTGCGCGCTCGTAAGCGCCCCGGTTGCCGCCGAGGTCGTGGGTATCCATCGCGTCGATGAGCACCAGGTAGCTGTTGGCATCGAAGCGTTCGACCAGCGATTTGCCGTGATGGCGGAGCCAGCCGCGCACGGCGAGTTCATCCGGCGCTGCTGCGCGCTCGGCAAATACATCTTTCCCGGCTGCCCGCCCGAAACGCAAGCCCAGCGAACCGGCGCTGCGATAGCTGACCATGGCGATCGCCCGAGCCGCCGCCAGACCGGCGCGCGGCGGGTCCGCCGGATCGTAGTGCCCGCCACGGAATTTAGGATCGGCAGCCAGCGCCAGCCGTTGCGCCTCGCTCCACGCCGCGCACCAGGCCGAATGGCGCCCGCTGGCGGCGATGCTGACCACCGCGCCGACCCGCTCGGGATCAAGCAAGCCCCACTCCAGCGCCTGCAGCCCGCCGAGCGAGCCGCCGATGACGAAGCGGATGCCACGAATGCCCAGCCGGTCAGCCAGCGCCATCTGCAGGTGCACCTGGTCGCGCACCGTGATTTGCGGAAAACGCGCACCCCACAGACCACCGTCCGGCGCGACGCTGACCGGGCCGGTGGTGCCATAGCAACCGCCGAGCACATTGCTGCAGACGATGAAATGTTTTTCCGGATCGAGCGTCCGGCCCGGTCCGAACAACGCGCCCCACCAGGCATCGGCGTCGGCCGAGCCGGTCAGCGCATGGCAGACGATCACCGCATTGTCGCCCGCGGCATTGAGCTGGCCCCAACTGCGGTAGGCGATCTCGACACCCGGCAAGTGTTCGCCGGACTCGAGGACCAATGGCTGGCCAAGGGCCAGCCATTGTGTCTTTTCCGAGAGCCGGAAAGCCGTCATGCAGCGGCTTCGAGGGCCGAGCGGCGCAAGGCGTGATCGAAGTCCGCCACGATGTCCTCGATGTGCTCGATGCCGACCGACACGCGGATCAGGCCCGGCGTGCACGCCGGCGCTCTTCTGCTCGGCCTCGGACAGCTGCTGGTGGGTGGTCGAGGCCGGGCTGATCACCAGGGTCTTGGCATCGCCGACGTTGGCCAGGTGGCTGGCGAGCTTGAGGCTGTTGATGAAGCCCTCCGCCGCGTCCTTGCCGCCCGAGCACTGCCGAAGGTGAGCACCGAACCGAAGCCGTGGCGCAGGTACTTCTTGGCGCGCAGGTGGCTCGGGTGTGTCGGTGAAGCCGAGGTAATTGACCATGCCGACCTGCGGATGCGAACGCAGCCAGTGCGCCAGGGCGTTGGCGTTCTGGTTGTGGCGCTCGACGCGCAGCGACAGGGTCTCCAGGCCCTGCAGCAGCAGGAAGCATTGAACGGCGACTGCGACGGGCCGATGTCGCGCAGGCCCTCGACGCGCGCGCGGATGGCGAAGGCGATGTTGCCGAACGGGACCGTCCTTGCCGAACACCTCCCAGAACTTGAGGCCGTGATAGGCCGGGCGACGGGCTCGGTGAACAGCGGGAACTTGCCGTTGCCCCAGTCGAACTTGCCGGAATCGACGATGCACGCCGCCGATGCTGGTGCCGTGGCCGCCGATCCACTTGGTGGCGGAGTCGACGACGATGTCGGCGCCGTGATCGATCGGCCGCGCCAGATAGCCACCGGCGCCGAAGGTGTTGTCGACGATCAGCGGGATGCCGTGCTCGTGGGCGATCTTGGCGATGGCTTCTCGAAGTCCGGCACGTTGGAGCCCGGGTTGCCGATGGTTTCGACATAGAGCGCCTTGGTCTTGGCGTCGATGGCAGCTTGCGGAAGGCTTCCGGATCGTCGCCGTCGACAAACTTCACGTTGATGCCCAGGCGCGGCAGCGTGACCTTGAACTGGTTGTAGGTGCCGCCGTAGAGCAGGCTGGTGGACACGATGTTGTCGCCGGCCTGGCAGATGGTGGCGATGGTCAGGAACTGCGCCGCCTGGCCGGAACTGGTCGCCACCGCCGCGACGCCGCCTTCGAGCGCGGCGATGCGCTGTTCGAAGACGTCGGTGGTCGGATTCATGATCCGCGTGTAGATGTTGCCGAACTGCTGCAGCGCGAACAGCTTGGCGCCGTGCTCGGCCGAATCGAAGGTGTAGCTGGTGGTCTGGTAGATCGGCACCGCGCGGGCATTGGTGCCCGGCGCCGGCGTCTGGCCGGCATGCAGTTGCAGCGTTTCGAAGCGGTAATTGCGCTTGTTGTCGGTGTTGTCGCTCACGGTGGCACTCCCTTGGCTTGAGTTTGGCTCCGGCAACTGCTTGCTGACCGAAGACTTGATTGAGGAAATCAGTTTGGTGACGAGGCCCATGCTTTTCTTCTCCAGGTTGCTGTGCATCGAGAAAGCCGGCGGCGGCCGGTCAGTGGGTGCAAGTTAGCAAGGCGCAAGTCCGCGCCGAACGAAGAAAAAGCCAGTTTCATATGCCCCGGCGAATGCATAAGGAATGCAGGAATACGTATTTATTTCCGGCCCGGCATTCATCGAAACTCATGGCACCCCAAAACCACATTCAGGAAATCCCATGAAACGTCAGTTCCTCAAGAAGGTGCTCGGCATCGCCCTCGGCCTCACGGTCATTTCCGTGTCGTCCGCGGTCCACGCCGAATACAACCCGAAATTGCTGCGCATTGGCTTCCAGAAATCGGCCAGCCTGCTCACCCTGCTCAAGGCGGAAGGCACGCTGGAAAAGCGCCTGGCCCCGCTCGGCGTCGATGTCAAATGGGTCGAGTTTCCGGCCGGGCCGCAACTGCTCGAGGGCTTGAACGTCGGTGCCATCGACTTCGGCTACGTCGGCGAAGCACCGCCGATCTTCGCCCAGGCCGCCGGTGCGAATTTTTTCTATGTCGGCCACGAAGAGCCGGCGCCGCGGGCCGAAGCGCTGATCGTGCAGAAGGATTCGCCGATCCGCAGCGTCGCCGACCTCAAGGGCAAGAAGGTCGGGCTGAACAAGGGTTCGAACGTGCATTACCTGCTGGTCAAGCTGCTCGAAAAGCACGGGCTGAAATACACCGACATCCAGCCCGTTTTCATCCCGCCGGCCGACGCCCGTGCCGCCTTCGAACGCGGCAGCATCGATGCGTGGGTGATCTGGGATCCGTTCACCGCAGCGGCCCAGCAGCAGATCGGTGCGCGCGTCCTGGCCGACGGCACCGGCGTCGTTAACAACTACGCCTTCTTCCTAGCCGAACGTGATTTCGCCAGCAAGCGCCCCGACGTGATCAAGGAAGTGTTTGCCGTGCTGCAGCAGACCGGCCAGCAGATCAACCAGAACTACCCGGCCGCCGCCGCCCGGATCGCGCCGCTACAGGGGCTTGACCCGGCGATCGTCGAGCAGACGATCCGCAACTACAGCAATGTCGTCAAGCCGATCAGCGATCCGGTCATCGATGCGCAGCAAAAGCTCGGCGACACCTTCTACGAACTGAAGCTGATTCCCAAGTCGATCAAGGTCAAGGACGCGACCCTCGCCGCCCGCTGATCAAGATTCCACCCGTTTTTGCCGGTTTGACCGCAACCGGCAATAATTTTTTCTGGAGACTTCCGAGATGAACATCACACCGTGGCTGCGCCGCACCCTGGCGATCACCGGCCTCGCGCTGGCCGGGTTCGTCCACGCCGCCGGCGACACCGTCGTCTATCACATCAACGACAGCGCCAACGCCTCGGCCCTGCTCGTCAATGTGCGCAACCACCTGGCCGCCGCGCCGGACACGCGCATCCATGTGGTCAGCCATGGGCGCGGCATTGACTTCCTGCTCAAGGATGCCGGCGATGCGGGCGGCGCGCCGTATGCCGGCAAGCTCAAGCCGCTTGCCGCCCAGGGCGTGCACTTCAAGGTTTGCCGCAATACCCTGAAAGGCCGCAATCTGGGGGACGACGCGGTGGACGCCAACGCCACGGTCGTGCCGTCGGGGGTCGCCGAAATCGCCCGCCTGCAGACCGAGGACAAGGCCGCCTACCTCAAGCCCTGAACCAGGCGGAACTCAGGCAAGCGGTTTCAGGTTCGCGGCCACAGGATCATCTGCGTGCAGCGAAAAAGCGCCAGCTTGCGCCCGCTTGCCTCGTCGCTCACCACGGCATCCCAGACCTGGGTATTGCGCCCCAGGTGCTGGGCCGTGGCAACGCAGGCGATGCTGCCTTCCCGGATGGTACCCAGGTGATTGCTCTTGAGTTCGATGGTGGTAAACGATTGCGCACCCGCCGGCAGGTGGGCAATCGTCGCGTAGCCGCAGGAGGTGTCGGCAAGGGCCACGATGCTTGCCGCATGCAGGAAATCGTTGGGCGCGAAATGCAGCTTTTTCACCGGCATCCGGCTGCTCAGCGATTCCGGCGCCAGCTTGACGATCTCGATGCCCAGATAGCCCGGCAGGTATTCGCTGCCCTGCTCGTTGAGCGCTTCGATCGAGATTTCGGGGCGTAGCGGGCTCATGGCGTGCTCTCCTTTCAGTAAACGGTCGGAAATCAGGCCGGCGCCAGCGGCCTGGCCACCGGCGCTTCGCGGATCGGCAGATTGACCAGGGCAGCGCCGGCGGCAAGGGCCATGTCGGCGTACCACATCCAGGTGAAGTCGCCGAAGCGGGTGATTGCCAGGCCGCCGAGGTAGGCGCCGAGGAAACCGCCGATCTGATGGCTCAGCAAGGTCAGCCCGAACAGGGTCGCCAGATAGCGGATACCGAACAGCTTGCCGACGATGGCCGCCGTCGGCGGCACGGTCGCCAGCCAGGTAAAGCCGAGCCCGGCGGCAAACAGGTAGAAGGTCAGCTCGGTGCGCGGCATCAGGAGATAGAGGCCGATCAGCACGGCGCGCGAACCGTACATCGCCGCCAGCACGTACTTGCTGCGATAGCGCGAAATGCACGAGCCGGCATACAGGCTGCCGAAGATGTTGGCCAGCCCGATGATGGCCAGCGACCAGCTGGCGACCGAGGGCGGCAGGCCGCACAGATTGACTTCGCCCGGCAGATGGGTCACCAGGAAGGCGATATGAAAGCCGCAGGTGAAAAAGCCGAGATGCAGCAGCAGGTAGCTGCGATCCTGCATGGCGCCGCCGATCGCCTTCATCACGCCGGAATCGTGTTCGGCATGCCTGACCGGCGCCACCTGCTGCCTGGTCAGTTTGCCGACCAGCGGCAATGCCGCCAGCGTCATCAGCGCCATCGCCCACATGGCGCCCATCCAGCCGATCGACTGGATCAGCTTTTGCAGGATCGGTGCAAAGACGAACTGGCCGAACGAACCGCCGGCGTTGATGACGCCGGAAGCCGAGCCGCGCGCCTCGATGGGCAGGCGCTGGGCAGCCGCACCGATCAGTACGGAAAAGCTGCCGGCCCCCGCCCCCATCGCCGACAGGAGGCCGAGCGAGACGATCAACCCGAATCCCGAGCCCATGAACGGCGTGATGGCGCTGCCCAGGGCAAGGATCAGCAGGCCGCCGATGAGCACGGCACGCGGCCCGAAGCGGTCGGCCATGGCCCCGGCGACCGGCTGGATCGCACCCCAGGTGAATTGTCCGATGGCCAGCGCCAGGCTGATGGTGGCGATGCCGAGCCCGGTCGTCGCGTCCAGCGGGCCGATGAACAGCCCGAGCGACTGGCGCGCGCCCATGGTCACCATCAGGATCCCCGCAGCAGCGAGGGTCGTGACCAGAATGTCGGGGCGGCTCAGGGAACGCAGCATGAATGGCTTTCCGGAATGATGAATCGTCGTGGTGGTTCGCGCACTATAGTTGCCAAACTGGTGCGCAAATAGCCCATAATCCGCGTCATTACGTCAACGGATCATTGACAAATGTTATGGCTCAGCGCTTGGGATAGTTTCGTCAAGGTCGTCGAAACCGGCAGCATGGCTGCCGCGGCCCGCCGGCTCGGTTGCACGCGGGCGCAAGTCAGCAAGCAGGTCGGCGAGCTGGAGCGCGCGTTCGGGGTTCGCCTCTTCGAGCGTTCGACGCGCAAGCTCAGCCTGACCCCTTCCGGCGAAGTATTTCATCAGCACGCGCTACGGGCCCTGGAAGCCGTCCACAGCACCGAGGTCGCTGTCCGCAACCTGGGGGATGCGCCGCGCGGCGTCTTGCGGATCAGCGCTTCGATCACTTTCGGGCGCCTGTACATTGCCCCGCTGCTACCGAAGATCGTCGCCAGATACCCCGAACTCGACTGCGAACTGGTACTCACCGATCAACTGGTCGATCTCGTCGACGATCACATCGATCTCGCCCTGCGCTTGACCAGGGCGCCGCCCGAAGATGCGGTAGCCCGCAAACTCGTCCAGCTGAGGCGGGTCATTTGCGGGTCGCCGGCCTATTTCTCAGCATACGGCGAGCCGTCATCGCCCCACGATCTTTCCCGCCATCAATGTTTCAGCTACCTGTTCGCCGAGGGCAGCGGCATCTGGCGCCTGGCCGATGCCAACGGCGAGGAGATCACGGTCCCGGTCAACAGCAAATTCCGCTTCAATAATGTTGACTGCGTGCACGATGCCGTACTCGCCGGGCACGGGCTGGCGATCCTGCCCACCTATCTCTGCCATGCTGACCTGGCGCGCGGCAGCCTGAAGGCCGCCCTGGCCGATTTCGCGCCGATCAGCAGTTTGGGGCCGCATCTGTATGCCTGCTACACACCTGGCCGGGTACGTGCACCGAAAGTCAGGGCATTCCTCGCCGAGCTGGAAAACCTGTTCGACCCGGTTCCGCCCTGGGAGGCGCCGGAATTGCCGGGTTCCGGTATGGGCAAGGCATGAAGCCGCCATTTCCGGGCGTCCGGGAATGGCGGCTTTCTTCAGGCACTTTTGCGGTCAGTTCTTCTTGCCGCCATTCCACGCCGCATCGGCGACGCGCACCTGCTTGGGCACCAGTTTCAGCTCGAAGAACTTGTCGGCGATCTTCTGCTGCGCCGCCAGAACCTCGGCAGTGACCGGCTTGACGCCGTAGCTGTAACGCAGGGCGGCAACCTCGACGATGGGCTCCTCGATGCCGATTTGCGGTGCCAGGAACTTGGCGACTTCCTTCGGATTCTGCTTGCCCCACTGGTCGATCTTGTCGAGTTCCTCGATCAGGACATGGACGACCTCCGGATGCTTTTCGGCGAAGGAACGGGCGGCCAGGTAGAACTGGTGGTTGGCCACCGCACCCTTGCCGTCAGCCAGCACGCGGGCGCTCAGCTGCTTTTCGGCGGCGGCGAGGAAGGGATCCCAGATCGACCATGCCGCGACGCGACCGCTCTCGAACGCTGCCCGCGCATCGGCCGGCGCCAGATAGACCACCTCGACGTCGGAATACTTGAGGCCGGCGTTTTCCAGCAGCTTGACCAGCAGGTAGTTGGCGTTGGAACCCTTGGCGACGGCAACCCGCTTGCCCTTCAGTTCGGCGACGCTCCTGATCGGCGAATCCCTGGGTACCAGCAGCGCCTCGGCAGACGGCGCCGGAGGTTCGTTGCCGACATAGACCAGGTCAGCCCCGGCCGCCTGCGCGAAGACCGGTGGCGACTCGCCGACGGTGCCGACATCGATGCTGCCGACGTTGATCGCCTCGAGCAAGGGCGGGCCGAACGGGAACTCGGTCCACTTGACGGCGATGCCCTTCTCGGCGAGCCGCTTGTCGAGGGTGCCGCGTGCCTTGAGGATGACCAGCGTGCCGTACTTCTGGTAGCCGATGCGCAGTTCCTTGAGGTTGTCCGGCTTGGCTTGCGCGTGGGCCGGCGTGGCGAGAATGCCGGTTGCCAGCGCCACGGCGGTTGCAGATTGCGCAACGAGCCTGACGCCCTGGCGCAGCCGGGAAGTGATTGAGCTGGATCGATACATGGTCATTCTCCTGTCAGAAGGCGTGGTCTTCGCCGAAGGTGACGCGGTGCAGCAGGCGGTGCTGATTGTCGTAGTCTGCGGTGGCGTAATGCACGGTAGCGCGGTTGTCCCAGATGGCGACGGTGTTCGTTTCCCAGCGCAGACGGGCCTGGAATTCCGGCCGCTGGAACTGGGCGAAGAGGAAGGCCAGCAGCGCATCGCTTTGCTGGCGCGACAGCCCCTTGATGCGGTCGGTGAAATTGGGATTCACATAGACCAGCTTCCTGCCGGTGACCGGATGCGTGCGGATGACCGGGTGCACCACCGGCAGGTTGTCGGCGCGCGCCTGACGATAAATCGCTTCACCATTCTCCAGCTGGGCGAAATAGTTGGGCCAGCCGCTGTGTTCGAAGCTGTGCACCGCCTCCAGTTCTTCCAGATACACCTGTAGCGACTTGGGCAGGGAGTCATAGACCGCGGTCGCACTGGCCCACAGCGTGTCGCCGCCGGACGGCGGAATCACGTGCGAGTAGAGCACGGTGCCGGTCGGCGGGTTGGCCGAGAAGGTGATATCGGCATGCCACTGGTCGGTGCCGTAGCGGTGACCGACCGGGCGCGTTTCCAGTACCTCGATCAGCTTTTCTGTCGCGTGGCGCGGGAAGAAGGCCTTGGCCTTGTCCGGGTCGCCGAAGACACGGGCGACGGCGATCTGTTGCTCGGGGGTCAACTGCTGCTTGCGGAAGAACAGCACCTGAAACTCGACCAGCGCCTTGCGCAGTTCGCCACGGACGCTTTCGTCACTGATATCCGCCAGATCGAAATCGTGGATCAGGGCACCGATATTCGGCGTGTAGGGTTCGACAATCAGCTTCTTGTAACCGGGGACAGCATTTTCAAGCCTGGACATGGATGGACTCCTTGGGTGAACTTGTCGTGAGTGGGCATTGGCCCGCCAACCCACTCTAAGCAGCCACCCCCCAGCGGCGAACCAATTAATCCTGCAATCGATATAGGGCCGCGTCTGCCAAGCAAATAAGTTGCGCCTTCCGGGGACAGCATATGCAGCGAAGCCTTCCGCTTGGATGGATATACAAAAAAATTGCTTGAAATGAGCCGTGCGCCGTCGATATTCTGCGCTTACGTTGCAGTGCAGCAATTCACTCGGCGCAGCATCAACTTTCAGCGAAACCTCATTCCACAGGAGAACACCATGGCCTTTTCCCTTCCTTCATCGCCGGAACAGGTAATTGCCGCCAACCAGGCGGCATTCGACACCCTGCTCTCGATTTACAACAGCGCCCTGGACAGCGCGGAGAAACTTGCCAGCCTCAACATTTCTTCGGGCCGCGCCACCCTCGAAGATCAGATTTCCAGCGCCAAGCGCCTGCTCGGCGCCAAGGACCTGCAGGAAGCGCTGGCGCTTCAGAGCGGCCTCGTCCAGCCGCAGATCGAGAAGACCATTGCCTACGCGCGCAACGTTTACGAAATCTCGTCCGAAGCGCAGGAGCAACTGGTCAAGCGCCTGGAAGCCCTCCAGTCAGACGTCAACAAGTCGGTCGCCAGTCTGCTCGACACCTACTCCAAGAGCGCCCCGGCCGGTTCCCAGGTTGCGGTGGCTGCGGTCAAGTCGGCGATCTCGGCGGCCAACTCCGCTTTCGACAATGCCAACAAGGCAGCGCGCCAGGTGGCCAGCATCACCGAAGCGAGCGTCGACGCGGCGACCAGTGCCACGGTACGAGCAGTTGGTGCCACTGCTAACACCCCGGCGAAAAAGAAAGCTGCTTGAGTCTGGCGCAGGGTCAACAGGAAAAAGCCCCGGAAATTTTCCGGGGCTTTTTTTGATCATGCTTCTTCCTGTGGCACCTCGAATCGCCGTAGCCGGCTAACCGGAAGCCACGCGTGGGCCGCCATGCCAATTACCATCGCAATCACGAACACGATAGCGGGAAGATAGCCCGCGCCCAGGCCAACCAGCGCCGGGCCGGGGCAGAATCCCGAAAGGCCCCAGCCGATGCCGAACAACACGCTTCCAGCCAGCAGCGACGCATCGGTTCGATCGGCTGTAGCGGACGGGAATGGCTTTCCCAGCCAGGTGGTTTTCCGGCGGCGCGCCAGCGCATAGGCCGGTGCCGCCACACCGATCGCGCCGCCCATCACCAGGGCGAGCGACGGGTCCCAGTTGCCGGCAATATCGAGAAAGGCCAGTACTTTCGCCGGGTCGCTCATGCCGGCGAGAATCAGGCCGACGCCAAACGTCAAACCGAGAAGCAGGGAAATCACCAGGGCCATCTCAGACTCCGATCAAATGCCGCATCACGAAAACGGTCGCCATGCCACTGCCCATGAAACACAGGACGGCAACCAGCGAGCGCGGCGAGAACCTGGCCAGCCCGCACACGCCGTGCCCGCTGGTACACCCGTTGGCCAGGCGGGTTCCGAAGCCGACCAACAAGCCGGCGAAGACGAGAATTGCCCAGCCGCGTGGCGAATCGACCGTGTGCGCCGGGAGCGGCAGGCCGTCCGAAGAAACGGCGGCCCACACGGCGGGCGCGACCAGCAGGCCGATCAGGAAGGCCACGCGCCACCCCGCTTCAGCCGATTTTTCCTGGAGCAGGCTGCCGAGGATGCCGCTGATGCCGGCGATCCGGCCGAGCGCGAGAAACAGCAGCGCGGCCACCAGTCCGATCAGGGCGCCACCGGCCAAGGCAGTCCACGGCGTGAAATTTGTCCAGTCGATAGTCATGTGATCCCTGCTGATGCTCCGGACAATTTTCCGGCGGACGGCGAAATGCCTGCGACACTACCGCCCGGAGACGGAAGACTGAAACTACATATCTTTCATATCAATATAAAACGCGCTGAATAAAATCAAAAAGATTGATTCGTTTCAATGGATTGATGGACGGCTTAAATTGCTCCCCTGCGCAAATTGCGGCACCAGTTCAATTCCGCCAAAGACTCCATTTCACCCCTGGAGCGAAAATCAAGGAGACCCCCATGCCCCTCAGCGACCTGATCAGAACGCTCAACTCGCCTTCCGGCTCGCTGCCCGGACACTATGCCCGCTCGGGGCTGGATCAGCCGTTCGTTGCGGTAGACGGCCGGGTATTCCTGCATTACGCAAATATCCGGCTGGAGTCGCAGTTCCTGCCCATCGTCGAGACGCAAAGCGGCAAGACACACGGCCACGCGGCATCCCTGCAGGCTTTCGGTCTCTCCAACCGGCATCCGATCGCGCCTGAGGCGGTCTTCGTACTGCCGACCGACGACGCCGAGTTCGTCTATCTCGATCGCCTGGTACGCACCCTGCACGCCCTGAATTACCTGACGCGGCCGACACGCGGCAATCTGCTGCTACAGGTTCATGCGCGTCACGTGATGAGCGTCCCGGCCGATCACGGCCTGGCCTTCGAGGAAATTCTGCGGCCCTGCGGCCTGTTCCCGGAACAGATCACGCTGGAAATCGACATCGAGGGCGTCGAAGACATCCCCCATCTGATCAGGGCAGTCGCCAGTTACCGTTCGCGCGGTTATGGCATTGCCATCAGCCATTTTGGCCGCCGTCAGATCGATTTTGCGATACTCCGCGAACTGCGGCCCGACATCATCAAACTCGACGGCCTGCTGCTGTCGTCGGCCCGGCCGCTCAAGCGCATCATCGAAGTCCTGCACAAACTGCCGGCCCAGGTGCTGGTCGAAGGCGTCGATACGGCGGCGATGCGCAAGGGGGCATGGGCCGGGAACATTGATCTGCTTCAGGCGCACGCGCCGCTGCGCCGCCTGCTCCACGCCGTCCCCGTGGCGAGCGCCAGCAACTCGCTGCGCATCCGGACTGCCGCCTGATACGGTTGCACGCGCGACCGTCCGGCCGGGCAAGAAAATGGCAAGGGGCGACCTTGCCATTTTTGTTTGATCAGCTCGTGTCGCTCAGGCGGCCGTCGTCGCCAGGATGACCTCGTTGGATTTGAAGGTTGCCAGAACATCGGCACCCAGCTCAAGCGGCTGCTCGGTCAGCGAGCGCGTCAATACGGTCGCCGCAACCACACCGGCCTCGGTCAGTATCTGAACCTCAGAAAGGACGCGGTCAACCTGGATTCCGGTCACTTTTCCGCGAATCTGGTTGCGGCTATTGATCGCTTCGACGGTCATCAGGCGCTTCAGAACCCGGCTCTCCAGGCGGGCGAACTGTGCCTCGCCGTGCTCGCGCGGACGGGCCAGTTGCACTGTTTCATCCAGCGTGATCCGCCCGTCCTCGATGAGCAGGATACGGTCGGCCAGCGCCACCGCCTCGGACACGTCGTGGGTGACCAGAACGGCGGTGAATTGGTGCTGCCGCCAGATCTGCTCGATCAGGCGCTGCATCTCGATGCGGGTCAGCGCGTCGAGCGCACCCAGCGGCTCGTCGAGCAACAGCAGGCGCGGCCGGTGAATCAGCGCCCGGGCCAGCGCCACCCTTTGGCGTTGCCCGCCCGACAGGCGGTTGGGCCATTCGTCGGCGCGGTCGGCCAGGCCGACCTGGGCGAGCACGGCGAGTGCCCGTTCGCGGATTTCCGTTTTCGGCCCCGCCAGACCGAGGGCCACGTTCTGGATGACCGTGCGCCACGGCAGCAGCCGCGCATCCTGGAACATCATGCGTACGTCGCCGATCAGGTCGCGTTCCCCGTGGCCGTCGAGCAGGATGTTGCCGCCCGAGGTCTCGTCGAGACCGGCCAGCAGTCGCAGCAAGGTACTCTTGCCGCAGCCGCTGCGCCCGACGATGGCGACGAACTGACCACTGTCGATCTGCAGGTCCAGACCATGCAGCACCTGGCGCTCGCCAAAGCGCTTGACGAGCTGGCTGATGCCGATCCGCAAGCCAGGCGCGTCACTGGTGGCCGCCTTGACCCGGTTCAGCTCCGAAGTGTCGATATTCATGATCCGCTCCCGTAGGCAGTGTTCCATTTGAGCCAGCGCCGCTCCAGCAGGCGCGCGGCAACATCGGCCAGCTTGCCGAGCAAGGCATAGAGCAGGATGCCGAGCAGAACGACATCGGTCTGCAGGAATTCCCGGGCATTCATCGTCATGTAGCCGATTCCCGACTGCGCGGAAATCGTCTCGGCAACAATCAGGATCACCCACATGAACCCGAGCGCATAGCGCACGCCGACCAGGATTGACGAAAGCGCACCGGGCAGGATTACCTCGCGATAGAGCGCCCACCCGGACAGCCCGTAGCTCTTGCCCATCTCGATCAATGCCGGGTCAACCGAGCGGATACCATGGAAGGTATTGATATAGACCGCGAAGAATACCCCCAGCGAGATCAGGAACAATTTGGCGGCCTCGTCGATGCCGAACCACAGGATGACCAGCGGAATCAGCGCCAGCGGCGGGATGTTGCGGATCATCTGCAGCGTCGTATCGAGCGCGATCTCGACCTTGCGGAATGACCCGGTCAGCAACCCGAGAACCAGCCCCAGTCCGCCGCCGATGGCAAAGCCTGACAATGCTCGCAGCGCGCTCACCTTGACGTGCTCCCAAAGTTCGCCGGAGACAGCCAGCGTCACCCCGGCCTTGATCACGGCGAGCGGCTCCGGCAGGATGCGCACCGAAAGCCAGCCCAGGCGCGCCGAGGCTTCCCATGCGAGGAGAATGCCGATCGGCACCAGCCAGGGCAGAAGGCTGTTCCACGACCGATGCACAAAGTCGTTATGCGTGCTCATTTATTCCACTCCCTGCCTGACCGGTGAAAACGGGCGCTCACAACTTGGCGATCGACACCTCGGTCGCCTTGACCAAGGCCAGAACCTCGACACCGGGCTTGAGCTGCAGTTCGCGGACCGAGCGCGACGTGATGACCGAGGTCACGATGCCGAAAGGCGTCTCGACATCGACTTCCGAGACGACCGGCCCCTCGATGATTTCCTTGATCTTTCCCTTGAACTGGTTGCGTGCGTTGATTGATTGAATGGTCATGTCCGGCCTCGAAAGTTGATTGGGCAGCAAAGCTGTCTGCCCGCCATTGTTGCCATGGCGGCGCCAGAGCGAAAATACTGATTGCTGCGATGCATATAAAAAAACCGCCACACGAGGTGGCGGCTGAAAAATGCGCAAGCGCGATGGAGAGAGACAGCGCCGACAACCTCGCGGCAATCAGCGCAGGAAAAGGTTAACACCGTGCTTCCCGCACCCCTAGGACGTTGTTCGTATATGCAAATCAAATCCTTGATCCCGGCACCCCGGCCGGCACTCTGGCCATGTTCTGCCGTGCAGGCAATTCGCTTCTGTGCTTAGATGTTGTAAACAACCACCTCATCAAATGTTCTGAATGGGCGCCATGCCATTACGCAAACGGAAATCAGACTCGCAGTCGCCAAAAGATGGCTACAGCGAAGCAGCGAAGACTGCAGTTCAGGAAACGACGCGCCGTGTCCAGGAGATGCACGATGTCATTGCCGGCAAGTCATTCGACGTCCTGCACCGCATTCCCGTCATCTCCGGGCCGGCGCGCTTGGTGCAAAGCGCCCATGACGCCATTTCAGGCGGGGTCTACGCGGCTGTTCACCACGGTGCCGGCGGTTTGCTCAAGGCTGCCGGAATGCTTGAACGGCTTGTCGCGGAATCCCGGCCGGCCGACCCTCCGGGACGTCGCGCCAGCGCCCTGCTCGCCGCCCTGAACGGCGCCTTTGGCGATCATCTTGCGAACAGCAACAATCGACTGGCTATCACGATGTCGCTGCATGCCAACGGTGCCCCGCTCGCGCTCACTCCCGATGCGCTACGCAGCGCATTGCCGGATGCCGGCACGCGCCTTTGCCTGCTCATTCACGGACTCGGCTGTGACGAGCGGACCTGGGTTTGCGGCAAATCCGCCGCGGCATCCGGAATCGATTTTGGTCGGCAGTTGAAGGCCGATTTCGCTTACACACCGGTATACCTGCGTTACAACACGGGAGTTTCAATCGCGGAAAACAGCGTGCAACTCGCCGGTCTGCTCGAGGAATTGGTTCAGACCTGGCCGCACAAGCCCGCCGAGATGGTCATTATCGGCCACAGCATGGGTGGGCTGATCGCACTCGGCGCCTGCGAACACGCGGCAGAATCCACGCTGCAATGGCCCTTCGCCACGCGCATGGTGATTTGCCTGGGCTCGCCTTACCTGGGATCCCCCGTCGAGCGACTTGGGGAGCTGGCAACCTCCGTTTTTAACCGCTTCGCAATCACCGCGCCGCTGGGCAAGATTGCCGCGACGCGCAGCCAGGGAATCAAGGATCTGCGGCGCGGACCGGGAGCGCCGCGCAGTCAACCGGCCCATGCCCACATTGCTTTCCGATTTCTCGGCGCCAGTCTTCTGGAAGATAGCGAGCACCTCCTCGGGGAAATCCTTGGCGATGGACTGGTCGGCCCGGGCAGCGCGACTACCCATGAAATCGAGGGCGATGTGCAGAGCGCGAGGATCGGCAAGGCAAGCCACATGGGGCTACTGATCGATGCCCGTGTTTACCGGCAGATCCGGGCGTGGATCAGTTCAGATCCTCTTTCTTGACACTCGGCAGGCGCAGGACCGGAATTCCCTCATCACGCAGGGCATCGCATTCTTCATTGGTGGCATGACCACGGATGGGGCGTTCCGGTGCTTCCTGGTAGTGAATCTTGCGCGCCGTTTCGGCAAAAGAGCTGCCGACATCTTCGCTGCTATCGATCATCGCCTGCACGAATTGCCTGTACATCGCCATCACCTCGGTTCCGGCCGGCAGGAGCGCGATACCCGCGCCGCCAGATCCCGGTGCCGGCTGTTTTTCGCCTGGTGCGGACCGGTGCGTTGAAATGGATACCGCAGATGGCACGCGGTGCACGTCATGACTGTCGCAATGCGGGCAACTGACCAGTTGTCGCGCCTGCTGGGCGGCGAAATCATCGGCGCTGCGAAACCAACCTTCAAATCGGTGCTCGTTGTCACAAGCGAGGTCGTAAATAATCATCGGCTAAGTCTCTGGTGCCCGGGACGGGAATCGAACCCGTACGGCTATAAGCCGAGAGATTTTAAGTCTCTTGTGTCTACCAATTTCACCACCCGGGCTGCATGCCGATGATTGCGGTCGGCAGAAGTAAAAAAGGGGAAAACGCCCAGCGCTTTCCCCTTTGAATATGGAGCGGCAGAAGAGTCTCGAACTCTCGACCTCAACCTTGGCAAGGTTGCGCTCTACCAACTGAGCTACTGCCGCAAATTTCAGGGGCTGCAGCCGGGATGTCTTCCACCCTTGCAAATTCGCAACCTCTGTATCCCGCTCGACCAGTATCGTGCAGGCGGCGAATTTTATTGGATTTAATGCCTGATGTGAAGCGGAATATCCAGTTTGTTGGGTTGTTGGGCAACAGCTTGTTGAGCCAGCCGGAAGAAGAGCAACCCGCGCGTATTTGATCGACGGGGGTTGAAGTGAAACGCGAATTCGTCGAGGTAGTAATCGGGATGTTGATGCTGATCACCGCCTTGATGAGTGCCGAGCAGCCAGCGCTTGAGTAGCGAGGCGAGCCTATGAGCGCGCAGCGCCCGTGACTGCCAGGCGGTAACCTCAGTCCTGACGGCGCCGGTGCCGTACTGAAGCCAGCCGTAGTAATTTGTTCAATTCTCAAATCCGAGTGTAAGAAATCGCCGCCTTCCCCGACTAATGGTTAAACCCAATTCGGAGAAGAACGATGCGCGATACTTTCCCTTTACTGGTCAAGACGGAATTTCCGGCCATCCTGCGCCGCAAGCTCGAGACCATCCAGGCCAACCTGGGGTATCGCTGCAACCAGTCCTGCTTCCACTGTCATGTCGCTGCCAGCCCGAAGCGGACCGAGGAAATGAGCTGGGAAACGATGTCTGAACTGCTCGATTTTGCGCGTCGGCAGTCGGTGCAGACCCTGGATCTGACCGGTGGCGCACCGGAAATGAATCCCAACTTTCGTCGTCTGGTTAGTGCCGCCCGGTCGCTTGGGTTGCGCGTCATCGATCGCTGCAACCTGACCATCCTGAGCGAACCGGGCTACGAGACGCTGACCGAGTTTCTCGCCGAGCAGAACGTCGAGATCGTTGCCTCCCTGCCTTGTTATCTGGAAGAAAACGTCGACGCCCAGCGTGGTGACGGAACTTTTCAGGCCAGCATCGACGGATTGCGCAAGCTCAATGCCCTGGGCTATGGCCTGCCGGGTAGCGGTCGCATCCTCAATCTGGTTTACAACCCGCTCGGGCCCAGCCTGCCGCCAGATCAGTTGAAGCTGGAGCAGGCTTACAAGGAGCAACTCGCTGCCCGCTACGGCATCATCTTCAACCAGTTGTTCGCGCTGACCAACATGCCGATCCAGCGTTTCGGCAGCCAACTGGTATCGCGCAACGAATTCCACGACTACATGAGCCTGCTCAAGGGGGCCTACCAGTCAGCCAACCTGGAGGATGTGATGTGCCGCTCGCTGTTGTCTGTCGGTTGGCAGGGCCAGGTCTTCGATTGCGATTTCAACCAGATGCTCAAACTCGACGTTGGTGGGCAAGAGGCGGGCCCCGTTCATCTGGCCGACCTGCTCGAAGCCGACCTGGCTGGTCGCCCGATCCGGGTGGCTGATCATTGCTACGGCTGTACGGCCGGCCAGGGCAGCAGTTGCGGCGGCGCACTCGACCATGCCGAGACTGCAGTAGCGCAACCAGCGAATGCCACCAATTAAATCAACCCATCCAGTTCAGGAATTCCCATGAAAATAACCGCCAAAATTCTCGCCCTGCTGACCAGCGCACTGATCGCCGGCGGGGCAATCGCCGCTGAACCACCGCTCAAATTCGGCGTCGGTCTCTTCCAGCCGGATCGGGAAAAGAACGATGCGACCTATCGTCCCCTGGCCGACTATCTGTCGAAAAAACTCAACCGCCCGGTCGAACTGCGCACCGTCGATAGCTGGGAAGGTCTCGCCAAGTCGCTGGCCAACGGCGAAACCGATATCGCGCTGATGGGCCCGTGGGGCTATGTGCTGGCCAATCACCAAGCCGGTGCCCAGGTCATTTCGACCATCCTTTACGATGGCAAACCCGAGTATTTCGCCATCACGATTACCCACCCGAAATCCGGCATCAACACCCTGGCCGACCTCAAGGGCAAGACCTTCGCCTTCGGCGACAAAGGTTCGACTTCCGGCTACCTGATCCCGCTGCACTACCTGATGACGCAGGGCATCACGCCGGAAAAGTATTTCAGCAAGGTAGTCCATACCTCGCACCAGGCCATCGAAACCCAGGTCACCCAAGGCGTGCTTGATGCCGGTGCCGACTACAACCGTAATCGCAACGCGATGATCGAACAGGGCCTGATCAAGGCCGAGGACTCGAAGATCATCTGGACCTCGGCCCCATTGCCCAATGACGCCTTTGCCGTGAGCAGTGCCCTGGCCGGCGACAAGGAATTGATCGGTCAACTCCAGGGTGCCCTCGGCGATGTCGGCGAAGCCCTGAAGACCAACCCCAAGCTGTTGCCGTCGCATTACACCGGCTTCGTGAGCCGCGATAACGCCTTTTACAAGCCGATCCGCGATGCAGGCCTGGCGACCGGAAAATTGCAGGCCAAATAATGAGTGTCCACGCCCTGACGAACTATTTCGTCAATCGTTTCAGCGGCCGGCTCGGCTTTCTCGGGCTGACGCTGATCTACGTGCTGCTCGTCGCGGCCTGCCTCGGCACGCTGGCCAGCGAAGACGAACTGTCGCTGGGGCGTAATCCGCTGGCCAATCTGGTCAAAACGGTGGGCGAATTCGCCCACCCAAGCTTTCTCGACGTCTGGTTCGGCAACCAGCAGCTCGAATACAAGAGTGACGACGGCACGGTGCTCCGTGTCGAAAATCGCCAGGAAGTCGAAGCCGATTATCTGGCTGGTCTCGGCCGCGCCACCTGGACAACCATCCGCATCGCCACTCTGGGCTCGCTACTCGGTGCCTTGCTCGCCCTGCCACTAGCTGTGCTGACAGCGGGTAACCTCGCTGCACCGAAGCCGCTGGCCTGGCTGGCCAAGGGCGTGCTCGACGTCGCCCGCTCCATCCACACGCTGGTCTTCGGGCTGGTATTGGTCGGCATCGTCGGCCTCGGCCCGACCGCCGGCATCCTGGCCATCGGCCTGCACTCAATGGGCACCTACGGCAAGCTCTTTGCCGAAGCCATCGAGTCACTCGACATGGCGGCCATCGACGCTGTGCGCAGCGTCGGCGCAACGCCCGACCAGGTCTTCTTCAACGCCGTCTGGCCCTCGGTGCTGCCGCAATTCGTTTCCAGCCATCTCTACGTCTGGGAATTCAATATCCGCGACTCGACCATCCTTGGACTGATCGGGGCCGGCGGGCTCGGCCTGTTGATTACCGAAGCGACCTCGCTGTTCCAGTGGGGCCGGCTATCGACCGTATTGATCGTCATCGTGCTGATGGTTTCCGCCTTCGACGCCGTCAGCCGGCGCATCCGGCAGGCCCTGTCATGAAGGAAATTGCCATTTCCCTGCAGCAGGTGTGCTGCATTGCCGATGGGCGTGCCCTGCTCGATGTCGGCAAGCTGAGCATCCGCCACGGCGAGCGCATCGCCGTCGTCGGCCACAACGGTGCCGGCAAATCGACTCTGCTCCGCTTGCTGACCGGTTTCATGCCGGCAGCGCATGGCCGTGTCGAACGTGCTCGGTCGCGATTTGAGTGGCAGCCCGTCGCCCCGGGAACTACGCACCCTGCGCCGCGAAGTCGGGCAGATCCACCAAGGCCTGCACTTGGTTGGTCGCCTGAGCGCAGTGGAAAACGTGCTGATCGGCAGCCTCGGTCGCGTCACCGGCTGGCGTAGCTGGGTTCGCCATTTTCCGGCTGACGAGGTCACCAGCGCCGAAGCCGCGCTGCACGCCGTCGGCCTGCTGGCCCGCGCCACAACACGGGCCGACAAGCTTTCTGGCGGCGAACGGCAGAAGGTCGCCATCGCCCGCCTGCTCGTCCAGCAGCCCAAACTCATTCTCGCCGACGAGCCGACGGCGGCACTCGATCCGGCCGCCGCTGGCGAGGTTTGTCACCTGCTGGCCCAGGCCGCGCGTAATGCGACGCTGATCTCGATCGTACACAACCCGTCCCTGCTGCCTTTGCTGGCCGATCGGGTCATCGGCCTGAAAAGTGGCCGGATCGCCTTCGATTTGCCGCTGTCTGCGGTCGACGACCAAAAACTGACTAATTTGTATCGCCCGGACGAGGCTGTTCCAGCTGTTCCCTGGCAATTGCCGGAAAGCACCCGGCGCTCTGTGTTTTCGTGAAGGAACGACCCGTCGCAGAAACACTCCATATCAGCAAGAAGTAAGGAGGAAAAATCATGAACCGTCGCCACTGGATTACCCGGGTCTCCGGACTGATCGCTGCCAGCGCCCTGCCTTTCCGCGTCACGGCGGCGAGCGCTTTCCCACTCAACAAGAGCCGGGCCGAATGGAAACGACTGCTGGCCCCCGAAGCCTATGTCGTGCTCTTCGAAGAAGGCACCGAACGCGCTGGCAGCAGCCCGTTGAACGGCGAAAAGCGCGCCGGCACGTTCATCTGCGCAGCCTGCAATCAGCCGCTGTTCGACAGCGCCCAGAAGTACGAGAGCGGCACCGGCTGGCCGAGCTTCTGGCAGCCGCTGGCCGGCGCCGTCGGCACTTCGACCGACTTCAAGCTGATCTACCCGCGCACCGAGTATCACTGTACGCATTGCGGCGGACATCAGGGCCATGTCTTCGACGACGGTCCGAAGCCGACCGGCAAACGTTACTGCAACAACGGCGTCGCCCTCGGCTTTGTCGTCAAGGGCGAACCACTGCCGGCGCTACGGACATGAAAATTCGTCATTTTTTCCGGTTGACCGTAGTAATTGCCACACTGGCAGGCAGTTTCCAGAGTCAGGCAACCGAAACGCCGACCGCCAAGGGCAGCGCGCTGTTTGCCGGCGGCTGCTTCTGGTGCATCGAAGCCGACTTTGAAAAGCTGCCCGGCGTTATCGAAGTCGAATCCGGCTACACCGCCGGCCTGACCAAAAACCCGAGCTACGAAGCGGTCAGCGCGGGCAAGAGCGGCCACACCGAAGCTGTGCGCGTCATCTACGACCCGCAGAGAGTTAGCTATTCGCAACTGGTCGAGTATTTCTGGCGGCACATCGACCCGACAGTCAAGGACCGCCAGTTCTGCGATGTCGGCAGCCAGTACCGCAGCGGCATTTACTGGCAGAACGAGACTGAGCATAAAATCGCTGAAGCCAGTCGGGATACCTTGCTCAAAAGCGCCCGTTTCACGGTGATCTACACCGAAGTGCTGGCGGCGTCAACCTTCTGGCCAGCTGAGGAATACCACCAGGATTATTACAAGAAGAACCCGATCCGCTATGCCTACTACCGCAACGGCTGCGGGCGCGATGCACGGGTCCAGCAGGTGTGGGGCGAGCGCAAATGAGCGATATCGCCGGACGGACCTGCCCATTACGTTACCGCTACGGCGCCGAAGCCATCGCCCGCCTGCCGGTCGTCGAGGCGGAGACGCTCTACGTCGTCGGCGGACTCTACGGCAACCTGCCGGCGCTCGATGCCATTGAAGCGATGGTTGCGCAAGAAGATGGGCCGGTCACCCTCGTCTTCAACGGCGATTTCAACTGGTTCAATGTCGACGACGCCGGCTTTGCCGAAATCAACCGCCGAGTTCTCGCCCATCACGCCATTGTCGGCAACGTCGAGGCGGAACTCGGAGTTGACGGCAACGCGGCGGGTTGCGGCTGCGCTTATCCGGAGCACGTCAGACAGTGCCGTCGTTGAACGATCCAACCAGATTCACGCCCGGCTCAAGGAGACGGCTGCCCGGCACCCGGACATTCTCGCCGCGCTGGCCGATTCTGCCGATGATCGCCAGCTTCGCCATCGGCGGCCAGCGCGTTGCGGCATCGTGCACGGCGATACCGACTCGCTCGCCGGCTGGCGCTTCGACGCGGCAGCCCTGGATGATCGGCAAAACCGGCCGTGGATCGTCGATGCCTTTCGCCGCGCTGATACTGACATCTTCGCCAGCACCCACACCTGCCTGCCGGCCCTGCGCCATTTTGCGCCGGGCCTGGTTGCCAACAACGGCGCCGCCGGCATGCCCAATTTCAGCGATCAACGCTACGGCCTGCTGACCCGGATCAGCCTCCGTCCGCCGAGCGGCGAAGTGCTCTACGGCGAGGTGCAGAACGGCGTGCATGTCCACGCCCTGCCCATCCGCTACGACCACGGTGCCTGGGTAGCCAACTTTCTCGCCAATTGGCCGGAAGGCTCGGACGCCTGGCTGTCCTACTTCAAGCGCATCGAGAACGGGCCGACCTGGGGGCTGGCCAACAGCACCCAGCTGAATCGCTGATTGGCCTGTCACCAATATTTTGGGTAACGCTGGCTTCTTGTCGCATTTAAATAGCCCAGCGCCACGATCACGAGTACAACGGCCCCAGCCAAGGTTGGGAACCAGAGAAAACTCCACGACGGCTGGGTCAGGAAAACAATGACCGGATTCGAGCCGGCTGGGGGATGTACGGTCCGGGTCAGCATCATGACGGCGATACTGCTGCCCGCCGCCAGCGCCAGGGCCCACCAGTGGGGGCCGAAAGCAGTCAGGAAGGACAGCCCGACCAGGGAACTCAGGAAATGGCCGCCAACGACATTCCTCGGCTGGGAAAACGGCACGTCGGGAAAGCCGAACAGCAGCACGCAGGAGGCACCGAAGGAACCGAGCATCAAGACAAGCGTCAACGATTGCCCCAGCAAGGCCAGGCCGGCGATGGCCAGCGCACCGCCCAGCGCGGCAAGCCCCACCACGCGAGGGCTCGGTAGCGGTGGCAAGGCGGCGCCCTCCCCACGGAATTTTTGCAGAAACATGATCCAATCTCCTTTTTTGCACACAACGTAAACTGATCTGTCTACGTCCACATACTAGCAAAGTAAACAGAATTGTCTACACTTCGCGAATGGGAAATAATTCAACCGCCCCGAGCGCCCGCCAACGCATCCTTCTCGCCGCCCATGCGCTGTTCTACGGCGAAGGCATCCGGGCGACTGGGATAGACCGCATCATCCGCGAGGCCGGCGTCACCAAAGTCACGTTCTACCGCCACTTCCCCAGCAAGAACGACCTGATCCGCGACTACCTCGAATACCGGCACGCACTCTGGATGAACTGGTTCAAGGATGCATTGATGCGTCACAGGGGGGCTCAACGACGGCCGAACGAAATCGTCGTGGACGCCCTCGGCGAGTGGTTCCAGAACGAAAACTACCGCGGCTGCGCTTTCATCAACGCCGTGGTCGAACTCGACGGAACGCTCCCCGAGGTGGCCGAAATCTCCCGTCGCCACAAGAAGGAAATGACCGACGTGCTGGCCGCTCAGTTCATGTCGAGCGAAAACGAAGGCAAGGCGGAGATCGTCGCGATGGCCATAGACGGCGCCATCATCCGCGCCCAAATGGACGGCTCGGCAGAATCGGCATTGAAAACGCTGGCGCAAATTCTGGCGGCTATCTCGCTGTCCGCCTAAAAGGCCGGTGCTTCAGTAAAACGATTCGTGCTGTACGCGTTCCGGCGCAATGCCGAGCCGCTTCGCAGCCGCCCGCACTGCCTCGATCAGCGCGGTGGGACCGCAGACGTAGAACATCGCATCGCCGGCCGAACGCTGCAGCACCTCAGCGACATCGAGGCGACTGTGACCTGGCACACGGCTGAAATAGGTGAAATAGCCATGCTTGAATTCGACTGCCAGTCGGTCCCGGTAGGCCATTTCCGCGGGAGTGCGCCCGGTGTAATGCAGTTCAAGCGGCACCTTGCGCCGCCGCAGCGCCTGCGCCATGGCCTTGATTGGCGTAATGCCGATGCCGCCGGCGATCAGCACGGCTGGGCGGGAATCGGCATGCAGCGGAAAGTGGTTGATTGGCGGTGCGACGCGCAGCCGCGTGCCGATCTGCCAGGTATCGTGAATCGCCAGTGAGCCACCGCGCCCATCGTTTTCGAGAAGCACAGCAATCTCGTACATATCGCGACGTTCAGGATTTGAGGCAAGAGAATACTGCCGCGTGACCACCGATCCGTCGGCAAGGCGCACCGGCACCTCAAGGTGTGCACCAGCTTCTGCTGGCGCTAGTTCGCTCCAGTCGTCGGCGCGTAATTCGTAGGCGCGGATGCGCGGCGTCATTTGGCGGACGCCGGTGATGGTGAGCGCCAGTTCACCGCTGCCGATTGGCTCGGCACGGGCAGCGTTCTGCTGCGAGGATTGCGCCGCCGGCGCCAAAGTGGCCTCCCTGATACGTTGAGCAACTTCCTCTTCCGTATAGCGGGGTGTTATGTATTTTGGGCAGTTCCAGTCGAAACCCTGGACATGGATGACAATGCCGCGCTCAACGCGAGCCCGGTAATGCGGATTGTCGAGGCGTTCCAGTAGTTCAGGCTCACCGTCCTCGTCGATTACCCGCGCCCGGCCGAGAATTTTCAGGCGGGTCTGGTGCGGGTAGTCCATCAGGAACAGGCTGACGCGGTCATCGCCTGCAAGGTTGCCAGCGGAGATGTACTGGCGGTTCCCGGAAAAGTCGGCAAAGCCGATCGTGCGTGCATCGAGTACCTTCAGGAACCCTGCCGGGCCGCCACGATGCTGGACGTAGGGCCAGCCGGTTTCGCCCACCGTACCGAGATAGAAGCTGTCCCTGGCCGCGATGAACGCGACCTCGAACGGGCCAAGGTCCGGGTCTTCCACAGGGCCTTCTGCGGCGCGGCGATAGGCGTCGCGACTTCCCATGCGTGTCTGCAAGGCCTGGACGTTCATGGTGAAGGCAATATCAGCAAATGCATTGCTCATGGAGGTCTCCTTTTCGCTGGGCGGAAGGGGTTTCCCCCTTCCTGTGCGGGTTCGATCTCAGGCCGCGAGGTTCAACTCGACCTTCGGGAAATCGATATCGACACGGCTGGCCTTGCCGAGGATGTTGGTCAGGATGTTCATGCCGACATGGGTGATGATCTCGACAATATCTGCATCGGTGTAACCAGCGGTGCGCACATCGCCCAACTCTGCGTTGGTGACATCACCCTTGTGCTCGACGAGGGCGCGAGCGAATTTCACGGCGGCCGCTGCCTTGGCATCATGGCTGGTTCCGGCTCGGTTGGCCTCGATCTCGGCATCGTCAAGGCCGGCTTTGCGCCCGATGGCGGTATGTGCCGAGACACAGTATTGGCAGGAATTCTGCTGTGCCAGCGCAAGAGCGATGCGTTCGCGGGTCAGCAAGTCGAGACTGCCACCGTTGGCGATGCCGTGCAGCCCGAGGAAAGCTTTCAGGGCCTCCGGCGAGTTGGCGAAAACCTTGAGGAAGTTCGGCACAATGCCGAGCTGCGACTAAATCGCGGCGAAAAGCGTCTTTTGTTCGGCGTTGGCGGTCTCGTGGGTAACGACGTTGATACGGGCCATGGTGTTTCTCCTTTGAAAAATTCGGGGTTGGGGTGTCGCTGCGTTGTCGACGCTTGCCACTTTGCCAAAGGAACACCAAGACAAGAATAGCCATACAATGGAATTCATTATTACGAATACTGGAACAGTAATGAACCGCTTCCACCTGATGAACGTTTTTGTCGCCGTCGCCGAAGCCGAGAGCTTTGCCGGCGGCGCAAGGCGTTTGAAGATGTCGCCGCCCGCAGTGACGCGCGCCGTGCTGGCCTTGGAAGAACGGCTGGGGGTGCGCTTGCTTACCCGCACCACACGCGTCGTCAAGGTGACTGAAGCCGGCACGCGCTATCTTGAAGAGGCCCGCCGCATCATGATCGAAATGGACGAGGCCGATGCCGCCGCCGCGGGTGTCAACGCCACGCCTCGGGGGGAACTGGCAGTCACGGCTCCGGCACTCTTCGGCAAGTTGTACGTCATGCCGATCATGACCGAGTATCAGTCTGCTTTCGGGCAGACGACAATATCGGCACTGTTCGTCGATCGCATCGTGAACCTGATTGATGAGGGCATGGACGTCGGCATCCGTATCGGGCCATTGCCTGATTCGTCACTGCGCGCTATCCGTGTCGGGTCCGTACGCCGGGTAGTGGTCGGCGCGCCTGCCTATTTCGAAAAGCATGGAATTCCGCAGGCGCCAAAGGATTTGACCAGGCATCGCCTGGTCGCGGCGAGCGGGATCTCGCCGACAAACGACTGGATCTTCCACTCGGCAGAAGAAAAGCTGAGCGTGCCTGTGCAACCACGCATCGTCGTGAATACCAACGACGGGGCGTTGGAAGCCGCGCGCCATGGCTATGGGCTGACTCGCCTGCTCTCCTACCAGGCGGCGCCACAACTCGCGTCGGGCGAACTCAAAACCGTCCTCGGAGCGTACGAAGGAGCCGACCTGCCGGTGCATGTGATTCACCGCGAGGGACGGCATGGATCAGCGAAGGTGCGCAGTTTTGTCGATCTCGCGGTTGACCGACTACGTGCCGACAAGGCGCTCAATTCAGGTATCTAACCCGCGCGCCTGTGCCCACCAATCGGTAGGCGAGCACCCGACTCGTCGAGAGAAGACCCGCGTCAAGGCCGCCTGGCTTTGATAGCCGACGGCCGAGGCAACATTCTTGATCGGGCGCCCTTGCCGGATCAAAGTCTGGGCGACTGACATTCGCCAGTCGGTCAGGTAATCGACCGGCGTCATGCCAACTGCCTCACGGAAATTGACCGCAAAGCGCGCCCGGGACATGCCCGCCAGGTCGGCCAGTTCGTCAAGCGTCCAGGGATGGGCCGGCCGGTCGTGCATTGCGGTGACGGCGCGGGCTAGTCGCTGATCGGCGAGGGCGGAAAAAATCCCGCCCTTGAGCGCACCGGAATCCATGACGTGGCGAAGCAACTGGATCAGGAAATATTCGACCAGCCGGTCGAGAGCTGCCTGGCGCCCGCAGCCATCGCCAAATGCCTCCTGAAAGAGCAGGTCGAGCGTGGCAGCCAGCGGCCCAGCGTTGTCAATGGGCAGAACGAGGAACTCCGGCAGGGCCATGGCCAGCGGACTTCTCACCTTGAGACCGAGGTCGATCGAGGCACAAAGCAGTTCGAAGCCCTGTGCATTCTGCGGGATCAGCGCGTGATTGCAGGGCCGCGGAAAGAACACCACGCTCGGACGCTCAATGACTGCAACATCCGCCCCGCCAATCCTGACCGCCAGCCGGCCGGTCTTGATTACATGCAGATGGCCGGCCTGCTCTGAATCGTCGAACGAAGCCATCTGACAGAGCTCTCCGGCATAGAAAACACGCGCGGCAAACGAAATGTGGCTGAGCAATGGGGCAAGCCTGTCCATGTCGATACTTTCGGGATAATTAATGAAACTTTATGTTGCCGTTAGTATTGCATGATGTGTCCAGCGCCGGAAGCGCTTTTATCACCACCCCATATCAAGGAGAACACCATGCCGCGTATTCAACCGATTCGCCGTGAAAAGACCGCCGGCCAACTGGCCGCCACCCTGGATGCCGTCAAGGCAAAGATCGGGCTGCTGCCCAATCTGCTGGCCACCCTGGCCAATTCCGAGCCGGTGCTAAACGCCTACCTGGGTCTTTCCGAAGCCCTGGCCGGTGGCCGCCTGAGTGCAGCCCAGCGCGAAGTGATCGCCCTCGCCGTCGGTCAGGCCAATAGCTGTCAATACTGCCTCTCTGCCCATACGCTGATCGGCAAGAGCGCCGGTCTGAGCGAGTCGGCGATTCGCGAGGCGCGGGCAGGACGTGGTGAAGGTGCTTTCAACGACGCCCTGGCCAGACTGGCGGTCAAGCTGGTCAACCAACGTGGCCGTCTCTCCGATGACGATCTCGGCGCCGCCCGTATTGCCGGTATCGATGACAGCCTGATCGTCGAGGCCATCGCACTTGTCGCCCTGAACACGCTGACTAACTACACCAACCATGTCGCCGCCACCGATATCGACTTCCCCGTTGTTCAACTCTGATTCACCTCATCAACAGACTGAAAGGAACATCCAAATGAAATCCGTATTCAACGCCAGCCGCCGCAGCCTTGCCGCCCTTGCCCTGGGTGGTGCATTCGCCGCCCTGTTGCCGACGGCAGCCTTCGCCTACGATGAGGCCTCGTCGAGCAGTATCAACCTCACGCAACAGGATGTCGCCATTGCCGGCTATGACCCGGTGGCCTACTTCGCCGCCCAGGCAAGCAAAGGCGACAAGAAGTACAGCGTGACCCATCAGGGCGCCACCTACTACTTCGCCTCGGCCGGCAACCGCGACGCCTTCAAGGCCAACCCTGCCAAGTACGAGCCGCAGTTCGGCGGCTTTTGCGCCTTGGGCGTGGCGCTGGGCAAGAAGCTCGACATCGACCCCACCGTATGGAAGGTCGTCAACGGCAAGCTCTACTTCAATGTTAATCGCGACGTCCAGCTGAAGTGGAACGAGGACATCCCCGGCAACCTCGTCAAGGCCCAGGCCAACTGGCCCGTTCTCAAGGACAAGGCGCCGAAGTCACTGTAAGCCCCCGTCTGGTGCTGCCACCCGCTGCGGTGGCGGCATCCTTTCAACCGATAGATCGAAGGAGAAAACCATGGATCGCCGAAAATTCAATGAAACCCTCATCGCATCGCTGGCCGGTGCGCTCACCCTGTTTGCGACCAGCGCCTTCGGAGCGACGGAATTACCGAGCAATGCCGGCAAGGAAAAATGTTATGGCGTCTCGCTGGCCGGCCAGAACGACTGCGCCGCTGGCCCCGGCACATCGTGTGCCGGTAGTTCGAAGAAGGACTTTCAGGGCAATGCCTGGAAGCTCGTGCCCAAAGGCACTTGCACCACGCTTGAGACGCCATACGGCAAGGGGTCTCTGGCACCGATCAAACGGCCAGCCTGAAAAAATTAAATAAAGGTGTAAGAAATCGGCGCCAGCTTCGACTAATGGAACAGCAGCATGATTTGCTTGCTGTCCAACTGTAACGAAGTACATCAACCCAGGAGATACCACCATGAACAAGACTCTGACCGCCGCATCCCTCGCCCTTGCCTTTGGCGCCGCCATGACCATTGCCGCCGCCCCGGTTGCCGCCGCCGACATGGCCGACAAGGAAAAATGCTTCGGCGTCGCCCTAAAAGGCAAGAACGATTGCAAGGCCGGCGCCGGCACCAGTTGTGCAGGTACCTCGAAGATCGATCACCAGGGCAACGCCTGGTCGCTGGTTCCGAAGGGCACCTGCGAAAAGACTGTCTCCAAGACCTCGCCGACCGGTCACGGTCAACTCGCCGAATTCAAGGAAAAGAAGGCCTGATTTCCCTGAACTGAAGCGGAGCACCTGCCATGACGACAGCCCTGCATGCCCTGCCGCCGACGGCCGGTGCTCTTGCCGAAATGCAATCAACCGTGCCGGCACCTTGCCGGCGCGCGGCGGCCTCGGCCTCAAGCCTGAGCACTTTCGCGACCATTCTCGACACCCTGCCCGACCTCGGATTTTTCGAGATCCATGCCGAGAATTACATGGTCGATGGCGGCCCCTTCCATCACTACCTGACGCAGATACGCCGCGATTACCCGCTGTCGATTCATGGCGTCGGCCTGTCAATCGGCAGCGAAGGGCGGCTCGACGAAGCCCACCTGAATCGCCTGGCCGCGCTGATCGCCCGCTACGAACCGCAATCCTTTTCCGAACACCTGGCCTGGTCGAGCCACGGCGACACCTTTCTCAACGACCTGTTGCCGGCACCGTACAACGCCAGCACGCTGCAACGCGTCTGCGATCACATCGACCGCGTCCAGGAACGCCTGAGCCGACGCATGCTGCTAGAAAATCCGGCGACCTATGTCGAATTCGCCGCATCCACCATGGCCGAAACCGATTTCATCGGCGAGATCGTCAAGCGTACCGATTGCGGGCTGCTGCTCGACGTCAATAACGTTTACGTCTCCTGCATCAACCATGGCCGCGATGCGCAGGCCTATATCGATGCCTTCCCGCTGACGGCGACGGCGCAGATCCACCTGGCCGGCTTCGCGCAGGATATCGATGCCGCCGGGGCCCCGCTGCTCATCGACAGCCACGGCGCACCGATTGCCCAGGCGGTCTGGGAGCTTTACTGCTACACGCTGGAACGCTCCGGCCCGTTGCCGACGCTGATCGAGCGCGACAATGACATTCCCGCCTTTCCGATACTGCTGGCCGAGGCGCAACGGGCAGAAAATGCTGCTGCAAACCCACCTGTCCGAGGTCACGACATGAACCAGCACGATTTCGCAGCCGCCCTGCTTGATCCGGATTTGCCCGCCCCGGCAGGGTTGACCGCCTGGAACGGCTCGGACCCGGCACAACGTTTTCAGATTTATCGCAACAACGTCATCGTTTCGCTGATCGACGCCCTGGCCGACACCTTCGAGGTGACGCAGGAACTGGTGGGCGAAGAATTTTTCCGGGCCATGGCGCGCCTCTATGCCTATGCCCACCCGCCGCAATCGCGTCTGCTGGCCTTCTACGGCGCGGAATTTCCCGATTTCATCGAGCGCTTTCCACCTGCCGCCGGACTACCCTATCTGGCCGACGTGGCGCGCCTCGAACATCTGCGGGTCGTGGCCTATCACGCCGCCGATGTCTCCGCCATCAGCGCCGCCGAGATCAGCGCCGCCCTGGCCGATCAAGACACCCTGCCAAGCATGGGCCTCAAACTGCAACCTGCGCTGGCCGTGCTGTCCTCGCCCACCGCACTCGTTTCGTTGTGGGCCGCCCACCAGGGCCTTCAGGACCTCTCGACAGTCAACCCGGTCAACCCTGAAAACGCCCTGATTTTGCGCCACGAACTGGCAGTCGAAGTCATGCCGATTTCGGCAGCGGCGGGCCGCTTCATCTCCGCCATCCAGGCCGGATCGACGCTTGGCGAAGCAGCGGAAAGCGCCGCTGCGCTCGATGCGGATTTCGACCTGGCCGGCATTCTCGCCTTGCTCCTGCAAAAATCGGCCATCACGGCATTGAATCCCCCAAGGAGACACTCATGAACACCTCCGTCGCCAGGTACACCCAACACGCCCTCGTCACCGCTCGCCAGTCTGGTCAGCGGCCTCATCGCCCTGTTCTCGCGCATTCCGCATTCGCTCATCGCACTGCTCGGGCGCTTCTCGGTCGCCGCAATCTTCTGGAAATCGGGACAGACCAAGATCGAGGGTTTTGTCGTCGACATCGTTTCCGGCGACTTCCAGTTCGGCTGGCCGCATCTGTCCGATTCGGCCCGTGAACTGTTCCGCAGCGAATATCGCCTGCCCCTGCTGCCGCCCGAACTGGCCGCGCCAATGGCCGCCTTCGGCGAGCATTTCTTCCCCATCCTGATCCTGCTCGGTCTGGCGACGCGCTTCTCGTCGCTCGCCCTGCTGGTCATGACCCTGACCATCCAGATCTTTGTCTATCCCGACGCCTATCCCACCCATGGCGTCTGGGCGACCGTGCTGCTGCTGTTGATCGCCCGCGGCCCCGGCGTGATTTCGCTGGATCACTGGTTGTTCCGGCGATACGCAGCGCCTTGATCGATCGCTGGCCATGACCCTGCATCCGCTCCTGGCCTTCCTGCTGGTTCTGGGAATGGGTTTCGCGGCCCACCGCGCCAGCCTATGCACGGTGAAGGCGGTCGCCGAAGTGATGACCTCGGGCAAGGCCTGGATGCTGGCCAGTTTCGTCAAGGCGGTGTTGTGGACCCTGCTGCTTTCCGGAACCCTGATTGTGATGCTCTCGATCACGCCGCAGCCGGTTCTCGGGCGCCTTCCCTGGTCGGCGGCGCTGGCCGGCGGTTTCGTTTTCGGGGTGGGCGCCGCGATCAATGGCGGCTGTTCCTTTTCAACGCTGCAACGGCTTGCCGACGGCGAACTTGACATGGCCCTGACCTTGCTCGGCATGGTTCTCGGTTTTGTCGGCATGGTTTACCTGATCAGCGGCATCGACAAAACTTCGCTGCAACCCATCGTGCCGGACTGGCACTGGCAGAACGGCGGCGCCACAGCACTGCTCGGCGCACTCTGGCTCTGGGCAATTTGGGAATTAAGCCGCCTGTGGCGAACCCGCAGCCCTGCCGGTGGCCTGTTCCATCATCTGCTGGCCAGCAAGTACCGTCTGTCATCCGGCGCGGCGCTACTCGGCATCGGCGGCGGGACGCTTTACGCCCTCCACGGGGCATGGACCTACACCAATTTCCTGCGCGCCGAATCGGCCTCATGGCTGGGCGCGGGACCCGCCCCTGCCGCTGGCCAGGCGCTGCTACTGGTGGCACTCATCACCGGCATGCTGCTCTCTTCCTGGCATCGCGGCACGCTCGCCATACGCCAGCCAAACCCGCACGAAGCCGTCCCGCACCTGCTCGGCGGCTTTTTGATGGGCGTCGGCGGCACGCTGGTTCCGGGCGGCAACGATACCTTGCTCCTGGCGGCCATTCCGACTTTTTCCCTGCAGGCCGTCACCGTTTATGGCGCCCTGCTTGCCGGGGTCGCCTTCACCCTGGCCGCCATGCACTGGAAAGCAGGTGCCGCGATGCGCGTGGAATGCAGCGGCGATCGCTGCCCGTAGCGAGACGTCAGATTTTTCACCCGGCGGGCCAGGGCGCCGACAGGACGCCCGAAGCCGCCTTAACCGCAAGGAGTTTTACCATGCTCTCCAGATCCGTTTTGCGTAACGCCAGCGCCATCCTCGCCTTCGTCGCGGCCACCCTTCTGGCGGCGCAGGTCCAGGCTGCCGGCAGCCTGCCGGAAACCCGGGTCGTCCCCACCCGGCAAAACTTCGACGCGCTCGTTCAGCGTCTCGAGAAATCGATCGTCAACAACAAGATGGGCCTTGTCGCCCAGGCCAGCGCCAGCAAGGGCGCCGCCGGCCGGGGCGTCAAGATTCGCGGCAATATCGTGCTCATGGTCTTTCGCAACGATTTCGCGGTGCGCATGCTGAATGCCAGCATTCCCGCCGGCATCGAAGCGCCGCTGCGCATCTATGTCACCGAAAACGCTGACAACACGGCGACCGTCAGCTACCGCACGCCGACCACTGTCTTCGCGCCCTACCAGAGCAAGGAACTCGATGCGCTGGCGAAGGAGATGGATCCGATCTTCGAGCGCATCGTCGGTGATGCCGCGAGCGCGCAATAGGCAGCACCTGAAACAACTCTCGGTGCATGTCTGATGCAAATCGCCAACCCGCGATGACGCCCTTTGCTCCCCTGCAAGGCGGCGCCCGGTCGGCCGGGGGCAATCTGCTCGCGCTCGCCGGCGTCGCCGGACTCTACCTGGCCTCGGGGGTGCTGGCGTTCGAACTGTACCCGGTCGGCCACGGGCTGGCCGGCATCTGGCCGGCTGCGGGCATCGCAGTGGCTGCGGTGTTGATTCTCGGGCCATTGGCCGCCATCGGCGTTTTTGCCGGTGACTTTCTCTTCGGGATCTACACCGGCTGGGCACCGCTCTCCGCTCTGACACTTGCCCTGGGCAGCGTCGCCGAAGCCCTCGTCGCGTGGTGGCTGCTGGTACGTCTTGCGAACATCGACCTGCGCCTGAAGCGGACGCGCGATGTCGCGATCTTCATTGTCCTCGGCGCCCTGCCCAGTGCCGCGCTTTGTGTCGCCTTGCGGGTAGCCCTGCTGGCACTGCTCGGCAACGGCGAGGTGATGGAGGCTGGTTACTGGGGTGGCCTGATCATCGGTTTTGCCGGGCACGGACTCGGCATCATTGTCGTCGCCCCGCTCTTTCTGACGTGGAACGCGGAACCCTCATTTTCCGCGCGCCGGCTCGAATTCAGCCTGTTGATTGCAGCCACGGTCGCGCTGAACGTAATCGGGTTTTCCGTCACCGTCGCCGCGCCCGGCTCGACCATTCTCTACGCCATTTTCATCGCCGTATTGTGGGCGGCCCTGCGATTCGGGCCGCGCGAGACCGCGCTGGTCATCGCCATGACCGGCATCTTCGCCACCTGGGCGGCGGGCAGCGGCAGCGGCCCCTTCATGCTTTCCAACCAGAGCGAGGCGCTGATTTCACTCAGCCTCTTTCTATTCGTGGCCACGGCAACCGCACTGTTTCTGGCGGCGGCTGCTTGCGAGCGCGATCTCTACCTGCAACGCGTCGTCGAGAGCGAACATGCCCAGCGCGCCCTGATCGACCAGATGGCCGAAGGGGTCATCACGCTTGACCTTGAGGGAAGGCTCGATTTCGCGAGCGAACAATTTTGCGACCTGTGCGGCAAAGCGCAGGACAAATTAATTGGCCTGCGCTTGGACGATTTAATGCACACGGACCGGGGAGCCGCTCCGGATGATCTACTCGCGGGGCAGGATGTCGAAGCCGAGGCCTCGATCGATGTCCCGGGGCAAGGCAAGCGCAAGCTGCTGATCACGACCCGCCGGATGACCGATGCGAGCGGCCGTCCGACCGGCGCCATGGCCGTCGTGGCCGACATTACCGAGCGCCGCAAGGCGGAAGAACAGGCGCAGCAACACCTGCGCCAGTTGGCGCACATCGGGCGCGTCAAGTCGCTCGATGAAATGGCGGTAGCCATCGCCCACGAAGTCGCTCAGCCGCTCACCGCGATCACGACTTACGTGCAGGCCGCCCAGCGCTTTTTGCAGGTCCGTGCCGTTGACCTCGGCACCGTCCAGGAAGCGCTGGACGGCGCCAATTCCCAGGCGCGCCGGGCAAGCGCGATTGTCAGTCGCATCCGGGCCTTTGCCCAGGATCGCCCGTGGCAGCCGATCGATCTTCCGGTGCATGAGTTACTGGCCGACGCGGCGCGCTTCGCCGAACCGGAAGCGCGCCAGCATGGCGCCAGACTGATGCTGGCTCCCGGCTGTCGGCAGTGCCGGATCCATGGTGATCCGATCCAGCTGCAACAGGTACTGATCAACCTGATCCGCAATGCCGCCGAGGCCATGGTGGATCAGGATGATTCAGAACGCCGGATCAACCTGGCGGCGCTGGCCGTAGACGGTGGCCAGATCGATATCACGGTCAGTGACAGCGGGCCGGGGATCGATGCCCGCCTCGAGGAAAATCTTTTTGAGGCTTTTTTTACCACGAAGGAAAATGGCGTTGGCATCGGGCTGGCCTTGTGCCGCTCGATCATCGACGCCCACGGCGGCAAGCTGTGGGCAGAAAGCCCGGCCGCCGGGGGCGCCGTATTCCACATCGTCCTGCGCGAGGTCGCCCATGAATGACGCTCGACAAACTGATTTTCCGGTCGTCTATATCGTTGACGACGAACCGGCGGTACGTGATGCCTTGGGCCTGCTGCTACAGTCGGTGGGCTTGGCGCATATCTGTTTCCCCGATGCCCGGGCCATGCTGGCCCACCCGATCAGCGCCGGGCCGTGTTGTCTGGTGACCGACTTGCGGATGCCGCTGATCAACGGTATCGAACTGGTCGAAGCCCTGCGTGGACGCGAAGCCAACATCCCCGCCATCATCATCAGCGCCCACGGTGACATCAAGCAGGCCGTGCGCGCCCTGAAATGCGGGGCGACCGATTTCCTTGAAAAACCGTTTAACGACCAGGATCTGCTCGATGCAATCAACGCTGCGCTGAAGCTTTCCACGAACGGCCCCGCCAGCCGCTTCGCGGTGGAGGAATCTCTTCCGCTGCGGCGCCCGTTGATCTCGCCACGCGAGGCGGAGGTGCTGCGCCGGGTGGTCGATGGCTGCCAGAACAAGGTGATCGCCCGTGAACCGGGAATCAGCGCCCGCACGGTCGAGGTTCACCGCGCCCATGTCATGCAGAAACTCGGCGCCACCTCCATCGCCGAACTGGTCCGCCGCGCGCTTGAATTAGGCATTCTTGCCGACGCACCGGGACAACCCTTAAGTAATCACCACGGCATGATTAGGTAGCCGCACGAATGTTTTCAACGGGCCAGCGCGACTACATTGAGGCTACGGGCTGAAAGTTGAATAAAACAACGATCACCCGGGCAAGTGGAAGCTCCAGCCGCACTATCCTTCACTAGGCGACCGGGGCATTACAGCAAGATATTCGTTCCAAGGAGAAGCAAAATGAAACTCGTCAAATCCGCATCCGCAATTGCACTGGTCATGGCACTTTCCGCTGGTCTGGTCTCTGGCCAGGCGCTCGCCGACGTTCCCTCCAAGCCGACCGACATTCGCACCCTGGATACCAACAAGAACGGCAAGGTCGAAAAGGACGAATACCTCGCCTTCATGTCAAAGGAATTCGACAAGGCAGCCGGCAAGAAGGGTTACTGCACCTTCGAGGAGGTCCACAAGGGTTTCCAGGATATGCCCAGATCGACCATTCTCAACACCCAGGGCGGTTGAACCACAAACCGTGCACAAAGGCCCTTTTCCTCTCGGGTAACCGGGAAGAAAAGGGCTTCTGATTTTTACGGGAGCCAACATGCCCAAAGACCAAAAGACAGACATCTGGAGATTCCGCCGCCGCTGGATGCAAGTCGCCATGGGCGCCCTGATCGCCCCCCGCGCATTCGCCGCCCCCTCCGGGCTTGAGGTCGGCCGGGAAGCGCCACGGCCCGACGTGAAGCTGATCGACGGCAACATCATCAGCGGCCGTCAGTTGCAGGGCAAGGCCGTCGTCTATCTCTTCTGGGCCACCTGGTGCCCGGTCTGCGTCGCAGAAATAGCGCATTACGAGGCCCTGCGCAACAAATACAAGGAACGCGGCCTCGAAGTTCTGGCTCTCTCACTCGACGAGGAGCCCGGAGCAGTCAAGGCGTTCCGGGCGCGCAATCCCTACACGCTACCGATGGCCATGCGCTCCGATGCATTGCGCGAAGTCTTCGGCAACATACGCGGCACGCCGACCATTTTGTTCGTTGACCGCGCAGGCCTGCTGCGACTCAAACACTTGGGCCCAATCGCGCCCGACGAGCTCGAATACATCGTGACCCTTATGCTGTGAGCACAATCCGCTCAAGCGCGAAGGAATGCGACCGACGCCGGCTGAAGAAATAGTTGACTTATGAACCTAACGGTACACAATTAACAGGATGAGTATTGGACGTCCCCTCGAATTCGACCCGAACTTCGCCCTGCAAAGAGCCATGGAGATGTTTTGGTGTCGCGGTTACGAAGCAACTTCGCTGCAGGAGTTGCTGACCACCATGGCTATTTCCAAGAGCAGCTTTTACCAGGCCTTCGGCAGCAAGCATGAACTGTTTGAACGCTGCCTCAAGACCTTTCGCGAACGCCAGGTCGACCGGATGACTACAGCGCTTAAACAGGCGCCTTCCGGCAAAGCCTTCCTGCGCAACATGCTGCTGGCAGCCGCCCGCGAAGCAGAGGCAACCGAACATCCGAAAGGTTGCCTGATCATGAATACGGCCACCGAGTTTTCCGGGCGCGATGCGGTAGTCGCCGACCTGGTCGGCGAAGGGGCCCGCCAGTTTGCCGGGGTGTTCCGGTCAGCGATTGAACGCGCCCAGACAGACGGCGAAATCGCCCCGGACAAGGATGCCGATATCTTGGCCCGCTACGTTGTCAGCACGATGAGTGGATTGAAGACTATGGCCAAGGCCGGCATGCCGGCGGCAGCCATTGAAGATGTCGCCGAGGTTGCCCTGAGCGCCCTCGTCTAATTTTTTTACCAATTTTGTACCATTTGGTACATATAAACCCAAGGAGATCAACATGCTTGCCGAATACCAAATCACCCTACCCGCTCAGACCGTCGAAAGCGCCGAGCCAAAGGGCAAGGCCCTGCTCGAAACAGCCAAGGCCAATCTCGGCTTCATTCCCAACATGTACGCCAACATGGTCAATTCACCCGGCCTGCTCGAAGCCTACCTGACCGGCTACGCCTCCTTCCGCAATGACTCCGGCTTCACGCCGCCGGAGCAGGAAGTGGTGTTCCTCACCATCAGCCGCGAAAACGGTTGCGAATACTGCGTCTCGGCACACTCTTTCCTGGCCGACAAGAAATCCGGACTGGCGCCGGAAGTGACCGACGCCATCCGTGACGGCAAGCCGATTGGCGATGCAAAGCTTGAAGCGCTAGCCAAATTTACCAAGGTCGTTTCCGGCTCACGTGGCCTGCCGTCAAAGGCTGCCACCGCGGCCTTCCTGGCCGCTGGTTATAGCGAGCGCCAGATCCTGGAAATCGTCCTCGCCCTTGCCGTGAAGACAATCAGCAACTATTCCAATCACCTGTTCCATACCCCACTTGATCCGGTATTCGAAGGCCGTCGCTGGAGCGACAAAGGCTAAGGAGCCAACGAGGCGCTCACCACGGCGCCTCTTTTCATTTTTGGGAGAAAACCGATGTCAACCGTAGCACTCGTTGAAGAATCCGAAGCGACCGCCGACGTCGCAGCCATTTATGCCGATATCCGTACCACCTTCGGCATGCCTTTCGTGCCGGCCATGTTCCGGGCTATCGCCCATCATCCGGCTTACCTGAAAGCCAGTTGGGAGCGCGTCAAGGTCATCATGGGACCCGGCCTGATCGACCGCAAGACCAAGGAGATGATCGCCGTCGCCGTTTCCGCCGCCAACGGCTGCGATTATTGCGTCCAGGCCCATACCGCCGCACTCAAGAGCATGGGCACCAAGGATGCCGAGCTTGTCGAACTGATGGCTGTGGTTGATCTGTTCAGCGGCTTCAACAAGATGCTGGAAGGTTTGCAGGTGGCGCCGGATGTCGGCGCAGCTTCACGCAATTAGGAGAAATTCATGAGCCATCCCAAGCTTTCCGATATCGAAGTCTGCGTATTCGATGCCTACGGCACCTTGTTTGATGTCAGCAGCGTCGCCAAGGGCGCACAGGATGCACTCGGGGAAGGCTGGAAAACGCTATCCGACCTGTGGCGCAGCAAGCAGTTGCAATACACCTGGCTACGCGGCCTGGCCGGACATCATGCTGATTTCTGGCAGGTTACTGGCGATGCGCTCGATTTCGCGATGAGCACGCTGCAGATCGACGATGCGGTGCTGCGTGCCCGCCTAATGAACCTCTACCTGGGCATAGCCGCCTACCCGGAAGTGCCGGCGACGCTACGAAAACTGAAGGATGCCGGCCTGAAGACGGCGATTCTCTCCAACGGCTCGCCGGCCATGCTCAATGCTGCGGTTGACAACTCAAACCTAGCAAAAATGCTCGACGCCGTGCTCTCGGTCGAGGCGGTCGGCGTCTTCAAGCCGCATCCGGCGGTATACGAGCTTGCAGCGAAGCATTTCGCAGTGGCGCCGGGAAAGATCTGCTTTCTCTCGTCGAACAGTTGGGATGCCTTTTCGGCCAAGGCATTCGGCTTCCAGGTATTGTGGTGCAACCGCTTCGGACAGGCAGCAGAGCGAATCCCGACGAGACCGGACGGTGAAATTGTAGATCTATCGGTGCTGCCGGAGTGGATTGTCTAGTTCTGGCACATACGCCCACAAGGAAACAACGACCGGCATAAATAAACTGACCGCAATGAACGTGTTTTGCGCAGTTGTCGAAATGCGCACATTTTCCGGTGCCGCCAGGAAGCTGGGCATTTCGACGACGCTCGGCCTTTCCGGCGGGCAGCAGCAACGCCAGTGCATCGCCCGCGCCCTCGTCCTCGAACCCAAAGTGCTGCGATGGACGAACCCTGCAACGCCCTCGATCCGCTGTCGTCGGCCGTGGTCGAGGCGCTGATCCAGCGCCTGCGCGGCCGCTACACGGTGGTCATCGTCACCCACAACCTGGCCCAGGCCCGGCGCATCGCCAACTATGCCGCCTTCTTCTGGATGCGCGAAAGGGTCGGCAAGCGGATCGAATTCGGCCGCTGCCAGCAATTGTTCGATGCTCCGCGCGACGATCTGACGGCGGCCTATATCGCCGGGGTCAGTGGCTGATTCGCCCGCGGCCGGGCAGAAGGAAACCCGGCGGCCGACCGGATTTCTTGGCAAACCATAGCCGGCGCCATCAGGCGCCTAATTGGCCAGGCCGAACAGCGGGCGCAAACGCACGCCGATCCACGCCCCGATGAGCGCCGCGACAATCCACAGCCAGCCGTGCAGGCTGGTGGACGCGACACCGGAAAAGAAGGCGCCGATATTGCAGCCGTAGGACAGGCGCGCGCCGTAGCCCATTGCCAGACCGCCGAGCAAAGCCGCCCCCAGGGAGCGGGGCGGAATCCGCCAGACCGGCGCAAATCGCCCGGCCAGCAGCGCCGCAATCGCCGCACCGAGGATCAGGCCGATGTCCATGATCGACGTGACGTCGGCCAGGATTCCGCTGTCCAGCGCGCTGCGCTGGAAGGGCGCGCTCCAGAACGAATCGGCGGCGGGCACCCAGCCCAGGAACTGCGCCGCCTTGGCGCCCCACAGGGTAAAGGCCCAGGTGATGGTCCACGGATGGCCGGCAAGCAACAGCGTGGCCAGATTCAAGGCGGCGAGCAACAAGGCGCCGACCAGCAAGGGCCAGGGGCCGCGCCACCAGTGGTAGTCCGCCACCGGTGCCGGCTGATCGCGGCGCCGCAAGCCCCAGGCAGCGGCGCCGAGCAGCGCCGCCTGCAGCGATGCTGCCGCCGCCCAGCCGAAACGTTCGCCGAATACCACCGCATCCCATTCCGGCAAAGCCTGCCAGGCGCCCAGATGCAGTCTGGCCCAGAAGCCGCCGGCGCAGAAGGCGGCCAGCACCAGCAGCATGCGCGGCGAACCGCCGCCCGCGGCATACAGCGTTCCCGAGCCGCAGCCGCCGGCCAGCTGCATGCCGATGCCGAACAGCAAGGCGCCGAAAACCATCGACACGCCGACCGGCGCATAGGCGCCGCTCAGTGCCTGGCCGCCGAATTCACCGGCGGCCAGCAGCGGCGCGAAAGCCAGGGTGGCCACGGCGAGCATGACCAGTTGCGCCCGAATGGCGCGCACCTCGCCGTGCAGGAACAGGCGCCGGTAGGCTGAGGCAAAGCCAAAGCTGCTGTGGAAGAGCGTCACCCCGAGCAGCAGACCTACGACAAAAAGCGCGGCCAGGCGAACACTGTGCACCGCCAGATAGCCGCCCAGCCCGACGGCGATGCTCGCCGCCAGGAAAAGGCGCAGCCCGCTGACACGGTCAGGCTGGCGCATATCGCCTTGGTTCATTTGACCAGCAGTTGATAGTCGGGCGTCGTGTTCAGCGGGCAGGAATAGAAATATTCGCCAGACTTGAGGTTGACCGCGTAATCCTGCGTCTTGCCGGTCACCAGGCCGCCGCCGGAAACGCTGGGCAGCGCCACCCGGCCGGCGATGCCGGCGCCACGCAGCCAGAAGCCGAGTTCGTACGGCACATCCCGGTTGGTGACGCGGAAAATGTACCTGCCCGGCTTGAGCTGCAGGGGTTGCGCGGCTTTCAGCCGGGCGATGCCGGTTTTGGCATTGATCGCCTCGCAGTCCTTGATGCTCTTGCTGCGATAGCCGTGGTTGATTCCCTGCTCGCTCTCCAGAATCTGGCAGGGCACCTGGGTCAGTTCGATGATCGTCGGCGGCGCCGGTTCGGCGGCCAGGGCACCGGTTGCGCACAGGGCGCACAGGACAAACGGAATCAGGGTTTTCATCGTGCATCCTCCTTGGGGCTTGGAGTCGGAGTCAGAGCTCGCCGTTCTTCAAAAGCCACGAAGCCCGACGATTCGGCCTGTTTGAGCGCTTCGCCCAGCAACTTCCGGCCTTTCCCCGCTTCGCCGTCGGCCAGCAGCGAACGGTAGAACCGGGCGTAAAACTCGTCCGGCTCGACGCGCAGGCGGAAGACAAGCGCCACTGCGGCCCGATGCCGTGGCCGGTCATAGGCAAGGCGCATCTCGCCGTCGGGCGGCAGGCGGGTGTCGGCAATCTCGCTGGCGAGGTCGAGCGGCACCTGGCGCTGGATGACATGCTCCACCCGTGTTCCCGGCAAACCCCGGCCGTCGCTGGCCAATTGCTCGATCTCGGCGACGACCCGGGGTGTGACATAGGTGGGAAAGTGGTGCCCCGTGCCGGTGTTGCGGACGGTCAGCGAAGCCTGGACGGCGCCATCGCTCATCATCCCGCCTTCCGGCAGGAACTCGACGCCGCTGCGCACCATGTCCCGATCATGGATGCCCCGCCACAAATGCCGGCGGCCGGGCATGTGGCAGGATTGGCAAGTCCGCCCCTCGCGGGCGTGGCGCGAGCTTTTCCATTCTTCGTAAGTGTTTTCGAGCAGTTTGCCGTTAAGGGCGTATTCGTCGGGCTGGAACTGATGGCAGGCGGAGCAAAACCGCGAATCCGCGAAGGCTTGAGTCGCCGTAAAACCACCATGGGGCAAGGCGGCATTCTGGGTGGCGTCGGGTAACGTACCGTCTTGGCGCGGTGGCCCGAAGCGCTCGTGGGCGCGAACATGGCAGGCGGCACAGACCAGGCCCTGCTGATGCAATGCTGAACCTGGCGACAATGATTTTTTCGCCGGGCGCCCGCTGGCGGCCAGCGCATCGACCAGCGCATCCGCCTGCTCGGCCAGCGGCGCGTGACAGCGGATGCACGCCTGATGCTCGTCGCGTGCTTCCGGCGCCATGTTCAACCAGCTGCCCCATCAGGCCCGGACCCATGGCATGGGCGTGTAGCGCCGTTTGCCAGTCGCGGTATTGATCGGCATGGCAACTACCGCAATCGGCAGGTGCGAGGGACGCTTCGAGGGGGGTGAATTTTTCCGGCGGGCTGCCTTGCGCGGCCAGGGGACGTGCCCAATGACGGTCGAGAAAGGCAGCGGTCGCGGCATCGCTGGCCGCCGTGGCCGGGATCGGCGGTTGGCTGGCCAACGGCGCAACCGCCTCGCGCTCGCCGCAACCGACCAGCGCGAACAAGAAAACGGGAAGAGCCAGCAGCGCTCTTCCCTTTTTCATTACTGAGTACAACGGGTTCAGATCAGGCTCACTTTTTCATCGCGCAGGGGTTTTTGGCAGCGCATGGATTCTTTGCTGCGCATGGGTTCTTGGCGGCGCAAGGGTTGGCTTTCTTGGCGGCGCACGGATTAGCCGGTGCAGATTTCGCTGCACACGGGTTTTTAGCGGCGCACGGATTTTTGGCGGCGCAGGGGTTTCCTGCATGGGCAAAAGGTACGGCAAGGGCGAGAGCGGCAGTAGCGAGGGCAAGCTTCATTGATTTCATTTTCACGGGAATCTCCTTGAGGGTGGTTGTTACAGGGTCTAGCGGCACATCCGCTATTTCTTTGCGGCGCAGGGATTTTTTCCTGCACACGGGTTCTTGGCGGCACACGGATTCTTCGCTGCGCATGGGTTCTTTACGGCACACGGATTCTTGGCGGCACAGGGATTAGCCACCGCTTCCTTGGCCGGTTTGAAGTTTTTTTGCACTTCGGCAGCATAGGCGGTCAGTGCGGCCAGTTGCTTCGAATTCCAGGGCAACGGCTTGGCAGCCATCGGTGCAACCATGCAGATCTGAACCATCTCGTCGAGATGCGTCGTCTTCATGCTGGCGCGATCCTTGCCCATTTGCACCAGGTGGGGATAGGGTTCTGCGAAGGTGTTCTGGAAGGCACCGTTACCCTGATGGCAGGTGTTGCAGGACATGCCGTTGGTGGACAGGCTGGTATCGCTCCACAAACGCTGCCCTTCCTTCTTGAGGTCGGCAGCCTTGCCGACGTAGGGCTTGTAGTTTTTGGGACGGGTCACCAGCTTCGGATCGATCCGTTCGCTGGCGGCGCAGGGGTTTTTCGCGGCACAAGGGTTTTGTACAGCACAGGGATTCTTCGCCTTTGCCGCACAGGGGTTACAGGGATTCGCCGCCTGTGCCGCAGGGATCGATAGTGCGAGGGCACCTGCAAGGGCAAGGGCAAAGGCAACTGGTTTTGCTTTCGGATTCATCGAAAAACCTCCTCATTAATGTTTGTTGTTGCGGTTGCCATCGCCCCCGCTCCCTTTCTGGCATTTTCAAGCCGTACCATTTAGTCGCATTACCCACCCATATTCTTACACTCATTCCAAAATAAATTTATACCATCCAACTGCCCGGCAGAATGCCCGCAAGAGAGGCTCCTGATCTGTACGCCCGCATGCCGCCCCACGCTCTTTTGAGCGCTGGATGTAAGAAAACCTCCGTGTGCTCCGACTAATTTATTCAACAACCAGCCGTACCATGCCGTTCGGGCGGTACGTCTGGGCTAGACCGAATGGACGAAACAGCATCGCATCGGTTATCTAACCCATAGTGGAGGCAGATATCATGAGTGACAGGAAGACAGTTTTACCGCAGCGCACAGTTCTGATTTTTCAGGGTGGCGGTGCCCTGGGCGCCTTTCAGGCCGGCGTGTTCGAGGCGACGCAACACGGCGAGTTGGCGCCCGACTGGGTGATTGGCACATCAGTCGGGGCGATCAATGCGGCCCTGATCGCCGGCAACCGGCCGGAGCACCGGATGGAGCACCTCTACGAATTCTGGGCGCGGGTCGGCCAGGGCTGGATGATCGATCAGGACACCTCGGCGGACACTGCCTCGTATGCCGGCACCCTGGCCGGCCAGTGGAACACCATGGCGGCGATGGTGGCGGGACTGCCGAACTTTTTCACACCGCGCTGGGCCAGCGGCTTTGCCTTTGGTCTGCCAGTGCCGCCAGCGAGCGCCAGCTATTACGATACGGGACCGCTGCGCAAAATCCTGGAGGAGCTGGTCGATTTCGACTACCTGAATGATTCCCCGATCCGTCTTTCTGTGGGTGCGGTCAACGTCGAAAATGGGCAAATTCGCTATTTCGACAGCCGCAGCGAAACCTTGCGGGTCGAGCATATTCTGGCCAGCAGCGCCCTCCCCCCGGCCTTTCCGGCGGTGGAAATCGACGGCCGCCATTACTGGGACGGCGGCATCCACTCCAATACCCCCCTCGAATGGATGCTGCGCGACATGCCGCGCCAGCATTCCCTCTGCATCATGGCGACCCTGTGGCCGATCGAGGACACCGTTCCCCGCACCCTGCCGGCGGTCCTCAAGCGCGGCAAGGAGTTGCAGTACGCGAGCCGGGCGCAAACCCTGGTCAGTTTGGAGCAGGAATTGCACAGCCTCCGTCACAGCGTGTCGCTACTGGCCGCGCGACTGCCCAAGGCGGTTCGTGAAGAACCTGAAGTCGCGCATTCGATCAGGCTCGGCTGCCGCAGCGTTTACCATCTGGTCCGTCTCCAGGCGCCGCGCCTGGCCGACGAAAGTCACGCCAAGGATATCGAATTCACGCCGACCCGGGTCGGCCAGCGCTGGGCGGCCGGCTATCGGGATGCCCGGCAAGCCCTCGATGCACGCCCTTGGGAAGCAGCAGTCGGAGCGGAGGAAGGCGTGCTGCTCCACGACTTCACGAATATTGGCAGCCACACCGAGGGGGTCACGTCATGATGGCGGAAATCGATCCGGGCAGCCTGCCCGCCGACGTCCGCCGCGCGATGTTGGAAGCCGGGCGGGAAATCCGCCAGTGTTATCGGGCCCTGGAAAAAGGCGACCTCAATATCGTTGGCGAAGTGCTTCGCGGACAAGGGGAGTTCGTCGAACTCGAACATTACCCACGCGATGACGTGTTCGATGCCGACAGCCACAGCCAGTATTACTACCATGCCCATCGTGATGACAATGACGAGCACGGGCATTTTCACCTGTTCATGCGTGCCGCCGGCATGCCAGCCGGCAGCGCGCCAATCACCTACCCCCTGGCCAGCGAGCCCTGGCCCAGCGGCGATGAGGCGATCTGCCACCTGATCGCCATTGCCATGGATGCCTGGGGCTACCCGATCGGGCTCTTTTGCACCAACCGCTGGGTGACGGCGGAAGCCTGGTATCCGGCCGAACAGGTAATCGCCATGCTCGACGGCTTCGCGATCGAACACGCGGCGCCCAACTGGGCGGTGAATCGCTGGCTGAACGCGATGCTCAGGCTGTACCGGCCGCATATCGAAGCCATCATTCGCCAGCGCGACGCCGTGGTTTCCGAATGGCAGAGCAAAGCGCCGGGCACAGACGTCTTCGAAGACCGGGCGCTGGAAATTACCAGCTATCTCCCGATTGCCGTCGAACCCTTGATCCGCCAACTCGAAGCGCTGGAAACAGCCCCTGCCGATTTGCTTCGTCAGGCCGCCAAGCGCGGAAGATAACGGTGGCCAGGCGCTGTATCGACACACTGAATTTCGTGATGGCGTTTCCTTGAGTGTAAGAAATCAGCCCGCCATCCGACTAATGATCAAGCCGGGAACTCTTCATCCCTGGTCGTAAAACCACAGGGAGCACTTCATGCAATTTCGCAAGCTGGCATTGGCACTGACGATTGGATTGGCAATAGCCGGTTTCTTCGTTTTCGATCTCGGGCAATATCTCAATCTCCAGACGCTCAAGGAGCAACAGGCTGGCCATCCAGGCTTTCCAGACGAACAATCCGCTCCTGAGCGTTGCCGCTTATTTCGTCTTGTACGTCATCGCGACCGCCCTCTCCTTTCCGGGCGCCGCGCTGCTCACACTGGCAGGTGGTGCAGTATTTGGGCTGCTCTGGGGCACGGTGATTGTCTCCTTCGCCTCAAGCATCGGCGCCACCCTCGCCTTCCTGATGTCCCGATTTTTGCTGCGCGACTGGGTCAGTCAGCGTTTTGGTCAACGCCTGGCGGCGATCGACGAGGGCGTCAAGCGCGAAGGGGCCTTCTACCTTTTTACCCTGCGCCTGGTCCCGGTGTTCCCCTTCTTCCTGGTCAACCTGCTGTTCGGCCTGACCGGCATGAAAACCCGCGCTTACTACTTCGCCAGCCAGCTCGGCATGCTGGCCGGCACGGTGGTGTACGTGAATGCCGGCACCCAGTTGGCAAAGTTGGAGTCCCTGTCCGGCATCCTCTCGCCGGGCCTGCTCGGCTCGTTTGTCCTGCTCGGCATCTTTCCCCTGATTGCCCGCAAAATGGTGGAGATCGTTCGCATGAACAAGGTATTTGCCAACTGGAAGAAGCCCGCCCGCTTCGACCGCAATCTGGTGGTCATCGGCGGCGGTAGCGCCGGCCTGGTCACTTCCTACATCGCTGCTGCCGTCAAGGCCAAGGTCACCCTGGTGGAAAAGCACAAGCTGGGCGGCGATTGCCTGAACACCGGTTGCGTCCCATCGAAGGCGCTGATCCGCTCGGCCAAGTTCCTGTCGCATGTCACCCGCTCGCAGGAATTCGGCATTCATTCTGCCAGCGCCGAATTCGAGTTTTCCGATGTCATGAAGCGCGTGCAGGCCGTGATCAAGACCGTCGAGCCGCATGATTCGGCCGAGCGTTACACCGAGTTGGGTGTCGATGTCGCGCAGGGCAGCGCCAAGATCGTTTCGCCGTGGGAAGTTGATATCACCCGCGAGGATGGCAGCACCCAGCGGCTGGCAACGCGCAGCATCGTCATCGCCACCGGTGCCCGACCTTTCGTTCCGCCGATTCCGGGCATCGAGGAAGTCGGCTATCTGACCTCGGACAACGTCTGGAATTTACGCGATTTGCCCAAGCGCCTGGTCGTGCTCGGTGGCGGTCCGATCGGTTCCGAAATGACACAAGCCTTTGCCCGACTGGGCGCCAAGGTCACGCAAGTTGAAATGGGAGCGCGCATCATGGTGCGCGAAGACCCGGAGGTTTCCGAACTGGTCACCCAGCGTTTCCGGGCAGAAGGAATTGATGTTCTGCTCAATCACCGGGCCAAGCAGTTCATCATCGACAACGGCGAGAAAATCCTGATCGCCGAACATGAAGGACAGGATGTCCGCATCCCCTTCGATGCCGTACTCGTTGCCGTTGGCCGTGCTGCCAATCTGAAAGGCTTCGGTCTGGAAGAACTGGGCATTCCGACCGGGCGTACCGTCGATACCAACGAGTTCCTGCAAACCAATTACCCGAATATCTACGCCGCCGGCGACGTCGCCGGTCCTTTCCAATTCACCCACACCGCCGCCCATCAGGCCTGGTATGCCGCAGTCAACGCCCTGTTCGACCCATTCAAGAAATTCAAGGCCGATTATTCGGTGATCCCGTGGGCCACCTTCGTCGAGCCGGAAGTCGCCCGCGTCGGCCTGAACGAACTGGAAGCCAAGGAGAAAGGCATTCCCTATGAAGTCACCACCTACGATATCGACGACCTCGACCGGGCGATTGCCGACAGCGAAGCCCATGGCTTCCTCAAGGTGCTGACCGTGCCCGGCAAGGACAAGATTCTCGGCGTCACCATCGTCGGCGAACATGCCGGCGACCTGATCGCCGAATACGTGCTGGCCATGAAGCAAGGCATCGGGCTGAACAAGATTCTCGGCACCATCCACATCTACCCGACGCTGGCCGAGGCGAACAAGTACGTCGCTGGCAACTGGAAGAAGGCACATGCGCCGCAGAAGCTGCTGGCCTGGGTCGAACGTTTCCATGCCTGGCGCCGGGGGTAAGTCAAATGTCCACCCTCAAGAAAATCAGCCTGTTTGCGCTCATGACGCTGGCCAGTTTCTCCGCAGCTGCTTTTGACCACGATTACCGCGACTGGAATTCGCTGCTTGCCAAGCACGTCAAGGTGGCGCCCGATGGCAATTCAAGCCGGGTGGACTATCGCGGCATGGCAGCCGATCAGGCGCAGCTCAAAACCTGGCTCAAAACAGTTTCCGCCGTCCCGGAAGCTGAATACAGGCAGTGGCCGAAGGCAAAGCGGCTGGCCTTCCTGATCAATGGCTACAACGCCTGGACCATCGAACTGGTGTTGAGCAAGTATCCCGACCTCAAATCGATCAAGGATCTGGGCAGCGTTTTCCAGTCGCCCTGGAAGAAGAAGTTCATCCCGCTCTTCGGCCAGGAAATGGCCCTTGATGATATCGAGCATGGCCTGATCCGTGCGCCGGGTCCTTTCGACGATCCGCGCATTCATGCCGCCGTCGTCTGTGCCTCAATTGGTTGCCCCATGTTGCGGGCCGAAGCCTTCACGGCCGACAAGCTGGATGCCCAACTGGAAGACGGCATGCGCCGTTTCCTCGCGGACAGCAGTCGCAATCGCTTCGACGCGGCCAGCGGAAAACTGCAGGTTTCGAAAATCTTCGACTGGTACGGCAAGGATTTCGAGAAAGGGCACCAGGGTTTCGCTTCGCTCAAAATCACCTTTGGTCGTTATGCCGGGCAACTCGCCAAAACACCGGAGGCGCAGGAGCGAATTCGCCAGGGAGACTACAAGCTGGAGTTCCTTGACTACGATTGGCGTCTGAACGATGCCAGCGCGTCAGGGCGCCGCTAGGATGCAAACATGAATTTCCTTGCGCGACGCGTGGGTAGCTGGTTGGGGCATTGGCTAAGCCAGCCGCACCATAATCATGGTGCATCGCTACCGACGCGTCTGGAATTGCTGGAAAAAACGCTTCAGCCCGGCGATGTGCTCCTTGTTGAAGGCGAAACGCGGGTTAGCGTGGCGATCAAGTATCTGACCCAATCCATCTGGTCACATGCCGCGCTTTACATCGGCGATGCTGCCGGGCGCTACGGATCGAGCGGTTCCGCCCTATGTTTTGTCGAGGCCGATATCATCGATGGTGTTCGGCTGGTCGGACTTTCCGAATTCGACGGCCTGCACAGCCGCATCTGTCGGCCGGTCGGCCTCTCCGATGAAGACCGGCAACGCATCATCGACTACGGACTGGCACGGGTTGGCCTGCAGTACGATCTAAAGAACGTCTTCGATCTGGCCCGTTACCTGATCCCGACACCGCCCGTGCCGCAACGCTGGCGACGCCGCATGCTGGCACTGGGCAGCGGCGACCCGACGCGGGCCATCTGCTCGACTCTCATTGCCCAATGCTTCCAGTCGGTGCGCTACCCCATCCTTCCCGATATCGAACTGCGCGCTACTGATCGCCAGGACTGCCCGGGCTGCATCGAGGAAATACTGCGGATTCGCCATCACAGCCTGTTCGTTCCGCGGGATTTCGATGTTTCACCCTATTTTCAGGTGATCAAGCCGACGCTGGAAAACGGCTTTGAGTACCGCCGTCTGAACTGGGCCGACCGCTTGCCCGAGGCCGCGCCGCAAGGGGCCAGTACATGACTCATCGTTTCCTGGCCTGTCTGCTCGGCATGAGCATTTCCCTCGCAGCCTGGGCTGATCCGCTTTGGGTTGGACGATTCAGCGAGACCGATGCCGCTATTCCAGCGCCGTGGAAAATCGAACATCTCGACCAGCGCGTGCCGCCGACCCAATACGCTGTACGTCAATGGGACGGCGTGGTTGCCATTGAGGCCAAGGCAAGGAAAAGCATGGCCTTGCTCGGCCGGACTGTCACGGTCAACCTGAAAAAAACGCCCATTTTGTGCTGGCAATGGCGGATCGACGCGCCTGTTGCTTCCGCCGACATGACCCGCAAGTCCGGCGACGATTACGCTGCCCGGGTCTATCTGACCTTTGCGGTGTCGCCGGATCAACTGAGTTTCGGTACCCGCACCAAGCTCCGTCTGGCGCGCTCGATCTACGGCGGCCAGGTGCCCGATGCGGCATTGAATTACATCTGGGACAACCGTCACCCGATCGGCACCGTGCAGGACAACGCCTATACCGATCGGGCGCGCATGCTGGTACTGCGCTCCGGCACTGGACAGGCAGGCATATGGGTTCAGGAACGACGCAATATCCTGGCCGATTTTCGCAGGGCATTTGGCGAGATCGGTGGCGAATTACGAGGATTAGCCATCGCTTCGGACACCGACAATACCGGCGAAGAAGCGCATGCCGGATTTGCGGATTTCCGTTTTGTTGAAACGGAAGATGCTTGCCCGATCACGAAAAACTGACCTTGACTGAAAGAAACCGGACACGTAAACGACTAATAGACGAAATCATGAAAACGCCCGCGCTCTCCATCATCATCCCCGTGCTGAACGAAGCCGCTGGCATTGTTCCGGTGCTCGAACGCCTGCAAGGCTTTCGCCGGCAAGGCGCGGAAGTCATCGTGGTCGATGGCGGGAGTACCGATGGTACGGCCGAGCGCGCCCGCGCCCTGGCCGATTGCGTGACAAGCTCCCGGCGCGGGAGAGGTCTGCAGATGAATACCGGGGCAGCCAAGGCAGCGGGTGACGTACTCTTGTTTCTGCACGCTGATACGCTTCTGCCACCCTCCGCGCTGGCCTTGATCAGGGAAGCCATCGACAACGGAGCCAGTTGGGGACGCTTCGATGTCCATATCGAAGGTTCGATCAGCGGTCTAGGCCTGGTGGCTTTCATGATGAATTGGCGCTCCCGCCTGACTGGCATCGCGACGGGTGATCAAGCGATATTCGTTACGCGTGAGGCCTTCCAGCGTCACGGCGGATTCCCGGCCATTCCCCTGATGGAAGACATCGTGTTTTCCGGCTGGATGCGAGAAGAAGCACGCCCCACCTGCCTGAAGGCCAAGGTCACGACCTCCGGGCGGCGCTGGGAAAAGCATGGCCTGCTGCGCACCATCCTGACCATGTGGTGGCTGCGTCTGCGATTTTTCCTGGGCGCCAGCCCGACTGATCTGGCCCGAGAGTATGGATATATCCCTCATGAAACCTGAAGCTATTCCACGTATCGAAATTGCCATTCTGGCCAAGGCGCCGATTGCCGGGCTGGCCAAGACGCGACTCATTCCGCACCTCGGCGCCGATGGGGCTGCCGCCCTGCAACGCTGGCTATTGCAGCGGACGGTGGCGGCTGCCGTGATCGCCGATCTTGGCCCCGTCACCTTGTGGTGCGCCCCGGATACTCACCACCCGGAGTTTGCCGTTTGCCGTGCATTTGGCGCGGTGACGTTGCGCCGCCAACCGGATGGAGACCTGGGAGAGCGCATGCATACCGCTATCGCCGAATCGTCGACGCCAGCCGGAACGCTGGTTATCGGCACCGATTGCCCGGTGCTCACCCCCGGCCTGTTGCGTCAGGCGGCAGAAAGCTTGCAGGAGCATGACGCGACGCTCGTTCCGGCCGAAGATGGCGGCTATGTCCTGATCGGCATGCGCGAAGCCGGCCGGGATGCTTTCCACGCAGTGGACTGGAGCACGGAACGGGTGATGGCACAGACCCGGGCTCGGCTGACGGCCATGAATTGGCGATGGAGCGAGTTGCCTCCCCTGTGGGATGTCGACCGCAAGGAGGATTTTGAGCGCTTGGCGCAACTATTCCCGGATGCCCGCGCCCTTGCCCCTCAGATCGCGGCACTCGCATGAAACATTTGGTTCTAGCCGGCGGCGGCCATGCTCATCTCCATGTACTGAAGGCCCACGCGGCGCGTCCTTGGCCGGGCGTCGAGGTCACGCTGATTTCGCCCTACGCCCGCCAGATCTATTCCGGCATGCTGCCGGGGTGGATGGCGGGACATTACCGCCTGGATCAATGCGCCGCAGCCCTTGAACCGCTGCTCAAGGCAGCGAAGGTCCGTTTCATTCAGGATAGCGTAAGCGGCCTGAATGCCAGGCGGCGGGTTATTCAAACCCTGCACTCGGGCGATATAGCTTATGACGCCCTGTCGCTGGATACCGGCGCTGAGGTCGATACCTCCTGTCTGGCGGCCACCGGTGCCAGGCTGCTGACGATCCGTCCGATCGAGAGTTTTGTGGTCAACTGGACGCAGCAGGTCGATCTCTTCAAGCAGCGGGGAGAGGCCAGTCTCGCCGTCGTTGGCGGCGGTGCGGCAGGTGTCGAGCTGGCCCTGGCTGCCCGCTATCGACTGAACCTCGAACTGGGTGCGAACAACGTACAAGTGATATTGATCGCCGGATCAGGTCTGTTGCCGGGGCACGGCCCGAGTATCGTCAGGCAAGTCACGCACACCCTGGCGCGTCGTCATATTGAGGTCGTCCGAGGCTATGCGGCAGGATGTTCATCAGGCCTTCAGTTGAGCGACGGCACAGCAATTCCAGTCGATTGCGTCATCGCCGCCACCGGGGTAAAGCCGGCGGCCTGGTTGGCCGAGTCCCGACTGGCGCTGGCCCCGGATGGCTTCATTGCGGTGCAGGATGGGCAGCAAAGCGTCTCGCACCCGGAAGTCTTTGCCGCCGGCGATGTGGCATCACGCATTGACGCCCCACACGCCAAGTCGGGCGTTTATGCCGTGCGCGCCGGCCCCGTCCTGGCCGGCAACCTGCATCGCGTGTTGACGGGCCTTGTGCCACTGGGTTACCAGCCGCAAAAGCGTAGCCTCTACTTGCTGGCCACCGGCCCCAAGGAAGCCATCATGTCGTGGGGCGGACTCTCGGCCGGTGGCGGCTGGGCCTGGAAATGGAAGGATTGGATCGACCGGCGCTTCATGAGGCAGTACGATCTGGCCCCAGAGAACGGAAAGGGGGAAGAACATGAGCCTGCTTAAAGAAATTGGTCAACTTTTCGGTGGCCAGGGGGAAAGCCCGGGCAATTACCAGGAAGACCTGTTGCGCAGTCTGCTCGTTATGGCATGGATGGTCGAGGCGCGTGACCCTTACACCGGTGGCCATTTGTGGCGGGTCTCCCGGTTTTCGCGCCTGCTGGCCAGCGAACTCGATTTGCCGGACAGCGATGTGGCGCGCGTCAGCCTGGGGGGTTTCCTGCACGACCTCGGCAAAGTCGGCGTCCCGGATCAGATCCTGAACAAGAAAGACTGTCTGACCGATGAGGAGTACGAAGTCATAAAAACGCATCCGGATGTCGGCTGGCGGATGCTGGCCGGGCATCCATTAGCCGGACTCGCCGAAACGGCAATCCGGGCCCACCATGAAATGCCGAACGGCAAGGGGTATCCGCGCAGTCTCGTCGGCGCAGATATTCCGCTCGATGCGCGCATCGTCGGCATCTGCGATGCCTTTGACGCAATGACCAGCACCCGCCCCTATCGCCGTGGTATGCCGATCGAGAAAGCTCTGACGATCATCGAGGAAAATCTCGGCGGCCAGTTCGACCAGGCATTTGGCGAACGTTTCGTGGCGCTGGGTAAAGCAGGCGCACTGCATCACATCGTCGGTCACAGCGATGAAGGCATTCCGCTGCACGAATGCATGATGTGCGGCCCGACCCTGGTCCTGCGCAAGGGGCAACAGGCCGGCGATCATGTTTATTGCCGCAGTTGTACCGGCGAATATGTGACCTCGCTGGAAGCCGGGGTGTTGGTTACCAAACCCACCGGCAAGTTGGGGAAACCGCAGGACGTGGAACCGGAGGCTGATAACGAGTTGATCAGTCGCCTGGTCCGTGAATCGGCTCATGCCCTGCTGGCATGAATAACACGGCACCAGTATGGCATTTATAAGCACTCTCTTTCAGACAGCCTTCAAGCGCTCCATCGTTCAGGCGGCGATCAAGGTGGCCATTGTCGTCGGCACGATATTGAACCTGATCAATCAGGGCGGCCGGCTGCTTGATGGTTTACCGCTCTCCTGGTTTCATGTCGGCCTGAACTATCTGGTGCCTTACTGCGTATCCAGTTACAGTGCCGCGCGCAACGAAATGCGCCGCAATGAGGAAAAGGCATGAATGCCGGTGTGAATCCGCTGATTGACGACAGGTATCTCGAGGAGATCCGTCGCGACATGATCAAGTTCGCCCATCTGCAACTGCGAGATGAGGCACAGGCTGAAGATGTGGTGCAGGAAGCACTGGTGGCCGCCCTGGATAACACCAGGGAATTTGCCGGTCGATCGGCGGTGAAGACCTGGATTTTCGCCATCCTGAAAAACAAGATCGTCGATCTGATCCGCCAGCAAGCCCGCACCACCAACATCTCCGCACTGTCTGCCGAAGAGGAAAGTCTGGATCAGGCGTTCGAGTCGCTGTTCAAGACCAATGCCCATTGGACGCCAGGCGCACGACCGAGCAACTGGGGCAATCCGGAAGAGTCGCTGCGCGAACAACGTTTCTGGGAAGTCTTTGATGCCTGCCTCAAGCACTTGCCGGCAAATACGGCCCGCGTTTTCATGATGCGCGAATTCCTTGAGTTCGAGACCGCCGAGGTTTGCCAGGAGTTGAGTCTCACGACAAGCAACTGCAATGTCATCCTGCACCGAGCGCGTAACGGATTGCGACGTTGTCTGGAGTCAAACTGGTTTTCTGCTGGAGAGCAGCCATGCTGAGTTGTAAGGAAGTCACCCATTTGCTGTCCGAAGCGCAGGACAGAAAACTGACTCTGTCCGAGAAAATGCATTTGGAAATGCACCTGGCCATGTGCAAAGGGTGTACGAACTTCAAAAGCCAGATGAGATTCTTGCGCGAGGCTTGCAAGCGATACGTAAAAACCCGGAGCGGCCTGGATGAGTAGGCCGACACAACCGGCTTGAGGCAGTTTTGGTGCGCTTCGGCGAGAATGATTTTCAGGGTTTGACCACTGCTTTCGCGAGGATGCGCAACCGGACCTCAATGGCAGATCGGCTTCAGCCATGTCGTCCGAGTGCAAAGGCTCTGCCTATTTTCGGTAGATTTTTGTAACTTTTTCAAGATTTTTTGAAGCTTTGAAAAAACAGAAGCCGACTCTAGGTCGGCTTTTAAATTATTGATTTTTTGCTAAATTCTTGGAGGCGCGAGCCGGAGTCGAACCG
>CAWFGN010000013.1:0-72036 GCA_963815365.1 uncultured beta proteobacterium
GAGCGGGCGCACGCTGCTCGACGGCCTGCACCTGGTGGAAGCCTATGAAGCGGCGATGGGGCCGGTCGAGACGCTGGTCGTTGCCGAGTCGGCACTGGCCGGCGGCGAAATTGCCGCCTATGTCGAGGGTCGCGACCTGGTGCTGTTGGCGGACAGCCTGATGCGCGACCTTGGCCTGGTCGACACGCCGAGCGGCCTGCTTGGTGTGGCGATTACGCCAAAATCGCCGGTTGCGGTCAACGCGGAAAAGGATGCCATATTGCTCGATGGCGTTCAGGATCCGGGGAATGTCGGCGCGCTGCTGCGTACCGCAGCAGCGGCGGGCGTGACCCAGGCGCTGCTGTCCCCCGGCTGCGCATCGGCCTGGTCACCCAAGGTGCTGCGTGCCGGGCAGGGGGCGCATTTCGTGCTCGCGATTCACGAAGAGGCCGATATTGCCGGATTCATGGCTACCTATCGGGGAACCACGGCGGTTACCTGTCTGGAGGGCGCGACGTCGCTCTACGAAGCTTCCTGGCAAGGTCCGCTGGCCTGGGTATTCGGCGCCGAAGGACAGGGCGTGCGGCCTGAACTGATCGCCGCGGCCCGCCTGAAGATCCGCATTCCGATGCCGGGAGCGGTGGAGTCGCTGAACGTGGCCGCGGCTGCGGCCGTCTGCCTGTTTGAGGCGCTGAGGCGAGGTCTAGCGCAGGTTTAGCTCCTGCAGGATGGTGGTCGAGATTTCCTCGATGGATTTGGTCGAGGAATCCAGCCAGCGAATCCCTTCGCGGCGCATCATCTTTTCCGCTTCGGCAACCTCATGGCGGCAGTTGGCGAGCGACGCGTACTTGCTGCCGGCCCGGCGCTCCTCGCGAATCTGCGCCAGGCGTTGCGGCTGGATGGTCAGGCCGAACAGCTTGGGACGGTGCCGTTCCAGCGTGCTGGGCAGGCGGCCGCGGTCGAAATCTTCGGGGATGAGCGGGAAATTGGCGGCCTTCAGGCCGAACTGCATGGCCAGGTAGAGCGAAGTCGGCGTCTTGCCGCAGCGCGACACGGCGACCAGGATGACGTCGGCCTCTTCAAGGTCGCGGTCGGTGATGCCGTCATCGTGGGCCAGCGTGTAGTTGATCGCCTCGATACGATTCTTGTAATCGGAACTGTCCGCCGAACCATGCGAGCGGCCAACGGTGTGGCTCGACTTGACCCCAAGTTCCGCTTCGAGCGGGGCGAGAAAGGTCTCGAAATACGACATGCAGAAGGCATCGGCCTGATGGACCAGTGCCGCCAGTCCCGGGTTGACCAGCGTCGTGAACACGATCGGTCGCATGCCATCGGCCTCGCCCTGGGCATTGATGCGGGCGACGGCGTCCTGGGCTTTCTCGATGTGGTCGAGAAAGGGAATGCGGATCTGTTTGAACTCGACTTCCTCGAACTGGGTCAGCAGGCTGTGGCCGAGCGCCTCGGCGGTCAGGCCGGTGCCGTCGGAGACAAAGAATACGGTGCGTTTGAGCGGTGCGGGCATGCCGCCATTTTAACCGCTGTTACGCAATCCGGATGCGATGCCGTTGATCGAGAGATGGATGCCGCGCGCCACGCGCTCGTCGGTTTCGCCGGCGCGGTGGCGCTTGAGCAGCTCGACCTGCAGATGGTTGAGCGGGTCCATGTAGGGCGAGCGCAGTTGCAGCGAACGCTTGAGCATGGGGTTGTCGGCCAGAAAATCGTCGGTTTCGAGGATGGCCAGCAGGTGCTGCCGGGTCAGCTCCCATTCGGCCTTGATCTGGCTGAAGATGCGTTGGCGCAGGTCGGCGTCGCTGACGAGTTCGGCGTAGCGCGAGGCGATGGCGAGGTCGGTCTTGGCCAGCACCATGTCCATGTTCGAGAGCAGGCTCTGGAAGAAGGGCCAGGCCTTGAGCATGCGGCGCAGGGTGGCGAGGCCGTCGGGATTGTTGGCCAGATAGCCGTCGACGGCCGAGCCGAAGCCATACCAGCCGGGCAGCATCAGCCGGCATTGGGCCCAGCTGAAGACCCAGGGAATGGCGCGCAGATCCTCGATGCGCTCGGAGGCCTTGCGCGACGCCGGGCGGCTGCCGATGTTGAGCGAGGCGATTTCGGAAACGACCGTCGATTGCCGGAAATAGGTCGTGAAGCCCGGCGTTTCATAGACCAGGCCGCGGTAGGCGGTGAAGGCGCGCGCCGATAGCTCGTCCATCACGGCGTGGAAGGCTTCGGCCGGTTCGACCTTGTTCTCATGGTCGGTCAGGCTGGCTTCGAGCGTCGCGGCGAGCAGCACTTCGAGGTTGCGGCGGCCGGTGTCCGGATTGCCGTACTTGGTCGAAATGACTTCGCCCTGTTCGGTCAGGCGGATCTGGCCGGAAACGGCGCCGACCGGCTGCGGCGAGGATGGCGTGATAGCTGGGGCCGCCGCCACGGCCGACCGAGCCGCCGCGACCGTGGAAGAGGCGCAGTTGCACGCCGTGCTGACGGCAGACGCGGGCCAGTTCGATTTCAGCCTTGTACAGTTCCCAGCCGGAGGTCAGGAAGCCGCCATCCTTGTTGCTGTCGGAATAGCCGAGCATGACTTCCTGCTCGTGGCGGCGACCGGCGATCAGCTCGCGATAGACCGGCAGCTTGAACACGCCTTCCATGGTGGCAGCGCTCTTCTGCAGATCGTCGATGGTTTCGAAGAGCGGGATGATATTGACCTCGAGACGCGGCTGCGCGCCCGGCAGCAGCAGGCCCGATTCCTTGAGCAGCAGGGCGAGTTCGAGCAGGTCGGAGACGCCGTCGGTCTTCGAGATGATGCAGTTGGGCAGCGCCGCGGCACCGTAGCGCCGGCGCAGTTCGCGGGCAGCGAAGAAGATCGCGAGTTCGCCCTGCGTTTCCTCCGAATAGTTCAGGTAGGGCGAGTAGAGCGGGCGCGGGGTGTTGATTTCCTCGACCAGCAGCTTGATGCGGTCCACCTCGGAAAGTGCCTCGTAATCGGGGCAGCGGCCGGCGCCGGCGAGCAGTTCGGCAACGCTGCGCGCATGGACCTCGGAATTCTGGCGCAGGTCGATCGGCGCCAGGTGGAAGCCGAAAACCTGTACCGCGCGCAGCAGGCGGCGCAGGCGGCCGTCGGCCAATGCGGCGCTGCCGTTGAGCTTGAGGGACACGGCGAGGGTCTTGAGATCGTGGCGCAGGTCATCCGGCGTGGCGTAGGGCGCTGCGTTGCCGATTTCATGGCGAACCGGCTCGAAGTGATCCAGGGCGCGTCCTGTCGCGGCGAGTCGGGCGTAGATGCCGGACAGGGCGCGCCGGTAGGGTTCGTCGGCGCGCTGCGGGGAATGGTCGGTGGAATTTTCCGCGAGCGCCAGCAGTTCCGGGGTCACCCTGACCAGCAGGTCGGAGAGCGGCAGTTCGCCGCCGAGTTCGTGGATTTCGTCGAGGTAGTGATTGAGCGCGGCGGCCGATTGCAGGCGCAGGGCTTCGCGCAGGATTTCGGCGGAGACGAAGGGGTTGCCGTCGCGGTCGCCGCCGATCCAGCTGCCGACGCGGAAAAAGGGCGGCAGGGCCCATTTCCTGTCCGGATAGCGTTTCTGCAGTTGCTGCGTGGCCTGGATGTAGAGGCGCGGCAACTCGGTGAAGAAGGTTTCCTTGAAATAGGTGATGCCGTTCTTGACCTCGTCGAGCACCTTGAGGCGCACCGGGCGCAGCATGCGCGACTGCCATAGCGTGAGTACGGCATTGGCCAGCGCGAGATCGTTCTCGGCGGCTTCTTCCGGCGTCATCTGCAGGCGCTCGCGCTGGTCGAGCAGGCGGGCGATGTCGCGATGGTTGCGGATCAGGCTCTGGCGCTGGACTTCGGTGGGGTGGGCGGTGAGCACCGGGGCGACGAGGGCGCGGGCGAAGAAGTCGGCAACGGCTGTCCGGCGGCACGTTCGCGGTCGACAGCGAATCGAGGGCAAAAACCAGGCTGCCTTCGCGCGGCGGTGAGCCGGCCAGGTCATAGGCGCGGCGCCGGCGGATATGGTGCTCGTCCTCGGCGATGTTGGCCAGTTGCAGGAAATAGCTGAAGGCGCGCACCACGGCCTGCGTCGTGTCGCCCGGCAGCGGGTCGAGCAGCGCGGCCAGTTCGGCACGGGCCGCGGGGTCACCGTCGCGGGCGAAACGGACGGCGGTCTGGCGAACGCGCTCGACGATGTCGAAAAAACTGCATCGCCTTCCTGTTCGCGAACCGTATCGCCGAGGATGCGGCCGAGCAGGCGGATATCGTTACGGAGGGGTTCGTCCTTGTTGATGTCGAGTGCGCGTTCAGGCATTGGGAATCCCATCATGAATGATCCCGGGCCGGACCGGGATCATCGAACTGTTGAATCATCATAACGCCGCCTGAGCGGGCAACGCGCTGGGTGGCGTCAGTGCTTGCGGACCAGCAGTACAGACGGCGCGGCGATTTTTGCCACTTGTTCGGCAACCGAGCCGAGAATCAGCCTGGCCAGGCCGCGCTGGCCATGGCGGCCGATGACGATCAGGTCGACACCCAACTCACCGGCCTTTTCGGAAATCGTTTCCGAGACGCGACGATTGGAAGCGTGGAGGAGCACCGATTCGGCGTCAAGCCCCGTGGCTGTCTTCATTGCCCTGTCGAGCAACTCCTGGCCGGCTTTGGTCAGGGTGGCCATGGCGTTATTGTCCGCATCGGCCATATGAGCAAAGACATGATGATGCATGTTCAAAAGGGTTTCGTCGGCGACATGGGTGATGTATAGCCTGGCGTTGCTGGTTCTCGCGATATGCACGGCTTCATTGAGGGCGCACTGGGAGGTTTCGCTATCGTCGATGGCCACGAGGATGTTCTTGTACATGGGTGTTTCTCCTGGAAAATTTCGGATGGTGCCAACCTTAACAATTCATCGGGGATTGGGCTCTTAGGGAAATCCTCAACATGTCTGCTGCGGTCGACTGCATTTTTCAAGCAAATACGCGATTGACTGGTAGTTCAGGCCGGTTTCCGCGGTCAGGCCGATCTCGCAGGTGCGGTTGGTAGACACGGCGCAGGCGCAGTTGGCAGGTAGCTCCTCGTGAATTTTGCGCAGCGCGTGCCGGTTCAGTTCCGGCACGACAAAGCCGCGATCGCCGGCAAAGCCGCAGCAGGTGACGCCGGCCGGTTCAATGATTTGGTCGGCGCAGGCGGCGAGCAGGACTTTGAGCTTGGCGTCGGAGCCGTTCTTGCGCACGCTGCAATTGACGTGCAGGGCAACGGGCCCGGCTTCCTTGGTAATCATCAGGCGCGGCAGCAACGCGTCATGGGCAAATTCATGGAAATCGTAGAGCTTCAGCCGGCCCGCGAGATGCTTCTGCATGCGTATCGAACAACTGCTGGCATCCATGATCACCGGGTATCGGCCGTTTTCCGAAGCTGTCATCAGCGCTGCTTCAAGTGTCTCCGACATGCCGTCCGCTTCTTCCGCCATGCCCTTGCTGGCCAGCATCTGGCCGCAGCACAGCTGGTCGAAACCTTGGGGCAGGATGGGCGCGTAGCCGGCGCGGGTCAGCAGTTCGAGGATGACGTCGCCGAGTTGCGGATCGCCTGACTTCGATGGGCCGAAGATGCGGCCGCCACAGGTCGGGAAGTAGACGACCGGGTCGCCTTGTTGCTGCGTTGAGCCACGGGCGCTTTGCCGGCGTGCGGCATGTTCTTCTTCCAGGCGCCGCCCGAGATGCGGCAAGGAAGTTGTCGCCGAGCACGCCGGAAACGGCGTGGCCGACATTCAGGCCGAGGCGCGAGGCGTTGGCCAGGGTGCCGAAATGCTCGCCGGTCCAGGCGTTGACGGCGCGGGTTGTGTCGCCAAGACGACGCCCGCGCAGGCGGCGGGTCAGGTCGCCGGTGTCGATGCCGACCGGGCAGGCCGTCGAGCACAGGCCGCAGCCGGCGCAGGTGTCGAGGCCCATGTAGGCGTAGTCCTCGCCGACGGAGCCGGCTGGTTCGCCAGCGGCAGCGCGACGCGCCAGTTCGCGCACGCTGGTGATGCGCTGGCGCGGCGAGAGGGTCAGCCGGTGCGACGGGCAGAGCGGTTCGCAGAAGCCGCATTCGATGCAGCGGTCGACGATGTCCTCGGCGGCCGGCATCGGCTTGAGGTTTTCGAGGTGGGCGTGCGGGTTGTCGTTGAGGATGACGCCGGGGTTGAGGCGGTTTTCCGGGTCGAACAGCGCCTTGATCCGGCGCATCAGGTCGGCTGCTTCCTTGCCCCATTCCAGTTCGACGAAGGGCGCCATGTTGCGGCCGGTGCCGTGCTCGGCCTTGAGCGAGCCGTCGTATTTGTTGACGACCATGTGGCAGAGGTCGTCCATGAAGCGGGCGTAGCGGTCGACTTCGCTGGCATCGCCGAAATCCTGGGTGATGACGAAATGCAGGTTGCCTTCCAGCGCATGGCCGAAAATGATCGCCTCGTGGTAGCCGTGGTGGCGGAGCAGGGCTTGCAGGTCGAGCGTGGCGTCGGCCAGGTTTTCGATGTGGAAGGCGACGTCCTCGATGAGCACCGTGGTGCCCGTGCGGCGCATGGCGCCGACGGCCGGGAAGGTGCCCTTGCGGACTTTCCAGTACATCTCGCAGGTGGCCGGATCGGTCGAGAAAACCATCGGCTCGACGGTGGCGACGCCATCCATCGCGGCATGGACTTGCAGAAATTCGCTCATTTATCCCGTCGACCGTGGCAGCGCGCACTTCGATGAGCAGCGCAGCGGCTTCCTCGCCCAGTTCGCGCATGATGGCCGGCAGGCCGGGCTTGTTCTCGACCGAATGCAGGGCCGGGCGGTCGAGCAGTTCGACGGCCGAGACCGGCTGCGGCTTGAGGCGGATGACCGCCTCGCAGGCGGTGCGGATGTCCGGGAAGAAAACCAGCGCCGAGGCCTTGAACGGGTCTTCGACGACGGTGTTGTAGGTGATGCGCGAAATGAAGCCGAGCGTGCCTTCCGAGCCGATCATCAGGTGGCGTCAGGATGTCGATCGGGTCTTCGTAATCGATCAGCGCATTGAGGCTGTAGCCGGTCGTGTTCTTGATCTTGAACTTGTGGCGGATGCGTTCGGCCAGCTTGGCGTTGGCGCGCGTGTCGCGGCCCAGACGCTCGAGTTCGCCGAGCAGCACGGCATGGCTCTTGGAGAAAGCGTCGACGCTCAGGTGGTCCTCGGTGTCGAGCACGCTGCCGTCGGCCAGCATGACACGCATGCCGGCCAGTGTCCGGTAGCTGTTCTGGGCCGTGCCGCAGCACATGCCGGAGGCGTTGTTGGCGGCGATGCCGCCGATCTTGGCGGCGCCAATGGAGGCCGGATCGGGGCCGATCTTCTTGCCGAACGGGGCGAGTCGGCGGTTTACTTCGCCGCCGACGATGCCGGGGCCGACCTTGACCTTGCTGGCGTCGGCGTTCATGTTCGTAGGTGGCGAAGTCTTCGCCGATCAGGGCGAGGATGCCATCGGTGATGGCCTGGCCGGAGAGGCTGGTTCCGGCGGCCCGGAAGGTGATGGGGCGGTTATGCTGTTTTGCTGTCTGCAGCACGGCGCGCGCTTCAGCTTCGTTCTCGATGACGGCGATGACCTCGGGGGTCAGGCGGTAGAAGCTGGCGTCGGTGCCATAGGCAAGGCGACGGAGGTCGTCGGTGATGACCTGGTGTTTGGGCAGCAGTTTGCTGAGGTCTTGGATGAGGTTGCTCATGGTTTTATCTCTGGTTTTTTAATTGGCTTGGGGTTCCGCCTTGCTGGCGGGCGTACTTTCTTCTTGCTTCGCCAAGAAGAAAGTAGCCAAAGAAGAAGGCGACCCTGGGTCGGTGCCGGCTGCGCCGGTTCCCTGCGCTACTCGGCAGGCCGGGCGGCTGCGGAACTCGGGGCTACGCCCCTCAAACAGTCCTCGCCGAAGGCCCCCGGCCTTCCTGCGTTGCTCGGCACCTCTCAAGGGGCCCGGTAAGGCGTCCGTTGTCAGGCTTGGGTTTTCATTTTTTGGTCTTTTTTCCGGTTGACCGTGGAAACCGGTATTTTGGGGAACGATGGCTGAACGTGGACGCATTTCGGGTCCCCGTGGAAGGCGCTGAGCAACGCAGGAAGGCCGGGGGCCTTCGGCTGGCGTTGCCTGAGCCGCAGGCGAGTTTAGCCAGCCGCCCGGCTTTCCGAGTAGCGCAAGGAACCCCGAAGGGGCGCCGCCCTTGGGGTCGCCTTTTCTTTGGCTACTTTCTTTTGGCGAAGCAAAAGGAAGTACGCCCGCCAACAGGGCGGAACCCCAAGGTAATGAAGGCACCTCTGCCATCAACCCCGTTCCCGCAACATATCCCGCAACCGCTTCGGCGCCGGCTTCAACGGCACCCGAACGCTCGTCCAGGCCCCTTGCTTCGAAGGCATCAACCACGAAAACCGACTCCCCAACCAGGTCGCCACACCGTACAAGGAAGGCGACCGATAAACCGCCGCCCATCCCTTCCAGACGGAAGTGATCAACCAGCTATACCCCGCCCCCTGCCCACGCATGGAAGGATTCGCATGCGGCGCCGTAAACGCCTCCTCCCGCAGCCGCATCAGCAGGTCGGGGATCGGAATCTTCACCGGACAGACTTCGCCGCAGGCGCCGCATAGCGACGAGGCCGTCGCCATTGTTTTGGTCGCTTCCAGCCCCAGCATGTGCGGCGAGATGATCTTGCCAATCGGCCCCGGATAGGTCGTGCCATAGGCATGCCCGCCAATCCGCGTATAAACCGGGCAATGGTTCATGCAGGCCCCGCAGCGGATGCACTGCAGTGTCTTGCGCAACTGCTCGTCGGCGTAGGCTTGCGTGCGGCCATTGTCGAGCAGCACCAGGTGCACTTCGCCTGGTCCGTCCTTCTCATTCGACTTGCGTGGCCCGGAGATCATGTTGAAGTAGGTCGAGATGTTCTGGCCGGTCGCCGAGCGGGTCAGCAGCGAGAGCAGCGGCGGCACATGGTCGAGCTTCTCGACGATCTTCTCGATGCCGGTGATGGCGATATGCACCGGCGGCGCGGTGGTGCTCAGGCGACCGTTGCCCTCGTTCTCGACCAGACAGAGCGTGCCGGTTTCAGCGACCGCGAAATTGACGCCGGATAGGCCGATATCGGCGACCAGGAACTTCTCGCGCAATACCTTGCGGCCGATCTGGATCAGCTCGTCGAACGTTGTCGGTGTAATCGACGCCGGGCACTTTTTCGTGGAAGAGGGTGGCAATCTCCTCCTTGGTCTTGTGGATCGCCGGCATGATGATGTGCGACGGCTTTTCGCCGGCCAGCTGGACGATGTACTCGCCCATGTCCGACTCCATCGCTTCGATACCGACCGCTGCGCAGGCGTGGTTCAGCTCGATCTCCTCGCTGACCATCGATTTGCCCTTGACCATCAGCCTGGCCGAATGCGCCTGGCAGATGCCGAGAATGATGGCGTTGGCTTCATCCGGCGTCTCCGCCCAATGCACCTGGATGCCGTTGCGGGTCAGGTTTTCTTCCAGTTGGACGAGCAGGGCAGGGAGCTTGCCGAGGTTGTACTGGCGGATCTGCTCGCCCAGCGTGCGCAGGGTTTCCAGCTCTTCCGGGTCGGGGAACTGGGTGATGCGCTTGTTAATCAGGAAATCCATGGCGCCGCGAAAACTCTGGCGCAGGAAGGGGTTGTCGACCACGTCTTTGGCGCGGGCACGGAAGCCCTCGGAGGGCATGAAGTTCATTGCATGTTCGCTCATGCTTCTTCTCCCACCAGCAGAACCACGAGTTCTTTCGGGCCATGCGCCCCATAGGCCAGCGTCACCTGGATGTCGGCCGTCTTGGAAGGCCCGGAGATGAGCAGGGCGTTGGTCGGCAGTCCGTTCGCCCAGCCTTCGCTCTGCATCGCCTCGAAAAAGGTGTTGTGAATGGTCGCGACATCGAGCAGGACGATGTGAACCGGCGGCACCAGCGACATCAGGCGCGGCTCATGTTCGTCAGGCCACAGCACCAGCGTGCCGGTTTCGGCGATGGCACAGCGGGCGGCAGTCAGGCTGGCCGGGATGGCGTGGAACATCTCGTCCTTCCAGTCCTCGATCGGGCTGTCGTAGCCCCGGCATTCGATGCCGCCTTGCGCAAGCACGGCGATGGCACTTGCGCCGTGCGCAGTACGTGGTGCAACGAGCAGCCTGCCGATCTGCTTTTCAGTCAGCACTTCCGCCAGTTTTTGCAGCCAGCTGCCGGGGGATACCGGATGAACCTCGGCGTGCGCGAATTCGATGCAGTTGCGGAAGCGCGCAGTCTTGTCAGCGGTGCTTTCCGTGCCGCGGTGCGTCTGATACCAGGCAGCGATGTCCGGCGCCGCCTTGGGCAGCACCGGCGCCGCGTTCAGTTTGGCGAGGATGCGATCACGGGCGCTCATTTGCCGCTCCTTTCTTCGGTACGACGCAGCAGGAAACTGGCGATGTGTTCGCCGGGCAGGCTCGGTTGCGTGAGGCCTGCCTGCCGGTCCTTCCAGGCGGCGTGGCCGAGGATGTTCATCAGGCAGCCGCAGTCGGCGCTGACGACGCGTTCGGCGCCCGTGGCCTTGAGCGACTTGACCTTGTCCTCGACCATGGCCCCCGAGATTTCCGGCTGCTTGACCGAGAAGGTGCCGCCGAATCCGCAGCATTCCGCTTCGTGATCCTGCTGCGCGACCTTAACCTTGCTCAGGCCGCCGAGCAGCTTGCGCCCGGTGAGGTGTACGCCCATCTCGCGGCGGGCCGAACATGAGGTGTGCAATACGACGGTACAGTCGCCGCCCTTGTCTTGCGGCTGCCAGCCGAGGACATTGACCAGGAAATCGGTGAATTCGTAAATGCGCGCCGAGAGGGCTTCGGCTTGCGCCTTGCGCACCGGGTCGGCGGCGAACAGTGTCGGGTAGTGGTGCTTCATCATGCCGGCGCAGGAACCGGAGGGAACGACCACGGGCCAGGCGTTGGGGAACAGGGTCAGCTGGTGTGCCGCCACCTTGCGCGCCTCGTCGGGAAAACCGCTTGTATAGGCGGGTTGACCGCAGCAAGTCTGTTCTTCCGGGAAATGGACGCGGATGCCGGCACGTTCGAGCAGGGTGATGGCATCAAGCCCGGCACCGGGAAAGAACTGATCGACCACGCAGGTCGCGAAGAAATACACGTCGGCCGGGCGCTGGCTTGTTTTTGCCTGTTCGCTCATTTTGTCTCCAATGGTAAATTGGTCAAACCAATAGGTCTCGATTGCAGGAATGTATGATACAACCGTGACTTAGTCAATTAAATTAGGGTTTATACGGAGCTTGCGGTTTTCCAATTCGGTGATTAAAATGCGCTGGTCTTACCAATCAGGCGACTTGATAAATGCCGCAAAACAAGGTTCACGTTCCGCGTATTTCCGATGCCGTCGCATCTTCGCTGGAGCGTCGTATTCTGGAAGGTTCGCTGAAACCCGGCGACCGCTTGCCCCCGGAGCGCGAGTTGGCGATCGAGTTCGGTGTCTCCCGCCCGTCCTTGCGCGAAGCGATCCAGAAGCTGGCCTCCAAAGGGATGGTGCAGAGCCGGCAGGGCGGCGGAACCTATGTGACCGACCGTCTCGAATCAAGTTTCTTCGATCCGTGGCAGGACATGCTGGGCGCCCACCCGAACCTGCGCGAGGATATGCTGGAGTTTCGCCGCATGCTCGAAGGGCAGGCTGCCGAATGGGCCGCCGAGCGCGCCACCGAGGCTGACCTGACGCGCATCGACCAGGCATTTGCGACGCTGAACGATGCCTTTGCGGCCGATGACCTCGAACGTCGTTCGAGCGCCGACATCGCCTTCCATCAGGCGGTGGGCGAAGCCTCGCACAATGCGCTGGTCGGTCATCTGTCGGCTGCCCTGTTGCGCCTGATGCACGAAAACATCCGCCTCAACCTGGGCGAACTGCGTAGCATCCCGGCCGCCGGTTCGCTGCTGATGCGCCAGCACGCGGCGATCCACGCCGCCATTCGCGAGCGCAAGCCGCAGGCCGCCCGCGCCGCCGCCGAAACGCACATCGATTTCGTCCGCGAAACCCTGGCCCAGTCGCTGCGCTCCGCCGCGCGGCGCGAAACGGCAGCACGCCGCCTGCATACCGATTTTTCACCTTCCACCTTCTCTTGATCCGACCCCTCTGAAAGGAATCCGCATGGAGCCCCTGGTTATCCCCTTTGAAAAGCTGCGCATGACCGATGTTGAACAAGTCGGCGGCAAGAATTCCTCGCTCGGCGAAATGATCAGCCAGCTGGCCAATTCCGGCGTCCGTGTTCCGGGCGGTTTCGCCACCACGGCGGCGGCCTACCGCGACTTCCTGGCGCAGAGCGGTCTTGACGACAAGATCAACGCCGCGCTCGACGCGCTGGATGTCGAAGACGTGAACGCGCTCGCCGCCTGTGGCGCGCAGATTCGCCAGTGGATCATGGAAACCCCGTTCCCGACCGCCCTGACCGTCGAGATCGCCGAGCAGTACCAGCGCCTCGTCGCCGATTCCAGCGCCGACATGTCCTTCGCCGTGCGCTCCTCGGCCACCGCCGAAGACCTGCCGGATGCGTCCTTCGCCGGCCAGCAGGAAACCTTCCTCAACATCGTCGGCCTGGAAAACATCCTGCATGCGATCAAGGAAGTCTTCGCCTCGCTGTACAACGACCGCGCCATTTCCTACCGCGTGCACAAGGGCTTCATCCACGCCGATGTCGCGCTGTCGGCCGGCGTTCAGCGCATGGTGCGTTCCGACAAGGGCGCCGCCGGTGTGATGTTTACCCTCGATACCGAATCCGGCTTCCGCGATGCCGTTTTCGTCACGTCTTCCTACGGCCTCGGCGAAACCGTCGTCCAGGGCGCCGTCAATCCGGACGAGTTCTACGTGCACAAGCCGATGCTGGCGGCCGGCAAGAAGGCCGTCGTGCGCCGCAATATCGGCTCCAAGATGATCAAGATGACCTTCTCGGCCGAAAAGACGGCAGGCCGTTCGGTCGTCACCGAAGAGGTCGAGGAATCCCTGCGCCACCAGTTCTCGATCAACGACGAAGAAGTCATGGAACTGGCCCGTTACGCGATGATCATCGAAGCCCACTACGGTCGTCCGATGGACATCGAATGGGGCAAGGACGGTATCGACGGCAAGCTCTACATCCTGCAGGCCCGTCCGGAAACCGTGCAGTCGCAGGCCGGCGCCGGCAAGGTCGAGAAGTTCAAGCTCAAGTCGTTCTCCAAGGTGCTCGCCTCCGGCCGCGCCATCGGCCAGAAGATCGGTATCGGCCCGGTCCGCATCGTCAAGGACCCGAAGCAGATGGACCAGGTCAAGCCGGGTGACGTGCTCGTCGCCGACATGACCGACCCGAACTGGGAACCGGTCATGAAGCGCGCTTCGGCCATCGTCACCAACCGTGGCGGCCGCACCTGCCATGCCGCGATCATCGCCCGCGAACTGGGCATCCCGGCCATCGTCGGCTGCGGCGACGCGACCGAAACGCTGACCGAAGGCGAAATCGTCACGGTCTCCTGCACCGAAGGCGATACCGGCCACGTTTACCGCGGCAGCCTCGATTTCGAGATCACCATCGCGTGACATCACCGCCATGCCGGACGTCCCGGTCAAGGTCATGATGAACGTCGGCAACCCGGAACTGGCCTTCGAATTCGCCCAGCTGCCGAACGCCGGCGTCGGTCTGGCCCGCGTCGAGTTCATCATCAACAACGTGATCGGCATTCACCCGAAGGCCATTCTCGACGTCGAACGCCTGCCGGCTTCCAAGCGCGAGGAAATCAAGCGCCGTGCCCGTGGTTACGCTTCGCCGAAGGAATTCTTCGTCGAGAAGCTGGTTGAGGGCGTCTCCACCATCGCCGCCGCCTTCTGGCCGAACCCGGTCATCGTCCGCCTCTCCGACTTCAAGTCCAACGAGTACCGCAAGCTGCTCGGCGGCGAACTCTACGAGCCGGAAGAAGAAAACCCGATGCTCGGCTTCCGTGGCGCCTCGCGCTACATCGCCCAGTCCTTCCGCGACTGTTTCGAGATGGAATGCCGCGCCATGAAGAAGGTCCGCGAGGAAATGGGCCTGACCAACGTGCAACTGATGGTGCCGTTCGTCCGTACCGTCGGCGAAGGTCAGGGCGTCGTCGATCTGCTGGCCGAACATGGCCTCAAGCAGGGCGAAAACGATCTGAAGCTGATCATGATGTGCGAAATCCCGTCCAACGCCTTGCTGGCCGACGAGTTCCTGCAAATCTTCGACGGTTTCTCGATCGGTTCCAACGACCTGACCCAGCTCACCCTCGGCCTCGACCGCGACTCCGGCCTCGTTGCCAACCTGTTCGACGAACGCGACCCGGCCGTCAAGAAGTTGCTGGCCATGGCCATCGCTTCCGCCAACAAGGCCGGCAAGTACATCGGCATCTGCGGCCAGGGCCCGTCGGACCACCCGGATCTGGCCGAGTGGCTGATGGATCAGGGCATCAACAGCATCTCGCTGAACCCGGACACCGTCGTTGATACCTGGACGCGTCTGGCGACGCACAAGAAGGGTTGATTGCTGCGGTCAACCGGAAAATTTAGCCAAAATTAAAGAGGCCGGGAAACCGGCCTCTTTTTTGCCTTCCTTATGTCAAGTGACCGCGGGGGGCGCCTTGGCATTGGCGCGCAGGAAGCTGACGATCAGCGTGATTACCGTCAGCGGCAGGACGAAGCCGAGCATGATGCCGGAGAAGGCCGGCAGGCGGTCGTGTTGCGTCGCACCCAGCACCAGGTAGGCGGTATAGGTGATGTAATAGCCGACGAAGACGCCGCCTTCCCAGCGGGCGATCTCGCGTCCGGTGATCATCACCGGCAGGCAGGCCAGCGCTACCGCGAGCATTACCCAGAGATCGAAATTGCGCGCCGCCGCGGAGACGGTGATGCCGCCGTCGGCCAGCAGGCCGGCGGCACCCAGGCAGGCGAAAATGTTGAAAATGTTGCTGCCGACCACATTGCCGACGGCGATGTCACGCTCGCCGCGGAAGGCGGCAACCAGCGAGGTGGCGATTTCCGGCATCGAGGTGCCAACGGCCACCACGGTCAGGCCGATCACCAGGTCGCTCACCCCGAAGCTGCGGGCGACTGCCACCGCCGAATCGACCAGCCATCCGGCGCCGATGACCAGCAGCGCGAGGCCGCCGATCACCAGCAGGCCCTGGACGATCCAGTGTGCATCCCAGCGACTGCGGACATCCGGCATTTCGCCGGCGAATTCGTCATCTGCCGCCCTGTCGGCTCGCCGCGACTGGATGACCAGGAAGCCCGTATAAGCCACGACCAGCGCCAAAAACAGGGCGCCTTCGCCACGGCTGATATTGCCGTCAAGCGCCAGAACGACGAGGAGCAGGCTGGCGCCGATCATGATCGGGACTTCCTGCCGGATGATCTGCGCATTGACCGACAGCGGCACGATCAGGGCCGACAAGCCGAGAATGAGCAGGACGTTGGCGATGTTGCTGCCGACCACGTTGCCGATGGCAAGGTCGCCGGAGCCGGCCAGCGCCGCATTCACCGAAACGGCCATTTCCGGCGCGCTGGTGCCGAAGGCGACGATGGTCAGGCCGACCACCAGCGGCGAAATGCCCAAGGTCAGCGCGAGGCGCGAAGCGCCGCGAACCATGGCTTCGGCGCCGAGGGTGAGGGCGGCGAGTCCAAGGACGAACCACAGGAAATGTTCAAACATGCGTTGCTGCCGGGGAAGGCCGATGTGGGTAAGTGGCGCAGTCTACGCGCCGGCGGCGACTTCGGGTAGCAGACGATGACTTCGAAAAAGCCGGGATCGGTCCAGCCATCGGCACGATTCTGGCAATATTCCCTGGGAACTGGCCCGGGATGCCCGCATTGCGCAGCATGATCATCGAGGGCGAGCAGGGCCTTCGGATCGCCCGGAAAATGCTGTTCGGAAGTCCTGAAGTGCTTGGGTTACAGAGGAAAAATCCACGGCACCATGAGCACGCTCACCGCCATCACGATCAGGGTCAACGGCAGGCCGATGCGGATGAAGTCGGCAAAGCCGTAATTCCCGGCCGTCGTCACCAGCGTGTTGATCGGCGAGATCGGCGTCATGAACGCGGCAGAGCAGGCCAGCGCAACGATCATCGCGAAGGGGTAGGGCGACGCCTGCAGTTCCTTGGCGATGGCCAGGGCGATCGGAATCAGCAGCACCGCGTTGGCCGTATTGACGATGAACAGCCCGAGGATCACCGTGATCGCGAAGAGCAGCGCCAGCATCGCATAAACGCCGGTATTGGCGGTCAGGACAACCAGGCCGTGGGCCGCCATCTCGACGCCGCCGGTGCGTTCCAGCGCCAGTGCGAAGGGCAGCATGCCGACGATCATGATCAGGCTTTTCAACTGGATCGAGCGGTAGGCCTCGTCGAGATTGATGCAGCGGAAGAGGACCATCATCAGGCAGCCGATCAGCGCGGCATGAACGTTGGCGACGACCCCCGTCGCCATCAGGGCGACGACGACGGCCAGGGTGAGGGCGGCGAAGGGCGCCTTGTTCGCCGCCGGCAACACTTCGGCAAACTCACGGGGCAGATTCAGCACCACGAGGTCTTTGCTGCCGGCCTGCAGGCGGCGGATGGTTTTCCAGGGGCCGGCGAGCAGCAGGGTGTCGCCGACCTTCAGGATTTCGCCGCGCAAGTGATGCGGTTCGCGTGCATCGCGGCCGCGGCGCAGGCCGACCAGGGTCAGTTCCGAGAGAACCGTCTGCTCGGCTTCGGCGACTGTTTTCTGGACGAAGCTCGAGCCCTCGGGGAGGATGACCTCGACCAGTCCCACATCCTGCGAGCGGTCGATGAAATACTGCCCGGAACTGGGCAGCAGATCGACCCTGTACTCATCGCACAGCGCCTTGACGTCGGCGGGCGGCATGTCCCAGTCGAGCAGCACGACATCGTCGGCCTCCAGGCTGCCTTCGGGGGTGCGCGCCACCAGGCGCCGGGCCCGGCCAACGCCGCGTTCGATCAGGATAATGCGCACGCCGAGCCGGTCGCGCAGATCCATGTCGCCGATTTTTTTTCCGAGCAATGGGGAGTCGGGCCGAACCCTGACCCGGTATTCGCGATCGGCCAGCTTGTAGCGCTCGACCCAGTTCTTCATTTGCGGCCGGCTTTGCGCCAGACCGGCGTCCGTCGTGCCCTTGCCCAGCCAGCCGCGCACGAAATACATGTAGAGGATGCTGAGGAGCAGGATGGGCACGCCGAAAGGCGTGAACGAGAAGAAATTGAAGCCATCGGTGCCGGTGCGCACCAGTTCGTGGTTGATCACCAGGTTGGGCGAGGTGGCGACCAGGGTCATCATGCCGCTGATCAGCGCGGCATAAGCCATGGGCATCATCAGCTGACTGGGGGCGACCCGGGTGCGCTGGGCGATGCGCATCACCACCGGGATGAACATCGCGACGACGCCGGTGGAACTCATCACCGACCCCAGGCTGCCCACGGTCAGCATCAGGATGCCCAGCTGGCGCCAGGGCTGGTCGCCGCCCTGCCGCACCAGCCAGTCGCCGATACGGCGCGCCACCCCGGTGCGCACCAGTGATTCGCCGATCACGAACATGGCGCCGATCAGGACGATGTTGGGATTGGCGAAGCCGGCGATCGCCTCGTCTACGGTAATGATGCCGGTAAACGGCAGCGCCACCATCGCCAGCAGTGCCACGGCATCGACGCGCGGCCGGTTGGTCGCGAACATCAGGATCGCGACACTCAACAATGACAGCACAATCAGGAGATCGTTGTTCATGCAATCCGGGGTTCAGACGAACAACGCCGAAAAGTCAGAAGCGGCGTTCGCGGCAGGGAAAATGATGATAAGTCAGGAAGGCTGAAAGCGCTCACCCGGCGATGCGCACGGGAATGCGCTGCGGCCCGAAGGCCTTGCCGTTTCTCCCGAGCGTCGGCCCGAAGCGGCCCGCGATGGCCGTCGAACAATGCGGGCAATGGCCTTCTGGGGTCAGGTCGTAGCGGCGGATGTCGTACCAGTCGCGGACGATCAGCGCGGCGTGGCAGCCCGGGCAGAAGGTGGTGCCGCCTTCGCTGTCATGCACGTTGCCGGTGAATACGTGGTGCAATCCGGCGTCGAGGGCGATGCGCCTGGCCAGGGTCAAGGTGGCGGGCGGCGTGGCCGGGACATTTTCCATCCGCCAGTCAGGGTGAAAGGCGGTGAAGTGCAGCGGCACGTCGGGCCCCAGCTCGCGGGCGACCCAGGTAGCGAGTTCGTTGATTTCGGTGGGGCTGTCATTGTGACCGGGGATCAGCAGGGTCGTGATTTCCAGCCAGCAGTCGGTTGCGTGGTGAATGTAGGCAAGGATGTCGAGAACCGGTTGCAGGCGGCCGACGCAGAGCTTGTGGTAGAACTCGTCGGTGAAGGCCTTGAGGTCGACGTTGGCGGCATCCATGACGGAAAAGAACTCACGCGCCGGCTCGGGGTGAATGTAGCCCGCGGTGACGGCGACGTTGCGGATGCCCAGTTCGCGGCAGGCGAGTGCGGTGTCGATCGCGTATTCGGCAAAAATCACCGGGTCATTGTAAGTGTAGGCGACGGCATCGGCCCCGTGGCGCCTGGCGGCGGCGGCAATGGCCCGCGGGCTGGCTTCGTCCATCAGGCGGTCCATGTCCTTCGATTTTGAAATGTCCCAGTTCTGGCAAAACTTGCAGGCAAGGTTGCAGCCGGCGGTGCCGAAGGACAGGATGCTGCTGCCCGGGTAGAAGTGGTTGAGCGGCTTTTTCTCGATCGGGTCGATGCAGAAGCCGGAGGAGCGGCCATAGGTGGTCAGTTGCATGGCGCCATTGACCATCTGGCGCACGAAACAGGCGCCGCGCTGACCTTCGTGCAACTGGCAGTCACGCGGGCAGAGGTCGCATTGCACGCGCCCGTCGGGCAGGGCGTGCCACCAGCGGCCGGGGTACAGGGATTCGCTTGCACTCATGGCAGATTCTCCTTCCATTTCCTGACTTCATAGCGTTCCAGACGAACATCCGGCCCCCAGTAGTTTGCCGGCAAACCGGCTTTCTGCTTGAGGTGGGCCATGAATTCGGCGGGTTCCGCCAACTGATCCCAGACCTGTGGCAGGAAGGTCGAGCGCCGGCTGCCGGCGGTGAAGATCACGCCGTCGATGTTCGGGCGCAGCCGGGCGAGGGCGTCGGCTTCATCGGTGAAACCCATCGGAACGGCGGGAGTCAGCAGCGAGACTTCGACGCGGGTGATCGGCAACTCGTCAGCGCGCAGCGGGTTGAACCGCGGGTCGCGGAAGGCGGCGGCCAGCGCGTTTTCCTGAACGTCCTGGCGCAGCGGTCGCCAGGCTTCGAGGCTGCCGATGCAGCCGCGCAAGTCGCCGCGCTGGGTGAGCGTGACGAAAGTGGCGCCCGGTTCGTGCAGTTCCGGCCGGTCGACCACAGGGCTGCTCGTTTGCCCGAAGCGGGCGGCGATGGCGTTGCGGGCCAGCGTCAGCAGGGTGGCGCCGAGTTCATCCATGGCTGGCGATTCCTTCGGAAAAGGCAAATGCGGCATAGCCGACGACGCGTAGCTTGTCGCCGGCTGTGTCGCCCGAATTGCAGCGATGAATCAGCTGCGGAACCAGGCCGCGCTGGCGGGCGGCGAGCAGCAGGCCGTTGACCGGGTAGGCGCCGCAGGCCTGTTCGGGCCGGATATGCGTGTCGAGTTGCAGGATGTGCTGGCAGGTATCGCGGTCGATCTGGTTGGCGGTGGCGTAGGGCAGGAAATGCGACAGGTCGGAGCTGATGACGATCAGCGTTTCCTGCCCGCCCCACAGCCGGTCGAGAACCTCGGCCACCGCCGGCGGCGAGGCGTGGCCGACGGCCAGCGGGACCAGGGTGAAATTGTCCAGAACGCGCTGCAGGAAGGGTAAATGGACTTCCAGCGAATGTTCGAGGGCGTGGGCCGGGTTGCTGAAAACGATTTGCGGCAGGTCGGCGAGTGCGGCGATTGCCGGCAGGTCGAGCCGGATCGTGCCGAGCGGTGTCGCGAAGGCTTCGCTTTCGGGCAGCGCCAGGCCGTTGACCGCGACCCGATGGGTCGGCCCCAGCAGCACCACGCGGCGGATGCTGGCGCGCCAGGGTTCGAGCGTCGCGTAGGCCATGGCGGCGGTCGAACCGGAATAGATGTAGCCGGCATGTGGCACGATCAGGGCCTTGGGCTGCTGCGCTGTCGCAACGGGCGCTGCGGCCAGCAGCTGGTCGACGGTGGCGGAAAGCGTTGCCGGGTTGCCCGGATAGAAGGCGCCGGCGACGGCAGGGGGACGGGTATTGATCATGGTCAACTCCTCAAACGAGCAATAATCCGGCAGCCATGCCGCCGCCGATGGCGAGCAGTCCGGGCAGCGCGTGGCGGGCCAGCCTGGCGCCGCCGAGGCTGATGACGAGGCCGACCTTGAACACCAGGTTGGCCATCAGCGCCAGCGTGACGGCGATCACGGCTTCGCCGCCGGATATCTTTTCCAGGTTGTACATGCGCAGGGTGGATAGCACGCTGGCATCGGCATCGGTGAGGCCGGAGGCCAGCGCGACGATATAGACGCCCTTGTTGCCGGCGATGTCCTGCAGCCAGGCCGAGGCGAGCAGCACGACGGCGTAGAGCAGGCCGAAGGAGATCGCCGTCTTGAGTTCGGTGGGGTTGGTCACTTCCGGCATCGGCAGTTCGCCGGCCGCGCCAAGAATCTTCCAGCCGTAGAGCGCCATGATGACGCCGGGGACGATTCCGCAGGCGAAGACGATGGCGACCGGCTGGATCAGGTCCGGGGCGACGACACCCGACACCAGGCCGAGGCGGATCATGACCATGACGTTGGCGATCAGGATGACGATCGCCGCCATGCGCACGAGATCGGGATGTTCACTGGCGTGGCGCGAGAACATCATGGTGGTTGCCGTGCTCGATGCCAGGCCGCCGAAAATGCCGAGTACGGCAGCTCCGTGGCGGGTGCCGATGATGCGCAGGGCCATGTAGCCACCGAGCGCCAGGCCGGAGATCAGCACCACCATCCACCACACCTGGCGTGGATTGATCGCGTTGTAGGGCCCGAAGTCGTCGCTCGGCAAAATCGGCAGGATGACCAGCGAGAGCACGGCAAACTGCAGGATGGAGTTAATGTCCCTGGCGGTCAGCCGTTTGCTGATGTTGCTCAGTTCGGCCTTGAAATAGAGCAGGATGGTGGTCGTGATGGCGAGCATCACCGCCAGCGTGGCGTAGCCGAACCACACCGCGGCCCCGAGGGCATAGGTGATGATGATGGCCGCTTCGGAGGTAAAGCCGCGATACTGCTCTTCCTGGCGCGTCGAGAAGTTGGAGGCGACCATGGCGAGCGAGATGACCAGCAGGCCGGTCACCAGAATCCACGGCCCGCCGGTTTTGTCGCCAAGCAGGGCGAACAGGCAGCCGAGCATGGAAACCAGTGCGAAGGTACGCAGGCCGGCGGCCGAATCGGGGCGGCGCTCACGCTCCATGCCGATCAGCAGGCCGATGCCCAGTGCCGTGGCGAAGGCCTGTACCGGTTCGGCGAGTTCGGGAACCATGAAGCTCATGCATATCCTCTTTGCAGCACTTTATTCAGTAAAATTAGGCCATGCCACGTTATTTCGCAATCGTTCCCGCTGCCGGCAGCGGATCACGCTTCGGTGCGGACAAGCCCAAACAGTATCTCAGCCTGCTCGGCCGGCCGCTGATTTTTCATGCGCTGGCCGCCTTGGTGGCCTGCCCCGGGATCGAACGGGTGTGGGTCGTGCTCTCCCCGGAGGATGGCGAGTGGGGGGCGCACGACTGGTCGGAACTCGGTTCGAAGCTCGAAACGCTGCGCTGCGGCGGCGCGACGCGCGCCGACAGCGTGCGCAACGGGCTGCAGGCTGCAGCCATGGTCGCCCATGAGGACGACTGGGTGCTCGTCCACGATGCAGCGCGCCCCTGCCTCAGCGGCGCCATGCTGGCGGCGCTGTTTGCCGAACTGGCCGATGACCCGGTCGGCGGCATCCTCGCCGTGCCGGTCGCAGATACCCTGAAGCGCGCCGATGGCGCACAGCGCATCGCCGCCACCCTGCCGCGCGACGGGCTGTGGCAGGCGCAGACGCCGCAGATGTTCCGCTACGGTCAACTGCAAAAAGCACTCGAAAATACAATGGCCGTGACCGACGAAGCCGGCGCCATCGAGGCGCTTGGCCTCAAACCAAAGCTGGTGCGCGGTGACGCGACCAATCTCAAAGTGACTTTCCCGGCCGATCTGGCCCTGGCAGCGATGATCCTTCGGGGGCGCAAATGAATTTTCGGGTCGGGCAGGGCTACGACGTGCATCGCCTGGTGGCCGGGCGCAAGCTGATTCTCGGCGGTGTGGAAATCCCCCATGAAACCGGGCTGCTCGGCCATTCCGACGCCGACGCGCTGCTCCATGCGATTACCGATGCCCTGCTCGGCGCCGTCGCCCTGGGCGACATTGGCCGCCATTTTCCCGATACCGATCCACGCTACCAGGGCGCCGACAGCCGCGTGCTGCTGCGCGCCGCCGTCGCCCTGCTGGCCGAGTGCGGCTGGCGGCCGGTCAATGTCAACGCGACGCTCATCGCCCAGCAGCCCAGGCTCGCCCCCTACGCGGCGGCCATGGTGGCGAATGTCGCGGTCGACCTCGGAATTGCCCCGGATTCCGTCAATATCAAGGGCAAGACCAACGAGAAGCTCGGTTACCTCGGGCGCCAGGAAGCGATCGAGGCGCAGGCGGTCGTTCTCGTCGAGCGTGCCGGCTGAACGCGGCACGCAGATGGCGAGCGGGTCGGAAACGGCCCGTGTCTTCTTCGCCCTATGGCCATCGCCGGAAGCCGCGCAACAACTTTCTACCGTGGCCGATGCGTTTGCACAATGCGCTGGCGGGCGCGCGACACGCCGGACGACCATCCACCTGACCTTGGCTTTCATCGGTGACGTGCTGCTCGAACGGCTAACCGATCTCGAGCGCGCGGCCCGGCATGTGCGCGCCGAAGCGTTCGATCTGACGCTGGACCAGTTCGGCCTATGGCAGCACAACCGGATTTTCTGGGCCGGCTGCAGTGTCGTTCCGCCGGCGCTCGTCGCGCTCGCAAGCGCCTTGGGCGCCGCGTTTCAGGCTGCCGGATTCGACGTCGCCGATGCGCGCCGGCACTTCACCCCGCACGTGACCCTGGTGCGCAAGGTGAAGTCGTTCGGTGCGCCATTGCCACCCGGCCAAACGCTGCACTGGCGGTGCACAAAATTCGTGCTGGTGCGCTCACAGTTGTCGGCCAGCGGCGCTTCCTACCAGACGCTTGCGGAGTTTCCCTTGAGCTGAAACGGTTGAAAGCGGGCCTGGCGCAGCGTGTCAGAGTTTGTTAAGACCAACGGCAGGAATCGATCCGTTTCAGTCAATTGGCTATTGACTCCACAGGAGGCAGCTGTCGCGCCCGAAGCGGCTAATCCACGTAATTCAGCAGATCAAGTTCGAACACTTTATTAGAGATGCTATGGATGGTGTGGTTTGTCCGCACCGCTTGCAGAGGCTATAGTCACACGTTTCGGTATATCGTTGAAGCATAAGAGGACAATAACCAAATGGCCGATCTCGATTTTATTCTGCAAGCGGTAACCGCAGCCAACCATGCTGAATCCATCCGGGCTTTGCTGAAATTGGAAAAACCGACGCAGATTGTTGTGAGCGTTGCTTTTGCGCGGACGACTGGCCTAGAAGCAATTCAGGAGAGCATCAAGCCCCTGGCTGCAAAAACGAAATTCTTCGTGGGCATCCGCAACGACATCACGTCGATTCAAGCAATCAAGCAGTTACTGGCACTGAAGCTCGATTTATACGCTGTCGATACAGGTTCACGACAAGTAATCTTCCATCCGAAGCTGTATCTGGCCGCCAACGCTACAAACGCGATCGCCATTGTTGGCAGCGCCAACATGACCTTCATGGAACTTCACAACAATATCGAGGTCAGCACACGCATGGCATTGGATTTTGCCAAGAATCCTGCCGACAAGACGTTCGTAAGCACGGTCGTTACAGCATTCGATACGATGCTCGCCGAGCACCCAAAGCATGTTTTCAAAATCAAGGATGAAAACATGCCACCCAGCTTTATGAAGAAGGTCGGTTGGCCGACGAGACAGTAGTTGTTGCGCCAACTTCGGGCAGCAGCGTAAGAAAGGGTGACCGCGACGAGCTTGCCCCGATGAGGCTGGTTCGGGTGAACCGTCCTCACCGGCTAAAAGTCAGGGCAGCCTCAGCCGAAGTGGCTGTACCGGCTAAAGCAGCCCATGCTAAGGCAGTACCGGCTCCGGCCAAGCCGATCAAAGGAACGAAATATCTGGTCTGGGAGAGCAAGCCGCTTAGTGAGCGTGATTTGAGCATCCCGAAGGGGAAAAACACAAATCGCACCGGATCAATGGGCTTTAAAAAGGGTCTCTACGAAGATATTGACCAGCGGCATTATTTCTACGATGAGGTTTTCAATGATCTCGCGTGGTTACCGAAAAAGCCCGCTTCGAAGACACTTCGGGCGACAGCAAAGTTTGAATTGGTCATCAAAAATATCAGCTATGGTGTATTCGATTTGATGCTGTCGCATAAAACCGATACCGACTCCAAGTCATACAAGCAGAGCAACTTTATGACTCAGATTCACTGGGGTGACGCCAAGGCGTTGATAGGGAAAAGAGACTTGCTTGACCGCAATCTGTATCTCTATCGCAAGGACAGCACCCCGCCCGAATTCATGATTGAGATTGACTGACCCCATCATCTTCGCTGATGCGCTGGCGGCGATTTTTCAATCGCAGCCAAGCGGATAGCAAGTCCCCTTGCTGCGCCTTTGACAGGCCAAGCGCACCTAGGACGGCCTCGTTTTGCCGTTCCAGCACCTCGGCGGCACTCGACTTCCTGACCATCGCGTCCAGCTTGCTCAAGTCGGGACGAATCTTGCCAGGGATGGGCAGTAGCAGCTTCTCAATTTCGGAGGGAACGAGTTCAAGGACGCCGCCGCCATAGTGCCGACCCTCAAGTTCCGCGCTCAGGGCGGTCAGCGAGTTCAGGAAGCAATAAATCAGCGTTTCCGGGCTGACCGTTCTTGCGCTGATACGGTAAGCTGTGTCAGTGGTGAACGCATCCAGCCGGTTGTGAATTAGACGCGGCGTGTCGTGCGACCGCTTGAGCATCCCGATTTCCGTGCTGTAAACCGACGGTACGCTGTACCAAGGCTTTCTAATCCTGCATTTGTATCTGGTGTGAAGGTCTTGCCCCTCGCCCCACGCAATGTATTCGAGGACGCTCTTGGAAGACATTGGCAAGCTTTCCTTGAACCAGATGAAATTTGTAGGGTTACCCTTTTCGGCATTCGCTAGGTGCTGGTGCTCGTCATAAATAATCCCAGGGCAATGCTCGCTTCGACCGAACATCGGATGCGCAAACTCTTGCAGCCTGTAGCGTTCGACCGTTTCATCATCCACGAGGAAAAACTTGTTCGCCCCCGTGACAATGCCTACATCGACTTCCGCGATTTCGTCGAAACGGTGCACGTCAGGGCGGTCAAGCAGCGTATCAAGCAGCTGACGTTCGCTGTGAGTCAGCAGGGCACGAGTCCACTTACCGACGACCGTTTTGCCGTTCATGCGCGGAGTGCGATCAAACAACGCGGTCGGGTCTTCCTGAAGGAACTCGCGGCCTTTCACTTTGACAATGCCAAGACCGTCGCTGTGATCGGCAGAGGTTTCCTTCTTTTCCGCGAATAGAATGACTGCCCCTTGCAGTGTTCCCTCAAACCAAATTTCTTCGGGATCGATAATGAGGAGCCGGCTGCATGTCGTTCCCAGGAACGTCCGAAGCGACTGCGCATGCATGACATGCACGATTTCGGACGGCAGGATCAAGCCTAGGCGACCGCCAGGCTTGAGTAGCGCAATCGACGCTAGCACGAATGGCACCCAGGCGTTGGTGTGTTTCGTAAAAGGAAGACCTAGCGCCTTAAAAATGTGCTCTGCCTTTTTTTGCGCGTCCTCGGGCAGATATTGATAGCGAATGAAAGGCGGGTTGCCGACCACGGCGTCAAATGGTTTGTTGCCACCGGCTATCTGCAAGAGTGCCCACTGTAAAAAGTCTTCGTCATTGATCGTCGTCTTTAGATCTTGGTTGCTCTTGGCGCGTTTCCGCGCCTTCGCCGCTTCTTCGGCCAGCAATTCGAACCCAGTGAACGCGAGCTCTTTCTTGTGACCGAGTTCCGTAATTGCCTGAATGAAAATACCGTCGCCGCAGCTCGGCTCTAGGACGTGCTGCGGCTTCAGCGCGAGCGTCCAACGAGCAATGTACACCGCTAAGTCCAGCGGCGTGTAGTACCCACCTCGAAGCTTTTGTTCGCTCTCGTTGATGATGAAATTCATGGTCGCCTTTTCTCAGTCGCAGAGCCAAAAAGGCTGGGCTGTTGCTGTGTATCGATGTGCTGTACCGCCAGAGCGACGAACCACTCTTTGAGGGTCTTGTTCTCTAGCGCTAGCATCGAGTAAAGCCTGCGCTTCAGCACTGGGTCGATCTCCAAGACGATTCTGCCTGATTCACCGATGGCCATGTGGTTTATGTGATGTTATATAAGGCACATACTCTGCCAGAGTAGCACTGAAAGCGCAACTCAAAAAAGCGACGGTGGTTTCGGACGAATTCATGCCGATTTCTGGCTTCACCCGCGTGATGAAAGCATGTGCACGGTTTTGTGTATTCGCAAGACACCACGAAGGACGATCAGCAGCTTGACGTCCAAATGAGCGATGCGTCCGGTATCTGATGAGTGAGCAGCTGTACGCGCAGATTGATTTTTTGGGGCTGCAGAGGCAGGTTGTGGCCGGATGACGACGCTCGAACGAACATTCGCAGTCCAAACGAGTTCGGACTTCAAGTATTTCAAGTTCTTGAGCTTTGGCAGGTTAACGTCGGGACGGCGATCACCAGTCGCGCCAGCAGGCCGCCGCCGGGGTTGGGGAGCAGGTCGAGGCGGCCGCCGTGCAGGCGGGCGATGCGGTCGACGATGGCGAGGCCGAGGCCGGTGCCGGTGGCATTGCTGCGCGCGGTATCGAGCCGGGTGAAGGGCAGTTTCAGGCGTTCGGCTTCATGTTCCGGAATGCCGGGGCCGCGGTCGGTGATTTCGATGTGGATTTCACCGTTGACCGTAACTACGCCAAGGCGGACCGCGCCGCCGCCGTATTTGGCGGCGTTGTCAAGCAGGTTGGTGACCGCGCGGGTAATCGCTTTCGGGCGCAGCCGGGCGCTTGATACCCCATCAAGGTCAGTTGCCAGCGGCTGGCCGGTCGCCGAATGCCGTTCGGCAATGCCGGCAAGCAGGGCCGCCAGGTCGGTGACGACAGGGTCTTCGCCGGTTTCGGCGCGCGCATAGTCCATGAACTGCGAGATGACGGCTTCCATCTGCTCGATGTCGGCGACGACGGCCTCACGCGTGGTGGCATCGGGCAGGCTCATTTCGGCTTCGAGGCGCAGGCGGGTGAGCGGGGTGCGCAGGTCGTGCGAGATCCCGGCCAGCACTTCGGCGCGGTCGCGCTCGTGGCGGGCGAGGTCGCGCGCCATTGAATTGAAGGCAGCGGCCAGGCGGCGCAGTTCTTCGGCGCCGGATTCGGGGAGCGGCTCGGGGTGCTGGCCGCGCCCGACGGCGTCGGCCGAACGCGCCAGCGCCTCGAGCGGCAGGCTGATGCGCGAGGCGATCAGCCAGGCGACGCCCAGCGCCAGCGCCAGCGCCAGCAAGCCCCAGGTCAGCCAGTGCCCGGCCACCGTGTGCGTCACCCGTTCGCTCGGCAGGATCAGCCAGTATTCCTCGATGTCATGCTCGTCGAGGCGAAAGCTGACCCAGAAGCCGGCGACGCCATCGACTTCGGCGGCGAGCCGGGTGTGCGGCCCGAGAAGATATGCCAGTTCGGCCCGGACCAGGTTCATGAAGCGGCTGTCCGGCATCGCTTCGATGCGGTCGCCCGGCTCGGCCGGCAGCAGGCGAATGCCTTCGCGGGTGACCAGTTCGGCGAACAGGCCAAGACGGTTTTCCGGCGCGGCGGCGAACAGCGCCGCGCGGATGAGGTTCACCGCGGAGGCCGCGAGTTGCGCCGTTTCGCGCGCCCGCGGTTCGGCTTCGATGTAGCGGAACAGGCTCAGCCAGGCCGTGGTGGTCAGGATGACCAGCGTGGCCAGCAACAGGAAGGTGCGGACCAGCAGCGTGCGCGGAATCATTGATCGGCGGCGCCGTCCGGTACGAAAACGTAGCCGAAGCCCCAGACGGTCTGGATATAGCGGGGCTGGGCCGGGTCGTTTTCCATCAGCTTGCGCAGACGCGATACCTGGACGTCGATGGCGCGGTCGAACGGCCCCTGTTCGCGGCCGCGTGCCAGCGCCATCAACTTGTCGCGCGACAACGGCTGGCGCGGGTGCTGGAGCAGCACCTTGAGCACCGCGAACTCGCCGGTGGTCAGTGCCAGCGACTCGGTGCCGCGTTTCAGGCTGCGCGCCGCAAGGTCGACTTCGATATTGCCGAAGCGGACGATCTGTTCTCCCGCTTCCGGCGCGCCGGGCGGAGCAGCCCCCAGGCGGCGCAGCACGGCGTGGATGCGCGCCAGCAATTCACGCGGATTGAACGGCTTGGGCAGGTAGTCGTCGGCGCCCATTTCAAGGCCGACGATGCGGTCGACCTCGTCGCCCTTGGCGGTCAGCATGATGACCGGTGTCGTGTCGCCGGCGCCGCGCAGCCGGCGGCAGATCGACAGACCGTCTTCGCCGGGCAGCATGAGGTCGAGAACGATCAGGTCGACATGCTCGCGCGCCCGGGTCCGGTCCATCTGGGCGGCGTCGGCGACGGCCTTGACGCTGTAGCCCTGTTCGCTCAGGTAGCGAACCAGCAGGTCGCGCAGGCGGCTGTCGTCATCGACGACGAGGAGGTGGTGTTGGCGATCGTTCATCGGGCAAAGGATAATGCGGTGCAGTCGGGAGGCATGTCGGGAATGGTAACAAGCTTTTTCATCGGAGAACGGGGAAACAAGTTGTTACAAAGCCCGGCAGCGCTGCGTGCCGTTGCCGGCCAAAGCAAGGCAGAATGAACACGTATCCTGTGGATAAATTTCGATGAGGATCTGGTCGCGAATTTCTGGGTGTCTGCTGCTTGCGCTGATGGCCATTCTGGTCGTTGCGGGAGAGGCGCGTGCCGAGGGTCGCCAGGAGTTTGCGGCATCGCCGCTGCTGCGTGTCCAGTTGCCACCCGATCAGCGCCGCCAGATGCGCCAGGAAATGCGCGATCAATGGCTGCGGAATCCACAGGATGATCGTGCGCGCTGGCGCGATGATCGCCAGGGGCGCTGGCAACAGATGCCGCAGGAAGACCGGCAACGGATGCGGGATGAAATGCGCGGCCGGCGCGACGACTTCGGCGGCCAGGGGCGCGGCCGCGAGGGCGGAGGCGGCGGGCAGCGCGGCGGCTGGCGCTGAGCGACTGAATTGCCGCTGCGGCTCCGGTAAAATACCGGCGATGAAACTACTGGCCATCGAAACATCGACCGATTTCGGCTCCTGCGCACTGCTGCTGGATGGCCGGATGAACCAGCGGGTCTGCCCGGCCGGGCATCCGCATTCCGAAACCCTGTTGCCGCTGGTGCGCGAACTGATGGCCGAGGCCGGTATGTCCTTCAGAAGCCTGGATGGCATCGCCTTCGGCGCCGGGCCTGGCGCCTTCACCGGCTTGCGCGTGGCCTGCGGCGTCGCCCAGGGGCTGGCGGTGGCAGCGGATCTGCCGGTGGTCCCGGTCAGCGGCCTCGAGGCGATGGCGGAGACCGTCGGCGAACCGCGCGTACTGAGCCTGCTCGACGCGCGCATGGGGGAAGTTCTACGGTGGCACCTACGAACGGCACGGCGCGGTTTATGAGTCAATCCGGCCGATCACGCTCAGCGCGCCCGAGGCGCTGGAATTCCCCGGCGCGGGGGAGTGGATTGCCTGTGGCAACGCGATCGACGCCTACCCGCTGCTCGCCGGGCGCCTGCGCGAAGCCGGCCTGCAAGTACGCTCCGGCGTGCTGCCGCGGGCCGACGCGCTGGCCCGGCTGGGCGCTGTTCGCCTGCAACGCGGCGAAGGGATCGACCCGGCGCTGGCGGCGCCCCTGTATGTCCGCAACAAGGTGGCCAAGACCATCAATGAGCGTCTTGCCGAAGGGGGGCGGGCGTGAGCGTGGCCGGGGTGCAAGCTGAAATTGTCCGGATGACGGCAGACGATCTCGATGCCGTGACCGAACTTGAGGCGTCGCTCCAGGCTTTTCCGTGGTCGCACGGCAATTTTGCCGATTCGCTGGCGGCCGGGCACGAGATGCGGGTGTGCCGGCTGGGTGACGATCTTGTCGGCTTTTCGGTGGTCATGCCGGTACTCGACGAGGCGCAACTGCTCAATATCGGCATTGACCGTCGACATCAGGGGCTAGGCTACGGTGCCCGCCTGCTCGGGCACCTGATGGCCGAGGCGCGGGCCGGCGGCGCTGAGCGGCTGCTGCTCGAAGTGCGGCCCTCCAACCGGCGGGCGATCGACTTCTATCGCCGGTTCGGCTTTATCCAGATCGGCGTGCGCCGGGGTTATTATCCGGCCGCCGTCGGGCGCGAGGACGCGCTGGTATTTGACAAGGACCTCCGATGAACCTGAACCGCGAACAGATGCTGGCCGAGATGGGCATTGCGCCGATCTGGCGGTTGCGCGAATCCGCTGGGCAAGCGCCGGTTGCCGCCCAAGCGGCGCCGACCGACCCGCCACTGGCGGCGCCGGTCGCATCCGCGACGGCGGCGACAAGCGCGGTCAACACCCTAAACTGGCCGGAATTGGCCGAACGGGTCGCCGCGTGCACCGCTTGCCCGTTGTGCGAGCAACGCAAGCAGGCGGTGCTCGGGGTCGGCGATCTCAAACCCGACTGGCTGTTCGTCGGTGAAGGGCCGGGAGCGGAAGAGGATGCCAGGGGCGAGCCCTTCGTCGGGCAAGCCGGCAAGCTTCTCGACAACATGCTGGCGGCACTCGATCTCGTGCGCGGCAGCAAGGTCTATATCGGCAATGCCGTCAAATGCCGGCCGCCCGGCAATCGCACGCCGGAAGCCGGCGAAATGGCCGCCTGCCGGCCCTGGCTGGAACGGCAGATCGCCTTGCTCAAGCCGAAGATCATCGTGCTGCTGGGCAAGGCGGCGGTGCATTCGCTGCTGCATGACGACAAGTCGCTCGCCTCGCTGCGCGGCAAGCGCTTCGAATATCAGGGGATTCCGGTGGTGGTTACCTACCACCCGGCCTACCTGCTGCGCAATCTGCCCGAGAAGGCCAAGGCCTGGGAAGACCTGCTCTTCGCGCGACGCTGTCTGCGTGAATCCGCTGGCACGACGGATCAGTTGGCGCTGTAGGGGTGCGTTTCAGTGGTGGGCGCTGTCATCGAGATGCATGACATCGTCCTGTTCCCGCTGGTTGGCGAGATGGCGCTGGCGGATGATGTACATCAGGCCGCTGACGCATAGCCCGAACAGGGTCACCACCAGATAGATCGAGACATCGTTCTTGATCATGACGTAGTAAAGACCGGTCATGATCAGGATGGACAGGTTCTCGTTGAAGTTCTGGACGGCGATCGAATGCCCGGCACCCATCAGGATGTGGCCGCGGTGCTGGAGCAGGGCATTCATCGGCACCACGAAGAAACCGGACAGGCCGCCGACCAGAATCAACAGGGGCACCGCCAGCCAGATGTCGCGCACGAAGTTCATGGTCAGCACGATGAGGCCCATGGCGATGCCGAGCGGAATCACGCGGACCGACTTGCGCAGGGTGATGAATTTGGCGGCGAAAATGGCGCCCGCGGCCACCCCGACCGCGACGACGCCCTGCAGCATCGAGGATTTCGAGAGGTCGAGTCCGAGTGCAACCTCGGACCACTTGATGACGATGAATTGCAGCGTGGCCCCGGCGCCCCAGAACAGCGTGGTCACCGCCAGCGAGATCTGCCCCAGCTTGTCACGCCAGAGAAGCGAAAAGCAGTGCTTGAACTCGTGCACCAGATAGAACGGGTTCTTCTTGAGCGGCTTGTGGTCAACTCCGGTGTCCGGCACATAGAGGTTGAACAGGGCGGCGATCACGTAGAGGACGCCGATGATGGCTACCGCCATTTCGCCGGTGGTGTCGATGCCGGTGTCGATCACCGGGAAATCGAAACCGAGCAGGGACTGGGCGACGTCCGGGCGGATCAGCATGCCGCCGATGACGACGCCGAGGATGATGGCACCCACGGTCAGGCCCTCGATCCAGCCGTTGGCGACGACCAGCAGGCGGTGCGGCAGGTATTCGGTCAGGATGCCGTACTTGGCAGGGGAGTAGGCGGCGGCGCCGAGGCCGACGACCGCGTAGGCGAGCAGCGGATGAACCGTGAAGAACATCATCGCACAGCCGACGATCTTGATCGTGTTGCTGATGAACATCACCCGCCATTTGGGCATCGAGTCGGCGAAGGCGCCGACGAAGGCGGCGAGGAGGACATAGGAGACGGTGAAGAAGGTCTTGAGCAGCGGCTCGTATTCGGACGGCGCCTGCATCTCGCGCAGGGCATAGATGGCGGCAATCAGCAGGGCGTTGTCGGCCAGCGCTGAAAAAAACTGCGCTGCCATGATGATGTAAAAGCCGAAAGGCACTTGCGCTCTTGTCTCGTTATAACTTTGGGCGTGTTTATACCATGGAATGGTGATCGGGCAATCCGGGGGCGGTTGCGGTCGACGCCGGAAAACAGGCATTTTTTGGCAAGTGAAGCGGTCGCCGTTGGCCATTGGCGTATCGCTTGTGATTGAATAGCGACCGCGATCGATGAGGAGAGGATGGATGGCCGACCGGCGTTTGCAGGTCTTTCGTGCGGTAGCCCGGCACCTGAGCTTTACTCGGGCGGCCGATGCGCTGTTCATGACCCAGCCGGCGGTGACCTTCCAGGTCAGGCAACTCGAGGAGCAATACGGCACCCGCCTCTTCGATCGGCGGCATGGCAGCATCGCGCTGACCCCGGCAGGCGAGCTGGCGCTTTCCTATGCCGAGCGAATTCTTGGCCTCGCTGACGAAATGGACACGCGGATCGGCGAAATGACCGACGAAATGCGCGGTCTGCTGCAGATCGGGGTGAGCGCCAGTCTGGGTGAATTGTTGCCGCGTGTGCTCGCCGAGTTTGCTGTTGGCCATCCGCAGGTGAGGGTGCAACTGAGCGTTGCCAACTCGGAAGCCATCGCGCGCCGCGTGGCCGATCATTCGCTCGATGTCGGGCTGATCGCGGCGCCGGCGAAGTTGCCCAACCTGTCCTGCACGATTTGCGGCGCCGACGAGTTGATGCTCATCTGCGCTCCGGAGCACCCGCTGGCCGGCCTGGCGAAGATCAGTGCGAAAGTGCTGGTCGGTCATGAATATGTCTGCAGCGAGCCGGGTTCGGGGACGCGCGAGATTGTCGATGCCTATTTGCGCGCCAACCGGGTCGCCGTCGACGATCTGCAAATCCGGATGGAACTGGGCAGCCCGGAAGCCCTCAAGGGTGCGGTCGCTGCCGGGGCGGGATTTGCGATCGTCGCCCGTGATCTGGCAAGCAGGGAAGTCCGCCTGGGCGAACTGGTTGCCATTCCGTTGCAGCCCAGGCTCCGCCGGAGTCGCCATCTTGTCGTGCCCGAGGATCGTTTCCGTTCCCGGCTGGCGGCCACTTTCATTCAGTTTGCCGGGCAGAAGCTGGCAGAATTGGCGTCATGAGCACGTCGCGACCAATCCGCGCCCGGATTTCCCGGAGCGCCCTGCTGCACAACTACCGGCTGGCACAGGCGCGTGCATCGGGTGCGCGGGCATGGGCGGTGATCAAGGCCGATGCCTACGGCCACGGCCAGTGGCGGGCGGTCGACGCATTGCGCGAAGTGGCGGATGGCTTCGCCGTGCTCGAATGCGAAAACGCCGTCGCCCTGCGTGATTCCGGGATTGCCCAGCCCATCCTGCTGCTGGAGGGTATCTTCAGCGCGCAGGACGCCCGGGCGGTTGCAGAATTTCGGCTGACCAGCGTCGTTCATTGCCGGGAGCAGCTTGAGCTGTTGCTGGCCGCGGTGCCGCCCGTGGCGCCCCTGGCGATCTGTCTCAAGCTCAATACCGGGATGAACCGCCTGGGCATGGGTGCGGCCGACCTGGATTATGCCCGCAAAATCCTCGCTGCCCGGCCGGCGGTCGATTTGACGCTGATGACCCACTTCGCCGAGGCGGACGGCGAACGCGGGGTGGCCGGGCAACTGGCGCGTTTCCGCGAACTGGCCGGTGACTGGCGCGGCCCGGTGAGCCTGGCCAATTCGGCGGCGCTGCTCCGCCATCCGCAGACGCATGCCGACTGGGTGCGCCCGGGCATCATGCTCTATGGTTCCAGCCCGTTTTCCGACGCATCGGCCGATCAGCTCGGCCTGCGTCCGGTGATGACGCTCGAAAGCCGGATCATCGGTGTCCAGCAGCTGACACCCGGTGAGCGCGTCGGCTATGGCGGCACCTTCGTCGCCGCGCAACCGATGCGCATCGGTATCGTCGCTTGCGGCTATGCCGACGGCTATCCCCGGCATGCGCCGAGCGGCACGCCGATCGCCGTGCTGGGACAGCGGACGGGGACGGTCGGGCGGGTGTCGATGGACATGCTGGCCTGTGACCTGAGCGATATTCCCGAGGCCGATATCGGGTCGCCGGTGACGCTCTGGGGCGCCGGGCAGGCCGGTCACGTGCCGGCCGATGCGGTGGCGCAGGCGGCCGGCACCATTGCCTACGAACTGTTTTGTGCCCTGGCGCCGCGGGTGCCGGTCAATCTTGTCGATTAGGCGCGCCAACGCCTGATCCGGCGTGGTGTATCCTCCTTTCCCATGGCAAAAAGCAAGTCGATCTACAGCTGCACCGAGTGCGGGGCGACCAGCCCGAAATGGCAGGGCCAGTGCCCCGGTTGTGCAGAGTGGAACACGCTGGTCGAGAGCGTTGCCGAGAAAGCCAGCGGCCATCGTTTCGAATCGCTGGCGCCGGTGGCCAGGTTGCAGAATCTGTCGGAGATCGAAGCACGCGAAACCGACCGCGTTCCTACCGGCATTGCCGAGCTCGATCGCGCGCTGGGTGGCGGGCTGGTCGCCGGCGGCGTGGTCCTGATCGGCGGCGACCCCGGCATCGGCAAGAGCACGCTGCTGTTGCAGGCGCTTGCCCTGCTTTCCGCCGCCAACAAGGTGCTCTACGTCAGTGGCGAGGAATCCGGCGAACAGGTGGCGCTGCGCGCCCGCCGGCTTGGACTGGACACCCGTTCGCTGCAACTGATGGCGGAGATCAACCTGGAGCGGATTCTCGCCACGCTGCAGGCGGAGCGGCCGCAGGTTGCCGTGATCGATTCGATCCAGACCATGTGGTCGGACCAGCTTTCGAGCGCGCCCGGTTCGGTCGCCCAGGTACGCGAGTGTGCCGCCCAGTTGACCCGTCTGGCCAAGCAGTCGGGCATTACCGTGATCCTCGTCGGGCATGTGACCAAGGAAGGAGCGCTGGCCGGCCCGCGCGTGCTCGAACATATCGTCGATACGGTGCTTTATTTCGAGGGCGACACGCATTCGAGCTTTCGCCTGGTGCGTGCGGTCAAGAACCGTTTCGGGGCGGTCAACGAGCTGGGCGTCTTCGCGATGACCGACAAGGGGCTGAAGGGCGTCAACAACCCGTCGGCGCTGTTCCTGTCGCAGCACGGCCAGGATGTGGCGGGCTCGTGCGTGATGGTGACGCAGGAGGGTACGCGGCCGTTGCTGGTCGAGATCCAGGCGCTGGTCGATGGCGCGCACGGCAACCCGCGGCGTCTGACGGTCGGCCTCGATGCGCAGCGTCTGGCGATGTTGCTGGCGGTCCTGCATCGCCATGCGGGGATCGTCTGCTTCGATCAGGATGTGTTCGTCAATGCCGTCGGCGGGGTTCGGATCAGCGAGCCGGCGGCCGATCTTGCGGTGCTGCTTTCAATTACATCATCGTTAAAAAACAAACCATTACCGTCTAAACTTGTAGTGTTTGGTGAGGTTGGGCTGGCCGGCGAGGTGCGCCCGGCGCCACGCGGCCAGGAGCGCCTCAAGGAGGCGGCCAAGCTCGGATTCACCCGGGCGCTGATCCCCGAGGCGAATCGGCCGCGACAGGCGATCGCCGGCATGGAGGTGATCGCCGTCAAGCGCGTCGAAGACGCCGTGGCCCGGATTCGCGAGTTGGAATAGGCTGACGGCAACGACATGTTCAACCTATCCCGCTATTTCTCCACCCTCAGCCTGATCCTGATCGGATTGGCGGCCGGGCTGCTCGGTCTGACGTACCGGGAGGTTTCGGTACACCAGATGACCGTGCTCGCCGAAGACCGCAACGTCGCGATGACCCGGGTGCTCGAGAATGCGCTGGGCAATGAACTTGCCGCGCTGATGGCCGCGTCGGTCGGGCGCGATGCGTCGATGCTCAAGGATTCGGATGAGTCGCTGAGCATGCAGGCCAGCGTCCGGGCCTTGATGCAGGGAACCGCAGTGGCCCGGGTCAATATCTACAACCGGCTGGGGGTCACGATCTTTTCGACCGACGACCGCCAGATCGGCGAGAGCCATCTCGACAATCCGGGATTCAAGATCGCGCTCGGTGGTACCGTCTTCAGTGAGCTGCGGCATCGTGACACGATGGACACCTTCGCGGGGGCGCGTTCGGATATCGACCTGCTGGCCAGTTACATCCCGATTGCCGGCGAGGGCAGGGCGGTCGAGGGGGTGTTCGAGCTCGATCAGGACGTGACGCCGTTCATGGCATCGTTCCGGCACGACTTGTGGATCGTGACGGCGGTGGTGATCGCGATCTTTGCCCTGCTCTACCTGATGCAGTTCCTGGTGGTCCGTCGCGCCCAGGGCATACTCCACGAGCAGGCGGAGCGCATCGAGGCGGCGCGCAGCACGCTGGAGATCCAGGTCGATGCGCGTACCCGGGAACTCAAGCGCGCCAACAGCCAGCTGGTCGATGAAATTGCCGAGCGCCGCCAGGCCGAGAGCAAGCTGAATTATCTGGCCTATCATGACCCGCTGACCGGTCTCGCCAATCGCCGCTATTTCATCGAGCGGCTGGAATCCAGCCTGGCCGACGCGGCCCGGAAAAATCTCCGGCTGGCTGTGCTGTTCATCGATCTCGACCAGTTCAAGCAGGTCAACGACTCGCTCGGGCACGGGGTCGGCGACGAATTGCTGATTTCGGTCGCCGCCGGCCTGTGCGAGCACGTGCGCCTGATTGACATGCTGGCCCGCCTGGGGGGCGACGAGTTCATCTGCGTGATGGAGTCGGTGCGTACCGACGAGGAGGTGGCGATGCTGGCCCGCGAGGTGATCGCCGCATTCGAGATGCCCTTCCGGATCAGCGGCCATGATCTTTTCCTCTCGGCGTCGGTCGGCATCAGCGTCTTTCCCAACGACGGCGACTCGGTCGGCGATCTGCTGCGCAATGCCGATACCGCGATGTACCGGGCCAAGGCAATGGGCCGCGGGCATTTCCATTTCTACACGCCGGAGATGACCCGCGACGCGCAGGAAAGGATAAAGATCGAAACGTTGCTACGCCGCGCGCTGGAAAACGGCGAACTGTCCGTGCATCTGCAACCACAGGTCGAATCGGCCACCGGGCGCCTGGTCGGCGCCGAGGCCTTGATGCGCTGGGACAGTCCGGAGCTGGGCAGCGTGCCGCCGGCGCGTTTCATCCCGCTCGCCGAGGATTCGGGGATCATCATCGGCCTGGGCGCCTGGGTGCTGCGCGAAACCTGTCGCCAGGTCATGCATTGGCAGGCCGGCGGATTCGAGTTGCCGCAGGTCTCGGTCAATCTGTCCGTCAAGCAGCTCGAACGCCCGGAATTCGTCGATATGCTGTTGAGGATACTGGCGGAAACCGGCATGGAACCGTCGCGCCTGAAGCTGGAAATTACCGAATCCGTGGTCATGGCCGTCGAGGATGCCTTCTCGCTGCTTGAGCGCCTGCGCAAGATCGGCATCAGTCTGGCGCTCGACGACTTCGGCACCGGCTACTCGTCGCTCAGCTATCTCAAGATGCTGCCCGTGCAGCAACTGAAGATCGACCGTTCATTCGTGATCGGGATCGGCACCAACCCCGAAGATGAGGCGATCATCCATTCGGTCATGGCGCTGGCCAGGAGCCTCGATTTCGAGGTCGTTGCCGAAGGTGTCGAAACGGCGGAACAGGCCGCATTCCTGAAAGCCTCTGGCTGCCATCACCTGCAAGGGTTCCTGCATGGTCGCGCACTGTCCCCTGCCGACTTCCGGGCGCGCTGGTCGGCCCTCAAATGATCGGCCTGTCCTGGCGGCTGTTGGGCAGGGAACTGCGCTCGGGCGAATTGCGCCTGCTTTTCGCCGCGCTGGTGGTGGCGGTGCTCGCGGTTACCACGGTCGGCTTCTTCACGGACCGGGTCCACCGCGCCCTTGAGCAGGAGGCGCACCAGTTGCTCGGCGGCGACCTTGTTCTGGTGGCCGATCACCCGTGGCCGGCCACGATTCGCGAGGAGGCGGCCAGGCGCGGCCTGCAGACCGCCGATACGGTGGCTTTCCCGAGCATGGTAATGGCGGGCAGCCAGGTCCACCTGGCCGACATCAAGGCGGCGAGCACCGGCTATCCGTTGCGCGGGCAGTTGGGGGTCAGCGAGCGGGCCGGGGAGCCGGGGCGGCTCTCCGGCAGCGGGCCGGCCAGCGGCGCGGTCTGGCTCGACGAGCGTCTCGCTGCCGTGCTCGACGCCGGGCCCGGCGACCGCGTCCAGGTCGGGCAGCAGCGCTTGCCGGTTTCCGCCATCCTGACCCTCGAACCTGACCGCGGCGTGAATTTCTTCAGCCTGGCGCCGCGCCTGATGATGCATGTCAACGATCTGCCACAGACCGGCCTCGTCCAGACCGGATCCCGGGTCACCTACCGCCTGCTGCTGGCCGGCGATGCGGCGGCGGTGGCCGGCTTCCGCGCCTGGGTCGACAAACGCCTCGGGCGCGGCGAGCGACTGGAGGACGCGCGCAACGCGCGCCCCGAGATTCGCAGCGTCCTCGACCGCGGGCAGCGCTTTTTGGGCCTGGCCACGCTGTTCACCGTGGTCCTGGCGGCAGTGGCTGTGGCGCAGGCGGCGCGCCGTTACATGCAGCGCCATCTCGACGCCTGCGCCGTGATGCGTTGCCTGGGGATCACCCAGGGCGGGCTGATTCGCCTGCATGCGGCGCTGTTCGTCTGGCTGGCCCTGTTCTCGGCAGCGGTCGGCTGCCTGGCCGGCTTTGCGGCGCATTACGTGCTGATTTCCTGGCTCGCCGACCTGCTTGCCCTGCGCCTGCCGGCGCCGGGGTGGGTGGCGCCGGCACAAGGCGCCGCTGTCGCCGCCGTGCTGTTGTTCGGTTTCGCCTTCCCGCCTTTACTCCAGTTGAGCAAGGTGCCGACCCTGCGTGTCCTGCGCCGCGAACTCGGCCCGCCGCGCCCCTTCCTGCTCGGCGGCTACGCACTTGGAATCGCTGCGCTGGCGGGACTGATGCTGCTGGTTGCCGGTGACGCGCGGCTTGGCGCCTGGGCCATCGGCGGGTTTGCGGGCGCGTTGCTGGTCTTCTGGCTCGTTGCCCGCCTGTGCATCCGGATCGCTGCCGGCCTGCGCGGTGGCGGGGGATTCGGCTGGCGTCAGGGCATGGCCAATCTGGAACGCCATGCGGCGGCCAACACCTTGCAGATCGTCGGCCTGGCGCTCGGCCTGATGGCCATGCTGCTCCTGACTGTCACGCGCGGCGAATTGCTCGATGTCTGGCTCAAGGCAACCCCGGCCGACGCGCCGAACCGCTTCATCGTCAATATCCAGCCTGACCAGCGTCAGGCCGTAGCCGATCAGCTCCGGGCCGGCGGCGTTGCGGCAGAGCTGTCGCCGATGGTGCGCGGGCGTCTGATGCGGATCGGCGAGCGGGCGGTCAGCGCGGCCAGCTATCCGGACGATGAGCGCGCCCAGCGCCTGATCGAACGCGAATTCAATCTTTCGTGGCGCACCGATCTGCCACCGGGAAACCGGATCACCGGGGGTAGCTGGTTCGCCACGAGTGACCAGGGCAGGGGCGTCGCCTCGGTCGAGGAAGGCCTGGCCAGGACGCTGGAGATCAGCCTCGGCGACGAGTTGCTGTTCGTCATCGCCGGGCAGGAAGCGCGGGTCCGCGTCACCAGCCTGCGCAAGCTGGACTGGGATTCGATGCGGGTCAATTTCTTCGTCCTGACCCCGCCCGGCGTGCTCGATCCGGCGGCCGCGAGCTACATCACGAGTTTTCATCTGCGCGATGACCAGGCGGCGCTCGGCCGCGCCCTGGTCGCCAATTTCCCCAACCTGACCCTGATCGACGTGGGTGCCATCCTGGCCCAGATCCAGCTGGTGATGGGACAGGTGGCGCGCGCCATCCAGTTCATTTTCCTGTTTACCCTGGCGGCCGGCGCGATCGTGCTGATTTCAGCGCTGCTCACCGCGTTCGACGAGCGCCGCTACGAGTTGTCGGTGATGCGGGCACTGGGGGCGCAACGGCGGCAACTGCGCGTCTCGTTGCTGGCCGAGCTTTCCGTGGTTGGCGGCATCGCCGGGCTGATTGCCGCGCTGGGGGCCGTGGCGCTCGGTTATCTGCTGGCCCGGCAGGTGTTCCAGCTGGAACTGCCGCCGAATTTCTGGCTGCTTCCGCTCGCGACCGCCGGCGGGGCGCTTCTGTCGGTGAGTATCGGCTGGCTGGCGGTGCGCCAGTTGCTCGGCACGCCGCCTTTGCTGGCTCTCCGGGCGGGCGCCTGACACGCGTTTTTCGCGCGATGCCGTGGACCGGCATCGGCCTCAGGTAAAATACGCCATGCTTTCAAATCAACAAGTTACCCGGCCCCTCTTCGGCTACCGCAAGTTCTGGGCGGCCCGCTTCGGCCCGGCGCCCTTCCTGCCGATGTCGCGCGCCGAAATGGATGCGCTTGGCTGGGATTCCTGCGACATTATTCTGGTCACCGGCGATGCCTACATCGACCACCCCAGCTTCGGCATGGCGCTGGTCGGGCGCCTGCTCGAAGCGCAGGGCTTCCGCGTCGGCATCATCTGCCAGCCGGACTGGAATTCCGCGGTCGACTTCAAAAAACTGGGCAAACCCAACCTGTTTTTCGGCGTCACCGCCGGCAACATGGATTCGATGGTCAATCGCTATACCGCCGACCGCAAGATCCGTTCCGACGACGCCTATACGCCCAACGCCGAGCCCAACAAGCGACCGGACCGGGCCGTTACCGTCTATGCCCAGCGCTGCCGCGAGGCCTTTCCCGGCAGCAACGTGGTGATCGGCTCGATCGAGGCCAGCCTGCGCCGTATCGCCCATTACGACTACTGGTCGGACAAGGTGCGGCGCTCGGTGCTGCCCGACTCGAAGGCCGACCTGCTTGTCTTCGGCAATGCCGAGCGTGCCATCGTCGAACTGGCGCATCGCCTGGCCAGGGGCGAGAAGATCAGCGAAATCCGCGATCTGCGTGGTACGGCCTTCATGGTGCCGTCCGGCTGGCTGCCTTCCGACGAATGGCAAGCCATTGATTCGACCTCGGTCGACACGCCCGGGCCGCTGGTCAGGCATGCCGACCCCTACGCCATGGAAAGCGCTGCAAATTCGCCGTCGACCGCGCCCGTAACGAAGTCCCCTTCGGCGGTGAGCGCGCCCGGTGAGCACGCGGTACGCATCGTTTCGCGCGCCGAGCGTCTGGCCGCGCTGAAGGACAAGCGTGCCCACACCGTCGTCCGCCTGCCATCCTGGGAGCAGGTCAGCAACGACCCGGTGCTCTACGCCCATGCCTCGCGTACCTTCCACCTCGAATCCAACCCCGGCAATGCGCGGGCGCTGGTTCAGGCACACGGCGAGCGTGACGTCTGGCTCAATCCGCCGCCGATCCCGCTGACCACCGAGGAACTTGATGGGGTCTACGAATTGCCCTACGCCCGCCGCCCGCACCCGGCCTATGGCGACGCGAAGATTCCGGCCTGGGAGATGATCCGTTTTTCGGTCAACATCATGCGCGGCTGCTTCGGTGGCTGCACCTTCTGCTCGATCACCGAGCACGAGGGGCGCATCATGCAAAGCCGCTCCGAAGAATCGGTGCTGCGCGAAATTGAGGAAATGCGCGACAAGACGCCGGGCTTCACCGGCATCGTCTCCGACCTCGGCGGGCCGACTGCCAACATGTACCACCTGAAGTGCAAGGACGAGGCGATCGAGTCGGCCTGCCGCCGCCTGTCCTGCGTCTATCCGGACATCTGCGAAAACCTCGGCACCGACCACGCGCCGCTGATCTCGCTCTACCGCAAGGCACGCTCGCTGAAAGGCGTCAAGAAAGTGCTGATCGGATCCGGCCTGCGCTACGACCTGGCCGTGCGTTCGCCCGAATACATCAAGGAACTGGTCACCCACCACGTTGGCGGCTACCTGAAGATCGCGCCGGAACACACCGAGGCGGGGCCGCTGTCGAAGATGATGAAGCCGGGCATGGGCGCCTACGACCGCTTCAAGCAGTTGTTCGACCGCTTCTCGCGCGAGGCGGGCAAGGAGCAGTACCTGATCCCGTACTTCATCGCCGCCCACCCGGGCACCACGGACGAGGACATGCTGAATCTGGCGCTGTGGCTGAAGAAGAACAATTTCCGCCTCGACCAGGTGCAAACCTTCCTGCCGACGCCGATGGCGCTGGCGACGACCATGTACCACACCGAAAAGAATCCGCTGAAAAAATTGCAGCGCCAGGACGGTGAGGTCGTCGGCGCCGTGCGCAGCGGCCGCCAGCGAAAGTTGCACAAGGCATTCCTGCGCTACCACGACCCGGCCAACTGGCCGCTCCTGCGCGAAGCGCTGAAGGAAATGGGGCGCGCCGACCTGATCGGCAATGGCAAGAAGCAGCTGATTCCCGGCTGGCAGCCGGCTGGCGCCGGCAGTGCCCGGACGAGCCCCCCGGTCCGGCGTAACGCCCCGGCACAACGCCCGATTCGCCAGGCCCGGCAGCGCCCATCGGGAAAATGATTCCAAATGGGTTTGACGCACTCACCAGAAATGATGATACTTGAATGAAAAAAGTGCTTCAGACCGATTGGCGGACACCCGATGCATGTTCCGGGTGCCTTTCCGCCCGAGCCTGACAGAGCACGATGCCGGGAGTGGGGATGCGAAACGAGCGAGACGACAAGAGGCGTGGGCTGGATCGCCGGGTAGGCGACCGGCGGAGCAATTTCGGCCGCAAGATCGATCTCGCCCTGCTGCATGGCACGCAGCGCATGGCGTCCTGGGAAGACCAGCGTTCGCAATACTGGACCCGCCTGCTGTTCTGCGGGCTGGCCCTGGCCTATTTCAATTTCGGCGGCGAGGCTCAGGTTCGTCCGTGGGCCAGCCTGTCGCTGGTCAATGTCGTGATGTTGCTCTACGGCATCGAAATCCTCGGCTTCATGTGGCATGCGCAGCGCCAGCCGCACGCCCCCTGGCGGCAACATCTGACCATGTGGATCGATATTGCAGCTGCCAGTTTTTCCGCCCTGGCCGATGCCACCCTCAGTACGCCCGCCTTCCTTGTCTTCCTGATGATTATTCTCGGGAATGGAATGCGCTACGGCCTGAAACGCTTCGGCGAGGCCGTCATCGGCTGTTTCGCCGCCTCGGTCTTCATCATCTGGCTGCGCCTGCCGGACTACCTCGCCATCTTCTCGGTCAGCGCCATATTCTTCCTCGTGTTCTTCGCCATCATCGTTCTCTATTCCTATTCGCTTACCGCCAAGATCGAGCGCGCACGCGCCAAGCTGGCCCATGAGCGCAATATCGACGCGCTGACCGGCATGCTCAACCGGCGCGCCCTCAACGAGTGCGTCATGCAGTTATTCCACTCGCCGGGAGCGCGTGACGGGGAGGCCGTCGTGCTTTTTGCCGATCTCGACGGCTTCAAGAATGTCAATGACACGCATGGGCATCACGTCGGTGACCGTGTCCTCGTCGGTGTCGCCGAGCAGATTATCGACAACGTACGCGATATTGACCTGGTGGCGCGCTACGGTGGCGACGAATTCCTGCTCATCCTGCCGAATACCTCGCCCGAAGGCGGGGAGATCGTTGCCCGGCGCATTCGTCGGGCAATCAACGAATGGGCGCAGGCCAACCGGATTGATTTCAATGTGTCGATTGGCGTTGGGCGCTATCCGGAGCACGGTTGTGACCTCGAATCCGTCATCGCCCTGGTCGACAAGGCGATGTACCGCAGCAAGGCTGAACTTGGCGGTGGCGGCATCCTTCATGTCAGTTGCGATTCGGCGAACGCCTGAAGCTCGCGCGCGCCGGGTGCTACTCGGCAAGCCGGATGGTCTCGGATAAACTCCCGGCTTTCCTGTTTCGAGTAACCGCCATGACTGCACCGGACGCCGCACCGACCACCTATGAAAGAATCGGCGGTGAAGCCGCCGTCGCCCGACTGACCGCGCGATTCTACGAACTGATGGACACCGTGCCGCAATTCCAGGGCATCCGTGCCATGCATCCGGCCGACCTGAGCAGTTCCCGCGACAAGCTCTACATGTTCCTCTCCGGCTGGCTGGGTGGTCCTGACCTGTTCGTCGAGAAATTCGGCCACCCGCGCCTGCGCGGACGTCACATGCCGTTCGAGATTGGCGTCGCGGAGCGCGACCAGTGGGTGGCCTGCATGGTTCTGGCGATGGAGGATTCGGGGATCGAGCAGGAAACTCGCGCCAAGTTGCTGGAGAATTTCTTCAATACGGCGGATTTCATGCGCAACAAGGCGGATTAGTCCGTCGCGTCCAGCAATTCAGTTTTCCCCGCCTTTCAGGATAGGGGGCAAGCGTATTTCGCAGAGTAAAGCTGCCTGGTGAGACTGCCGGCCCATAACAAGAAGACAAAATGAACTATCGGGCCGACATAGATGGCTTGAGGGCGATTGCCGTCGCCCTCGTCTTGATATTTCATGGCAAGTTGGGTCTGTTTCCTGCGGGATTCATCGGGGTGGATATATTTTTTGTAATTTCAGGATACCTGATTACAAAAATCATCATCAAGTCGATCGAAACAGATCGCGACCCGCTCCGGCGATTCTACATCAGACGCTTGTGGCGACTTCAGCCGGCGCTCATTGCAGTGCTCTTGTTCACCTTGCTGCTCGCCACGCTGGCCTACTTGCCGGACGACTTTTTGCGCCATGTACAAAGCGCAAGATATGCCGCATTCCTGATTTCAAATCAGTATTTCGGGCGGACCACTACAAGCTATGCGGCGCCGGATTCAGACCATCTTCTGTTGTTGCATACATGGTCTTTGTCGATCGAGTGGCAGTGGTACCTGATTCTTCCTTCGGGAATCTGGATAATTGCCAGGTATTTCCCGGAGCGTGCCAGCAAACTGCTGGTGCTGGGGATAACTTTGGGTTCCCTCGTGTTGATGCTGGTGCTTTCGCACAAGTTCTATAACAAGAGTTATTTCTTTCTGTCATCCCGCATCTTCGAGTTTTCGGCCGGAGCCTGCGTCGTAATCCTGAAACTCGACCGGCTCAAGACCACAAGGTTGCTGTCGTCAGTGCTGGGATTGCTGGCGCTGGGCGCGCTCCTGTATTGCGCAACCCGTGACGATATCTTGCGTGGCTATCCGGATTATCACGCCGTCGTGGTCAGTGTCGCCTCTGCTGTATTGATTGCCATTGGAAATTCAACCAACGGATTGGCCAGCCAGGCGCTCCGTTTTCCGCCACTGGTATTCGTCGGGCTGATTTCCTATTCGCTTTACCTGTGGCACTGGCCGGTATTCGCTGCGGGGCGCTACCTGGGAATCCCGGAGGGCTGGCCATTCAAGGCGACGGCCTTTGCGAGCACATTTGCCCTGGCCTATCTCTCTTATGTATTTATTGAGCGACCATTTCGGCGAGTCAGGATGTCGCTGGCCAAATCGCTGGCGATTCTCGTTGTGGCTCCGGCAATATTGTTTTATTCAATATCAGTTGTCACAAAGAATAATGGTGGATTTCCGGGTCGGTTTGGCAGTGATTTTTCGGCAGCCAGCGCGGCGCTCGCGGATTTTGCATCGGCGCGCCGTCCGAAGTGCATCGATGCTGAGGGTACCGAACCGTCCGGCGAGTGTGTCATAGGTGCACCGGGGGCAAGCAGATCCGCTTTATTGATCGGCGATTCGTTTTCAAATCATTATTGGGAATTTTTCGACGTAATGGGCAGGGATGCAAATATTGAAATCAGGGTGCAGGGAACATCATCCTGCCTTCATTTGCCAGGCATTGTCCTGTTCGACTGGTCCGAGTACAAGGACAAGGTATATGAGCGATGCAGGAACAATGTTGAGGGATATTACAAATACATCGAATTGAATCGATTCGATTATGTGATTATCGGCCAGGCCTGGAGCAACTATTCAGGTGATCATGTCATGAACAAGCCGGGAGACAAGCGCTCAGTTGAAGATTCGCGGAACAGGGTCACCGCCGCGGCGATTCAAGCAGTTGAGGTGATATTGAAATCCGGGGCAATTCCGGTGATTGTCAAAGCCAACTATGCGATGCCTGTCGATTTCATGAAATGCTTCTATCAGGATGTCAAGCTCCGGGGCCTTTATGACGATTGCCCGCAACGCTCAAATTCGCGTGGCGCCGATAACGAATGGTCAGATCAGTTGATCGGCTTGCTGAAGGCAAAGTTTCCCGCCTTGATTGTCATCGACCCGAAGGACGTGCAGTGTTCCGAAAAAGCCTGCACCACCGTCATCGATGGAATTCCGGTTTATCGGGACGTTGGTCACCTGACCGATTACGCTTCCCGCAAATTTGGTGAAATGTATCTGCAACGCATCGGGAATCCATTCCGCTAACGGCCGATTTCCTGCCACGGGGAGTTCGTGATGTCCCGGGTGGCCGTGTGGAGGGTGCGCTTCGCCTGTGACCAGCGTATTTCCGGCTGGCTCCGGACAACAAAAGCGGCGCCCATTGACGAAATCGGATGGTGCGGCGCAGCATCGGTGATAGAATCTTGCCTTTGATTTTTCAGGCCTTATCCATGTCCGCTCGTCCGATTCGTAACATCGCCATCATCGCCCACGTTGACCACGGTAAAACGACCCTGGTCGACCAGCTCCTCCGCCAGTCCGGCACCTTCGCCGCTCACCAGCAACTGGTCGAGTGCGTCATGGATTCCAATGATCTGGAAAAGGAACGGGGCATCACGATTCTTTCCAAGAACACCTCGGTCGAGTACGAAGGCGTGCATATCAACATCGTCGACACCCCGGGGCACGCGGATTTCGGCGGTGAAGTCGAGCGCGTGCTGGGCATGGTCGATGGCGTGGTGCTGCTGGTCGATGCTGCCGAAGGTCCGATGCCGCAGACCCGCTTCGTGACCAAGAAGGCACTGGCCCTCGGCCTGCGCCCGATCGTGCTGGTCAACAAGGTTGACCGCGACGGTGCCGACCCCGATCAGGCGGTCAATCTGACTTTCGACCTGTTCGACAAGCTGGGTGCCACCGACGAACAGCTCGATTTCCCGATCGTTTACGCTTCCGGCCTCAATGGCTGGGCAGCGATGGAGCTCGATCAGCCGCGCGAAAACATGAAGCCGCTGTTCGACACCGTGCTCAAGCATGTGCCGGCGCCGGATACCGATATCAATGCGCCGCTGCAACTGCAGATTACCGCTCTCGATTACTCTTCCTACGTCGGTCGAATCGGCGTCGGCAAGATCAATCGCGGCCGGGTGAAGACCGGCCAGCAGGTGCTGGTCATGTTCGGCACCGAAGAAGAGGCGGCCGAACACGAGCGCACCCCGATCAAGGCCAAGATTGGCCAGGTTCTCGGTTACCGGGGTCTGAACAAGGTCGAGCTGGAAGAGGGCCTCGCTGGCGACATCGTCCAGATTACCGGCATCGAAGACCTGGTGCTGGGCTGTACCGTCACCGATCCGGAACAGCCGGAATCCCTGCCACTGCTCAAGATCGACGAACCCACCCTGAGCATGCAGTTCATGGTCAACACCAGCCCGCTGGCCGGTACCGAAGGCAAGTTCGTCACCAGTCGCCAGATCCGTGACCGCCTGCACAAGGAACTGCTGACCAATATGGCCCTGCGCGTGCATGACACCCCCAACGGTGACGTGTTCGACGTCGCCGGTCGCGGCGAACTGCACCTTGGCATCCTGCTCGAGAACATGCGCCGTGAAGGTTTTGAACTGGCCGTCGGTCGTCCGCGCGTCGTCAAGAAGACGATCAACGGTGTCGAGTGCGAGCCGTACGAAATGCTGACGGTCGATGTCGAAGAAGATACCCAGGGCGGGGTCATGGAAAGCCTCGGGCAGCGCAAGGGCGACCTGCAGGACATGGTGCCGGATGGTCGCGGTCGCGTCCGTATCGAATACCGTATCCCGGCGCGTGGCCTGATCGGCTTCCAGGGCGAATTCATGAACCTGACGCGCGGCAACGGCCTGATGAGCCACGTCTTCGACGAATACGCGCCGGTCAAGGAAGGCAGCGTTGCCGAACGGCGCAATGGGGTGCTGATCTCGCAGGACAATGGCGAAGCCGTCGCTTACGCGCTGTGGAAGCTGCAGGACCGTGGCCGCATGTTCGTGGTGCCCGGCGACAAGTTGTACGAAGGCATGATCATCGGGATCCACAGCCGCGAAAACGATCTCGTGGTCAATCCGATCAAGGGCAAGCAGCTGACCAACGTGCGTGCTTCCGGCACCGACGAAGCGGTGCGCCTGGTGCCGGCCGTCCAGCTGAGCCTCGAAGCCGCCGTCGAGTTCATCGAAGAAGACGAACTGGTCGAACTGACGCCGAAGTCGATTCGTCTGCGCAAGCGCTACCTGACCGAAATCGAACGCAAGCGCGCGGTGCGCGGCCTGTAAGCGCAGGCAGCACCCAACAAAACGGCGACCCGCGGGTCGCCGTTTTGTTGCCTGCTGCACCCCAAGGGCACTTCCTCCGGGGCGCGGTCAACGGGAATAACCGGGCAAAAATCAGCCGCCGGTCATCGACATGAAGCGCACCACCTGCGGCGATTCCATCTGTTGCGTGAAGTCGTGCCCGTAGGGCTTGATGCCCATGCTGTCGATGATCGCCTGGCGCAACGGCGCATCGTCGCCCGGATGCTCGCGCAGGATGGGCATCAGGTGCATCGCGTCGTTCTGCCCGAGACAGGGGTAAAGCTCGCCTTTGGCGGTGATCCGCACGCGGTTGCAGGTGTCGCAGAAATTGTGGCTGTGCGGCGAAATGAAGCCGATCCGCGATTCCGACCCGGGAATGCGCCAGTAGCGTGCCGGGCCGCCCGACGATTCGGTTGACGGGATCAGCTCGAAGCGCCGCGCCAGTTGCGCCAGCGTTTCCTCGGATGAGATATAGGTGGTGCTGCGCCCGTGGATTTCACCGAGCGGCATCTCCTCGATAAAGGAGAGGTCGAGTTCATTATCGAGCGCGAACTGGACGAGGTCGCCGAATTCGTCATCGTTGATGCCGCGCATCATCACCGCATTCAGTTTGGTGCGGCGGAACCCGGCGGCCTGCGCCGCCTTGATGCCGTTGAACACCTTGCCAAGATCTCCGATGCGGGTGATGGCCTTGAAGCGGTCGGACTTCAGGGTGTCGAGGCTGATGTTGATGCGCTTGACGCCGGCAGATTTGAGTGCCGGGGCGAAGCGGTCGAGTTGCGAGCCGTTGGTCGTGATGACCAGGTTGGCGAGGCCGGGCAGGGCGCCGAGGCGCTCGATCAGCCACAGCGCATCCTTGCGCACCAGGGGTTCGCCGCCGGTAATGCGCAGCTTGCTGACGCCAAGACCGACGAAAACCGAAGCCACCTGCAAACACTCCTCAAGGCTCATGACTTCATGGCGTGGAAGGAAGGTCATTTCCTCGGCCATGCAGTAGGTACAGCGAAAATCGCAGCGGTCGGTGATCGACAGGCGGACGTAGGTGATGCGGCGGCCATATTTATCGACCAATGTGCCCGGCGCATGGGAACGCGGCGTACCATTGACTGTCGGACTGATGTCGTTCAGTCCGGTTGGTGTCGTTTCCGGCCTCAGGGTTTCATTGTGCATGGCTTGTCAGGCTTCGGTGTCCGGCCCCAGAATGAAACCGGCTGTTGAGTCAGGCGCCGATTATGGGTAATCACGCAGTTACAAACAAGTGGAGGTATCAAAAATGCAAAAGTTCATTCTGGTTGGTGCAATGGCCTGTAGCGGATTGCTTGCCGGCTGCTTCGGTGGAATGGGCGCATCCGGCACCGATCGTGCCGAGGCGCAGCTGGCACCGACGCAGGGCAACAAGGTCAGTGGCACGGTGACCTTCGTGCAGTCAGGCGACAAGCTCAAGGTATTCGCCGAGCTCAGCGGCCTGACGCCGGGGCTGCATGGCTTCCACATCCACGAAAAAGGGGATTGCAGTGCGCCCGACGGCACCAGCGCCGGTGGTCATTTCAATCCCGCAGGCAAACCGCATGGCAGCCCCGAGCATGCCGACCACCACGCCGGCGACCTGCTGCAACTGGTGGCCGATGCCAACGGCAACGCCCGCCAGATGTCCTACGTTTCGGGGCCGACGCTTGCCGAGGGGCCGGGCAACATCATCGGGCGCAGTGTGATCGTTCATGCCGCGCCGGATGACTACAAGACCCAGCCGACCGGCAATTCCGGTGCCCGCCAGGCCTGCGGGGTCATCGTCAGGAAATAGGCCGCGATTTGGCGTAGACCGCAACAGGCGCAACCTGAAAACGGACCGGGAGATTCTCCCGGTCCGTTTTCAGTTGACGGGGCGTCGCGACTGCTGCCAGGCCAGAACCGCCTGGCCCGAATAAGCGAGGATCGCCTGATACTGTTCGCCGGGCAGGTTCTGGCGCAACCCAGCGAACAGTTGCTCGGTCGTTTCCTGTGCCGCCCCGCCGGGGAGTACGGTATCGCCAAGCAGACGGATCTGGATGCTGGCCAGGGCGTCGGCGAGCAGGCGCCAGCCCAGCAGCGGCATGCGCTTGACCGTGGCCAGCATCAGGCTGCCCAGCGCCTGCAGGATGCGTTGTGCTTCGGCGCTGTCCTCGCAGGCGGCCATGGCGTGCCAGAGAGCAAGGTGGATGTTGCGCCGCAGTTCGATCTTGAAATCGACGGCGTCGCCCTCAACCTGTTCGATCTGACTGAAAAGCTTCTGGAAACGCGCGTCCGCTCCGGCGTCAAGCCCGTTGCGCAGCGAACCGAGCAGGGTGGTCAGGGCGGGCAGCGCGTTCAGGACGAAGGCCTGACTGTAGGCCAGACCCCACTGATCAAGCCCGCTGATCAGCATCGCCAGGCGCATTGCCTGTCCGTCGGGTCCGTCGCCAGCCCGGCACCAGCGATCGCAACGGGTATCGATGTCGGCGAGGGCGGCACCAAGCTGCTCAGGGTCCCTGTCCAGCGTCAGCCGGAAAAGTGTGGTGAAGGCGTCCTGCGCCATGCGCGCAGCAAGCCGCTGGACGTCGGGCGCCGCAATGCGGGCGAGTTGATCGGCCGGAATGTCGGAGGTCATGGTCATTGGTGGTGTTTCCACGCCAGGCGCGCCGGTACATCCGGGGGCGCCAGGATCTTGAAAAGGGTGACAAAATACTCCCATTCCCCAAAATCACGAAGCGAGCGAGCCTGTCCCGATGAGCGTTAAATCGATTCTCCGCATGGGTGATCCGCGGCTGCTGCAGCCGGCGGCGCCGGTCACGGCTTTTTCGACGCCCGAGTTGCAGGCGCTGATCCAGGACATGCAGGACACCATGCGGGCCGCCGGCGGCGTCGGGCTGGCCGCGCCGCAAATCGGTGTCGGGCTGCAGTTGGTCATTTTCGGCTTTCAGATGAGCGCGCGTTATCCGGATGCCGAAGCGGTTCCCGAAACCATCCTGGTCAATCCGCTGATCACTCCCTTGTCCGAAGAAACCGATGAGGATTGGGAGGGGTGCCTGTCGGTGCCGGGGCTGCGTGGAATGGTGCCGCGCTACCGGCATATTCGCTATCAGGGCGTCGACGAGCGGGGAGCGTCTATCGATCAGAGCGTTCAACGGCTTTCATGCCCGGGTGGTTCAACACGAATGCGATCACCTGCAGGGGATTCTTTACCCGATGCGCATCCGCGATTTCAGGCATTTTGGATTCACCAACGTCCTGTTTCCCGAGCTTGGCTGAAGGGCTGACCGTTCCAGAAAATTTAATGGTGCAGTGCAACAAAAATTGTTGACACTGAACCGTCATTATGTAGAATGGAGCCATGTTGCACCGCAGCAATTCGAGTCGGCGGGCAACCATGATCCCTTATCAAGCAACCTTACGGAGAACTTAACCATGACCACCAAACCCCTCGATTTCGCCAAGTCCAGCTTCGCTTCCGCCACCGTCGTCGCCAAGACCGCATTCGACAGTTTCGAGAGCCTGGTCGCTCTCAATCTGAGCGCCAGCCGCTCGCTGGTCGAAGCTTCTTTCGCCAATGTCACCAAGCTGTTTGACGTGACGGACGTGCAGGCTTTCATCAAGCTGCAACAGGAACTTGCCGCGCCGAACCTCGAAAAGGGTCTGGACTACTCGCGTAGCGTGCTGGCCATCACGACCGACACCAAGGACAAGATCGCCAAGGAAGTCGAAGTTCAGGTTGCCACCGCCAACGCCAACGTCAATGGCCTGGTCGAAAAGGCCCTGGCTTCCGCACCGGCTGGTTCCGAAGTGGCCGTCGCCGCCGTCAAGACGGCTATCAATGCCGCCAACGAAGCCTACGAAGGCCTGAACAAGGTTGCCAAGCAAGCTGCTGACGTTGCCGAAGCCAGCGTTGCCGCTGCTACCAGCGCTACCCTGAAGGCTGCCAACGTCGCCGCCCCGAAGGCTGCCGGCAAGAAGGCTGCCTGAGCGTAGATCGCCTTACGCAGAAAAAAGCCGGAGTTCTCTCCGGCTTTTTTTCGTTTACCCTGCGCTGATCCTCACTTGCGGCTGGCCTTGAGCAGCTTGCCCTTGCCGCCGCGACTGCCGCGGCAGTTTTCCAGGCGCTCGCCCTTCAACTTGCCGGCGGCCCCATCGATGACCGGCACGATGTCTTCCAGCGCGGTCTTGCCCGGCGCCGCATCGATTAGCTTCAGACCGCGCCCCTTGGGCAGCAGGCGGATCTCCTCGATATTGAAGACGAGGCCGCGCCCGTCGCGGGTCAGGCAGGCGATTTCGCCTTGCGGCGCCGGGGCGAAAACGACGGGGGTTTCGTCTTCCGGCAAGGCCATGAATGCCTTGCCGGACTTGCCGCGCGACAGCAGGTCGGCACCCTGACAGCGGAATCCATGGCCGCCGCTGGCGGCGACCAGATACAGCGCATCGTTCTTGATCGCCTGCGCCAAAACCATCTTGCCACCACCGACAAAGTCAGCCAGCGAAGTGGCCGGAATGCCGTCGCCCTTGCCGCCGGGTATTTCGGAAGCCGCAATGGAATAGGCGCGACCTTTGGTATCAAGCAGGATCAGGTTATCCACGGTGCGGCAGGGTAGACACGCCAGCAGGCTGTCGCCGGAGCGGAAACTCAGCTGCGTCGGGTCGATGTTGTGGCCCTGGCGTGAGCGAAGCCAGCCGTGTTTCGAGACGATCAGCGTGGTCGGTTCATCGACGATGGAGACGGTCTTGGCGTCCGACATCGTGACCTTGTCGGCGGCTTCGATGAAGGTGCGGCGGTCGTCGCCGTATTTCTTCGCATCCGCTTCGATTTCGGCCGCGACGCAGGCGCGCAGGGCTTCTTCGGAATCGAGCAGCTTGTTCAGGCCGGCCGCTTCTTCGCGCAGCTTGGCCAGTTCTTCGCCGATCTTGATGCCTTCCAGCCTGGCCAGTTGGCGCAGGCGGATTTCAAGGATGTCTTCGGCCTGGATTTCCGACAGCTTGAAGTGGCTGATCAGGTCGGCCTTGGGGTCATCCGATTCGCGGATGACCTTGATGACCTTGTCGATGTCGAGCAGTACCGCCAAACGGCCTTCGAGGATGTGGATGCGCTTCTCGGCCGCTGTTAAACGGTGGCGCGTGCGCCGTTCGACGGTGGCCAGCCGGAAGCGGCACCATTCGGCGATCATGCTGTACAGCGAAGCCTGGCGCGGTGTGCCATTGACGCCGAGTACCGTCAGGTTGATCGAGGCGTTGGTTTCAAGGCTGGTATGGGCGAGCAGCAGGCGGATCAGGTCGTCCTGGCTCTGGCGCGACGAGGCCGGCTCGACCACGAGGCGCACGGCGTGTTCCTTGCCCGATTCGTCGCGCACGCCACTTTCTGATATCGACGACAGGAAGGCCGCCTTGAGGTTGAGTTGCTCGGGCGTGAACACCTTCTTGCCGGCTTTTTCCTTGGCGACCGGGTTCGAGCAGGCTTCGATTTCGGCGAGCACCGTGGCGGTCGATACGCCCGGCGGCAGTTCGGTGATGACGAGCTTCCACTGGCCGCGGGCGAGGTTTTCGATCTTCCACTTGGCGCGCACGCGCAGGCTGCCACGGCCGCTACGGTAGGTGGCGGCGATTTCTTCGGGTGTCGAGATGATCTGCGCGCCGCCCGGGTAATCGGGGCCGGGAATCAGCGCCAGAACCTGTTCCTCTGTGAAATTCGGGTCTTTTATCAGGTTGACCGTGGCGTTGGCCACCTCGCGCAGGTTGTGGGCCGGAATTTCGGTCGCCATGCCGACGGCGATGCCGGAAGCGCCGTTGAGCAGGCAGAAGGGCAGGCGTGCCGGGAGCAGGGCGGGTTCGTCGTTGGCACCGTCGTAGTTGGGCTTCCAGTCGACGGTGCCTTCGTCGATTTCAGCGAGCAGCAATTCGGCGATGGGAGTCAGTCGGGCTTCGGTGTAGCGCATGGCGGCGGCGTTGTCGCCATCACGCGAGCCGAAATTGCCCTGGCCGTCCACGATGGGGTAGCGCAGGCTCCAGTCCTGGGCCATGCGAACCATGGCATCGTAAACAGACGAATCGCCGTGCGGGTGGTATTTGCCGATGACGTCACCGACGACGCGCGCCGACTTCACATGGCGCGGGCTCTTGTACAGGCCCATCCGGTGCATGGCGTAGAGAATGCGGCGCTGCACCGGCTTCTGGCCGTCGGCGGCCGAGGGCAGGGCGCGGCCGGTGACGACGCTCATGGCGTATTCGAGGTAGCGGCGGGCGGCGTATTCGGCGGGTGCGGGGATGTCGTCGGCCGGGCCGCTGGCGGACGGAGGCAGTTCCGGCGGCAGGGACGGCGCTTCCGGTGCGGCGTTTTCCGGTTTGGCGCTGGCGTCGAAGAGATTGAGCTGGTCGGTCATGGCAGTCTGTGTTGGGCGGCAAGCGAGCGGATGTTACCCGATTTGCCTGCCCACCGAACTCCGGATTGGGTGATCTTGCTGTGGTTTATGCGGGGCGGGCCACGTAAAATCACGAATCAGCCGAGGGCGTCTTGTGAGCGGGCAGCCCGGTGCTTTCTTCTACGGAAAATCGATGACAAACACGCAAGCGGTGCGCGCCCACTGGTCCAGTCGCTGGGCATTCATCCTCGTCACCATTGGGTCGGCGGTCGGCCTCGGCAATATCTGGAAATTTCCGTACATGGCCGGGAGCAACGGCGGCAGCGCCTTCGTGCTGATCTATCTGGCCTGCATCGTCGGCATCGGGGTTCCCCTGTTGATGGCGGAAACCATGCTAGGGCGGCGCGGGCAGGCCAGCCCGGTCGCATCGATGCGCATCCTCGCCGATGAGGCCGGCGCCCTGCGGCTGTGGCAGATCATCGGCTATATCGGCATCGTCGGCGCCTTGCTGATCCTGTCTTTCTACAGCGTCGTCGCCGGCTGGGTGCTTGAATATACCTGGCGGGCGGCCACAGGCTTCCGGGCGCTGCCAAAGGAGGCGTTCGGCGAGGCATTTGGCGCCCTGCTCGCCAATCCGCTGCGCATGATCGCCTGGCATACGGTGTTCATGGCCATGTGCGCCATCGTCGTGCTTGGCGGCGTGACGGCCGGCATCGAGCGGGCGAACAAGATCATGATGCCGGCGCTTTTCGCCATCCTGCTCGGGTTGCTCGGCTATGGCGCCGTGGCGGCCGACCTGCCGGCGTCGTTCCGCTTCCTTTTTCATTTCGATCCGGCGGCGGTGAATCGCCAGGTCTTGTTGGCGGCCATGGGGCATGCCTTCTTTACCCTCAGCCTGGGTATGGGCGCCATCATCACCTATGGCTCCTACCTCGGTCGGGATGTTTCCATTCCCCGTACCTGCCTGTATATCGCCGGAGCGGATACCCTGGTGGCATTGCTTGCCGGGCTGTCCATCTTCGCCATTGTTTTCGCCCAGGGGCTCGAACCCGCGGCCGGGCCGGGGCTGATCCTGCAGACATTGCCCCTCGCTTTTTCGCAGATGCCGGCCGGGCATGTGGTCGGTGTGCTGTTCTTCGTGCTGGTCGTCTTCGCCGCCTGGAGTTCGGCCATTTCCCTGCTCGAACCGGGTGTGACGCTGCTCACCGAGCGCCTTGGCATGTCCCGGCGCGCTGCGGTGCTGGTACTGTGCCTGGGCGTCTGGCTGCTCGGCATTGCCGTGGCACTGTCGTTCAATGAATGGAGTGCGTTCAAGGTCTTCGGACTGGGCATCTTCGATCTGTTGGACACGCTGACCACCAAGATGATGATGCCGCTGGCCGGATTCCTGATTGCGATTTTCACCGCCTGGATCATGAAGCGCGCCCATGTGGAGCAGGAAATCGGCCTGCAGGGCGGGCATTTCACGCTATGGTTCAACGTGGTGCGCTATCTTTCGCCGGTGGCGATCTTCGTGATTTTCCTGAATGTGATCGGGGTGATCGGTTGATGCCTGTCTGCGAATCCTGCTGCCCCGGCTCGACGACAAGGTAATTTACGCTGAATTTGAGGCTGACCGCGCGTCGGGTAGAGGGTCCAGCAGCCCTTCGCACGCCGCCAGCAGCGTCTCCGCAATCTCGGAGTGATAATTGGGGTCGAGCGATTCCATCATTTCATGGGCAGTACGGAGCCCCGCTTCCCGCGACAGGGAAGCAGCGATTTGCCGGGCAAGATCATCGCTGAGCGCGGAAAGTTGTCGACGCTCCTTGAATTCCAGACCGAGTTTCGAGCGCCGCAGCCATTCCGCCGCAAGGCTTGCCCCTTGCGCTTCGCTCATCCATTGCTGGTGCTCGTAATAGGCGGCAAGGCGCTCGGCGGCGAGGGCGAAGATCAGCGCGACGCGCAGTCCGCGATCAGTCATGCAATGCCCGGGCAATGAAATTTTTGGGCACGCGGGATTTGGGCACCGGGAAATCAAACCAGCTACGCACGTTTTGCTCCAGCCCGATGCCGTGCATGTAGTTGTAGAGTGCCTTGTTCAGCGCCTGGCCGAGGCTGTCGTGGTTGACGCCGGTCGGGTCGATGAATTCGACGTCGTTGGTGGCGAAGCTGATCGGCGGTAGCGGCTTGAGTTTGATGCCGTATTCGGCGGGGTTGAGGCCGACCGGCGAATGCACGGTGCACGCGAAGCGGTGAAAGAAGCCGGACTGGATGCAGCCTGCGGCGAACAGCTGGCGCACGTATTCCAGCGCATCGACGGTGTCCTGCACGGTTTGCGTCGGAAAGCCATACATCAGGTAGGCGTGGACGAGGATGCCGGCGTCGCTGAAAGCCTTGGTGACACGGGCCACCTGATCGACCGAAACGCCTTTTTTCATCAGCTGGAGCAGGCGGTCGGAGGCGACTTCGAGGCCGCCGGAGACGGCAATGCAGCCGCTGTCGGCGAGTTGGTTGCAAAGTTCCGGCGTGAAGGATTTTTCGAAGCGGATGTTGCCCCACCAGGAAATGGCCCGGTTGCGCTTGTGCAGTTCATCGGCCAGCGCCTTGAGCGCCTTGGGTGGCGCGGCTTCGTCGACGAAGTGGAAGCCGGTCTGGCCGGTTTCGGCGATGATTGCTTCGATGCGGTCGGCCAGGGTGGCGGCGCTGGCTGCCTCGTAACGCGAGATGTAGTCGAGGCTGACGTCGCAGAAGCTGCATTTTTTCCAGTAGCAGCCATGGGCGACGGTCGAACTTGTTCCAGCGCGCATCCGACCACAGCCGGTGCATCGGGTTGAGCATGTCGAGCAGCGACAGGTAGCGGTCGAGGGGCAGGCCGTCCCAGGTCGGCGTGCCGACTTCGGCGAAGGGAATGTCCGGCTCGTTACTGTTGAAATAGCGTACCTGGCCGTCGACGCGGGCAAAGGTGCGCACCAGATTCAGCCGTGGGCGCCGGCCGGCGCAGTGTTCGAGCAGGGCAAGCAAGGGGCGTTCGCCATCGTCGAGCGTGACGTAGTCGAAATAGTCGAAGACGCGCGGTTCTTTCAACGAGCGCAACTCGGTGTTCACCCAGCCGCCGCCGAGCACGGTGGGGATGTCCGGATGCTTCGCCTTGATCGCCTGCGCCATGCGGAAGGCAGCATAGACCGAGCCGGGGAAGGGGGCAGAAATCAGCAGCAAATCAGGCTTGGCACGGTCAACGGCAAAAAGGCTCAGATTTTCGAGCGTACTGTCGACCAGTGTCGGCGCGGCGGCCAGGGCGTTCGCCAGCGGCTCGAAAGTTGGCTGGCTGCGCGCCAGTGATTCGGCGTAACGGACGAATTCGAAACGCGGATCGACGGCATCGCGCAGCACGTCGGCCAGGTCGTCGAGGTAAAGGGTGGCCAGATGGCGCGCCTTGTCCTGCACGCCAAGCGAACCGAAGGCCCAGGCCAGCGGGTCGCCGCCATCGTCGTCGATATAAACGTCGAGTGGCGCGAAGCGCGGCCCTTCGGGCAGGAAGTTGCGGCCGCAGATGCGGTGGCCGATCGACGGATCACACCCCTGCAGGAAGGCGATTGCAGCGGTTACGGAGGCGAGGTAACGGGAAATGTGCGCCAGGAAATGCTTGACCGTGGCGGTGCGCTTTTTCGGCGGGATCATCTCGGCCTGCGCTCGTATCGCTTCCAGCCCGGCCGGCGAAAAGAGTTCGAGGACCAGTTGAAGCGCAATGTCTTCCTGTGTGGCATCCACGCCGCGCGAGCGCAGAAAGCCGGTGAGGTAGGCGGTCAACGGGTAGGGCGTATTCAACTGCGTCATCGGCGGGATGAGGGAGAGGACGCGCAGCTGAGCGGTCGGCAAGGGCACCCCTACCTCCCGGTTTTTTGCCGGATCAGCGGAATCGCCGCCTGGGCCGCCCGTTCGCCTTCGAGGATTGCATCGTGGCGGGCAGTGAAATCCCAGGACTTGACGTAGGGGATATTTGGACGAATGACCACATCGGCCTCGCGCAGCTCGGACTTACCGATGACGCCGCCCATGATGGTGATGGTCTGCCACATGATGCCGGTCAGGCTGTCGGTCGGTTGCCCTTCCGGGCGTGCCGAAATATCCACTGCAATCACGAAATCGGCGCCCATCTCGCGCGCCGCCTGAACCGGGATGGGGCTGCTCAAGCCGCCATCGACATAGGTTTTTCCGCGAAACTGCGTGGGCTGGAAGATGCCCGGCACGGCGGCCGATGCGCGCACGGCAAGGCCGGTGTCGCCGCTGCGGAAGACGATGCGTTCACCAGTCTTCAGGTCGGTGGCGACGGTGGCGAACGGCTTGTTCAACTTTTCCAGTGGACGGTTCTGCAAATGCTGGTTGATGAAATCCTGCAGCGCTTCGCCCTTCAGGAATCCGCGGCCGCCGAGCGTCCAGTCGGCGAAGATTTTTTCGTCGAGTTGCTGGGCGATCTTCTGCATGGCAAAGGGATCGTGGCCGCCGGCATAGAGGGAGCCAACGACCGCGCCAGCACTGGTGCCGACCACGTAATCGGCAACGATGCCGTGCGATTCCAGCATCTTGATCACGCCGATATGGGCAAAGCCGCGCGCCGCGCCACCGCCGAGCGCCAGGCCAATTTTTGGCTTGGCGGGGGCCGCGATCGGGGTGGGCAGTGGTTCGGGCTTTTCCGGCTTTTTGCTGGCCAGCATGGAGCAGCCACTGGCGAGCCAGACGACAAGCGCTGCGGTCACCAGCCGCTGAAGGGTTGGCACGATCTCAGACATCGGCTTCGACCAGCCCGCCGTCCTTCTCCATCCAGGCCCGACGGCCGGCGGCTTCGCCCTTGCCCATGAGCAGCGTGAAGGTGGCGGTCATTTCCTTGATCGTTTCGCGGCTGGCCTGGAAGGGCACGAGGCGGCGGGTATCGGGGCACAAGGTGGTTTCCCAGAGCTGGTCCGGGTTCATTTCACCGAGACCTTTGAAGCGGGAAACGGTGATCTTGTTTTCCGAGACGCCTTCGTCGCGCAGCTTGGTCAGCGTTTGCTCCTTCTCGGCTTCGTCGAGGCAATAGACCTTGCGCGTATGGCCGCGCGCTTCGACGTTGACGCGGAAGAGCGGCGGCTGGGCGACGTGGATGTGGCCGCGCTCGACCAAAGCCGGGAAGTGTTTGAGGAAGAGCGTGAACAGCAGCACCTGGATGTGCGAGCCATCGACGTCGGCGTCGGACATGACGATGATGCGGCCGTAGCGCAGGCCGGTGACGTCGATGCTGTCGATCTGCTCGATGCCGTGCGGATCGACGCCGATGGCCACGGAAATATCATGGACTTCGTTGTTCTTGAACAACTGGTCGCGGTCGACTTCCCAGGTGTTGAGCACCTTGCCGCGCAGGGGCAGCACGGCCTGGGTTTCCTTGTCGCGGCCTTGCTTGGCCGAGCCGCCGGCCGAGTCGCCCTCGACCAGGAAGACTTCGTTGCGGGCGATGTCGTCGGATTCGCAGTCGGTCAGCTTGCCGGGCAGGGTGGCGATGCCCGAGGACTTCTTCTTCTCGACCTTCTGGGTCGATTTCATGCGGTTCTGCGCCGCCTTGACGGCCAGTTCGGCGATTTTCTTGCCGAAATCGGCGTGGCTGTTGAGCCACAGCTCGAAGGGGTCGCGCACCATCTGGGTGACCAGCTTGTAGGCGTCGCGGCTGGTCAGTTTTTCCTTGGTCTGGCCTTGGAATTGCGGGTCGAGCACCTTGGCCGAAAGCAGGTAGGTCATCCGGCCGCAGACGTCTTCCTGCGCCAGTTTTACCTTGGCGGGCAGGATGGCGTGGTGTTCGGCGAAGGTCTTGACCGCTTCGAAGACGCCGGCCTTGAGGCCGGCTTCGTGGGTGCCGCCATCGAGGGTCGGGATCAGGTTGACGTAGCTTTCCGGCTTGCCGCCGCCTTCCTCGAACCAGGCCAGCGCCCAGGTGGCGCCTTCGCCGACGGCAAAACCGTTGGCGCTTTCAACGTATTTTTCGCCGACGAAGATCGGCGCCACCGGCGTGCCGACCATCATTTCGTTGAGGTAGTCGGCCATGCCGTTCTGGTAGCACCAGACTTTCTTTTCCTGGCCTTCGATGTCGAGTTCGACCGTGACGTTCGGCATCAGCACGGCCTTCGAACGCAGCAGATGTTCGAGTTGGGCCAGGTTGATCTTGGGCGAATCGAAATACTTGGGGTCGGGCTGGATGCGGACTGTGGTGCCGGTGTTGCGCTGGCCGACAATCGCCGATACGGCTCAGCGGTTCGGTGACGAAGCCGGCGCCGAAGGCGATGTGATGCACGCCGCCGCCGCGCTTGATCTCGACTTCGAGGCGGGTCGACAGCGCATTGGTCACCGAGACGCCGACGCCGTGCAGGCCGCCCGAGAAACGGTAGGCGTTGCCCGATTCGGTCTTGTTGAACTTGCCACCGGCGTGCAGTTTGCAGAAGACCAGTTCGACAGCCGGCCGGCCTTCTTCCGGGTGGATTTCGACCGGGATGCCACGGCCGTTGTCGCTGACCTCGATGACGCCGTCGGCGCGGATGGCCACCGAGATCTTCTTGGCGTAACCGGCCAGCGCCTCGTCGGCGGCGTTGTCGATGACCTCCTGGACGATGTGGGTCGGGCAGGTCGTCCGGGTGTACATCCCGGGACGTTCCTTGACGGGCTCGAGGTCTTTCAGGACACGGATGGAGGAGGCGGAATAGTCAGTCATGCGCTTTGCAAATCGGGTTGTTTTTGACGTTGACCGGAGCAATCAGTAGCTGGCGCTGCCGGAAGTCGATGGCGGGGCAGATTGTACCGGTTGCGGCGGCATTCCCAAGGATTCGATCATGGCCCGGACGGCGCGCATCTGCGCGCCGTCGCGCGTGTGGTAGTCGGTGCCGGTATAGCCCCACCAGTCCCAGCAGCCCTTCGGGTTGAGCAGCCAGCGGAACGAGCCCCAGGCGATACCGTAGCGGCGCATCGTCTGCGGGTAGAGGACGACGATACGGTTGCTGGCCGCCCAGCCGTTGTAGCCGGCGCCATCGACAAAGCGCCGGCCGATTTCACCGGCGTTCTGCAGGCAGCCATGGAAGGCGACATGAACCTTGCAGCCAGCGCTGCGGCAACTGGCCGGAACGAAGGCGTAGCCTTCGTCGGCGAGGCTGGCATCGATCGCCCTGCCGGCGACGAAGGGGCGCTGGTCGAAAACGATCATTTCGCCGGTGGGAGGCATGGCCGGCGGCTGCAGCGGGCCAAGCAGGTGCGTCAGCAGCCTGCCCGCGGCATCGACGTCCTGGCAACGGTTGATAAACGGCGTTTCGCTTGTCGGGCAGGCATTTGCCTGCGGATCGGCGACCGACAGCATGGCGTGCCCGGCTTCCGGCACCTTGACGAAATTGATCGCTTCGTCAGGCAGTGTCGCGCGGTAGAAGGCCGCCAGCGCATCCATCACGGGCGGCAGGACGGTCTTGTCGTTGCCGCCGGCCAGCAGCCAGACGCGGTCGTCCTGCAGGCTCCCGAGCGGATCGATGCGGCCCGCCTGGGCCAGTTGCCTGACGGTTTGAAGGGTTTCCTCCGGTGTCGGCGGCAGATCCTTGCCGGAAGGCGCCATGCAGTTGTTCAAAGCCCGGCGCACCGATCCCTCGGCACAGAAATACGGCCCACCGGCGACGATGCCCGCGCCACGCACCAGGCTCGAATAGGCGACCTGGAACTGGACTGCCATGTAGCCACCCGAGGAAATGCCGGAAACCGTCACGTCGCTGGTGCTGGCGGCCAGTCGTGGCAGGGGAGGGGCGGCGGCAACCCCGGTAGCCAGGAACAAAAGGGACAGGACGAAAGCCTGCAGATGCGATAGGAGGCTCATGGCAACAGGGATCCGATCAGTGGCAAGGGACGGGCGATGAAAATGTGGCGAAAACCAGGTTGACCGCGCCCTATCCCGCCAAGGGACTTGCTTCGCGGCTAAGGAAGTTCCCTTGGGGTGCGACGGGTGTGGCAGCAATTTTACCGGTTGTCCGGCGTCGCCGCGCACCGGGGGCAGGGCAAAAAACAGAAAGGGCCGGTGGTACCGACCCTTCCGCTCGCAGATGGGCGACGAGCGGGCTATTTGCTCTTGATCTTCTTGCTGGCCGGCGTCGATCCGCCCTGAACGCCGAGCTGGCCGCCGGTGCCGAGACCGCCTTGCACTTCCTGCGCCTTGTAGTTGCGCACCGCCTTGACCAGATTATTATAGGAATCGGTAAAGGCGGCGACGATGACCTTGCCTTCCGCGGTATTCGAGTAGCCGCCACCGATGCCGCCGGCCGCCGAACCGAGCAGGCCGCCGATGGCCCCGAAGTCCATGTTGCGGGCACTGCCTTCGGCCGCTGCGAGCTGCACGCTGGAGCGGTTGTCAATCAGTGTAAGCAGCGTGCTGGCCTCCTTGACGTTCATGCTGCCGCCGAGCAAGGCGCCGACAGCGCCCAGCCGTCCGCCGATAGCGGCACCGGCGCCGCCGGCATTCTGGTTGCTGAAGGTAATCGACGGGCTCATCGAGTAGTCGGCCGCGACCATCTGGCCTTTGCCGAAATTGGACCCCTTGCGCATCTCGCCGGATTGGTCGAGCGCGCGTTCGCCCATGATGTTGCCCATGGCGCGGCCGCGTTCGACGACAACGAAGCAGTTTGACTGCTGCACCAGCAGCTTGAGTACGGGAACGGTCGAACCAAGCCGGTACTGGCCGGTCAGGATGCCGTACCAGGACGCGTGGGTGTCCTCGACGATGGCCACGGTGCCCATCGTGGCCGAACATTTTTCCAGTTGCGAATTGGCGCCCTGGGTGGTGGAACCGGCTGCGGAGCCGGTCGCAGTCGTCTTGGCTTCAGGGGCGCCCATCTGCATGTTGGAGCAGCCGGCCAGAGTGATGCTAAACAGAATGCACGGAAGAGCGAAATTTTTTGAATCCTGGAGAGCTTTCATGGTGACCTCCTGAGAGTGCTGGAAGATTGGCATTTCTGCCGTACGTCGGCGTGGAGCGACTACTTTACAAAAATCCAGAATGCATCATTTGACTATTCGGCCATTGCCTGGGAAATTAGTTCAACAAACGTATGGGGAGGCCGCCGCAGCCGGAGAATTGGCAATTGCGTTATGCTTGGCGGGCCGGTGCCGTTCCATCCGGAGCGCGTATTATTCGGCAATTGTCATTCAATCCCGGACGGAAGATCACCATGGCTGGAGCCAGCCTGCTTGCACTGCTGGACGATATCGCCACCATCCTCGACGACGTCAGCGTCATGACCAAGGTCGCCGCAAAAAAGACGGCGGGGGTGCTGGGCGACGACCTCGCCTTGAATGCCCAACAGGTCTCCGGCGTGCGCGCCGAGCGGGAGTTGCCGGTGGTGTGGGCGGTGGCGGTCGGTTCGTTGAAGAACAAGCTGATTCTCGTACCGGCAGCGCTTTTGATCAGCGCCTTCGCGCCCTGGGCGGTAACGCCATTGCTGATGCTCGGCGGCCTCTATCTCTGCTTCGAAGGGGTCGAGAAACTGGCGCACAAGTGGCTGTCCAGCGCAGAGGACGAAGCTGCGCATCACGCCGTGGAACTGGCGGCGGTGGCTGACGAGACAGTCGATCTGGCGGCCTGGGAGGCGGAGAAGATCAAGGGCGCGATCCGCACCGACTTCGTGCTGTCTGCCGAAATCATCGTGATCGCGCTGGGCACCGTCGCTGACAAGGCCTTCGGAACTCAGGTGGCGGTTCTGGCCAGCATTGGCCTGCTCATGACCGTGGGGGTTTACGGTCTGGTCGGCGGCATCGTAAAACTGGACGATCTCGGGGTTTACCTGCTGGGCAAGACAAGCGCTCTGCCCAGAACAATCGGCAAGGGGCTGTTGCTGGCTGCGCCGAAGATGATGAAGGCACTGACTGTGATCGGGACGGCGGCGATGTTCCTGGTGGGCGGCGGCATACTGACCCATGGCATCCCGCCGGTCCATCACGCCATCGGGCAGGCGGCACAAGCGGTTGGCGTCTTTGATACGGTGGTGCCGCTGCTGCTCAACATGGCATTCGGGATAATCTGCGGTGCGGCAGCGCTGCTCGTCGTCAAGGCCGGAAGCGCGGCGAAGGCGGCTTTGACCGGCAAGCTTGCTTGAATGACTAGGCCCGTTTGTTCCCGGATTGTTCCAGAGCGAGCCGGAATTCGGCGAAGGAAAGCTCGCGGACGACGGTTGCGGTGAGCGTGTCACGGAGATCGAATCCGGTGCTCAAACTGTCGGCGGGAGCCGGATTGTTTTTCATTCCATAATCGAAGCCACGGTGCGTCGCCGTCGAGCTTTTTGCAGTGGGAGCCATGACATTCTCCTCGTTGGTTGGGCGAAATCATCATCGCAAAAGCTGCGGGATGGCACCGTGATCGAATTCACAGCGGCTGCAAAATAATTTATTCGGTGCACGGCTGCTTCCTGGGGCGCCGACGCAGCCATCATCGCGTCGCTGGTGATCTCGGCTGAATGGTTCGGTCCGCGTTGACAACTCGCCGCCGAAGTTTGGCTGTGCTATCTTGCGCGCTACCAAATTCAAACGATTGTTTAATATGCATAATGTTGTCATCAGCGGTACGGGCCTCTGGGTTGCTCCCGAAATCATCAGCAACGACGAACTGGTGGTGGCCTTCAATGCTTACGCGAAGCGCTTCAACGAAGAAAATGCCGCCGCGGTCGCCACCGGGGCAATCAGTGCGGTGCCCGAATCCAGCGCCGAATTTATTGAAAAGGCTTCGGGCATCAAGCGCCGCTATGTTGTCGACAAGACTGGTGTGCTCGATCCGACCCGCATGCGCCCCCGTCTGGCACCGCGCCCCGACGACGTTTTGTCGCTGCAGGCGGAGATCGGTGTGGCGGCTGCCAGGGAGGCGCTGGCCAATGCCGGTCGCATCGCCGCCGATATTGACATGGTGATCTGTGCTGCGTCGAACATGCAGCGCCCCTATCCGGCGATGGCCGTCGAGATCCAGGGCGCCTTGGGCGCGGGCGGTTACGCCTTCGACATGAATGTCGCCTGCTCATCGGCCACTTTTGGCCTGGAACAGGCGATCAACGCGGTGAAGACAGGTTCCGTACGCGCCGCGCTGGTCATAAGTCCCGAAATCTGCTCGGCCCACCTTGCCTGGCAGGATCGCGATTGCCATTTCATTTTCGGCGACGTGTGCACCGCCCTGGTGGTGGAGCGCGCTGACGAGGCCGGTTCGGCCAACTGCTGGGAAGTTCTGGGCACCAAGATGGCGACGAGTTTTTCCAATAATATCCGTAACAATGCCGGCTTTCTCTCGCGATGCGAAGATCGAAACCCAGCCGATCGCGACCAGTTGTTCCGTCAGGAAGGACGCAAGGTTTTCAAGGAAGTGTGTCCGATGGCCGCCGAACATATCGCCAGTCATCTTGCATCGCTTGGTCATTCCGCCTCGGACGTGCGGCGCTTCTGGCTTCACCAGGCAAATCTGGCGATGAACCAGTTGATCGGCAGGCGTTTGCTGGGGCACGAAGCCAGTGCCGACGAAGCACCGGTAATTCTCGACGAATTTGCCAACACCGCCTCGGCCGGTTCGATCATCGCCTTCCACCGACACAGCCAGGACCTGATCGCGGGTGACCTCGGGGTGATCTGCTCCTTTGGTGCCGGATATTCGATCGGCAGCGTGCTGCTCCGCAAATCGAAAACTGGACGTTTAGCATAAAAGGGCAAAGCCGGACCCAGCGGTCCGGTCGTAAAACTGCTCGCACGTCGTTGGGACGGAACAAATGGCTGAAAGCCCCGCACCAGGGAAGGAGTGCGGGGCTTTCAAGACGGCCGGTTTTCAGGGGGAGGGGGAGAGGCAGGCCGTCTAGGCTGATGTCTGGTCAGCGCATGAGTAAAAGATACCGGCGCGGCCTCGCCAACTCAAGTAACGGCTTGCAACAGTCTGTGTCGGGGTGTGCCCGGGGAATACTCTCGCGAGTTTCCCATGTGAATAGTTCCTGCAAGGACCTCGACTATGAACCCGGGGTATCCCCTGGAGGGGGCGGCTCCTTTCGCTTCTTCCAGTTCCCGAGAAGCGCCGCACCCAGTCCCAACAGGATCTCATCGACAAAGGGAATGAAGTCCGGGATGAAGAAGTCCAGGATGAACAACACGGTGGTGATGGCGAACAGTGCCGGGAAGCGCAGCCTGGCCAGGTGGGTGATCAACGGTGCAATGATCAGTTTGAACATGTGGCGAAGCTCCAAAATTGATCCAAAATTGAACCCGGATTGTCCGTCTGCCATGCAGTGCCGGTCAGGATATGTCAGGCAGAGCGTCGGGATCGGCCCAGTGTGGGCTACTTGAGAATTTGGCTGTCCTGATAAGCTGAACGGATTGCTTCAATTCGCTTGCGGTTGACACCGAAATCGTAACGCCCCAAACGGCTCGCGCTACGCATGTCGATTTCACCATCCTTTGCATTGACAATAAACTCGAGGTCATCGACAAATTTCAGCCAACGCGTCTGCGCTTGCGCATAGAGGTAATTCGGTTGATGTTCGACAAGGGTTACACCCGGCATGGTTTTCAGAATGTTGGCGAGGGCCTCGAGTGAGGCCGTGGCGTCGCCGTTCTTGATTTTCAGGGGAGCGATGGCTGCGTATTCAAGCTGGGGGTGTTCAGGATAGAGCCTCGCCTGGCTGCTGACACTGTTGCGGGTGGCTGAGGGCGCTTTGAGCCGCCCGTCCGTGATGCCGATATCGATAGGTTGCTCGCCGGACAAAACGCCAGATTGAATTCCCGTCAAGGCGATCAGGAGCAGGCTAACGATGGTGTAGATCGAAAATTTCATCTGGGATCGAGTCTGCATGGCACACGAAGGTTAGCTTGCTGGGTGCCGGGCGGCAGAGTCCAGCATTTCATTCCCGGCATTGCGGCTTCCGGTCTTCAGCAGCATTTGAAAACCGGGAATTGTGGTCAAGAAAAGTGCGCTTCTCTCTAGCTTGCATTCCGCATCCTGGATTCTGCCCACAGCGCCTTGGCAAAGGCCTTCCATGCCGGACCGCCGTGGCTCTCGATGCCGGCATTGGCACTCTCTTCCATGGCTTTCAACATGATGCCGGCAAGCCCGAAAAGGTCTAGCCTGGCCATGACTCGGTAATCAATCGGTCTTGTGGTGGATATCCTTGCTTCCCCCGTCGCATGATAGAGCGCTTCACGGGCCAGCGCGCGGACTTGCACATCGTCATTCCAGTCGATGCCCAGAATGATGCCTTTGCGCTCGATCTCCAACTCGATTTCCCGGACTTCCTTGGCGTAATTCTCGAAACCGCCCATTGTCAGGAGCGGAAGCCCGGCTGGCCGCACGCGGGGGAAGCGGTCTCTTCATGCAACAGCGTATTCCCGAGGGACAGACTGTCGTGGACCGCGATAACGACAAGCGCCACCAAACTGATTGCAATCACCAGGTGCACGAGGAGTATCAGCCAATGCCAGGGTGTCGTATTCGCCCCTTCGGTCTGGCGTTCGACTAGCACGCCGTTTTCGTATTTTTCGCGGATGATTTTTGCCATGAATTCCTGATTGCCTCTATGGCGAGCACCGGACGATCTGTATGGTGCTCGCGGAAATGCAAAAAGCCCAACCTTGTGGGCTGGGCTAAGTGCAAGAACCAAAACGAATTATTTGGCTCCCCGACCTGGGCTCGAACCAGGGACCTACGGATTAACAGTAGAACGATGTCTTGTTTTGATGGTACTTAGCGCGAAGAATTTTAACGCATTTTTTCGTCGCCTCTTGGCTCGGCTTCTTGCGCCGAACCTATGCCGAACCTGGTTGGGTCGTTATCTTCGCTCCGGGTTGGGAAGTCGAATTGGATCAACGGAGTAGGGTGGTGTTGCGCCGAACTTTTGCCGAACTCGGGTAGTTGGGAGCGGCGGACTCCGGGTTGGGGGAGGGGCTACGTGCTGCTTTCTAATTCCGGCTACGACTACTTTTTAGGTGCGTCCACTGGGTCAACGAGGCAAGGCAGCCGGCGTTGGCAAACGTTCCTCGCCGATCGTTTGTGGTCGGCTCGAAGCACACTAGGGTACGCCTTCGATTCAAGATGGGGCTCGCGATAGGCATATTATGATATTCCCAGGGTCGAATTCATCGCTCCGCCTCCAGATACCTACAAGACATCTCGATGCAAGCTAACTGTTGACGCGCGTTGAAAACTGACCAGTTTTAGCGGGTAGTGCGCGCTGAAAATTGACCAGGGTGATTAACTCACCTGCTTATTTATTGAGCAGGGTTTTTGGAGATGATCACCATGAAAGACCTGGGAAGAATTCGGCGCTTGTTTTATCGGGACGGGGTATCGCTGTCCGAGATCTCGAGGAAGACGGGCTACAGTCGGAACACCGTCAAACGCTGGCTCAAGACGCCGGAAGGCACCGAACCGAAATACCGGCGGCTGAACCCGAACACCAAGATTGCGCCGTATGCGGCGCAACTCATCAAGGCCCTGGAGACGGACGCGCGCCGTCCGAAACGGGACCGGCGCAGCGCCCTGAAACTCTTTGGCGAATTGCAGGCAGCGGGTTTCACCGGCGACTACTGCCGGGTCACCGAATTCATCCGGCGCTGGCGAAGCGACGGCGGCACGGCGGTCAGCAAAGCCTTTGTGCCGTTGCACTTCGAACTGGGCGAAGCCTTCCAGTTCGACTGGAGCGAAGAACACCTGGTCATTGGCGGCGTCTGGCGCAAGATCCTGGCGTCGCACCTGAAGTTCTGCGCCAGCCGAGCCTTCGTCGTGCAAGCCTACCCGACCCAGGGCCACGAAATGCTGTTCGCCGCCCACACTGCTGCCTTTGCCGCTCTGGGCGGCATTCCCCGGCGCGGCATCTACGACAACATGAAGACGGCGGTCAACAAGGTCAAGAAAGGCAAGGCCCGCATCGTCAATTCGCGCTTTGCCGCGATGGCCTCGCACTACCTGTTCGATCCCGACTTCTGCAATGTCGCCAGCGGCTGGGAGAAAGGCGTTGTCGAGAAGAACGTCCAGGATAGCCGGCAACGGATCTGGCAGGACGCCGGCAAAGAACGTTTCCGTTCCTTTGATGAACTGAACGCCTGGCTGCTGGTTCGCTGCCGGGCACTGTGGCAGGAGTTGCGTCACCCCGAGTACGGCGAACTGTCCGTCGCCGAGATGCTCGAACACGAGCAACCGGGCCTGATGCCGATGGTGGCCCCGTTCGATGGCTATGTCGAAACGTTGGGCAAGGTGTCCAGCACCTGCCTGGTGTCGCTGGATCGCAACCGCTACTCGGCCCCCTGCGAGTTGGTCGGGCAAGTGGTCAGCCTGCGGCTTTACCCGGCACAGATCGACATCGTTGCCCACGATGCCGTGGTCGCCAGCCATCCACGCAGTTTCACCCGACAGCAGACGCTCTACGACTGGCAGCACTACATTCCGCTGATCGAAAGAAAACCAGGCGCCCTACGCAACGGCGCGCCGTTCGCCGACATGCCAGCGGCGTTGCAGCAGTTGCGCAGCCTGCTGCTGCGGCGCGAAGGCGGTGACCGGGTGATGGCCAGAGTGCTGTCGGCGATTGCCCAATCCGGACTCGAGTCGGTCCTGGTCGCTGTCGAACTGGTGCTGGAGTCGGGTCTGCCCAGCGCCGAACACGTCGAGAACATGCTCAACCGCCTGAAGTCCGGCCCCCTGCCGGCGCCGGTCGAAACCCATCTCCAGGTCGGCGAACTGCCGATTGCCGATAGCGGGCGCTATGACCAGTTGCGTACGGAGGTCAGCGATCATGCGTGAGCTGATGAGCGAGTTCAAGGAACTGCGCCTGCACGGCATGGCTGGTGCCTGGGAGGAACTGGCCGCCAACGGCGGGACGGGCGTCGAAACTTCACGGTGGCTGATCGAGCATCTGCTGCAAGCCGAACACACCGACCGGGTCATGCGTTCGATCAGCTACCAGATGCATGCCGCCCGCTTTCCGGTACATCGCGATCTGGCAGGGTTCGACTTCGCGCAGGCGAGGGTCGATGAGAAGCTGATCCGGCAACTGGCTGACCTGTCCTTTACCGGGGAAGCCCATAACGTGGTGTTCATCGGCGGCACCGGGACGGGCAAGACGCATCTGGCGACGGCGCTCGGGGTGTCGGGCATCAGCCACTGGGGCAAGCGGGTGCGCTTCTTCTCGACGGTGGATCTGGTCAATGCGCTGGAGCAGGAGAAAGCAGCCGGCAAGGCGGGCCGGATCGCCCTGGGATTGCTGCGCATGGATCTGGTGATTCTCGATGAGCTGGGCTATCTGCCCTTCAGCCAGGCCGGCGGAGCCTTGCTGTTTCATCTGCTGTCGAAGCTCTACGAGCACACCAGTGTGATGATCACTTCCAACCTGACTTTCGCAGAGTGGCCGAGTGTCTTTGGCGACGCCAAGATGACCACGGCACTGCTCGACCGCCTGACGCATCACTGCCATATCGTCGAGACCGGGAATGAATCGTTCCGCTTCCGGCACAGCACGGCGACGGCCAGGTCGCGGATCAAGGCAAGAGAGGAGAGTCGGCGGGCGAAGGCCAACGGGGAGGAGGCGTTCTGAGCGGGGCCGCGTTGGGAAATCCGTTCCGGGCTACGCCCTCCACGGCTATCCCAACGCATTCATCGTAGCTCACGCATCCTGACGTTCTGGGCTACACTTATCCACAAGCCCGCCTATGTCAGGCGGCTATCACCCCTGGTCAAAATTCAACGCGCACAGGTGGTCAAATTTAAACGCGCGCCGA
>CAWFGN010000014.1:0-170259 GCA_963815365.1 uncultured beta proteobacterium
AATCTGGAGCGCACGTTGCTGGGGATTCCGCCACTCAGCTATCGGCCGCAACAACGCAGTGTTTATCTACTGGCAAGCGGCCCCAGAGAGGCCATGATTTCCTGGGGCGGCGTGACTGCCAGCGGTCGCTGGGCCTCGAAATGGAAAGAATGGATCGACCGGTACTTCATGCGGCAGTACGATCCTTCGGCAGGGCAAAATTGATCCCTCGACCGGCGATACCCGGACGGTGTGCCTGATTGTCGCATCGGCTACAATCCGCCTTGCGGCGTCCTCACATTAAAAAATTTATATTTAATTTCAATGATTTGCACATTGGCACCACCTTTGCTATGGAAGGAGCAAGGAGATTGCCATGCCCCAGTCCTTCGTCACCATCAACGACACCACCTTGCGCGACGGCGAACAGTCGGCCGGCGTGGCGTTCTCGCTGGACGAAAAGCTGGGCATCGCCCGCCAGCTCGCCGCCATCGGCGTGCCGGAACTGGAAGTCGGCATCCCGGCCATGGGCGACGAGGAGCGCGACTCCATCCGCGCCGTCGCCGACCTCGGGCTTGCCCCCCGTCTCATGGTGTGGAGCCGCATGCACCCGGCCGACATCGCCGCCTGCGCCGGCCTCGGCGCCAACCTGATCGACATTTCGGTGCCGGCTTCCGACCAGCACCTGGCCTACAAGCTGAAGCAGGACCGCGCCTGGCTGTTGCGCGAACTGCCCAAATTCATCGGTGCCGCACTCAGCCTCGGGCTGGAAGTCGGCGTCGGCTGCGAGGATGCCTCGCGCGCCGACCTCGATTTTCTCTGCGCCCTGGCCGAGACCGCCGAACGCGCCGGCGCTCGCCGCCTGCGCTTCGCCGACACGCTGGGCATTCTCGAGCCCTTCGGCACCTTCGACGGATCAGCGACCCTGCGCCGCAATACCGGCCTCGAAATCGAAATGCACGCCCACGACGACATGGGGCTGGCCACCGCCAACACGCTGGCCGCCTGCAAGGCCGGTGCAACGCACGTGAATACCACGGTCGAACGGCCTCGGCGAACGCGCCGGCAATGCGCCCCTGGAAGAGGTGGTGCTCGGCCTGCAGAAACTTTATGGCATTGAAACCGGCGTCAGCCTCAAGGGCTTCCCGGCCCTGTCCAGCCAGGTCGCCAGCGCTTCCGGCCGCGCCGTGCCGTGGCAGAAGAGCGTCGTCGGCGCCGGCGTGTTCACCCACGAGGCCGGCATCCACGTCGATGGCCTGCTCAAGCATCCGGACAATTATCAGGGCTTCGACCCGCAGGAAGTCGGCCAGGAGCACCGCATCGTGCTCGGCAAACATTCCGGCTCGCGCGCGGTGCAGGTCGTTTATGCCCGGCTTGGCCTGACCGTCGACGACGGCGAGGCTCAGGCCCTGCTGCCGCAGGTTCGCAACTTTGTCGCCGAGCACAAGCATCCGCCGGAATCGTCCGATCTGCGCGACCTTCTGGCCTCCGTCCGGAGCCACCTCCATGTCTGAAGCGATGACCATGACCGCAATAGCCAGCCCGGCACCGGGCCTCTGGGCGACCCTGAAGGAAGACCTGGCCTGCGTGTTCCAGCGCGACCCGGCGGCCCGCTCGACGCTCGAAGTGCTGACCACCTACCCCGGCGTCCATGCCATTTTCACCCACCGCCTGTCGCACCGTCTCTGGCAATCGGGCTGGCGCTTCATGGCGCGCTTCCTGTCCTTCCTCGGGCGCACGCTGACCAACGTCGACATCCACCCGGGCGCCACCATCGGCCGCCGTTTCTTCATCGACCACGGGGCCGGTGTCGGTGATCGGTGAAACCGCCGAAGTCGGCGACGACGTCACGCTTTACCACGGCGTCACGCTGGGCGGCACCTCGTGGAACAAGGGCAAGCGCCACCCGACGCTGGCCGACGGCGTGGTGGTCGGCGCCGGCGCCAAGATTCTCGGGCCGATCAGCATTGGCGAGCGGGTGCGCGTCGGCGCCAACTCGGTGGTGGTCAAGGATGTGCCGGCCGACCGCACCGTGGTCGGCGTCCCCGGCCGTATCGTCGACACCCGGGCCGGTGGCCTGCGCCCCGAAAACGGAATCAGCCTCGACCACAACCTGCTGCCCGACCCGGTCGCCAAATCCATCGCCTGCCTGATCGAGCGTATCGAAACGCTGGAAAAGGAACTGGCCGAAGTCCGCAACGAACCACCGCCGTCCGATCACACCGGGCAATGTAAAACCTGTACTGCGGGTGACTTGTGCTGCGAGCACGAGGCCATGCACTGAGACATGAACTGAATACGCCATGGACCTGCTCGATTTCTCCGACTGCAAACTTTACTTCGAGGACGACCTGCCGGCCGAGGCCGAGCGTCTGATTGCCCAGGCCGCCGCCGAATATGGCGATCCGGCGGCGGAACTCTCGCTGCTCCGCGCCCATATGCTGGCGCCGGAACACCTGCACCGTGCTGGTCGGCCTGTATCGCTACTATTTCTATCAGCACCGGCTCGGCGGACGCACTGGTCGTCGCCGAACGCGCGATGCAGCTTTCCGGCCGCCACCTCGGCCTGCCGACCGACTGGAACCTGCTCGACGAAGCCCGGCTCGGCTCGGCCGCCGCCAATTCCTTCGGCCTGCTGCGCTTCTATCTGCTGGCGCTGAAGGCGGCCAGCGTCGTGCTGCTGCGACTCGGCCAGATCGCCGACTCGCGTGCCCGCCTGATCAAGCTGGCCTCGCTCGACAGCCGCGACCAGCTCGGCGCCGGCAAACTGCTCGAAGTCGTTGACGAATTCCAGGGCAGTGCCAACGACACCGCCCTCCGCCCGAACTTCAACTTGTAGCAGCCTGAGGAAACCATCATGGACGATACCCTGACCCTTGCCGAAGCCATGGAAGACCTGGTTTCCGCCGAAGACTTTCTGGACTATTTCGCGGTGCCCTACGACCCCGCCGTGGTTCATGTGAACCGCCTGCACATCCTGCAGCGCTTCCATGACTACCTGGCCAAGCAGGCGCCCAACCTGCCGCCGGAGGAAGAGCAGCAGCGCGGCATCTACCGCCTGTGGCTGGAACGCGCCTACCAGGATTTCGTCACCTCCGACTCGCTGACCGAAAAGGTCTTCGCGGTGTTCCAGCACGTCGCCAAGCCGGACGGTGGGATGAGCTCCTTCGTGTCGCTCGACAAGGTGTTCCGCCAATGATGGACGCCCGCTGGGACTACGGGGAAGCCGTGCGCCTGACCCGTAACGTCCGCAATGACGGCACCTACCCCGGCCTCGATCCCGGCGCTTTCCTGGTGCGGCGCGGCAGCATCGGCTATGTTGTCGATGTCGGTTCATTTTTGCAGGATCAGATCATCTACTCGGTCAATTTTCTCGACGAAGGAAAGATCGTCGGATGCCGCGAGGAGGAGCTGATCGGCGCCGACGACCCGTGGACGCCCTCGAAATTCGAGTTCCGCGAAAAGGTGCGCTCGGCCAAGGGGCTGTCGATCAACGGCGAGGTGCTGGTCGCCCTCGGCGCCATCGGCGAAGTGATCAAGGTGATACGCGACGACGTCAAGGGCGTCAGCTATCACGTCCACTTCGACAGCCTGTCGGGGCGCGTGCTGCAGATCCCGGAAGACGCCCTGGAAGCGCTTGAAGCCAAGGAGTAAAAGACGATGCTGCAAGGCTACCTCGAACTGAAACTTTCCTGGCAACTCTTCCAGAAGGCACCGGAAACGCTCTCCGAGCCGGAGCGCAGCCGCCTGCTCGAAGTCGCCCGCAAGCAGAACAGTATCGAGCAGCGCATCCTCGCCAGCGCCGCCGCAGCCAATGTCGTCGTGCCTGCCGCGACCTTGGCCACGCGCGTCACCGAAGTGCGCAAGCGCTACCCGTCGGAAGACGAGTTCGCGCAGGATCTCGAACGCAGCGGCCTCAACGAGACGACGCTGGGCGAGGCGGTGGAACGCGACCTGCGCGTCGAAAGCGTGCTCGAAAAAATCGCCTCGGCCACCGCGCCGGTCAGCGCCGTCGACGCCGAAATCTACTACCGCCTGCACCCCGAAGCTTTCGATCGCCCGGAAGCCCGGCGCCTGCGCCATATCCTGATCACCTTCGACAACGCGCAGGAAAAAGCCAGGGCCATCACGCAACTCGAATCGTTGCGGTCAACCCTGCAAAATGCCGAAAAATTCGCCGCCGCCGCGGCGCGCCATTCGCAATGCCCGACGGCGATGGAAGGCGGCCAGCTCGGCGTCGTCAAACGCGCGCAGCTCTATGCCGAGCTCGAACCGGCCGCCTTTGCGCTGTTCGAGGGCGACATCAGCGCCGTGCTGGAATCGCCGATCGGCCTGCATATCCTGCGCTGCGACGAAATCCTGCCGAGCGGCATGCTGCCCTTTTCCGAAGTCCGCGAGCGGATCATCGAACGCCTGACCGACAAGCGCCGGCGCGAGGCCCAGAAAGCCTGGATCAAGGCGCTTCTCCCGGCCTCCATGCCCGTTGACGCGATCGGGCACGGGACGGAATCACCCGAAACCGGGGACACGAAGACGCTAGCCGACCCCCGGATCAGCTGAACACTGAAATTGGAAAGCCCCTGCAAGCTTGACTTGCAGGGGCTTTGATCTGGGGCGACTGATGGGGCTCGAACCCACGACAACCGGAATCACAATCCGGGACTCTACCAACTGAGCTACAGCCGCCGCTGAATGAAGGCGCGAATTTTACGAACTTCCGCCATTCGTGTCCAGCGATTCCGAAATGCATCGCATCTGGATGCCGCTAATCTGCACGTCCTTCACCATGGTAGAATTGACAGCTTTATTTTTCGGCCCTGCTGTCACAAGGAATTCTCATGGAAGCAAGCACTGCACAAGCTAACGAACTCGAACGCCGCATCGACCTCTCCATCGCCATTGCCGATGTCGAGAAGGAAATGGAACAGCGCCTGAAACGCATGGGCAAGAATATGAAGGTGCCGGGCTTCCGCCCGGGCAAGGTGCCGTTCAACATCGTCAAGCAGCAGTACGGCGACCAGGCCCGCCACGAAGTGCTGTCGGAAGAACTCGACCGCGTCTTCGGTGAAGCCGTCACCGCCCAAAAGACCCGCGTTGCCGGCTACCCGCGCATCGAACCGAAGACCACCGAAAGCAACACCCACCTCGAATTCACCGCCATTTTCGAGACCTATCCGGATTTCGTCCCGGGTGACCTGTCGGCTGCCGAAATCGAGCGGCCGATCCTTGAAATCGGCACTTCCGAAGTCAACAAGACTCTGGACATCCTGCGCAAACAACGTGTCTCCTACGACGACACCGATCGCGCCGCAGCCAAGGAAGACCGTGTCGTCATCGATTTCCTCGGCAAGAAGGATGGCGTGCCGTTCCAGGGCGGGCAAGCCAGCGACTATCCGTTCGTACTCGGCCAGGGCACCATGCTGCCCGACTTCGAGAACGCCGTCGAAGGGGCCAGGGCCGGCGAGTCCAAGAGTTTCGACATGACCTTCCCGGCCGACTACCACGCCAAGGATCTGGCGGGTCAGACGGTCCAGTTCGAGATCACCGTCAAGCAGGTGCAAGCGCCGAAACTGCCCGAAATCGACGCCGAATTCGCGATCGGCATGGGCATTGCCGATGGCGATATCGCCAAGATGCGCGCCGAGATCGAAGACAACCTCAAGCGCGAGGTGAAACGCCGCATCGAAGCCAAGGTCAAGGATCAGGTGATGGAAGCCCTGATCAAGGCCAATCCGATCAACGTGCCGAACGCCCTTGTCAACATGGAAATCCAGCGCCTGATGCAGGCTGCCCGCCAGGACATGGAACAGCGTGGCATGAAGATCAAGGACATGCCGATTCAGCCGGAGTGGTTTGCCGACCAGGCCAGGCGTCGTGTCATCCTTGGTCTGATTCTTGCTGAAGTGGTCAAGACGGAAAAGCTTCAGGCAACCCCCGAGCAGGTTCGCGCGATGGTCGAAGAAGGCGCCCAGAGCTACGAACACCCGGACGAGGTCATCCGCTGGTACTACGCCCAGCCGCAACGTCTGCAGGAAGTCGAGGGCGTGGCGATCGAGAACAACGTGGTCGCGTGGGTGCTGGGCAAGGCCAAGGTGACCGACAAGGCCGCAGTATTTGATGAATTGATGGGTCAAAAGCAGTAATCCGGGCCTTGTCGCAAAAGCGACAATCGTCTTGAATGAAACCTGATGGCAACGCACAAGGGCTGACATGAATATCGACAACGCAAGCAACTGGGATCCGCAGGCTCTTGGTCTGGTCCCGATGGTGGTTGAACAGAGCGGGCGCGGTGAGCGCGCGTACGACATCTATTCGCGCCTGCTGAAGGAACGCGTGATCTTTCTTGTCGGCCCGGTGAACGACGCCAGCGCCAACCTGGTCGTCGCCCAGTTGCTGTTCCTTGAAGCGGACAACCCGGACAAGGACATCTACTTCTACATCAACTCGCCGGGCGGTTCGGTAACGGCCGGCATGTCGATCTACGACACAATGCAGTTCATCAAGCCGGATGTCTCGACGCTATGCGTCGGGCAGGCTGCCTCGATGGGCGCCTTCCTGCTCAATGCCGGCGCCAGGGGCAAGCGTTTCGCGCTGCCCAACTCGCGCATCATGATTCACCAGCCACTCGGCGGCTTCCAGGGCCAGGCCTCGGATATCGCGATTCATGCCAAGGAAATCCTGTCGATTCGTGACCGCCTCAACCGGATCATGGCCGAGCACAGCGGCCAGCCGCTGGAGCGCATCGAGAAGGACACCGATCGCGACAATTTCCTCTCGGCGACCGAAGCCGCAGAGTATGGTTTGATCGACAAGGTATTGACCCGCCGCGACGCGGCTTGACCGGAGAAATCAAGATGTCCAAAGGCGGCCAGGAAAAACTGCTCTACTGCTCCTTCTGCGGCAAAAGCCAGCACGAAGTCAAAAAGCTCATCGCCGGTCCGTCGGTGTTCATCTGCGACGAGTGCATCGCGCTCTGCAACGACATCATCCGCGACGAACTACCGGAAGAAGGCGCCAAGGCCGGTCGCTCCGACCTGCCGACGCCGCGCGAGATCTGCTCGATCCTCGACCAGTACGTGATCGGCCAGGAAGTCGCCAAGCGAATCCTGGCCGTCGCGGTATACAACCATTACAAGCGTCTGCGTCACACTGCGAAGAACGCCGGCGAGGTCGAACTCTCCAAAAGCAACATCCTGCTTGTCGGGCCGACCGGCTCGGGCAAGACCCTGCTCGCCCAGACGCTGGCCCGCCTGCTCAACGTACCGTTCGTGATGGCCGATGCGACGACGCTGACCGAAGCCGGTTACGTTGGTGAGGATGTCGAGAACATCATCCAGAAGTTGCTGCAGAAGTGCGACTACGACATCGAAAAGGCGCAACAGGGTATCGTCTATATTGACGAAATCGACAAGATTTCGCGCAAGTCCGACAACCCGTCGATCACCCGCGACGTCTCCGGTGAAGGTGTGCAGCAGGCCCTGCTCAAGCTGATCGAAGGCACCGTGGCCTCGATTCCGCCGCAGGGCGGCCGCAAGCACCCGAACCAGGATTTCGTCCAGGTCGATACCACCAACATCCTGTTCATCTGCGGCGGCGCATTTGCCGGCCTGGAAAAAATCATTCTCAACCGCTCCGAGCGCGGCGGCATCGGCTTTGGCGCCGAAGTCAAGAGCAAGGCGGACAAGAAGGCGGTCGGTCAGGTGCTGCTCGATGCCGAACCGGAAGACCTCATCAAGTTCGGCCTCATTCCCGAACTGATCGGTCGCCTGCCGGTCGTCGCCACCCTGCAGGAACTCGAAGAACCTGCACTGATCCAGATACTGACCGAACCGAAGAATGCACTGATCAAGCAGTATCAGAAATTGTTCAGCATGGAAGACGTCGAACTGGAAGTTCGCCCCGGCGCGCTTTCGGCCATCGCCAAGAAGGCGCTGGCGCGCAAGACGGGTGCCCGCGGCCTGCGCTCGATCCTCGAACATGCCCTGCTCGATACGATGTACGAACTCCCGGGCATGGAGAATGTCGAAAAGGTGGTCATCGATGAAAACATGATCACTGGCGACACCCCGCCCCTGCTCATTTACGCCGATCAGCCAAAGGTTTCCGGCTCCAACTGAGCCGGGACTTGAATTGCGGTTTCCCGCCCCCACGTAGGGGCCACATACCTATTTCAAAGGCATCGTAATGTCGAACCCCAACACGCTCCCGGAAACCATCGAACTGCCGCTGTTGCCACTGCGCGATGTTGTTGTTTTTCCGCACATGGTGATCCCGCTGTTCGTCGGCCGCCCGAAGTCGATCAAGGCCCTCGAAATGGCCATGGAGTCCGGCAAGAACGTCCTGCTGCTGGCCCAGAAGTCAGCCGCCAAGGACGAACCGGAACCGGAAGACCTCTACCGCATCGGCTGCCTGGCCAACATCCTGCAGATGCTCAAGCTGCCCGACGGCACCGTCAAGGTACTGGTTGAAGGCACCCAGCGCGCCCGGGTCGAGGCTATCGAAGCACAGGCCTCGGTGTTCATGGCCACCGCCGTTCCGTTGCCGCAACCGGGCGTCGAGGATCACGAAATCGAGGCCATGCGCCGCGCCGTGGTCGCCCAGTTCGACCAGTTCGTCAAGCTGAACAAGAAAATCCCGCCCGAGGTGCTTTCCTCCATCGCCGGGATCGAGGATGCCGGTCGCCTGGCCGACACCATTGCCGCCCACCTGCCGCTCAAGCTGGAGCAGAAGCAGGAAGTGCTGGAGATGGAAAGCATCCGCGACCGCATCGACCGCCTGCTTTCCCAGCTCGAATCCGAAATCGACATCCTGCAGGTCGAAAAGCGCATCCGTGGGCGCGTCAAGCGCCAGATGGAAAAAAGCCAGCGCGAGTACTACCTCAACGAGCAGGTCAAGGCCATTCAGAAGGAACTCGGCGAAGGCGAGGAAGGGGCCGACCTCGAGGAACTGGACAAGAAAATCAGGGCTGCCGGCATGAGCAAGGAAGGTCTGGCAAAGGCCCAGGGCGAGCTGAAGAAGCTGCGCCTGATGTCACCGATGTCCGCCGAAGCCACCGTCGTCCGCAACTTCATCGAAACCCTGGTCGGGTTGCCGTGGCGCAAGAAAACCCGCATCAGCAGGGATCTCCGCGTCGCCGAGAAGGTACTGGATGCCGATCACTACGGCCTCGACAAGGTCAAGGAACGTATCGTCGAGTACCTTGCCGTGCAGCAGCGCGTCGACAAGGTCAAGGCGCCGATCCTGTGCCTGGTCGGCCCGCCGGGTGTCGGCAAGACCTCGCTTGGCCAGTCGATCGCCAAGGCGACCAACCGCAAGTTTGTGCGCATGGCACTCGGCGGCGTGCGTGACGAGGCCGAGATTCGCGGTCACCGCCGCACCTACATCGGCTCGATGCCGGGCAAGATCCTGCAGAGCCTGACCAAGGTCGGTGTGCGCAATCCGTTGTTCCTGCTCGACGAAGTGGACAAGCTTGGCCAGGATTTCCGCGGTGACCCCTCTTCCGCCCTGCTCGAAGTGCTCGACCCGGAACAGAACCACACCTTCCAGGACCACTACGTCGAAGTCGATTTTGACCTTTCCGACGTAATGTTCGTGGCCACCGCCAACACGATGAATATCCCGGCGCCGTTGCTCGACCGGATGGAGGTCATCCGCCTCTCGGGTTACACGGAAGACGAGAAGGTCAATATTGCCATGCGCTATCTGCTGCCCAAGCAGATCAAGAACAACGGCTTGAAGAAGACCGAAATCGCCGTGGCCGACAGCGCTGTGCGCGATATCGTCCGCTACTACACCCGCGAAGCCGGCGTGCGCGCTCTGGAGCGTGAAATCTCCAAGATCTGCCGCAAGGTGGTCAAGACGCTGGTGCTCAAGAAGCGCGACACGAAGGTTGCGGTCAACGCCAGAAACCTGGACAAATTCCTCGGCGTCCGCCGCTACAGTTTCGGCATGGCCGAGAAGGAGAATCAGGTCGGCCAGGTCACCGGTCTCGCGTGGACGGAAGTCGGCGGCGAACTGCTGACCATCGAATGCGCCAACATGCCGGGCAAGGGCAACATCCTGCGCACCGGCTCGCTCGGTGACGTGATGAAGGAATCGGTTGAAGCAGCCCGCTCTGTCGTGCGCGCCCGCGCCCGTCGCCTGGGCATCAAGGACGAGGCTTTCGAGAAGACCGACATCCACATTCACGTTCCGGAAGGGGCAACCCCGAAGGACGGGCCGTCGGCCGGCATTGCGATGACCACAGCCCTGGTCTCCGCCTACACCGGCATCCCCGTGCGCTGCGAAGTCTGCATGACGGGCGAGATCACCCTGCGCGGTGAAGTGCTGGCCATTGGCGGCCTCAAGGAAAAGCTTCTGGCTGCGGTGCGCGGAGGCTTGAAGACGGCTTTGATCCCCGAAGAGAACGTCAAGGATTTGACCGAAATTCCGGACAACATCAAGAACAAGATCGAAATCGTGCCCGTCAAGTGGATAGACCAGGTACTCGAGCGGGCGCTGGAGCGTAATCCCGAAGCCTTGCCGGAACCCTCCGTGGAGGAATCAGGCGTCAAGGCTGCCGCTGAGAGCCCTCTTGCGCAAACGGTGCTTACCCATTGATTTGCAAGGAAAGCATGCCGACGTATTACCGGAAGCGTGCTTTCCACCCTCCCCAGCCCCCGGCAAACCCCCGAAAATCCGCTTGACACAAGGATTTCAGGAGAGCTATAAATCTGCCTCACCACGATTTTAGTCAGTCAATCCATCCACCAAAGGGGAATCCAATGAACAAAACTGAACTGATCGATCAGATCGCCACCTCTGCTGAAATCTCGAAAGCTGCTGCCGGTCGCGCACTGGATGCTACCGTTGCCGCAGTCAAGGAAGCTCTCAAGGCGGGTGACAGCGTCAGCCTGATCGGTTTCGGCACGTTTTACGCCGGTGAGCGCGCCGCCCGTACCGGCCGCAATCCCCGCACCGGCAAAGCCCTGAAGATCAAGGCCGCCAAGGTGCCGAAGTTCCGCCCCGGCAAAGGCCTCAAGGACGCACTCAACTGATCTTGCGGGTGCTTAGCTCAGTTGGTAGAGCGTCGCCCTTACAAGGCGAATGTCGGGGGTTCGAGCCCCTCAGCACCCACCAGTCATCCTGACAGGACAGCAAAAGCCCCGCTTGCGATGCGGGGTTTTTTACGGGCACCACAGCGAAAATGGATTCAGCCTCGGGCACGGACAAGACCGGCGATGCGCTCAAGGCGCAGCGCTTCCAGATGCTTGAGGACATCGCCCACGAACTGGCCGGGGACATTGTCTTCCCGACGAATTTCGATACGGTTCTGAAACTGCGCAAAGTTCTTCAGGACCGGAACCAGACACTCGACGAGATCGCCCATGCCCTTGCACTCGATCCGTTGATCAGCGTCAAGCTGATTCATCTGGCAAACGCGATGTCACGCCAGGACTCGGCCGGCATCGTCGTTGACCTCAATACGGCGGTTCACCGTCTCGGCCTCAAGCGGGTACGCAGCCTGGCGACCTCGATCGTCATGGCACAACTGTTGCGCGCCAAGGGTATGGCCGTCTTTGCCAACCTCGCTCAGTCGCTATGGGAACACTCGATCCGCAGCGCCGCCGCTGCGCGCGTCGTTGCCTGCCACTACACCCACCTGAACCCCGATGAAGCCCTGCTCGCCGGCATGATCCACGATCTCGGCGCGTTCTACCTGCTCTACCGGGCATCGCAGTATGACGAACTCCGTTGCCGGCCCGACACCGTCAAATACCTCATCCTTCAATGGCATGAGAGCATCGGCATTTCCTTGCTCAACGCGCTCGGCCTTCCCGACGAAATCGTTCAGGCCATGGAAGATCATGACCGCGAGCATCCCGTGCCAATTCCGCCCAAAACGCTCGGCGATGTCGTCTATGTCGCCAACGTGCTGGCGGGCGGGCACTTCGCCTGGCTGATGCAGGAACAGGATGCACCGGTTGTCAACACCACCGCGCTCGAAGGCGCCTTTGCCCACCTCAAACCGGAAATTGATGCATTGACGCAGGAGCTGAGCACGAGCTGCGAATAAGCGGCCGAATCCGTTCAGCGCTTTCGCGCATGTTGCGTCTGGTGTTGTGTCGCCGCCAGAATTCCGCGCAGGATATTGATCTCGTCTCTTTCAAGACGCGCGCGCCCGAAGAGACGGCGCAGTTTCGGCAACAGGCGTCCAGGCTGTGCCGGATTGAAAAACCCGGTTTCCGTCATCACATCCTCGAAGTGCCCGTACAAGCCCTCGAGTTCGCCATGCGTCGCCTGTGGTGAGGTAAACGCAGTCACCCGGAGGTCCACCGGCGGGGGCACGCCGAGATAGGCAGCCATGCGGATTTCGTAGCACAGGATCTGAACCGCAGCACCCAGATTCAACGAACTGAAGTCAGGATTGGCCGGAATCGTCACAGCCGCATGGCACTGCTGGATCTCTTCATTCGAAAGCCCGACGGTTTCGTTGCCGAAAACCAGCGCGACGTCACCATCGACCGCTGCCGCAAGCAGGCGCGCGACCATTTCGCGTGGCGCACCGACCTCCGGTCCAAGATCACGACGGCGAGCGGAAAGCGCCACCACGAATGTGGCATCGGCCACGGCATCGGCCAGCGACTTGTGGATTTTGGCTGTTTTCAGGACGTCAACCGCACCCGTTGCCCGTGCATTGGCCTCGGGATCAGGAAACGCAGACCGCGGCTCGACCAGATGCAGGCGCGACAAGCCCATGGTCTTCATGGCCCGGGCAGCGGCACCGATATTTCCCGGGTGGCTGGGTCGACAGAGGACTACGTGGATACGGGAGAGCAGGACTTCCGGCTTCATAGTAAAATTCGTTCTTTCCAAATCTATCGGGCGGCTTGCACCACCCGTAAGCTCTTTAAGCCATGCATCCAGCCCTGAATATCGCCATCAAGGCGGCGCGCCGCGCCGGCCAGATCATCAATCGCGCCTCCAACGACCTTGACCTGCTCAAGGTGGAAACGAAACAACCCAACGATTTCGTGACCGAGGTAGAACAGGAAGGCGGAGGCTGCGATCATCGAAACCCTGCAGGAAGCTTATCCGCAATATGGAATTCTAGCAGAGGAGTCCGGCACCACCGCCGCCAGGGGGAAAAGTGACGCGGAGTACCAGTGGATCATCGACCCGCTCGATGGCACCACCAACTTCATCCATGGCCTCCCCCAGTACGCTGTATCGATCGCGCTGGCCAAGGCCGGTGTCGTCGAACAGGCAGTCATTTTCGACCCCAACCGCAACGAACTTTTTACCGCCGGCAAGGGCACCGGTGCTTTCCTGAATGAGCGCCGCATCCGCGTCTCGCGGCGGACAAAACTGCAGGACTCCCTGATCGGTACCGGTTTCCCGTATCGCAGCTTCGATCTGGTCAACACCTATCTCGCAATCTTCAAGGAACTGACCCAGAAAACCGCCGGACAACGGCGGCCCGGCGCTGCTTCGCTCGACCTCGCTTACGTGGCTTGCGGACGCTACGACGGCTTCTGGGAATTCGGCCTTGCCCCGTGGGACTTGGCGGCCGGTGCCTTGATGATCTCCGAGGCCGGCGGTCTGGTCAGCGATGTCCGGGGTGAAGGAAGTTACCTACGCAGTGGCAATATCGTGGCCGGCACACCCAAGGTCTTTGCTCCCCTGCTCAACATCATCCAGGAAAAGTTGCCGGAATCGGTCTCAGGATAATCCGGAAATAGCAGATCCCGGGAATTGCGTCAGGTCTGCCGGCGCAAACTCGACGAAACGCCGTCTGGAATCAGGACTTGTCGGAGGGCTTGTCGGCTTTTTCCGGCACACCGGTGAACTGGAAGCCGGTGAACATGTTGCGCGTCTTGCTCTGCAACTGTTCCTGCATTTGCTGGAACATGATCTTCGACTGGTCCATGTAAGCCGACATCATGCTCTGCATCGCCGGTTGCTGGAAATTGAGAAACTGCGCCCAGAAGTCGGATTGCAAATTGCTGTCGCTGCCATAGACGGTACGCGACTGCTCCTGAAGCTTTGTCTGGAAATCGACGAAGGTGCGCATGTTGTTTTCCAGATACTTGCCAAGCATGCCCTGCATGGCACTGCCGTAGAAACGGATGAACCCTGAAAGCAACTCACTGGAGAAAAGCGGTGCGCCGCCGGTTTCCTCTTCCAGGATGATCTGCAGGAGAATGCTGCGCGTCAGGTCTTCGCCGGTTTTGGCGTCCAACACCTTGAACACTTCAAACTTGAGGACCAGATCCTTTACATCCCCCAGCGTGATGTATGCGCTCGTCTTGGTATCGTAAAGACGGCGGTTGGGATATTTCTTGATCAGGCGTACTTGTTCAGACATCCAGCAATCCTCGAACGCGTTTGTGTGCAGCGCACCATTATAGCCCAAACAAACAGGCACCCTGAGGTGCCTGTTCTTGATGCAGCGCAAGAAATACGCAATTACTGGTAGTAAAGACCGCCATTGACGTTCAGCGTGGCACCGGTGGTGAAGCCGGCCAGATCGGAAGCGAAGTAAACGACGGCGGCACCGATTTCTTCCGGCTTGGCCAGACGCTTCATCGGCACGGTGTCGATAATACCCTTCAGGATGTCTTCACGGATGGCCGTAACCATCTTGGTGGCAACATAGCCCGGCGTAATCACATTGACGGTCACGCCCTTGGTCGCCAGTTCGGCGGCCAGCGCCTTCGAAAAACCGATAACACCTGCCTTGGCGGCGGAATAGTTGGTCTGGCCAGCCTGACCCTTGAGGCCGTTGACCGAAGAGATGTTGATGATACGTCCCCAGCCGCGTTCTGCCTGCTTGGCCGCAACCTGCTTGGTCACGTTGAACAGGCTGGTCAGGTTGGTGGCGATAACGGCATCCCACTGTTCCTTTTCCAGCTTGGCAAACATCCGGTCACGGGTGATACCGGCGTTGTTGACCAGAATGTCGATCGGACCGGCCTTGGCTTCGGCTTCGGCAACCATCTTCGCGCTGGATTCCAGGTCGGCAACATCGCCCGCAACCAGGATGAAATCCTTGAAGCCAGCGGCTTCCTGTTCCTTCACCCACTCGTCCGGCTTGTCGAACTCTGGATGATAGGCAGCGACAACCTTGTGACCGGCAAGCGCCAGTTGCTGAGCAATTGCGGTTCCGAGACCACCGAGGGCGCCGGTAACGAGAGCAACACGTTGAGTCATAGTTTTTCCTTCCTTGTTGATTTAGAACGGGGTAAAAAATACGGTGGTCAATACATGTGCTGGCCGCCGTTGATGGAAATGTTGGCCCCGGTGACGAACGCGGCTTCTTCGGAAGCAAGGTAGGCCACCAGGCCGGCAATTTCTTCCGGCTTGCCCAGTCGGTTGACCGGGATTTGCGGAAGAATCTTCGAATCGAGAATTTCCTGCGGGATGGCGGTCACCATCTTGGTGCCAATATAGCCCGGGGAAATGGTGTTGACCGTGACCCCCTGCTTGGCGACTTCGAGCGCCAGCGCCTTGGTAAAGCCGTGCATGCCAGCCTTGGCCGCCGAGTAGTTGGTCTGGCCGAAGGCCCCCTTTTGACCGTTGACCGAGGAAACATTGATGACACGGCCCCATTTGCGCTCGGTCATGCCGTCCAGTACCTGCTTGGTCATGTTGAATACCGAGTCGAGATTGGTGTGGATGACCGCATCCCAGTCGGCCTTGGTCATCCGCTTGAACGTCATGTCGCGCGTAATTCCGGCATTATTGACCAGAACATCGACCGGACCGACCTCCTTGGTGACGGTCGCGACACAGGCTCCCGCCGAATCGAAGTCCGTGACGTCACAGGGATAGGCCTTGAAGCCGAAACCCATGTTGTTCATGCTCTTCAGCCATTCCTCGGCTTTTTTGTTGCCGGGCGAGTATGTAGTTACAACCTTGTAACCCAGCGCCGCCAGCTTGATGCAAACCGCTTCGCCCAAGCCACCCATGCCGCCCGTGACCAATGCAACTCTAGACATCTTGCCCCTCCTCCGGAGTCAGTTTTTTATACGGCACGTTCCTTGACGTAGCGCCCGGGTGCCGGCTCGATCGGCTTGTATTTGACATTGCCTGGCTTGCGCGGCGCCCTGAGTTCGCCGGCCAATGGCTTCAGCCAGGCCGCCCAGTCCGACCACCAGCTGCCCTTCTTTTCCTCTGCCGCAGCCAACCAGCTTTCGGCATCGCTTTTCACATCGTCGTTGAGCCAGTAACTGCGCTTGTTCTTGCTGGCCGGATTGATGACCCCGGCGATATGCCCGGAAGCGCCAAGGACGAAGCGCACCTTGCCGCCGAGAATGCGCGTACTCTGGTAGGCCGACTGCCAGGGAACGATATGGTCCTCACGCGTCGCCAACAGGTAGACGGGCATATCGAGCTGACCGAGATCGACATGCTGGCCACACATGGCCAGCTTGCCCGGCACACGCAGGTTGTTGTCGTGATAAAGATTGCGCATGTACCAGCAGGCGAAGGGGCCCGGCAGATTGGTCGAATCCGAATTCCAGTAGAGCAGATCGAAAGCCTGCGGCTTCTGGCCTTTCAGGTAATTGCCAGTGACATAGTTCCAGACGAGGTCGTTGGCACGCAGGAAGGAAAACGTATTCTGCAGATCACGTGCCGGTAGCAGCCCGCCCTTGCCGATGGTCGCCTCGCGCGCCATCAGTCCGTTGTCGTCGATGAAGAGACCGATCTCGCCGGTATCGGAAAAATCGAGCAGCGTGGTGAGCAGCGTCAGCGAGGCGGCGACATCCTCGCCACGCCCCTTGAGGACCGCCAGCGCCGAGGTCAGGATCGTGCCGCCGACACAGAAGCCCAGCGCATTGACCTGCTTGACCTTGCAAATTTCCTGGGCGACATGCAGCGCGGCAATCGGACCATGCTCCAGGTAATCATCCCAGGTCAGATGCCCTTGCTCTTCCTTGGCATTGCGCCATGAAACGAGGAAGACCGTGTTGCCTTGGTCGACCATGAAGCGGATCAGCGAATTGTCCGGCTGCAAGTCCATGATGTAGAACTTGTTGATGCACGGCGGCACCACCACCAGCGGCCGCACGCCAACCTTGGGCGTCAGCGGCGAGTACTGGATGAGTTGCATCAGTTCGTTTTCGAAGATCACCGCGCCTTCGGTATTCGCAATATTCTTGCCGACTTCGAAGACCGACTCGTCGGTCATCGAGATGCGGCCCTTCTCGAAATCCTTGAGCAGGTTGTTGATGCCGTCGGAGATGCTCTGCCCCTTGGTTTCCAGCGCCAGTTTGATGAATTCGGGATTGGTTGCCGCGAAATTGGAGGGTGCCATCGCATCGGAAATCTGGCGCGCCAGAAAACGCATGCGGTTGCGCGCCTTCTCGTCGGCTGCCGGAATCAGGTCGACCATCTCCTTGACGAAATTCGAGTTGAGCAGGTAAGCCTGATGCAGGTAGTCGTAGACCGGGCTCTCGCGCCATTCGGGCGCTGCAAAGCGGCGGTCACCCGACTCCGGAGCGATCTTGAAGGACTCATCCTTACCCTGCTGCCTGGCCAGCACGGACTGCCAGAGCGCCAATTGCTGATCCATCATTTTCTTGTGCAGCGCAGCCAATGCCTGCGGATCCGCCGGCGGGGGCGCGCTGGCGGCGGGATTGCCCGCCTTGCTGAGGAATTCCGCAAACTGCTGGGCGACATTCTGGCCTGCTTGCATGAACTGCATGGCCGAACCCAAGAAAGCGTCGTTGTTGCCTGATCCCTGCTGCGCCATGGCCAGTCTCTTCTCTGTTTATGTTTCGGGGTTGAGCCTTTGGATTCTGCATACCCACCGGAAAGCTGTCAATGGATTTACATGCATAATTACGCGCATGTACATCATCGCCATCGCCTGGCTCTACGTGACCGTCCTCGTGGCCGTCACCGAACCGAATGTGACTGCCGGCGTGATCTCCTTCCTTTTCTACGGCCTGCTGCCCTGCGCCCTGCTGCTCTGGCTGGGTGGCAGCAAGGCACGCCGGCGGCACCGCAAGTCCCAGGAATTACTCGCCGACCAACGCGCGAACAACGACGATCGAAGCGATGCCAAGCCCGATCAATAGGATCTGCTGCAAGGTCGCCTTGAGTTCGGGACGCTTGTGCAAGCCGGGGATGAGATCGGCCACCGCGACGTAAATCATGCTGGCCGCCGCCAGGCCAAGGATTGATGGAATCCACTCGGTCAGGGAGGACAGGGCGAAATAGGCGAGCATGGCGCCGATCAACGTTGCCAGACTGGAAAGCAGATTGAATACCAGGGCGCGTGTCCGGCTGTAACCAGAGTGCAGCAAGATCAGGTAATCGCCAACCTCCTGCGGAATTTCGTGGGCGATGATGGCGAGCGCAGTAACGATACCCAGTTCCGTGCTTTGCAGAAAGGCAGCGGCGATCAGGATGCCGTCGACGAAGTTGTGGAAGGTGTCGCCGACCAGGATGAGCAGGCCCGAACGCCCGTGGTCGTGCGACCGGCGCCTGCGCCTCATGCGCCTCGCAGTGGTCATGGTGGCAGTGGCGCCACAACACCAGCTTTTCCAGCACGAAGAAGACGAGGATGCCGAACAGCACGGTTGCGGCCATTTTATGCGGATCGCCATGCTCCAGCGCGTGCGGCAGGATTTCCAGGAAAGCCGCGCCGAGCAGGGCGCCGATCGCATACGAAATGAGCACATTGACGCTCCGCGTTCCTACCGCAAAGGTCAGCGCGGCAGCGGCGGTCACGCTCAGCACGCCGCCGGCAAGGGAGACGGCAATGATCCAGGAAAGGGTGCTCACGGGAAACCAGGCTTTATGGAGAGGCGCGGATTATACGCCCTGGCGCGCCCGGCTCGAGCCAGATCAGACTGGCCATGCGCCCGGTCACGCCGTCGCGGCGATAGGAAAAATAGCGACCACTTTCGGTGAAGGTGCATGCCGCCCCTCCGCTGATCGCAGCGACGCCCAGACGCTGCAGACGCTGGCTGGCCAAGCGATACAGATCGCATAGCCACTTTCCCCCGGCGCTCGGCTTGAAGGCGATCGCCGCTGGCGGGTGCCCGCGCACGAAGGCATCCCGAACCTCGGGACCGACCTCGAAACAGTCCGGGCCGATGGCCGGGCCCATCCAGGCCAGCAACTCGCCCGGCGCGCACCGCATGGCGGCGACGGTGCTATCCAGAACCCCTGCCAGCAGACCGCGCCAGCCGGCATGCGCGGCGGCGACCACCGATCCGCGCCGATCGCAGAGCAGAACCGGCAGACAGTCTGCCGTCATGACCGCACACACCCGGCCCGGCGTGACGGCAAATGCTGCGTCGGCGACGGAGGATTTCGTGCATTTTTCGACGTCGACCGCAACCGTGCCATGCACTTGCTCCAACCACAGCGGTTCTGCCGGCAGCGAGGAGCGCAACAGCGCACGATTGGCCGCAACCGCTGCCGGATCATCACCCACATGCTCGCCCAGATTGAAACTTGCCCACGGACCCCGGCTGACCCCACCGCTGCGCACGGTCTGCAGCGCGCGGACATTGGGCGGAACATCCCATTCCGGAATGAAAAAATCACCCGTCACGCAAAGATTCCAGAAGATCGGCCATGTCCGGCGGAACGGGCACCTCCCACTGCTGGTAGCGCCCGGTAAGCGGATGCAGCAGACCGAGACGGGTCGCGTGCAGCGCCTGGCGGGCGAAGGCGGGTGCGCGCGGATCGGCCTTCCCATAGACCTGATCGCCGACCAGGGGGTGCTTGATTGAGGCCAGATGGACGCGAATCTGATGCGTGCGCCCGGTTTCCAGCGCGCATTCAACCAGCGCGCAATGGTCATATTGTTCGAGCACCCGAAAATGGGTCACGGCCGACTTGCCGCCACGATTCTCCGCGACCAGCGCCATTTTGGTGCGGTGCACCGGATGCCGGCCGATGGGGTTATCAATCATCCCTTCCCGGCGGACAACCCCCGAAACCACGGCCAGATATATCCGACGCACGGTGCGCGCCTGCAGTTGACGAACCAGGTCGGTCTGCGCTTCCAGCGTCTTGGCGACAACCAGCAGCCCGCTGGTATCCTTGTCCAGCCGGTGCACGATACCGGCCCGCGGCACGTTGGCGATCGCCGGCACATGGAATAGCAGCGCATTCATCAAGGTTCCGTTCCAGTTGCCGCTGCCCGGATGCACGACCAGTCCCGCCGGCTTGTTGATGACCAGGAGTTCGTCGTCCTCGAAAACGATATCGAGCGGGATGTCCTCCGGCTGTTCGGCGAGTTCGCGCATCCCCGGCGGCTCGGACAGTTCCAGCAGTTCCCCGCCCACCAGCTTGCGCTTGGGTTCACTTTCGACTTTTCCGTCAACGTGCACGCGTCCCTCGCGCACCCAGGTCTGAAAACGGCTGCGCGAGTGCTGCGGCCAGAGTTCGGCGAGCACCAGATCGAGGCGGCTTCCGGCGCAACGGTCGGGAACACGGGAGTGATTCGACAGAGTTCGGCTATAATCCGCGCGGTCTTCCAAAGGATTTTTCATGATGCGAAGTGTAGCCGGAATCCAACCCTTCTTTCGCCTTCTGGCAACGCTTTTCATGGCAGCCACCTTGGCGGGATGCGGGCTTTTTGACTCCAAGACGGACGCAACTGCCGGCTGGTCTGCCAACAAGCTGTATACCGAGGCACGCGAAGCGCAGTCCGATGGGGCCTGGGACCGTGCCGCCCAATATTACGAGAAACTCGAGGCACGCTACCCCTACGGGCGCTTCGCCCAGCAGGCACAGCTCGAACTGGGCTATGTTTACTGGAAGGGCGGCGAACCCGGCTCGGCGCTTGCGGCCGCCGACCGATTCATCAAGCTGCACCCCAACCATCCCGCCGTCGATTACGCCTACTACCTCAAGGGCCTGATCAATTTCAACGAGGATCTGGGCTTTGCCGGCTACGTCAGCTCGCAGGATCCGACCGAGCGCGACCCCAAGGCCGCCCGCGAATCCTTCGACGCATTCCGCGAGCTGGTGACCCGCTTCCCGGACAGCAAATACACGCCGGACGCCATCCTGCGCATGAACTACCTGGTCAACGCAATGGCCTCGCACGAAGTTCATGTCGCTTACTATTATCTGATGCGCGGCGCCTATGTCGCGGCCGCCAACCGCGCGCAGTATGCGATCAAGGTTTATCCGGAAACGCCGGCCATCGAGGAAGCGCTGGCGATCCTGGTCGCCGCTTATGACAAGCTGGAAATGAACGACCTGCGTGACGACGCCGACCGGGTGCTGCGCAAGAATTATCCCGACAGCCGTTATCTCAAGGAAGGTGTCGAACGCCAGTCGGCCTGGTGGAAACTCTGGTAATTCGTCAGCGGGCTGTTTCCTGCCCGGCCTCCTGGTCAATCCAGACGAGAACCGGGAGCCCGTCGTCGCCACCGTGGACGATGGCGTTCTGACCAAACCGCTGGCCGAAGGCTAGCGCCTCGGCCAGCGTAATTCCGGCGACGAAGCACGTTTCTTCGGCCGGCCACGTGGCGTCGGCGGAAATATTTTCTCCGACGTAAGGCTCGAACCCCGCTTCCAGTAGCTCGCATTCCAGTTGTGACTGGCGAATCGCATTTTCCTGATCGTCGATGCGCCGCGAACCCGGGTTGTGCGCGGAAAGAATCGCGAACTGGCCTGCGCCGGCGGTTTCCAGCCAGCAACGCAGCGTCTCCGAGGCGACCCCGGTCCGCAGTTCGCAGCAACCGCCAGGCAAGAAGACGCGATAGGTCGTCGCCTGGTAGGCGGCTTCCAGTTCAGTCGTCTTCGCCATCGAATTCGGCGACGCCGATCAACAGTTCGGCACTCTCCACCGGTAGCGCCTCGACCTCCTTGAGCTTGCGCGACAGCTGGCGTGTGCGGGTTTCCGCCTTGCTGATGCTGTTGCTCGCCTCGTCCAGTTTCTTCTTGGTGTGTGCCAGCGCCTCGCCAAACTTGCCAAATTCCGTCTTGACCGCCCCCAGCACCGCCCAGACCTCGGCCGAACGCTGCTCGATGGCCAGCGTGCGGAACCCCATCTGCAGGCTGTTCAACAAGGCGGCCAGCGTGGTCGGCCCGGCCAGGCTGACCCGCCAGTCACGCTGCAACATCTCGGCCAACCCGGGACGGCGCAGCGCCTCGGCATAAAGACCCTCGATCGGCAGGTAGAGCAGGGCAAAATCCGTCGTATGCGGCGGCGCGACGTATTTGTCGCGGATACTGCGCGCCTCGTTCTTCAGACGCACCTCGATCGCGCGCGAGGCCTCCTCCACCAGCAGCGGCTCGCCGCGCTCCTGCGCATCGAGAAGACGCTGATAATCCTCAATCGGAAACTTGGCGTCGATCGGCAACCAGACCACGGCGCCGTCACCCTTGCCGGGCAGGCGAATGGCGAAATCGACCCGCTCGTTGCTGCCGGGAACCGTCGCCACGTTGGCGGAAAACTGATCGACGGTGAGCAGTTGTTCGAGCAGCGCGGCCAGTTGCACTTCGCCCCAAGTGCCGCGCGTCTTGACATTGCCGAGCACACGCTTGAGATCGCCAACGCCGGCCGCCAGGGTCTGCATTTCGCCGAGGCCGCGATGCACCTGTTCCAGTCGTTCGCTGACCAACTTGAACGACTCGCCGAGGCGTTGCTCGAGCGTCGCATGGAGTTTTTCATCGACGGTACGCCGCATTTCCTCAAGTTTGCTGGCGTTGTCGGCCTGGATTGCGGCAAGCCGCCCCTCGACGGCTGCTTTCAGACGCTCGAAGCGTTCATCGAGGCCCAACGAAAAGCGATTGAGCTCGCGGGCAAAGCTTTCCAGCCGCTCGGCCTGCAGTGCCCCGAACTGTCCGACCTGGGTGGTCACCGCCTGCCCGAGCAGGGTGGCCGACTGCGCGCGTTCCTCGCGATCACGAAACGCTTCCTCGCCATCCTCGCGTCGACCGCGCGCCAGTTCCTCGCGCAGTTCGCGCTCCAGGCGCTCCAGGCCTTTTTCCTGGGCATCCGCCAGCAGGCGAATACGCGATTCCTCTTCAACGCGCCCATTCCCGCGTACCAGCACGACCACCTGCAGCAGAATGATGAGCACCACACCAGCCAGCACAACCAGGAGCAAGGTTTCGTTCATCCCTTACCTCAGCGAAAAATCGACGCGGCTGGCCCTGGCCTTGTCTTCGGAACCGGCTTCGACCTTTGCCGGCAGCAGGAATACCCGCTCCGGCGGCACCTGCCCCTGCTCGATGAGCCAGCCCTGAACCACCTCGGCCCGGCGCAGGGCCAGTTGCCTGACATCATCGTCGCCCACCGCCTGATTCGCCAGCATCAGCTTCTCCATTTCGGCGACCGGCAGATCCTTCTGCATGCCGACCAGATTGCGCGGCTTGGGAAACTTTGCATCCTTGTAGGCCCGTTGCAGATAGACCGGATACTCGGCAGCATCCACCTCAATCGAATCGAGCGAAGTCCCCTCGCCGCCCTTCTTGATCTGTTCCTTGAGCTTTTCGGCCTTGACGGCCCGCTCGACGGCAACCTGCCTGACGCCTTCCCTGTCGGCCTCGGGGTCGGCACGCCCGGTGATCTCCAGCTTCAGCGAATCCCGTTCCTTGAGTGCCTTGGCCAACGACTCAAGACGTTTGACGGCAGAATCGTCCAGGTTAGACCTGCCGGGGCCGAACTCGACATTGGACAACTCCTCGCCACCGCCGAACATCGAGCCGATCAGGGCAAATGGCGACGTGACCGCCTTGACGAAAAGATTGACGATGACCTTGACGATCAGCCCGCCCACCGAGAATTCCGGATCATCGAGCGACCCGGAAATCGGCAGGTTGAGGTCGATTTCGCCCCGATTGTTCTTGAGCAGCGCGATCGCCAGATTGACCGGTAGCTTGGTTGCATCCGGGCTGTCGACCTGGTTGCCGAAGGTAAGCTGATCGATGAAAATGCGGTTCTCGGCAGTGAGTTTCCGGTTTTCCAGCTTGTAGGCGACTTCCAGCGAAAGCTTGCCCTTCTCGATGCTGTAGCCCGCGTACTTGCCCGAGTATGGCGAGAAGGAAACGAGATCGACCCCTTTCACATCGGCCTTGAGATCAAGAAAGGATTGGGCCGCCAGCGGATTCAGCTTGGCTGTCACCTGTACCGGCGCGGCGCCGGCGTAGGTCCCGCGCAGTTCCAGGTCAGCCAGGGTATCGGCAGCCGATGAAAGTCCGCTGACGCGTCCGGCCACCTTGGTCACGTTGACCGTGTAGTTAGGATTGATGAAGAAATCGGAAAAATTGACGGTGCCACCCTGCAGGGTAACCTTGCCAATCTTGACCGGCAACGCGGGAGGCTGGCCCGCTGCGGGCGGAGCGGCCGGAGCGACCGCAGTGGTCGCAGGTTCGCCAGCGCCTTCCGGCTGGCGGACGATATCCTGCAGATTCAACCGGCCCTCCTTGCTCAGGATCAGGCGCGAGTAGAAATCGCTCAGGGCGATCTCGCCCACGATGACCGCCATTGGCTGGAGCCGAAAATCGATCCCGCCAAGATAGAGCGACTTCCACCTCAGGAAATCCGTGCTGTTTTTCTTGTCGACCGCAACCAGTTCGCCCAGCGTCACTGACCCCCGGTAGCCGCCGGTCAGCCCTTCCTTTCCCATCTGTGCGGTCAAACTCGCCGCTGTTGGAAATCTGCCCCCGGGCCAGGGTGATATTCAGGAAATCGGTGAAATACGGCTGCAGCGGCAATACCGGGATCGCCAGCGTTTCGACCTTGAGGGTCGTCGCCAGCGGCACCAGCTGCAGGCTGCCATCCACTTTCAGGCTGCCTTTCTGGTTGATCCGGCCCTTCAGTGCGAGGCTGCCTTTTTTCCCGGGCTCGGTGGACAAGTTCTCCGCAGCCAGACTGAGAGCGTCGATCACCTGCAGCGACGCCGGCCTGGTGCTCTGGTCCTCCATTTGCAGGGCAAGATCATCGAATGCCAGTTTGCCGACACTCGCAATCCAGGGGCGCTCATCGGAAAGCTCTTCCCTGACCAGCCTTGCCGTTTTCAGCAACGGCAGGCTGACCCATTCGATCCTGCCCTCACTGTTGCGCACCAGTCGCCCGCGCACTCCCGTGTTGACACTCTCCGCCACATCGATCCGGTGGCCGAACGCGTCGATGCGCAAGCCCTTGACGTGCACACGGCCGATGCGCAGACGCTCCCCGAGATCAACCCGATAGGAAATTTCGCTGACCTCGATCGGATCAACGAGCCTTCCGTCGATTTTCCCCACCGCGGCATTCAGTTCCAGCAACTCGCCCTGCACCGGCTTGAGATTCGATTCGTCCTGCCAGTGTACCTTGCTGTTGCTCACCTGCGCTTCGTCCAGTGTCCATTCCAGCGGCTTGGCCGGCGCGGCCGCCGGCTGGTCGGGGGAAGCCGGGGCGGCAAGCGCGCCGAGCACGCGCACCCAGTTCAGTTCCCCCTGCTTGCTGACCGCCACGTAGGCATCCATGCCGTCGAGCAACACACGCCTGATCGCAAAGCGCTGGCTGACCAGATCGGCCTCCCCGATTTCGACATCCAGCTGCTTCCAGCGCATCAGCGGCGACCCGTTCGCCTCGGCCAGATCCAGACCGGAAATACGGGCACTACCGACGATGGTCAGCGCATGCTGTTGCTCAGGCAGTTCCTTGAAGACAACCTTCAGTTCGGCATCGAGAACCCCGCCGTTCAGGCGGAGCGGCAGCGAACTCGGCAGATAGGGCTGGAAGCCGGCCAGATCCAGCTTGTCCAGATCAATGTTCAATTCGCTTTCGAGATCGCCTTCAAAAATAGCCTTGTTCCGCCCCTTCAATGCGAAGGGCGCCCCGTTGACGACCGCAGAGAAATTCGGCTCGACCAGGCGGTCGGCTTGATAGCGCAGGCTGGAAATGAACGGGAGCGCCAGATTGATCTCGCTGACGGTGTGTACCTTGCCCGCCGGCTGGTCATCAAAAATCGCCTTGCCGTCAATGATCTGGATATTGTTGATGGAAAAGCGCAGGGTCGGCGACGGCTCCGATGGTGCAAGCCATTTTTCGAGCAGGTCCGAGATATCGTATTTCCCGTCACCGACGCGCGTCACCGCAACCCGCGGCGCCCGCAGGCGGAGCTCGTCGACCACCAGGCCGAAGTGGGCCAGCGAGAACGACGACATATTGACGAACAATTCGTCGAAACCGGCGACCTCCTTGCCGTCCCCACCCTTGACCGAGACCCCGGACACCCGCGCCGACATGGCATACGGATTGATATCGATGGTGCCGATGCTGACTTCGCGATTCAGTTCCGCCGACAATTGCTTGATCAACAACGATTTCATCAAGGGCGGGCCGGCCAGGTAGCCGAGCAGGCCGAAACCGACCACGATCGCGAGCAGCCAGAGGCCGACATGGCGAACGCGCGCGCCCTTGAGCGCAGACACGACACGCGAACTTGAGGAGTTTCTGGTGGCTTGATCGGTCATTTTGTTCTATTGCGGATTCAATATGGATGCTGGATGCCGAATCTAGCACAGCAGCGTAATCCGGCTGCGAGCGCTCATGTTCCGGCGCCGGAAACGTCGCTTGCCGTCGCTGCCATCAGAAATTGTTGCGCCAGCCGCGAATGGCCGCAAAAACGCCGACCAGCGAACTGTCAACCGCACCGTGACGCAAAGCCGCAGCGATCACCGCCGGTTCGCCGCAACGCAGGAAAGGATTGGTTGCTCTTTCTTCGCGCAGCGTCGAAGGGACGGACGAGCAGCCGGTGGCACGTAGTGCGGCAACCCGGGCGACCCGTTCGCGCAATGCAGCGTTGTGCGGTTCGACGGCCAGCGCAAAACGCAGATTGGCTTCCGTGTATTCGTGCGCACAGTAGATCAGCGTGTCGTCCGGCAAGTCGGCAAGGCGCCCCAGCGATTCACTCATCTGCGCGGGCGACCCCTCGAATAGACGACCACATCCTGCCCCGAACAGGGTGTCTCCGCAAAAGACAGCGCCCGGAAGGTAGTAAGCAAGATGCCCGAGTGTGTGGCCGCCAACCGCCAGCACCCCGACGGTCTGCCCCAGCACGTCGATCTTCTCGCCGCCCGCAAGGGGGTCTGTACAGCCTGTGATAGACTCCTCAGTCGGCCCGAACACACGGGGATGCCAGTGTCCGGTCAATTCGGCGACACCACCCTGATGGTCGGCATGATGGTGGGTGATCAGGATGGTCTCAAGGCTCAGATTCATTGCCGCAAGCCGGTCATTCACCGGCGCGGCATCACCCGGATCGACCACGGCCGCCCGACCGTCGCGGACCAGCAGCCAGATGTAATTGTCCTTGAATGCAGGAATGAGCACGATTTCAAACATGCCGGAACTATCGAGCGAAGGCCGCCGGATGTCAATTCCCGGCCTCGAGCGTTGGCTCGAGACGGCCCAGGGTCGCTACGTGCTGGAATGGGAAAGCGGCCGCCTTGATGCCGCCGTTGCCGATGTTTTCGGTTTCAACGCCCTTCAACTCGGTCTAGCCCAATACGACTTCCTGCGCGCCAACCGCATACCGATGCGCCAGCGCGCCGGGGAATCCGGCCCGGTCAACGTGCTTTGCGAGTTTCCTGCCCTGCCCTTTGCCGCGCACAGCACCGACCTCGTCGTGTTGCCGCACGTACTCGAATTTCACCCGGATGCTCATCAGATCCTGCGCGAGATCGAGCGCATCCTGATCCCCGAGGGCCAGTTGATTGTCGCCGGTTTCAATCCGCGTTCGCTGTGGGGAATGCGCAACCGTCTCGAGCGCTCCGGCAATTTCCCGTGGCATGGCAACTATCTCTCCGTCACGCGCCTCAAGGACTGGCTGCAACTGCTCGGTTTCGAGGTGGACCGCGGCGTCTTCGGTTGTTTTTCCCCGCCTTGCGATCAGCCCTCCTGGCTGCACCGCTGGCACTTCATGGATCACTTCGGCGAGCGTGGCTGGGGTTTGCCCGGCGGCGTATATGTTTTGCGCGCAATCAAGCGCACCCACGCCATGCGCCTGATCACTCCGAAGTGGCGCAAGAATGCCGTCGCCGCCAAGGCGCTGCGCCCGATCGCCCAGAGGGAAGGCCATGGCCGCTGAAGAAATCGTCGAAATCTTCACCGACGGCGCCTGCCGCGGCAATCCGGGGCCCGGTGGCTGGGGCGCCATCCTGCGCCTCGGAAAGCACGAGAAGGAACTGTGGGGCGGCGAACGGGAAACCACCAACAACCGCATGGAGCTGACCGCCGCCATTCGCGCCATCGGGGCCTTGAAGCGACCGGTCACCGGCAAGGTCTACACCGATTCGCAATACGTGCTGAAAGGCATCAGCGAGTGGATCCATGGCTGGAAACGCAACGGCTGGAAGACTTCCGCGAAGCAGCCGGTGAAGAACGCCGATCTCTGGCAACAGCTTGACACCGAGATCGGACGACACCAGCTGGAATGGATCTGGGTCAAGGGCCACGCCGGTCACCCGGAAAACGAACGTGCCGATGCCCTGGCCAATCGTGGCATCGACGAATTGATGAATTAGGGGAGCCAATGCGCCAGATATTTCTTGACACCGAAACCACCGGCCTCGACCCCCGCCAGGGTCATCGCATCATCGAAGTCGCCTGCATCGAGATGGTCAATCGCCGCCTGACCGGTCGCCAGTTGCACAAGTACATCCATCCGGAACGCGACATTGACGAGGGGGCTGCCGCGGTGCACGGCATTACGCTGGATTTTCTCGCCGACAAGCCGAAGTTTGTCAATGTCGTCGATGAGTTCCTCGAATTCATCAACGGTGCCGAGCTGATCATCCACAACGCACCGTTCGACATCGGCTTTCTCAATGCCGAACTGGGCCGTCTCGATCGCGTGCCGGTCGAGACGCTGTGCAACGGCATTGTCGATACTTTGAAGATGGCCAAGGAACTCCATCCGGGCAAAAGAAACAGCCTCAACGCCCTGTGCGAACGCTACGAAATCGACAATTCGCAACGGACCCTGCACGGCGCCCTGCTCGACACCGAACTTCTTTCCGAGGTGTTTCTGGCGATGACACGCGGCCAGAATACCCTGATGATCGAACCGGATACTGCACCACGCGTCCAGCACTGCAATGGCAGCCGGCGCATCGAACGCAAGCCATTGCTGGTGTGCCGGGCCAGCGCCGACGAAGTGGCCTGCCACGAACAGGTGCTGGCCTCGATCGACCGGGAGACCAAGGGCGGCTGCGTCTGGCTGGCCGGCAGTCGCTAGGCCGGCAGGCCCTCACCGGCAAACAGGGCGCGCGAGATTTCCCGTTCGCGACTGATGATGGTTTCGAGAAACCCGCCGGCATCGCTGCCCAGGCTGCGAAATGCCTCGAACCCGCGCTCAAGGAAAGCGTGCAATTCGCCCAGGCCGGCCATGTGCGCCGGACCGTGCATCATTTTCAATATGCCGCGGACCAGCGGCTTGCGCGCCAGGGCTTCGAGCGCTTCCCCGGTTTCGCCGATCAGGCGGATCTGGCTCGCGCGGCCCGCGCGATCGCCGACCCGCCGGTAAGCCCGGGCATAAACATCGTCATCCAGCAGCCCGCTGTCGAGTCTGGCGCCCAGCACGCGGACCATCGCCGCATCGAAGCGCTCGGAAAGGGCATCCACCTCAACCGCCAGCAATATGGTCCGCAATCCGGATACCGGCAGCATGGCGGTCATCATCGGCAGAATGCGGGCGACTTCGGCGTCGCGAGCGCTGAAGTCCTTGGGTCCGTATAACTCGGAAAGAAAGAAATCCGCCGCCAGCCCATAGCGCCGACTGGCCAGCAGGTCGGCGTGCGTCCTTGCCAGCCGGGCAGCCTGCCATTCGCGCAGCGCTTGCCGCCGGCGGCCGGTGGTTGCATCTCCGGCGGCCGCCAGGCGCAGTTCGCTGGCTTCGGCGAGACAGGAAGCAAGCGCCGCCGAGCACGCCGCGCGATCGAGTTCAGGCGATTCTGAATCAGGCATGACCCGATTATGAAGAAGCAGACAAACGTCGTTTAGAATCTTTTGCCTAACCCCGACGAATGACGGCAACTACACTGAACCCAAGGTTGATGCTGAACGTCAGCCCTTCGTGAGAAGTTATTCCTTCGCACGCCGACCTTGCCTGACGCCTTGCATGATTGTGCTTTTGCCAAGATGACATCCCGTCGTGAATTTCTCAAAACCGGCCTGGCCGGTAGCTTGCTGCTCAACGTCGCTGGCTGCACCCGCCCATCGGCGGACGGTGGCCGTGAGGTAGTTCTGAAGGCCCTGATTCCGGTGCTGCTGGCCGGTGCCTTGGCTACGGACGGCGAAGCCCGACAAACGCAGCTCACCCTGACAATTTCCGGGGTCGGGAAGGCCATAGACGGACTCTCGTTGGCAACCCAGAAGGAAGTCGGCGAACTGTTCGATCTGCTGGCGTTTCCGCCCACCCGCATCCTCGCCGCCGGCCTCTGGTCGCCCTGGCCGGAAGCAAGCCCCGAAGCGATCGGCGAGTTTCTTGAAAACTGGCGGCACAGCCGCTTCAACCTGCTCAACTCCGGCTACGCCGCCCTGCACGATCTGGTTTTTGGCGCCTGGTATGCGCGCCCCGACACCTGGGCCGCGATCGGCTACCCCGGCCCTCCAAAGGTGGAATGATGCGCGACCTGTTTCGTGATGGACTCGCCTCCGGCTGGAAGCATATCGATGCCTCCGGGCTGAGCGCAGACCAGACCTTCGAAGCCGATGTGGTGATCATCGGCAGCGGCGCGGGTGGCGGCGTCACCGCCGAAATTCTCTCGGCGAGCGGCCTCAGGACCATCCTGATCGAGGAAGGCCCGTTGCGCAGCAGCGACGATTTCAAGATGCGCGAATCCGATGCCTACCCAGAGCTGTATCAGGAATCGGCGTCACGCAAGACTGCCGACAAGGCGATCAATATCATGCAGGGCCGTTGTGTCGGCGGCTCGACCACGGTCAACTGGACATCCAGTTTCCGCACCCCGCCGAGTACCCTCGCATGGTGGCAAAGTGCCTGGGGACTGAAGCGGCTGACGGTCGAATCCATGGCTCCCTGGTTTGCCGCCATGGAGCGTCGCCTGCACGTTGCCCCATGGCCGTTACCGCCGAACCAGAACAATGCGGCACTGGTGCGCGGTACCGCCCACTTGGGCATTCCGGTCAACGTTATCCCGCGCAACGTCAAGCGCTGCTGGAACCTTGGTTATTGCGGCATGGGCTGCCCAACCAATGCCAAACAGTCGATGCTGGTGACGACAATTCCAGCAGCACTGGAACGCGGCGCGATGCTGATCTCCCGGCTGCGCGCCGACAAACTCGAATTTTCCGGCCGGCAAGTCTCCGCCTTGTCCGCGACTGCGCTCATGGCGGACGGCCTGCACCCCAGCGGGGTCACCGTCACCGTGCGCGCGCGCCATTTCGTCCTCGCCGGCGGCGCCATCAATTCGCCGGCCCTGCTCATGCGCAGCCGGGCAGCGGACCCGAACGAACTGCTTGGCAAACGCACCTTCCTTCATCCGGTGGTGCTCTCGGCGGCGCTCTTCAACGAGGCGATCATGGCCAGTTCGGGCGCACCCCAATCGGTCTATTCCGACCACTTTCAAGAGCTTGCTGCGGTCAACGGCCCTTTGGGCTTCAAATTGGAAGCAGCGCCCCTGCATCCGGTGCTGTTCGCCACCACGCTGCAAGGCTGGGGCGAACCCCATGCCCGGCTGATGCGCAGCTTCACCCACAGCCAGACCACGCTCGCGCTGATCCGCGACGGCTTCCATCCGGAAAGCAGAGGTGGCCAGGTCATGCTGCGCGCCGACGGCTCGCCGGTTCTCGACTATCCGCTCAACGACGTCATCTGGGATGCCGCGCGCCGCGCCTTGCTGGCCATGGCGGAAATCCAGTTTGCCGCCGGCGCCAGCTGGGTGACGCCGGTCCATGAAACCTCGCCCGGCTACAGCAGCTGGCCAGAAGCCAGGGATGGCATCGCCGGCCTCCCGCTAGCCCCTCTGCGCTGCCGCGTGGTCAGCGCGCACGTGATGGGCGGTTGCCGGATGGCCGATACGCCAGAGCGAGGTGTGGTCAATGACGAGGGGCGCCACTTCGCCTACGACAACCTCTCGATCCATGACGGCTCGGTATTTCCGACCAGCATCGGTGCCAATCCGCAACTTTCGATCTATGGCCTGGTCGCCCGCAATGCCTCGCTGCTGGCGGCAGCGCTGACCGGCCGTCCAAAGCCTGCGATTCTCTGAGCCCCATGGTTCCCATCGCCTTGCTGTTCCTGGTCGCGACAGAGCTGGCCGTCTACTCCGTGATCGGTCGCCATTTTCTGGGCGCCCCCTGGGACGCGGTCATGGTTGGCACTCTTGCGGCGTTTCTCGGCCTGCGCGCCGGCATCATCGCCGTGACCTGGGTCTTTGCCTATACCTACCCTTCGCCCGCCCGACCGCTGGCAGTGTGCAAGAAGCTGTCCATGATGATTGGTGAGTATCTCGCCTTCCTGCTCACCTTTGCCGTCGTTCTGCCTCTCGAGCGTCTGTGGATGCCGCCCGACCGCCTGCGCCCGTGCGCCACGCCGCTGCTGCTGGTTCATGGCTACGGCTGCAGTCGTGGCGTGTGGTGGTGGTTGCGCCGTCGGTTCGAGGCAGCCGGGCATACGGTGGCCAGTGTCAGCATGACGCCGCCCTACACGAACATCGGCAAGCTGGTTCCCCAGCTCAACCGGCGCATCGAGGAAGTTTGCCGCGCCACCGGCGCCGATCAGGTCATTCTCGTCGCCCACAGCATGGGGGGGCTGGTCTGTCGCTCCTACCTTGCGCGGCACGGCGGCAGGCGGGTGGAAAAACTGGTGACGCTGGCCTCGCCACATGCCGGAACCGAGCTGGCGCGCATCGGCTTCGGGAAGAATGCGCGGGAGATGGAACCCGGCTCACGGTGGCTGAAGGACTTGTCGATGGAAACCATCCCCGTCCCTGTGGTTTCAATACGGACGCCACACGACAACTACGTGATGCCGCAGGACAGCCAGCGGCTGCCCGGCGCCACGGATATCGAACTGGATGGCATCGGCCATCTGGCCGTTCTCTACGGGCGGCGCGCTGCCAACGCAGTGCTCGCCGCCTGCCGCTGAGGCTGGACCCAGACTCTACAAGTCAGCCAGAACCTCTTCACCATGGTCGGCGCAATCGGGATCATCAATGACGCGAACGATATGCCCCGTCTCGTCAATGATGAAGGTAACCCGTTCGCTGACCTTGACCACGCTGCGCAACAGCCCGCCAAGCCCGGAACCAGCGACCCCATAAGCCTTGGCAACCGCCAGATCGGTATCCGCCAGCAAGGGGAAATTGAGATTGAATTTTTCGCTGAAGGCCCGGTGGGATTCTTCGCCCTGCGCCGACACGCCGAGAATCGCCGCCCCGCGCCGGGCGATCTCGGCGCTGGAATCTCGCAGGCTGCACGCCTGTTTGGTGCACCCCGGCGTACTGTCCATCGGGTAAAAATAAAGCACCAGCTTCTTCCCGCGGAAATCGGCCAGACGCAGCGTCCGGCCGTCGGTCGCCGGCGCCGCGAAGTCGGGCGCCGGGTCACCCGGCTTGAGATGGGTTCCCATCAGAAATAGATGCCGCGCATGAACTGCTGGAAGGCGACCTGGTCGGCCGAGGGCATCTTCGGCAACAGGCTTGGATCCTTCTTCTGCGCCGCAGACGAGTCGGGGAACATGCGGAAGGTCGTGTTCATGACGATCTGGGCGATGCGCGGCATCACCGCATGCATGACCTGTCCGGTAATCCCGAGACGGGTTGCGACCCGCACCGGCTTGTGCACGATCGCATCGCAGATCAGATCGGCAGCCTCTTCCGGCGTCAGTGTCGGCACCTGGTCGTAGAGCTTGGTCGGCGCGATCATCGGCGTCTTGACCAGCGGCATGTTGATGGTCGTGAAGTTGATTCCGCGGTCGGCGAACTCGGATGCCGCGCAGCGCGTCCACGCATCGAGCGCCGACTTGGAGGCCACATAGGCGGAGAAACGCGGCGCGTTGGTCAGCACGCCGATCGACGAAATATTGATGACATGACCACGCTTCTGCTCGGCCATCTTGGGCAGCACTTCCATGGTGACGCGCAGGCAGCCGAAGTAGTTCAACTGCATGGTCCGCTCGAAATCGTGGAAGCGGTCGTAGGAATTCTCGATGGCGCGACGGATCGAGCGTCCGGCATTGTTGACCAGGATATCGACGACCCCATGCTCGGCCAGCACCTGCTGGGTAACCGCCTGGGCGGACGCCATGTCGGCCAGGTCGCCGACATAGGCGTGCAGTTTGAGGCCGGCGGCGGCGAATTCCTTGACCACCTCATCCAGCTGCTCCTTGTCGCGTGCGATGGTGACGACATGGGCACCGGCTTCGGCCAGCTTCCATGCGGTCGCCTTGCCGATGCCGGACGAAGCCCCGGTCACGAGCACGACCTTGCCTTCGACCTGGCCGCGCAGGCTGCGGTCGATGAACAGATCGGGATCGAGATGGCGCTCCCAATAGTCCCAGAGACGCCAGGCATAGCTGTCCAGCGGCGGTACGGAAATTCCGGTCCCCTTGAGAACGCGGGTGGTTTCGCGGCAATCGAAGCGCGTCGGATAATTGACGAAGCGGAACATGTCATCGGGAAGTCCGAGATCTTTCATCACGGCGTGCCGGATGCGGCGAACCGGGGTCAGCGCGAGCAGCCCCTTGAGCAAGCGGGGCGGAATGAAGCTGAACAGCGCCGCGTTCACGCGCATCGTCATCTGCGGCGCATGCGCCGCACGACAGAACGTATTGAGCAGGTCGCCGACACGCATCGGGGTCGGATCGACCAGATGGAAACACTTGCCGTCCTCGCCCTTGAAATGTGCAATGTGGTCGACCGAATTGACGATGAAGTCCACCGGAACGACATTGATGCGCCCACCCTCGATGCCGACGGTTGGCATCCATGAAGGCAGCGTGGTACGCATTTTCTGGATCAGCTTGAAGAAGTAGTACGGCCCGTCGATCTTGTCCATTTCACCGGTGCGCGAATCGCCGACGACCAGTGCCGGACGGTAGATGCGCCAGGGAATGCTGCATTCACGCCGGACGATGCCTTCAGAATCGTGCTTGGTTCTGAAATACGGGTGTTCCAGCCCCTCGGCTTCCTCGAACATGTCCTCGCGGAAAATGCCCTCGAACAAGCCGGCGGAGGCAATCGAACTGAACAGGTGGAAGTGCTTGGCGCCGATCGCTTCGGCAAATTCCACAGTATTGCGCGTGCCTTCGACGTTGACCTTGAGCTGGATGTCGGCATCGGCATTGAGATCGTAGATCGCGGCCAGGTGGAAAAAGTGCGCGGTCTTTTTTCCCAGCTTTTTGACGTCGACCGCAGCCACCCCGAGCAGCGGCTGGGTCAGGTCGCCAACCACCGGAATCGCCTGGCTCGCATCGCAATCCCAGTACTCATACAGTGCATCCAGCGCGTCGCGCTCAACCTCGCGAATCAGGAAATAGACGACATTGCCCTGGTCGCGCTCCAGAATCTTCCTGACCAGACGCTTGCCGATGAAGCCCGATGCACCAGTGATGAAATATTGCATTTTTGTCTCCTCGATTCGTTTGAAAACGCCGATTCTAGAGGCGTTAGTCTAGTTTTTTAGTGTGTATCCTCTAGAGCAATATCCTACTATGGCTTCAACGGCAGAACGAAGTCCTGTCCGCAATTTACTTTCTGTATTCCTGAGGAGTCCATCATGGTCAAGCAAATCAAGTCACTCTCTGAAAATCAACTGGCGCAAACCGTCCGGGAATCCGCCCACCAAATCTGGCTGGCTGGCTTGGGCGCATACTCCAAGGCCCAGGAAGAAGGCACGAAAGTGTTCGATGCCCTGGTGAAGGAAGGCGAAGCCATCCAGAAGAAGACGCGCAAGGTTGCGGAAGAAAAGATCGCCATCGTGACCACCAAGACGACGGGCACGTGGGATCGCCTTGAGCAGGTTTTCGAGGATCGTGTCGCGCGCGCCCTGTCCAGCCTCGGCGTACCGAGCAAGAAGGACATCGACAAGCTGTCCAAGCGTGTCGCCGAACTGACAGCGGTGGTTCATCAGCTCACCGAAGGCCAGGCAACCGCGAAGAAAGTCACGAAGGCAGCAACGCCCGCCACCGCAAAGGCTGTCGCGAAGAAGGCAGCGCCGGCTCCCAAGCCGGCCCCGGTCAAAAGCGTCGCCGATAATGCCGCTCCTGCTACAGCAATTGCTGCTTAAGTAGCGGAACCCGTCACCACCGGTTTGCGAAAGTACCGGATGGTAGTTTTATGATGCCCGGCAGTGACCGGGCATCTGTCATGGTTTCGGCGAATTGTTTTTGTCCTTAGAATCAAGGACCATGTGGACCCGGCAGGCAGGTTTAGTGTGCATCCTCTAGGCGGATGCTCTATGCTGGCCACAGTAGCAGCTTTGATTGAAGTCCCGGAGATTCATATTTCGCCCACGAAAGGAATTAACCATGGTCAAGAAATTCAAAGATATCAGCGAAGGCCAATTCAGCCAGAACGTCAAGGAGTCCACCCAGCAGATCTGGCTGGCCGGCTTGGGTGCCTACAACAAGGCCCAGAAGGAAGGTACCAAGGTATTTGACGCGCTGGTCAAGCATGGCGAAGCCATCCAGAAGAAGACCCGCAAGATCGCCGACGAAAAGCTTGCTGCCGTTGCCAGCACGACAACCGGCAAGTGGGATCGCCTGGAGGAAGTTTTCGAAGAGCGGGTCTCCCGCGTCATGGCCACCCTCGGTGTACCGACCAAGAATGACATCGACAAGTTGTCGAAGCGCGTTGCCGAATTGACGGCCGTGGTTCAGAAGCTGGCCGATACACGGAACGGTGTTGTAGCGAAGCCCGTCAAAGCGGTGGCCAAGCCTGCGGCCGCACCCAAGCCTGCGGCGGCGAAGCCGGTTGCTGCCAAGGCCGCCGCCAAGCCGGCAGCAGCCAAACCTGCTGTTGCAAAGCCTGCTGCCGCAAAGAAGCCGGCCCCGGCCAAGACGACGGCCTGACCAGGTCTCGCCGGGCATCGGATGCGTCCGGAAGCAGAGAACGGCACTCTTCGGATGCCCGGCAGTGACCGGGCATCTGTCACATTCGGGGGTATGAATCATGTCTAGAATCGGCATCGCACTGGCAGGAGGCGGTCCGCTTGGCGGTATCTACGAAATCGGCGCCAGTGTGGCACTGGCCGAATCGATCGACGGGCTCGAATTCAACGACGCGGATGTCTTTGTCGGCGTCAGTGCCGGCAGCCTGATTGCTGCCGCATTCGCCAACGGGATCTCGCCGGAAAAACTGGCGCGAATCCTGGTCGATAACGATGCCGAAGAATTCTTTGACCCGGGCGTTTTGTTGCGCCCTGCCTTCCGCGAATATTTCAATCGCGCACGCGCGGTGCCGACCCTCCTCCTTTCGGCGCTAAGCAACTATCTTTCCGACCCCTTCCATCATGGTGTGTTCGAGTCCCTGCAACGCCTTTCGCGCGCCATTCCGACCGGCATTTTCGACAGCAGCGGCATCGACCGCATCATGCGCCAGATGTTCTCCCGTCCCGGCCGCACCAATGATTTCCGCAAGCTCAAGCACCGGCTGTTCCTGGTCACCACCGACCTCGACTCCGGCGAGTCCGTTGCTTTCGGCTCCCCGGGCTACGATGACATTCCGATTTCGACCGCGGTGCAGGCCAGCACCGCGCTGCCCGGACTGTTCCCCCCCGTCCTCATCAACGGGCACTACTTCGTCGACGGCGCGCTGATCAAGACCCTGCATGCCTCCGTCGCCCTCAAGGAAGGTGCCGAACTGGTATTGTGCATCAACCCGCTGGTTCCCTTCGATGCCGAACTGGCATCGCGGCGCAGCGCCCGGGAGCAGCAGAATCTCAAGGACGGGGGGCTCCCCGTGGTACTTTCGCAAACTTTCCGCGCCATCATCCACTCCCGGATGCAGGTCGGGATGGATCGCTACAAACACCAGTATGGCGGCGCCGACGTCGTCCTTTTCGAGCCGACGCGGGACGATGCGGAGATGTTCTTCACCAATGTCTTCAGTTACCGCGACCGCCAGCGCCTGGTCGAGCACGCCTTTCAGCGCACGCGAATCGACCTTTACCGGCGGCGTCACGAACTGCGGCCGATATTCGAGCGTCACGGGCTGTCGCTCAACCTGGCAGTACTCAAGGATCACCGCCGCTCGCTGATTTCCCGCCGCGGCCAACTGTCTCGGGCCAGCCTCCTGAAATCGACCGGAGCACTTGACGAGTCACTGAACGAACTGCAACGCTGGCTTGCGTCAACGCAGCCGGCGTAAGGTATGCTTCCTCCTCTGCCAATCCGGGACAAACAAGACATGGAGAGGAAGCCAAAACGCCGGACCCGCGAAAGGATCGTTGAAACCGCGCTGCGGCTGTTCAACGATTTCGGCGAGCCGAATGTCACCACCACGGTGATCGCCGACGAGATGAACATCAGCCCGGGCAACCTCTACTACCATTTCCATAGCAAGGACGAAATCGTCAATGCGCTGTTCGCCGACTACGAGAAGGAAATCGAGTCCCTTCTTTCGGCACCCGGCAACCGGCCACGCAGCACGGAGGACATCTGGCTGTTTCTCCATTTGCTGTTTGAAACAATCTGGAAATTCCGCTTTTTCTATCGTGACATCAACGATCTGCTGACCCGCAACCGGCTGGTCGAGACGCATTTCCAGCGCATACTGCAACACAAGGAAGCAACCGCCCTGACCGTCTGCGAGGGATTGGCAGCCTCCGGCGTGTTGACCGCAACCTCCGGGGAACTGCGCGCCCTGGCCACCAACATCACGGTTGTTGCAACCTTCTGGCTGTCCTTTGAACATGCCCGCCGTCCGCGTGGTGAACCGGACATCGGGCGCGGCGTCTATCAGGTCATGGCGCTCGCCGCCGCGTTTCTCGAGGGCGAGGAGCGCCAGGTGCTGGCGAAGCTTTCCAGCGAATATGTGGATGAACAATAACGGAGAGAGACAATGGCAAAGAAAACGTGGAAAAAATTCCCCTACCCGGAGAAAGCCTTCTCCTACACCGGCGCCGCACTCAAGAAGAACTGGGCTCGTCTGCACCGTGGCGATTGCGAACCATTCCCCGAAGACAGTGCCGCGCAGGATGCCTGGCGCGCGTATCATGCCGGCGACTTCGCCAAGGCGCTGGAAATCGGCCTCGCCGCCGGTGGCTCGGGCATCAATGCCGCCAACAAGGCGGCGATGATCTACGCCAATTATCTTGAAGAAGATGATGCCGCCAAACTGAAAATTTTTGACGAAATTTCCACACGCTGCGTCGCGCTGCAAGCGGACGATCCGAAGAATGCCAACGCCTGGTATATCCATGCCTACGCGCTCGGGCGTTACAGCCAGAGCATCTCGATCCTGACCGCACTTTCCCAGGGACTGGGCGGCAAGATCAAGGACTGTCTCGAAAAAGCGTTGAAACTTCAGCCAAAACACGCCGACGCCCACATCGCACTCGGCACCTGGCATGCCGAAGTCATCGACAAGGTTGGCAGCCTGGTCGGCGGTATCACCTATGGCGCCAAAAAAGACAGCGCCGAAAAGCATTTTCGCAATGCGCTCGAACTCAACCCGGACTCGGCCATCGCCCGCACCGAATACGCCAACGGTCTGGTCATGCTTTTCGGCCGCTCGCGCATTAAGGATGCCGAACGGCTCTACGCGGAGGCGGTGGCCTGTACCCCGGCTGACGCAATGGAGAAACTCGACATCGAGGCCGCCAAGGCCGAGATGGACGACGATTGACGGCTAGGACGAACTCTGGGCGGCGCGCCGCGGGCGTTTCCGCGGCGCGCCCGGGTTGAGTGCATCCTCGACCGCCTGCGGATCGCCAAGCCTGCTCCAGGGTTCCATCAGAACCAGCAGCACCAATTTCTCGAATTCGCGGGCAAAACGCTCGACAATGCGCTGCGGATCGGGCACAAGATTCTGGTCTGCGATAAGACCGAACTGAACCTTGCCATCATAGGAAAGAATCGAGACACCGATGCCGATATCTCCGGCCTGGGGAACCCAGAACAGCGGCTCGCGCATTCTCGCACCGGCGATGTAGAGCGCATCCTTCGGCCCGGGCACATTGGTCATCACGGCGGTAGCCTTGGCGGAGAGAAGATCGAGCACCTGGTCCTGGAGCAGCTTCGGCGCCATGCCGACCATGCCCAGAATGGAGAGCGTCAGCGCCGCCTGATATGACCCCTTGAGTTGCTCCATTCGCGCGCGCGTGGCATAGAGCCGGGCGAGCGGGTTTTCAATACCGACCGGCAGTTCGAGAACCACGATCCCGAAGCGATTGCCAAGTTTTCCCTCGTCCTGCGGGCGGCGCATATTGACCGGCACCATCGCGCGGATTTCGACCCCGTCGATGGCATCGCCGCGTTCCGCCAGATAGCCGCCGAACGCCCCGGCCGCAGCCGAGAGCAACAGGTCATTGACCGAACAGCCGAGCACGCTGCCGACGGCCTTGACCTGCGGCAGCGGAATCGGCACCGACCAGGCGACCCGCTTGGAGGTTCCCAGCCGGCCCTTGAAGCGGGTATCGCTGTCGTCCGGCATGATCGCCAGCTTGGCGATTTCGCCGGCGATGCCGGAACCGATGCGGGCATAGTCGAGCATCCTGGCCGGATTCTGCACGGCTTCGCGATACATTCCCCACAGGCTGGATGCGACCCGCATCGACGTTAACTTGACGTCACTCATGGGACCCCAGATCGCATCCCAGAAGTCATGCTCTTCGCCCGCCGCCACGTCCTCCCCCGCGGGCGACGCCTCGGGCGCTTGCATGGCGCCCGCCTCGTCCGCCAGCGACAGGATCACGCCGACCAGCGCAATGCCATCGGCGATGCAGTGGTGGATGCGAATGACCAGCGCCTGGCCGCCCAGTGAGGTGTCGACGAGATGAAAATCCCACAGCGGGCGGCCCGGATTGAGCGGGGCCGACGCCAGCTCGGCGACATACTCCTGCAACTCCGCCTTGCCCGCCTCGCCCGCCAGCACTTCACGATGCAGATGGTGGTCAAGCAAGAAATTCGGGTCATCCTGCCAGATGAATCCGGAACCGTCGGCGACGACCGTCTGGCGGAAGCGCCGGAAGCTCAGCATGCGGCGCTCGATACCGGCGCGCAAGCGGGCGAAATCGAGATCACCCTCGAACAGCATGACGCCGACGATTTGCATCAGGTTGTACGGCCGGTCCATGCGCAGCCATGCAGTATCCACGCTGGAGACGGGTTCGCGAGATGACATGGAAAACTCCCGGAATGGCCAAATTGTTCATTATGATAGCGGGAATCAACAACCCATTCGAGGAGATGAAAATGAGCGATCTGAAAACCCTGTTCGAAACTGCCGTTGCCAACTCGAAAACCCTTGCCGAGCGCCCCGACAACCAGACCCTGCTGAAGATCTATGCGCTCTACAAGCAGGCCACTGAAGGTGACATCTCGGGCAAGCGCCCGGGCTTCACCGATCTGGTCGGGCGAGCCAAATACGATGCCTGGGCGGGCCTGCAAGGCACCTCATGCGAAACGGCGATGCAGTCCTACATCGACCTGATCGCGGCACTGCGCGGCTGAACCGCCCACTTCGCCGTCAGGCGAAGCGCTGGTCGAAATAATCGTGGATTTCGCGTTCGAGCGCGCTACGAAAGGGGCGCAACAGGAAACCCAGGGTGACCTGCACCCTGACCTCGCCCTTGGTCAGCACCAAGTTGCCATGCAGGCCTGAGCGCTCGAAATTGAGCACCCCGTCCTCATCCCACTCGTAGTCGAGGTTGAATTCCTTCTGCAGGTCGGCCGCCACGTGTTCAGCGGCAGCCTTTGCCTTCTTGGCCGACAACTTGTGCTTGCGGACGATCAGGATTTTGCTCATGGGCGGAGTTTAACCAAACGCCGCAAATTCGGGAAACATCCACGACAGTTACTCCGGTACCGCCCGGGTTCCCATCATCTCGTTGCAGGTTGCCCGGCCGAAGGCTTCCGCCTGTTTCGGCGTGGCAATCTGCGGTTCCTCGTAGATGCGCCGGATGACGTGATTGGTGACGCGCGCGCCGTTGCCGCCATCTTCGGCGAACACCTTCATCGGCCGGCCCTTGTCGCGGTCGTAAAATGCCTGCAGCGCGAAATCGCGTACCCGCTCGCAGAAGCGGACTTTCTGGGCATCCGGCATGTTGTCCTGGGTTTGCGACCAGGCACTGCCCATCACCAGCAGCCCGAGGCACGCCAAAGTCAGTCGTTTCATTCCTGTGGCTCCTGGATCGAGGTGAGATAGGCAAGAATGTCCTGAATATCCTTTTCTTTCATCGGGTTGAGCACGCCAACCACGCCCTCCTCGTCATGCGGACGGTCGCCCTTGCGGTAGAGATCAACCTGCCGCTTGAGGTAGTTCGTGTATTGCCCGACGAGCATCGGGAACATGCCGCGCCCCTTGCCCGTCTTGCCATGGCAGGCAGCGCACTTCTTCTGGTAGATCGCCTCGCCGTTGGTGAGATCGCCCTCGGCACGCGGGATGATCATCACCCGTTCGACCATCTGCAACCGCGTCAGCGCATCTTCCTTACCGGTGAACGTGGGCATCTTGTTGGAGAGATTGATGCCAGCCAGATAGGCGGAAATATCCTTGATATCCGCGTCCGAGAGCTCACGTTCCTGCGTGTAGGGGAACATCGGAATATTGACCCGGGTACGCGAGCGGAAATTCTTCAGCTGGCCTTCGATGTATTTCACTTGCTGGCCGGCAATGCGCGGATATTCGCCCTTCTTTCCGCCAGCGCCCTGATCGCCATGACAGGCGGCGCAGGTACCGTTGATTTCCTTGCCATTTTGCAGGTCGACCGCGAGCGCCGCACCGCTGGCAAAGCAGCCCGAAATCAGCAGCAAAAGTATGCTTCGAAATGCCATGCACCACCACTCCACGAATCCAGTGCGGCGAATTGTCGCACGTCGCTGGTTCATTGAAATTGACCCAAATCACGCATAATCATGTGCATGCGTTTTATCTCATGCCCGACCGAGGCCAGCAACCACCACGCCAATATCCGCCGCCTGGTCGGCGCACGCTGGATTGCGCTCGCCATCATGGCCGGATTGGCGATTCTGGTGCCGGGAGCGCTGGAAATTCCCCTGCCGCGTCCGCCTCTGCTGGTCATCATCAGCATCGTTGCGGCCGTCAATGGCATCGTCCAGTGGCGACTACGCCACGCAAGGTCGGCAACGGACGGCGAGTTGTTCACCCAGTTGCTGATCGATATCACCGCCCTTGGCGCCCTGGTTTTCTTCAGCGGCGGCGCGACCAATCCGCTGGTTTCGCTGCTGTTGCTCCCCGTGGCCATTGCGGCGCTGACCTTGCCCGGGCGTTGCGTGGCGGCCATCGGCGCCATCGCCATCGCGACGTATTCCGCCCTGATGGTTTATTACCTGCCCCTGCCGATGATCGACGCCAGCCGCGCCACGCGGCTGCACCTGCTCGGCATGTGGCTGACCTTCGCCGTATCGACACTTCTCATCGCCGGTTTTGTCGTGCGCATGACCCGCCTCATCCGCCAGCGCGACGCGGAACTCGCGGCAGCGCGCGAACAGGCGCTACGCGACGAACGTATCATGGCCATCGGCACCCTGGCCGCCGGCGCAGCGCATGAACTGGGAACCCCCCTGGGAACCATGGCCCTGCTCGCCGGCGAACTGGCACGCGATCCGCACCTGCCGGAAACCGTGCGCGAAGACGTCGCGCTGCTCCGCCAGCAGATAGGCGTCTGCAAGGAGATCATCACCGGCCTGTCACGCCGGGCCGGCGCCGAGCGTCTCGAAAATTCCGCCCCGATGGCCGCCGACCGCTGGCTCGACGGACTGCGTCAGCGCTGGCACGCCCTGCGCCCCAAAACCGAGAGCCGCCTTGAATTGACCACTCCACCGCCGGCACCCGCCATGGCTGCCGACCCGCGCCTCGAACAGGCGGTGCTCAACCTGCTCAACAATGCCGCCAACGCGTCCGCATCACCAGTCGATGTTCGCCTGGGCTGGCCCGCCGGCCAACTCATCATCGAAATTCACGACCGCGGCCCGGGCTTTCCTGCGGACGTGCTGAAGCAGGGCGGCCAGTCGGCCTTTCCGCCGCACGCGCAGGGTAGCGGAATCGGTTTGCTGCTGACGCGCTCGGCGGTCGAACAGATCGGCGGACGCCTTCTACTCCTCAACCCACCCGGAGGCGGCGCCCTCGCCCGCCTGGAACTACCCCTGAGAACCTGATGCCCGAGACCATCCTGATCATCGACGACGACCCCGCCTTCAACGCCATTCTTGTTCGCACGCTGGAACGCCACGGCCATCGGGTACGAGGCGCGCTCGACGTCACCAGCGCCCTGGCGCTGGCCCGTGAACTGCTGCCGGCGCGCGTCGTGCTCGATCTCAACCTCAACGGAAGTTCGGGCCTGGCGCTGATCCCGGATATCCTTGCCCTGCGCCCCGATTGCCGCATCGTCGTCCTCACCGGCTACGCCAGTATCGCGACCGCGGTCGACGCCATCAAGCTGGGCGCGGCCCAGTACCTCGCCAAGCCGGTTGAAATTGACGCCGTCCTCACTGCATTCGAGAACGATAGTCCACCCGACCTTGAACTTCCCGCGCCGGATACGCCGCTTTCGGTCGAGCGCATGGAGTGGGAGCACATACAACGGGTGCTCAACGAGAACGACGGAAATATCTCGGCCACCGCACGCGCACTCAGGATGCACCGCCGAACGCTGCAACGAAAGCTCGCCAAGCACCCGGTTCGAGCCTGATTCAGGATACCGGCCAAGGCCAGCGCCACAATGGACCTGTCAGTATTGAATTCCGCTCAGGCCGGGGCTTTGCCGGCCTGCTTGAGCGCGTCGAGAAATTCGCCGAAGGAAGCCTCGCGCACCTCGGTTTCAGCCAGCGTCCCGCGCAGGTCGAAGTTGTTGCCGATCGGGTCTTTGCCATGCTCCGGACGGCCGTTACCCAGCAACGCATCGAGACTCGATGATTTTGCTTTGCCGTTTGTCGCTGACATGGTTTTTTGTTCTTCCGTGGAGTTGATGGCTGCATGATGCCAATACGCGCTGCCGAGGTATGTGAACGAATTCACAGCGCATCGAATTTTGTTTTCTCCTGGCGGAGTCTCTGGCACTGACCGGTCCATGTACATCTTCATCGACACCGAATTCACCCGCCTGACGCGCGACGCCGAACTGATCTCGCTCGGCGCGGTCAGCGAGGACGGGCGCCGCTTCTATTGCGAACTGGCGCCGGTAGATCAGGCGCGCTGTTCCGAATTCGTCCGGAACGTCGTCCTGCCCTTGCTCGAAGGTGGTGCAGCCACGTGCTCACGGGCCGGATTCGCAGCGCGCCTGGGCGACTGGTTGAGCGAGTTCGCCAATCCCGTCCTGCTCTCGGACAGCGAATGGGATATCTACGTGCTGCGCCATGCACTCACCGGCCAACGTGACCGGCACCCCGGCAGCGTGCACATCGACGGCCGGGTCGAAGCCATGTTGCTGACGCTGGCGCCAATGGACGACCAAGCCTATGCCGTATTCGAGGGAACGGTGAACAAATATTACGAAATCGACCCGCGGCAGCACCATGCGCTGGTCGATGCGCTGGCAATTCGTGCCGGGCTGCTGGCCGTTCGGGCGGCGATAGAAGGCGCTTGAAAGCGAGCGGAGCGGCCGGCGACCCATAGCCGCGACGGCTAGACCATGGAGACTCAGCGGATGACCGCAAACCAGCTGCGGTCAACCGCCAAAAGACCCCGATTTTTAGTGCTTGTGCTCCATTGGCGCTGCTGCGGCCGTCGGCTTGACCACCTTGGCGTTGACCGTCTTGCTGCTGCCGTCATCAAAGGTCAGCGTGATCGGCACGGAATCGCCCTCCTTCATTGGCGCCTTGAGCTCGATCAGCATCACATGCAGACCCCCGGGCTTGAGCGCCGTCTCGCCCTTGGCTTTGACGTCGATCGCCTCCACCTTGCGCATCTTCATGACACCGCCGTCGTTGATGTGGGTGTGCAGTTCGGTGGCCTTGGAAGCCGGGTTGTCGGCCTTCACCACTTTCACATCCTTGTCACCGGAATTCTTGATGACCATGAAGGCACCGGTTGCCGGTGCGCTGGGTGGCGCGAGGCGTACGTAGGGGTCCTGCACCGAGACATTGTCGGCGGCACCGGCCATTACACCGGCGGAAAACAGCAGGCCGGCGGCCAGCAGGGACAGTTTGATCATCTTTCTCTCCTTCAGGGTTGGGTCAAACGTTTGCGAATCTCTGCCGCCACCTGGTCAGCGGGCGTAGCGTGGGCGATCTTGCCGGCCAGCTTGCCGTCAGCGCCGATGATATAAGTGTCCGACGTGTGGTCAACGACATAGCCGCCGCCTGCCGTATCCATCGCCTGACGTGCGTAGAAAACCCCGTAGCGACGCGCAATGGCGGCCAGTTCATCGGGCGTGCCGGTGACGCCGACGATGGCAGGATGGAAGAATTCGGCATATTCCTTGAGGCGGGCCGGCGTGTCGCGCTCCGGGTTCACCGAAACAAAGAGCATCGCCACCCGGGCCAGTTCTTCCGGCGCCAGCAATTTCAGCCCTTCGGCCGTCGCCGCCAGAGATGTCGGGCAAACGTCGGGGCAATAGGTGTAGCCGAAGTAGACGAGTACCAGCTTGCCGCGAAAATCCTGCAGCGCCACCGGGCCGTTAACGGATTGCAGTGTGAAATCGCCGCCCGCCGGCGCCGCTGCAACCGGCAGCGGGCGCTCCGGCAACGCCGGATGCCACAGGAAGGCAAGCCCGAGCACCAGCGCGGCGAGCAGAATGGCAATTCCAAGAAGGATTCGTTGCGCCATGGATTATCCGTGGGGAACAGCAGCGAAGCGGAACGGCACAGCGATGCGCTGGTTGCCGGTTTCGAGCAGCACCGTCGCCTGCCAGTCCATCTGGCCGGTGATGCAGACAGGCAGCGTAGCCTCGGCAGAATAGACGCCAGGTGCTTTTGCCGTCAATTCAGGACGGTTCAGCCCCATGTTCATGTCGATGCCGGCAAAATCGACCTCGACCCTCGACGCGCTCGCGCCTTTTAGTTTGACCTCGACCTGAAAAGGTCTGACCATCGGGATCGGACGGGGCGTCATGCCTAACTCAAGCTGCCCGCCACCAGGCAGTGTCACCGCGCACGGCCCCCGGTGCAGGTCGCAGCCGGGATCGGCTTGCACCGTGACATCCGCCCTGGGTAGCAGCAATGGAGACAGCTTGTAGCCCGTCACCACGACCAGCGCAATCAGCAGAATGCCGATCACGTCCATCAGTATCTTCTTGTTCACCAGCTTGATCCTGACCACGTGGCCAATGGGTATGCGGCATTTTCCTTCATCAGACGCGAACAAAATTAGCAAAGATCAATTTTTTAACATGGAGGCGGGAATACAGTATGCGACAAATTGCCGCAGCGGCGTTTTGTCGCAGGTAGCAATCGGGGGTTCGAAGTTCAACTTCTTGTGGTCAAGGGAGATATCGAGATGAAAAAATTTGCAGTGAAATCCACCACGCTGCTCGTCGCAGCAGGGATCGGCTTCGGCGCGGCGACGTCTGCGTGGGCAGCCGAATCGCTGCAGGACGTGATGAAACGTCGTGGCCTGAGCCAGCAGGATCTGCTGGCCGCGTCCAAGACCTATGTCCCGACCGGCAAGCGTGACGAATTCGTGGTCTTCAGCTCTGGCGGGCAGTCCGGCCAGGTTATCGTGTATGGCATTCCGTCCATGCGCATCCTCAAGTACATCGGCGTGTTCACGCCGGAACCGTGGCAGGGCTACGGTTTCGACGAAAACTCCAAGGCCGTGCTGCGCCAGGGCAACATCGACGGCAAGGAAATCAACTGGGGCGACACGCACCACCCGGCCATTTCCGAAACCGAGGGCAAGTACGACGGCCAGTTCCTGTTCATCAACGACAAGGCCAATCCGCGTCTCGCCGTGATCGACCTGCGCGACTTCGAAACCAAGCAGATCGTCGTCAACCCGATCTACAAGTCCGAACACGGTGGCGCCTTCGTCACGCCGAACACCGACTACGTGATCGAAGCCGCCCAGTACGCCGCACCGCTGGAAAACAAGAAGTTCTACCCGCTCGAAGAGTTCAACGAGAAGTATCGCGGTGGCGTGACCTACTGGAAGTTCGACCGCAAGGAAGGCCGCCTCGATCCGAAGAAGTCCTTCTCGCTCGAACTGCCGCCGTACTCGCAGGACTTGTCCGACGCCGGTAAAGGCCCGTCCGACGGCTGGTCCTTCACCAACTCCTTCTGTTCCGAGCGTTACGTCGGCGGCATCGAAAAGGGCCGTCCGCCGTATGAAGCCGGCTGCTCCGCCAAGGACACCGACTACCTGCACGTGATCAACTGGAAGAAGGCCGCCGAACTGGTTGCCGCCGGCAAGGCCAAGAAGATCAACGGCCATGACGTGCTGCCGATGGACGTCTCGATCAAGGAAGGCATCCTCTTCCTGATCCCGGAACCGAAATCCCCGCACGGCGTCGACGTGACCCCGGACGGCAAGTTCATCACCGTCGCCGGCAAGCTGGATACGCACGTTTCGGTCTATTCCTTCGACAAGATCCAGGCCGCCATCAAGGCCGGCAAGTTCGAATCCAAGGATCCGTACGGCATTCCGGTCATCGGCATGAAGGATGCGCTGGAAAAGCAGGTACAACTCGGCCTCGGTCCGCTGCATACCCAGTACGACAGCAAGCCGTGTATCGCCTACACCTCGCTCTATGTGGATTCGCAGGTCGCCAAGTGGAACTACTGTGAAGGCAAGGTCTTGGACAAGATTTCCGTCCATTACAACATCGGCCACCTGATGACCATGGAAGGCGATTCCATGGATCCGAAGGGTCGTTACCTGGTCGCGCTGAACAAGCTGGCCATCGACCGCTTCGTGCCGGTGGGTCCGCTGCACCCGCAGAACCACCAGCTGATCGACATCTCGAACGACAAGATGCAATTGTTGTACGACATGCCGCTGCCGCTGGGCGAGCCGCACTATGCCGTGGCCATCGACGCGACCAAGCTGAAACCGGGCGTGCGTTACAAGGTCGGGACCGATTCCCGCACCGACAAGCCGCATCCGGGCATGGTTCGCGCTGGTGAAGAACGGACCGAGAAGAAGGGCAACAAGATCGAAGTCTTCGGAACGCTGATCCGTTCGCACATCACGCCGGAAACCATCGAGGCTGAAGTGGGCGACGAAATCACCATCCACCTGACCAACCTCGAGCGCGCCCAGGACGAAACCCACGGCTTCACGGTGTCGACCTACAACTCCCATGCCTCGATCGAGCCGGGCAAGACGGTCACCGTCAAGCTCAAGGCCGACAAGGAAGGCGTCTATCCGTACTACTGCACGGAATTCTGCTCGGCGCTGCACCTTGAAATGCAGGGTTACCTGCTGGTCAAGCCGAAGGGCTGGAAGCCGACCAAGACGAGTGCAACCGCCAAGGCCAGCTACACCGAAGCCGATTACAAGGCGACGCTGAAGAAGGTGGTCGATACCCAGGCCGTCATCGACTCCGTCGTCGGCTACATCACCAGTGTCAACTTCAAGGACTTCCCGGATGTGGTGAACATGGTCGACGATGCAACCGACCAGCTCAACAAGATCAAGGAAGCCAAGGGCAAGGCGGATGCCGCTGCCGCCAAGAAGGACTGGGATCAGGCCAACTTGTGGACCGAGCAGATCTGGCAATACCAGGTCAAGGCGGCGGACATCGGTCTGCGTGCCAAGACCTATCTGGAGCAGAACGGCGCCAAGAAGGTCAAGTAATCCGAAATGTCTTGATCTGACTTAAGGCAACTCGCGGGGAACAGAGCCACTCTGTTCCCCGTTTCACATTCTGGAGGGAATACCCATGAAGTTTGTAATGACTCTAATTGCCGCTGCGCTCGTCGCCAGCCCCGCCATCGCCGCTCTGGATGGCGCCAAGCTGTATTCTGAAAAAACCTGCAACGCCTGCCATGGTCCCAAGGCCGACAAGCCTTTGATGCCCAATTACCCGAAACTGGCCGGGCAGAACGCCGCCTACGCCGAACAACAGATGAAGGACATCAAGAGCGGTGCGCGCAACAACGGCCAGACGGCCGCCATGAAGGGTGTCATGCATCTGGTCAATGATGAAGAAATCAAGGCCATCGCCGACTATCTGTCGAAGCTGAAATAGGGTGGAAGAATGCCGGCATTGCCGGCTTCTGACCCACATCAAGGAACGCTGATATTCAGGATGGGACAATCCTTCCAGCGTCCGGATCAACCTGCCATAAAAGGAAATCAAACATGAAAGCATCACTCCTTTTGATCGGCCTGCTCTCCGCAGGCATTGCCGTCGCCGCTCCACCCGCCCCGAAACAGCAGGGCATCGAAGGCAAGGATTACAAGTGGAATGCCCAGGAAGGCGAAAAAATCGAAGCCCTGAAGAAGAAAGGTGACGCCAAGGCTGGCGAGGAAGGTTACGAAACCTGCGCCGCCTGTCACCTGCCCTCCGGCGCTGGCCGCCCCGATGGCACCTTCCCGCAACTCGCCGGGCAGCACACCACCGTGCTGATCAAGCAGATGGCCGACATCCGCGCCGGTCTGCGCGACAATCCGACGATGTACCCGTTCGCCGCGACGCTGACCGATGCCCAGGAACTGGCCGATGTTTCCGCCTACATCGAAAAGCTGTGCATTCCGATCGAGCATGGCAAGTATGATTCGAAGCCGGGTGACAACACCGACCCGAACTGGAAGCCGCCCGCCGATACCGCGAAGCGTCTGGCCGAGGGCAAGGCGCTGTACGAGAAGGAATGCCTGGAGTGCCACGGCAAGAACGGTGAAGGCAACAAGGAAAAATTCTATCCAGTGATCGCCGGCCAGCACTACAAGTACCTGCTGCGCCAGATGACCGAAATTCGCGATGGTCACCGCCGGAATGCCAACCCGGACATGGTCAAGATCATCAAGCCTTACACCAATGACCAGCTGATTTCCATTTCGGCGTATCAATCCAGCCTGGTCATGCCCGGCAGCATGTGCAAGCCGAAAGCCGGTGCCCCGGCCAAGAAGAAGTAAGATCGCAGCATGGGACCGTTTGCCTTCGGGCGGACGGTCGCTCCTCCAGGCATCGCAGAATGCCTTCCGATAACATGAAATACAGAGAGTAGCGCCATGGACAAGCAGAACAAGATCGTCGGCGGACTGACCCTGATCGCGCTGATTGCGCTGGTTGCCGCCTACTTTGCCCCGATCTGGTGGGTTTCGCTGACCGCGCCGAACTACCCGCCCGATGCCTTTCCCGACGGCATCCGCATCCACTTCCATTTCGATGGCGTTTATAACGGCTGCAAGGCGGCCGGCAAGGGCACGCGCATGGCGAGCGAGATCATCCAGAAGGACCTCTCGCACGAAGACGAGCGCTACAACCCGATCACCGACGCCAAGAAGGACATCAACAAGGGCGCCGAAGGGCTCGATTGCGTCCATGAAATGAACACCATCAACCACTACGTCGGCATGTTCCCGATCGCCACCGGCGCTCCGGTTGAGAAGCCGCTCGCCAAATTCTTCTTCGGCTTCTTCGCGGTAATGATGCTGGCCTTCGCGCTACCCCGAAAAAAGCCCCGTCTTTTGGTGTTGACCGCAGGATTCATCGCCGTCGCCGGCTGGATGATCGTTGACCAGTTCGTCCTCGGCCATCTCGAAAGCCATGTCCAGGCCTACATGCAGGAAGCCGGCACCTTCTTCAAGGAACCCGACAAGATCAAGGTCTGGGGCGACAACGTGCGTCTGGTTTCGCAGATCGTCATCGTCGGCCTGATCGTCGTCATGGGCATCGTCATCGCCGGCGTTGCCAAAATCCGCTCCTTCCAGTTGCTGCTCGCACTGGTTCCGGCCCTGCTGCCGGTCTTCTTCGTCATCACCTACTCGGCATGGCTGTGGTTCTTCGGTCACAACATGCACCCGTGGGGTGCCTTCACCGTCAAGCCCTTCATGCCCACCGTCTTTGGCGAAGGCAAGGTCGCCCAGTTCTCGACCTATTCCTATCCCTACTGGGGCTACGCGCTGCTGGTGCTGATCTTTATCTGCCTGATGCTGGCCCTGCTGATCCGCCGCAAGCAGCTGCGCGAAGGTGGCGCCGAGTAAGGCGATGCTCGACTTCATTCGCCGCCCCCTGCTCGCCCTCGGCATCGCAACGGGCCTCGGCGTGGCAGGCCTGGCGGCATCGCAATCGACCGACGGCATGGGCAAGCCCAACTTGGCCGCCAATTGGGGTTCTTCGTCGGAAAAGGCGATTCGCCCCGCCGCGCCGAACCGCACCGACCTTCCCTGGTTCCAGACCCTGGTCGACCAGGCCACTCCCGGCTCGGTCCTCAAGCCGCCACCCGGCAACTACGCCGGACCGGTGCTGGTCGACAAGCCGCTGACCATCGACGGCAGCGGCAAGGTCACCATCGACGGCGGCGGCAAGGGCACCGTCTTCGTTGTCGACGCCACCGGCGCCACGCTGCGCGGCCTGCACCTGAAAGGCTCCGGTGATTCGCACGACAGCGACGACACCTGCCTCAACGTGCGCGGCGACCACCACGTGATCGAAGACCTCGTGATTGACGATTGCCTGTTCGGCATCGACCTCAAGCAGGCCAACCACAATGTGGTCCGCCGCAACCGCATCAGTTCCAAACCCTTCGACCTCGGCGTGCGTGGCGACGGGCTGCGCCTCTGGTACAGCAACCATAACCTGATCGAGAAGAACGAAGTCGTCGACTCGCGCGACATGGTTGCCTGGTATGCCAACCACAACACCTACCGCGACAATGTCGGCAAACGCAGCCGCTACTCGATCCACTTCATGTTCGCCAAGGACAGCGTGGTTGAAGGTAATTCCTTCTACGACAATGCCGTCGGCGTGTACCTGATGTACACCGAGCGCATCCACCTGCGCAACAACATCATCTCGCATGCTACCGGTGCGGCCGGCATGGGTCTGGGCTTCAAGGAATCGAGCGATTCGGATGTCGAGAACAACGAAATCATCTATTGCGCGGTCGGCGTCGGCTCCGACCTGTCGCCGTTCGAGCCGGAAACCACCATCCGCTTCACGGGCAACCGCTTCGCCTTCAACGGCATCGCCATCCGCTTCACCAGTGAACTCGGCGGCAATATCCTGACCGGCAACATTTTCGAAGGCAACCTGACCGACGTCATCCAGATGGGACGCGGCAAGGGCGCCACCAATGAGTGGCGCGGCAACTATTTCGCCGGCTATCAGGGCTTCGATCGCAACGCCGACGGCATCGGCGACACGCCGCACGAACAGTACTCCTACGCCGACCAGATCTGGATCGAGCAACCGGCCGCGCAGTTCTTCAAGACCTCGCCCGTCCTCGAACTGCTCGACTTCCTCGAACGCCTCGCCCCCTTCTCGTCGCCGGAACTGCAACTCAAGGACGCGGTGCCGCGTTTCCTCAAGCCTGAACGAAGGGCCAGATCATGAGCGATAACGACAAGAAGCCGGGGCCAACGCCGCCGGTCTCGATCGCCAAGCGACAGACCAACCGGCGCAAGGTACTGCGCACCATCCTGCTCACCGGCGGCGTGCTGGGCGCGGCGCTGTCCGGCTTCCTGCCGCTGGTCTATTCGCACAAGAATCGCCTGCGCCCGCCCGGTGCGCTGGACGAAAAGGACTTCTTGTCGAGCTGCATCAAGTGTGGCCAGTGTGTGCAGGTATGTCCGGTCGACGCGATCAAGCTGGCCGACCTGGTTGACGGCATGGGGGTCGGCACGCCCTACATCAATGCCCGCAACCAGGCCTGCGATTTTTCCTGCGACGCCGTGCAGTGCGTTCTCGCCTGCCCGACCGGCTCGCTGACCTACCACCGGCCAGCATTCATGCCGCTACGCCCCGGCGCGGCACTGGCGGCGAAGCCGATCCTGCTCGCCAAGGAGAAAGACGCCGAACCGACGCTCAACATGACCGAGCGCATGGGCGTCGCCCGCCTGAACCGCCCCGAAGCCTGCCTCGCCATCCAGGGCAAGGGTTTCAAGGGACAGACACGCGGCGCGGATTTCAAGGGGAAAATGCGCTACATGGACGTCGACCGCTGGAAGCCGATCAGGGTCGCCGACCACCCGTATGATGTCGCCGAGTGCGACCTGTGCGTCCGCGAATGCCCGATCAAGGGCGCCATTTCAATCGAGACGGTCTTCGCGCCGGATGGCAGCAAACGCAAGTCGCCGGTCGTCCACGAACCCTGCGTCGGCTGCGGCGTCTGCGAGATGGTCTGCCCGGTCGAACCCACTGCCATCACTGTCGAAGCCCGCGAGGTCTGGAAAACATGAGCGATCTCCTGAAACGCCGGTTTACCGACCAGATCAAGGTGATGTTCGGCTGGGAGCCGACCAAGCCGACCAAGCCCGAGCACATCAGCCCCGCCGCGCAGAAGATTCACTTCTACAAGAAGGGCAACCGCGACCTGATCGCCGAGAAGCTGCACGCGCGCGCCCACGCCGAACACAGCAACAAATGGCGTAACCGGCGCTGGGCGACGCTGATCTTCGCCAACCTGCTGTTCACCTTCTCGTTCTTCCTCGACATCCAGATTCTCGAAGGCGCGCTGACCGCCTCGCGCTTTGTCGGCTTCCACCTGATCGACCTGAACTCCGCGCTGCAGGTGATGCTCGCCCACAAGCACATCATCAACAACCTGCTGATCGGCACCGGTACCGTGCTCGTGCTGTGGGTGCTGCTCGGCGGGCGCACCTTCTGCTCCTGGGTCTGCCCTTACCACCTGGTCGCCGAATGGGCCGAAAAAATCCACGTCTGGCTGGCGAAAAAGAAGCTGGTCACCGACCAGACCATCGACCGCCGCCTGCGCACCGTGTTCTGGATCATCTTCGCCCTGCTCGCGCTGCTCACCGGCTACACGGTTTTCGAGGCCATCTCGCCGACCGGCATCCTGTCGCGCGCGCTGATCTACGGGCCGGGTCTGGCGCTGCTCTGGGTGCTCGCCCTGCTCGTCTTCGAAGTCTTCTTCTCGCGTCGCGCCTGGTGCCGCTATGCCTGCCCGATCGGCCTGACCTACGGCGTCGTCGGCATCATTTCGCCCGTCCGCATCAAGTACAAGCTAGATGGCTGCTTCCACGAAGGCGACTGCCGCAAGGTCTGCCTGGTGCCGCATGTGCTGGACACGGTAATCAAGGGCCGCGCCGTCGAAACCGAAGTGCCGATCGGCCCCGACTGCACGCGCTGCGGCCTGTGCGTCGACACTTGCCCGACCGGGTCATTAACCTTCGAGGTCAAGGGGTTGTCGAAACTGGCCTGATTTTCGGGTCAAATTCACAGTCAACCGGACCCGGTCATAGGGGCATTGGGCAAACAATCAGCGCCAGCACATGCCAGCAATATGGCGGTGGTCAAGCGATCATTGACCAACAGGGCCGATCCGGAAATATTGACGCGCCGTCAGGGCATCCAGAACTTTGAGGTCTCGGTCACGGCGACGCTTGCATCGGACACGTCCGCGATGCCGAAAACGATCGGCGCCGCACCGCTTTTGATTGCCCCGGGATCGGCCCTGACGACCGCTGTCTGCGTGCCGATCTCGCCGCCGGCGACGGTGACTTCGTTGGCGCCATCCAGTCGAATGCCGTCGATACCGGCAATGCTGATGCGGAAGGTTCGGGTCTGATCACCGGTATTCATGATCTGCAGTCGATAGGTATTCTCGATCGAACCGTCGTCCGCCTCCCGCGAAAGTACATTGCGATCCTTCAGGATATTGACCTTCAAGGGTATGCGGGTGGCCAGCATCCAGGTGGTCGCCACGGTGAGCAGAAGCAGTATGACCGTATAGATGATTACCCGCGGACGGGCGGCACGGCGCACGATTTCCATCGGCGTGTAGCGCATGGTGACGGCGTTCTCGGTCGAGTAACGAATCAGGCCGGGCGGATAATCCATCTTGTCCATCACCTGGTCGCAGGCATCGATGCACGCGGCACAGCCGATGCATTCGTTCTGCAGACCGTTGCGGATGTCGATGCCGGTCGGACAGACCTGAACGCAGATGCCGCAGTCCACGCAATCGCCGAGGCCCTGGGCGCGATGGTCGCTCCCCTTGGCGCGCGCGCCGCGCGATTCACCGCGTACCGTGTCGTAGGCGATGATCAGTGTATCCGGGTCGAACATCACGAACTGGAAGCGGGCATAAGGGCAGATCTGCCGGCACATCTGTTCGCGCAGGAATCCCGCGTTGCCGTAGGTGGCAAAGGCGTAGAACGCAACCCAGAAGGCCGACCAGGCACCCGGCGACAGGGTAATCAGGTCGTGCATGAGTTCGCGGATCGGCATGAAGTAACCGACGAAGGTGATCCCGGTCCACAGCGAGAAGAGCGACCCAGGTGGCGTGCTTGGCGCTCTTGATGGCCACCTTGCGCGGCGACCAGGGCGCGGCATCGAGTTTGATGCGCTGCGGCCGTTCGCCCTCGATGACCTTTTCGAACCACAGGAAGATTTCCGTATAGACGGTTTGCGGACAGGTGTAGCCGCACCAGAGGCGCCCCGCCACGGCGGTGAACAGGAACAGCGCGAGCGCCCCGAGGATCATCAGCAATACGAGATAGATCGTGTCCTGTGGCCAAAGCACGAGATCGAAGAAATAGAACTTGCGGTTGTCGATATCGAACAGTACGGCCTGTCGACCGTGCCAGGGCACCCAGCACAGCCCGTAGAAGACGATCTGGGTCAGCCAGACGAAGACCCAGCGCCAGCGCGTGTAGGGACCACTGATCGAACGTGGATAGACCTTGGCATCCGGGTCGGTGACCGGCTTGATCTCGATGATTTTTCTGCTGGACTGCTTGGACATGAATTCCCGGAACGCACAATCAATGTGGATTGTTTCGCGTGCTTGCCATAAGCTGTAAATTAAATAGATGTTTATGCTAACAACGCACCCCGCAATAAGCAACATTTTCGATGTATCTTATAGATCACCATGCGACTGAGTACGTTCTCCGACTACAGCCTGCGCGTCCTGATGTACCTCGGCGCGCAACCGGACCGGTTGGCAACAATTCCCGAAATTGCCGCCGGCCACGGTGTTTCCCAAAGCCACCTGATGAAGGTGGTGCATCAGCTCGGTCGCTGCGGCTATATCGAGACGGTGCGCGGCAAGGGTGGGGGCATGCGTCTGGCCCGGGCGCCTCGGGACATCGTGCTCGGCGAGGTCATCCGGCACACAGAAAGTGATTTCACGCTGGCCGAATGCTTCGCCGCCAACTCGGCTTGCCGGATTCAGGGCGCCTGCTGTCTGAACGCCATTCTCGACGAGGCCTTGAGCGCCCTGTTCCTGGTGCTGGATGGCTACACGCTCGCCGACCTGCTGGTGAATCCACAAGGCTTGATCCCGGCGGTCGACCGCAGCATCCTGACCGTTCCCGGGGAGATATCCGCATGACGTTTGTCGTTCTGGAAAACTGCATTCGCTGCAAGCACACGGACTGTGTTGCCGTGTGTCCCGTCGATTGCTTCTATGAGGGTCCCAACTTTCTGGCAATCAATCCCGATGAGTGCATCGACTGTGCGCTTTGCGTGCCGGAGTGCCCCGTCGATGCCATCCGTCCCGAGGGCGAAGTTCCCGCTGACCAAGCCAGTTTCATTGCGCTGAATGGCCGGCTGACCAAACACCCCAACTGGAAGAGGATCACGCAAAAACATGATCCTTTGCCCGATCACGCAGATTGGGACGGCGTAAAGGGAAAACTGGACTTCCTGGATCTGAATGGCGCACTATTGACTCGGCACGATAATGCTTGAAATATTCGGGTCAGCCCCATGATGTGCAGATGTAAAAAGACGACGCAAGATATTCGACACTGGAGCAACTGCATGAACGGCGGAAGCAAGTCGTGCGGTTGCATCGCAAGGGTTACGGGGTGATGCAGATCGTCCAACTCTGTGGGCTTTCGTATCCGACAGTTCGTGCAGCCATTGATCGGTATGAAGAAGGTGGCCTTGCTGCCCTCAAGCCGGGCACGCGAGGCAAGCGTGCTGGTCAAGGGCGGACGCTGACCGAGGAACAAGAACAGGCGATCCGCAAGATCATCTGTGACAAGCGCCCGGAGCAATTGAAGATGGAATTTGCGCTGTGGAACTCGTGCAGCGGTCATGCAATTGATTGAACGTGAATACGGCATCAAGCTATCGGTGCGTGGTGTCGGCAACTATCTGTCGCGCTGGGGTTTCACCCCCCAGAAGCCGATCAAGAGGGCCTACGAGCAGCGGCCGGAAGCCGTGCAGGCCTGGCTCAATGAGCAATACCCGGAAATTGAGAAGCCGGGCCAAGGCAGAAGGCGGCGAGATTCACTGGGGCGATGAGAGCGCCTTGGTCAACACCGATGTGCGCGGCCGCTGCTACGCGCCGGCCGGCAAGACGCCAGTCACCTACACGGTGGGCGGTACGCGGCAGAAGCTGTCGATGATTGCCACGGTGACAAACCAGGGCAAGACACGCTGGATGATCATTGACGAAGCGTTCAATTCAGACAGGCTGATCGAATTCCTCGAAGCGCTGATCAAGGATGCCGGGAAGAAGGTGTTCCTGATTCTCGGCAATTTGCGGGTCCATCACAGCAAACCGGTCAGGGCATGGGCCGCTGAACGTCAGGCCAGGATCGAACTGTTTTACTTGCCCAGCTACGACCAAAGGAAGTCCCTGTGGGACAGTCCGGAGCTGAATCCGGAGGAGCGCCTCAATGTCAACCTCAAGCATGCCATCGGGACGAAAGTGCCGGTACGCACCAAGGCCAAACTGAAACTCGCCGCCACCGAGCACATGGTCAAACTCGAACAATCACCCGAGCGGGTCAAGAGCTTCTTCCAAGACCCGCGTGTCAAATATGCCGCTTGATAATTCAAACTTCAGCTGGTCGGATCAATAGTTTGGGCAGCTATTATTTTGATTTACATCATCGCAGATTGAGGCACATGAAACATGGGGTAAATTCTCTCTATTGCTGCCGGCCCACGTGTATCTGGAATCCTCCGGCACCATCAACCTCGAGGTAAACCGATGACGAATCTTCTTCGACTTGCAAAGCTTGGTGTGACGACGTGGATATGCGCGGGCTTGCTGGCAGGTTGCGCGACAACCCGGATAGACAGCCAGTGGAAGGATCCGAACTTTGTCGGCGGATTGAACAAGGGCGGTCATGTCCTGGTGTTGTGCCTGGCGCGCGACGACACCTTGCGGCGGGTATGCGAAGACCTATGGGCAACCCAGTTGGGCATGCAGGAAATGACCGCGGTGCGCAGCTACCTGATTCCCGGGTTTCCGCCCGACGGGGCTGCAAACCCGGATCAAACAAAGGCAGCCGCACAGGCAAGCGGCGCCGGGATGGTGGTCAGCATGCAACTCGCCCGTAGTGACTTTGCCGTAGTCAATCCCGGACCCCAGGTGGGTTTCGGCGTCGGCAGCGGAAGCGGCGGCTATCGTGGCGGCGGTTTCAGCTTTGGCGGCCTGGGGATATCCTTGCCGATTGGCGGCGCGACCGCGACGCAAGCGATGTCTGCCAGTACAACGCTGGTGGATGTAGCAAGCGGGGCGCTGGTCTGGTCGGGCAACGCCAGCACTGCTGCTGATGGCGACGTGACCGCTCAGGTGTCGGCGCTGACGAAGGTCACCATCGAGACGTTGAAGAAGGCGGGCTTGCTCTGATTGCCACCTGATGCGCACGGTACGGTAGGCCTGCGTCCTTCCTCGCTCCTTCGCCCACCCGGATTATCGATCTACAATTGGCAGGATCTTGTACCGGGGACATGCCCGAATGAACCTTCCTTCCGTCTTGGCACCGCTCGCCTTGCTGCTCATGCTGGCCGCCTGTGAGACCCAGCCCAAGGCGCCGCCGGCGCAGTCCAACACCCAGCTCGAGCTGAAACTTGCGAGCGGCAGCTATCGCTGCGAACAGGGGCTGCGTGTCCAGGTCCAGCGCGAAGTGCGTGACCGGGTGAACCACCGCATGAATATCGGCTGGAATGGCAACACCTACCGACTCGAGCGCGACTACTCCTACTCCGGCCTGCCGCGCTTCGCGGACACGACGAGCGGGCTGGTATGGATCGACCTGCCCTGGAAAGGCGTATTGCTCGACGGCAAGACGAGCAAGCCGCTGGCCAGCGAGTGCCGCCCGGGCTGAGGTTCGGGATGAACATGCCGGCCAGCACCCGCCACCGGCGTCGATCACCGTTTTTTGATCGAAATTCAAGGTCGACCGCAGCCACCCTTCTATAATCGGCACCCATGATCCAGTTCAAGAACGTCGTCAAGAATTTCCGGCGCGCCCGCGTGCTCGACGGCATCAGCCTCGATATCGGGCTCGGCGAGCGGGTGGCGCTGATCGGCTCGAACGGCGCCGGCAAGACGACGCTGATCCGCTGCCTGCTCGGGGAATACACCTACGATGGCGCGGTGGCGATCAACGGGCTCGACCCGCGCGACAACCGCACCACGGTGCTCGGCAACATCGGTTTCGTGCCGCAACTGCCGCCGCCGCTCAAGATGCCGGTCGGCCAGCTGATCGATTTCGCAGCCGCACTGTGCGGCACCGACCCGCAGCGCATCCACGCCATCGCGCAACGCCTCGGGCTTGATGTCGAAGGCATCCTTTCCCGCCAGTTCGTGCGCCTTTCCGGCGGCATGAAACAGAAGCTGCTGATAGCGATCGCGCTGGGCCGCGATGCCAAGGTGCTGGTGATGGACGAGCCGGCCGCCAACCTCGACCCGGAAGCGCGCAAGATTTTCTTCGACCTGCTGGCCGAACGGCAGAACGAGGCGACGATGATCATCTCCAGCCACCGGCTCGACGAGGTGTCGTCGCTGGTCAATCGCGTCATCGAAATGGACATGGGCAAGATCGTGCTCGACGACAAGGTGGCCGATGATGTTTCGTTGTCCGGCACGCTGGCCTGCCGTATCGTCATCAAGCGTTTCGAGCCGGCTTTCGCCAAGGCGATCGCCGCCTGGAAGTTTGTCGCACGCGATGAAAACCTGGTCTGGGAAGGCCGCATCGCCGGGCCGGACCGCTTGCGTTTTCTCGGCATGATTTCGCGGTACACCGCGCTGGTCAGTGACATTTCGCTGACCGAAACCGCGAACTGAATTATGTGCAAACCGGGGCGCCGTCACTTTTTCACGCAGCTTGGCGTGGGCGCTTTCGTCCTGACGCCGCTGGCCGCCCTGCTCTCCGCCTGCGGCAAATCCGGCTGGCCGGAGGGGATGGCCGAGATCAAGTGGGATCGAGATACCTGCGTGCGCTGCCGGATGGCCATCTCCGACCGCCGCTTTGCCGCCCAGGTACGCGGCGGTCCGAAGGATCAGGTATTCAAGTTCGATGACATCGGCTGTGTCGTCTTCTGGCTCAGGGATCAGGCTTGGGGTGACGACCCCAATGTCCGGCTGTGGGTTGCCGACGCGGCCAGCACGCCCGATCGCCTGACCTGGATCGATCCGCGCCAGGCGCATTACGTCGGCGGCAAGACTTCGCCGATGGGCTACAACTTTGCCGCCTATGCAGAAGCGCCGGCGGGCAGCATTTCATTTACGGAAATGCGCGAACAGCTTCTCCGGAAGGGCAAGTAATGAAACAACTGTGGCTGACCGCCAAGCTCGATATCGTCGAATCCCTGCGCGCACGCTGGTTCCAGATCTACACGCTGGTCTTCGGCGGCATCGTCGCCCTGCTCTTCCTCTTCGGCCTGACCGAATCGCGTGTACTCGGCTTCATCGGCCTGTCACGCCTGCTCGTCACCTACATCCAGCTGACCATGGCCATCCTGCCCATCTTCGTATTGATCACTACCGTACGCTCGGTGGCCGGCGACCGCGAGGCCGGCGTCTTCGAATACCTGCTGTCGCTGCCGGTATCGCTCTCGGCGTGGTTCTGGGGCAAGATCGTCGGCCGCTACATCGTCGTCTTCGCGCCGGTTTTTCTCGCCATGCTGGGCGCCGTCGGCTGGGCGACGATCCAGGAAATCGAGGTGCCGTGGGGCATGTTCGGCTATTACACGGCGCTGATCGCCGCCATGGCCATGTGCTTCCTCGGCATCGGCATGCTGATCTCGGCCGTCGCCCGTAGCACCGATATCGCGCAGGGCGCGGCTTTCATGGTCTGGCTGACGCTGCTGCTCTTCCTCGACCTGATCCTGCTCGGCGTCATGATCCAGGGCAAGGTGGCACCGGAAGTCGCCGTCGGCCTGGCGCTGGTCAACCCGCTGCAGGTTTTCCGCACCGCCGCGCTGGCCATGTTCGACCCGCAACTGATCGTCCTTGGCCCCTCTGCCTACGTGATTCTCGATACCTTCGGGGTGGTCGGCTACAAGGCGTTTGCACTGGCCTACCCGACGGCGATCGGCCTGCTCGGTGCGACCCTCGGCTATCTCCTGTTCCGCCGCGGCGACCTGCCTTGAAAACCTTATTTGCTTCCCTCGTTTTTGCCCTGTTTGCGACGTTGACCGCAGCCAGCGAACTGCCTTCCTCCGCACCGCTGTTCGCCGCCACGCTCAACGATCTCGACGACAAGCCAGTGGCGCTCGAGCGCTACAAGGGCAAGCCGCTGATCGTCAATTTCTGGGCGCGTTGGTGTGGCCCCTGCCGCGTCGAGATTCCCGAACTGATCGCCATTCGCAAGGCCCACAAGGGCAAGCTGGAGGTGCTCGGCATCGGTATCGAGGACAAGGCCGACCCGGCGAGGGAGTTCGCCAGGGCCTACGAAATGGACTACCCGGTGTTCGTCGCCGGCGCCAAGGGCATCCCCCTGATGCAGGCGCTGGGCAACAACAAGGGTGGCCTGCCGTTCACCGTGGTCATCGACCGCAACGGCCAGGTAGTTCTGGTCAAGATGGGCCTGATGAAGAAAACCGAGCTCGACGCCGCCGCCCAACTGGCGCTCAAGGGCCGTTAATCGGCCGCTTCGGCCTTCGTTGCCCTGGACTTGCGCGGGGCCGGTGCCCTGAGCTTTCTGTGCGCCGCTACCTTGGCTTCGCGATTGAATTCGAGGGCCATGTCGAAAGCGGTCTCGACGAATTTGCGCACCCGGGAAAACTCTTCATCGGTAAGCTTGCGCGCTTCATCGCGCGCCCGGTAAATGCTGATGAACTCGTGCTCACGCCCGGCATGCTCGACCAGCCGGCCGATACCGAAAGATTCGAGAATCTGCCACATGGCCGGGCTGTGCGCCTTGGTCAGGTTCATCACGAACGGAATCGGATCATTGCGCGCGAGAACCGATGCCAGGCGGAGGATGACCTCGAAGGGCAGCGCCATCTTGCCGTTCTCGGCGAGTTCCAGTAGTGCCGGATCCTTGAGGCTGATCGCCTTGCCCAGATCGTCGAGCGGAATGCCGGCCGCCTCGCGCATGTTGCGCAGGAAGCCGCCGGCCTTGACCAGCGCCTTGGTCGACGCCACGCCGTGCGGGAACAGCCCGGTGGCCGCGGCAATCGATGTATCGACCGCGGCGCCGGCCATGCCGACAACCTGCCCGGTCAGGCTGCGCAGCGACCGGGTCAGGCCGCTGACGGCGTCGAGCGGCGTCGACAAAGCCGAGGTTTTTCCGGAAGTCTTTTTGCTGCCGCTCCGGCTGGTACGCGTGGTTTTTGTGGTCTTGTTCGTCATGGCCCGGTGCTCCATCCAAATTGGCGGGTATTAATCCTAGAGAAACAGCTTAACGCACTCCGGGGGCAGTTGCTGCGCCGCGCAGACCGCCCCCGGTCAGACTCAGAACATGTCGTCGGTCACCGCGGCCAGTGCAGCGTCCCCCGCCAGCACCGTAGCCGCGTAGGAAGCCGCCTGCGGCAGCATCTGGTCGGCGTAGAAATGTGCAGTGGCGATCTTGGCCCGGTAGAAGATCGCGTCGCCGGCGCCCTGATCGAGAAGGCCGGCCGCCGCCAGCGCGGCCCTGCCCATCAGCCAGCCGCCACAGACCGTGACGGACAGATGCAGATAAGGCACGGCCGCGGTCAACACCCCGGAAAGACCGGTTTTTGCATTGGCCGCCAGCCATTCGGTGGCCTGGATCCAGGCCTGCAGGGCATCGCCGAGGCGCTTGCCGATCGCCTGCAGTTCGGGACGACCGGAGGCGGCCAGCGCCTTGGCGGTCGCGCCCACTTCGCCGAAGACATAGCGCGCCGTCGCCCCCTGGTCGCGCATCAGCTTGCGGAACACCAGGTCATTGGCCTGGATGCCGGTGGTGCCCTCGTAGATGGTGGTGATGCGCGAATCGCGCCAGTGCTGGGCGGCGCCGGTTTCCTCGATGAAACCCATGCCGCCGTGGATCTGGATGCCGTGCGAGGTGACCTCGATGGCCATCTCCGTACCGCCGGCCTTGACGATGGGAATCATGAATTCGGCAAGGTACAGGTTGCGGCTCTTTTCGGCCGGATCTTCGATCACATGGGCGCGATCGAGCAGGCCGGAGGTGAAGTAGGCCATCGCACGGCAGGCTTCGACGCGGCTTTTCATCAGCATCAGCATGCGCCGAATATCGGGGTGCTTGTCGATGGTGACCAGCGCTTCGCCGGTCAGCGCGTCGCGCCCCTGCTTGCGTTCGCGGGCAAAGGCGAGCGCCTGCTGATAGGCGCGCTCGCCGAGCGCGATGCCCTGCAGGCCGACACCGAGGCGGGCTTCATTCATCATGATGAACATGTATTCGAGGCCGCGATTGGCTTCGCCGAGCAGATAGCCGACCGCCCCGCCATTGTCGCCATAGGCCATGACGCAGGTCGGGCTGGCATGGATGCCGAGCTTGTGTTCGATGGAAACGCACCAGGCGTCATTTCGCGCGCCGAGCGAACCGTCAGCATTGACCAGGAACTTGGGCACCAGGAACATCGAGATGCCGCGCACGCCGGCCGGTGCATCGGGCAGGCGGGCGAGCACGAGGTGGACGATGTTGTCCGTCATGTCGTGATCGCCATAGGTGATGAAGATCTTCTGGCCAAACACCTTGTAGCTACCGTCGGCCTGCGGCTCGGCGCGCGAGCGGATCAGCGCCAGGTCGGAACCGGCCTGCGGCTCGGTCAGGTTCATCGTGCCGGTCCATTCGCCGGTGACCATCTTTTCCAGGTAGATGGCTTTCAGTTCGTCGCTGGCGCAGGTGAGCAGCGCTTCGACGGCACCGGTGGTGAGCAGCGGGCCGAGCGAGAAAGCCATGTTGGACGACTGGATCATTTCCTTGACCGCCACCGCGATCGTATCGGGCTGGCCATGACCGGCATGGTCAGGCGGGCAGGAAATGCCATTCCAGCCGGCATCGCAGAACGCCTTGTAGGCCTCCTTCCAGCCGGTTGGCGTGACCACGCCTTGCGCGGTCAGCTTGCAGCCCTCCCGGTCGCCGGTCCAGTTCAGCGGGGCGAGCACTTCACTGGTGAATTTGGCGGCCTCGTCGAGAATGGCATCGGCCATGTCGGTGGTCGCCTCGGCGAAATCCGGGTACTGGCTCAATTCCCGGAACCCGGCCAGTTCATCCATCACAAAACGCATGTCCTTCACGGGAGCGCGATAGTCGCTCATGGTGCTGTTCTCCTTCTATTTTTTAAAATGAGTGGTCACTGCCCGCAGCAAATTTGCGGCATTTTTCGGGGTCGACCCCGATCTGATGAGGATCGAGCAACGCGGCAGCATCGCCGGTCAAGGGCGACGCTGCCAAAGGCGCGGCTAGCCGCCCTCTTTCAGGGCGCGGCGCAGGATCTTGCCGACATTGGTGCGCGGCAGATCGGCGCGGAACTCGACATACTTCGGTACCTTGTAGCCGGTCAGATGCTTGCGGCAGTGGGCGATCAGTTCCTCCGCCGTCAGGTTCGGATCCTTGCGCACGGCGAAGACCTTGACCGCCTCGCCCGCGTTGTCGTCATGCACGCCGATCGCGGCCACGTCGCCGACGCCCTCGTGCATGGCACAGACTTCCTCCACTTCATTCGGATAGACGTTGAAGCCGGAGACCAGAATCATGTCCTTCTTGCGGTTGACGATGAACACGTAGCCTTCGTGATCGATATAGCCCATGTCACCGGTGCGCAGGAAACCGTCGGGATACATCACATCGGCAGTATCCTGCGGGCGCTGCCAGTAACCCTTCATGACCTGCGGCCCGCGGATGCAGATTTCGCCGACCTGGGTGATCGGCACTTCCTCGCCGGCATCGTTGCGAATCACGACGTCGGTCGAGGAAATCGGCAGGCCGATCGAGCCGTTGAACTCCTTCATGTCGAGCGGGTTGATGGTCGCCGCCGGCGAGGTTTCGGTGAGGCCATAGGCCTGCAGCAGGGGCGAATTGGTGACCTTGCTCCAGCGTTCGGCCACCGGCTTCTGCACCGCCATGCCGCCGCCCAGCGAAATCTTCATCGGCGAAAAATCGAGCTTCTTGAATTCCTCGTTGTTGAGCAAGCCGTTGAACAGCGTGTTGACGCCGGTCGCCACGGTGATCGGATACTTCGACCACTCCTTGGCGAAACCGGGAATGTCGCGCGGGTTGGCGATCAGCAGGTTGCGCGCGCCGATCATCAGGAAGGTCAGGCAGTTCGCGGTCAGTGCAAAGATGTGGTAGAGCGGCAGCGCGGTGACAATGAATTCCTGCCCCTCGCGCACCACCGGCTTGATCCAGGCGTAGGCCTGCATGACGTTGCTGGTGATGTTGGCGTGGGTCAGCATCGCTCCCTTCGAGACGCCGGTCGTGCCCCCCGTGTATTGCAGGAAGGCCAGGTCTTCATGGCCCAGGGTGACCGGATCCATGCCATGGCGGCGACCGGCGGCCAGCGCCGTGGTGAAGCCGATCGAGCCGGGCAACGACCAGGCGGGAACCATTTTCTTGACGTGGCGCAGCACGAGATTGACGATCGTTCCCTTGAGCAGGCCGAGCATTTCGCCCATCGGCGTGACGATGACGGACTTGACCTCGGTCTTGGCGATCACCTGCTGCAGGGTATTGGCAAAGTTCTCGACGATGACGATCGCCTTGGCGCCGGAATCCTTGAGCTGGTGCTCGAGTTCGCGCGGCGTGTAGAGCGGGTTGCAATTGACCACCACGCAGCCGGCGCGCAGCGTGCCGAACAGCGCCACCGGATACTGCAGCATGTTGGGCATCATCAGCGCCACGCGATCGCCCTTCTTCAGGCCGATCGACTGCAGCCAGCCGGCAAAATCGCGCGCCAGGTTGTCGAGCTCGCGATAGGTCATCTCGCGCTCCATGCTGATGTAAGCCACCGAATCGGCGTACTTGCGACAGGCCTCGTCGAACAGCGCCACCAGCGACGGAATGTGGTCGATATTGATTTCCGCCGGGACGCCCGCCGGGTAATTCTTGAGCCAGATCTTTTCCATTTTCGTCTCCTCCTTGATTGATCGTTCAGCCGCCGAGCAGTGCCTTCTTGAGCGAGGCATCCACCGGGTTGTCACCCAGCCACACCTTGAGCAAAGCCTTGGCGAACGGTGCGCTGGCAACCTTGCCGCGGCTCTCTCCGTTGAAGCTTACACCGACTCCGTCGGCCGTGAAATCAATTGCGACCGTATCGCCATTCTTCGCGTTACCGATCTTTTTCATGATCTCGGCAAACTGCTCGGTCGGCACCTTCAGGGCGGCCAGTTCGGCCTCGCTGTGGTTGTCCTTGAGACCATCGCGCAGCGCGCCATAGAGCGTGTCGGAATCGATGTCGCGCAGCATGCGCATGCTCATCCGGCGCGGTGACGTCGCGTCGAGCAGCGCGGCCGCCTGGTTCGATTTCTGCGTCACATACAGCGCGCCGACATAAACCTTGATGAAGACCTTGGTGCGCAGGCCGGCGCCGTTCAACAACAATTCGCCCGCGCCGACCTTGACCTGTTCATCGACCTTCACCCCCGCCACTTCCGCAGCCTGCAGGCCGGGAACCGCAAGCAAGGCAGCCAGCAGCGCCGCCATCCGTACACCATGTGAAATCATGTTGTTTCTCCTTTGGTTGTTTTCAGTCGGTAATGGCTCTTGTCGGCAATATAGACGGTGCGCTCGACGATCGTGTGCACCGTGCCGTGCTTGTCTTTCAACTCAACCAGATAAGTCCGGTCGAGTTCGGAATTTTCATCGAGGGCCAGGCGAATCGCCGCCACCTCGTCGGCCGCCAGCAAAAAGTCGGCATAGAGCGTCGTAAAACCCGGCTTCTTGTAACGGATGCTGGCCGCCTTGTCCCAGACGATCACATCGTCGCCCAGCGCCGACATCAGCATCATCGGATGGACGCCGTCGGTCACCGCAAACAGGGAACCGCCATAGATCGAGCCCACCACGTTCCTTGTCCGCCAGTTGAGCGGCAGACAAATCCGGATATGCGACAGGTCGGCCGCCACGTGCTCGACGCGCCCGCCGGTACCGCGAAAGGCGGGATGGAGGTTGAACCCCATCCGCACCATGCGCGCCCGCCAGGCCGGCGGCACTTTCGCGAGCCAGGCGGGTTTCATGTAGGAAGCGCCCCATCAACGCCGAGGCGCAAAGGACGCGGAGGAACGCAGAGAAAGGCGGAACAGGACTTGCCTCCGTGTGACACTCTTCCTTGCTCTGCGCCCCTGCGTTGATACATTTTTCAAACCCGCTCGATGATGCCGGCCGCACCCATGCCGGTGCCGATGCACATGGTGACCATGCCGTAGCGGCCGCCGGTGCGCCGCAGGCCATGCACCACGGTCGCGATGCGGATCGCGCCGGTCGCGCCGAGCGGGTGGCCCAGCGCAATGGCGCCGCCGAGCGGATTGACCTTGTCCGGGTTGATCCCCAGTTCCTGCATCACGGCAATCGACTGCGCGGCGAAGGCTTCGTTGAGTTCGATCCAGTCGAGGTCGTCCTGCCTGATGCCGACCTGGGCCAGCACCTTGGGAATTGCCGCGACCGGCCCGATGCCCATGATTTCCGGCGCCACGCCACCGACCGCGAAGCCGGCAAAGCGGGCGAGCGGGGTCAGGTTGTGCTCGCGCAGGATCTTTTCCGAAACCAGCATCACGGCAGCCGGCGCCGTCCGACATCTGCGACGAGTTGCCGGCCGTCACCGAACCCCGCGCATGGAAGACCGGCTTCAGCTTGGCCAGGCTGGCCAGGCTGGAATCCGGACGCGGGCCTTCGTCGGTATCGACGATGCGCTCGCGCACCTTGACCTGGCCGGTCTTCAGGTCGGGCAGGTGCTCGCGAATGGTGTAAGGCGTGATCTCGGCCTTGAAGTGACCGGCGGCGATGGCGGCGCAGGCCTTCTGGTGCGAAGCGACGGCGAAGGCATCCTGCTCCTCGCGGCCAATCTTCCACTGTTGCGCCACCTTCTCGGCGGTCAGGCCCATGCCGAAGGCGATGCCGAGATTCTCCTCGTTGGCGAAAACCGCCGGGTTGATCGCCACCTTGTTGCCCATGATCTGCGGCATCACGCTCATCGACTCGGTGCCGGCCGCGATCATCACGTCGGCCAGGCCGAGGCGGATCTGGTTGGCGGCATCGGCCACCGCCTGCACGCCGGACGAGCAGAAGCGGTTGATGGTCAGGCCCGGCACGGTGATCGGCAGGCCGGCCAGCAGCAGGCCGATGCGGGCGACGTTCATGCCCTGCTCGGCTTCCGGCATGGCGCAGCCGACGATGACGTCGCCGATCAGCGCCGGGTCGATCCCCGGCACCTGCGCGACGACCGACTTGATGGCGTGGGCCAGCATGTCGTCCGGTCGCACGTTGCGGAACATGCCATTGCGCTTGGCCACCGGCAGACGGGTGGCGGCGACGATGTAGGCGTCTTGAATCTGTTTGCTCATGATATTTTCCTTGACCCGGTTAGTTGCGCAACGGCTTGCCGGTTTCCAGCATGTGCTTGATGCGCGCCTGTGTTTCCGGGGTTTTCAGCAGTTCGACGAAAACCCGTGCGCTCGACCGTCAGCAGCCACTCCTCATCGACCAGGCTGCCGGTTTCGACGTCGCCGCCGCACAGCGCGGTGGCGGCCGCCTTGGCGACCTTGTAGTCGTGCGCCGAGATCATGCCGCCCTCCTTCATGTTGACCAGCATCATCTCGAAGGTGGCAATGCCGGTGCGCCCGGCGACCGGCACGGCGCGTGCCATCAGCGGCGGCGCATAGCCGGCTTCGGCCATGGCGCGCGCTTCGCGGATCGCCACGTAGAGCAGTTCGTGGGCGTTGAACAGGATGGTGTCGGTCGGCCTGGCGAAGCCGAAATCGACGGCCTCGACGGCGCTCTTGGCGACCTTGGCCATGGCGATGTTCATGAATACCGGCTGCAGGAAATTGAAGACTTCACGCGGTGTCGCCGACTGGGCGGCCCAGTCGGCAGCGCGCACGGCGAATTCCTTGCAGCCGCCGCCGGCCGGGATCAGGCCGACCCCGGCTTCGACCAGGCCGACATAGCTTTCCAGCGCCATGACGCGCCCGGCGGAGTGCATCAGGAACTCGCAGCCACCGCCCAGCGCCATGCCCTGCACGGCAGCCACGGTCGGGCACCTGCGCATACTTCAGCGTCTGCGAAGCGCGCTGGAATTTCTCGACGGTTTGTTCGAGCATCTCGAACTGGCCTGCTGCACAGGCCTCGCTGACCTGTTGCAGGTTGGCGCCGACGGCGAACGGCGCTTCGTGCCAGAGCACGACGCCATCCAGCGTCTGCTCGGCCTGGCGCACGGCGGCGATGACGCCGTCGAGCACTTCGTTGCCGATGGTGTGCATCTTGGATTTGACGGAAATGATGCCGATTTCGGCGTCGACCGCAGGGAGCCGCCACAGGCGCACACCGTCGTTCTCGTACAGCGTTTCGCCGGATTTTTCCGGGGTTGCGGCAGTTTCGCCGAGGACACGCTCGGGAAAGAGCTGGCGCTGATAGACCGGCAATGTCGAGCGGGCGACGTAGGCATTCTTGCTCGCCGAGTAGGAACCCTGCGCGGTATGCACGCCGGTGCGCCCGGCTTCCAGTGCCCAGGCCGGCAGCGGCGTGCTGCTCATGGCCTTGCCGGCGGCGATGTCGGCGGCGATGGCTTGCGCAGATCTGCGCCCAGCCGGCGGCCTGCCAGGTTTCAAACGGGCCTTGCGCCCAGCCGAAGCCCCAGCGCATGGCGAAGTCGAGGTCGCGGGCGTTGTCGGCAACGTGTTCGAGCTGCACGGCGGCGTAATGGAAGATGTCGCGGAAAATCGCCCACAGGAACTGGGCTTGCGGATGACTTGAAGCGCGCAGCGCGGCGAATTTCTCGGCCGGATTCCTGATCTTGAGGATCGCGGCGATCTCGTCGGCAAGCGCGCCGCCGCTGGTCCGGTAGTCCTGGGCGGCCAGGTCGAGGACCTGGATGTCCTTGCCCTGCTTGCGGTAGATGCCGCCACGCGTCTTCTGGCCAAGCGCACCCTTCTCGATCAGCCCCTTGAGCCAGGCGGGGTTCTGGAAGTAGGTGTGCCACGGGTCGTTCGGGCAGCGTGGACTGCATGGTGTTGACGACGTGGGCCAGGGTGTCGAGGCCGACGACATCGGCCGTGCGGTAGGTGGCGCTCTTCGGGCGGCCGATCCGCGGGCCGGTCAGCGCATCGACTTCGTCGAAGCCGAGGCCGAAGGCGGCGGTGTGATGCATGACGGCCAGAATGGAGAACACGCCAATCCGGTTGGCGACGAAATTCGGCGTATCCAGCGCGCGGATCACGCCCTTGCCGAGGCGCGAGGTCAGCCAGGTTTCGAGTGCATCGAGCGTGCCGGCATCGGTACTGCGCGTGCCGATGATCTCGACCAGGTGCATGTAGCGCGGCGGGTTGAAGAAATGGATGCCGCAGAAACGCGGGCGTACCGCTTCGGGCAGCCCTTCGGCCAGCGTGTTGATCGACAGGCCGGAGGTGTTGGAGGCGATGACCGCGTTCGGCGCCAGATGCGGCGCGATCTTCGCGTAGAGGTCGTTTTTCCAGTCCATGCGCTCGGCGATGGCTTCGATCACCAGATCGCACCCGGCGAGCAGGGACAGATGCTCTTCGTAATTGGCGGCGTCGATGAACTTCAGCTTGCCCTTGTTGGCGAGCGGTGCCGGGTCGAGTTTCTTGAGGCCGTCGAGGGCCTTCCTGACGATGCCGTTCTTGTCGCCTTCCTTGGCCGGCAGGTCGAACAGGACGACCGGCACGTTGGCGTTGGCCAGGTGCGCCGCGATCTGCGCCCCCATCACGCCGGCGCCGAGGACGGCGGCTTTTCTTACGATCAGCTTGTTCAAGCGGTTCTCCTTTGATGGTTTTATGACTGCTTCGCTAAACTTAAACGAACGTTTGAATTATAGACCGGCACTGATTGCGGTCAACGGCTTTTTTAGAGGAAATACTCAAAAAAAAGCCCCGGACTCGCCGGGGCTTGAACCGAACTGATTGGACCCGTTTAGAAGGCCATCGAGTACTGGGCGCCGAGAATCCAGGCGCTGGCGTCGTAGGTACCCCTGACCAGACCACGCCCTTGGGCGAGCTGGTTGTTGTTGATGTCAGACTCCTTGAGATAGAGATACGCAAGACCCAGATCGAGCGCCGACGTCTTGTTGGGCTTCCATTGCACCCCGGTGCTGAACCAGGTGCGATCATTGTCCGGCAGGGAAACCAGACGATACTGGGCGCTGGGCACCGGGGTCTGGTCGTAGGCTATACCGAATTTGAGCTTGATGGCGTCATCCAGCTTGTAATTGACGCCCAGGGCAAAACGCCAGGCATCATCAAACTTGGTTTCCAGGATCTGTGCAGTGCGCCCGTTCTGAGCACCGGAAGTCCGGATGATATCGACCTCCGGAATGCTGCTCCATCCGGTCCATGAGATATCGGCGAGCAGTTCGACGCGATCGCCAATGCCCTGCGCGAGACTCAGAATGAAAGTGTCGGGCACATCGATTTCGGCCTTGACCCCACTGCTGCCCGCCGCGTTTACCGCAGCGCTCGGACCGCTGAGCGAGACATTGCCTTCGGTCTCATACTTGACCTTGGAGCGATAGGAGACGCCGATCTTGGTTTGCGGTGCCGGCTTGAACAAGGCGCCGACGTTCCAGCCCCAGCTCGTGTCATCGATTTCCATTTTCACGGTGGTGTTCGGCAGCACACCAGCCGGAATGCCGGGAACGCCGTTGGTACCGGCCCGGCGGATGTATTCCGCATCGATCTTCTGCCAGCTCAACCCAAAACCCAGCGACAGCCAGTCGTTGGCGCGCCAGGCGATGGACGGGTTCAGGTTCATCGTCTTGATGTCGAAGCTGATTGCCTGCGCGGCGCCGACCCACGAGGTGCTGTCATATTCCGTCTTCAATCCATACGGTGCGCCAAGACCCAGACCCAGATAGATATCCTTGCTGACCTGCCACGACAGGTAGGCATTCGGAACAAAGCCCCAGCCACCCGCATCGCCGCCGTTACCGGACAGGCCGGGAGCAATGGAGCCATTGTTGCTGAACTCGAAGCTGGTATTGATGGCAGTGATACCGGCGGAAACTTCGCGCGCCTGCAACTCGGTCATGCCGGCCGGGTTGTAGTATATGGTGCTGGCGTTATCGGCAACGGCCGCCGAACCGGCGTAGGCGTTGCCCAGGCCACTGGCGTTCTGTTCCAGCAACTGGAAGCCGGAAGCGCTCGCGCCACCGGAAAATGCGACTGCCAGCAGAACCGGAATCAGGCGCGGCTTCATGAGTTGTTTCATCGATCTATCTCCTATGTGTGTTATTGATGGAACTAATTTACGATTTGTGAATCGTCTTCGATTGGACTCCAAACAGGCGTTTGAAAGCCAGTCTTAAACGCCTATCCGGAAAGGCAGTGTTGCGTTCAAGCAACAGTCTGTGACGCTTGTGCCCGACGAAAATTGAGCGGGCCACCAGTGAAGGGCGCGAAGCCGGTGCCGAAGATTACACCGGCGTCAGCCAGGTCGGGATCGGCGACGATGGCGCTGCGCACCAGATGGTCGGCGCGCCCGATCAGCGGCTTGACCAGACGTGCCGCCAGCCCGGCCGGTGGCGTTCCCGCCGCCGCCTTCTGCGCCTTGCCGGCAGTCCAGGTGTAGAACCCCTGCCCCGACTTCTTGCCCAGTTCACCCTTGTCGACGTGCGCCAACAGGCAACGCGGTGCGTCGGCCCCGCCGGCCAACTGCCTGCCGGCTGCCATCGCGATGTCGAGCCCGACGGTATCGACCAGTTCGATCGGCCCCATCGGCATGCCGAAGGCGAGCATTGCCTCGTCGACGGATTCCGGGCTGATTCCTTCGTCAACCGCGCGCATCGCTTCCAGCATGTACGGTGCGAGCACGGCATTGACCAGGAAGCCCGGTTCGCTTTTGACCGGCAACGGCAGTTTGTCGATCTGCCGCACGAAGGCGCAGGCAGCCTGCACCATGCCGGCATCCGCGCCCTCTGCCTCGACCACTTCGACCAGCGGCATCAGCGCCACCGGGTTGAAGAAATGGATGCCGACCAGGCGCTCGGGGCGCGACAGCACCGTGCGCAAGTCTTCCAGTTTCAGGCTGGAGGTGTTGGTGGCGAGCACGGCGTCCGCGCGCATCACGGCGTCAAGCTTTTTCAGCAGCGCATGCTTCGCTTCCAGGTTCTCGAAAATCGCTTCGATCACCACGTCGGCGTGGGCCGCACCAGCGCCCTCCGGATCGGGAATCAGGCGATCCATCACCGCGCGCAGTTGCAGCCTGTCCTTGATGCGCCGGGCGAAGCGTTCGTGTGCCCGCTTGAGCGCCGGCGCGATGCGCTCGATTCCCTGATCCTGCAGCGTCACCGTCAGGCCGCGCTGGGCGCACCACGCCGCGATATCGCCGCCCATGACGCCGGCGCCGACCACATGGACGCGCCGGGTCTTGAAGGCGGATTCCTTGCCGAAACTCTTCAAGCGTTCCTGCAGGAAAAAGACGCGCACCAGGTTGCGTGCAGTCGGCGAACGGACAATGCCATCGACCAGACCGGGCGCCGCCAGCGCATTGCCGTTGTGCTTTTCCCAGATATCGATGATGGCGTAAGGCGCCGGATAATGTTCGAGCCGCGCGCGTTTCGCCACCTGCTTGCGCGCCCCGTTGGCGACCATGCTTTTCAGCGGCCCGTTGAGCAGTTTCTGCATGAACGGCAGCGGGCGGCGCGGTGCATTCGACAGCACCATCATGCTTGCGGCGCGCTCCATTACGCGCGGCGGCACCGCATCATCGGCGAGCCCCATGCGCTTGGCCCGTTTGGCATCGATCGTCTTGCCGGTCAGCATCATGTCGAGCGCGGCGGCCGGGCCGACGCGCTCGGGCAGGCGCAACATGCCGCCCCAGCCGGGGAAGATGCCGAGCATGACTTCCGGCAGCCCCATCTTGGTGCCCGGTTCATCGACCGCCAGCAGGTAACGGCACGCCAGCGCCAGTTCCAGGCCACCGCCGAGGCAGTGACCGCGCACCAGCGCCAGCGTCGGGTAGCGCACGGCGGCAAGACGGTTGAACAGATTCCAGCCGCGCTCGACCAGTTCGCGCCCCTTGTCGGCGCTGTCCAGCTGGGTGAATTCCTGGATGTCGGCGCCGGCGATGAAGCCGGCGTCCTTGCCGGAGCGGAAGATCAGCGCCTTGGGCGGTTCGCGATCGAAAGCATCGAGCAGTTGCCCGAGTTCGTCCATCACCGCGCGCGACAGCGAGTTCGCCGATTCTCCGGCCTTGTCCAGAATGGCCCAGGCAATTCCGGCTGCATCAACCTCGACGCGCCAGTTCTTCAGATTCAAGTTCGTCATTTTTCCTTTCTCAGTTCACCGTCTCGACCAGCATCGCCCCGCCCAGCCCGCCGCCGATGCAGATGGCGGCGATGCCGCGTTTTGCATTTTTTTCGCGCAGCACCTGCAGCAGGTGGAGAACGATGCGGGTGCCGGAAGCGCCGACCGGGTGGCCGAGGGCGATCGCCCCGCCATCGACGTTCAGCTTGTCTTCATCAAGCGCACCGAGCGCACCCGGCAAGCCGAGTTGTTCGCGGCAGTAGTCGTCGGATTTCCACGCCTCGATGCAGCCCTGCACCTGGGCAGCAAAGGCTTCGTTGATTTCCCACGCGTCAAGATCGTTGAGGCCCAGCCCGTGCCGTTGCAGGATCGGCGTCGCGGCGTGCACCGGGCCGAGGCCCATCTGCGCCGGATCAAGACCGGCCCACTGGCTGTCGACGATCTTGCCCGAGCGGTTTCAGGTTCCACTTGGCCACCGCGTCTTCCGACGCGAGAATCAGCCAGGCGGCGCCGTCGGTGATCTGCGAACTGTTGGCGGCGGTGATGTTGCCGTATTTCTTGTCGAAGAACGGCTTGAGTTTGGCCAGGCCGGCCAGGCTGGCATCGGCACGCACGCCGTCATCCTCGGCATAAACCGTGCCCTTGGCGTCAACCAGCGGCACGATCTCGCCGAAATGACCGGCTGCCCGCCCGGCCATGACGCGCTGATGGCTGCGCACCGCGAAGGCGTCCATCTGCTGGCGGTCGATGCCGAATTTCCACGCCAGGTTCTCCGCCGTCTGGCCCATCAGCAGGCCGTTGACCGGATCGGTCAGCCCCTTCATCAGGCCGATCACCGGCGACAGCAGCGCCGCCGGGCGCAGCTTCAGGAAATGGCCGAATTTCTGGCCGGCCGATTTCATCGACATCATGGCGGCAAACCAGCGCACCATGGTCTCGGAATAGAGCAGCGGCGCATGCGACAGCGCATCGACGCCGCCCGCCAGCACCAGATTGGCACGGCCGCACTGGATGTTGGCGATGGCCGAATCGAGCGACTGCATGCCCGAGGCGCAGTTGCGCATCACCGTCCAGCCCGGCACTTTCTGACCGCAGCCCAGGCGCAGGGCAACCATGCGGCCGATGTTGGTTTCGTCCGGCGACGGCGCGGCACAACCCAGGATCACCTCGTCGAGGTCGCTCGGCGCAAACGGCTGGCGCAGCAGCAGCGCGCGCCCGGCCTGGGTGGCAAGATCGGACGCCGCGAACGGCCCAGGGCCCTTCTGCGCCTTGAGAAACGGCGTGCGGGCACCGTCGACGATATAGATTGGTTTCATTCAGGGGTACCCTCTTCAACGCAAGGGCGCTTTGCGCCCTTGCGTTGAGAAAAATCAGGCTGCCTTGCGCTCGGCAGCGGGCTTGTTGGCGGTGGCGACGTTATAGTCGAACGGAAAATCATCGACGCGCACGACGATGTCGCGCAGATGGTTGCGCCGCTTCATCACCTCGTACTCGGCCGCCGTGATGACGCCCAATTCAACGGCCACGGTGGCGATGTCGCGCACATTGGCCTGCGGGTTGTTGGCGAAACGTCCGGCCTTCTCGGCTTCGCGGATCTTGCCCTCGATGGCCTCGGCTTCCAGGGTGGCGACCAGCGCCAGTTCGATGGCGCCGACCGGCTCGTTCTCGCTTTGCGGCAGGAAGCACTCGGCAGTCAGGCGGTCACGGGTCACCGACGGTGCGATCAGCAGCTTGGCGACCTGGTGCCCGACCTCATCGGATGGCACGACGTACGGATGGCCCCACGGGAAGATCGAGCGGTGCAGGAAGGCGGCGATGAAGCGGATCGGGAAGTTGGCGATGACGCCATCGAAAGCCTGCTGCGCCTTGTACATCGCATCCCAGATCGCCCAGTGGGCGAGCGGCGCATCGGCCGCCTGGCGACCCTCTTCCTCGTAGCGCTTGAGCGTGCACGAGATCAGGTACATCTGGGCGAGGATGTCACCAAGGCGCGCCGACAGCTTTTCACGGCGCTTGACGCTGCCGCCGAGCACGAGCAGCGAGATGTCGGCGAGGAAGGCAAAGGCCGCCGAGAAGCGCGTCATCTGCTGGTAGTAACGTTTCATTTCCGGGGCAGTTTCGACGTTGACCGCAGCAAAGTGCGAACCGGTCATGCCCAGCCAGAGGGCGCGGAAACCATTCTTGATGGTGAAGCCGACATGGCCCCACAGCGCCTTGTCGAAATCGACCAGGCCCTGACGGAAGTCCTTGTTCTGCGCCGCCTGCATTTCGGCGAGCAGGAAGGGATGGCAGCGGATGGCGCCCTGGCCGAAGATGATCAGGCTGCGCGTCAGGATATTGGCGCCCTCGACCGTGATGCCGATGGGAATCTGCTGGTAGGCGCGGCCGATGAAATTCGACGGGCCAAGGCAGATGCCCTTGCCGCCGACGACATCCATGCCGTCATTGACCACCTGGCGGGCGCGTTCGGTGACGTGATACTTGGCGATTGCCGACACGACCGACGGCTTCTCGCCGAGATCGACCGCGCCGGCAGTCATCTTGCGCGTCGCGTCCATCATGTAGGTGTAGGCACCGATGCGGGTCAGTGCTTCCTCGACGCCCTCGAACTTGCCGACGGCCATCTTGAACTGGCTGCGCACGCGGGCATAGCCACCGACGGCGCGTGCCGTCATCTGCGCCATGCCGGTATTGGACGACGGCAGCGAAATCGAACGCCCTGCCGCCAGACACTCCATCAGCATGCGCCAGCCGTGGCCAGCCATCTGCGGGCCGCCGATGATAAAATCGAGCGGCATGAAGACATCCTTGCCGCGCACCGGGCCGTTCATGAACATGGCGTTGAGCGGGAAATGGCGACGGCCGGTATCGACGCCCGGGTGGTCGTACGGCACCAGCGCACAGGTGATGCCGACATGCTTTTCGTCCCCGAGCAGGCCGTCCGGGTCATACAGATGGAAAGCCAGGCCGAACACGGTGCACACCGGGGCCAGCGTGATATAGCGCTTGTCCCAGCTGACGCGCATGCCGAGCACTTCCTTGCCCTGCCACATGCCCTTGCAGACAACGCCCGAATCGGGGATCGATGCCGCATCGGAACCGGCCCACGGGCTGGTCAGCGCGAAGGCCGGCACCTCGATACCCCTGGCCAGGCGCGGCAGGTAGTAATCCTTCTGCGCGTCGGTACCGTAGTGCAGCAAGAGTTCCGCCGGGCCGAGCGAGTTGGGCACCATCACCGACACTGACAATGCAGACGAACGGGTGCGACAGCTTGGTCACCACCTGCGAATGGGCGTAGGCGGAGAACTCCAGCCCGCCGTACTTCTTCGGGATGATCATGCCGAGGAAGCCCTTGTCCTTGATGTAGCGCCAGGCCTCCTTGGGCAGATCGTAGAGTTCGTGCGTCACCTTCCAGTCATCGACCAGACGGCAGGCTTCCTCGACCTCGTTGTCCATGAAGGACTGCTCTTCCGCCGTCAGCTTCGGCTGCGGGTAGGCATGCAGCTTCTGCCAGTCCGGCTTGCCGCGGAACAGTTCGCCTTCCCACCAGACGGTGCCGGCTTCCAGCGCGTCGCGCTCGGTACCGGACATCTGTGGCAGAACCTTGCGATAGCTGGCAAACAGCGAGCGGCTGATCACGGCGCGCCGGACGGGCGGCACAAGGATCACGCAGGCCAGTGCCACGAGCACAAGCACACTCAGCAGAGGGATGATCGAATTGAACATGATGCTGTCTCCTATCAAATCTGGTTATATGGTTCAGGCAACCTTGACGCCGGCGTCTTCCGCTGCCGAACCGAATTGCGGCAACGGCGCGCGCAGACCGCCGAGCAAAAAGGACATCAGGCGCGGCACCAGGCGATCGGTGCGGTCTACCGTATCCGAGGCCTCGATTTGCCAGTCGGTCACCACGCGCAAGGCATCGGTCCCGGCAATGGCGTACGACGTTGCGCCGAGCATGAAATGAAAGCGCCAGACGATCTCCGCCTTGGGCACGTCGGGCAGGGCCTTGAACAGCGCTGCCTTGTAACGTTCCATCACCGTGGCGTACTCGTCGGCCAGGAAGGTGCGGATGAATTCGGAGGGTTCGGTCAGGGTGCGGCCAAGCAGGCGGAGGAAGGTGACGCCGCCCCGCTCCTTGTCATCGGCCAGGCGCAACAGGGTGCCGAAGAAGCCATCAACGATCTGCGACGGCTTCAGCGGATGGTCGCCGGCGGCCTGCTCCATTTCGTTGAGGACGCGCATCCGCTCCTCGTTGAGCCAGTCCAGGCGGCGACGGAACACCTCCTGCATCAGCGATTCCTTGGAACCGAAGTGATAATTGACCGCCGCCAGATTGACCGAGGCCTCGCCGGTAATCTGGCGCATTGATGTCCCGTCGTAGCCGTGCGCCATGAACAGGCGCTCGGCGGCATCGAGGATGCGCTCGCGGGTATCGATGTTGCGGACTTCTGCCATGGCGGTCACCTGATTTCCGAGGTATGATTCATACGTTCGTTTGAATCATAGGGAAGATGCGGACGAACTGCAAGCTCAATTTTTAGAAGGAACCACCCAAAAATCGGAGTTCACCGCGCCAGGTCTGCACCATCACCATTGCCGAACGACCCTGAGCCCCCCATTGTGGGTTGCATCCCCTAGACCGTCACTGACATACTGAATCGGCAATTTCGAAAATGCCGTTGACCCTTTCATCCACAGGTGCTCCTTGATCACGGATGCGCGGCGAGCAGCAGGAAGGGTTCTTCGGACAAACTGCGCCGGCAGAGACAACTGTCGTGCAAGAACAAGAAACTGGAAACACTCGAGGCGAGAGAACCAATGAAACAACTGAGCGGACTGGACGAGCTCTTCCTGGCCCTGGAACGCAGCAACCAGTGCATGCACGTGGCCGCACTGGGCATCTACGATCCGTCTTCGGCCCCCGGTGGCCATGTGCGCCTGCGTGACATCCTCGCTCACATGCGGCGGCGGCTCGACGTCGCGCCCGTGTTCCGGCGCCGCCTGGTCGGGGTACCGTGCAACGTGGACCGCCCCTACTGGGTCGACGAGTCGCCGGTTGACCTCGAGTATCACGTCCACCACATTGCCCTGCCGGATCCCGGTGACTGGCGGCAACTCTGCATCCAGGTCGCACGCCTGCACTCGCAGCCGCTCGACCGTTCCCGGCCACTCTGGCAGGCCTACGTGATCGAAGGACTGAACCGGGTCGAAGGTATCCCGAAAGGCAGTTTTGCCATCTACATCAAGTTCCATCATGCCGCGGTCGACGGTGAGACGAGCATCCAGATCATGCGCGCCCTGCATTCGATGATCGCCGCCCCGGAACACCATGGCCTGCTCACCCCCCAACTCGTCGATACCCCGCCAACCCGGATCGAACTCTGCGCCCGCGCCGCCGGCAACCTCGTGCCGCGCGGTCTGCGTGCCTGGCGGACCGGGCTGACGATCGGCAGCAAGGTCGCTGCGCTGTTTCTTGAGTCGGTGTACCGCCGGCTGACCGGGCGCGATGCGTCGCTGCTCGACAGTCTGGGCAGTCAGATCGGCTGGCCGCTGGCCGGAACACTTTCGCGCTTCGACCAGGCAGTCTCGTCGCGCCGCATGATCGCCGGACTGAGCCTGCCGGTGCGGACCCTGCAGCGAATCCGCGACAGCGTCAACGGCGCGACCTTCGACGATGTGTTCCTCGCCGTGCTCGGTGGCGCCCTGCGCGATTATTTCACCGGGTGCGGTGACGAGATTCCGGCATCGTTCGCGGCGGGGGTGCCGCTTGCAGCCGGCACCGTGCTTCCCGGCGATGACCCGGGCAACCACACCGGCCTCAAACGTCTGCCGATTCACCCGGAAATTGCCGACCCGCGCCAACGCCTGGCCGCGATCTGCGCGGAACGGAAAAATTCGGTGCAGACCACGGACGTGCTCGGCGGGTCCTTGGTCAGGGAACTTGCCGATCAGTTGCCGACACGCCTCGCCAGCCTCCTGATCAAGGAGGTCACGCCCCGCTATGTGAGCAGTTTCGTATCCACCGTGCGCGGCCCGGAGCACCCCATGTATCTGGCCGGCGCCCACCTCAAGGCCTTCTATCCATTGGGCCTGGTCATGGACGGCGTGGGCCTCAACGTCTCGGGCTTCCGCCACGGCGAGGATTTGTGGGTGACCATCGTCTCGTGCCGCAAGATGCTGCCCGACCCGCATCGCCTTGGCCGCGCACTGGCCGCCAACCTGGATACGCTGGCCCGGGCCGTGAATGCAGGGCGCGCAACCGCGCAGTCCCCTTTGACAGGCGCCGCGGCCAAACCCGGCGCCAGGCTGCGCAAGCGGGCGCCGGCACGGGGTACGGCTGCGCCTGCCACCAGAATCGCCCCCGGCACGGCAGGTGCCCGACGCGACATGCCGGCTGCCCCGACCCAACACTGACCGACAAAATCAAGAGATCAAGGAGACATCGATGAAGCATCTTTCCGGAATGGACAACCTGTTCCTGGCGCTGGAACGGCCGGACGAGCACCTGCACGTCGCCTGCCTGTCCATCTACGACCCGTCCACGGCACCCGGCGGCAAGGTCCGCTTCAAGGCGATCCTCAAGCATTTCGCCGGCCGCATGCATCAGTGGAAGCAGTTTCGCCGCAGACTGGTCGCCGTGCCCCTTGGCCTCGACCGGCCGCACTGGATCGACGATCCCGAGATCGACCTCGAATACCACGTCCGCCATATCGCGCTGCCCTACCCCGGTGACTGGCGCCAGCTGATGATCCAGGTCGCGCGCATTCATTCGCGCCCGCTCGACATGACCAAGCCGCTCTGGGAGGCTTACGTCATCGAGGGGCTGGACAACATTCCCGGCGTGCCGCGCGGCGGCTTTGCGCTCTATGTGAAAATCCATCATGCCGCGATCGACGGCGAAGCCGGTGCCCAACTGGTCCAAGCCCTGCATTCCCTGACCGCCGCACCCGATGCAGACGACGAAGCGGCCAGCCCGACGCTTCTGGCCGACCGCGAACCGACCAGCGTCGAACTCTATGCCCGCGCGCTCGGCAACCGCACCCATCAGCTCGTCGATGCATCGAAGCTGATCCTGTCGCTGGGCGCCCGCCTGGTCGGTGCCGGCAAGGACATCCTGGTCAGCGGCCGCGCCCTTGAAACGGGCAAGGATCTGATCGCCCGGGCCGTCGCTGCGGCAAGCATGAAAGGCGGACACGGCGGCAAGGGCGGGATGAGCGGCATCAAACCGCGCACCCGCTTCGACAACCCGCTGTCGCCGCATCGCGTTGTCGACGCCATCGGACTGCCGCTCGACGATTTCGCCAAAATTCGTGAAAGCATCGATAACGTCACCGTCAACGACATATTCCTGGCCACGGTCGGTGGTGCGCTGCGCAAATATCTCGAGGCCAGGAATGAACTGCCCGAAAAGTCCATCGTGGCCATGGTGCCGATGTTTACCCGCGGCGAAACCAGGGACATCGACGCCGGCAACCAGTTATCGATGACCGCGGTGCCGCTCGCCTCCGACATTGCCGACCCGCTCGACCGCCTGCGCGCCGTGCGCCGCGGCAGCGGCAAGAGCAAGGCGATGAGCAATGCCCTCGGCAAGGATCTCCCGGGCCGGCTGATCAACATCCTCCCGGCCACCGTGATCAAGCTGCTGCTGACCAAGGGGCTGATGTCGCTGGCCAACATCACCGTCTCCAATGTGCGCGGTCCGAACCTGCCCCTTTACCTGGCCGGCGCCCGCCTGCAATCCTTCCTGCCGGTTTCGGCCATCTTCTCCGGCCTCGGCCTCAACGTGACCGGCTTCAGCTACAACGGAACCCTGTGGGTCTGTGCCGTCTGCTGCCGCAAGATCATGCCCGACCCCGCCTTCTTCGCCGAATGCCTGCAGGAAAGCTTCGCCGAACTGGTGGCAGCCGCGGCAGATAAAACGCCAGGGCCGGAAGCGCTGCCGTCTACTGCCCCGGCAAAGGCGCCCGGACCGGCCAGGAAGCGGACGCCGAAAGGCGAGGCGCCCCCCGCACCCACCACAGCGAAGCCGCGGCGACGCCGTGCACCGGCCAAGCCGGCGGCGGGCGCTCCTTCCGTGGCTGGCGAGTTACCCGTCGCGCTTGCCGACACAGCGGCCGCACCACCCAAACCGCGCAAGCCGCGCAAGAAGGCTGTTGCGGCAAGCACCGGAGACGAGGCGGCGCCCTGACCGGGCCTCGCCTTCTGACCCGGGGAAAGCACTGAATGGGGGAATCATTCGCACCGCTGATCGTCCAGCCGCCCTACTTCCGCTTCATTGAGCGGCAGCTGGAAAAGCCGGTGATCTCCGCCATCGAGCTGCTTCTGCGCATGACCATCAAGCGCATCAAGCCGGGCGGCATCAACGTGGACGGCATGCGCCGGGTCACCGCGACGCTGGACGCGCGGCTGGGCCGGGTCAACAAGGCAGTCACCCTCACCCCCCAGCAGTGCGACCAGGTGCCTGCCGAATGGCTGGACGTTCCGGGAAGCCGGGCGGAGCGTGTGATTCTTTACCTGCACGGCGGCGCCTTTGCCTTCCGTTTACCCCGGATGCAGAGCGCGCTGATCGGCCGCTGGTGCCACGCACTCGGCGCCCGGGCGCTGATGCCGCGCTACCGGCTGGCACCCGAACACCCCTTCCCCGCCGGCACCGACGATTGCCTCGCAGCCTATCGCTGGCTGCTCGACCGTTGCGGTGACGCCCGCCAGATCGTGATTGCCGGCGATTCAGCCGGTGGCAACCTGACCCTGGTGACCCTGCTGCGCGCCCGCGACGCCGGCCTGCCGATGCCTGCCGCCGCCGTCTGCCTGTCGCCGGCCATCGATTTTTCGCTGAGCGGGCGCAGCGCCGTTGTCAACGAAGACGCCGACCCGGTCTTCACCACCAAGCTGCTGCGCTGGTTCGGCGACATGTACCTGAGCGAACCCGAGCTCTACACGAACCCGCTGGTTTCGCCGCTGACCGGCGACTTCTCTGGGTTGCCGCCACTCCTCCTCCAGGTCGGGACCAAGGAAATGCTGCTCGACGATTCGACGCGTGCGGCAGCAAAGGCGCACGCCTCGGGCGTTACCGTGCAGCTCGACGTTTTCGAGGGCATGCCGCATGTCTTTCAGGCGATCCCGCAGTACGCGGAAACGAAGATTGCCGATGCGAACGTCTTTGAATTCATCGCCAGGCATGCGGACTGGGGACCGCGCGACGGCGCCTGACAGACTATTCACCAAACGGTCGCGGTCAACCGCAAAAAACACCTGAAAATCAGTTTTCCCAGCCCGCGTGACGCCCAACGAAGCGGACGATGCTGTCGAGCGCGGCTCCCGACTGCGGCAGCTTGCTCATGGCCTGGAAGACGTGTGGCATGTCCTGCCACAATTCGAGCTCGACCAGGCCCCCTTGTCCGTGGACGCGCTCGGCGACGCGCAGCGCTTCATCGCGCAGCATCTCCGTGTTGCTGGCCTGCAGGAAAACCGGCGGCATCTCCGTAAAATCACCGAAGAGCGGCGAAGCGTCGGGGTTGAGCATCTGCTCGGGACGCAGATAATAGGGACGCAGGGCCTGGCAGGCGGCCAGCGTGAACATCGGGTCACGATGCTGGTTGACGATCAGGCTACGGCTGCTCAACGTAAAGTCGACCAACGGCGACAGCGCGATGGCACAGGCGGGCAGCGGCAGTCCGGCCGCCTTCAGCCGGTGCAGCGTGGCAAGCGTCAGGTTGCCGCCGGCGGAATCGCCGGCGATCACCACATCCCGCGCGTTGGCGCCCTGCGCCAGCAACCACTCGTAGGCCGCAAGGCAATCGTCCGGGCCGGCCGGGTACGGGTGCTCCGGCGCCAGGCGATAATCGACCATCAGGGCGCGCGCCTCCAGCCGGCGGCACCAGCGGGCAACCATCGACCCATGGATCAGCGGAAAGCGGAACATCCAGGCGCCGCCGTGCAGATAGAAGATCACGCGATCGGAGCGTGATTCAGGCAGGTCGATCCACTCGGCGGCGACCCCGTTGCAGGTCACCGGGGTCCGCCGCATTTCCGGATCGGGCCTGGCCATACGCCTGTCCATTCCGGCCTGCACGGCACGCAGCTGGCCGATGTCGGCATCCATCTTAAACGAACGCTTGACCGCAAGACGAAACACCAGGTTGAGCCAGACGCGGCGCATCGGGGCGCCCCGATGGCTGATCAATCGGGCATAGGACGGCAGGCCTTCGCCGTCGGGGGCAGGATAATTCATTGCGGGATCGCCAGAGCGGGTATCGGCATTCGTAAACCGGCGAATCAGTCGCCCTCAACGAAGGGGGCTCGGAAATGAAAAATGGGCACTTCCTTACAGAAAGTGCCCAGCTTCATATCTGAATGGCGCGCCCGGAGCGATTCGAACGCCCGACCCTCTGGTTCGTAGCCAGATACTCTATCCAACTGAGCTACGGGCGCGCTGTCAGAGCCGCGCATTATACGGATGGAAGCGTAGAATGCAAGCCCCTGCATTTCATTTGCCGCGATGACCACCACGACCATTCACATGCCAAGGTACCCGGAATGCTGGGCATCATGCGGCTCGTGTGCCAGCGGGCGGGTGTTCATCCTCGAACTCCTGGTCAAGGTGGGTGACGTCATCGAGCGGGACGAGAACATCCTGTCGCTGGAAACCGGCAAGGTCGCGCTGGATATCCCCTCCCCCGGGGCCGGCCGGGTAGTGGCAATCCATGTCACAGAGGGCGATACGGTTGATGAAGGAGCGCCCCTGGTAACGCTGGAATCAGCCTGACCAGACCGGAGCGAAGGTAACCGGAGAGTGTGGTTTCGACGGGTTCCCCGGCCTTTTCCGGCCCTCCCATGGCTGCTGACTGACTATGCTGCCAGAAGTGCAGTCCGGGTCCGAAATACAGCGTGCAAGCAAGGACAAGTCCGGGCAAAAGGTGACGTTTGTTCATTGAGAACTCCTTCGATGAGCGAACAAAACGTGTATTGCGAGGATCGTGCCAGAAAGCATTTTCACATACGAATCAGGATGTTACCGAACAACCGGCCGGCCAGAGTGACCACGGAAGTCGCCCTCCGGCGACACCCCGGTTGCGGTCGAACCGGAAAAAACGCCCTGATTTCAGTGCCGGCTGCGCGTCATCGTTCGCCGGCGACGTTTCCATCGCTGCGGAACATCGCGGGCGTCAGGTCGTATTTCTGCAACAGCCGGTAGAACTCGGTCCGGTTGCGGTCGGCGATACGCGCCGCGTCGGCGACGCTGCCGTCGGTCAGCTTGAGCAACTGGACCAGGTAATTGCGCTCGAAACGCTGCTTGGCTTCGCTGTAGCTGAGCGCCTCCATGGTCGGCACGCGCAGGGCGCGCTGGACGAGCGACAGGGGAATCAACGGGGTCGAGGTCAAGGCGCAGCTTTGTTCGACGACATTGTAGAGCTGGCGCACATTGCCCGGCCACGCAGCCGTCGCCAGCGCTTCCAGCGCTTCCGGCGCAAAGCCGCTGATCGGCTTGCCGTATTTGCCGGCCACCAGCTGGACGAAATGGGCAGCGAGCACGGGAATGTCCTCTCGCCGTTCGTCGAGCCGGGGCAGCATCAGCGAAACAACGTCCAGCCGGTAGTAGAGATCTTCGCGGAAGTGGCCTTGTGCCATCGCCGCATCGAGGTCGCGATGCGTCGCTGAAATGAGACGGACGTCAACCGGCTCGGAGCGGGTTGCACCGACCGGCCGCACAACGCGCTCCTGGAGCACACGCAAGAGCTTGACCTGCAGCACCAGCGGCATGTCGCCGATTTCATCGAGAAACAGCGTGCCGCCGTTGGCCGCCTGAATCAGTCCGACGCGCGCATTTCCGGCCCCGGTAAAGGCGCCCTTGACATGGCCGAACAGCTCGGATTCCAGCAGTTGTTCGGGGATGGCACCACAATTGATGGCGACAAAAGGGCCTTTGGCGCGCGGACTGGCGAGATGGATGCCGCGCGCCAGCACCTCCTTGCCGGTGCCGCTCTCGCCGCGGATCAGGATGCTCGCGTCGGAGGCGGCCACCATGCCGGCCTCGGCCACGAGCTCGGCCATGCGGCTGCTGCGAAAGACCATGTCTGACCAGGCTGATCCAGCGGCATCGATCGCACTGCCCGCAGCCTCATCCGCAGCACTTCCTGCCGAGAGTTGCAGCGCCTGATCGATTTTTTCGAGCAGAACCTGACTGTCGAAGGGTTTGGTCAGGTAACCGAAAACGCCTCTGGATGTGGCGTCAACCGCATCGGGAATGTTGCCGTGGGCCGTCAGCAGGATCACCGGCAAGGCTGGCCGCGTCGTGCGGATTTCCTCGAACAGGGCCAGCCCGTCGCGGCCGGGCAATCGCACATCGCTGACCACGACGCGCGGCGTGTCGACCGCAATGCGTGCCAGCCCCTCTTCGGCAGACGCCGCCTGCGTAACACGGAACCCGCGCGCGCGCAGGCGCATGGTGAACAGACGAAGGATATCGGGATCGTCGTCAACCACCAGAACATGGGCGCCGGCGCAGGCTGATTCCGCAATCATCGTCCGCCTCCCGGGGCTTGCGGGCGTCCGGCACCCGACCGCTGCGGCAAGGTGCGCTCAATATCCGCCAGGCTGTCGAGCTTGCCCTGCAGTTCTGCCGCCTTGCTCTCCAACTCGGCTGCCTTGCGCTGCGCTTCCTTGAGCTGCTGCCCCTGGCGATCGAGTAGCACGTGGAGTTTCTGGCGCTCTGCATAGTTGTCGAGCAAGAGGTGCGCAAGCGGGTGCAGGCTGACGGCAGCAGGATCGGACGACTTGAGGATGGCCTCCAGCAAGGTCACGGCGCGGCCCAGATCCTGCGGCCCGCGCGGGTTGCCGAGCAGCATGGCTAGGCGGATCCGGGTTTCCGGCGTCACCGGCTGGGCCATGAGCATCTGGCGCTCGCGGCCCAGTTCCTGGGGCGTCATCCGATACAAGCTCTGGTTGTAGATTGCGGCTTCCGGCAAGACAGCCGCCCGCAAAACGACCTCCTCGCCGGGCGGCAGGGCCGTGCAGGCCGACAGGAGCAGTGCGCAGGCAAATGGAGGAAGGCGCACCATGAACCTGCCGGAATATCCGCGTCTGATCTGCTTATTTCGCATCCGGTATCTCCACAAGAAAATGGGCGCCACGTACGCCGGGCTGCAGCGTGACGCGCCCGCCCATGGCGCGCACCAGTTCGCGCACTATGGACAGTCCCACGCCGCTCCCTTGGCGTGGTGCCGGTGCTGCACGCCGCCCCTGAACGAACGGTTCGAAAATACGTTCCGCATCCTCGCTGGCAACGCCTGGACCCTGATCCAGGCATTCCAGGGTAAAGCGACCTTGACCGTGCTTTGCCCGCAGAAAAATCTCACCCCCCTCCGGACTGAAATCGATCGCATTGGATAGCAGGTTGTCAGCCACCACGGCCATTTTTTCTGGGTCGAGAATGATGAATTCCTCGCCGGCCTCGATCCGGATCTCAAGTTGGCGACCCTGAATGTGCAGTTCGCGCCGGCGAACCGCGACATCGAGCAACTCTCGCAGGGCCACCGGTTGCAGCTGGAGTTGTCGGGCTCCGGAAGTCGCCGCGTTGAGACTGAGCAAACCTTCGATCTGGCGCTGCAGACCGATGACATTGTGCTGCAGTATCTCAACTACCTCGCGCTGCGCTTCGTCCAGCGGGCCGGGAACCTCCTCCTGCAACAACGCAACGCCCTCGCGCAACGCGGTCAGCGGGGTCTTGAGTTCATGCGATACGTGGCGCAATGCGCGCTCGCGGTCGCTCTCCAGTTCGGCCAGCCGCTGGCGCAGCCAATCCAGGCGTCGGCCAAGCTGACGGAGGTCGTCCGGTCCGTTCGACGGCGACCGCCTCTTCAAAGCGCTTTTCACCAAGGCGGGTAATGGCCTGCTCCAGCTGGCGAATCGGGCGCACCAACCACCAGCCCATCGCCATGGCGACCAGCAGGGAGCCGGCCAAAGCAATGAGGATCTGCATGCCGAGCCGCAGACGATAGACCTCCAGCTGATCGATGACCAGACTGTTCTGCATCTTGATCCAATCCTGCCCGGAGCGCCTGACTTCATCGTTGAGTTCACTGAGATGCGCCAGACGTGCCGCCAGCTCGTCCCTGCCCACCTTTTTCTCAACACCGTCGCGCAGCGCTTCAGCACCCTGATGCCAGGCGCCGAGCATCGACTGTATCGGTGCAATGGCGAAGCCATTGAGGCGACCGACCACGGCGAGGGCGAGGGCGAGATTCTCATCGAAACGCTCACGGAAAGCGGGCTCCTCCAACACCAGCGACTGGCGGGCACTACGCTCCACATCCACCGTCCGTTCCGCCAACTCCTGTATCAGCGCCGCAACCTGCAGTGCCGTTTCGCCGCGCTGGCGACTCTGCTCGACCAACCCTTCGATGACCAGCCAACTGCGCACGGCTGCCCCGCCGAGCAGCAGCACGATCAGGATGAAACCGGCAAGCATTCCCTGACGGAAAGAAAAACGAATCATGCGCCTGAATTTTCGGAAAAACGGGAGTGTAAACCGCAACAGCACGGACGACGCGTTGCGCCTTGATCCGGGCGGGCCAACCATGAGCGGCACTTTAGGCTAATTTTTCATTTTAAATCAATGTATTAATATACGTGTCACTTTTTGGCGACAAGCCACTATCGGGGATATTCAGCACGTAGAGCGCAAAGCCAAAAACATATGTCGCCAGAAAACGACATTTTGCCTATAAATCCCTCCAAAAGCTCGCATGGTCTATTTTTATCATCATGATTTAAATCATTTATTTCATTTCTGGCACGCTTATCGCGTTGGGTAGATTGCGTTTTTCGATTCACTACCCAACAGAAGGAAATTTCATGTTCAGCAAACCCAGCTTTCCGCCCCGCAACGAAGCGATTCAGCGCAAGGATGCGCGCAACATCCTCAACCCGTCGCCCGTCACTCCCTCGCCGGTGAGCGATGCACCTGCCGTCGCCCAGAGTCCTGCCTTGCAGGCAGTGGCTCCACCCGCCCCTGAAACCGTGGCTAGTGAAGCAGTTTCGGGGTCACGGCTGATCGTCGGACCGGATGTCAAGCTGAAAGGGGCTGAGATTCTCGATTGCGACACGCTGGTCGTCGAGGGACGCGTCGAGGCCACCATGGACAGTCGCGTAATCCGCATTGCCGATCAGGGGGCCTACTCCGGAACGGTCAGCATCGACATCGCGGAAATCCACGGCAGTTTCGACGGCGAACTGACTGCCCGCTCGCAACTGATCATCCATTCCACCGGCCGGGTCAGCGGCAAGATTCGCTATGGTAAATTGGTCATCGATGAAGGTGGTGAATTGCGTGGCGACGTCAATACGCTAAATTCGGAAAATGCATCCCATTCCAGAGCGCGTATTGAATCGTCACCTGCTCTGGCTAAAATTGCAGGATAATCATCCACTTCTACACACTTTTTACTTCAAGATTCGTCCATGCATCAGACTGCCACCAGAACCCATAACGAACAACCAGCGCGAATTCCTTCTCCCATCAGGGCCGCGAGGAGCGTGCGGCGTCTCGGAAAGGCTTCCGTCGATCTTGCCGAACTGGCGATCAAGCCGGCAATGACTCACCAGCAGCGTATGGCGTCCATCACCCTGGTGCGCCGGATGTATGCCCAGCGCGGATACCTGACCGGGTTCACGGACAACCCGATGGACGACCCCAACCGGATCGCGCTGATCGCCTGGCAGGACACCCGGCCGGTGGCAACCCTTGCCCTCGGTCGGGATTCCCACACCGGGCTTCTCGCTGAAATGCTCTATCCGGAAGAAATCTCCCGGTTGCGCCAGCCGAACCGGGTCATTTGCGAACTTTCGCGGCTTGCCGTGGACCCAGACTACAGTTCTCTTGAATTGCTTAGAACATTGTTCGACACGGCGCACAGCTACGGCCAGGCTTTTTTTGGCGCCACCGACGTCGTGGTCGAAGTCAATCCACGCCATGCCAGGTACTATGTTCGCGAATTCGGTTTCAGACAAATTGGCGGTATCCGCCAATGCCCGCGGGTCGAAGCCCCGGCGGTTCTGCTGCATCGCAGCCTGAGGATTTTTTCCGCAGCCCGCTCAGGCATACCCCCGGTTCATTAGTGAGCGACCGGGCTGTTTCCGGTCGCGGACGAGGCTGGTCAAGCGGCGTGAAGCCTCGTACACTTGCGGTTTTAGTCCACCGGAAGACTCCCATGAATATCCGCGTCACAGGGGCCATCGGCATCGCTGCCCTGACACTTGCCGCATTGCTGGCGAGCGGCACCGCGCTGGCCGACAAGGGCGGCAAGCATGGCAAGGGCCACGGCGACAAACACGAATATCGCGACGACGATCGGTACGATAACGACCGGCGCGATGACGTCTCGATCCAGCTCTATTTCGGCAGCAACGACCGCCGGATCGTCAACGAATACTATGCACCGCAGTTCCACTCCGGTCATTGCCCGCCAGGGCTGGCCAAGAAAGGCAACGGCTGTTTGCCGCCCGGTCAGGCGAAGAAATGGCGCAAGGGCCAGCCGTTGCCACAGGGCGTTGCTTATTACGAGCTTCCGGCCGATCTGGTATATCGGATGCCACCGCCACCGCCGAGGCATCGCTATGTGCGCGTCGGCTCCGACATCCTGCTGCTGTCGATCGGCTCCGGCATCGTCGTCGATGCCATGATCAACATCGGCGGCTACTGATCAGCGCCCCCCCACAAAAACCACAGTTACAGGCAGGCTCAATGGCTCAATATGTAATGTCGATGCTGCGCGTCAGCAAGATCGTCCCGCCCAAGCGGCAGATCATCAAGGATATTTCCCTCTCCTTCTTTCCCGGCGCCAAGATCGGCCTGCTCGGCCTGAACGGCTCGGGCAAATCGACCGTGCTCAGGATCATGGCAGGCGTGGACAAGGAGTACGACGGCGAGGTCCAGCACCTGGCCGGCGTCTCGATTGGATACCTGCCACAGGAACCGCAGCTCGACCCGGCCAAGACCGTGCGCGAGGAAGTCGAATCGGCGCTTGGCGAAGTCATGCAGGCGCAGGCCAAGCTCGACGAGGTCTATGCTGCCTACGCCGAACCCGACGCCGATTTCGACAAGCTGGCCGAGGAACAGGCAAGGCTGGAGGCGATCATCGCCACCGCCGGTTCCGACACCGAAGCACAGATGGAACTGGCCGCCGACGCCCTGCGCCTGCCGCCCTGGGACGCCGTGATCGGTGTGCTCTCCGGCGGTGAAAAGCGCCGCGTCGCGCTGTGCAAGCTGCTGCTGGCCAAACCCGACATGCTGCTGCTCGACGAACCGACCAACCACCTCGACGCCGAATCGGTCGAATGGCTCGAACAGTTCCTCGTCCGCTTCCCGGGCACCGTCGTCGCCGTCACCCACGACCGCTACTTCCTCGACAACGCGGCCGAGTGGATTCTCGAACTCGACCGTGGCCACGGCATTCCGTACAAGGGCAATTACTCCAGCTGGCTGGAGCAGAAGGAAGCCCGTCTGGAGACCGAAAACAAGCAGATCGACGCCCACATGAAGGCGATGAAGCAGGAACTCGAATGGGTGCGCAGCAACCCCAAGGCCCGTCAGGCCAAGTCCAAGTCCCGTCTGGCCCGTTTCGAGGAACTGTCCAGCCAGGAATACCAGAAGCGCAACGAAACGCAGGAAATCTTCATTCCGGTCGGCGAGCGTCTGGGCGACAAGGTCATCGAGTTCAACGGCGTGACCAAGTCCTTCGGCGACAAGCTGCTGATGGACAACGTCAGCTTCAACATCCCGCCCGGTGCCATCGTCGGCATCATCGGCCCGAACGGCGCCGGTAAATCGACGCTGTTCAAGATGATCACCGGCCAGCAACAGCCGGATTCCGGCGAAGTCGTCGTCGGCCCGACGGTCAAGATGGCTTATGTTGACCAGTCACGCGACTGCCTGGACGGCTCGAAGACGGTTTTCGAAGAACTGGCCCAGGGCAGCGACATCCTGCAGATCGGCAAGTTCGAGATGCCGTCGCGCGCCTACATCGGCCGCTTCAACTTCAAGGGCGCCGACCAGGGCAAGCAGGTCGGCAACCTCTCCGGCGGCGAGCGCGGCCGCCTGCATCTGGCCAAGACCCTGATGACCGGCGGCAACGTGCTGCTGCTCGACGAACCGTCGAACGACCTCGACGTCGAAACCCTGCGCGCGCTGGAAGATGCGCTGCTCGAATTCCCCGGCTGCGCGATGGTCATTTCCCACGACCGCTGGTTCCTCGACCGCATCTGTACGCACATCCTGGCGGCAGAAGGCGATTCGCAATGGAATTTCTTCACCGGCAACTTCCAGGAATACGAGGAAGACAAGAAACGTCGCCTCGGCGAAGAAGGCGCCAAGCCGAAGCGGATTCGCTACAAGCCGATTACCCGCTGATAATGCCTGGCCGGAATTTCGATTTCGGCCATTTTTTCCGGTTGACCGCAACGCTCAACGCAAAACGGGCGCCGCTTGGCGCCCGTTCTTCTTTTTTCCCCCCGCCGATGCGGAAGGCTGAAACTTGAGATGTCAGTGCTTCAGGTTGGCAGAAAAGACAGCCTTGGTCTTTTCGGAGAACTGGAATTCATTGAAGGCGCGGGTAATTTCGGCTTCGTTGCGGCCGTCGGAATGGTCTTCGAAGTTGATACCGATGACCTTGCCGTTGGCGGCCAAGGTCTGGAAGGCATAACGCCAGCGTTGTGCTTCAGCCAGCCGCTCGCGCAGTTCTACTTCATTGGAAATCGTAATACCGGCTTTCTTAAGGGAATCCAGAAAATTTTCGAAGGATTCGTTGCTAAGACTACCCATTTTTTATCTCCGTATGTTGTGCGGTGTTGGATCACCATGAGCCTAATAACGACGCACGATGGATTCGGTTAACACGAAAGTTGCGTCCCGTGAAATGCGATAATCGCGGCCAATGAAAAAGCAGAACCCACCCGTCGCGATCCCTGAAATCCGCCCCGGACAGTCCATCGAACTGCTCAAGGAACTCCACATCCTGACCCGTGACGGCAAGCTCAACCAGGACACGCGGCGCAAGCTCAAACAGGTCTATCACCTCTACCAGTTCATCGAACCGCTGCTGGATGGCGCCGAGACGCTGGTCGACCATGGGGCCGGCAAGTCCTATCTCGGCTTCATCCTCTACGATCTCTGTATCAAGGAGCGTGCCAGCGGCGAAATCATCGGTATCGAAAGCCGCCCAGAGCTGGTTGAGAAATCCCGCGAACTGGCCGCCCGGCTTGGCTTTGAGCGCATGCGCTTCCTCGCCTGCACGGTCGAGGATTCGTTGACCGCAGCCGAGTTGCCGGCCAGCGTCGATGTCGTGACAGCGCTACACGCCTGCAACACGGCGACCGACGACGCCATCCGTTTCGCCCTGACCAAGAACGCCCGCCATATCGTCCTCGTCCCTTGCTGTCAGGCCGAAGTAGCCGCCACCATGCGGGCCAGAAAGAACGAATCGCTGTCGCAAAAACCGTTGTCCGAACTTTGGCGACACCCGATCCACACCCGCGAACTGGGCAGCCACCTGACCAACGTGCTGCGCTGCCTGCTGCTCGAATCGCACGGCTACGACGTCACTGTGACCGAACTGGTCGGCTGGGAACATTCGATGAAGAACGAGCTGATCATCGCGTCGAAGCGCGGTGCGCCCCGCAAAAACGCCCGCGAACGCGCCGAAGCCATCCTGCGCGAGTTCAATCTCGAAGAACTTGCGCCGCGCTTCACCTACTAAGTCCCCCATGATCCGTATTCAACACCCGCTCGAACTCCTCGCCCCGGCCAAGAACGCCGATTTCGGCATCGAAGCCATCAAGCACGGGGCCGACGCCGTCTACATTGGCGGCCCGGCTTTCGGTGCGCGTTACGGCGCCGGCAATGACGTCGCGGAAATACGACGCCTGTGCGATTTTGCCCACCGCTACCGTGCCAAGGTCTTCGTCGCGCTCAACACCATCTTGCGCGACGACGAGCTTGAAGACAGTCGCCAGCTTGCCTGGCAACTTTACGAAGCCGGCGCCGATGCGCTGATCATCCAGGACATGGGCCTGCTCGAACTCGACCTACCGCCGATCCAACTCCACGCCAGCACGCAGACCGACAATCGCAACGCCGACAAGGTCAAGTTTCTTGAAGATGTCGGCTTCTCGCAGGTCGTTCTGGCGCGCGAATGCAGCTTAAACGAAATTATCAAGATTGCTTCGCAAACAAATGTTTCATTGGAATATTTTGTTCACGGCGCACTGTGCGTTGCGTTCAGCGGCCAGTGCTACATCAGCCAGGCCCACACCGGGCGCAGCGCCAATCGCGGCGAGTGTTCGCAGGCCTGCCGCCTGCCCTACACGCTGGTCGACGACAAGGGCAAAACGATCACAGAGAACCAGCATCTGCTGTCGATGAAGGACAACAACCAGAGCGACAACATGCTCGACCTGGCCCGCGCCGGCGTCAGTTGCTTCAAGATCGAGGGGCGGCTCAAGGACCTCAGCTACGTCAAAAATATCACCGCGCACTACCGCGGCCTGCTCGACGACATCATCACCAACAACCCGGAATTCACGCGCGGCTCAAGCGGCCGCAGCAGCTTTACCTTCACCCCGCAGCCAGACAAGACCTTCAATCGCGGCTACACCGATTACTTTGCCAACGACCGTCAGGACGACATCGGCGCCTTCGATTCGCCTGCCTTCGTCGGCGAGTTGATCGGTGAAGTTGTCGAGATCGGCGACGGCTGTTTCACCGTCTATGCCGACAAGCCCTTCAACAACGGCGACGGCGTCTGCTTCTACGACGCCCACGGTGAAGTCGTCGGCATGCGCATCAATCGGGTAGAAAGCGGCGCCGACGGCACAACCCTGTTCCCGGCCGAAATGCCGGAAGAACTGACCGAAGGTGCCAGCCTTTTCCGCAATCGCGACCAGGAGTTCGAACGCGCGCTGGAAAAGGAATCGGCCGACCGCCGCGTTTCGGTCAAGCCGGTGCTGACGGAAACCGAAGACGGCTTCGCGCTGACGCTGACTGACGAAGATGGCGTGATTGCTACGGTCAACCGGAAAAACGGGCCAAAATCGGAATGGCAACTGGCCCAGAATCCTGAAGCCGCGATGGCCAAGCTCACGGAAAACCTCGGCAAATTCGGCAACACCATGTTCGTCGCCGAGCCAGTTGAGCTCAAGCTCAGCCAGCCTTGGTTCCTGCCGGTCAGCGCCATCAACGCCCTGCGCCGCGAGGCCACCGAACAACTCGAAGCCGCCCGCCTCGCCAGCCACCCGCGCCCGCCACGCGCCACACCGGCCGCCAACCCGGCGCCCTACCCGCAGGAAGAACTGACCTACCTCGGCAACGTCTTCAACGCCAAGGCCCGCCAGTTCTACGAGAAACACGGCGTCAAGCTGATCGACGAAGCCTACGAGGCGGGCAACGAAAAGGGCATGGTCTCGCTGATGATCACCCGCCACTGCCTGCGCTACAGCTTCAACCTGTGCCCGAAGGAAGTGAAGCACCTCAAGCCGGACCCGATGACGCTGGTCAACGGCAACGAAAAGCTGATCCTCAAGTTCGACTGCAAAGCCTGCGAAATGCACGTCGTCGGCAAGATGAAGAAGGGCGTCAAAATCAACCTCGGCACCATTCGTCCGGCATAATGCGGCCATGAAACAGATCCCCTGTCCCTCCTGCCGCCAGACCATGCTCAAGCACCGCTTTGCCCACAAGCTGCATGGCGAGGTCATCCTCGACCTGTGCTTCACCTGCCAGGGCATCTGGTTCGACGATTTCGAGAGCGTCCAGCTGACGCCGGGCGGCATCATCGAACTGTTCAGACTGCTCCACGAGCACCACGACGACCAGCGGATGCCCTTGCGCGAGCCGCTGGCCTGCCCGCGCTGCGGCGACAAGCTGCTGAAGGGGCTGGATGTCGCCCGGCACGGCGGCCAGTTCAATTACCACCGCTGCCTGCAGAAGCATGGCCGCTTCACCACCTTCGCCCAGTTCATGATCGAAAAGGGCTTTGTCAGGCAGTTGACCGCAACCGAGATCGGCAGTCTCGCCGCGCGGGTCGGCATCGTCCGCTGCAACGGTTGCGGAGCGCCGGTCGATATCCGCCGCGACCACGCCTGTACCCACTGCCGGGCGCCGATCGCCATCCTCGACCCGGCCGCCGTCGAACAGGCGCTGGTCCGCTACCAGCATGCAGAAATCAAGCGGACGACGGTCGACGTCGAACGCCCTGGGTGACGCCATCGTGATGCGCGAACGCGACAAATCGCGCGCTCAGCGCCTCAAGCGCCAGGGCCGCATCGAGGATATCGATGTCGGTGACCTGCTGGTCGATGGCGCCGAACTGATCTGGCGCCTGATCGGCTCGCGGAAATAAATAAAGCGGGCCGCAGCCCGCTTTTCGTTGGTAGTGGCGCGCTTACTGGACGCGCACTTCGACGCGCCGCCCCTCTTCCGGGCTGCCGCTGCCGACGGTCGTTTCCGGCTTGCGCAGCTTGACGCGCTCGGGCGCCACGCCGCCAGCCACCAGCGCATCGCGCACCGCCTCGGCGCGCGCCTTGGCGAGTGCCGCGTTGTGCGCCGCGTCGCCGGAGGGATCGTGGAAACCGGAGAGCAACACGATGGCCTTGGGCTGAAGCTTGAGGACTTCGATCGTCTTGACGACCACCCCTTCGCTGTCAACCACGGCGAGTGTCGCCGAATCGACCGCGAAAAAAACCTTGGCCAGCGCTTCGCCCACCGGCGCAATCTCGACCTGCTCGACCACCCTGGTCGCCTCCGACTTGACCGCCTTTCCTGCACTGGCCCCGTAAATCACCGCCACGACGGCCAGCACGATTCCGCCAACGACCCCGGCGATGACTGCTGTGGACTCTTCTTCTTCGCTTGACGCCATACTCACCTCTCAAAAAATGGAAAACGGCCAAAATCCGGTCAAAATCATTCGGCATTCTAAACCAGGTCGGGCGCAAACAAAATCCTCGGCGCCAGTTCAAGATGCTGCCGATCGTCGCCCAGCCAGATCACCCCGTCCTGAACGGTACATTGCAGGCGCATGTTGCGCTCGGCCAGGCCGGCCAGCGCCTGCCCTTCATCCGCCGTCAGCGACAGCACGCGCAGATTCTTCTGCGTCGCCAGCTTGGGTGCATTCTGCTGCCACCAGATGTCGGCACCGCGGCCGCCATAGCTGAGCACGGTGACCTGCCGCGAGCGGTTGCAGGCGCGGCGGATGGCTTTCTCGTCAGGCAGGCCGACGTCGATCCAGCGTTCGATACTGCCCGTGGCATCGAGATCCCAGAGATCCGCTTCGTCTTCGGTCAACAATCCGCGCCCGAAAGTCAGCGTTGGCGAGGCATGCAGGATGAAAGCCAGCAGCCGGATCATCATCCGTTCGTCGGTTTCCGAGGGATGGCGCGCCAGTGTCAGCCCGTAATCGGCAAAATGCCCGCGATCGAGATCGGCAAGCTGCAGTTCAGCCTTGAAGATGGTGGATTTGATGGCCATGCCCGAGCCCGGAAAAATCCGGATTATCCCATGCCGATCCATGCCGGCCGGCCTGATGGTGACGACTTCTCGGCGCCCGGGAAACTTCACGCTCGCCGAAATGTCTATAATCAGACTTTGCTGATAGATGAATGGGGATCGCCATGCGCCGGATTTTTCTGTTGTGTTGCCTGGGCCTCGCGGCGCTTACCGCCCGCGCCGAGGTCGTGGATATCGACAACGCCGAACTGACCCGGCTGATCAACGCCGGCGTCGCCGTGATCGACATCCGCACCCAACCCGAATGGGAAGAAACCGGCGTCATCGCCGGCAGCAAGCTGCTGACCTTTTTCGACGACCGCGGGCGCGCCGACCCCGCGGCCTGGCTGGAGAAGGTCAAGCCCTTTGCCGGGCCGGACGAGCCGGTCATTGTCATCTGCCGCAGCGGTAACCGTACCAAGCCGGTCAGCCAGCTGCTCGCGCAGCAGGCGGGCTACGCCAAGGTCTATAACGTCAAGCACGGAATCAAGAGCTGGATCGGCAGTGGCGCGCCGGTCGTGCCGGCCGCCCGGGAACTTGCCGCCTGCCGCGCTGCAAAGACTTGCTGAATCAGGCCGTTGACCGAAAACGCTGCGCCAGCTGCGAACGCTGGCGCGGCGAACGGCAGCCGGGCGCAGCACCGGATAGTGTGGCAATCGTCTCGGAAACCGTGACCGGCCTGTGCATCGGTGGCGGCTGGGACGGTTCCGAGCGCCGCGCCCGCTCCGCCTGCGGTCACTGGAAGCTGTGGTCCGCCCTGGATCCGGCGGGCTCCGGCCCGGTCCGGTAGAATTGCACCCTCCACGGCTTTCCGGCGGCTTTTCCGCAGTGATCGCTGCCACCATTCCGTGAAAGCCTCCATGCCCGCCCCGCAACTGACTGACCTCCTAAACGCCGCCTTCTCTGCCCGTCAGCAATTGTTCGAGCGCCTGCACGGCGAAGACACCAACGCCTACCGCCTGTTCCACGGCGCCACCGAAGGGGTCCCCGGGCTGACCGTCGACCGCTACGGCGACCTGCTGCTGCTCCAGACCTTCCACGAGCCGCTCGACGGCCACGACCGGATCGCCGTCGAACGCTTCTACGGCGATGCCCTGCCCGGCCTGGTTGCCGTCTATAACGACCGCAGCCGCGCCAATTCGCGCATCGCCAACCCGCTGCCGGCCGAGGTGCTGGCCGAGGCACAGAAGCCACGCGAATTCCATGAAATGGGCGTTCGCTATCTCGTCCAGGGCCGCCATGCCGGCCAGGATCCGTGGCTCTTCCTCGACCTGCGCGCTGGACGCCGCCGGGTCATGCAGGAGGCCGCCGGGAAGTCACTGCTCAACCTGTTCGCCTACACCTGCGGCGTCGGCGTTGCCGCCGCCAGGGCCGGCGCGGCGCATGTCGTCAATGTCGATTTCGCCGAATCGAGCCTCAAGGTGGGAAAGGAAAACGCCCGACTCAACGACCTGCCGATCCGCCTGCGCTTTGTGCACAGCGACGCCTTCGCCGCCATGCGCCAGCTCGCGGGCATCGGCCAGCCGAAAATGGTGCGCGGCAAGCTGATGCCGTCCTTTCCGAAACTCGAGCCCCGGCAGTTCGACCTGGTCTTTCTCGACCCGCCGCGCCATGCGAAGAGCCCGTTCGGCGTCGTCGATATCGTCAATGATTACGCCGCGCTGTTGAAGCCGGCGTTGCTGTGCACGAATGAGGGCGGCACGCTGATCTGCTGCAACAACGCGGCGCAGATCAGTCGCGAGATATGGGCCGACCAGCTGGAACGCTGTGCGAGGAAGATTGGCCGGACCATTCGCGAACTCGAATGGATCGCACCGGAAGCAGACTTCCCCAGCCCGGACGGGCAGCCGCCACTGAAAATTGCGCTGTTGCGCGTGTAAGCCGGCACTGAAGCATATCGACCGGAACGAACCGACCAACCGAATCGATTTGACCCGCCAGCCGCGTCTGCCAGTGGCCGTTAAGAAAGCGTTAATCTGGGCATGCGAGACTCGTCGTCCACGTATTCACGAGTCGAGTCATGCCCCGGAACTTCCTACGTTTTTCCTGTTTGACTGTTCTGTTTGTTGCCATGTCCAGCGGCGTCGCTGGCGCTGGAGAACCGCTCCAGCTGCAGGCAGCACAGATCAAGGCGCTGGGTATCGAAACGGCGCTCGTCGGCCAGGCCGATCAGCAGCGCCAGGGCGTTTATCCGGCACGCGTGCTGGTACCCAACGAACAGATGCGCGTCGTCGCCGCCCCGGTCGCCGGCATGCTCGAAATACTCGCTGTCGCCCCCGGCGCCAGCGGTTCGGCGCGGCCAGGTGCTGGCCCGCCTGGCCAGCCCGCAGGCGCTGGAACTGCAACGCGATGCCCTGCAGGCCGGCAGCCAGTCCGCGCTGCTGCGCCAGAACCTGAAACGCGACGAACAGCTTTTCGCCGAAGGACTGATCGCCGAGTCCCGCCTGCAGGCCACGCGCGCCGCCGCCAGCCAGGCCGCCGCGCAGGCCAGCGAACGCCAGCAGGGGCTGGCGCTGGCCGGCATCGCGCCGGGCAAATTGGGCGCTTCATTGGCGTTGACCGCACCCATCGACGGCGTCGTGCTCGAACAGGGTGGACAACTCGGCCAGCGCGTCGAAGCGGCGACGCTGATCTACCGCATCGCCAAGCTGACGCCGCTGTGGCTGGAAATCCAGGTGCCGCTGGCGGTGGCCGCCACGCTCAAGGAAGGCATGGCGATCAAGCTCGCCGACCGCGACATCAGCGGCCAGCTGATCGCCATCGGTCGCGCGGTGGACCCGGCCAGCCAGACGGTTTTACTGCGCGCCGAGGTCGACGAGGGCGCCGCCGCGTTGCATGCCGGCCAGGTGCTGGAAGTCGAGATCGCCACCCCGGCGGGCAAACAGCAGCAACGCCTGCCGGCCACCGCGCTGGTGCGCCATGATGGCAAGACCTGGGCCTTCGTGCAGACCGCCAGCGACGACAAGGGCGTGAGCTTCGCCGCCCGCCCGGTGCGCATCGTCAGCCAGGGCGGCGACAGCGCACTGGTCGACGGCGTGCAGGCCGGCGAGCGCGTCGCCGTCAAGGGCGCTTCCGGGCTCAAGGCGATGTTGACCGGCGTCGGCAGCGAATAATGCTGGCCGCGCTGATCCGTTTTTCGCTGACCCAGCGCCTGTTACTGCTGGTGCTGACCGCCATGCTGGTCGGCGCAGGCACGCAGGCCTTTCGTGGCCTGCCGATCGATGCATTTCCCGACGTTTCCACAACGCAGGTCAAGATCATCCTGAAGGCGCCCGGCATGACGCCGGAGGAAGTCGAAACCCGCCTCGCCGTGCCGGTCGAGCAGGAAATGCTCGGCATCCCGCACCAGCGCCTGCTGCGCTCGACTTCCAAATACGCGCTGACCGACATCACCATCGATTTCGAGGATGGCACCGACATTTACTGGGCGCGTCAGCAGGTCGGCGAACGCCTGGCCGCCGCGCAGGGTAACCTGCCGCCCGGCGCCACCGGCGGCATGGCGCCGATCACCACGCCGCTCGGCGAAATGTTCATGTTCACCATCGAGGGCGGCCTGCCGCTAGCCGAAAGACGCGCCCTGCTCGACTGGGTGATCCGCCCACAATTGCGCACCGTGCCCGGCGTTGCCGACGTCAACAGCCTGGGTGGCGAGGTGCGCACCTTCGAGGTCGTGCCGCAGCCGCAAAGCCTTGCCGCGCGCGGGCTGGCGCTGAAGGATCTGCAAACGGTGCTGGAAAGCAACAACCGCAACGACGGCGCCGGTCGCCTGAACGATGGCGAGGAAGCGCTGCTGGTGCGTGCCGAAGGGGCGATCCGCACGGTCAACGACGTAAAAGCCATCGTTTTGCAGGCCAGTGATGGCAACGTGGTACGCATCGGCGATGTCGCCGAAGTTCGTTTCGGCGCCCTCACCCGCTACGGCGCGGTCACCCGCAACGGCCAGGGCGAAGCGGTGCAGGGGCTGGTGCTCGGGCTGCGCGGCGCCAATGCGCAGAGCGTCGTGGCCGGCGTCAAGGCGCGGCTGGCCGAAATCGCGCCGACGCTGCCGCAGGGCGTCACCATCGAAACCTTCTACGACCGCAGCAACCTGGTCGGGCGCGCCGTCGGCACCGTCGCCAAGGCGCTGCTCGAAGCCATCGTCCTTGTCGTGCTGCTGTTGTTGGCCTTCCTCGGCAACCTGCGCGCGGCGCTGGTCGTCGCGCTGATGCTGCCGCTGTCGGCGCTCGCTACCTTCATCCTGATGCGCATGTACGGCCTGTCGGCCAACCTGATGAGCCTTGGCGGCCTCGCCATCGCCATCGGCATGCTGGTGGATGCCGCGGTGGTCGTCGTCGAAAACGTCGAAAGCCAGCTCGCCGAGGCGCAGGAAAACCTGCCGACGCTGCACCTGATCTTCCGCGCCGCCAGCGAAGTTGCCGCGCCGGTGACTTCGGGGATCGTCATCATCATCATCGTCTTCCTGCCGCTGCTCACCCTGCAGGGGCTGGAAGGCAAGATGTTCGGGCCGGTCGCGCTGACCATCGTCTTCGCGCTGGCCTCGTCGCTGCTGTTGGCGCTGACCGTGGTGCCGGTGCTCGCCTCGTACCTGATCAAGCGCGGGGCGCACCACGAACCTTGGCTGGTGAAAAAGCTGGCCGCCGCCTACGACCGCGTGCTGACTTCGGCCCTGAGTCATAGCCGGACTTACATGCTCGGCGCCCTGATCGCCCTGGCTGCCGCCACCGGCGCCTTCCTGCTGTTGGGAAAAAGTTTCATGCCGACCATGGACGAAGGCGACCTCATCATGCAACTGGAAAAACTGCCGTCGATCGGCCTCGACCAGACCATCGCCATCGATGGCAGGGTGCAAAAAGCCATTCTGGAAAAGGTGCCGGAGGTTAAAGCCATCGTCGCCCGCGCCGGCGCCGACGAACTCGGCCTCGACCCGATGGGCCTCAATCAGACCGACACCTTCATGGTGCTGCAGCCACGCGATACCTGGCGCAACGCCGACCCGGCCTGGCTGGCCGACCAGTTGCGCGCCGTGATGGCCGATTTCCCCGGCATCGGCTTCTCGTTCACGCAACCCATCGACATGCGCGTTTCCGAAATGCTGACCGGCGTGCGCGGCGACCTGGCGATCAAGGTCTACGGCCCCGAACTCGCGACACTGAACCAGCTGGCCGGCGATATCGTGGCGACGGTAAAGAAGGTGCCCGGCGCCGAAGACACCTTCACTTTGAAGAACGACGGAGTCCAATACCTGAAGGTTGCGGTCAACCGCCTGGCGGCAGGCCGGTTCGGCCTGAATGTCGATGACATCCAGAACGACCTGAAGGCCCTGCTCGAAGGCCGCAACGTCGGCATCGTCATCGACCAGGGGCGGCGCGTGCCGGTCGTCCTGCGCGGCCCGCAAAGCCTGCTCGCTTCGCCGGCCGATTTTGAGGCGCTTCGACTCAGCGTACCGAACGGCGGCAGCGTGCCGCTGGCCAGCGTCGCGAAAATCCAGCGTGTCAACGGCCCGGTCAAGGTCGATCGTGAGAACGCCCAGCGCTACGTCGTCATCCAGTCCAACGTCCGCGACCGCGATCTGGTCGGCTTCGTCGAGGATGCCAGGGCTGCCGTCGCCCGCGACGTCAAGCTGCCGGAAGGCTACCGGCTGGCCTGGGGCGGCCAGTTCGAGAACCAGCAGCGGGCGGCAGCTCGCCTGATGGTGGTGGTGCCGGTGGCCTTGCTGCTGATCTTCTTCCTGCTCTTCTCGACCTTCGGCTCGGTGCGCCAGGCGCTGCTGGTCCTCTCGAACATCCCGTTCGCCATGATTGGCGGCGTATTCGGCCTGCTCATCTCGGGCGAATACCTGTCGGTCCCTGCGTCGGTCGGCTTCATCGCCCTGCTCGGCATTGCCGTGCTCAACGGCGTGGTGATGGTCACCTATTTCAACCAGTTGCTGGGGCGCGGCATTCCGGTCGCCGAGGTCGTCGTCGAAGGCGCCAAACGCAGGCTGCGTCCGGTTCTGATGACCGCCAGTATCGCCGCCTTTGGCCTTGTGCCGATGCTCTTCGCCAGCGGCCCCGGCTCCGAGGTGCAGCGCCCGCTGGCCATCGTCGTCATCGGCGGTCTGCTGACGTCGACCGCACTGACCCTCGTCCTGCTGCCCATCCTGTTCCGCCGCTTCGGGGTCAAGACCACCGTCCGCTTCAACGAGGCAAACCATGGCTGATGTCCTGCTTTCCCTGACCATGACCAACGACGTCGCCCAGCACGTCGAGGACCTGCTGCTCTCGCGACCCGACCTGGTTCGCGGCTTCACATCCAGCACCGCCGAAGGCCACGGTTCGGTCGTGCCACTGGTCGAACCCGGCGAACTGGTCGCCGGCCACTCGCCGCGCACCCAGATCCGCACGGTCGGCCCGGAGGAAAAAATGCGTGCTGTACTTGAGCTGATCAAGCGCGAACTGCCACGCGCCAACGTGTTTTTCTGGCTGGTGCCAGTCATCGAGATGGGGCGGCTATGAAAATTGGCCATCTCTTGCTGTTGACCGCCTCATTCGGCAGTTTCAGCGCCGTCGCTGCCGAACCCATGCCAAATCTTCCGCCGACGGAGGTCGTCGCCCGCGTGCTGCGCGTCAGTCCTTCAGTGCAGGCCGCTTCCGGCCAGGTGCGCGTCGAGGAAGCCAACCGCAGCCGTCTTGAGGCCGGCCCCTACGAATGGAACCTGCGTCTGGGAGCGCATCAGCGCCGCGTCTATCCGCCGGGTGGCGCCGACGAGAGTTATAACGAATGGAATGCCCAGCTCGAACGACCGCTGCGCTTGCCCGGCAAATCCTCGGCAGATGCCGAACTCGGGGCGCTCGGCGTTTCCATTGCCGAAACGGGACAGGGCGACGCTCTGCACGAAGCGAGTCGCGCCCTGCTCAGGTACTGGTTCGTCTGGCTCAAGGAAAGCGCCACGGCAACGCAGTGGAACGAGCAGTTTGCGCTGCTCGAAAGGCAGTTGAAGGCCGTCCACCGGCGCCAACAACTGGGTGACGCCGCCCGCCTCGAAACGGTGCAGGCCGGGGCCGCGCTGGCTCAGGCCGAAGCCCAGCTGGCCCAGGCCAGGGCCCGCCAGACCACTGCTGGCGAAGACCTGCGCCACCGCTTTCCCGGCCTGCCAGTGACCGAACCAGGCAGCATCGCCGAACCTCTGGCAATCACCGGCAGCGAGAGCGATTGGCTGGAAGCCATCCTCGAACACAGCCACGAACTCGGCATGGCGCGCGGAGAAGCGCGGCGCGCGCAGGTTGTCGCCGGGCGCGCCGGAAACGACCGGCTACCTGATCCCACACTCGGCGTCCAGATGTCGCGCGAACGCGGCGGCGAGGAACACGTTTTCGGCGCCTACATCGCCATCCCCTTGCCGGGCGGCGCGCGCCGTGCGGTCGCTGGCGCGGCCCAGGCCGAGGCGGATGTCGCCTACCGCCGCGAAGCCGCGGCGACCCAGAAAATCGCCGCCGAAGCCGCCGGGCTTTACCATTCGGCCAAGGCCGCACTGACCAGCTGGAACGCCAGCCGCAGCGCCGCCGAAAGCCTGCAACGCGCCGCCGACATGACGGCGCGCGCCTACCAGCTCGGCGAGGGCAGCCTCAATGATCTGCTCGCTGTTCGACGCCTGGCCAACGAAGCGCAACTCGCAGCGAAGCTTGCCCAACTCGACGCGCTGGAGTTGCGCTATCGGCTATTGCTCGATGCGCACCAACTTTGGGAATTTGATTAGGCGAGCCCTCGCATCAAAGCTGCAGCCGCAGCATCGGCCAATTGCCGGAACCGGTCGGCCTTGCCAACACGCTATCCAAACGCTCTGCTCCGGACTTTGGATCGGATGCTGCGGTCGACGCCAAAAAATGGCCGCAATCGTGGCTTTTCTCGAACCCCATGCCAGCCAGGCGCCAGGAAAATCGGCAAATTAAAGAGGTATAGCAATGGAGAAGATACTCGTCTGGGACTGGCCGGTGCGCCTCGGTCACTGGCTGATGGTCGGCGGCTTCACGCTCGCCTGGCTGAGCGGTGACAGCGGAACCTTCAGCGGGGTGCATGCCATCGCCGGCGCCACGATACTTGCCGTTGCGACCTTCCGCCTGCCGTGGGGCTTCATCGGCTCGCGCTACGCCCGCTTCGTCGATTTCGTGCGCGGACCGGCGGCGGTCAGGGATTATGTCGTCAGCCTGCTCCGGCTGCAGCCGGAGCACCATGTTGGTCACAATCCGGCTGGCGGTTGGGCCATCATGCTGCTGCTCGGCCTCGCCATCTTGACCGGGGTGACCGGCTGGGCAATCTACAACGAGGTCGGCGGCCATTGGCTCGAAGAAGTGCATGAAGCATTGGCGGCGATGATGCTCGCTGTCGTCAGCGTCCATGTCGCCGGCGTCGTCTCCGGCAGCCTGCTGCATGGCGAAAACCTCGTCCGCGCAATGCTGAACGGCCGCAAGTCAGGCACACCTGGCGAGGCCATCCGCTCGGCCCGGCCGCTGGCTGCGGCGCTGCTACTGGCCTGGGTCGCACTTGCCAGCTGGTGGATTGCCAGCTGATAGAATCCGGCCATGCGCATCCTGCTTGTCGAAGACGACCCCCAGCTTGGCGACGGCCTGACGGTCGGCCTGCGCCAGGCGGGTTTCGCGGTCAACTGGGTCAGGGACGGAAATTCCGCCGACCATGCGCTGCATGCGGAAAGCTTCGATCTGGTCGTCCTTGATCTCGGCCTGCCGCGCCTCTCGGGCATGGAGGTGCTGACGCGCGCCCGCCGTCGCGGCCAGACCATGCCGGTGCTCATACTGACCGCGCGCGACGCCACCGGCGACAAGGTTTCCGGACTCGACGCCGGCGCTGATGACTATCTCGTCAAGCCGATCGACCTCGACGAGCTGACCGCTCGTGTCCGTGCCCTGACCCGGCGCAGCGCCGGGCGTGCCGCGCCGCTGCTGACGCATGGTGACCTTGCCCTCGACCCGGCGGCGCACGGCGTCACGCTGGCCGGCCAGCCAGTCGAACTCTCCAGCCGCGAGTTCTCGCTGCTGCAGCTGCTGCTCGAAAACGCCGGCCGGGTATTGACCCGCAGTCAGCTCGAACAGTCGCTCTACGGCTGGCGGGATGAGCCGGACAGCAATGCCCTCGAAGTGCATATCCACCACCTGCGCAAAAAACTGGGCAGCGAACTGATCCGCACCCTGCGCGGGGTCGGCTACACCATCGCCAAGTGACGACTACCTGGTTCTCGCTGCGCCGCCGCCTGCTCGCCCTGTTGCTCGGCGGTGTGGCCGCCGCCTGGCTGGCGACCATGGTGTTCAGCTTTTTCGATGCCCATCACGAGGTCAACGAACTGTTTGATGCCCAGCTTGCCCAGGCGGCGCAGACGCTGCTCGCGCTGGCCAGCCACGACGAGGGCGACGACATCCAGGATCTTGGCGACGTCGGCCACAAATACCAGCGCCGCCTGCGCTTCCAGATCTGGCACGGCGATGGCAAACTCCTGATGCGCTCGAAAAACGCCCCGGAAACGGCGTTGACCGCAACCGACGGCTTTTCCGAAACACGCGATGGAGATGGTCACTGGCGCCACTTCAGCCGGTGGAACGAAGGACGCAGCCTGCAGGTGCAGGTCAGCGAGAACCACTATATCCGCGACGACCTGATCGGCCATATCGCCTGGCGCCTGCTCTTCCCCGCGCTGTTCGGCCTGCCGCTGATCGGCCTCTGGGTCTGGCTGGCCACCCGGCACGGGCTGGCTTCGCTGGATGGCATCGCCAGGCAGATCGCCTGCCGCGACCCGCAGCAATTGCAGCCGGTGACGCCGGCCGCTGCCCCCGAGGAAATCCGCCCCATGCTGGAAGCTCTGAACGGCCTGTTCAAGCGTGTCGAAGAAGCGCTCCAGGCAGAGCGTCGCTTCACCGCCGATGCTGCCCACGAACTACGAACGCCGTTCGCGGCGCTGCAGACCCAATTGCAGGTCGCGCAGCGCGCCCGCGACAGCGATGAGCGCGACCGCTCGCTCGAACAGTTGCAAAGCGGTCTGACCCGTGCTTCCCACCTCGTTGACCAGATGCTGCAACTGGCCCGCCTCGACCCGGAATCCGGCCTGCCCGATCCGCAACCAGTCGATCTGGCGATGCTCGCCGAAGCGATGTGCGCCGAGTTGGGTCCGCAGATCCTCGACAAGAATCTCGATTTCGCGCTCGACGCCGCCCCCGGTTGTATCGTCACCGGCCAGTCAGAATGGCTGCGCGTCCTGATCCGCAACCTAATCGATAACGCCATCCGCTACACCCCGGACAGCGGCACGCTGCACGTCAGCGTATCCCGCGCTGACGGGTGCTGCCGGCTTTGCGTGAACGACAGCGGCCCGGGCATTCCTGCCAGCGAACGGGATGCGGTTCTCCGGCGCTTTCATCGCCTCGATCAGGGTAGCCAGCCTGGCAGCGGACTGGGCCTGGCCATCGCTGCCCGCATCGCCGAACTGCATGGCGCCGAACTCGACCTGGCGACGGGCAACAACGCCCAGGGACTGCGGGTTACGGTTGCCTGGCGCAGTCCAGACCAACGGAATGCCCTCTGATTCATTTTCCAAGGGGTTTGGGCAACTTCGGTTAGCAAGACAATCGGGGGCCCTGAGGCCCCCGAAGGATGGAGAACGCGGGGCAGTTCGCCCGCAGTGAATCAACTAGTGGGCGGACGCCTCGGCGGCACCCAGTCCGGTTTGAGCCCGGATGTACTGCTCTTCGAAGGCTTCGGCCTCCTTGACCGCACGGGCGCTCTTGTCGGTGACCGAACCGAGCCAGGTGACAAAGAAGGCCGTCGTCATCGAGATGATCGCCGGATGGTCGTAGGGGAAGATGGCCTGGGCGTTGCCCAGCACCTTGACCCAGACCGCCGGCGACAGGATGACCAGGCCAACGGCGGAAACCAGGCCGGCAATGCCGCCCCACAGCGCGCCACGGGTGGTCAGGCCCTTCCAGTACATCGAAAGGATGAGGATCGGGAAGTTGACCGACGCGGCGACGCCGAAGGTCAGCGCGACCAGGAAGGCGATGTTCTGATCCCTGAAGAGCAGGCCGAGCAGGATGGCAACAATGCCTATGCCGACGGTCGCCATCTTGGTGACCTTCATTTCCTGGGCGCTGGTCGCCGTGTTCTTCTTGATGACGCGGGCGTACAGATCATGGGCAATGGCTGAAGCGCCAGCCAGGGCCAAGCCGGAAACGACGGCGAGGATGGTGGCGAAGGCGACTGCCGACAGGAAGCCCAGGAAGATGTCACCGCCGACCGCCTTGGCGAGGTGCATGACCGGCATGTTGCCGCCACCGATCAGCTTGCCGCCGATGACACCGCCTTCGAAGAACTGCGGATCCTGGCCGACGATGACGATGGCCGAGATACCGAGGATGATGACGACAAGGAAGAAGAAGCCGATGAAGCCGGTGGCGTAGAACACCGACTTGCGTGCTTCCTTGGCATTCGGGACGGTGAAGAAACGCATCATGATGTGCGGCAGGCCGGCCGTACCGAAGAGCAGCGCCAGCGACAGCGACACGGCGGAGACCGGATCAGCCATCAGCGAACCCGGCGCCATGATCTTGAGGCCGGCCTTGTGGGCAGCTACGGCCTGATTGAACATCGCGTCAAAGGAGAAGCCGAACTTGCTGAAGGCAAGGATCATCAGCGCCGTGCCGCCACCGAGCAGCAGGCAGGCCTTGATGATCTGCACCCAGGTCGTGGCGACCATGCCGCCGAAAGTGACATAGATCATCATCAGTATGCCGACGCAGATCACCGCGTAGGTGTATTCCAGCCCGAAGAGCAACTGGATCAACTGACCTGCACCAACCATCTGCACAATCAGGTAGAAGCAGACCACGGTCAGCGAACCGAAGGCGGCAAACGTGCGGATGCGGTTCTGGTCAAGGCGGTAGGAGGCGATATCGGCAAAGGTGAACTTGCCGAGATTGCGCAGCCGTTCGGCCATCAGGAACAGGATGATCGGCCAGCCGACGAAGAAGCTGATGGTATAGATGAATCCATCGAAGCCCTTGGCGTAGACCAGCGAAGTCAGGCCGAGCAGCGTGGCGGCGGACATGTAGTCGCCGGCAATTGCCAGACCGTTCTGGAAACCGGTAATGCCGCCGCCCGCCGTGTAGAAGTCGGAGGTCGACTTGGTGCGCATCGACGCCCAGTAGGTGATGCCGAGCGTGGCCACGACGAAGACCATGAACATGGCGATGGCGCTGACGTTGATCGGCTGCTTCTGGATACCGTCGAGCGCGCCCGGGGCGGCAAAGACGGTGAAGGTGGCAGCCAGCAGGCAGCCGGCCACCAGTGCGGTCATGGAACGCTTCATTTGTGCGACTCCTTGAGGATCTGCTCGTTGAGCGTGTCGAACTCGCCATTGGCGCGGCTGATGTAGATGCCCGTCGTCAGCCACGAACCGACAACGAGCACGACGCCGATTGGCCAGCCGAGGGTGATGATGCTGCCGTCACTGATCGGCTGTGCCAGGAAGCCCGGATTGAAAGCGGTCAGCATCATGAAGGTGTAGTAAGGCACCAGCACGATGAGCGAAAGAATGATCGCGAAGCGCGTACGCTTGCCGACCATTTCAGCAAATTTCGGGTTGGCCCGAATTTTTACCTGGATTGATTCCTTGGACATGATTCCTCCTGAAACTCCGTTAAAAGATTGCGCTGTTCTCGTATTTCATTTTTCCTGCCACCGGGTCGCCTCGACACCAGAAAGGTCGCCCTGCAGTCCGGCTTACATGTTTGGATAGTTCGGCCCACCGCCACCTTCCGGCACCGTCCAGTTGATGTTCTGGGTCGGGTCCTTGATGTCGCAGGTCTTGCAATGCAGGCAGTTCTGCCCGTTGATCTGGAGGCATGGTTTGCCCTCTTCCTCGCCGAGGATTTCGTACACGCCGGCCGGGCAGTAACGCGTTTCCGGTGCGCCGTATTTCGCGTAATTGATGCTGATGGCGACGCTCTCATCCTTAAGGCGCAGATGCGTCTGCTGGTTTTCCTCATGGTTGGTGGCCGAGAGGAAGACCGAGGAGAGGCGATCGAAAGTCAGCGTGCCGTCCGGCTTCGGGTAGGCAATCTTCGGATGACTGTTCTTGTCGCCCAACTGGCTGTGGTCGTCGTGGTGATGCAGGGTCCACGGCGCCTTGCCCTTGAAGACAAAGGTGTCGATGGCGCCGTAAGCCAGCGCGCCGAACAGGCCCCACTTGAAGGCCGGGCGGATGTTGCGGACCTTGTACAGCTCGTCCCACAACCAGCTTTTCTTGATCTGCTCGGCGTACTCGGTTGCCTCGGCCCCGGCGTTATCCTTGGCCAGATGCTCGAAGACCGATTCGGCAGCAACCATGCCCGACTTCATCGCCATGTGCGTGCCCTTGATTTTCGGCACATTGAGGAAGCCGGCGGTGTCGCCGATGAGCAGGCCGCCCGGGAAGGTCAGCTTGGGAACGGACTGATAGCCGCCTTCGGACAGCGCGCGGGCGCCGTAGGAAATGCGTCTTCCGCCTTCGAAGAAGCCACGAATGGCCGGGTGCGTCTTGTAGCGCTGGAATTCCTCGTAGGGCGACAGCCAGGGATTCTTGTAATCCAGGCCGACAACCATACCGATGGCGACGAGGTTGTTCTCGAGGTGGTAAATGAAGGAGCCACCGTAGGTGTCCGAACTCAGCGGCCAGCCCACCGAGTGCACGATCAGCCCCGGCTGGTGTTTGGCCGGATCGATTTCCCACAACTCCTTGATGCCGATGCCGTAGGTTTGCGGATCGACGCCGTCGCGCAGGTTGAATTGGGCGAACAGTTCCTTGGTCAGCGAACCGCGGCAGCCTTCGGCGAAGATGGTCTGCTTGGCATGCAGTTCCATGCCCGGCTGGAAGTTATGGCCGGGCTGGCCGTCCTTGCCGATGCCGAGGTCGCCGGTGGCGACGCCCTTGACCGAGCCGTCCTCGTGGTAGAGCACTTCGGCCGCAGCGAAACCCGGGTAGATTTCAACGCCGAGCGCTTCGGCCTGCTCACCGAGCCAGCGGGCGAGATTGCCCAGACTGATGATGTAGTTGCCGTGGTTGCCCATTTGTGGCGGCGTTGGCAGTTTGTATGAACTGCTTTCGGTCAGGAACAGCAAACGGTCTTCACCGGCCGGCGTATTGAGCGGCGCGCCGCGTTCCTGCCAGTCGGGGATCAGCTCGGCCAGCGCATGCGGTTCGAGCACGGCACCGGACAGGATGTGGGCGCCGATTTCGGAGCCTTTTTCGAGCAGGCAGACGGAAACTTCCTTGCCGTTCTGCTCGGCCAGTTGCTTGATGCGGATCGCCGAAGACAGCCCCGAAGGGCCGCCACCGATGATCACGACATCGTATTCCATCGCATCGCGATCGGTACGCGCGCTCATGGTCAGAACAGGCTTTCCGGCAGGGCGAAGACCGAGTCGGCACCGCCTGTGATTTCAGCCGAGTAGGCGGCGGCGAACGGCAGTTGATGAGCGGCGAAGTAGTTGGCCGTGGCCAGCTTGGCCCTGTAGAAGTCGTCGGTCGTGCCGGCAGCGATGTGGCGGACGGCAATGGCTGCCGACTTGGCCATGAGCCAGCCGCCGACCACGATGCCGGTCAGCTTGAGGAAAGGCACGGAACCGGCATGAACGGCCGCCGGGGCGCTCTCGTAGTTCGCGATGATCCAGTCGGATGCGCTTGCCAGGGCGGCGATGCCGTTCTTCAGGTTGGCGGCGATGCCGACCAGTTGGGCGTTGCCGGCGAAGGCTTCGGCATCGGCCGTCATTTCGGCGATCAGCGCCTTCATGGCCGCGCCCGGCACCTTTTCGCGGGCCAGCTTGCGACCGACCAGGTCGTTGGCCTGAATGGCGGTAGTGCCTTCGTAGATGGTCGTGATGCGCGAGTCGCGGTAGTACTGGGCGGCACCGGTTTCTTCAACGAAGCCGACGCCACCGAAAACCTGCAGCGCGGTCAACGACAACTCGACGCCCTGCTCCGTGCTCCAGCCCTTGACGACCGGGGTCAGCAGGTCGACACGTGACTGGGCAGCCGCATTGCCGGCATGGGCGCGGTCGATGTTGGCGGCGGTGTAGTAGGCCAGCGTGCGCATGGCTTCGGTACGCGACTTGACGTCCATGAGCATGCGGCGGACATCCGGGTGATGGAGGATGGTCTTCTTCTCATCGGACTTGTCGCCGATGATCTTGCCCTGAACGCGTTCGCGGGCGTACCACAGGGCGTGCTGGTAGGCGCGCTCGGCGATGCCGACGCCTTCGAGGCCAACGTTGACGCGGGCGTGGTTCATCATCGTGAACATGTAGCCGATGCCCTTGTTTTCGTCGCCGATCAGGTAGCCGACGGCGCCTTCGTTCTCGCCGTAGGACATGACGGCGGTCGGGCTGCCGTGGATGCCGAGCTTGTGTTCGATGGAGGCGCAGATCAGGTCGTTGCGCTTGCCGAGCGAGCCATCGGCATTGACCAGGAATTTCGGCACGAGGAAGAGCGAAATCCCCTTCAGTCCCGGCGGCGCATCCGGCAGGCGGGCCAGCACGAGGTGAATGATGTTCTCGGCGACGTCATGCTCGCCCCAGGTGATAAAAATCTTGGTGCCGCTGATCAGGTAGCTGCCGTCACCGACGGCCTTGGCCTTGGACGAAATGGCCGCCAGATCGGAACCGGCATTCGGCTCGGTCAGGTTCATCGTGCCGGTCCACGTGCCTTCGACCATCTTCGGCAGGTATTTCTGCTTGAGTTCGTCGGAAGCGTGGTGGGCGATGGCTTCGATGGCACCGCCAGTCAGCATCGGGCACAGGCCGAAGGCCATGTTGGCGCCCTTCCACATTTCATTGACGGCCATCGAGACGACCGCCGGCAGGCCCTGACCGCCGTATTCAGGATCGAAGGGCATGGAGTTCCAGCCGGTTTCGGCGAACAGCTTGTAGGCCTCCTTGAAGCCGGGCGCCGTCGTGACGACGCCGTCCTTGCAGACGTGACCGGTGCGGTCGCCCACGCTGTTGATCGGGTCGAGGACGCCGGTGGCGAATTTGGAGGCTTCGTCGAGGATGGACTCGACGAGATCGACGGAACATTCCTCGTTACCGGGCAGGGCGCAGATTTCTTCGAGGCCGGCCACTTCGTTGAGGACGAACTGCATGTCGCGAATCGGGGCAATATAGGTGCTCATGGGTTTATCTCCGTAATGCTTGTTTAGACGGCGGCGACGAGGGCCGGAATGGTTTCGAACAGGTCGGCGACCAGTCCGTAATCCGCCACCTGAAAGATCGGCGCATCCGGATCCTTGTTGATGGCGACGATGACCTTGGACTCCTTCATCCCGGCCAGATGCTGGATCGCCCCCGAGATGCCGACCGCGATGTAGAGCTGCGGGGCGACGATCTTGCCGGTCTGGCCGACCTGGTAGTCGTTCGGCACAAAGCCGGCATCGACGGCGGCACGGGAGGCGCCGAGGGCGGCACCAAGCTTGTCGGCCAACGGCTCGAGGAGCTTGTGGTAGTTCTCGCCACTGCCCAGACCACGCCCACCGGAAACGATGATCTTGGCGGCACCGAGTTCAGGACGCTCGGACTTGGTCAGTTCCCGGTTCGTGAGGGTGCTTTGGGCGGTGTCATTTGCCGGACTGATGCTTTCGATTTTCGCGGCATTTTCCCGGTTGACCGCATCAAACGCCGTGGTGCGCACGGTGATGACCTTGACGGCGTCGGCGCTCTTGACGGTGGCCAGGGCATTGCCGGCGTAGATCGGACGGACGAAGGTGTCCGGGCTGTCAACGCCGGTGATTTCGGAAATCTGGGCGACGTCGAGCAAGGCAGCGACGCGCGGCATGAGGTTCTTGCCGAAGGTGGTGGCCGGGGCGAGGATGTGGCTGTAGCCGGCGGCGTTGGCAATGACCAGCGCGGTGAGGTTCTCGGCGGTCTGGCTTTGGTAGTGGGCAGCGTCGGCGACCTTGACGGTGCTCACGCCTTGCAGCGTGGCGGCTTCCTGGGCGGCGGCCTGGCAGTTGCTGCCGGCGACGAGGACATGGATGTCGCCACCGATCTTCGCGGCAGCCGCGACGGTGTTGAGGGTGGCGGCCTTGAGCTGTTGGTGGTCGTGTTCGGCGATAACGAGAATGGTCATGATCAGATCACCTTGGCTTCGTTCTTGAGTTTGTTGACGAGTTCGGCGACGTCGGCGACGCGGACACCGGCGCTGCGCTTGGCGGGTTCGGCGACCTTGAGGGTGGTCAGGCGCGGGGTGACGTCGACGCCAAGGTCAGCCGGCTTGACGGTGTCGAGCGGCTTTTTCTTGGCTTTCATGATGTTGGGCAGGGTGGCGTAGCGCGGTTCGTTGAGGCGCAGGTCGGTACTGACCACAGCTGGCAGGGTGATTTCGAGGGTTTCGAGACCGCCGTCGATTTCACGGGTGACGGTGGCTTTGCCATCAGCGATGACGACCTTGGAGGCGAAGGTGGCTTGCGGCCAGGCTTGCAGGGCGGCGAGCATCTGGCCGGTCTGGTTGGCGTCGTCGTCGATGGCTTGTTTGCCGCAGATGACGAGTTGCGGTTGTTCCTTGTCACAGAGGGCTTTGAGGAGTTTGGCGACGGCGAGCGGTTGCAACTCAACATCGGTTTCGACGAGGATGCCGCGGTCAGCTCCGATGGCCAGGGCGGTGCGCAGCGTCTCCTGGCAGGCGGCAACGCCACAACTGACGGCGATGACTTCCGTGGCGATGCCGGCTTCCTTGAGACGCACGGCTTCTTCGATGGCGATTTCGTCGAAGGGGTTCATGCTCATCTTGACGTTGGCCAGATCCACGCCGGATGCCGTCCGCCTTCACGCGGACCTTGACGTTGTAATCAACTACCCGTTTGACGGGGACGAGAATTTTCACAGGGTTTTCCTTTTCGAACGCGCAGCCCCCTGCCAGCCAAGGCATGACGGCAGGGGACTGCGGATTACTCGATGGCGAGCGCGGAGTTGGCGTGCTGGCGCAGGACGTACTTCTGGATCTTGCCGGTGGAGGTCTTCGGCAGTTCGCCGAACACCACAGTCTTCGGCACCTTGAAGCGGGCCAGGTGCGCCCGGCAATGCTCGACGATCTCGGCTTCGGTCGTCTGCACGCCATCCTTCAACTCGATGAAGGCAGCCGGCACTTCGCCCCACTTCTCGTCGGGCTTGGCGACCACTGCAGCGGCAATCACCGAGGGATGGCGATAGAGCACGTCCTCGACCTCGAGTGACGAGATGTTCTCGCCTCCGGAGATGATGACGTCCTTGGAACGGTCCTTGATCTTGATGTAGCCGTCGCTATGCACCACGGCCAGGTCGCCGGTGTGGAACCAGCCGCCTTCGAACGCTTCTGCAGTCGCCTTGGGGTTTTTCAGATAACCCTTCATCACCAGATTGCCACGGAACATGATTTCGCCCATGGTTTCACCGTCCCAGGGCACCGGCTCCAGGCTGACCGTGTCCATCACCGCAATTGCTTCCTGCATGTGGTAGCGCACGCCCTGCCGGCCGTTGCGCGCGGCGCGCAGGTCGATCGGCAGGCTGTCCCATTCCGGATGTTTGGCGCAGACGGAGGCCGGGCCGTAGGTTTCGGTCAGCCCGTATACATGGGTGATATTGAAACCCATCTGCTCGGCGCCCTCGATGATCGCAGCCGGCGGCGCAGCGCCGGCGATCAGGCCATTGACCTGGTGGGCTATGCCTTCCTTGAGCGCCGCCGGCGCATTGATCATCATGCCGTACACGATCGGCGCGCCGCACATGTGGGTGACAGCATGTTCCTTGATCAGGCCGAAGATCAGGGCCGGATCGACCTTGCGCAGACAGACGCTGGTGCCGGCATTGGCCGCCAGCGTCCACGGGAAACACCAGCCGTTGCAGTGGAACATCGGCAGCGTCCACAAATAGACTGCGTGCGGCGGCATGCCCCAGGAGATGATGTTGCTGGCGGAATTCAGATAGGCACCGCGATGGTGATAGACGACACCCTTCGGATTGCCGGTGGTCCCGGAGGTGTAGTTCAGCGCGATGGCGTCCCACTCGTTTTCCGGGAGCTGCCAGACGAAATCCGCGTCGCCTTCCTTGAGGAAAGTTTCATAGTCCTTTTCGCCAAGCGCCTCGCCGCCGGTGAATTCCGGATCGAGGCTGTCGATGACGATCGGCTTCGGCCCCTCAAGCAAGGCCAGCGCACCCTTGACCACGGCCGAGAACTCGGGATCGGTAATCAGCACCCTGGCTTCGCCGTGCCCCAGCATGAAGGCGATGGCTTCGGCGTCGAGGCGGGTATTCAGCGTATTGAGCACGGCACCGGTCATCGGCACGCCGAAATGACACTCGAACATCGACGCCGTATTGGGCAGCATCACGGCCACCGTGTCACCCTTGCCGATGCCGCGGCTTGTCAGCGCTGAAGCCAGCTGGCGGCAGCGATCGTAGCTTTCCTTCCAGGTATATTGGCGGGCGCCCTGAATGACCGAGATACGCTTCGGGTAAACGAAGGCCGAGCGCTCGAGAAAGCTCAGCGGGGAAAGCGGAACGTAGTTGGCCGGATTCTGCTCCAGGCCGATGGAATACGGGTTTGCCACAAATATCTCCTCACGATTCTTGCGAAAATGCTGTTCTCTTTTGGGGCTTTTTCTTGTTGATCGAGAGGATTGCAAAACACTCTTGCACAACTATTGGCAGAATGTAACGAATCGTTACATCAAGGATCTCGCCTGAACGAGTGCACTACAATCGGCCCGATGAATCCCGCACCCCACCTACCGGATACCAGCCAGCGCTACGACATGCTGCAGGCCGGGCTCGACCTGCTCGATCAGGGAATCACGGTATTCGACGCCAATTTGCGCCTGGTCGCGTGGAACCGCCCCTTCCTGAAACTGCTGGATTTTCCCGAGGCACTGGCCCGCGTCGGCACCCCCTTCGAGCACTTCATCCGCCATAACGCGGAACGCGGCGAGTACGGCCCGGGCGACCCCGAAATCCAGATTGCCGAACGCGTGGCGGCCGCCACCAGCTTCACGCCGCACGTTCGCGAACGGCAGCGCCCCAACGGACGGGTTCTGCTGATGCGCGGCGAACCCTTGCCGCACAAGGGGTTCGTCACGCTATACACGGACATTACCGAACAGCGCTACATCGAGAACCTGACCGAATCCCAGAACATCCAGCTTGAGGAGCGCGTGCGCCGGCGCACCGCCCAGTTGGAAAACGCCAACGCCAACCTGCGCCGGGCCAGCGAGGAAAAAGAACGCGTTACCGCCGCACTCCGGCGCAGCGAAGAGCGTCTGCGGCTGATCAACGACACCATCCCGATCCTGATCGGCTACGTTAACCAGAACGAGGTCTACCAGTACGCCAACAAGGGCTACTCCGACTGGTTCGGCGTGCCCGAAGGCTCGGTGACCGGCAATGCCGTCCCCGACGTGATCGGCCGCGAGGTTTACGCGCAGATCCGCGACCCGGTACGCAAGGCACTGTCCGGCCAGCAGGTCACCTACGAATACCAGATGACACGCAACGGGCAGACGGTGTTCGCGCGCAGCACGCTGGTTCCGGAGACCAACCCGGAAGGCGAAACGCTCGGTTTCTTCGTTTTCTCCTACGAGATCACCGAGCAGAAGCGCATGCAGGCGGCGCTGGTGCAAGCGCAGAAAATGGAGGCCATCGGGCAGTTGACCGGCGGCCTCGCCCACGACTTCAACAATCTGCTGACCGTCATCATCGGCAACCTGGCTGCCCTTCAGGATCACCGCCCCGCCGACACCGAGGTCAACGAGTTCGTCGAACCGGCACTGCAATCGGCCCGCCGCGGCGTGCAGCTGATCAAGCGCCTGCTCACCTTTTCGCGCCAGCAACCGCTCGAACCCGAAGCAGTGAATATCGGCGGTCTGATCGGCAGCTTCGCGAAGCTGGTCCGCCGCTCGCTCCCCGAGTCGGTCATCGTGTCAACCGACCTCGCCGGTGCGTCGATCCACGCCCTGGCGGATCCGGGCCAGCTGGAAAGCGCCCTGCTCAACTTCGCGCTGAACGCACGCGACGCGATGCCCGAGGGCGGCCGCCTGCACATCGCTGCCCGCCCGGTCGAACTGGCCGACGATGCAACGGCATTCGACGTCACCCCCGGGCATTTCGCGATGATCGAGGTCACCGACAATGGCTGCGGCATGGATGCGGCGACACTCGCGCGGGTCTATGAACCTTTCTTCACCACCAAGCGCTTCGGGCTGGGCAGCGGCCTCGGGCTGTCGATGGCCTACGGCTTCGTCAAGCAGTCCGGCGGCGGCATCCAGATCCAGAGCCAGCCGGGCCAGGGAACGACGGTGCTGATGGTGCTGCCGCTGACCACGCCGGAACCCGATAGCGACCAGCCCGCCGACACCGACGGTCGCGCCGAAGTAGGCGAACTGGTACTGCTCGTCGAGGACGACCCGGCCGTCCGGCGCGTCGTGCGCCAGCAACTGATTGACCTCGGCCACCCGGTCATCGAAGCAGAAAGCGGCGTCCAGGCACTCGACATGATCGAACAGATCGCGGACATCGGCATCGTCGTCAGCGACATCATCATGCCCGGCGGCATCGATGGAAGACAGCTGGCCGCAGCGGTCGTCGCCAGCCATCCGCAAATCCATATCGTACTGATGAGCGGCTACAGCGACGAAGCCGCAAGACCCGGTGCAAGCGAGTTGCCCGTGCTGGCCAAACCCTTCGGCCGGCAGGATCTGGTACTGGCGCTGCGGCGCACAACCCGGGAGGCGTCATGACAGTGGCGGATTCCCCCAAGCTGATCGTCATTGTCGAGGATGACCCCGACGTTGCCCGCATCATCGAACAGGTGTTGGGCGACTTCTCCTTCCGCACCGTCTGGTGCCGCAGCGCCGGCGACCTGCTGCGCCGCCTGCGCACCCTGCAGCCCGACCTGTGCATCATCGACCTCGGCCTCCCCGACATGGACGGCATCGAAGTCATGCAGCGGGTGCGCGCCCAGTCCGCTTGCGGCATCGTCATCCTGACCGGCCGCGCCCACGTCAGCGACCGCGTGATGGGGCTGGAACTGGGTGCCGACGACTACATACTGAAGCCGTTCGAGCCACGCGAACTGGTCGCCCGCATACGCAGCATCCTGCGCCGTAACGACGGCACCGCCGGTGCCGATGCAAAATCCCGGCAGATCGCCGAATTTTCCGGCTGGCGTTTCAATCTGGGCAACAACAACCTGCATGCGCCGAATGGCACGGAGCACCTGCTCAGCACCGCGGAAGCCGAGTTGCTGAAAGTCTTCGTCAACAATCCGAACCGCATCCTGCAACGCGAGCAGCTGATGGGAACCCGGGATGTCTCGCCCACCGACCGCAACATCGATGTCCGTATTTCACGCCTGCGGCGCAAGCTGGAACAGGACCAAGACAATCCCGCCCTGATCAAGACAGTCTATGGCGCCGGTTACCTGTTTCTGGGAGCGGTGCGCTGGGCCAAGGCCGCTGGCGAGCGCTGAAAGGCGCCGGCAGCGTCAATCGCGCGGCGAATGACGCGGCAGACGGATGGAAAACTCGGTAGCGTGACCAACGCTACGGACTGCAATCTGCCCCCCGTGCGCCACGACGATCGAGCGGGCGATCGCCAGGCCAAGGCCGCTGCCTTCGGAAGCCGGATCAAGTCGGACAAAACGCTCGAAAATCCGCTCGATGGCTTCCTGCGGCAGCGGCTTCCCGGAATTGCTGATTCTGATCACCGCCTGCTTGTCCTGTTCACTGACATCGACGGTGATCCAGCCGCCTTCGGGCGTATGGTGGATGGCATTGACCAGCAGGTTGCCGATTGCGCGCTCGAGCATCAGCCGGTCACCGTGCACCTGAACATCAATGCCGTGGAATTGCAGATCGATTTTTTCGGCAAGCAGTCCGAAATAATCGAGCAGGCGTTCGCACAGCGCACGCAGCGCAACGGCTTCCCGGTGCGGAATGAGCAGCCCGTGATCGGCCTTGGCCAAAAAGAGCATGTCGGCGATGATTTTGGACAGCCGCTCGTATTCTTCCAGGTTGGATGCCAGCAGCTCGCGATAGTCGGCGACATCGCGCGACCGGTTCAGCGACACCTCGGTCTGCATGCGCAGGCTGTGAAGCGGAGTGCGCAATTCGTGCGCGATATCCGCGGAAAAGTCCGACAGCCTGGCGAATGATTCTTCCAGCCGTCCGAGCATCGCGTTGAACGCTTTCACCAGGTCGCCCAATTCCGGCGGCACGCCCGGTTCGGGGATGCGCTCGGCCAGCTTCCCGGCTGAAATTCGGCTGGCGGCATGGGCAATCTCCCGGACCGGTTGCATGCCGCGGCGAACGATCAGGACGCCGAGCACGACGGTCAGGAGCGACGCGGCAATGAGTGAAATCCAGAAATCGCGTTGCAGCCGATCGAGAAAATCGGTGTGATGGTGGATGTCGCGGGCGACCACAACCCGGGCCATTTCGCCCCACCCCGACTGCAGCCCGCCGGCCACGACCCGGAATTCCCGCGCGTCGGCGCTCAGACGCACCGGCGCTTCTCCGACAGCCTTCGCGGCATCGAACAAGTCGGCTGCATGTAGGTTTTCCGGCCAGATGAAAATGGTCCCGCTTTCGCCGTCGACCGCGACGATCAAGCCATGTTCGCCGACCAACGCATCACCCAGGCGCGTCGCCAGTGCTGCCGGGGATTGCGCCTGGCTGCCCACATGCCGCGCCAGCGCCAGCTTGCCCAACAGCTCATGGGCATCCAGTTCCGCCATGTGATCGTCGGCCGAACGATTGAGGTAAATGCCAAGTGCGGCGAAAACCACGGTGGCCAGCAACGCGAACGCCAGCGAGAGACGAACGGTGATCGAGTACTTCCAGTTCACCGCAGTTCCAGCACGTAACCCATGCCGCGCAGCGTGTGGATCAGCTTCGGTGTGAAATCGTCGTCAACCTTGGCACGCAGGCGGCGGATGGCAACTTCTACAACATTGGTGTCGGATTCGAAATTCATATCCCAGACCTGCGAGGCGATATAGCTGCGCGACAGCACCTCGCCAGGCCGGCGCAGGAAGAGTTCGAGCAGCGCGAATTCCTTGGCCGTCAGGTCAATGCGCCGACCGGAACGGGTCGCTCGGCGCTTGCTGACGTCGAGTTCGAGATCAGCAAGCGCCAGCCGCTCCAGCTCCTTGACGCGACCGCGGCGAAGCAGCGTGCGCACGCGGGCAAGCAGTTCGGAAAAAGCGAAGGGCTTGACCAAATAGTCGTCGGCCCCCAGTTCCAGGCCTTTCACGCGATCCTCGACCTGATCGCGCGCAGTCAGGAAGAGCACCGGCAGTTCACGCCCCGCCGCGCGCAGCGCCTTCAGCACCTGCCAGCCATCAAGCCCGGGCAGGTTGACGTCGAGAATCAGCAGATCGTAGTCACCGGCCAGCCCTTCATGCATGCCATCCACCCCGTTGCGCACCAGGTCGGCGGTAAAACCGGCTTCGTTCAAGCCCTGCCTGAGATAGTCGCCGGTCTTCGCTTCGTCTTCGACGATGAGAATCTTCATGACGGCATTTTGCCCGAGTCGCCAGGGGCTTGTCTGAAGATTCCAGCAAATCGGCTACCGATCGCCGTCGTCATCCGCCGCGCAGGCGCAGCGCATTGCCGACCACGCTGACCGACGACAGGCTCATTGCTGCGGCGGCGATAACGGGGGACAGCACCAGCCCGAAGACCGGATAAAGTATCCCGGCGGCGACCGGCACCCCGAGGGCGTTGTAGAGGAAGGCGAAGGCCAGGTTCTGGCGCATGTTGCCAACCGTCGCTGCGGACAGCATGCGTGCCCGGGCAATGCCGCGCAAGTCGCCCTTGACCAGCGTAACCTGGGCGCTGTTCATGGCGACGTCGGTGCCGGTTCCCATGGCGATCCCGACATCCGCCCTGGCCAGCGCTGGCGCATCGTTGATGCCGTCGCCGGCCATGGCTACGACATGCCCCTCACGCTGCAGGCGTTCCACCAGCGCCAGTTTGTCCGCCGGCTTGACTTCGCCATGCACCTCGTCGATTTTCAACTGTGCGCCGACCGCCTTGGCGGTGGTCACCCCGTCGCCCGTCGCCATCACGATACGCAGCCCTGCCTGGCGCAGGACCGTCAGTGCCTCCTGGGTGCTTGCCTTGATCGGGTCGGACACAACCAGCAAACCGAGAAGGTGTCTGTCAGCCGCCAGATGCATGACACTGGCGCCGTTTTGACGCAGGGCTTCGGCTACCGCGCCAAGGGGGCTGACATCAACCCCATCCTGAGCCATCAGCGCGCTGTTGCCGAGCGACAGGCGCTGGCCACCGACTGTCCCGCGCACGCCGATGCCGGTCGCCGATTCGAACTGCTCAGCCTTGTCCAGGGCCAGTCCGCGCTCACGGGCTGCGCGGACGATCGCCTCGGCCAGCGGGTGCTCGCTGCCCTGGTCAAGACTGGCCGCCAGACGCAGGACCTCATCCTCAGACGTTGCCATGCGCAGCCACAACGCGCTCGAAAGCCGGACGCCCTTCGGTGAGGGTGCCTGTCTTGTCCACAATCAGCGTGTCCACGTCCCTTAACCTTTCTATGGCCGCTGCGTCACGGAACAATATCCCCTGGGTGGCCGCCTTGCCGGTGGCGACCATGATGGACATCGGCGTGGCCAGTCCGAGGGCACAGGGACAGGCGATGATCAGCACCGAAACGCCGTTGATCAGGCCGAAGACCCAGCCCTGCTCACCGCCGAAGAATCCCCACGAGAAGAAACTGGCGAAGGCAATGGCGACGACAACGATGACGAAATAGCCTGCCACCACATCCGCCAGTCGCTGCATCGGCGCCTTGGATCGCTGGGCCTGGGCGACCATCTGGACTATTTGGGCCAGCACGGTCTGGGAACCGACCTTTTCCGAACGGATTACCAGGCTGCCGGAGGTGTTCATGGTGGCGCCGATCACCTTGTCGCCGGGACGTTTTGTCACCGGTAGCGGTTCGCCGGTGAGCATGGCTTCATCGATGGCACTGGAGCCTTCCAGCACCGCACCGTCCACCGGTACCTTTTCGCCGGGGCGCACGCGCAAGGTGTCGCCAACATGGACATGGGTCAGGGGAACATCCTCTTCCGTGCCATCCGGGTTGATGCGGCGGGCCGTCTTGGGAGCGAGACCGAGCAGCGACTTGATGGCAGCCGAGGTTTGCGAACGGGCGCGCAGTTCGAGCATCTGGCCGAGCAGGGTCAGGGAAATGATGACCGCGGCGGCCTCGTAATAGACTCCAATACGACCGTGTGCGACAAAGGACAGCGGAAACAAGCCGGGGGCCAGCGTCGCTACCACGCTGTAACCGAAAGCAGCGCCGGTACCGAGGCTGATCAGCGTCCACATGTTGGGGCTGCGATGAACGATTGACTGCCAGCCTCGCACGAAGAACGGTCCACCGGCCCAAAGCACGATGGGCAGGCTGAGCAGCAGTTCGGCCCAGGTTCGCACCAGCGGCGAGAAGCTTCCCAACTGGTGCCCGACCATCGCCAGGACGACCACGAAAACGGTGAGCGGCAGGCTGGCCCAGAAACGGCGACGAAAGTCTTGGTACTCGGTGTTGTCTTCATCCTTCTCGAAATCGGGCAGCATCGGTTCGAGAGCCATGCCGCACTTGGGACAGGTGCCGGGACCGACCTGCCGGATTTCCGGATGCATTGGGCAGGTGTATTCGGCTTCGGGGACGGCGGCCTCGACCGGTGGCGGGTCGAGGTAACGCGCCGGTTCGGCATCGAATTTTGTTTTGCATTTGACACTGCAGAAGCGGTAATGAATGCCATCCAGATCCGTCGCATGGGGAGATTCCGGCTTGACGGTCATGCCGCACACGGGATCGAGATCAAGCGTGCCGGGCATCTCGTTCCGGGACAAGTGTTCATGGCTCATGGCGACTCCTTGCTTCAGCACCCTGTCGATCAGTGACAAGACGGCTTGTCATTGCCTGTCCGGCACCCGCCATTGATTCATCTGTAGCCAGGCAAGGAAACCACCCTGTTGCTTCACCATCTGTTCCATCACCGGGCAGGCCAATTGCATGCCGACATGCATGCCGCGAGTCGTTCTCGCGTGGTCCCGCAAACTACGACCGACCCTTTTCATTTGGGTCAGTGACTGGCAAATATACGGGCACTTCCGTCTGCCTGGACGAGTAGTGTGTCGTAGGGAACGGGTGTGGCCGTTTCCATGCCTGGCGAACCCTGCGGCATGCCCGGCGCGGCCAGACCGATGGCTTTGGGTTTTTCCTTCAACAAGCGCCGGACATCAGCGGCAGGGACGTGTCCCTCGATGGCATAGCCACCCACCTTGGCCGTGTGGCAGGAGCCGACCCGGTCAGGCATACCCAGGTTCTTGCGCGCGGCCGGGACGTCGTTAACGTTGTGGGCGTCTCACCTTGAACCCGCTCTTTTCCATGTGCTCGATCCACTTTCCGCAGCACCCGCAATACGGACTCTTGAAAACGTCAACCTGGGTTGCGGATTGTGCCCAAGTCGTACCAGCACCGGCGAGGAGGAGCAACAGCATAGAACGCGTGAGGCGTCTCGGTAGTGATTTCATGACTGGTTCCGATTTAATTCAGCTACGGTCAGTTTGAACGGCCGATCCCGACGGGAGGCTGACCGGGGCATTACATTTCTGTAATTCTCAGTAAACATCGGCGCCCGCCTGTGGAATTCGAGTTGTACGTCAATGTGACTTTCTGGCCGAGCACTTCCACAAATCTGTGTATCTACAATTGCACCGCCCCCGGCATTTCGCTGGAATTTCTGCCCGCAGATTACAAACTTGTAATTTTGGCGTCAGGTGCCTGTCGAGCGCAGCGAACGACAATTTCGGCTTCCGTTCTTGAAAGGAATTCGCATGCGCCTGCTTTTCTCACTGTTTCTCGCCCTCAGTCTGCCCGCCTTCGCCCAACACGACCATCATGCCGTCCATCAGCCTGCTGCCAACAAGGCAGCACCGCTAAGCGACGGCCTCGTAAAAAAGATCGACAAGGCCGCCGGCGAGGTTGTCATTCAGCACGGCCAGCTCGACAGCATCGGCATGCCGCCCATGACCATGGCCTTCGGTGTGGCCGACAAGGCCTGGCTGAACAAGCTGAAAGCCGGTGACAAGATCCGTTTCGCGGCCGAGATGAAGGGCAGCAACGCCATCGTCAGTCGCTACGAGCTGGTGAAGTAGGCTCGTTCCAATGCTACCCAACTGGCATCCGGCAGCCGTTCATTTCCCGATCGCGCTGACGCTGACGGCCACGTTGTTGCTGTTGATCGCCCGTTTGCGCCCGGCCAATCAGATACTCCCGTCCTCGGCCCGCTTGCTGCTTTTCCTCTCGGCAGTGAGCGCGATGCTGGCGGCCGGGCTTGGCTGGCATGCCTTCCAGACAGTCGAACATGATGCTGCCGGCCATCTGGTCATGTTACGCCATCGCAATTGGGCCGTGGCCAGTACCACCGGACTGCTTCTGCTCGCGCTCTGGGACGGGCTGCGCCAGCGCGCCGACAAAGCGGTCAGTAAAGCCCTGTTGCCGCCCATGCTGCTGCTCTCAGGCAGCCTGTTTTTCACCGGATGGCTGGGTGGTGAAATGGTCTACCGCCATGGTGTTGGCGTTTCATCATCGGCCTTTGCCAGCCCGCCCGTGCCCAGCGAAACTGTGCCGCAGACCCAGGCAGCGCCGGAAGCGCCACCGCCGGCAGACTCGGCGGCTGCGCCCACTCCCGGCGTGCATGTTCACAAGGATGGCAAGCGCCATCGCCACTGAGACGTTAACGTGATGAAGAACCTGCTGCTTGTTGCCCTGCTGGTTGCCGCCACGCCTGCCCTTTCGGCCGAGCCGCTGCCCGGCGCCAGCGTCGAATCGCTGCTGGCCATCGCCCGCGAAGGCAGCCCCGATGTGCGCATGGTGCGTCTGGAAGCCGAGGCGGCGCGCGAACGGATCGAGCCGGCCGGCGCGCTACCCGATCCGCTGTTCCGCATGGAACTGGAAAACATCACGCGCAATGGCGAGCAGAGCGCGACGCTGTCGCCGTCGCGGGTCGGCGACACCAAGTACACCCTGCTACAGCCGCTGCCCTTCTGGGGCAAGCGCGACCTCAAGCGCGAGGTGGCGGCCGCCGAGGCCGAACAGGCCAGCGGGCGGGCAGCCGATACGTGGAGCGAGGTCGCCGCCCGCATCAAGGGGCTGTACGCCCAATACTGGCTGACCAGCAAGGCGCTGCAACTAACCCGTGAGAACATCGAACTGACCCGCCAACTGGAGAAGGTCGCCCAGGTGCGCTACGCGGGCGGGCTGGCGGCGCAGCAGGATGCCATCCGCGCCCAGGTCGAGCGCAGTACCCTGGATAGCGAACTGGTCGGCATGGAGTCCGAATACCGGCAACTGGGCGCCTTCATCAATGCCATGCTGGCACGCCCCGGCAATGCCCCGCTGGCCGCCCCGGAGGCCCTGCGCCCGCTGCCGGCGCTGCTTGATGGCAGCGCCCTGAACGAACGCCTGCTGGCCAGGAATCCTCAACTGGCGATCGAGACCGCCCGCCTCGGCGGTGCCGAAAAGAGTCGTGATCTGGCCTACCGCAATCGCTTTCCGGACTTTGCCGTCGGCGTGCAGCCAATGCAGGTGGGGAACAGTATCGATGCCTGGACCGTGATGCTCGAACTCAATGTACCCCTGCAGCAGGGAAGCCGGCGCAGCCAGGAGCGCGAAGCCGAGCGCATGCTGGAAGCGGCCGCGGCGCGCAAGGAAGCACTGGGCCACCGGCTGAACGGTGAACTGGACGCGGCTCTGGCCAACCTGGACGCGGCACGGACGAACGAGCAGATTACCCATGGCCGCCTGCTGCCCCAGGCCGAACTGACGTTCAGCGCGGCCCTGGCCGGCTACGAAAATGGCAAGGTGGATTTCGCCACCCTGCTTGACGCCCAGCGCCAGATCCGCAATGCCCGCCTGTCGCTGCTGCGCGCCCAGGCCAGCCAGCAACTGCGGCTGGCCGATATCGAACGTTTGCTTGGAGAAGACCTGTGAGAACCGGCCCCATCTTGATTATCGTTGCCGTTGCGCTCGCTGCGGGCGGATTTGCCGGCTACCGCCTGGCGCAACCAATGCACGATGGCGTCGCACCAATCACCGCGGTCAACGGCGAAAAAGCGGCAAAAAAGCTCCTTTACTACCGCAACCCGATGGGGCTCCCCGACATCTCGCCAACACCAAAGAAGGACGCGATGGGGATGGACTATATCGCGGTCTATGAAGGTGAAGACGACTCGGAGACCGGCCTGAAAATCAGCGCCGAGAAAATCCAGAAAATGGGCGTCAAGGCCGAGCCGGCGGAGCTGCAGGTTCTCGACAAGAGCGTGCGCGCTAGTGGCCGGGTCGAGATCGACGAAAGCCGCACCTACACGGTGACTGCCAAGTTCGAGGGCTACATCGAGCGCCTGCACGTCAATACCACCGGCCAGCCGGTCGGCCGCGGCCAGCCGCTGTTCGAGGTTTACAGCCCGGAACTGGTCTCGGCCCAGCGCGAATACGCCATCGCCGCGCAAGGCGTCGGCAAACTCAACGAAGCTGGCGGCGAAGCGCAATCGGCGATGAAACAGCTGGCCGATTCCAGCCTGCAGCGGCTCAGGAACTGGGATATTTCCGACGAGCAGATCAAGGCGCTGGCCCAGTCCGGCAACGCCAAGCGCACGCTGACCTTCCGCGCCCCGGTGGCCGGCATCGTCACCGAGAAGAAGGCCGTGCAGGGCATGCGCTTCATGCCCGGCGAAATGCTCTACCAGATCGCCGACATTTCCAGCGTCTGGATCCAGGCGGATGTCTTCGAGCAGGACATTGCGGCGGTGGTTGTTGGCCAGAAGGCGAAAATCAGGATCAACGCCTATCCCGGCGAGGTCTTCGAGGGGCGTATCGCCTACGTTTATCCGACGCTCAAGGCGGAAACGCGGACGGTGCCGGTGCGTATTGAGCTGGCCAATCCGAAAGGCCGGCTGAAGCCGGCGATGTATGCCGAGGTCGAGATTCCGGTGGCCGGGGCGGCTTCGGTGGTCACCGTGCCGAATTCGGCGGTGATTGATAGCGGCAGCAAGCAGGTGGTCATCGTGCAGCTGGCCGAAGGGCGCTTTGAGCCGCGGGTTGTGCGCCTTGGCCAGCGGGGCGGGGAGTTCGTGCAGGTGCTGGATGGCGTCAAGGAAGGGGAGATGGTGGTTTCGTCGGCCAATTTCCTGATTGATGCGGAGAGTAATTTGAAGGCGGCACTGGGCGGGATGCAGGCAGCCAAGCCGGCGGTGGTTGGGCATAAGGCGGTGGGGGTTTTGAATGCCGTCGATGCGGCGGCTGGGACAGTGACGATTTCGCATGAGCCGGTGGCGAGTTTGAAATGGCCGGCGATGAAGATGGATTTTGTTTTGGCGAATCTTTCGCTGGTGGCTGGTTTGAAACCGGGGGCGGCGGTGGAGTTTGAGTTTGTTGAGCGGGGGCCGGGGGAATGGGTGCTTACTTCGGTGGTGAGGAAATGACGCTTTCCTTTGGCGGGCTTGGGTTTCCGCCTTGCTGGCGGGCGTACTTTTTCTTGCTTCGCCAAGAAAAAGTAGCCAAAAAGAAGGCGACCCCTGGGTCGGCGCCCCTGCGGGGTTCCTTGCGCTACTCGGCAGGCCGGGCGGCTTGCCAAAACTCGCCTTCGGCTCAGACAAGGCAAGCCGACTACCCCCGGCCCACCTGCGTTGCTCAGCGCCTCCCAAGGGGCCCGAAAAACGTCTCGTGCGAAACCGACAGCCAAGAAATTGAATTCCACGGTCAATCGGAAAAAAGGCCAAAAAATGAAAACCACCGGTCGATAGTGGACGCTTTTCCGGGCCCCTTGGGAGGTGCCGAGCAACGCAGGGGCTGGCGGAAAAGGGGCGAGGACTGTCTGAGGGCGAAGCCCGAGTTCCGCAGCCCCCGCCAGAACCGAGTAGCGCAGGGAACCGGCAACGCCGGCACCGACCCAGGGGTGGCCTTTTCTTTGGCTACTTTCTTTTGGCCACTCAAAAGAAAGTACGCCCGCCCGCAAGGCGGAAACCCAAGCCAATTAGCCGCCCGCACCCCGATCCAGGGCAAACCCCACAGAAAAGCGCCTCATGCTTAATGCCCTCATCGACTGGTCCGCCAGAAACCGCTTCCTCGTCCTGCTGGCCACCCTCTTCATCATCATCGCCGGCATCTGGTCGGTAATCAAAACCCCGCTCGACGCCATCCCCGACCTCTCCGACGTGCAGGTCATTCTGTACACCGAATTCCCCGGCCAGGCGCCGCAGGTAGTCGAGGACCAAGTCACCTACCCGCTGACCACCGCCCTGCTCTCGGTGCCGAAATCGAAAGTCGTCCGCGGCTTCTCCTTCTTCGGCGCCTCCTTCGTCTACGTCATTTTCGAGGACGGGACCGACATCTACTGGGCGCGCTCACGCGTGCTGGAGTACGTCAATTCGGTGTCCGGCAAGCTGCCGAAAGGCGTCTCGCCGACCCTCGGCCCGGACGCCACCGGGGTCGGCTGGGTCTACCAGTACGCCGTGCTGGCCAAGGACAAAACGCTGGCCGAACTGCGTACGCTGCAGGACTGGTACCTGCGCTATCAATTGGGGAAAGCGCCCGGCGTTGCCGAGGTGGCGAGCATTGGCGGTTTCGTCCAGCAGTACCAGGTGACCGTCAACCCGATCAAGCTGAAAACCTACGGCATTCCGCTGATGCGCGTCGCCGAGGTGATCCGCAATTCCAACCGCGATGTCGGCGGGCGGACGCTGGAGATGGCTGAAACCGAGTACATGGTGCGCGGCCGCGGCTACCTGCGCGGCAAGAGCGACATCGAGAACCTGGTGCTCAAGGCGCAGAACGGAACACCGGTGCGCGTTGCCGACATCGGCCGCGTCGAGCTCGTAGCCGACGAACGGCGTGGGCTGACCGAATTGAACGGCGAGGGCGAAGTCGTTTCCGGCATCGCGATGGCGCGCTACGGGCAGAATGCGCTGGAGGTCATCCACAACCTGAAGGCCAAAGTCGCCGAAATCAGCGCCGGCCTGCCGGAAGGCGTCAGCATCCAGACCGTCTATGACCGCTCCGAACTGATCCACCGCGCGATCGACACACTGAAACGCACATTGGCCGAGGAAAGCCTGATCGTCGCGCTGGTCTGCATCGTTTTCCTGCTTCATCTGCGCTCGGCGCTGGTCGCCATCCTGATGTTGCCGATCGCCATCCTCGCTGCGTTCATCGGCATGCGCGCGCTCGGAATCAACGCCAACATCATGAGCCTCGGCGGCATCGCGATTGCCGTCGGTGCGATGATCGACGCCGCCATCGTGATGATCGAGAATGCCCACAAGCACCTTGAACGCCTGCAGCCGGGCGAGTCGCGCAGCGAGGCCATCATCGGCGCCTGCAAGGAAGTCGGCCCGGCGTTGTTCTTCAGCCTGCTGATCATCACCGTCTCCTTCTTGCCGGTATTCACGCTGGAGGCACAGGAAGGCCGCCTGTTTGCGCCGCTGGCGTGGACCAAGACCCTGTCGATGGCCGCCGCCGCGCTGCTGTCGGTGACGCTGGTGCCGGTACTGATGCTGCTGTTCATTCGCGGCAAGATCCGGCCCGAAGCGGAGAACCCGGTCAACCGCTTCCTGATTCGCATTTATCGCCCGATCATTGCGAGCGTCATGAACTGGAAGAAGGCGACCGTCGCCATCGCCGTCGTGGTACTGGCTGTCAGCATCGTTCCCGCCAGCCGACTGGGCAGCGAATTCATGCCGACACTCAACGAAGGCACGCTGTTCTACATGCCGACGACGCTGCCCGGCCTCTCGGTGACCAAGGCCGCCGAACTGCTGCAAACCCAGAACAAGATCATCAAGAGTTTCCCGGAAGTCGCATCGGTGTTTGGCAAGGCCGGCCGCGCCCAGACGGCGACCGATCCCGCCCCCATGGAAATGTTCGAAACGGTGATCAACCTCAAGCCGGAAAGCGAATGGCGGCCCGGCCTGACCACCGACAAGCTGATCGCCGAGCTCGACAAGGCGCTGCAATTCCCCGGCGTCGCCAATTCGTGGACGATGCCGATCAAGGCGCGCACCGACATGCTGTCAACCGGCATCCGCACGCCGATCGGGATCAAGATTTTCGGCACCGATCTGGTCGAGATGGAGCGCCTGGCCAAGGAAATCGAAAGCGTCGTCAAGGCTGTGCCTGGCACCAGCAGCGCCTTCGCCGAACGCATCACCGGCGGCTTCTACCTCGACATCGTGCCCGACCGCGTCGCCCTGGCACGCTACGGCCTGACAGTCGGCGAGGTAATGGATGTCGTGGCCGCGGCGCTTGGCGGCGAAATGGTTACCACCACCGTCGAAGGTCGCGAACGTTTCGGCGTCACCGTGCGTTATCCACGCGACCTGCGCAGCGATCCGCAGGCCATCGCCCGCGAAGTGCTCGTTCCTGTGCCAGCCGAAATGGGCGGCGCGGCGAGCATGATTCCACTCGGCCAACTCGCCGAAATCAAGATCAGCACCGGCGCCCCGGCCATCCGCACCGAAAATGCCTTGCTCTCGGCCTACATCTATGTCAACATCCGCGACCGCGACATCGGCTCCTACGTTGCCGACGCGCGAAAAGCCGTCAATGAGCAAGTGAAATTCACCCCCGGCACCTACGTCACCTGGAGCGGTCAGTTCGAGTACATGGAGCGTGCCATCGAGAAGCTCAAGGTCGTCGTCCCCGTGACGTTGCTGATCATCTTCCTGCTGCTCTACCTGAACTTCCGGCGCATCACCGAGACGCTGATCGTCATGCTCTCGGTGCCCTTCGCGCTGGTCGGCGGCATCTGGCTGATGTGGATTCTCGGCTACAACCTCTCCGTCGCTGCCGCCATCGGCTTCATCGCCTTGGCCGGCGTTGCCGCTGAAACCGGCGTCATCATGCTGATCTACCTCGACCACGCGTGGACGGCGATCCAGTCAAAATGTGTCGCTGAGGGTCGTCGACCGCAACCGGCCGATCTCTACGCCGCGATCATGGAAGGCGCCGTCGAGCGCGTGCGCCCGAAGATGATGACCGTTACCGCGATCATGGCAGGCCTGCTGCCTATCCTGTGGGGCACCGGCACCGGCTCGGAGGTGATGAGTCGCATCGCCGCACCGATGGTCGGCGGCATGATCTCGTCAGCGGTGCTGACCCTGGCGGTAATTCCGGCAATTTATGGATTGGTGAAACAACGGCGCCTGGCGCGGTAACGGCCGGCCAATGAAACCGCCCGTTTTTCAGTCCTTTTCGTGGTTGACCGTGCCCGGCTGGACGTCCTCCTGGGGGTTCGCCGGCTGGACCAGCTGCCGTGCCCGCGCCGCGCGCAACGCCGGGGTTTCGAGGCTGATGCGCCCGAGCGCGCCGGTGCGGTAATCGATGAGCAGGATCGACGCCGCCTTCTCCAGATCGAGTTCGCCGCCGCGGCCCTTGATGATGCAGCCGCGCTTTTTGGCGATGCCTTCGATGGCCGCGACCGCGTCGCAGCCTTGCGTGACAAAGCCATATCGAGCCGTCAGCATGGCCGGGTAATGTTCGAGCAGGAAGCCGGCAAGGAAGGTGGCGACCTCGAGGTCGATGTAGGCATTGACGCCGACCGCATGGCTGGCGGCGAGCATCAGGCCGTCGACCGGATGGGCGATCTTCGGCCACAGCATGCCCGGGGTGTCGTAGAGGGTCAGCCGCGAACTGATGTCGATGCGCTGCTGGCTCTTGGTGACCGCCGGCTGGTCGCCGACGGCAGCCACCCGTTTTTTGACCAGCGCGTTGAGCAGCGTCGATTTGCCGACGTTGGGGATGCCCATGATCATCAGGCGCAGCGGCTTGACGGCATCGTTGCGGTGCGGCGCCAGTTGCTGGGCGAGCGCCGGAACGCGGGCCACGTCGCCGGGCTTCTTGCAGCTGATCGCCACCGCCTTGACGCCGGGCTGCTCGGCAAAATAATCAAGCCAGAGCCTGGTCGCGAGCGGGTCAGCCATGTCGGCCTTGTTCAGCAGCTTGAGGCAGGGACGCTGACGAAAGGCGCGCAGCTCGTGGATCATCGGGTTGCTGCTCGCCTGCGGCAGGCGGGCGTCGAGCACTTCGACGACGACATCGGCCATGGCCAGCGTCTCGGCCGCCTTCTTGCGGGCGGAGGTCATGTGACCGGGGAACCATTGGATGGACATGGGCAGGGGCGTCGTCGTTGCGGGAAAGGTGGGCATTATCCCAAATCCGACGGACAAGCGCCTTCCTACATTTTGTTACAAACGTTAACAGCTTGGCCTGACCGGCCTCGCTATCCTTGGCTCATGCAGTCCGGCACGCAGCGCGGCCGGCACCTTGAACCGCAGGAGAATCCACATGAAAACCCTGAGCAAAATCCTTGTCGCCACCCTGACCGGCGCCGTCCTTTCCCTCTCCGCCTCGACCGCGTTCGCCGACAACCGTGGCCATGAGCGCGGCAATGACCGCCGCTACTACGACGACCGTGGCGGAAAATACAAGCATCACCGCCATTACTCCCATTACCGCGGCCCGGCAGTCTATGCCCCTTACTATGCGCCGGCTCCGGTGTATTACGGCCCGCCGCCGGTGGTCTATCAGCCCGGCTATTACGTGCCACGCGTCGCCCCGGCCGTGACCATCGGCATTTCACCCATCGTCATCCCCCTGCGCTGATCCGGACAGGAGGTATCATCGGGGGCCAGCCACCACCGGACTCCCCATGCATATCTGGGTCGATGCCGACGCCTGCCCCGGCGTCATCAAGGAAATTCTCTTCCGCGTCGCCGAGCGTACCCGGCTGCCGCTGACGCTGGTCGCCAACCAGTGGCTGAAAACGCCACCCTACCCCAGCATCCGCTCGATTCAGGTGGCCAAGGGCTTCGACGTAGCCGACAACCACATCGTCGAACAAGCACAGGCGGGCGATCTGGTCATCACCGCCGACATCCCGCTGGCTGCCGCAGTGATCGACAAGGGCGCGCTGGCACTGAACCCGCGCGGCGAACTCTACAGCAAGGAAAACATCCGGCAGACGCTGGACATGCGCAATTTCATGGACGTCCTGCGCAGTAGCGGCGTCGAAACCGGCGGGCCGCCGGCCTTCAGCCAGGCCGACCGGCAGGCGTTCGCCAACCAGCTCGACCGCCTGCTGGCCAGCCGCCGCGCCGGCTAAATTACCTCGCGCGCTTCGAGGAAGCGCAGGTTCGGGTATTTTTCCTTGACCATGTTCAGATAGACGTTGTTCGGCGCCAGGTAAACCGGGTCGTCGGCGCCGTCGAGCGCCACGTTGGCGCTGTAGCGATCGGAGAGTTGGCGCAGTTCGCCGGGGTCACCGTGAATCCAGCGTGCCGTGGCGCAGTTGTAGTGCTCGAATATCACCTGTACGCCGTATTCGTTTTCGAGTCGGCTGGCCACCACGTCGAACTGCAGCGTACCGACCGCGCCGAGGATCAGGTCGGTGCCGGACAGCGGCCGGAACAACTGGGTCGCCCCTTCTTCCGCCAGTTGCTGCAAACCTTTTTGCAGTTGCTTGATCTTCAGCGGGTTGGCGATGCGGGCCAAGCGGAAGTGTTCCGGGGCGAAGGACGGGATGCCGGTGAAGCGCAGTTCTTCGCCTTCGGTGAAGGTTTCGCCAAGGCGGATGGTGCCGTGGTTCGGAATGCCGATAATGTCGCCCGGATAGGCCTCGTCGGTCGTGCTGCGGTCGCGGGCCATGAAGGTAATGGCGTTGTTGACCGAAAGAAACTTGCCGGCGCCGCCCTGCTTGACCTTCATGCCCCGCTCGAAGCGGCCCGAGCAGACACGCAGGAAGGCGATCCGGTCGCGGTGCTTGGGGTCCATGTTGGCCTGGATCTTGAACACGAAGCCGGAGAATTTCGGTTCGTTCGGCGCCACTTCGCGCGTCGTGGACGGCCGGGCAATCGGCGGCGGCGACAGGTCGACAACGGCGTCGAGCAGGCTCTGCACGCCGAAGTTATTGACCGCCGAACCGAAGAAAACCGGCGACTGCTTGCCGTTCAGGTAGGCCTCGGCGTCAAAAGCGTGCGAAGCGCCACGAACCAGCTCGATGTCCATGCGCAATTCGTCGGCCTGGGTGCCGATCAGTTCGTCGAGGCGCGGGTTGTCGAGACCCTGAATGATCTCAGCCGTACCCTTTTCGGCCTGCGGATCGAAGAAGGCGATGGCGTCATCGTAGAGGTGATAAACGCCGCGGAAACGCTTGCCCATGCCGATCGGCCAGGTCATCGGCGCGCACTGGATGCCGAGCACCGACTCGATTTCGTCGAGCAGGTCGATCGGCTCCTTGCCCTCGCGGTCGAGCTTGTTGATGAAGGTCAGGATCGGCGTGTCGCGCATGCGGCAGACGTTGAGCAGCTTGATCGTCTGCGCTTCGACGCCATTGACCGAGTCGATGACCATGACCGCCGAGTCAACGGCCGTCAGCGTGCGGTAGGTGTCTTCCGAGAAGTCCTCGTGGCCCGGCGTGTCGAGCAGGTTGATCATGCACTCGCGGTAGGGGAACTGCATGACCGACGAGGTCACCGAAATGCCGCGCTGCTTTTCCAGTTCCATCCAGTCCGAGGTCGCGTGGCGCGAGGCCTTGCGGGCGCGCACTTCGCCGGCCACCTGAATGGCGCCGCCGAACCACAGCAGCTTTTCGGTCAGCGTGGTTTTACCCGCGTCGGGGTGGGAAATGATGGCGAAGGTACGCCGGCGGGCAATTTCAGTATCGAGGGGAGTCACGGCAATGGACAGAATGGCGGAAAGCCCGCGATTATACCTTTGCCGCAATGCAACAAGGACTTAGCCCGCGGGCAAAACCTGGCGATACAGGGCCCGACTGGCGTAAGCCAGCCAGGGCAGGGTCAGCGGCAACAATGGCAGGAGCAGGATACTGCCGATGATCAGCGTCGAGATCAGCGCCGCCCACAACATGACAAGCAGGAAATTCATGAAAACGATGCGGACGCTGGTTGCCACTGCGGTCACCAGATTGGCCCGGCGTTCGCAGAGGAGCGGCACCGAGAAGGCCGATATGCAGAACAGCAGGAAGGCGATGAAAAGACCCGAAACCGCCCCCCACAGCAGGAATTTGATCACGCTGCTTGAGGCGGGAAGCAGGTCGGTCAGCCATACTGGGGCGCCGCCGATCATATAGCTGTAGAGAATGGCTGCGTCGGTCACGAAGATCATGAACAACAGGGCACAGACCAGCGCGACCACCCACACCGACCGGTCGGCGGCGGCGAAGCCGGCAAGAATGCTCGCAAAACCGGCAACCTCGCCCGCCTCCCGGGCGCGCGCAATACCGAAGAATCCGGCAAGAATTCCCGGTCCGATCAGCATGAAGGCGCCGGCGGCGGCGATCACGAAGGGCGTCATGCCCCGCGCCAGAAGGGCACCCAGAATGATCAGCCCGGCCAGCGTAAAGACTGCGGCATAGGCGATGCTGACGGCGCGCGTCGCGTTGGCGGTGGCCCAGCCTTGCGCCAGGGCCAGGCGAATGGTGGACAGCGTCAGTGTTTCGGCATGCATGGCGACCTCGGGTTGCGCCGGCCGCAGCGGAGAGTCGATACTTGTGCGGCCTGCAGTCAGTCTACACAGGCCGCCTGCCGGCTCGCTCTAATACAGATCAAAACCAGTCGGGCGAGTCGGTCGATAGGGCGCGGTCCGAGTGATAGGGCAGGATGAATCCTCGCGCCGGATCGTCGAACGGCGGCGATGGCGAGGTGCGGCACAGCGGACTTGATCTCGCCGAAAATGGTGGCGAAGGAAATGTCTGCTGCATCACGGCCGGTGCCGATGCGCACGAAGCCCATCGGCATCGCAGTGCCGGAAGGGTCGAAGAGATACCAGCGGCCGCCGAGGAAGACTTCGACGTAGGCATGGAAGTCAGTCGGCCCGAGCGCCGGGTCGGCGCCATAATCGATGCCGGAAGAAAAACGCGCGGGAATGTTCAGGGCCCGGCACAGCGCAATCATCAGGTGGGCAAAATCGCGGCAAACCCCGGCCTGCTGATGGAAGGTATCGACCGCCGACGTATTGAAGTTGGTGCTGCCGGAGGCAAAACGGGTGCGCTCGTTCACCCAGCGCCGGATCGCATCGACCCGCGTGTACCCGGTAGGCAGGTTGCCGAATTGCTGGTTTGCCACCTGTTGCAGTTTGTCCGACTCACAGTAGCGACTGGGATAGAGGTAGGGCAGCACATTGACCGGCAGGCCCGCAATCGGCACCTCGCCGATGCATTCCGGCGCATCGATGCGGTGGTTGATATCGACCTCCGCCTGATAATTGACCGTGAGGATTCCGGGCTCGGCGCGCAGGCGCAACAGGCGGTTATGCAATACCGGATCGAAATGGATGCTGCTCGATACCGGCTGGGAAATATTGAGCGATTCGACCTTTATGGACTGCCGCGGCAGTGGGTGCGGCATGGATATTGAAAATGAAATCCGCCGGCCGGCCGATGATTTCGTAGTTCAGACTGATCGAAAAATTGAGGCGAATCATCATCTTCCTTTGGTTCAGGCGACCACCAGGGTCTGCCGGCCGTACCACTCCTCGCCGGCCGGCAAGGTAATTGAAGAATGTGCCAGCGCCGCCTCGACGCACAGCATGTGCCGCCAGCCATCGGGCGGCATGTCCTTGAGATCGGCACAGCGATCGACCCAAGGATTCCACACCACGACATCGGGGAAGCCCTGGTTCTCGATCGCCAGGCTGAGGTTGCCCGCCTTGAGCAGTTGTGGGCAACGCACATTGAAGAAGACAAGATCGATCTCGCGGTCAACAGTCAATTCGGAGGCAATTTCGCGCCCCGTTACGTTACCGTTGGCGGCATCCCGGTACTCGTGGCCATGCAGCCCGGAAAGCGCCGCATCCTCGACCTGGACTACCCGCAGATAAGAATGCAACGCGCCGGTGAAGGCGAAAGGGACCGCACCGGTGTTTTCCACGCAGAGTTCGACATCGATGCGGTCAACTTCCAGCATCAGCGTGATTTCCGCCTTGAACGCATGCGGCCAGAGGGCGCGTGTCCGCTCGTCATCGCCAATCTCAAGGGTCACCAGGGCAAAATCATCGCCACAGCGCCGCGTATTGACCGACCACTCCCGGGTCCGCACGAAACCATGCTTCGGCAGATCGCCGAGCGCGGCGAACTGCGGAAAGCAGACCGGGATACCGCCACGGATGGCCACACTGCCATCGAACACGGCGCGCTCTGAAAGATACAGATGTTCGCGCCCGTCCGGCGTGATCCATGACAGCACCTGCGCACCCAGCCTGCTGATCACTGCCGACGAGCCGCGCGGCCCGTGCAGGCGCAGCGCTTCGACACCGTGGAATTCCATGTCTTCAATGAATGGTTTCATCAGATTCCGGTGCCTTGGGCACCACGTAAAGTTGAGGGCGGAGATGCAGCAATTCGACCCGGTGCCCGAGCAGGATCACACTGCCGGAACGGCGATTGTCTCCGGTATCGCTGTATTCGAAGACGTAAACGCGGCGTAGCTGGAGATGACCGTTTTCGTCCCGTGCCGGTCGTAGCGAAGAGAACACGACGGTTTCGTCGAGAAACTGCAGCCCTTCCTCCGCACAGGCAGTTCGCGCCGCACGAACACCCATCTCGCGCGCTTTCAGGCTGTCGAGCCAGAGCCAGACCGCCCCTCCCAACAGCGCCAATACGAGCAATTCTGGCAATTCCATGCCGCAAGTATACGCAAACCGTGAAACATGCCACGGTCTTCCCCGGAAATTAGCCGGATAATTTGCCCACTGTCCAACCATTTCCAGCCATGAACTCCTCACTCAGAGTCTTCCGTGACCTGTTTCCCTTCAGCCAGCCAAACGCCGAGAAAAAGGCGGCAGAGGTGCGCCAGCTGCTGGGTACGGTGTCCGGTCTCTCTTCCTACGAGGTCGTGGTCGAGCTCACATCGCACATCATACCGGCCATCGTGGCGCAGCCGAATCTCCATATGCGCTTCAAGCTGCTGGAGGATGCGCGCCACGAAGCCGAAAAGACGCTGCCGGTTCTCGAGCGGCATATCGATTGTTCAAATCTTCCCCTGCCACGCGCGGCAACGACTTCCGCGCTGGCTGCCGACAACCTGATGAAGGCGCTGACAGCGGGCTATCACAACATCGCCCGGGAAGTCTCGACGGGAAACCGGCAAAAAGGACTCACCCGCCTCTTCCTGCGCTCGATCCGGCGTGCGTTGAAACTCGTCACACGCCGCCAGCAACTCGCGTACAGCACCTATGCAAAGCCCTCGCCTTCATCCTGGCTGATCCTGCACGACTTGTACCGGATGGCCCGCAGCCTGTGGATTCGCAATCCGGCCGAGGATATATCCCATATTGAATATCTTTACCTGAGTGCGCTGTTGTTCGCTTATCTCGAGCCGAGCAAGCTGCCGCGCAACGAACTGGCCGTTGCCCTTTTTTGCGCACAGCAGCTTGCCCCGCATGCGCGTATTGCCGAAGCCAAAGCTGAAACCAGGCCAAACGAGTCGACGGCCCCCGCGTTCCTCGTCCGTCCCCACGAGGGCACGCCGGGTATTGCGTTTTTCCGCCTGCCGCAGGATCTTCCGCTTGGCGACGGCATGATTATCGACTGTACCCGCGTCCTCGAAACCATCGAAAAGACGATCGAGGAGAGTGCCAGAGAGGGCGCCGGGCCGGCACTGGACATTCCCCCCGGACTGCTCCATACATTGCAGATCGGCATCAGCGGAAAATCGACGCGACGCTTCGGCCGCAAGCGCTTCAAGCCGCGTGCCGACCTTGTCGGCGGAATCGCCCAGGTCATCCCGTTCATCGAGGGCAATGCGCACAGCCGGCGTTCAGCCGATGCAGTCGGCCGCCACGGAAACAGGCACTTTGTCCCCAGCGAATGGTCGCTCGTTCGACCAGAGCCCGGATGGCTTCCTGGTCCGCTTCATCCAGGGGGACAAGTGGAAAGTGGGCGTCGGCAACATTGTCGCCCTGCAGCCACGGGAATCGAGCCATATTCACGTCTGCCTGGTCCGCCGTGTCTCCGCCGACAGCCAGGGCCATCTCGAACTCGGACTGCAGGCCTTGTCGGCGGAGGTGAGCGTCTTCGATCATCCGGAACACGGCGAAATGCGGCGCGGGATCTGCCTGCACAGCCTGCCCGCCCGCGGCGGCCGGCCGGGGGTGATCGCCCGCCCCGGGCATCTGATCAGCGGCCTGAAGCTTTCGCTCCCGCAACTCGGAGATACCGGACGCTGGCAGGTCGGCAAGCGCATCGAAGGCTCCGAAGGCATGGAGTTCTTCGCCCTGCTCCCGCTCCCCGCCTGATAAACTGGGCGCATGCTCAGCTACCGCCACGCCTTTCACGCCGGCAATCATGCCGACGTACTCAAACACCTGATCCTGATCGAGATTGCCCAGTACATGGGCGAAAAGCCCGCGCCGTTCTGGATCATCGACACCCACGCCGGGGCCGGCCGTTATGCGCTGGAATCGACGCATGCCAGAAAACTCGGCGAGTACCGCGACGGCATCGGCCGCCTGTGGGAACGCAAGGGTCTGCCGCCGGCTGTGGTCGACTATCTGGACCTGGTCAGGCAGATCAACCCGGACGGCCAGTTGCGCCACTATCCCGGTTCACCGTGGTTGGCGAGTCAGTTGCTGCGTGAAGGCGACCGGCTGCGCCTGTACGAGTTGCACAGCACCGACGTCAGGCTGCTTCAGGAGTGTTTCAAAGATGCCGGCCGCCAGGTCAGCATCGCCGCCGGCGACGGCCTCGCCGGCCTGAAGGCCCTGCTGCCCCCGCCGCCACGCCGGGCACTCGTGCTGATCGACCCGTCCTACGAAACCCGGAACGACTACGTCGGCGTCATCAAGGCGCTGCAGGACAGCCTGAAGCGCTTCCCGACCGGAACCTACGCGCTGTGGTACCCGATGCTTTCCAAGCTGGAATCCCGCCAGTTGCCCGGCAAGTTGAAGAATCTCGGCGCCGGCAGCTGGCTGCATGCGACGCTGGAAGTCAGCGCCCCGTCGAAGGACGGGTTCGGCATGAACGGCAGCGGCATGTTCATCATCAACCCCCCGTGGACGCTGGAGAAGAAGCTGCACGAAACCTTGCCCAAACTGACCGGCCTTCTCGCCCAGGGCGAAGGAGCGCGCTTCATGCTGGAAAGCGAGTCAGCCTGATTCGGAATACTTGGCACGCGAACCGCGGGCCTTGTCGATCGGGTATTTTTTCCCGTTCTTGACCAGCTTGTCGCGCGCAGCGATTGCCAGATCAATACCTGCCGCATCGGCCACCAGCAGCAGGTAAAGCAGGATATCGGCGCATTCGTCGCGCAACGCTTCGTGCGCAAGCGGATCGTCAGGCAGTGCCTCGACTTCGGCATCGCTCTTCCACTGCGTCAGTTCCAGCAATTCGGCAGCTTCGAGGTTGAGCGACGTGATCAGGTTGCGTAGCGAGTGAAACTGCCGCCAGTCGCGCGCATCGCGAAATTCGATCACGGCTGCGGTCAACGTTGAAAAGTCACCCATTTTCAAGCCCGGTTAACGTAATCTGGCGATGATGCCAGCACGCGTGCCACGGGACAACCATCGCCATGCTATTTCGCCTGACCGCCGACGCCGTACTTCTGCTCCACCTGGGCTACATCGTTTTTGTCATGTTCGGCGCGGCCTTGGCATTGCGCTGGCGGTGGATGCCACTGCTCCATCTGCCTGCCGCCGTCTGGGGATTCTTCGTCGAACTGAGCGGAAGGGTCTGCCCGCTGACCCCGCTGGAGAACGTCCTGCGTGTCAAGGCAGGACAGGCGGGCTACGCCGGGGGTTTCATCGAACACTATCTGATAAACATCATCTACCCGCCGGGACTCACCCGGGACACGCAGGCCGCTCTTGCCTTGCTGGTCGTGCTGGTCAATTGCGCCATCTACGCCTGGGTCATTCTTCGACGCCGCGCGTCGAGGGACAGGAAATGATCACAGGACTGATGATGAGCAGCAACTTCTGGCGACGGGCGATCACTCACCGACCACGTCAACGCCGGCCGGCGGCATGAATTTGAAGACGGAGGCCGGCAAAGCCGGGTTGCGTTCCAGCTTCGAGAAGCGGATGTGCGTGGTCTGACCGAAACTGTCATGCAGTTCCATGGCCTGCAGGTCGGCGCCGGCAAAGCCGAGGCGGACCCGCTCGAAGCCGCTGTCGCCTGATTTTGGCGTCGCCTCGACCCAGTTCATGCCTTCGGATTCGCCGGCTTCGGCCAGCGTGAAATTCTTCTCGAGATCGTTCCGGCCGGCCAGCAGCGCTGCCGGCGAACCGCTGATCGCCTGACCGGCCGGGCGCACGGTCACCTGCTTCAATTCACTGTCGTAGATCCAGATTTTCTCGCCATCGCCGACAACCAGTTGTGGATAGGGCTTCTGAATGTCCCAGCGCAGCTTGCCGGGGCGCGCGATGACGACGCTGCCGGACGACTGCTGCGGCTTGCGGCCGCTGCGGGCGACCACCACCTGGGCAAAATCGGCTTTCAGCGTACGCGTCTCGTTGAGGAAGCGCTGCAACTGGTCGATCGCCCCGGCCTCGGCGAACATCGGAAATACCAGGATTGCTGCGGTTGACAGCAATTTTCGGGCAAATTTCACTCGGCCTCCCGGCGCGCCAGCACTTCACGGCCGCCGCGGCCGTCCATCGCCGAGACCAGCCCGGCTTTTTCCATGGCTTCGATCAGCCGCGCCGAACGGTTATAGCCGATGCGCAGATGGCGCTGGACGAGCGAAATAGAGGCGCGCTTGTTCTTGAGGACGATATCGACCGCCTGATCGTAGAGCGCATCGCTCTCGCCATCCGCCGCACCGCCCTCGCCGCCTTCGCTGCTTTCCTCGTCGTCGCCGGCGACGCCATTCAGGATGTCGTCGATGTATTCCGGTGCACCCATCGTCTTCAGATGCTCGACGACACGGTGCACCTCGTCATCGGAAACGAAAGCACCATGGACGCGGGTTGGATAACCGGTGCCCGGGGCGAGATAGAGCATGTCGCCCTGGCCGAGCAGCGCTTCGGCGCCCATCTGGTCAAGGATGGTGCGCGAATCGATCTTGCTCGACACCTGGAAGGACAGGCGGGTCGGGATGTTGGCCTTGATCAGGCCGGTGATCACGTCCACACTCGGGCGCTGCGTCGCCAGCACGAGGTGGATGCCCGAAGCCCGCGCCTTCTGCGCCAGGCGGGCAATCTGCTCCTCGACCTTCTTGCCGACGACCATCATCAGGTCGGCCAGTTCATCGATGATGACGACGATGTAGGGCATGGTTTTCAGCGGGTCGGGCGCTTCCGGCGTCAGCGTCAGCGGATTCGGGATGTGCTGGCCGTGCTTTTCGGCGTCCCTGATTTTGCCGTTGAGGCCGGCAATATTACGCACGCCCATCGCCGACATCAGCTTGTAGCGCTTTTCCATCTCGGTGACGCACCAGTGCAGCGCATTGGCGGCCTGCTTCATGTCGGTGACGACCGGCGCCAGCAGGTGCGGGATGCCTTCGTAGATGGAAAGCTCGAGCATTTTCGGGTCGACCATGATCAGGCGTACCTGATCCGGCTCGGCCTTGTAGAGCATCGACAGAATCATCGCATTGACGCCGACCGACTTGCCCGAGCCGGTCGTGCCGGCCACCAGCAAATGCGGCGTTTTGGCCAGGTCGGCAACCACCGGCAAGCCGCCGATATCCTTGCCCAGGCAGACTGTGAGCGGACTGCTCATGTCGTTGTACGGCTTGCTGGAAATGATTTCCGAGAGCTTGACCATCTGCCGTTTCGGGTTCGGCAATTCGAGCGCCATGCACGACTTGCCGGGCACGGTTTCGACGACGCGGATCGACACCATCGCCAGTGCCCGCGCCAGGTCGCGCGCCAGGTTGACGATCTGCGCCCCCTTGACGCCCACCGCCGGTTCGATTTCGTAGCGCGTGATCACCGGGCCGGGCAGCGCGGCCAGCACCTTGACCTGCACGCCGAAATCGGCGAGCTTGCGTTCGATCAGGCGCGAGGTGTATTCCAGCGTCTCGGCGCCGACTGTTTCGCTCGGCGGCGGCGCCGGATCGAGAAGGTGCAGCGGCGGCAACTGGCCGCCGATGATCGCCTCGGGGAACAGCGCCACCTGCTTTTCGCGCTCCGCACGTTTTTCCGCCTTCCTGGAGACCTCGACTTCCGGGCGCGGCGCTTCGATGACGATCGGATCGTGCAGCTCGACGCGACGCTTTTCCACCTCGACTTCCTCTTCGCGTTGCTGGGCAACTTCGCGGCCGATTTTGCGGTCACGCCAGCTATCGACCAGCCCGAAAATGAGGGCGAACACGGATTCCATCAGCGCGCCCAGACGCTCGAAGGCCCACAGCCAGGACATCCCGGAAAAGATGCTCCAGCCGGCGGCCATCGCGGCCAGCAGAAGCAATGTCGAGCCCGTGTAACCCAGCTGGTGCTCAAGAAAACGACTGGCTTCGAAACCCAGCAGGCCCCCGGGGCTTAGCGGCAGCGCCGCCTTCAGGGTATGAAAGCGCAGGGCTTCGAGCGCCGAACTCGACAGCAGCAGCAGCAGAAAGCCGCCCAGCGCAATGTAGAGGGGCCGGCGATCCGTATCGCGCGGTGAATTAAGGCGGTGGAATCCCCACCAGACGAACATCGCAAAGAGAACGATCCACCACCACGCAGAAAATCCGAAGAGATAGAGCATCAGGTCGGCCAGCCAGGCGCCGAAGCGCCCGGTCGGGTTGTGCAGGGTTCCCGTTTCGACGGCATGCGACCAGCCCGGATCCTGCTTGTTGAAGCCCCACAGCGCCATCGACAGGAACAGCGCGAGCGCCCCGAGAGCCAGCCAGCGCGACTCGCGCAACAGATTGCCGATCTTCTCCGGCAACTGGCTGGCCGGCGCACGGTCCACGGCTCTCGACCCCATGCTCAGCTACCCGTGATCGTGATCGTGTCACTCTCGCAGATGATATAGCCACTCACTTCAAGATCGCGCATCACCTTGCTCACCATTTCGCGCGACGCGCCGATCATGCGCGCCATGTCCTGTTTGGAAATCTTCTTTTTGATCTGGCGCTTGCCGTCATTGTCTTCCGACATGTCGAGCAACAGCCGGGCAACCCGGCCATAGACGTCGAGCAGTGCCAGGCTCTCGATATTGCGGTCCGCCTCGCGCAGGCGACGTACCAGAATCTGCATCAGCTTCTGCGCTACCTGGAAATTGTCCTGCATGCAGCGCTGGAATTCATTCTTGCCGATGGTCAGGAGTTCGCAAGGTTCAATCGCGATCACGCTCGCCGAGCGCGGGCTGCCATCGATCAACCCCATTTCGCCGAAGAATTCCCCCGGCCCCAGCCAGGCAAGAATGATCTCGCGGCCTTCCTCGTCGAAATTGGTGACCTTGGCCCGACCGGACAACAGGACGATCAGCGAATCCGCACTTTCGCCGGCGCGCACCACCTGTTCGCTGCGCCCCGCGCGCCTGCGCCCGGCAACCCGCGACAATTTCTCCAGTTCGCTCTCGTCGAGCCCCGAAAAGAGCGGCACATTGCGCAGGACAACCAGACTCAAGCCGACATTTGCAGAGGACATAAACCATTTTCCTTCATATAGTTATGGGCAGATTATAAACTGAATTAGCAAACTGCAAGGGAAGGAGAAAAAAACAGGACGGGGAGGAAGGATATAATTTTCGAATTATCCATCAAAGAGGATTGCCATGTCCGCAAGCATCCGTCACAGCCCCCTGATCATTCTCGGCTCCGGCCCTGCCGGTTATACGGCAGCAGTCTATGCCGCCCGCGCCAATCTGAAACCGGTCCTGATCACCGGACTAGCCCAGGGGGGCCAACTGATGACAACCACCGAGGTCAACAACTGGCCGGCCGATGCCGACGGCGTCCAGGGTCCGGACCTGATGGCCCGCTTCGAGGCTCATGCCCGGCGCTTCGAAACCGAAATTATCTTCGATCACATTCATACAACGCAGCTGACCCAAAAACCGTTTACTCTGGTCGGTGATTCCGGCACCTATACGTGCGATGCGCTGATTATCGCCACCGGTGCCTCGGCCCAGTATCTCGGCCTGCCCTCGGAGGAAGCATTCATGGGCAAGGGCGTTTCCGCCTGTGCGACCTGCGACGGCTTCTTCTACCGCAACAAGCCGGTCGCGGTCGTCGGCGGCGGCAATACCGCCGTGGAGGAAGCGCTGTACCTCGCCAATATCGCCAGCCATGTCACCCTGATCCATCGCCGCGACAAGTTCAAGGCGGAAAAAATCATGCAGGACAAGCTGTTCGAAAAGGAAAAGGCCGGCAAGATCACCATTCTGCGCAATTGCACACTGGACGAGGTGCTTGGCGACGCTTCCGGCGTCACCGGCCTGCGCGTAAGGAACGTCGAGGATGGTGTGACGCGCGATATCGACGTCTTCGGCGTGTTTATTGCCATCGGCCACAAGCCAAATACCGATATCTTCGCCGGTCAGCTCGAAATGGAGGGTGGCTATATCGTGACGCAGACCGGGCGTGCCGGCAATGCAACGCAGACCAGCATTCCGGGGGTCTTTGCCGCCGGCGATGTGCAGGACCATATCTATCGCCAGGCGTGCACCTCGGCCGGAACCGGCTGCATGGCAGCGCTCGACGCCGAGCGTTACCTCGACCAGTTGTCCTGAAAAACAGGATTCGACATGCTCGATCCGGACGACATCGCGGCATTCCGGGCGGCAGTGGCCGATGCGCGGCCCTTGCCAGAATCCGGACGCGTGCATCTCGGCGGTCCATTGCCGACCCCGCGCCCGCTGCAGCACCTTGCCGACGAGCGGGCAGCGCTGCGCGAAAGCCTGCATGGCCCGATCGAGTTTCAGGACCGGCTCGAAGGCGGCGACGAGCCGAGCTATCTGCGCGCCGGAATGGCCAACAGCGTTCTGCGCGACTTGCGGCGGGGGCGCTGGATCATCCAGGATGAGATCGACCTGCACGGTCTCAACCGGGACGAGGCGCGCACGTTGCTCGCCGGCTTTCTCGGCAACTGCCTCAGGCACGGCCTGCGCTGCGTGCGCGTCATTCACGGCAAGGGGCTTGGCTCACCGGGCAAACAGGCGGTATTGCGCCATCTGGTGCGCGGCTGGCTGATGCAAAAAAATGAAGTACTCGCCTATTGCCAGGCCAAGCCGCAGGACGGGGGCGAGGGCGCGGTTCTGGTTCTTCTGAAATCGCAGAGACTTACCGTCGCAACCGCCCGCTAACCGATTTTCGCCGAAGTTACTTGCCGGGGGGCTTGGCAAATGCCCGTTTGTACAACTCCGCGTCGTCAACGCCGGTCCAGCCAGTGCCCGTTGCCTGCTGCGGCGAATAGCCAAGCGTCCCGTGCAACGTGGATAGGCGAAACAGTTCCATCGCCACGTCGCCCGGAAAACCCTGACGGCCGGGGCGGTCGGAAACCATCAGTTCGGCCAGGAAGGCGTCAAGTTCAGGCTTTCCCCACAAGTCAACGATTCTGGCGAGGATACGCGGAAACTTTTCCTCGATATGAACCGGGTAAACCTTGGCATCGGACCCAAGGCATTCCATCAATTTCGCCTTGAGCGCGGGGATATCGAATTTTTCCTGAGCGTCCATTTGCCTTCTCGCAGTTTCAGATTGCCGCTTCGTTGGTTTCGCCGGTTCTGATGCGCACGACCTGCTCGACCGGCATCACGAAGATCTTTCCGTCACCGATCTTGCCGGTACGGGCTGCCTTGATGATGCCCTCGATCGCCGCCTCGACATTCTCGGTATTCACAACGACCTCGATCTTGATCTTGGGCAGGAAATCAACCACGTATTCGGCGCCGCGATAAAGTTCCGTATGTCCCTTCTGGCGGCCGAAGCCTTTGACCTCGGTCACCGTCAGGCCGGTAATGCCTACTTCCGACAGCGCTTCGCGCACCTCGTCGAGTTTGAACGGCTTGATGATGGCTTCGATTTTCTTCATGGTCTGCTTGCTCCTCGAATCGGTTTTCTAAAATTCGTCCTGATAACGGTTCGTAATAGGATACCGCCAATCCTTGCCAAAGCCACGCGGCGTAATGCGAATCCCCACCGGTGCCTGGCGGCGCTTGTATTCGGCGATGCGCAACAGGCGCACGACGCGCCGCACTGCCTCTTCCGGCAGGCCGGCAGCAATGATTTCGCGCGGGCTGCGGTCTTCTTCCATGTAGGCACGGACGATCGCGTCGAGGATTTCGTAGGGCGGCAGCGAATCCTGGTCGGTCTGGTCCGGTTTCAGTTCAGCAGAGGGTGGCCTGACAATGATGTTTTCGGGAAGCACCGGCACGCCGTTGCCGCACAGCGTGTTGCGATAGCGCGCCAGGCGATAGACCAGCGTCTTGTAGAACATCCTTGATCACCGCGAAGCCGCCGGCCATGTCACCGTACAAGGTGCAGTAGCCGACCGCCATTTCGGACTTGTTGCCGGTGGTCAGCACCAGGGCGCCAGTCTTGTTGGAAAGCGCCATCAGGATGTTGCCGCGAATGCGCGCCTGGATGTTTTCTTCGGTCGTATCGGCCGACAGGCCGGAAAACAGCGGGTCGAGCATCCCGCCGTAAACGTCCATTGCCGGCGCGATCGGAATCTCGTCGTAGCGGACCCCGAGCGTTTCGATCATCGCCCGCGAATCGTCGAGGCTCATCTGCGCCGTGTAGGGCGACGGCATCATCACCGCCCGTACCTTTTCGGCCCCCAGCGCGTCGACCGCAATGCACAGGGTCAACGCCGAATCGATGCCACCGGACAAGCCAATGATGCCGCCCGTGAAGCCGCTTTTGCCGATGTAGTCGCGAACACCCAGCACCAACGCATCGTAGGCTTCGGCCTCAAGCGACAACTCTTCGGCCATGTCGCCGGAACGCAGGTGGCCGGCATCGAAATCGACAATGCCGAGGGCTTCCCTGAACTGCGGCAAGCGCATCTGGCATTGGCCCCGCTCATCGAGCGCGAATGAGGCGCCGTCAAAGACCAGTTCGTCCTGGCCACCAACCAGATTGGCATAGATGGCGGGAATGCCGGTCGCCGCCACGCGCTCGCCGAGCACCTGCATGCGCTGCTGATGCTTCTCCAGATGACAGGGCGAAGCATTGAGGACAAGGAGCAACTCGGCGCCGGCCGCACGGGTCTCTTCGGCAGCGCCGGCTTCCCAGATGTCGGCGCAGATGTTGATGCCACAACGCACACCACCTAGCGTGACGACACAGGGCTCGGTACCTGCCTCGAAGTAGCGCTTCTCGTCAAAGACTTCGTAGTTTGGCAGGCGCATCTTGCGGTAGACCGCCATTTTCCGGCGGTTTTCGATGACCGTGGCCGCATTGTAGCGGCGCCCTGCGCATTCTTCCGGATGACCAACCACCAGGACAATGCCCTCGATCCGACTGGCCAGATCATCAAGCGCCCGGTGGCAGGCCCGATAGAAATCCGGGCGCAGCAGGAGATCTTCCGGCGGGTAGCCGCACAACGCCAGCTCCGGCGTCAGCAGAATGCGGGCACCGCGCGACCTGGCCTCGACCGCGCATTGAACGATACGGTCGACGTTGCCCGTCAGGTCACCGACGGTGGCGTTGAACTGGGCAACGGCGACGCGCAACATACAGCCTAGTAGTTCGGCTTGTCTTTCGCGTCGTTAAAGGTTTGGACGCCAGACTCGATTTCCTTCTTGGCCTCTTCAGGACCGCGCCAGCCGCTCACCTTGACGAACTTGCCCGGTTCGAGATCCTTGTAATGCTCGAAGAAGTGGGCGATCTGGTCAAGCAGCAGGGTCGGCATGTCGGCAAACGTCTGCACGTTCCGGTACATCGGGGTCAGCTTGTCGACCGGAACGGCCAGCAGTTTGGCGTCCTCGCCGGCTTCGTCGACCATCGCCAGCATGCCGATCGGTCGGCAACGGACGACGACGCCCGGCGGCAGCGAGAACGGGCTGACGACCAGCACATCGACCGGGTCGCCGTCACCGGCAATGGTATGCGGAATGTAGCCGTAGTTACAGGGATAGTGCATCGAGGTCGACATGAAACGATCGACGAAGATCGCACCGCTTTCCTTGTCAACTTCGTACTTGACGGGTTCGGAATGGGCGGTGATCTCGATGATGACGTTGAAATCGTTGGGAAGGGACTTGCCGGAAGGAACGTTGTTAAGGGCCATCGTTGTCTCTCTGCAGTATGTGGTTTGAGAACTTGTGATTATAACGCTGTGCTATCGGGAGTCAGCCCCACGCAGCAAGAAACTCTTGCCAGTGCGGGGCATTTATCTTGCCCAGTTGCGCCTTGACGAACGCGCATTCGGCACCCTCTTCCTCCGATGTCAGTTCGCCGCGCAGGCGGCGGAAGCGGTTATAGACGAGATAGGTATTGATCACGTCGGTTTCGCAGTAATCACGAATCTCGCCGCTCCTGTCGGCCTGCCAGGCTTCCCAGACCTTGCCCCCGTCCATCCCGAGCTTGCCCGGAAAACCATAGAGCTTGGCCAGATCGTCGAGCGGCGCATTGGCGCGGGCGTTGTAGAGGGCCAGCAGGTCCATCAGATCGAGGTGGCGGGTGTGGTAGCGGCTGATGTAGTTGTTCCACTTGAAATCACGCGAATCGGCATAATCGCCGTCGCCGAGATCCCAATAGCGCGGCGCCGCGACGCCGTGCAGCATGCCGCGATAATGCAGGACCGGCAGGTCGAAGCCACTGCCGTTCCAGGAGACGATCTGCGGCGTGAACTTTTCGATGCCATCGAAGAAGCGCTGGATGATCGCCCCCTCGTTCAGTTCGGGTTCGGACAGGGACCAGACTTTCAACCCCTCACTGGTACGCAGCACGCAGGAGATGGTGACAACGCGCTGCAGATGCAGTTGAAGAAAATCGTTGCCGGTTTTCGCCCGGCGCTGCTGGAAAGCCAGTTCAGCGACCTCGTCGTCGGATAATGCAGCCGGCAGGTCGTTCAGCCGGCGCAACCCGGCAACGTCTGGGATGGTCTCGATGTCAAAGACCAGGACAGGTTTCATGCCGGGAAAACGCCGGTCAACAAATAACGGTCGCCACGGTCGCAGATAATGCTGACGATGACTGCATTCTCCAGGGTCGTCGCGAGGCGCAAGGCAACCGAGACGCCACCACCCGACGAAATGCCGGCGAAAATACCTTCTTCCATGGCCAACCGGCGGGTCATCGCCTCGGCATCGGCCTGGCTGACGTATTCGATACGGTCAACGTTGGTTTTGTCGTAGATTTTTGGCAGATAGGCCTCCGGCCATTTGCGGATGCCGGGGATCTGGCTGCCTTCTTCCGGCTGGCAGCCGACGATCTGGATCGCCGGATTCTGCGCCTTGAGGAAGGCCGAGGTGCCCATGATGGTGCCGGTCGTCCCCATGCTGGAGACAAAATGCGTGATCCTGCCGCCCGTGTCGCGCCAGATCTCCGGGCCGGTGCCTTCGAAGTGGGCCAATGGATTATCCGGGTTGGCAAACTGGTCGAGGATAATCCCCTTGCCTTCGTCGCGCAGTTTCTCGGCGACGTCGCGCGCCAGTTCCATGCCGCCATCCCTCGGCGTCAGCACCAGTTCGGCACCGAAGGCGCGCATGGTCTGCCGGCGTTCGATACTCTGGTTTTCCGGCATGACGAGAATCATCCGGTAACCCTTCATCGCCGCCGCCATCGCCAGCGCAATGCCGGTGTTGCCGGAAGTCGCCTCGATCAGCGTGTCGCCCGGCTTGATGTCGCCACGCGCTTCGGCACGAACGATCATTGACAGCGCCGGGCGATCCTTGACCGAACCGGCCGGGTTGTTGCCTTCCAGCTTGGCAAGAATGACATTGCCGCGTTGCTCGTTTTCCGCCCCGGGAATGCGCACCAGGCGCACCAGCGGCGTATTTCCGACAAAATCCTGCAGGGTTTTATACATTCTTGTTCAACCATTCCACGTATTGGGCGACGCCCTCCTCGACCGTAGCCATCGGCACGGTGTAGCCGGCAGCACGCAGCCGGGTCAGATCGCCCTGCGTGAATGCCTGGTATTTTCCCTTCAATGCCTCGGGAAAAGCGATGTATTCGAGCAAGCCTTGTGCCCGCAGTTCCTCCAACGTCAAAGGCGGCTCGTTTTTTGCCTTGCGGCAGCCGTTGACCGCAGCAACGGCGACATCATTGAAGCTCTGCGAGCGGCCCGAGCCCAGATTGAATATTCCGGATTTCTCCGGATGATCGAGGAAGAACAAATTGACTTTGGCGACATCGCCGACGAACACGAAGTCACGCATCTGGCCACCGTTCTCATAGCCATGCGAACCTTCGAACAACTTGACCTTGCCGTCGGCGCGAAACTGGTTGAAGTTATGGAAGGCGACCGAGGCCATGCGTCCCTTGTGCGTCTCACGCGGGCCATACACATTGAAATAACGGAAGCCGACGATCTGCGATGATGGTCCCTTGACCAGCCGCTGGCGCACGACCTGATCGAACAGGAACTTGGAATAGCCATAAACATTGAGCGGCCCCTCGTACTGGCGCTCTTCCTTGAAAATGGAGGTGCTGCCGTAGGTCGCCGCACTGGACGCATAGAGAAACTGGACATCCTGATCCTGGCACCAGTCGAGCAGGATCATCGAGTAGCGGAAATTGTTCTCCATCATGTAGCGGCCGTCGGTCTCCATGGTGTCGGAGCACGCCCCTTCATGGAAGATGGCATCGATTTCACCGTCGAAATGGCCGGCCTGGATACGCTCGATGAAGTCGTGCTTGTCCAGGTAGTCGGCAATTTCGCAATCAACCAGATTCCTGAACTTGTCGGCCCTGGTCAGGTTGTCGACCGCGATGATCCGCGTCAAGCCGCGCTCGTTGAGCGCCTTGACGATATTGGAACCGATAAAACCGGCGGCGCCGGTGACGACTGTGTACATGGCTTTTCCTTACAGCGCTGCGATGAGTTCCTGGCGGGTGACGACCGCCGTACCAAGCTTTCCGACGACAATGCCGGCCGCAACATTGGCGACACGAATAGCTTCGGCCCAGTCGGCACCAGCCGCAATCATTACGGCCAGCGTGGCGATCACTGTGTCGCCGGCACCCGAGACATCGAAGACTTCCCTGGCCTTGGCTGGCTGGTGATGCGTCTCGCCGTCGGCGAACAGGGTCATGCCTTCCTCGCTGCGCGTGACCAGCAAGGCGTCGAGACCCAATTCGCCGCGCAGTTTCTGAGACCTGGCCATCAAATCATCTTCCGAAGTCCAGCGACCGACGACTTCCCGCAATTCCGAACGGTTCGGGGTAATCACCGTGGCGCCGGCATACTTGCCCCACTCGTCACCCTTCGGGTCAACCAGTACCGGCTTGTCGGCAGCGCGCGCGATGCGAATCATCTCGGCAATGTGGGTCAGCCCCCCCTTGCCGTAATCGGAAAGGATCACGACATCGGAATCGGCGACCCGCCGTTCGAAATCGGCCAGCTTGGCCTGCAGGATTTCATGCGAGGGCGGCGTCTCGAAATCGATCCGCAGCAACTGCTGCTGGCGACCGATGACGCGCAGCTTGACGATGGTGTCGAGATCGTCATCGACATGCAGACCGGCATCGATCTGCCCCTCGTCGAGCAGGCGGGACAACGTGCGTCCGGCATCGTCGTCGCCGACCACCGAGAGCAGTGCCGTAACGGCCCCCAGCGACGCGGCGTTGCGCGCCACGTTGGCAGCGCCGCCCAGGCGCTCCTCCTGGCGTTCGACCTTGACCACGGGAACAGGCGCTTCCGGCGAGATGCGGTTGACTTCGCCGAACCAGTATCGGTCCAGCATGACATCCCCCACCACCAGCAGGCGAACTTGCGATACCTTGTCCAGCATGGCCGCCTTCACTCAGCGCCCGATCGCGAAGTATTCGATCCCCTGCCCGCGCACGAACCTGGGGTCGTAGAGGTTGCGCCCGTCGAAGATCACCGGATTGACCAGGGCCGCCTTGATCGCCGCGAAGTCGGGACTGCGGAACTCCTTCCACTCGGTGACGATGAGCAGCGCGTCGGCATTGGTCAGCGCAGCCATCGGGTTCTCCGCATAGGTCAGGCGCGGCTCATCGCTGAAGATGCGTTGCGTTTCGTGCATGGCCACGGGATCGTAGGCGGTTACAGTAGCCCCTGCGGCAACGAGGTCGGCGATCAACTCGCGGCTCGGCGCATCGCGCATGTCGTCGGTATTGGGCTTGAAGGCCAGCCCCCAGAGCGCGAAGTGCTTGCCCTTGAGGTCACCGAAACGGGCCTTGATCTTGTTGCTGAGGACATGCTTCTGCAGGTTGTTGGCCTCTTCAACGGCAGTGAGAACCTTGAGGGTGATGTTGGCATCGTCGGCCGCCGTCTTGATCAGGGCCTTGACGTCCTTCGGGAAGCAGGAGCCGCCATAGCCACAGCCGGGGTAGAGAAAGTGGTAGCCGATACGCGGGTCTGAACCGATCCCCTGGCGAACCATTTCGATGTCGGCACCGAGCACCTCGGCCAGGTTGGCGAGTTCGTTCATGAAGCTGATGCGCGTCGCCAGCATGGCATTGGCGGCGTACTTGGTGAGTTCGGCGCTTTTGACGTCGGTGACGATCAGGCGTTCGTGGTTGCGCTGGAACGGCGCGTACAAAGCGCGCATCAGGTGAATCGCCTGTTCATCCTCGGCACCGACGACGATGCGGTCGGGGCGCATGAAATCCTCGACCGCCGCCCCTTCCTTGAGAAATTCCGGGTTGGAAACGACGCTGTACGGCAGGTCAATGCCCCTTGTCGCCAATTCCTCGGCGACGGCGGCCTTGACCTTGGCGGCCGTGCCGACCGGCACCGTGCTCTTGTCGACGATGACCTTGTAGTCGGTCATCAGGCGGCCGATGCTGCGTGCGGCCGCCAGCACGTACTGGAGATCGGCCGAACCGTCTTCGTCGGGCGGGGTGCCGACGGCGATGAACTGGATGGTGCCGTGGCGGACCGCCTTTTCAATGTCGGTGCTGAAGTGCAGGCGACCGGCGGCGACATTGCGCCGGACCATTTCCAACAGGCCGGGTTCATGGATGGGAATGCCGCCTTCTTCAAGGATGCGGATCTTCTCCGGATCCAGATCGAGACAGAGCACGTCGTTGCCCACCTCGGCCAGACAGGTGCCGCTCACCAGGCCGACGTAGCCCGTACCGACAACGGTGATTTTCATGAAGATTCCTACAAGGTTTGATCGAATTCTTCGCTACGCCGCGGCGGGTAGGTTTCCCAGCCGCCGCAGGCCGGACAGCGCCAGTAGAACTGGCGTGCCTTGAAGCCGCAATTATCGCATCGATAGCGCGACAGGCGCTTGGTATAGCCCTCGATGATGCTCTTCGATACTTCGACGTCCGTACGCACCTCAGGGGTCACCAGCGGCAGCAGGGCGCTCATCAGTTTTTCCAGCCCGAGCAAACTCGGGTTGCGCTGCAGTTCGTCGCGCACCAGGCGATAGGCGGCCTGATTGCCCTCGCCTTCGAGGATCAGCTGATAGACGACATCGAGCAGGTCGAGCGAAGGATAGCGCTCGAGATAGCCGCGCAGCAGCGCAATTCCTTCATCGCGCCGATCGAGCTTGCGATGGGCTTCGAGCAGACGCTGGGCGACCAGCGCCAGATAACCCGGATCCTGCTGCTCGATGCGTTGCCATGCCGCGATGGCCGCCTCGGCCTTGCCCTCCTGCAAGAGCAGGTCGCCTTGCAGGAGACTGGCGCGCACGCACTTGCGGTTCTGCTGGATCGCGGATTCCAGGTACTCACGCGCCGGCTCGGGACGGGAACGCATGATTTCATTGGCCGCCAGTTCGCAATAAAACTCGGCAACCTCCTGCTGGGTCGCCACGTCCGGCAATTCGCGCGCCAGTTCGATGGCCTTCAGCCACTCCTTCTCGGCCTGGTAGATTTCCAGCAGGTTGCGCTTGGCTTCTGCCTCGAAGGCGGTGCCGATCATCTTGTTGAAGATTTCCTCGGCACGATCGAGCAGTCCTGCCTTCAGGAAATCCTGCCCCAGTTCGGACAGGGCATGCAGGCGAACAGCATCGTCGAGGTCGACGCGGTCGATCAGGTTCTGGTGCATGCGGATGGCACGGTCGGTTTCGCCCCGCCGGCGAAACAGGTTGCCCAGTGCGAAATGCAGTTCGACCGTCTGCGAATCGACCTTGGCCACTTCGAGGAAGGAATCGATAGCCTTGTCCGGCTGCTCGTTGAGCAGGAAGTTCAGGCCCTGGAAATAGGAACGCGGCAAGGCGCGCGATTCATGCACCACCTGCCGGATGTCCACACGCGCTGCCGCCCAGCCCAGAACAAAAAACAGCGGGATGAGCAGCAGTTGCCAGTAGTCGAACAAGTCGTTCATGCCAGTGGTGGAGGCGCGGATGCAACCGGGGGCTGGGACTTCGTCGCCTCGCGCTTGAGGCGCGATATTTCGCGCCGCTGGCGATAAATCACGCCGACCACCGACAGCACACCGAGGACGGCCCCGCCGGCGAAAAAGGCGAGCAGCACGATGACCAGCGGCGCCTCCCAGACATAGTCGAGTACGAAACGCAGGGTCGCCGGTTGCGTATTCTTGACGGCGAATACGAGCAGGAAAGAAAAGATGATGAGCCGAACGGCCCAGGTGAGTACGGTCATGAAATCAAATAAAAAGGGGCAGTGAATTTCACTGCCCCGAATCTACCACAACGCCGTCAGATCGACTGATCGACCCGCTCGCGCAGTTCCTTGCCCGCCTTGAAGTGGGGAACCCACTTGGCAGGCACGCTGACCTTTTCCCCCGACTTGGGGTTGCGTCCGGTGCGCGGCGGCCGGTAGTTGAGCGCAAAGCTGCCGAAGCCGCGGATCTCGATACGATCCCCGCGCACCAGGGCGTCGGACATCGCATCGAGGATCATCTTGACCGCGAAGTCAGCATCTTTCGCCACCAGCTGGGGAAAACGTTCCGCCAGCCGGGCGATGAGCTCGGATTTGGTCATACCTTAGCCTGTCAGCCTTGCTGGTTGAGCTTGGCCTTGAGCAGCGCACCCAGGTTGGTCGTACCGGAAGCTGCGGACGCCGACTCGGAGGCCAGCTTCTGCATGGCTTCGTGCTGTTCGGCATTGTCCTTGGCCTTGATCGACAGGTTGATGCCACGGGTCTTGCGATCGACGTTGATGATCATGGCTTCGACTTCATCGCCCACCTTCAGGTGTTGCGACAGGTCGTCGATACGATCACGCGAGAACTCGGAGGCACGAAGGTAGCCTTCGTTTTCGCCATCCAGCGTGAGCACGGCACCACGGGCGTCGACCGACTTGACGGTGGCGCGCACGATGCTGTTCTTCTCGTGGGTGGCGATGAAGTTGGTGTAGGGGTCTCCATCCATCTGCTTGACGCCCAGGGAGATGCGCTCCTTCTCGACATCGATGCCGAGCACCAGGGCCTCGACTTCGTCGCCCTTCTTGAAGTTGCGGATGGCTTCTTCGCCGGTCGCCGACCAGGAAAGGTCGGATAGGTGAACCAGACCGTCGATACCACCGGGCAGGCCGATGAAGATGCCGAAATCGGTGATCGACTTGATGGCGCCACGGACCTTGTCGCCCTTCTTGTGGTTCATCGCGAAGTCGTCCCACGGATTCGGCTTGCACTGCTTCATGCCCAGCGAAATGCGGCGACGCTCTTCGTCGATCTCGAGGATCATGACTTCGACTTCGTCGCCCAGCGAAACGACCTTGGACGGATGGACGTTCTTGTTGGTCCAGTCCATTTCGGAAACGTGAACCAGGCCTTCGATGCCCTGTTCGATCTCGACGAAGGAGCCGTAGTCGGTCAGGTTGGTGACCTTGCCGAACAGACGGGTACCGGCCGGGTAACGGCGGGCAATACCGACCCACGGATCGTCACCCAGTTGCTTCATGCCCAGGGAGACGCGATTCTTCTCTGCGTCAAACTTGAGGATCTTGGCGGTAACTTCGTCACCGACGTTGAGCACTTCGCTCGGGTGACGGACACGGCGCCAGGCCAGGTCGGTGATGTGCAGCAGGCCATCGATACCACCGAGGTTGACGAACGCACCGTAATCGGTGATGTTCTTGACGATGCCCTTGACGGTGGTGCCTTCCTTGAGGTTCTCGAGCAGCTTGACGCGATCCTTGTCGGCGGTGGCTTCGAGCACGGCACGCCGGGACATGACCACGTTGTTGCGCTTGCGGTCGAGCTTGATGACCTTGAATTCGAGGGTCTTGCCCTCGTACGGGGTGGTGTCCTTGACCGGACGCATGTCAACCAGGGAACCCGGCAGGAAGGCGCGCACGCCATTCGACATGACGGTGAGGCCGCCCTTGACCTTGCCGGTGATGGTGCCGGTGACCAGGGTGTTGTCGTTCAGGGCTTGTTCCAGGAAGTTCCAGGCGGCGATGCGCTTGGCGCGATCGCGTGACAGGCGCGTGGCGCCGTAGCCGTCTTCCAGCATTTCAATGGCGACCTGGACAAAATCGCCCACGGCCACTTCAAGTTCGCCCTGATCGTTCAGGAATTCTTCGAGCGGAACATAGGATTCCGATTTCAGGCCGGCATTGACCACAACAAAGTTACGGTCGATGAGCACCACTTCTGCAGTGATGACTTCGCCTTGACGCATTTCCTGGCGGGCCAGGGATTCTTCAAACAGTTGAGCAAAAGATTCCATTACGGAGAGAGCTTTCATGCCGCGAATCGCTAAATCCACAGCGGGTTAGAGTTAAAAATACGTCACCGGTCCGTTCAACCGCTGGCGCCTTGCTACAAGGCCTCCCTGCTCCACAACAGCACCTGATTCACCACCTCATCGATGGTGAGTTTAGTCGTGTCGAGCAATTTGGCATCTGCTTCCTGCCTGAGCGGCGCCACGCTACGCCGGGAATCCCGCTCGTCGCGTTGCTGCAGGTCCTGCAGAAGGTGCGGGAGATTAGCAGAGAATCCTTTTTCGATCAACTGCTTATAACGCCGCTCCGCCCTCGCCTCGGCACTCGCGGTAAGGAAGACCTTGAGCGACGCCTGCGGGAAGACAACCGAGCCCAAGTCGCGCCCGTCACCGACCAGTCCCGGTGCGGTGTTGAAGGCACGCTGGCGGAACAGCAGCGCCGCGCGCACCGCCGGCAACGCCGCGACCTGCGATGCACCGGAGGAGATTTCCTCGCTGCGAATGGCCTCGCCGACCGGCTTCCCGGCGAGTCGAATATCGTTCTCGGAAAATTCGACATCCAGCCCGGCGGCAATCACCGCGACGCCGTTTTCGTCCGCCCAATCGACACCCGCCTGGCGGGCGGCAAGCGCGGTCAACCGGTATAAAGCACCGGAATCCAGATAAGCGAAACCGAGCGCCGCCGCCACGCGCGCCGCCACCGTGCCCTTGCCGGAAGCAGACGGGCCGTCGATGGCGATCACCGGCGCCGCCCTGGTGACCTTGGCGAAGCGCTCGAAATAATCGGGGAAGGTCTTGGCCACGCACTGCGGGTCGTTGATACGCAACGGCGTGCCGAAGGCAGCCAGCGAGAAACACATCGCCATGCGGTGGTCGTCATAGGTATCGATCGTAGCGGCCGCCACGGTCGACGGCGAAATCCGTATGAAATCCTGACCCTCTTCCACCAGCGCACCGAGCTTGCGCAACTCGGTTGCCATCGCCGCGATGCGGTCGGTTTCCTTGACCCGCCAGCTGGCGATGTTGCGCAGCGTCGTCGTGCCTTCGGCAAACAGCGCGGCCGTGGCCAGCGTCATCGCCGCATCGGGAATGTGGTTGCAATCGAGGTCGACCGCCACCAGCCCATCCTGCGGCGCCCGCGCCTCCATCCAGTTGGGGCCGGTCTCGATGACGCGCGCCCATCTGCGCCAGCGCCTCGGCAAACTTCACGTCACCCTGGATCGAATCGCACCCCACCCCTTCGACGCGCACCGGCCCACCACCGATGGCGCCGAGCGCCAAAAAATACGAGGCCGATGATGCATCGCCTTCCACGTAAATCGTTCCCGGCGACACATAGCGGCTGCCGGCCGGTACGGTAAAGCGTTGCCAGCCTTCACGCTGCACCGTCACCCCGAAGCGCGCCATGATCGCCAGCGTGATCTCGATATACGGCTTGGAAATCAGCTCGCCGACGACGTCGACCGCCACCGTCTCGCCGGTCAGCGGCAGCGCCATCAGCAGGCCGGTCAGGAACTGGCTGGACACATCGCCGCGCACCTTGACCACGCCACCGGGTTGAATCGTTGCCGGCTTGAGATGCAGGGGCGGAAAGCCCGCGTTGCCGAGATAAGTCACGTCAGCGCCGAGTTGGCGCAGCCCGTCGACCAGATCGCCAATCGGCCGTTCGTGCATGCGCGCCACACCCTTCAGGATGTAATCGCCACCGGCCAGCGCCAGCGCCGCCGTCAACGGGCGAAAGGCCGTCCCGGCGTTGCCCAGGAAGAGCTCGGCCTGCTTGATTGGAAATCTGCCGGCGCAACCAGAAATGCGCCAGTTCTCGCCACCCAAATGATCAACGCCGACCCCCAGCACCTGCAGCGCGTCAAGCATGCGCTCGGTATCGTCCGAAGCCAGCAGGTCGCGCACCTCCGTTTCCCCTTCGGCCAACGCTGCCAGCAGCAGGACACGGTTGGAAATACTTTTCGAGCCAGGCAGGCGAACGGTGCCGGCAGCGGAGATGAGTTGGGGGAGGTCGAGGAATTCCATGTGATGGCACGCTCCCGGACGATCAGGACCGGGCCAAGTTGAATTTTGAATCTGGGACTACCGATCAGGACGCGGCTCGCCCGGCCCGCTCACCTTTCGACCGCCGCCAGGCATCGACGAAGAACACCGACACAACGCCGGCCAGCAGGCCGCCGATCAGGCCGAGGGCGAGGAGCAGGGTTTTCTTGGGGGAAACCGGCTTGTCCGTGACGAAAGCGGCTTCAATTGCCTTGGTCGGTTGGGTAGCAGGTGCGCTCAACGCCGCTTCAAGTGCCACGATCGCCTGACGCTGTGCAAAAAGTTCTGACTCCTTCTGAACGCGCAGGCCGGTCATCAATGAAAGCTGGGTAAAACGATCATCCTTGACTGCGGCGTTCGCTACCAGTTTGTTGATACCCTCAAGTTCCCTCTCGGCACTAACCAGTTTCTCCTTGGCCAACTTCAGATCCGAATGCATTCTTTCGAGTATGGGCTTTGCGAGATCCGAATGGCGTTTTTCCAACTCTTTTATGGATGCGTCTGCAATGTTCTTCGCATCCTCAGGATTCGAAGCATTCGCCTTTAATTCAATAAGCGACGACGCGCCTTGCGCCGAGGTAGCCTTGATAACCTGAAGTGAAATATATTTCGCCGAAGCATTTGCCGAATGCTGCAGGTCATCAATCCACGCCTGATTGCCTAACGTCTGAGCGACCGCCGTCTGAAAGGCAGGCGTCTTCATCCGCTCGACCACTTGCGTCGCTGGCTCCACAGTAAGGCTGGGAATTTGCATCACCTGCCCTAGCTGCGCGTAAGCAATCTGCCCGACCTGTGCAATCTGCACCACCGCCACCGCCTCGTACTTGGGCGGCAGAACCATCAGCGCCGCGCCGGCGCCGGCCAAACCAAGCACCGTACCGCCCACCACAAAACGCCAACCATCCTTCAGCTTTTCCCACAGGTCGAACAGGCTGATCTCGTCGTCCTGCACCATTTCGTTATCGTTCATTTTTCCAGCTTTCCAAAAATTTCAATGCACCCGCACATCGACCGTAGCCGGCCGGGCCATCGTGCGCCACAGCAGTTCATCGTCACCATGCCGGGCGGGCGCGTATTCCTGCACCAGCACGCCGAGCAAGGCCAGCACGCCTTCGAAATCAAAAGCCTGGCAGGCCTCGTCCAGGCTCGCCAGGCGCTCGCACAGCACCGCCCAAGGCACTTCATGCTCGTAGGCGCGCATGATCAGCGGGTGCGAGGTGCCCTCCACATTGTCGCCGATCAGCAACTCCTCGTAGAGCTTCTCGCCCGGGCGCAGGCCCACCACCTCAATCGCGATATCGCCGTCCGGATGTTCTTCGTCGCGCAACTCCAGGCCACTCAAATGCACCATGCGCCGCGCGAGGTCGATGATTTTAACCGGCTTGCCCATGTCCAGCACATAAACTTCGCCGCCCTGCCCCATCGAACCGGCCTGAATCACCAGTTGCGCCGCCTCGGGGATGGTCATGAAATAGCGCGTGATGTCGGCATGGGTCAGCGTGATCGGCCCGCCCGCCGCGATCTGCCTGCGGAACAGCGGCACCACCGAACCCGAGGAGCCGAGCACATTGCCGAAACGCACCATGCAGAAGCGCGTGGTCTTGCCCTGGCCCCCTTTACGCGCCAAGGCCTGCAGGATCAGTTCGGAAAGCCGCTTGCTGGCCCCCATGACATTGGTCGGGCGCACTGCCTTGTCGGTCGAGATCAGTACAAAGGTTTCCACCCCCGCCGCCAGCGCCGCCTCCGCCATGCGCCGCGTGCCCACCGCATTGTTGCGAATACCCTCGATCGGATTGTGCTCGACCAGCGGCACATGCTTGTACGCCGCGGCGTGGTAAACCGTCTGCACGCCGAAACTCTTCATCACCATCTCATTGCGATGCTGGTGAATCACCGAACCGAGCACCGGCACCAGTTCGACCCGCAGGTTAGCCTTGGCACACAGCCCGGCAAGTTCCTGCTCGATCGAATACAAGGCAAACTCGGAAAGCTCCATCAGCACCAGCCGCGACGGCTGCAAGCGGATGATCTGGCGGCAGAGTTCGGAACCGATCGAACCGCCCGCCCCGGAAACCAGCACCACCTTGCCAGTGATGCAGCGCTTTAGCAGGGAATCATCCGGCGCAACCGGTTCGCGCCCGAGCAGATCCTCGATTTCGACCTCTCTGATGGCGTCAACCGTCACATTCCCGCTCACCACATCCGCCATGCCCGGCACCAGCTTGACCTTGCAATGCAGGCCTTCCAGCCGGTCGATGATCTCCGCCCGCCGCGCCCGGTTGGCCGACGGGATCGCCAACAACAACTCGTCGATCTCCTTGGCCGCCAGCACCGACGCCAGTTGATCCGGCGAATACACCCGCAGACCGGCCAGTTCGCTCTTCTGCAGCGCCGGGTTGTCGTCGAAAAAGGCCACCGGCTGATATTCCCGCCCGGCGCGCAAGGCATAAGCCAGCTGCGTTCCCGCCCGGCCGGCGCCGTAGATGGCGATCCGTATGCGCGAATCCTGGCCGCGTTCTGCACGCAGGAAATAGCTGCGCACAACAAATCGCGTCGCACCGACATAGACAATCGCCAGCAACCAGTAAATCACCAGAACACCGCGTGAGAGCCCGGGCGTATGGGTCAGGGCGACGCCCGCCGCCAGCAGCAACACTGACAGCGTGACCCCGCCAGCCACCACGAATACCACGCGATCTTCCATGAAGCGGATCACCGCGCGGTACAAGCCAAGCCGGATAAAGACGGGAATCGCCAGCAATGGCGCCGCCAGCATCTGCCAAGCGATAAGGTGCCAGCGCCGGGTTCCAGGTTTCAAAACGCAGCGCCAGCGCCGACCAGAAGGCGAGCAACAGCAGGATGAAATCGGCCGCTAATCGAAACTGCCTGTTTGTGCCTTCTCGGCAATGAAATAAAGCGTCGGATCATCGAATTTTCCCCGCCGCCGGTTCAACCCTGGCCAGCAAGGCATCCGGCAAGCGTAGTACAAACATGTTATTCATAATTTCCCCTTGCGCGCATTGTCCAGGCGAAACCCGAACCGGCGCGGCACGATATCCTGGCTTCAAGCAGTCTTTCGCCGCCGGGCGCAGCGTTTCACGCGTCATGTCAATCAATATCATCGGCCCACGCTTCCTCAACGGCATCGAAAACCGCCTCCTGCACTGTATGAGCATACCTTTTGCGATGATTGGCCGACACCTTGCCGTTGTTTTGCAAGCAGGAAAGCACCAGCGTGGTCAGATCGTTGCCGCGCACATCGAAGCGGTCGTCAACCGCTTTGTAAATTCGATCAAACTTCCCGAGAAAAGCCGTTTCTTCCTTGAGATCGTGCTCAAGCGCCTGCTGCGCCATGCGCAGTCCGAACTCGACACAGGAAGTCGCATTCCAGTAGCGATACAGCGTCTCATCGGACAAGAAGCGCAGATCGAAATCGTCGTCCCCGATCCAGCGGACATCCCAACACTTGCGCGCCGGAATGGAAAAACCCCGCAAGGCGCCAAGATACGCCGCCTCGTTGCGTTTCATGGCGACCGAAACCGGCAGCAACAGGCCGTTGCCCAGGCGCCCGGAGCGGCACAGCGCATGGTGAAAGAGAAATCTCGACAAGCGCCCGTTACCGTCCATGAACGGATGAATAAAAACAAATGCAAACGAGATCACGGCAGCCGTGACCAGTGGATCGACCTTGCCAGGCGCCGCATTGGCAAACCTCAGCAGTTCGCCCATCAAGTCCCGCGCAAGACCGGGCGGCGGCGGCACATAAGTAATGCCCGCCGCGCCGCGCAAGGGACCTCTCAGCCAATTCTGCTGATGCCGATAGGCAACGGCCTTGTCGAGCGGATTCGCGATCACCGCATTCTGCAAAGCCACCAGATATTCTTCGTCGAGCGGCCGCGCCTGATGGGCCTGCCGGAGCAGATCGACAAATGCCTCCGCCTTGTTTGCCGATGGCTTCTCGCGCTCGATCGCAAACGAACTTTCCGTTTCATGCAGATAGGCCCACGACATGGCACGCTCTGCCGCAAGCGGCCCCAGCCGTGACAGAAAGGCCTCGGCGCCGGCCAGAATATCCGAGGCCAGCAAGGCCTCGATAACCGGCGTTCGTTCGACCGTGACACAAAACTGCCGGCGACCCCAATCCATTGAAGCCGACCCGCCACCTGGCGTTGCGCGACGGGGGCATCGTTACATATCTTTTCGGGTCAAAAAGCAGAACCGTGGGGCCGGCGATGACAGGCAAGTCTTCCAGCGCCCGTGCGTTGAAAATCTCCCACAAAAAACAGGCGACCCGAATGTAGCCGCCGGAGGGCGAAGCCCTGATCGCGTTGATCATGCGTGCCGCCGGCACTTGCCGCAAGGCCTGCGCCAGGATCTGAAGATCGACGCCTTCGTGCTTGAGGGCAAAAAGAAGATGATCCAGCGGATCGTCTGTACCGGGCGCCACAGCGGCCGGAATCAGCAGCGCATCCGGCATGGGCGTCACACGAATCACCGGGGAGATACGCGCAGGCCGGCCCGGCTCAAAAGCCGAAAGGTGCAGCACGTGCCGCAAAAACGCGTACCCGACTTGACTCATTTTTTCTTAACCGGCCAACGAAATTCTTAATTTCCGGCCATTATTGTAACTTTTATTTACCGGGCTTGATTGGGAACGGGAATCCGCTCCCAATCAAGCCCATCCGAGAACACCCGGGAGAAGTGGTCCGCACTCCGCTGAAAATCTGGATGGCTAGCCGCATAAGCCTGCATTTCGACCAGCGCCTTCTTCACGCCGTGCGCGATGCTGGCCAGGACTGTTTCGGCGTTCTGCCTGGAGAGTCCGCAAGATTGCCGGGCGAACTGGACGAGCTGTTTGCGCGAGGGATACGCCTTGCCACCATCGATCTCCAACGCCATGGTGTCCCGGGGCAGGTACGGAGCCGTCGATAGCATGTCGTACACCGGCGCCAGCCGGACGTTAACACCAGGTTCATCATAAAGGACGGCAAAATTCTTCAAATGTGCGTCCCCGTTCCTGATCATGCAGGACAGAGCCACCATCCCGAAAAGTTGTCGCATGGCGAACGGGTGATGCTCCGGCGAGACGAAGACGGAGACCTTCTCCGCCAGTGCTTCGTAGGAGCCAGAATACCGCCCATTCGCCCGCAGGCCGCTGAGCACGCAAAAGTCTTCGAACCCCAGGTAATGGCCATCCGGGGTGCGATCGAATCGCTCCACGACGAGAATGGTGCGGTTCTCCGACAGGCTCACTTCGGCCGTCGGAAGTCCGGCATGGCGCGCCGCCTGCATCGAGAAATACTCGTTGGCAGCGAGTTCGGGGTACTCCCTCGGGTTGAAACTCTTGACGATATGCGTGGCGCCCTTGCCGGTGAACTTGTCGAGCGCCACCGAAGCATCACGCACGAGTACCTTGGGCTGCATGCCGGAAATTCCGGAATATCGGGCAAACCGCTCGAGTAGCTCAGCGAAAAGATCCTCCGCGCCAGCATAGGCGAGGATGCTGTCTATCCTCTGCGCCGGAACGTCTTCGAGCGGGGCGCCTGCCGAGGCAAATCGCAAGCGGCCGATCTGGGACCGGCCAACGATTTCGAGCAGCGTCAGCGCATCGAAATCCCTGACCGCCTTCGCGAACATCAGTTCCAGCCGTTGCCGCAAGGACCCTTCCGGCAGGTTCATCTCGAAGACCGGATGCAGGAAGCCCATCGAATCGTACTGATCGGCCACCACAGGCATCGTGAGCGAGACGGCATGCCGGTCTTCGCACCCCTCGATGTAGTCAAACAGGAAGGTGTCCGCCTCGATGTCGCTCCGGGAAATCGTGCCGGCGCACCTCTGGTCAACAAAGACACTAACCCCGCTTCTGGTCATGCACCTCTTTCCTCAGCGCTTGCAGGGTCGGGTAAGGTCGCCGCACTCCCACTGAAACCTCAAGCCCGACGGCCGCACACAAGGCCATCAGCTTGCGAACGCCGACCTCGACGACCTTTCCGGTCTCGATGCCGGAAATGGTGGCGCGGCTCATGCCAAGCATCTTTCCCAACCCCTCCTGGCTGAGCTTGCGCTGCGTTCTGGCTTCGCGAATCACGGCGCCGATTTCAGTCATATTCATGCACTAAATATAATGCATTTAATAAAAATACTCAAACACCGCATCGCATACGATACAAAAAATACGCCGACGGCTACTTTGGGAGATACTGATTAAATCGTCATCCCCGCGCAGGCGGGGATCCAGGTCGTTGATTCTTCTGGGTTCCGCCTCGCCCGCCGCGAAGCGGGGTCCCGGGTGTGTCGAGGCTGCGGGAACGACGAAATGGAATAGATCAGCGTTTCCTCGGTCGGCCCTGCAAAATTCATCCGAACACGCCGGCCAAACGGAAATTCTGGTTGATCGAGTTGGATTGAGAATAACCGCCGTTGAGCAGCGCTATTACGTGCCCTTGTCTTATCGGTAAATCTCGCGCCGATTGCCAACCTGCACCACGAGGACGCGCAAAGCGGCGTCCTGGATGTCACAAACCACACGGCAATCACCCACGCGGTATCGCCAAAAGCCACCAAACGGGCCAGTCAATGCCTTGCCTGTGCTGCGTGGGTTTTCCAGCCCGGCGACGCGCTCGTCCATGAAATCGACGATGCGACGTGCGGTCTGCTTGTCGAGCTTGCGAAGCTGAAGCCTGGCCGTGTCGGCGTAACTAATCGTCCAAGCCAAGGTCTTGCCTCACGTCGGCAGCCGAATGCACCTGCTCCCGCCCCTTGCGGACACGCTCCAAAACGTCGGCAGCAAGGTAGTAGTCCTCCATCTCCTCAATGCCCTGCTCGATGATTTCTCGCAGGTAATAAGCCTTTGTGCGGCCGGTGTGAGAGGCGAGATAGTCAAGCCTTTGCTCTGTTTCCGGGGCCAGGCGAATCGAGGTAGCCATGTCAAAACCTCCTCTTCAGATACATGTATTCAATGTATCACACGATAGCGGCCAGCGCCAGCCGGTACGATGCGGGTCAAGTCATTACCCCCTGCCGTTTTCACCCAAGCGGTTAACTCCAAAGCCGTTTCAGCATCGGCTCACTTTCGAAAATTACGCCCATGGATCGCGCGGCATCTCGTCAAAACCACCCTGACTATCCTTCTGCCAAGCGGCGGTTTGTCGTGGCGTTAGCATGGGGCGAAAACCCGCCAGCGCCTGGGCTGCGGTCATGGCGGCTTCAGCTGGCATG
>CAWFGN010000015.1:0-240367 GCA_963815365.1 uncultured beta proteobacterium
CTTCTTAACCTGGATCGGCGCGCCGGGCCGCCTCGTCCTTCGAGGGCCGGATTTTCTTTCCGTCCCTGTCCGGCCTTCGGCCGTCCACGGTCTCTCGTGGCCGGCCGCCTCAGGATGAGGCCGAACTGGGGATTGTGCATCTGGACGGTCGAATAGAAGGTCTATCCCTCAATCCTCATCCTGAGGCGCCGAGCGCAGCGAGCCTCGAAGGACGAGGATTGAGCCGAGGCATCTCAACAACCGACGCGACATTCGCTTTGAATAAACTAAGTCGGCCTGACCTGGAAGCGGCCGGTCATTTCCTCGGCTTGCTCATTCGCATCGACGGAATCGACGCGGCCCTGGGCCGGGCCGACGCGGCAGGCAGCGACCATCGCATCGACGAATTCCCGGCCTCACCCGAAAAAGACTGCCTCGACGCTTCCGCCGCGGCGGTTGCAGACCCAGCCGGACAGGCCGCGGGCGAGTGCCTGCTTTTCCGTCCAGGTGCGGTAGCCGACGCCCTGCACCTTGCCGCTGATCGTGACGTGGACGGTCTTGTTCGGCATGGGCGAAGGCTCCATTCTCGGTGCATAGTAGCGGCGGATTACGCCCTTCGGGCTAATCCGCCCTACAGGACGTTATTCGAACTCCATGATGACCGCGTCGACCGGCAGCGTGTCGCCGGGGCGGCGTTGATCTCGGTCACCGTGCAGGTCGCGCTCGGCGCGGAGCACGTTCTCCATCTTCATCGCCTCGATGATGGCGAGCGTCTCGCCGGCGCGCACCGTTCTGGCCTGGCGCGACGTCGATCGCGACGACGAGCCCGGGCATCGGGCAGCGCATACTTCGACGCGTCGGCGTCCTTCTTCTCCGTCATCAGCGCGTCGAGTCCGGCGACCCGCGGCGACATGATCCGCGCGACGACGTCGATGCCGCGCCAGGAGCAGCCGGAGGCCTGCCGGCGACGGGCCGCACCTGGACCGTGATCGGCTTGCCGTCGACCGCGCCGGACCAGAGCGGCTCGCCGGGCTGCCAGTCGGATCCATGGCGCCGCCTCGCCCGCCAACGCCGACGCTCGAGCGGCTTCGCGGCTCGTCGCCGATGGTGAGCATCCACTCGCCGGCGAGCTTGACGATGCCAATCGCCGTGATGGCGCCGTCGACTCCCCGGCCAAGCGCCGGCGGCGCTTCAGCTCGATTGCGAGTGCGATCGAGGCGCGAGATCGCGGTGCAGTCTCGGCATCGGGCGCGACGCCCTTGAAGCCGTCGGGAATTCCTCGGCGATGAAGCCGGTCGAGAGCCGCCCTTCCTGCCAGCGCGGATGATCCATCAGCGCCGAGAGGAACGGCTGGTTGTGCGGGACGCCGTCGATGACCGTACGGTCGAGCGCATCCGCCATCGCCTCGATCGCCGCGGCCGGTCGGCGCCGTGGGTGACGAGCTTGGCGATCAGCGGGTCGAACTAGATCGAGATCTCCGAGCCCTCCACGACGCCGAAATCGATGCCGCACCGTACCGCGCCGTCGCGGCCCTTCGGCGGCGGCCGGTAGCGGTTGAGCCGCCCGATCGACGGCAGGAACTCGCGATACGGGTCCTCGGCATAGAGCCGCGACTCGATCGCCCAGCCGTTGAACGGACGTCCTCCTGGCGAAGGCGAGCGGCTCGCCGGCCGCGACCCGGATCATCTGCTCGACCAGGTCGATGCCGGTGACCAGCTCCGTCACCGGGTGCTCGACCTGGAGCCGCGTGTTCATCTCGAGGAAGTAGAACTTGCCGATCCTGCGCCGAGGATGAACTCGACCGTGCCGGCGGAATGTAGCCGACGGCCTTCGCCAGCGCGACCGCCTCCTCGCCCATCGCCTGGCGCGGAGCGTCGCGTCGACCGCCGGCGACGGCGCCTCCTCGACGATCTTCTGGTTGCGGCGCTGGATCGAGCATTCGCGCTCGCCGAGGTGGATGACGTTGCCGTGCTTGTCGCCGAGCACCTGGATCTCGACGTGGCGCGGGCTCTCGACGAAGCGCTCGATGAAGACGCGGTCGTCGCCGAAGGAGGACTGCGCCTCCGAGCGCGCCCGGCTCCAGCCTTCGCCGCACCTCGTCGACGCTCCAGGCGATGCGCATGCCCTTGCCGCCGCCGCCGGCCGAGGCCTTGATCATCACCGGGAAGCCGATCTCGCGGGCCGCCGCGACGCGCCTCGTCCTCGTCGTCGACCACGCCGAGGATGGCCGGCACGGTCGAGACCTTCGCCGCGGCGGCGAGCTTCTTCGAGGCGATCTTGTCGCCCATCGCCGCGATCGCTGCGCGGGTTCGGGCCGATGAAGGCGATGCCGGCCGCCTGCCAGCGCCTCGGCGAACTCGGCCCGCTCGGACAGGAACCCGTAGCCGGGATGGACCGCGTCGGCGCCGGTCGCCGGCACGCCTCGACGATCTTGTCGATGACCAGATAGGAGGCCGAGGCCTGCGGCGGCCCGATATGCACCGCCTCGTCGGCCAGCGACATGGAGCGGCATCGCGGTCGGCGTCGTTATAGACGGCGACCGTGGCGATGCCGAGCCGTCGCGCCGTCTGATGACGCGGACGGCGATCTCGCCGCGATTGGCGATCAGGATCTTCCGGAACATGCGCGGCCGGCGCCTTGGTGGGTCCGGCCTTTTTAGGCGGCGAAGGGAGTGCGGCAATGATGGGAAGCAAGCCGCCGCCGTCTGCCCTGCTTGCCACCAGTCCGGCCTGAGCCGGACTGGCCTCTCCGCCTACCAGGCTGCGCGGACGCCCGCCTTGGCGTTGCCGGCCTGATAGCCGTCCGAGAAGAGGTAGCTGCCCTGCGCATAGAAGGCAGCGGTTTCGGCGGGGTTGGTCATGTTGATGCCCCCACCGACCTCGCCGAATATGCCCGAGACATCGTCGGAGACGGTGATCCCCTGGCCCGCTTGCGATGAAGACTTCGTTGTCGCCCAGGAACTCGCTGCCGAGGAAGGCATGGAGGTAGGGGTCGATCTGGTAGCCGCCATTGTTGACCTCGGCGCCGAGCCGCCCGCCGACCTTGCCGCGGAGGCTCTCACCATCGTCGAAATCGACGGCAGCACCCGAGATATCGAAATCGTCTATGTCGGTGTGAACATAGGCAAGGCTCGCGACCGGCTCGATGAAGAAGCCGTTCTGCAGCCGTCGCCCGATAGCCGGCCTCGGCACGCACGCCCAGTGAAAGGCCATCGGTGCTTCCGAGTTGCCGCCGAGATCGAAGTCGATATCGTAGGGAATTGGCCCTTGGCGCGAGGGTTGTCCAAATAGGCCGGCCCGTTCACGAAATCCACATAGACGCCGACGCTTGGCGCGGTGATGTTGGCGTTCTTGCCGGGCTCGAAAAAGTCGACGCTGTTCTGTGCGTAGCCGGCGAGAATGCCGACGACCGCCGTGCCGTTGCCCATGGCGAAGCCATGATCGATGCCGCCCTGGATGCCCCAGAGCTCCTCGTCATAGTCGCCGTCAACCGTGACGGGCTGATCGGGAAGGGCTCGGTCTCGTAGCTCACGTCGCGCTCGGCGACCTGGCCGATGACGCGCGCCCAGATGCCGTTGTTGTTGGGGTCGGCAATGGCTTCGGTCGGAGCCTCATAGACCGGCAGATCGGCGCCGCCGCCGCCCGCCGGGCCATAGAACACACGCAAGTCGCTGGCGCGGTCGATCCAACTGTCGGCGGTCGTGTTCCACATGCCCTGGACGATATTCATCGTCTGCGGCAGCGCATAAGCCGAGGAGTTGGCGTAGGACGCAAGCACCCAGGCCTTGGTGTCGAAGTCATGGTGGCCGAGCATGTCGAGGAGGTCGCCCGGCGTCTCGTCGAGGAACAGGTCGAAGGTGAAGAGCCCCTTATCGATCGGACCGTTCTCCAGGTAGAAATCGCCGAGATCGGTATTGCCCGAAAGGACGCCGACGACCGGAATGCCAACCGGGTTATAGACGCCCGGCCCCGGGTTCAGGTCGGCGACGTCGACCGCCGTCGATCCGGTCACGCGTCCACCGACGATCATGAGATCGGACGAGGAGTTGCCGAAGGGACCGCCGAGCCAGGCGTCGATGGCCAGCTCGCTGTCGCCGTCGCCATCGAAATTGCCGGTCGTGATCATCACGTCGCCGACGCCGGTGTTGTAATAGGGGATCTCGAGCGGCAGATATTCCGACACGCCGTTCTGCATGTCGACAAGTCCATCGTCATTGTAGAAGTCGTCGAGGCCGAGGAAGGTCGTCAGCCCGGTCACGTTGAGGACGCCGGAATTGTCCACCTCGCTGCCGTGATGATCGATGAAGGCAAGCGTGTTGATGCCGGTCGAATTGATCGTCGCGCCGGACCGGTTGTCGATGACGTTCTCGTTTCCGGCCGTGAAAGTGATCAGCGACAGGTCGAGCAGGTCGTCGCCGATGTTGATCGTGCTGCCGTCGCCATTGTCGACGAGGTTGTCGCCGCCGGTGGTGAAGAAGCTCAGGCCGGCGGTGTTCCAGACGCCGCCGTTGACGTTCCTGAACCTGTTGTCCTGGCCGTTGAGCGCCAATGCCGAAACGGTGCCGGTGATCTCGCCGCCGGCATCGTCGGAGTTGCCGTTGTTGATGGTGAGGCCGCCGCCGATCGACAGGATGACGGGCTCATATTGCGAGCCGGCATGGCGGTGGATCACGCCGGAGAAGCATCGGTGTCGAAATTGTTGATCGTCGCACCGTTGCGGGCGCCGACGAAGATGGTCGGCGCAAGCAGGCCATTGCCCTGGATAAGGCCGCCCTCGTTGGTGATGCGGACCGCAGTGCTGTCACCGAGCGTGACGGCGGTGATGGCGCTTATCTCGCCATAGACTTCCGACCCCTCGCCGATGTCGATCAGGGTATCCTTGGAGCCCGACGTGTCGAGCGTCGAAATGCCGAAGATCGGCACATCGACGGCGCCGATCGTGGCATTCTCGCCGACATTGATGTCGACCCTGCCGGAGCCGAAGGAGAGACCGAGGAGGCCGACGAAATCGGCATCGACGGTCGCGTTGTCGCCGACATTGACGGTCGCCGGCAGTTGCCCGCCGAAGTCTTAGGCCGAGCATGCCGATGACCGGCGGGTCGATGACGACGCCGTCGTCGATGCTGGCCGTGGCGGCACCGTCGCCCAGGGCGACCGCGGCGACGCCGAAAAGGCCCTCGTCGACGCTGATATTGCCGTGGCCGGTGACCGAGACGTTGCCGTCGCCGAGGCTGAGGCCGAGCACACCGCCGGCGACCGGGAATGGATTCGCTTCGACGTCGGCGCCGTTGACGCCGGTGACGTTGACGATGCCGGAGTTGACGAAGACATTGCCGTCGCCGAGGCCAACGCCGGCGACGCCGACGGCACCGGAATTCACGATGCTCGTCTTGTCGGCATTGATGTCGACGATGCCGTCGCCGCCATTGGTAGCGAAGTGGCCGATGAAGTTCGCATCGACCTGCTTGCCGGCGTCGACGTCGAGCGTCGCAGCCTTGTTCCCGTCAAGGACGATCGAGGATGCACCGATATCGACCGGGGTGATGTTGCCGCCGACGGTCACGGTCGAGGCGCCGTTCTGCGAAACGCCGAGGACACCAAAGGTACCGTCCGTGGTGATAGTGCCATGGGTCTTGATGGTCGTATTGCCATCGCCGAGAAGGCTGGCGCCGATCACGCCGCCGCTGACCACGTCAAATCCCAGCACATTGAAGGTCTTCGGCGCCGGAAGTGACGGCGCCGGCGTCGATTTCGACGTCGCCTGGCGCCAGCGCGAGGATGCCGGGGCCGTTGGTTGCGTTGACCGATCCATAGACCGTCGGATCGTCGCCGACCGTGACACCGTCGACCTTCACGCTATCCAGAGAGGGCGCGAAGATGCCGATGTCGGCGGCTCCGACCGAGCCACCATTGTAGACCGCTACGTGACCCAAGGTCGGGACGAGGCCGGTCAGAGGATCCGCCGAACTATAGACGCCGTTGCCGCCGGTCGAGGTGACGCTCTTGCCGATGCCGTTCAGCGCCGTGGCGGTGCCGTTCTGGGACCAGACGTTTATGCCGTTGCCGAGGGCCGTCACGGTACCGTAGTTGTTAGCCGTCGCATCACCACTGCCGGCGGGGCCGCCGAGCGGATTGCCGGCGACGACATTGATGCCGATGCCGGGCGAGCCGATGACCAAGCCGGCAATGCCGAGCGCGTTGGTCACGATGTTCGACGGTACCGTGAAGGAGTCCCCTTCCCCCGTTGCGGCTACCGTTCCATAATTGTTGACCGTCGCGTCGTTATCGGTGCCGTCGGTGTACATGTAAACGCCATGCGACGAGCCGGTAACCGACGACCCTTCGAGGACGTTTATGACCGACGTCGCGTTGACGCCGCCGAGGACAAAGTTTGCGCCCGAATGAAGAAATCGCCGACGAGAACGCCCGCAGGTCGCATTGAAGAGCCCGAAAACGTTGACCGCCGGCGCATTGACCGTTGCTGCGGTGGGCGAGCCGACGTTGAGCGTGAAGGTTTCGTTCACCGCCGCGGGCTCGTACTCAATGCCGTTTGGAAAATTGCCCGCACAGTTGCGCGTGACATTGCTGCCGCCGCCTGGTGCGCCACCCGTGCATTCATTGGCGGCGAAGGCGCCCTGCGGCGCGACGATGCTCGCGGCCGGCAAGCCGGTGGCGGCAAACCAGACGGCGATAAGCGCCAGCTGCCCGGGCAAGCCATGAACGTCTGATGGTCGAGAGAGGAAAAACGCCTCGCGCTCGGTGGCAAACCGGCGCCCACACCCAACCCGCATAACTGCACGCCTCCCGCACCCGGATTTGTCCGGGTGACGACGCCGTGCCGCAGGCGGCGACTACATCCACTCGGCGGGGCGGTGCCTCTTTCGCCCCCATGACGTGTGGTTAGGAAAGTCCTACGCTGTGGAGTGCCTGTCCATACGCTGACCTTTCCACAGCTTAAGCACCGACGATCCACAGGAATTGCTCGAAGCGGCGTCGCCGGTTGCAGGACGGAACTCGTTTTTCCTATGAAAACCAACGACTTGAGAACTGCCTTACGCACCCGGCAACGGTTGCCGACCGCGTTGACCGTCAATCTCCTTGCCTAAATTGCCATGCGATTTTTACACAATGTTGCGCGATTGTCGCAGTGTGGCGTCCGTGTCGCGTATCACAGCCAGGGGGCCGTGAGGGCGATCAGGCCGCCGGCGAGGATCGCAGCGAGGCTGACGGCGAGATAGGCGAGGCCGAAGCGGAGGCCGCCGGCGATCATCGCCAGGACGGATTTCGACAGGGAGTTGGTGACGACCGCCACGAGGATCGACAGGGCGGCGATGCCGGGCGCGATCGCCTGGCCCGTGACTTCCGTCATGGACAGGGTGATCGCATCGACATCGGCAATGCCGGCGATCGCCGCCAGCGCAAGGCCACCTTGATCGCCGAGAAGTTCGGTCAGCGCCTTCGACAGGAAAAGGACCAGCGCCAGCAGCAAGGCAAAGCCAATGACCACTCCCTGCAAGCAGCACTGCATCACGTGCACTCTTGTGCGCTTGCTGGCAAGCCACGTGAGCAGGGCAAAAATATGAAAGGCGGCCACGTCAGCGATCCCCTCCCATCTGGCCTGCGCAGCATTGCCTTTGCATTAGCTTGAATTTAACCCCTCCACCCACCAGCACATGCAAAAACAATGCGTTAAACCGGGCTGCTGCACCTGGTGCACAAGTGCTGCGCTATTACGCCAAGCACAAATCTGCACTAATTGCAGGTAGCGTCAAAACTTCAAGTTGAACTCAACATTTAAATTGTGCTGATCGCTGCCGCCGCAGAGCGTCACCATGGGGCAGATGTACGGCGAGTTTGACGGCGCCACGCACGAGTGGCACGACGGCATCATGTCCACCATGTACAGGTGAGGAGAGGCGCGATGAACTTCAATGTCTGAAGCCATGGTTGTCGTGATACGTCCACATCCAAAAAGTGCCAAACTCATGGCCGTGGTTCTTTCGCGCGTCGACGCGCAAGGCATGCCTCGCAACACTTGATCTTACTGACGGCGCGTGCAAGTCCTCAGAAAGATTACCGGTGGTGGTGGTGGCGTTTACCGTAGTTGTTTGAACTATAGGGTGCTTTGGAGCGCGCCCTCTGCTGAAAGCATGAACTGCCAGCATTGTCAATCGAAGCAGATCATGTCCATACGGCCGGCTCGCCCTTTCTGAAAGAGGATGTCATCTGCGGATGCAACACTGTGTTTTCAATGAAGGAAGACTGGCAGTAGCGCGCAGCACGCTGACCCGGACATGCGCCACCTACAATCTAATCAAAGCATTTCATTAAGCATGCCGCGAACCATCAGTTTCATCTGCACGTGCCTGTGGTATGCACCCGTGCAGGGCTGCCGCTAGCCGAGTATACTCTAAAAAAACGTTGACCCCAACGATTCCTCTGCGTGCAAGGCCGCGGTGCACCCTCTATTACTTTTTGAAATAAGAGCCATTCTTCAATGCAGACTGACCCCCGTTGCGTCCGCACATGCCTGCGGTATGTACGTATGCAGGGCTGCTGCCTCCTCTCCAACGCCGGAGCGCAAGTGGGTGCTGTTCGACGGTCCCGTCGACGCCATCTGGATCGAGAACATGAACACGGTGAGGGCTGCCTTTAGTACTTTCTTGCTACACATAATTCTCCTTTGCCGCACCACAATGTATTTCGGGGCTCTGTTGGTTGTCACTCATGCTGCGCATTAGCGGCGCGCGCTCGTAACATGTCTGTGTCAGTGCTCGTGCGTGGAGGCGTCGTTGCACGCTGCATCGCGTGTCGCCGCCGTGCTTACTTAGAGGTTCTTCTCAACTTGTTACATCGCACTCCAGACTTCCAGGCAGCGTGCTCAAAGCCCGCATCAGCGCTCGTCAGCGCAGGCCTTGCTGGGTGACGCTAACGTGCCCCGCTGACAAGTTCAAGTTGACGCACTGCCGGCAGAGCACACGCGCTGTCTCTGCTCTCCTCGTTGCCTCCGGTCACCCCTGCTGCATGTTCAAATTCCTGGCATGCTCAGAGACGCATACCTGCAAAATGCAGGCGACACACATTCCTGCTCTTGAAAAGTCGTGTGCATGAACGTCACCCTTGCTCACCGCTCCCTTGCTGCTTGCATCACTGATCTTTATGCGCAGGTGCTCGACGACAACAAGAAGCTGTGCCTCAACTCCGGCGAGATCATCAAGGTAGGTTGCCGCTTTCGTCTTTGGGTAAGGGCACGCGTGCGCTCATCAAGTTTTACTCATGCGCATGCCGAGTGCTGTGCCAATTAAAAGTGCAAATTCATTCAGTGCGTTTCCTGCGGTGCGCATGCGCATGCTGCGATTCGTCCCCCCGCCGTTGAGCGTCAGGTGCTTGCGCGCGTGAGCAACGATGCCGGAGGTTGAGAAAACCAACGTACTCTTTAAAGGATTTGCCAGGATGTGCAGCGCGAATTGTGTCTGCTCTGTCCTACTTGGCCATTATATCCGCGATCAACAGCTGCACTCAAGCCCTGCCTTGTGCTGATTGCGATTCCCCACGGCTGAGCTGCTTGGCAACGCCCGCCCCTAAGGGCACGTACGCACTAAGGGTGAGGTTGAGGGTTAGGGTCAGCCCTGACCGTGAGCTCTGCGTGCCACCCAGATCACCACATGCTGACCACTTCACAATTGGAGTCAGCTCTGCTACTACAGCCACGCCTCCGACATCAGCAAGTCCATCTGCGATGATAATGGAAGTCGAGGGGGCTGGTGTTGCGTCGCAAACAACCTCCTCTGGTTCCCCTTTGCCAGCAAGCTTCTCAGGTCCCCCGCTCTTGCTGCCCTCTCCCCATTGAGTGAGCCCGTGACCGTGGCACTCGGACTTGACGAAACTAAACACCGTGGCAGAGTAGGACACCCAAGGTGGACCCAATGCAAAGTGCAGAACAGCACTAGACCAGGGCAGGCTGGTATTGCAAAGAAGTGATTATTGTGTAGGTGCTTGTGCAAGTGGAGAAACAGTCCTGACGCAGGGTCGGAACAGTGCTGAACTGGTGCTGGACCAGTCCATGGTGGACTAACAAGAGTAACTCCACTGTGGTGAGAACCTGTGCAGGTATGTAGGCACATGCAAGTAGGGTATGTAGGTTTCATACTCCGTCAGGACTCAAGGACCCTTGCGGTTGCGTCGCCTGCAAAAGTCCAGTGTGTCGCTGTCACCTGGAGATCATCAGCGCTCACCCCCCCCCCCTCCTCCCCCCGTGCCACGCCAGATGAGCGAGCCCATCACCATTATGTTTGAGGTCGAGGACCTCGCCATTGCGTCGCCCGCAATCGTCTCACACGTCGGCATTTTCTACATAAGTGTTTAATCTGAAACGCTGGTGCTGGATTGTTGTGTGCTCAATCATTGACTCCCCCTCCTCCCCCCCCCCTTTCCTCACTAGATGAGCGAGCCCATGACCATGATGTTCGAAGAGGCGGACCTGTTCGAGGAGGTGTTCCTGGAGCGAGGTGCCGGCCACGAGCGAATCGAGCATGAACTGGCGGCGCTCCTCGTCTTCCTCCCGGCCGCGGAGCGGGCATGTTGGTCTGGGAGAACTGGTCCCGCCATTCCTGATCCATCTGGGAGAGCTTCTCGAACTCGGCCTGAAAATCGTCCACCGGCGCGTTCGAGGCGTTTCTCGGTGGCGGGGTCGAACCGCAGGTCCGCCGGCGGTTCCTGCGGGTCGCTCGGATCGGAAACGGCCGGGCCTTCCTGTTCCTGGCGCTCGCGCCGGGCCTGTTCGGCGGCCGGCACTTCTTCCAGCACGGGATTTTGCGGAGAGTTCCTGTTCAACCAGGGCCTGCAACTCGAGCACCGGCGCCTGCAGCAGTGCCAGCGATTGCTGGAGCTGCGGCGCCAGCACCTGCTGCAACGCCATGCGTTGCGAAAGATGAAGGCCCTGAGCCATGTGGTGAGCTTAGGCCAATCCGCCCTGTCCACAAGCCCGAACTCAACGCGGGTCGCGGGCGGCTTCCCCATTCCTTTGCGCCGCGGTTCCCCTAGCGCCGGCCCGCCGTCGACCCGGCAAGCGGGTGTGTGTGCCGGGCCCCACCCCCCGGCTTGACACGCGACCGGGCCGGTTCACCTTCACCACGCATGAAATTGAACTTGATCCTCGCCCTCACGGCCTCGGCCCTCATGACCACGCTCACTGCCTCCGCCGGTCCACTCCAGGACATCCCCCTCCAGGACATCAACGGCAAGGCCACCTCGCTCAAGGCCTACCAGGGCAAGGTGGTGTTGCTCGTCAACGTCGCCTCCCAGTGCGGCTACACCCGCCAGTACAAGCCGCTCGAAAGCACTCTACCGGAAGTACAAGGACCAGGGCCTCGTCATCCTCGGCATCCCCAGCAACGACTTCGGCGGCCAGGAACCCGGCACGGCGGAGGAAATCAAGGCCTTCTGCTCCTCGAAGTTCGACGTCACCTTCCCCCTGCTCGAAAAGGTCAAGGTGAAGTCCGGCCCCGGCCAGAGCCCCCTCTACGCCGCGCTCACCGGCAAGGATCGCCGCGTTCCCCGGCGACCTGAAATGGAACTTCGGCAAGTTCCTGGTGGGCCGCGACGGCAAGGTCATCGCCCGCTTCGAGTCCGGTGATGAACCCGACGCCGCCAAGGTGACCGGCGCCATCGAGAAAGCCCTCGCCGCGAAGTAGATCGTTTCCCGTGACTGCTCCGGGGGCCGGGATGCCCCTTCGCGTGAAAGGTAGGGCGGGCTGTCCCCAGCCCGCCGCTCTCGGCGCGGTGGGGACACCGAGCGCTACCGACTTTCGGGGAACCGTGCCGCTCTCCACGGCGCTGCTCCGTCGTGACGGGGAGGTTTTCGCGACTGCGGGGGCGGGTGAGGTGCATGTGCCACGGATTGCAGCGTCACCGCCTCGTCGTCCGGAGATGGAACCACTCGTGAGCCTCACCGCGTTCTCCTTCCCCACCCGCACCCTGTTCGGCGCCGGGGCCATTCAGGAACTGCCGGCCCACCTGGCCCGCCTCGGCGTCCGCCGCCCGCTGGTCGTCACCGACCCCGGCCTGGTCAATACCGATGCCTTCCGCGCCCTTACCGCGCAGCTCGGCCCCGCGGGCTGCAACCGCGAGTGGTTCCTCTTCGGTCAGGTCCACCCCAATCCCATCGAGGACGACGTCCGCCTGTCCGCCGCCTTGATGCGTGAGAAGGGCTGCGACGGTGTCATCGCCTTTGGTGGCGGCAGTCCCCTGGATGCCGGCAAGGCCGCCCGTCTCCTCGCGAAGTCGCCCGCTTTCCCCCTGGCCCGGTTCTACGATGAGCCGGCCGACTGGACCGGGCTGGCGCCGCTGATTGCCATCCCCACCACGGCCGGCACCGGCAGCGAGGTGGGGCGCAGTTCCGTGATCACCCTCGACGCCACGAAGCGGAAGGGGGTTCTGTTCCACCCTGAGCTGCTGGCCAAGCTCGTGATCCTCGATCCCGAACTTACCGTCGGCCTTTTTGCAGCTTTCAAAATGCTCTGAAACCAGAATCGGCTGCCGTGACCCAGCCTCGGCCCGTGGCCCGGGGCAATCTTGCAACCCGGGTACAGCGGTCACTTCCAACGTCGTCGATCAGACCCGCTTATTTCTTCTCCCCCCATCGGTCAGCCCAAATGCGCTCATTCCTGCTTCTGTTGCATCTTTCCGGCGTGATCGTCTGGGTCGGCGGGATGTTTTTCGCACATTTCTGCCTGCGCCCGGTGGCCGCGGCGCAACTGCCGCCGCCACAGCGCCTGCCGTTGCTGGCCGCGGTGCTCGGGCGCTTTTTTCCGGCGGTTGCGGTGAGCATCGTCGTCATCCTGGCTTCCGGTTTCACGGGCATGGGGGCGACGGGGTTCGGGCAGGCACCCATTCACTGGCATGTGATGTTCGTTAGCGGCCTGGTCATGGCGGCGATCTTCGGTGTCATCTGGTTCCGGTTTTTTCCGCAACTCGAGGCGGGCGTGGCGGTGCAGGACTGGCCGGCCGCCGGGGCGGCGATGAATCGCATTCGCCTGCTGGTGGCGACCAACTTGCTGCTCGGGGTGGTGACGATTGTGGTGGCAACGCTGGGAACATATTTCGTTCGCTGAATTTGCCGCATGATCCTGCACCTGATCCGCCATCCGAAACCCGTGGTCGAACCGGGCATCTGCTACGGTCGACTCGATATCGAGGCCGAAAATGTGGCGGGAGTCGCTAAATTGTTGCGTGCTGAACTGCCGCCGGACCTGCCGGTGTGGAGCAGCCCCCTGCGGCGCTGCCGGGCGCTGGCTGAAGCGCTGCACCCGGCGCCGCTGATCGACGCGCGGCTGGTCGAGATGGATTTCGGCCGCTGGGAAGGACTGCGCTGGGATGCCGTGCCGCGCGCCGAACTGGATGCCTGGGCGGCCGATGTCGCCGGCTACGCGCCGCCGGGGGGCGAATCGCCGGCGCTGCTGCAGCGCCGGGCGCTGGATTTCGTGGCCGGGCTGACCGTACCGGAGGCGGTGGTGGTCACGCACGCCGGGGTGATCCGCACCCTGCTGGCGCACTGGCAGGGTTTGCCGCCGGCGCGCTGGAGCGAACTCAACTTTGCATACGGTTCGCGCACGGTGATCGAGCTCAGCCGGTAAAATGCCCGGCATGGAATCCTTCAATCCTCTGCGCGACGCGGTGCCCTTGGGCGAAATCCGGCGGGCGCTGGTCATCAAGCTGCGCCACCACGGCGACGTGCTGGTCAGTTCGCCGGTGTTTTCGGTGCTCAAGGCGCAGGCGCCACAGGTCGAGATCGATGCGCTGGTCTATGCCGATACGGTTGAAATGCTGACCCTGCATCCGGCAATCGCGCACGTGCACAGCGTCGGCCGCCAGTGGAAGAATCTGGGCGTCGTCGGCCAGGCGCGGGCTGAACTGGCGCTCTACAACACGCTCAAGGCGCGCGGTTACGACCTGATCATCCACCTCACCGAGCACTGGCGCGGCGCCTGGTTGTGCCGTCTGCTCAAGCCGCGCTGGTCGGTGGGGCCGGCGATCGGCGGGCGTGGCAAGCGCTGGAAGCGGAGTTTCACGCATCTGCAGAGCGCGCCGAAAAATGCGCTGCGCCACATGGCCGAGGCCAATCTGGATGCGCTGCGCCGGATCGGCATCCAGCCGGGGCCGGACGAGCGGCGCCTGCTGCTGGTGCCGGGGCCGGCAGCCGAGGGCGCGGTGGCCGCGCATCTGCAGGAATTCGGCCTGCACGGCGGCGACTTCATCCACATTCACCCCGCCTCGCGCTGGTTCTTCAAATGCTGGCCGGCCGAGCGGATGGCGGCGCTGGTTCGACCGCCTGCAGGGCGACGGCCACGCCGTGGTGCTGACCGCCGCGCCGAGCGCTGATGAAAAGCACATGCTGGAGGCGATCCAGGCGCGCCTGACCAGGCCGGCGTTCAGCCTGTCGGGCCAGTTGTCGTTGAAGGAACTGGCGGCGCTGACCAGGGCGGCGAAGCTGTTCATCGGTGTCGATTCGGCGCCGATGCATATCGCCGGTGCCGTCGGTACGCCGATCGTTGCCTTGTTCGGCCCCTCCGGCGACAAGCAGTGGGGACCGTGGGGCGTGCCGTTCCGCGTCATCAGCAGCCGGCAGCACCCGTGCCGTCCGTGCGGCATCGACGGCTGTGGCGGCGGCAAGGTCAGCGACTGCCTGACGTCGCTGGGCGTTGACCAGGTGCTGGGCGCGGCGCACGAACTGCTGGCCCCGTGAAGATCGCCCTCGTCCGTCAGCGCTACAACCCTTACGGCGGCGCCGAGCGCTTCGTCGAGCGGGCGCTGGGTGCGCTGGTCGGCGAAGGGGCGGAGGTGACGCTGATCACCCGCAACTGGGATGGCGCGCCGCGCGCGGGCTTCAAACAGATCATCTGCGATCCGAAATATTCGCGGCTGCTCGGCGGCCGGGCGGCACGCGACCGGAGTTTTGCCGCCGCTGCGCAGGTGGAAATGGCGCGGGGCGGGTTCGACATCACCCAGTCGCACGAGCGGATTCCCGGCTGCATGATCTTTCGCGCCGGCGACGGTGTGCATGCGGCATGGCTCGACCATCGGGCGCGCGTGCTGGGCCCGCTGCAAAGGCTGTCCCAGCGCTGGTCAGCTTATCACCGCTACGTGCTCGGCGCCGAAAAGGCGATGTTCGAGCATCCGGCGCTCCAGGCGGTGATCTGCAATTCGCAGATGGTGGCCGATGAAATTGGTCGCTATTTTGGCGTTGACCGCAGCAAGCTGCAGGTGATCTACAACGGCGTCGATCCGGCGCTGTTTCATCCCGGGCTGGCCGACGAATTCCGCGCAACGACGCGCGCCAGGGCCGGGATTCCGGCGGATGCGCCGTTGCTGCTCTTCGTCGGCAGCGGTTTCGAGCGCAAGGGGGTGCCGCAGCTGTTGCACGCCCTGGCCGCGGCGCGCACCACCGCCACGCATCTGGCCATCGTCGGCGCCGACCGCAAGCTGAAGGCCATGCAGGTGCTTGCCGCGAGACTCGGCGTTGCCGGCCGCGTACACTTCACCGGCCCGCTCAAGGATGTGCGCCCGTGGTACGGCGCGGCCGATGGTTTCGTGCTGCCGACGCTGTACGACCCCTGCCCGAATGCGGCGCTCGAGGCGCTGGCCAGCGGCCTGCCGGTCGTCACCTCGACCACCTGTGGCGCGCAGGAATGGCTGCGCGCCGGTGAAAATGGCTGGGTGGTCGACGCGCTCGACGCGGCCGGCCTCGCTGCGCGCCTCGATGACCTGGCGGCGCTGGCCGGCAACACGGCTGCCCGGGCGGCCGCGCGGGCCAGTGTCGAGGCGCTGACGCTGCCGGCGATGGCCGACCGCCTGCTGGCGCTCTACCGCACGCTCGGCGGGGTGGCGGCCGGGCGGGTATAATTCGCCCCTTTCCACCTAGATTCAGGGATTTGCATGGCCAGTGACATGAACAGTCGCGAGTTGTACGCCCGACTACTGACCTATGTCCGCCCGTACTGGAAAGTGTTCGCCGCCGCCCTCGTCTGCATGGCGCTGGCCTCGCTGGCCGAACCGATCTTTCCGGCGATGATGAAGTCACTGCTCGACAACGGATTTTCCTCGTCTGCCGACTCCATGGACTGGCTCTTCTACCCGCTGGCGATCATGGGCCTCTTCCTTGTCCGCGCCATTTTCGGCTTTGCCGGAAGCTATGCCATGAGCTGGGTTTCCAACAACGTGGTGACCGAACTGCGCCAGGCGATGTTCGAGCGCATGGTACGTCTGCCCACCCGCTATTACAGCGACAACCTGTCGGGGCGGCTGATGTCGCGCATCGCCTACGACGTGTCCGGCGTCGCCGGTGCGGCGACCGGTGCGCTGACCACGCTGATCAAGGATTCGCTGTCCATCGTCGGCCTCCTGGCCTGGCTGCTTTACCTGAACTGGAAACTGACGCTGATCACCTTTGCCGTCGTGCCCTTCATCGCTGTCGTCGTGCGCGTTTTCAGCAAGCGCCTGCGGCGCGTCGCCAAGGGCCAGCAGGAATCGATGGGCAGGATCACCCAGGTGCTGCAGGAAACCATCGAGGGCCACAAGGTCGTCAAGATTTTTGGCGGGCAGACCTACGAAGCGGAGCGCTTCTACAAGTCGGTGCGCGAACAGCGCGGGCTGGCGATGCGCGGCGCCCTGGCCGCTGCAGCGCAGACGCCGATCGTCCAGTTCTTCGCCGCCACCGGGGTCGCCGTCATCATGGGCGTCGCGATGAAACAGGCGACCGCCGACCAGACCAGCGTCGGCAGCTTCGTCTCCTTCGTGACCGCGATGCTGATGATTCTTGCCCCGCTCAAGCGCCTGACCGACGTCAGCGCCCCGATCCAGCGCGGCCTGGCCTCAGCGGAGAGCGTGTTTTCGCTGATCGACGAGGAAGCCGAGGGCGACGCGGGAACGGAGGTGCTCGGCCGTGCCCGGGGCCTGGTCGAATTCGACCAGGTCAGCTTCACCTACCCCGGCGCCGAGCGCCCGGCGCTCGCTGGCGTTTCGTTTGTCATCCACCCCGGCGAATCGGTGGCGCTGGTGGGTCCCTCGGGCAGCGGCAAGACGACCGCTGCCAACCTGCTGCCGCGTTTCTATCAACCGGAAAGCGGCCAGATCCGGGTCGATGGCCATGCGCTGGAAGACATCCGCCTCGGCAGCCTGCGCGACAACATCGCGCTGGTCAGCCAGGATGTCGTGCTGTTCAACGACACCCTCGGCGCCAACATCGCCTACGGCGGCAAGCGCGCGGCGAGCAAGGAAGAAATCTACGCGGCGGCCAAGGCGGCGCATGCGCTCGAATTCATCGAGGCCCTGCCCGACGGCTTCGATACGATGATCGGCGAAAACGGCGTCAAGCTTTCCGGCGGCCAGCGCCAGCGGATCGCCATCGCCCGTGCCCTGCTCAAGGATGCGCCGATCCTGATCCTCGACGAAGCGACCTCGGCGCTCGACACCGAATCCGAACGCCACGTCCAGGCGGCGCTCGACGAACTGATGCGCGGCCGCTCGACGCTGGTCATCGCGCACCGCCTGACCACCATCGAACGCGCCGACCGCATCGCCGTGCTCAGCGCGGGCAAGGTGGTCGAGACCGGCAAGCACGCCGAGTTGCTGGCGCAGAACGGCATCTATGCCCGCCTGCACAGCATGCAGGTCCAGGAATCGCTGGTGACCGGCGAATGACGGTCGGCCCCGTCCGGACGATTCTCGCGGTGGTCGTCTCGCGGATCGGCGATACCCTGCTCAGCACCCCCGCGCTGCGTGCCGTGAAGGAGACCTGGCCGGACAGTTGACTGGTCGTCGCGGTGCACCCGGGTCGCGCCTGCCTGCTCGAAAACCTGCCGTGGATCGACGAGCTGTTGCCGTTCCGTCCGTGGCGGCGTTGGGCGGCGCTGCTGCCGTGGCCTGCGAAATTCGATCTGGCCTTCGTTTTTCAGCCCGAGCGCGGCCAGCTCGACTTTGCCCGGCGGGTTGCCTGGCAGGTGTTCGCCGAGGATTTTCCGGGGGCGCCGGCAAGCCCGCAGGTGACGCTGCTACCCCTGCCTGCGGCGCCGATGGTAGCGGTCGAGCAGCGCCTGCGGCTGGTGCAGGCGGCCGGTGCCGAGAGCGCCGATCAGCGGCTCGCCTACGTCGTTTCGCCCGGTGAAAGACGGACTGCGGAAGAGCGCCTGGCGCGTTGCGGACTGGCCGGGAGCGGGCCGAAGGTCGCGCTCCAGCTCAAGAGCTTTCCGACCAAGGCGCATCGCGACTGGCCGCTGGAATCCTTTGCGGAACTCATCGCGCGCATCGTAGAGCGTTTCCCCGGCGCCTGCTTCGTGGTCACCGGCGACGCCAATTCCGCCGCCGATGCCGCTCGCCTCGACCAGCGTTTCCCCGGGCGTGTGACCAGCCTGGCGGGGCAGTGCACGCTGCGCGAAACTGCGGCGATCCTCGCCGCGATGGATCTCTATGTCGGTGTCGATACCGGCCCGACACACCTGGCGGGCGCGCTCGGCATCCCGATGGTGGCGCTTTACCATGCTGCCTACCCCGGGCGCTACCTGGCGCCGCGCCAGAATCCGCGGTGCCGCGTCATCGAGCATCCGCGCTCGGGGGTGGCGGACGCCCGCCAGGCAAGCATGGAAGAAATTCCGGTCGATCCGGTCTGGGCGGCGGCGCAATCGCTGCTGGCGGACGGCGCCTTCGTGCGGGAGGCAGCGTGAGCGGGCGTCGGCTGCACATTGTCCATACCGAATCTTCCTGCGGCTGGGGCGGACAGGAAATCCGCATCCTGACCGAAGCGCAGGGCATGGTGCGGCGCGGCCACCGCGTCACCCTGGTCGTGCCGGCACAGGCGCAGATCGCGCCGGCCGCCGAAAAAATGGGACTGACCGTCGTGCCGCTCGACATCGAGCGCAAAAACCTTGGTGCGCTGTGGCGGGTTCTCGGCTGGCTTTGGCGTCACCGCGTTGAGGTTGACGTCATCAACACCCACAGTTCGACTGATTCCTGGCTGGTTGCGCTGGCGTCCCAGGTGATTCCGGGCGCGCCGCCACTGGTGCGCACCCGGCACGTGTCGTCTCCGGTCAATCGCGCGGCGGCAAGCTTCTGGCTGTATCAGAAGGCGGTGCGCCACATCGCGGTGACCGGCGAGGCGGTGCGCCAGCAACTGCATCGCGACAACGGCTTCGCGCTGGATTCGATGACCTCGGTGCCGACCGGCATCGATCTCGAACGCTTCACGCCGCTCGCCACACCCGGCGAACAGCCGGCGCTGCGCGCCCGCCTCGGCCTGCCCGACGTGCCGCTAATCGGCATCCTGGCGACATTGCGCAACTGGAAGGGGCACGCCTACCTGCTCGAAGCATTCGCCCGGCTACCGGCCGAACTGGCGGCGTGGCGGCTGGTGGTGATCGGCGACGGGCCGCAGTGGAAGAACCTGCACAGGCAGGTCGACACCCTGGGGCTCGGCGAGCGGGTCTTTTTTGTTGGCAACCAGGACAACGTTCCCGACTGGCTGCGTGCCCTCGACCTGTTCGCCCTGCCGTCCTATGGCGACGAGGGCGTGCCGCAATCGATCATGCAGGCCATGGCCTGTGGCCTGCCGGTGATCAGCACGCCGGTCGGCGGCATCACCGAAGCGGTCGAGGGCGACGTGACCGGCCTGATCGTGCCGCCGCGCGATACCGACGCCCTGCTCGCGGCACTGGTCCGCCTGATGTCAGATCCGGACACCCGGCGGCGGATGGCGGCGGCCGGCATTCGCCGGGCCGGCGAAAAATTCGCGCTGGACATCATGCTCGACCGCATGGAGGCAATATTCGCGGGGGCCCGCGCGTGATCTCACGCGTCGCCTTCTTCCACTTCGATCATCCGGCCCTGCAGGAGGCTTTCGGGCAACTCGGTTGCGAAGTCCTGGCCAGGGCCTCGGCGGCGGACGTGCGGGACGCGCATCTGTGCCTGGTGTCGATGAAGTTCGCGGCCAAGAACCCGCTGGCGATGTCGCTGCTGCGCCGCCCGAAAAATGGCCCGCTTATTGGCGTCGACCGCGATGGCCCGTCGCATATGGGCGAGAAGCCCTGGCGCCTGGCCTGGCTGCGCCGCTGGAGCGTGATGGATGCCTATGCGACGCATTCCCTGCAGGATGCCGGCGGCTTTGCCCGGGATGTTCTCTATCTGCCGAACGCCGCCTGGCATACCCGCTACCACCTGAACGGGCGTTCGCTGGCCTCGTTGCGCGACCGTGCTGCCTATCGCTACGACGTCAGCTTCTTCGGCGAACTCGATGCAGCCCGGATGCCGGAAATGGCCCGGCGCCAGGAATTTTTTGCCGCGTTGGCGCCGCGGCTCGAAAGCCTCGGCATCAGCACCCTGTTTACCGCCGGGAAATTGTCGCCGGAGGCGCAGCTGGAATTGATCCAGAGCAGCCGGATCAATCTGAATTTCCATGCCGGTTGCGATACCCGCTGGCCCGGCGGCTGGCGTGGGCAGCCGCCGAGCTGGGGCCTGCCCGAGCGCTGCTACGGCATTCCCGCGGCGGGTGGCTTCCTGCTTTCCGACACGCGCGTGCATGGGGTCGATGACTTCGGCAGTGCGGCGTGGAGCAGCTTTGACGACCTTGACGATTGCGTGGCGCAGATCCGGTACTACCTGGCGCATTTCGACGAATTGCGCGACAGGGCTGAACTGGCGCATCAGCGCGTGCTGGCCGATCACACCTACGAACAGCGGGCGCAGCGTCTGGTCGACTACGTGCGTTATTGGCGCGCCATGCGCAATGTTTAAGGCGAGGCGTTTACCGTGTGCGGCATAGGCGGCTTCTTCGGCGAGACGGGTGATTCCACCCAGGTTGCCGCAGCCATGCTGGCCGCCTTGGCGGCACGCGGGCCGGATGCCCGGCATGTGCGTTATTTTGACGCTGCCGGCAAGCTCGCCAGCAATCCCGGCCCGAACGCTTTGCTGCACACCCGCCTGTCGATCATTGACCCGCGACCTGAGGCCGACCAGCCGATGGCCAGCGACGACGGCCAGCTCTGGCTGTGCTACAACGGCGAGCTCTATGGCTGGCAGGAGGCTGCGGCTTCCCTGGCGGCGGAACGCCCATTCCGCACCCGTTCCGATACCGAATTCATCCTGCGCGGCTACGAGGCCTGGGGGCTGGATGGCCTGTTGGCGAAGCTGCACGGCATGTTCGCCTTTGCCCTGCTCGACTTGCGCCAGGGCAAGCTGTTTCTGGTGCGCGACCGGGTCGGCAAGAAGCCACTCCTGTGGTGGGCGGACGGCCGGCGCCTGGCCTTTGCGTTGACCGTGCGCGGCCTTCTGCCGGCGCTGCCCGCCAGCTCGCGCCGGCTGTCGGCAGCCGGTGTCGACGCCTTCCTCGCCCATCGCTATATCCCGGCGCCCGGGACGATCGTCGAGGGGGTGCAGCGTCTGCCGAACGGCCACCTGCTGGAATGGGATCTGGCTGGCAGCAGTCCGCGGGTTCGTTGCTGGTGGTCCGAGCAGGCGGAAGCCAAGCCCGAGGCCAGCTGGCAGGTGGCACTCGACGAGGCGATCCGCCTGCGCTGCGTCGCGGACCGGCCGGTCGGCCTCTTCCTTTCCGGCGGCGTCGATTCGACCGTGATCGCCTGCCGCCTGGCGGCGCTCGGCCAGCGGCTGGAGGCGTTCACCGCAACTTTCCCGGGAACCGGTTTCGATGAGGGTCCGGCCGCGGCGCGTCTGTGCGAACGCCTTGGCCTGGCGCACCATCCCGTGGCGATTCCGCAATCGATTCGCGCTGATTTTCCGGCAATCGTTGCCGCGCTCGACGAGCCCTTTGCCGATCCGTCGGCGGTGCCCCTCTGGTATCTGGCGCGCGAGACGACACGCCAGGTCAAGGTGGTGCTCGGCGGTGACGGCGGCGATGAACTGCTGGCCGGTTACAAGCGCTACCGCGCCCATCTGCGCAGCCGTTTCCGGCGCGCCATCAGCTTCCCGGTTAATGAATGGACGCCGGCGTTGCTGCCCGCCGGATTGGCCAAGCTGCGGCAGGAACTGGCGATGCGCTGGGAAGAAGCCTACAGCCTGCGCTTTTCCGGCTTGTCGCCGCTGCAGCGCCGCTTTCTTCAGCCAGGCGGCAGGCTGCCCGCCACCTGGTGGCGGATGCCGGCGCGGGAATCCGATGCGCTCGCCGAGTTGCTGGCCATCGACATGGACAACTATCTTCCCGAGTACATCCTGCGCAAGGGCGACCTGACCACCATGGCGCACGGTCTCGAATTGCGCGCGCCGCTGCTCGATCAGCGTTTCATGGCGGCAATCCGCGCGCTGCCGCCGGATCTTCGTTTCAGCGAGCCGCGCAAGCGGCTGCTCGGCGAGGTTCTGCCCGATGACATAGCGGCCGAGCTGTTTTCGGGCAAGAAACGCGGCTTTAATCCGCCGCTGGCCCACTGGCTGAAATACGATCTGGCCGAACGCCATGCCGGCCTGGGGCAGCGGCTCGCCGACCTGACCCACGGGCAGATCGACAGCGTGGCAGTCGATGCGCTGCTTGATTCGTATCGACAGGGAAGCGACATCCTGGGCGAGAATGTATTGCAGTTGCTGATCCTCGATGAATCGCTTGCCCAACTAAGGACTGCAGGACTCCAGTGAAAATCGCCTTTGTCGATGTGACCGTGACCGTCAGTTTTGGCGGCGTCCAGACTGCAGTCTGGGAACTGGCGCGCGCTCTGCACGACCTCGGCCATGAGGTGACGGTCTTTGGCGGCGACGGCCACATCCGCCCCGACCTGGGTGGACGCGCCATCCGCGTCGAGACTTTTCCGTTCACGCCGCGCGAGCGGGCGCTCGATTTTGGCTCGCGATTCCGTCGCACCTGGGAACGCTGGACCTTCGCCCGCCAGGCGCTGCCGGCATTGGCAGAAGGTGACTTCGACTGGGTCGTCCTGACCAAGCCCTTCGACTTCTTCTGGCCCTGGCGCATGCCCGCCGCTTCGCGCACGCGCTTCTGCTTCATGAGCGGGGGCACCGACTTCCTCTGGGGCGACCGCAAGCTGGCGAAAAGAATTTCTGCCTGGGTGGCCTGCAGCAATTTCAACGCCTGGCAGATCGCCCACCATTTCAAGCGCTTTCCGAAGGTCATCTTCAACGGGGTCGACATTGATCTGTTCGCGCCGCGGGCCGCAGATCCGGATCTACGTCAACGCCTTGGCTTCGTGCCGGAAGACGTGGTTTTTGCCTTCGGCGGACGTATCGTCGGGCTCAAGGGGCTGGCCGTCACCATCCGGGCGCTGGCCGAGAAGCCGCTTGCCGCGCTGCCGGTCAAGCTGCTGCTGATCGGCGATGGCCCGGCCAAGCCCACCCTGCAAAAGCTGGCGGCCGACCTGGGTGTCGCGGACCGGGTCGTCTTTCACCCCCCGGTAGCGCATCGCGAATTGCCGGCGCTCTACGCCGCCGCCGACGGCGGCATTTGCCCGAGTACGGCCGACGAGGCATTCGGCATCTCGGTTGCCGAGGCGATGGCCTGCGGACTGCCGGTGGTGGCCAGTCATATCGGTGGCCTCCCGGAGGTCGTCGGCAATGAAGCGGGAAGCGGTATCCTGGCGCCGGCGGGCGACCACGTCGCGTGGGCGGCCGCCATGGCCGAACTTGCCGCCGATGGCGCGCGCCGCGCGCGGCTCGGGCGCGCGGCAGCGGAACGCATCCGCCGCCTGTTCACCTGGCAGCAGTCGGCACAACGCCTGCTGGCGGCGCTGGAGGCCGCATGATCCAGCCGCAGCGCGCCCGGGTCTGAGATCATGCGCATCCTCTATATCGACCCGCATCCCGTTCCGGACAGCTGCCCGGAAGCGATGCAGATATTGCAGACCGTCGATGCGCTGGCGCAGATTGGTTGCGAGGTCATTTTGGCGACGCCGAAGCCCCGCTCGGGCTACCGTGTCGAACAGGTTCTCGGTCGTCGCCTGGATGCCGCCGTACATTTCCGGCACCTGCAGGATTTGCGCGGCCATCGCTGGTTCCCCTTGCGCAGCGGGCGTCTGTTCTACCGGGCGGCCTGCCAGCTGGTTGGCGAGCTCGACGGCGTTGACGGCATCCTGGTGCGCAACCTGAAGCTGGCCGAGGCCCTGCTCGCCTTGCCGAAGCGCCCGCCCGTGGTATTCGAGACGCACGAGGTCTTTGCCCGGGTTTTTGCCGAGGACCGGCTGCAGCCCGGCTGGAAGGACAGGCGCAAGCTGGTCGCACTGCGCCGCCGCGAGGGTGGAGTCTATGCGCGCAGCGACGGCATTGCGGCCTTGACCCAATGGCTGCTCGACGATCTGCGCGAAGAATATGGCGTCAATACCCCGGGGGCCGTGGTGCCGGACGGGGTGGACCTGACCGCGGCCGAATCGGTTGTGCCCAAGGCGGGCTGGAGCAATCCGCCGGAGTTGCTCTATCTTGGCAGCCTGCACCCGTGGAAGGGCGTCGAGTGCCTGCTTGCCGCTTTGCCGCTGATTTCCGGCGCGAATCTGGTGATTGCCGGGGGGCCGCCGGCCAGAGTCGCCCAGCTCGAACAGCGGGCGACCGAACTGCGGGTGGCGGAACGGGTGCGCTTTCTCGGCCGGGTCGAGCCGGAACGGCGCTTCCAGGTAATCGCCGATGCCGATATCTGCCTGCTGCCGCTGACCGACACCTCGATCGGCAGCCGCTACACCTCGCCGCTCAAGCTGTTCGAGTACATGGCGGTGGGCAAGCCGATCGTCGCGGCCGATGTTCCCGCCTTGCGCAATGTCATCAGCGATGGCGTCAACGGTGTTCTGGCGCCGGTCGCTGACCCGGTGCAACTGGCGCGCGCGGTGATGCGGCTCCTGAACGACCCGGCCGCGGCGCTGGCGATCGGCGCGGCGGCCCGCGTCGGCGCGGCGCGCTATACGTGGACGGCGCGCGCGGAAAAATTGAAAACCTTGTTCGCCGAACTGGGGCAACGGGCATGACCGACCTTCAAACAGAAGGCGGCGTGCAGCCGTTGCCGTGCTGGCGGACGCTCTGGGGCGCGCGCCTCGATATCCTGGTGTTCGCCGGGCTGTTGTTGTTCGACTGCGTTTCTGCTGCGCAATCCAGACCTCAGGGGTTCATGGCGGGCCATGTTGCTGGTGCTCGGCATCGTTTCGCTGCTTGCCTGCCAGCTCGGGGGCGACTGGCCGTGGGGCCGCCTGCGTACAGAAGTTCGGCAATTGCTGTGGGGCGGAATCGGCTTCGTGCTGATCGTTGCCACCGCCAGCGGGCTGGGGGCAACGGGCGGTAGCGCGCAGAAGCAGTTTTTCATCGATTTCCTGTTGCCGGTGCTGATTCCCTGGCTGCTGCTCAATCATGTCCGGGACCGGCGGCGCTGGGATTTTCTGATGTCTGCGCTGGCACTCGCCGCCTGCGTGCTGGTCGCGCGCAATTTCGTCCAGTACGTTCAGGAATGGCGGGCGCTGGGCGGTATTTCCAATGACGTTCACCTGCACCGCAACTACGCGGTCAACCTGGTCTTCGGGTTGTCATTCACGCTGTGGCTGGCCCTGACCGGCAAACGCACCTGGCTGGTCGCCGCCGGCTGGATACTGGCGCTGCTCTCGGTCATGATGATCGTTGCGACGGGCGCGCGCGGCGCCTGGCTGGGCGCCATTGCCATCGTCCTGGTTTATGTGATCCTGCTGCGTCACCGTGCGCTGGCGCTGGCCTTCGTCGTCGCGCTCGCCATCGCGGCGCTTGCCGTGTTCACGGTGATTCCTCCCGAACTGGTGCTTTACAAAATCTATCAAGGGCTGGACAGCAGTAACCGCACCGGCGGCACCTGGGGTCCCGCCATCGACATGATTCGCGAGCGTCCGTGGCTCGGGTACGGCTTTGGCGACACGGTCTTTCACGACGAATTCAACCGGCGCGCGCCCGGAATGGCGCAGTGGACGATCAAGCAATCGATCGGGGCGCACAACTTCTTCCTGGCGCTCGGCTTTGCCGCCGGATTCCCGGCCCTGATCCTCCTGCTGGCGGTGCAGGGGATCGGCATCTGGCGCGTAGTCCGGCGCTTGCCTGCCGAGCGCTTGCCGAGCGGCAGGACAGGCGATTTCGGAATTTCCGGCGTGGCCATCATCGCCGCCTTTTCCGGGGTGTATCTGGTGATCGGCAACGTCGAGAACATCAATTGGCACCTGCTGGCATTCTGGTTCGGGATGACGCTCGTCTGGCTGCAACTGAATGCGGATGGAAAGTGAAGGCATGAAGATTCTCATCATTCGCCGCGACAATATCGGTGACCTGATCTGCACCACGCCGCTGTTCGAGGCGCTGCGCCGCCACTACCCGGATGCCTACCTGGCGGCCCTGGTCAATAGCTACAACGAGCCGGCCATTCGCGGCAACCCGTATCTGGATGCCATTTTTGCCTACACCAAGGGCAAGCACGCAGTCGGTGAGGCGGCGTGGCAGGCGCACCTGCGCCGGGTGCGTATCGTGTGGAAATTGCGCCGGATGAAATTCGACTACGTGATCATGACCGCCGGCGGTCTCGATGCGCGTTCGCTGAAACTGGCGCGGATGCTGGCGCCGCGCCACATCATCGGGTTCAATACCGACAAGCTTGTCGTCGGCAAAAATCGATCTTGCCGTCGACGCATGGCGACGGCAGCCGCCTGCACGAGACCGAGGATGTCTTCCGGCTTCTGGCGCCGCTCGGCATTTCGGGCGAAATTCCCGGGTTGACCGTGGTTCCCGATGCCGGACTGGTTCGCAAGTTGCGCGACCACCTGCCGGACAATGTGGCGCAAGGCGCAGGCCCCCTGGTCGCACTGCAAATCAGCGCCAGGAAGCCGAGCCAGCGCTGGCCGGTCGAGCGCTTTGCCGCACTGGCGCGCCGGCTGCATGCGCAGTACGCGGCGCGTTTTCTGGTGTTCTGGTCGCCCGGTGACGAGAACAACGCCTTTCACCCGGGCGATGACGGCAAGGCGGCGCGCCTGCTTGCCGAATTGTCCGCTCTGCCAGCCGCGCCGGTGCACACCGAACAGCTGTCCGAACTGATTGCCGGGCTGTCGCTGTGCGACCTCGGAGTGCTCTCCGACGGTGGCGCCATGCACATTGCGGCCGGGCTGGGCAAGCCGCTCGTCTGTTTCTTTGGCAACTCCGGTCCGCAGCGCTGGCGCCCGTGGGGCGTTCCCCACGAACTGCTGCAGAAGCCGTCGCTCGATGTCGTCGATATCAGCGTCGATGACGCGGCGGAGGCTTTCGGCCGGCTGATGTTGCGGCGCTAGTGCGCCGCCTCCCAGTTCGGCCCGACGCCCACCTCGACGACCAGCGGCACCTTCAGCGTCGGCCACCTGCGTCATCAGGCGCGGCAGTTGGGTGCGAACTTCCATGCAGTTCGTCGTCCGGCACTTCCAGCACCAGTTCGTCGTGCACCTGCAGCACCAGCTGTGATTTTAGCGCCGACTTTTCCAGCCAGTCCTGCACGGCGATCATCGCCAGCTTGATCAGGTCAGCCGCCGTGCCCTGCATCGGTGCGTTGATCGCGGCACGCTCGGCACCCTGGCGGCGGTCGCCGTTGCTCGAACGGATCTCGGGGAACCACAGGCGGCGGCCGAAGACGGTTTCGACGTAACCTTGCTGGCGGGCGGCTTCGCGGGCTTCTTCCATGTAGCGGGCGACGCCGGGGTAGCGGGCGAAGTAGCGGTCAATGTAGGTCTGCGGCGGCGCTGCGCTCGAGGCCGAGCTGGCGGGCGAGGCCGAAGGCGCTCATGCCGTAGATCAGGCCGAAGTTGATGTTCTTGGCGACGCGGCGCTGGTCGGGGCCGACTTCGAGCGGGGTGACGCCGAAGATTTCGCCGGCGGTGGCGCGGTGCACATCCTCGCCATGGGCAAAAGCATCGAGCAGGCGTTCGTCGCCCGAGAGGTGGGCCATGATGCGCAGTTCGATCTGCGAATAGTCGGCCGAGACGATGCTGTGTTCCGGCGGCGCGATGAAGGCGGTACGGATGCGCCGGCCTTCCTCGGTGCGCACCGGGATGTTCTGCAGGTTGGGGTCGCTGGAAGCGAGACGACCCGTCACTACGATGGCCTGGGAGAAGTGAGTATGCACTCGGCCGGTGTCCGGGTTGATCATGCGCGGCAGCTTGTCGGTGTAGGTGCCCTTCAGTTTGGCCAGGCTGCGGTGTTCGAGCAGCAGCTTGGGCAGCGGGTAATCGAGGGCGAGTTCGGAAAGCACTTCCTCGTCGGTCAACGGGCCGCCGGAGGCGGTCTTCTTCTTGACCGGCAGGCCGAGCTTGGTGAACAGGATGTCGCCCAGTTGTTTCGGCGAGGCGAGGTTGAAGGGCTGGCCGGCGAGTTCGTAAGCCTGGGCTTCCAGCGCCATGATCTTCTGGCCGATTTCGTGGCTCTGCCGGGCGAGCAGCGTCACCGTCGATCAGGATGCCGCTGCGTTCCATCTGCCAGATGACCTGGCGGGCCGGCATTTCGATGTCGTGGTAGATGCGGCTCAAGCCGGGTTCGTCGGCAAACATCGGGTGCAGCACGTTGTGCACGCGCAGCGTGACGTCGGAATCCTCGGCGGCGTAGGTGGCGGCGCGCTCGATGTCGACCTGGTCGAAGCGCGATCTGCTTGGCACCCTTGCCGCACAGGTCTTCGTAGGCGATGGTGTCGAGGCCGAGGTGGCGGGTGCACAGCTGGCCGAGGTCGTGGCCCTTGTCGGACTCGATGACGTAGCTTTGCAGCATGGTGTCGTGGGCGATGCCGGTCAGCGTGATGCCGTGGTTGGCGAAAACGTGCTGGTCGTATTTTGCGTTTTGCAGCACTTTTTTCCGGTTGACCGTGGAAAGCCAGGGTTTGAGCTTTTCCAGCACTTCGTCGCGCGGCAACTGGTCGGCGACGCCGGGGGCGGTGTGGGCGAGCGGGATGTAGCAGGCTTCTCCCGGTTTGACCGACAGCGAAATGCCGACGATGCGAGCTTCGAAGGAGTCGAGGCTGGTCGTTTCGGTGTCGAGCGCCGTCAGTTCGGCCGCCTCGATTTTGGCCAGCCAGGCATCGAATTGCGGCCAGGTCAGGACCGTTTCGTAGGCAACATCAATTTTGCCTTGGAGCGTGGGCGCCGCGGCATCGGAAACCGTGCGCGCCGGGATATCGGAGGCCGCTTCCGGGCCGTCGATTTCGCCCAGCCAGGTGCGGAACTGGTAGCGGGTATAGAGTTCGCGCAGGGTCGCCGTGTCGCGCGGCGTTGCGGTCAGCGTCGCAGGTGCCGGCAGGTTGGAGAGGTCGCAGGCGACGGTGACCAGCTTCTTGCCCAGCGGCAGGAAGGCGAGATGGTCGCGCAGGTTCTGGCCGACGACACCGCCGATTTCGTCGGCATGGGCGACGATGCCGTCGAGCGAGCCGTATTGCTCCAGCCACTTCACCGCGGTCTTCGGCCCGCATTTGGCGACGCCCGGAACGCCATCGACGGTATCGCCGACCAGCGCCAGGTAATCGACGATCTTTTCCGGCGGCACGCCGAACTTGGTGGTGACGCCGGCTGCGTCGAGCAGTTCGTTGCTCATTGTGTTGTACCAGCGCACATGCGGCCCGACCAGCTGGGTCAGATCCTTGTCGCCGGTGGAAATCAGGGTATTTATGCCGTTGACCGCTGCAGCCGTCGCCAGCGTGCCGATCACGTCGTCGGCCTCGACGCCGTTGACCATCAGCAGCGGCCAGCCGGCGGCCGTGATCGCCGTGTGCAGCGGTTCGATCTGCCGGACCAGGTCATCGGGCATCGGCGGCCGGTGCGCCTTGTATTCCGGATACCAGTCGTCGCGGAAAGTCTTGCCCTTGGCGTCGAAGACGACGGCCTTGTAGTCTGCCTTGTAGTCGCTTTCCAGCCGGCGTAGCATGTTCAGGACGCCATACATGGCGCCCGTCGGCTCGCCGGCCTTATTGCGCAGGTCGGGCAGGGCGTGAAAGGCGCGGTAGAGATAGGACGAGCCGTCCACCAACAACAAGAGGGGCATGAGCGTGACGGAAAACGAGAAACTGGTGATGGGCGTGGAATCCGAGGCATTGCTGCAGACGGCCTCGGCGCGGGAATCCTGGCGGATTTTCGGCATTATGTCAGAGTTCGTCGAAGCGACGGAACGTCTCGCCGCGATCAAGCCAGCGGTCACCATCTTCGGCAGCGCCCGCGTCGCGCCGGGGTCGCCCTATTACGATCTGGCCGAGCGGACGGCGCGCCTGCTCTCCGATTCCGGCTTTTCAGTCATTTCCGGCGGCGGGCCGGGGATCATGGAGGCCGCCAACAAGGGGGCGTTTCACGGCAAGTCGCCGTCGGTCGGGCTCAACATCCAGTTGCCGCACGAGCAGGCCAATAACCCTTATCAGGACATCTCGCAGACTTTCCGCCATTTTTTCGCGCGCAAGTACATGTTCGTCCGCTTCGCCAGCGCCTACGTCGTGATGCCCGGCGGTTTCGGCACGCTCGACGAACTGATGGAGGCATTGACCCTGATCCAGACCGGCAAGGCACGCAAAATTCCCCTGATTCTGGTCTGTTCGGACTTCTGGAAAGGGCTGATCGACTGGTTCAGGGAAACGCTGGTCAAGGAAGGGATGGTCGATCCCGAAGACATGCACCTGATCCAGTTGATCGACGAGCCGGGCGGTGTGGTCGATGCCATCTTCAAACACTACGAGGCGCGCCCGTTCGCGCCGTTGCCGAGCGAGCGCGAGCTGATGCTCAATCTGTAATAGAATCGGCACGAGAACTTCAAGGACTACAATTTCATGCGCCGCCTGCTTCCCCTATTGCTTCTGGCCGCCCTGCCTGTCTGGGCCCAGAAAAACGACCTGCAACCCTTGCCCGCCGTGCCGCCGCCGCCACCCGGCATGGAGGCCTTCGATGCGGCGCTCGAACCGCAGGTCACCATCGTCAAGAAGGATGCCGACACGCATGAGGAATATCGCGTCAATGGCCGGCTGTACATGGTCAAGGTGACGCCTGCGATCGGTCCGTCCTATTACCTGGTCGACCAGTCCGGTGATGGCAGCTTTGCCCGGATCGACACGTTCCAGCCGGTGACCAGTCCGCCGATGTGGGTCATTCGTTCCTGGTAAGCCTTGTCGGTTTACACGACCGTCGGGCGTGACCAGCTGGGCGCCTGGTTGCAGGCGCTGGAGGTGGGCCCGCTCGAAGATTTTGCCGGCATCGCCGCCGGCATACAGAACTCGAACTACTTCGTGAACGCCGGCGGTCGCCGCTGGGTCCTTACGCTTTTCGAACATCTGGCGCCGCGCGAGCTCGCTTTTTACCTGGCATTGCAAGGCCACCTGGCAGGGCGCGGGATTCCCTGTCCGCGCCCCATGGCAACTGTCCGGGGAGAGCTTTGGCGCCCGCTGGCCGGCAAGCCGGCGGCCTTGCTTACCTGCCTGCCGGGCGCTGCCAGCGCAACGCCCAACACCGCGCAATGCCGGGCCGTGGGCGAAATGCTGGCGCGTCTGCACGCCGCGGCTGCCGATTTTCCTGCCCCCTTGCCCAATCCCTGCGGCGCGGACTGGCGCGAGCGCGTCGGGCGTTCACTGGCGCCGCATCTGGCAGATGACGAACGCGACCTCCTGCTCGCCGAGCTCGATTTCCAGGCCGTCCAGGATTTTTCCGGACTGCCGCGCGGCATCATCCATGCCGACCTGTTTCACGACAATGTGTTGTGGCAGCCCGATGGCGCGCTCTCCGGCATCCTCGACTTCTACTTTGCCGGCGAAGACTGCCTGCTCTTTGACCTGGCGGTGGTGGCCAACGACTGGTGCGACGATGCCGAGCGCCTGCGCGCACTGCTTGCCGGGTACGCGCTGCGGCGCCCGCTGAGGGCGCAAGAGGCGGCTGCCTGGCCGGCCATGCGCCGGGCCGCAGCGCTGCGTTTCTGGCTGCTGCGCCTTGAGGCCCGCCAGCGGCCGCGCCCCGGCGCTGTTGTAACCATCAAGGATCCTGACCATTTTTGTCGGCTATTGCAGCGTCTGCGCCTTGCTCCGGGCGGGCTCCCCCGTTAGCATCCACCCATGGATGATTCCACGCAATTTCCCGTCGTGCCGGCAAGCTTCAAGGGCGAAAGCCGCGAAGTTGACCCGGGCGCCTGTTTCGACTGGCTGCGCCAGGGCTGGCTGATCTTCATTGCCAATCCCGGCGTATGGATCGGCAGCGCCGTGCTGATGATGGTGATCTCGCTCGCCATATCCATCGTTCCCCTGTTCGGGCAGATCGCCGTGCACCTTCTGCTGCCGGTCTTCGCCGGCGGTCTGTTGCTCATGTGCCAGCATCAGCATGAAGGCCGGGAGGCGGAAATCGCCGATCTGTTCGCCGGCTTCCGGCAACATGCCGGCGGGCTGGTCATGGTCGGTGTGCTCTACGCGATCGGCGTCTTCGGCATTGCTTTCCTCGCTTTCCTGCTGGTCAGCGGCGGCGTGCTCGGCGGTGTCGTCACCGGCCGCGTGGCCGGGATCGGCATTGCCCTCGGCGGCGTGATGCTGGCCGCGCTGCTGGTCTTCATTCTGTCGGTTCCGGTCATCATGGCCACCTGGTTTGCGCCGGCGCTGGTCTTCTTTCACGGCATGCAGCCGCTGGCGGCAATGAAGGCGAGCCTCGAGGCGGGCGCCAAGAACTGGCTGGCCATGGTGATTTTCGGCGTCGTCCTCGCGGTTGCCCTGTTCTTCGCCACCCTGCCGCTCGGCCTCGGCTTCCTGCTGCTGATCCCGGTATTTTCCGGCGCGGTGTACGTGTCCTACCGCGACATTTTTGTGGAAGCCTGAGCATGTACGCCCAAACCTTGCCGGCAGCCGCCGGCTGGCGCTGGATCGGCAGCGGATTTGCGATCTTCCGGCGCAATCCGCCGCTGCTCGCCATGCTGGTGGTCAGCTACTGGATGACCGTGATCTTCCTCAATGTGCTGCCGGTGATCGGTGCGGTGGCAGCCTCGCTGGTCATTCCCGGATTGTCGGTCGGGCTCATGCAGGCGGCACGCGGACTCGAGCGTGGCGAACCGGTCGGCATGCACACGCTGTTCAGCGGGCTCAAGCAGAATACGCGCACCCTGATCGCCCTCGGTGCACTCTATCTGTGCTGCACGCTGGGGGCGCTCGCGCTTTCGGTGCTGATCGACGGTGGCGAACTGCTGAACTTCATGCTGTCGGGCAAGCCGGCCGACAAGGAGGCGATGGAGGGCGGCGACTTCCTGCTGCCCGCCGTTTTCGTCATGTTGCTGATGACGCCGGTGCTGATGGCCTACTGGTTCGCGCCGGTGCTTGCCGCCTGGCACGCGCAGAGCGTCGGCAAGGCGCTGTTCTTCAGCTTCGTCGCCTGCTGGCTGAACTGGCGCGCCTTCCTTGCCTACGGCGGCGGCCTGCTGCTGGTCGCCGGGGTGTTGCCCGGACTGCTCGCCGCCGTTCTGCTTATATTGCTGCCCGGGGCCGCCGGCTTCGTCACCGCGCTGGTCACCGTGCCCATGATGCTGATCGTGGCGCCCGCCATTTTTGCCAGTTTCTACGCCAGCTACCGTGACATCTTCGGCAATGCCGAAACCGCCTGAGCCGCTCGGCATCTTCGGCGGCACCTTCGACCCGGTGCACTTCGGCCACTTGCGGCTGGCGGAAGAATCGATCGGCCACCTCGGCCTTGGCGGCGTGCGCTGGATTCCCGCCGGCCAGCCGCCGCATCGCGACACGCCGCAGGTGACCGCGCAACAGCGCCTCGAAATGGTGTTGCGGTTGACGGCGAAAAATGACCGATTTTCCGTCGATGCCGGCGAAGTCGAAGCGGCCGCACCGAGCTACACCGTGCATACGCTGGAACGCCTGCGCGGCGAGTTGGGGGCGGAACAGTCACTGGTCCTGCTGGTCGGGGCCGATGCCTTTGCCGGGTTGACCACCTGGCATCGCTGGCGCGATCTCTTCGCGCTGGCGCATGTCGCCATCTCGCACCGGCCCGGCTTCCCGGTCGAACCGGCCAGTCTGCCGAGCGAACTGGCGAGCGAATTCGGCCAGCGCCGGCAGCTCGATGTCGCCACGCTGCGAGGCGCAGCAGCCGGCTGCATCGTCACCTTCGCGATGACCCAGCTCGCCATTTCCGCGACGCAGATCCGCAAATTGCTCGCCAACGGCCTCTCGGCGCGTTATTTGCTGCCGGACAGCGTTCTCGACTATATTCAGACCCATTCCCTTTACAGAAACCCCTAATGGACATTCGCAAGCTGCAAAAAATCGTCGTTTCCGCCCTCGAAGACATCAAGGGCAAGGATATCGAAGTTCTCAACACCAGCAGGCTGACCTCGATGTTCGATCGCGTGGTCATTGCCACCGGCGACTCCAACCGCCAGACCAAGGCGCTTGCCCGCAACGTGCAGGAAAAGGTGCGTGAGGCCGGGGCCGAGGTGATCTCGGTCGAAGGCGAAGAGAGTGGCGAATGGGTGCTGGTCGATCTGGGCGACATCGTCGTTCACATCATGCAGCCGCTGGTGCGTCAGTATTACAACCTCGAAGAGCTCTGGCAGGCGACGCCGGCCCAGCGGCGCAAGGCCATGGAGCAGGCTGCCGCCGAATGAAACTGAGCGTGCTCGCCGTCGGCCATCGCCAGCCCGACTGGGTCAGTGCCGGCTGCGCCGAGTACCTCAGGCGCATGCCGCGCGAACTGCCGGCCAGCGTCACCGAGATCAAGCCGGAAGCGCGCGGCGCGAAAACCCGCGAACAGTTGCTCGCCGCCGAAAAGGGGCGCATCCGTGACGCACTTCCCGCCACCGGCCGAATCGTTGTCCTTGACGAAAAGGGTGACGACCTGACTACCCTCAAGTTGGCCAGGCGGCTCGAAGCCTGGATGCAGGACGGGCGCGACGTCTCCCTGCTGATCGGCGGCGCTGACGGGCTGGACGAAGAACTCAAGCAACAGGCCGATGACCGGCTGCGCCTGTCCAGCCTGACCCTGCCGCATGGCATGGCGCGGTTGCTGCTGTGCGAACAGCTCTACCGGGCGGTCAGCGTGCTGAAAAACCACCCCTATCATCGGGAGGGATGATGCGGATTTACCTGGCCTCGCGCAGCCCGCGCCGTCGCGAACTGCTCCACCAGATGGGCGTCGCCTTCGATACGCTGGTCTTCCGGGACGGACCGCGCGCCGATTCCGCCACCGACGAAACGCCCCTTCCCGGCGAGGCGCCGGTCGACTATGTCGAACGCGTCGCCCGCGCCAAGGCGGAGCACGGCGTCAAGGTTCTCCATGAACGCCGGCTGCTGCTGCGTCCGGTGCTGGCCGCCGACACGACCCTCGAGTATGCCGGCGAAATCATCGGCAAGCCGGTCGACACCGCCGATGCCGCCGCCATCCTGCGCCGCCTTTCCGGGCAGACGCACCGCGTATTGACCGGCGTGGCGATCAACTATCAGGGCCGCACCGAATATGTTCTGTCGGTCAGCGACGTCCGTTTCCGCGAAGTCGGGGACGATGAAATCCGGCGCTACGTGTTGAGCGGCGAGCCGATGGACAAGGCCGGTGCCTATGGCATTCAGGGGCGCGCCGGGCTGTTCGTCGAGCATCTTTCCGGCAGCTACACCGGCGTGATGGGCCTGCCGGTCTGCGAAACCGGCGAACTGCTCAAGCGCTTTGGCTATCAGTTCTGACCGGCGCTGCCTGCCGGCTGAAGACGCGTGATAATTCCTGCCGCTACGTGCGCACCGCCACATGCTGGCGGTGGCGGCGCAGCCTGCTGCCAGACTTGCGCGAGCGACCGGCTCAGGTCGCCACGCTCGAGGCGGACGGCATCGATCTCCAGACAGCGGCCATTCTGACGTAGCCAGTCGATAAGGCAATCCTGTTCCGGCCAGTCCGCGCGCCGCTGGAAAATTATCGGAATGCCGTTGCCCGCCGCTTCGGTGAAGGTGCCGTAGCCCGGCTTGGTAATGATGGCATCGGCGGAGCAGAGCAGATCGGTAAATGAAAGGCCGAGGCTTTCATAGGCGATGGCGTCGGGATGGGTGCACTGCCAGTGCCCGGCCACCAGCCAGCGGATGCCCGGCAGGCGCGGCCAGTGAGCGACCGGTAGCGGGTGATCGATGCCGCCCAGCGCAACCAGTACGGCCTTGGCGCCATTCAACCCGAGGTCGTGCCGCCGGCCCAGGCTGGCGACCGGGCCCACCGTCGAACGTATTGGCGAGTTCGGCCATCGGCATCGCCGGCGTGATGCGGATGAAGTGCCGCGCCGAGCGGTAGGCAGCCAGCATTTCGGCATGGATCGGCAGCGCCCACGGTTGGCCGCCGAAGAAGTGGGCAAAGAGATCGGCCCAGTTCAGCGAACAAATGGCCAGTGCCGGAATGCCACAGGCGGCGGCGCCGGCAATCGGCAGGCAACTGACATTGGCGAGCACCGCATCCGGCTTCAGGGCTGCGAGGAAGTCGGCTTCCTGGCGGACGCGCCCCGGCCAGTCGGCGTGCGCGATGCGGTAGGCGCGTGCCGTGGCGTCCATGTCGATCGACAGCGCATTGTGCATCACGTAGCCGAAATCACTGGCCGCCTGAAGGTGAGCGAAGGGCGGGCGGATGCGCTGGGCGAGCTTGGCCGCCGGCAGCCCGCTGCGCACGGTCAACCGCAAATTTGGCACGAAATCCGCCAGCGCGTTGAGTACTGGCGCCGTGATCGCGAAGTGCCCGAAACCGTGGCTGGAGATGTCGACGAACAGGTGCATTCAGGGGGCAAACGACGCGGCAAGTGTTTCCCACGGAACCAGTTCTCCCGCGGGCGCTACTTCGTAGCCGGGCAGGGCGAGCAGGCGCTGGTGAAACGTGTTTCCCTGAAAGCGGCGGAGCAGCTGGCCAATCGCGTTGCCTTGTGCAATGCCGATGTGCAATGCAATGCAGTAACGATCCCATTCCAGGGGAATGAACCCCAGGTCAAACCGTACCGCTGCTGCCTCGATCCCGAATCCGACATCGGATTGTCCGCTGGCAATCGTCGCGGCGACGGCGTCATGAGTGAACTCCTCGTGGCCATAGCCGGGAATTCCCCCGGAATGCAGGCCGTTGGCGGCCAGCAACTGGTCGATCATGCTCCGCGTCCCCGAGCCGCGCTGGCGATTGACCATGCGCAGCCCGAGGCGTGCCACATCGGCCAGCGACGTTACCCCGAACGGATTTCCGCTGGCGGTCAGCAATCCCTGCCGGCGGCGCATCACTGCCGCGCATACGTACTGCCGGGGCTTCAGCCAGCGCCCGAGCCAGCTGTTGGCCTGGCTGGGGGTCCATGATTCGGGAAGGTGGAATCCGGCGACGTCGCAATCGCCGCGTGCCAGCGACGCAAGCGCCTCTTCGCTGCCCCGCCAGAACATGTCGACCTGGATGTGGCGGCCATTTTCCAGCCAGTCGGCCAGGGCCAGGTCGTGGCTTGCCGCAATCCGCAGGCGTTGCGGCAGATCCGCCGTGGCCGGGAACAGTACTTCGTGGAGCCGGTTTTCCCAGGGGATATGCATGTCTCCCAGGCTGCTGCGGGCGGCGTCATCAATTTCCAGGAGCAAGTCGCCAAGCTCGGAAAGCCGGGTGCCGCGTCCTCGAGACTTGGTCACCAGTGCCTTGCCGAAAAGGTTCTCGCAAAGGCGCAGCAGACCCCATGCGGCCCGGTAGGAAATGCCCGCGGCCCGGGCCGCCATGCCCAAGGTGCCGAACTCGCGAATGGCCTTGAGCAGCCGCAGCAGGCGTTCGGAATCGACTCCGGCATAGGCGGGACCGAAGTCCCAGGACCAGCGGATGCGGGGCGTTGGATTCGATGGGTTTGTTGCAATTGCCGACATATTTAGCCTCGCAACGATTCTACTCTACCCTCCGGATCAGCGTCTGGCCTGGCCAGACGCAGTCATCAGGACGGAACAATTCCATGAGGGAAATGCCATGAAGCTGCAAAGAATATTGATCGCCGCCCTGACTGCCGGGCTTTGCGCGTTCGCCTCGGGCGTGGCGGCCGAGGCTCGGGTTATCACAGTGTCCTCGACGACGTTGACCGAACAGTCCGGGCTGTTCGGCCATATTCTCCCGCTCTTCGAAAAGGAGACGGGCATCAAGGTCCGCGTGGTGGCCCTGGGTACCGGCCAGGCGCTGGATACGGGACGGCGCGGTGATGCCGATGTGGTATTCGTTCATGATCAGGCGGCCGAAGATAAATTCGTCGCCGAGGGCTACGGCGTCGAGCGCAAGACGGTGATGTACAACGATTTCGTCCTGATTGGCCCCAAGACAGACCCGGCAAAAACTGCCGGCAACGATATCCTCGCCGGACTGCGGCGGCTCGCCGAAAGTGAGCCGTCGACCCGTCCCCCGTTCGTCTCGCGCGGCGACCGGAGCGGCACGCATGCGGCGGAGCTGCGCTACTGGAAGACGGCGGGCGTCGATCTGGAGGCAATCAAGGGCCCCTGGTATCGCGACACGGGGTCCGGCATGGGGCCGGCACTGAATGCCGCCGCCTCGATGAACGCCTATATCCTGGCCGACCGGGGAACCTGGCTGGCGTTCAGAAATCGCGGCGAACTCGCGGTGCTGGTCGAAGGGGATACCCGCCTGTTCAACCAGTACGGCGTGATCCTGGTCAATCCCGCCCGCCACCCGCACGTCAGGAAGGAGGACGGCCAGCGCTTCATCGACTGGCTCGTCTCTCCCGCTGGCCAGCAGGCGATCGCCGGCTACCGGATCGGCGGCGAGCAGTTGTTCTTTCCGAACGCCAGACACTGAACTTCCGGCGTCGTGATGGCACTCGACAGGGTGTCATCGGTCCGGCGTATCATCCGTTCCTGCGAGCAACTCCCTGCCGTCCATCAGGCCGTGCCGGCCGGGTAGCGGATTGCCGAGCGTGAGACGGAGACAAAATGACCTACGCAATCGATGCTGCCCCGCTGTGGCAACCCAATCCGCAAAGTGTCGGCGCCACGCGTATGGCGCAGTTGATGCAAACGACCGGCCACCGCGGCTACGCCGACCTCTGGCAATGGTCGGTCGACCAGCCGGAGGCCTTCTGGTCGCTGCTGTGGGATTTCTGCGGTGCCGTCGGTGAAAAAGGCACGCAAATCCTCGTTGACGGCGACCGGATGCCTGGCGCCCGCTGGTTTCCCGAAGCCCGCGTGAATTACGCCGAAAACCTGCTGCAACAGCGCGACGACAGCGCGGCACTGGTTTTCTGGGGCGAGGACAAGGTCAGGCGCCGCCTGTCGCGCGCCGAGTTGTATGCCGAGGTCGCCCGTTTCCAGCACTTCCTGATCGCTGCCGGGGTCGGCGAGGGCGACCGCGTCGCCGGCTATCTGCCCAACCTGCCGGAAACCCTGGTTGCCATGCTCGCCACCGTTTCGCTCGGCGCCATCTGGTCGTCCGCCTCGCCAGATTTCGGCGTGCAGGGCGTACTCGACCGTTTCGGCCAGATCGAACCAAAAGTGCTGATCTGCGTCGATGGCTACTGGTACAACGGCAAGCCGGTCGATTGCCTGGAGAAGAATGCCGCGGTCGTCGCGCAGATGCCGTCGCTGCTGAAGACGGTGGTCGTGCCCTACCTGGCGACCAGCCCCGATCTCGGCATGATCGCCAACGCTGTGCGCTGGAGCGACATTGCTGTCCCCCAAGGGGACTTCCTGCGGGGCGCGGTCGACGCGCAAAAAGAGGTCATATTCAAACGGGTGGCCTTCGACCATCCGCTGTTCATCATGTTTTCCAGCGGCACGACCGGCGTGCCGAAATGCATCGTCCATTGCCATGGCGGCGTGCTGCTGCAGCACCTCAAGGAGCACCAGCTGCACAGTGACGTGCGCCCCGGCGACCGCCTGTTCTATTTCACGACCTGCGGCTGGATGATGTGGAACTGGCTGGTCTCCGGTCTCGCCTGCGGCGCCACGCTGCTGCTCTACGATGGCTCGCCGTTCGCCGCCCGGGGCAGGGTGCTGTTCGATTTCGCGGCAGCCGAGAAAATGACCCATTTCGGCACCTCGGCCAAATTCATCGACGCCGCTGCCAAACTTGGTTTGCAGCCAGGCACGACCCACGACCTCGGCGCCCTGCGCGCCATGTTCTCGACCGGCAGCCCGTTGTCGCCGGAAGGCTTCGACTGGGTTTATCGCGAAATCAAGCAGGACATACTGCTCGCCTCGATTTCCGGCGGCACCGATATCGTCTCCTGCTTCGTCCTCGGCAACCCGCTACTGCCGGTCTATCGCGGCGAGATTCAGTGCCGTGGACTGGGCATGGCGGTCAACGTATACGACGATAGCGGCCAGCCGGTGCGCGCACAGAAGGGCGAGCTGGTATGTACCCGGCCTTTTCCGGTGATGCCGGTCGCCTTCTGGAACGACGCGGACGGCGCGAAATATCGCGCTGCCTATTTCGAACGATTTCCCAACATCTGGTGCCACGGCGATTTCTCCGAAATCACTGGGCATGACGGGGTGATCATTTACGGCCGCTCCGACGCCACCTTGAACCCCGGCGGCGTGCGTATCGGCACCGCCGAAATCTACCGCCAGGTCGAGCAGCTGCCGGAAATCCTCGAATCGCTGGTCATCGGCCAGGACTGGCCACCGGGCAGAAATGACGACGTGCGCGTTGTGCTCTTCGTCAAGTTGCAGGAAGGGCTGGGGCTCGATGCTGCGCTGATCGAACGCATCAAGCAGAAGATTCGCGCCAACACGACGCCGCGCCACGTGCCGGCCAGGGTGGTGCAGGTGCACGACATTCCGCGCACCAAGTCGGGCAAGATCGTCGAACTGGCGGTGCGCAACGTCGTGCATGACCAGCCGGTGAAAAATGTCGAAGCACTGGCCAACCCGGAAGCGCTGGAATATTTCCGGGGACGGATCGAGTTGGCCGATTGACGCCGATTCAGGGCATCAGACTTGTTCTTGACCGTATTTGATGCGCCGGGCGCGTCCCCTGCGGTCTGCCAATCTTCAGATGGATTCCTTCATCTTGCCCAGAGAAGATTTGAGCGTCTGGTGGACGGCGGCGGGGATGACTTGCTGATAGGCGTCGAGATTCAGCGTGTATTCGACTTCACGTGATACCTTGCCAAGAAAATTCGTCGATTCCTTGAGTATCTTTGCATCGGTGATGCCCCGGGTCATCACGGGCTCGGTCAGGTAAATCTTGACGATTTCGCCGCCCCTGCCCACCGACATGCGGGTGAAGCGCTCACCCAGCCGGATCGCCGCCATGCCGCCCGAACTATAGTGAGTCCACGGGCCGGCCGAGGTTTGATTGGACCACAGGTAGGCAATCGGCACGAAGATGCGGACATGGAGCGTCGAGGCGTCCAGCGCTTTCTGGAGATCCTTGTCGTAGTACTTCCAGTTGATCGTGCTCTGGGCCAGGCGCCCGGAAAAGGTCTGGGTTTCGTCAACGGTGAAGCTGAATCCGCTGTAGCCCTTGCGCATCTCCTCATAGTCGTCCTTGAGGTTGATGATGATGCCCTTGGGAGCATGGAAGAGACTCTTGTAGGCGCCGGTCTTCGAGCCCAGTTTCCACCCGTCCATCAAGAGTGGCGACGGCGAGGATTTTTCCTGCATGATCTTGTATTCCGATGTCGCTACCACCGTGTCGTGCGGTACCAGCTCGAAGCCTGCATCCACGATGTTCCTCTGGAAATCGCGGTACATCTGCTCGGTCAGCGACTGCAGCATTTCCGGGTTGGCGGTGAGCTCCTTTTCGATGTCGATCACCATTTCTTCCGTTTGCTTGACGACGTACTGAACGACAAACGAGGCGATGGCCAGCTTCTTGATGCCCTTGAGATCCTCCGCGTTGGAGACGCCGATAACGGGTTTCGAGAAGGCGTTGCCTTCGAGGTCGGCATCTGCCCCAAACGATATTCCGGAAGCGAGACAGAGTGAAAGCAGCAGGCGCTTCAGCATGGGTATCTCCATGGGCTAGAGGACAGAAGAATGCCCGGATATTACATAAGCATCATTCCGCCTGTCCAGCGGCCAGACCGGCTTGCGTTCGCGAAATTGCGAAATCGGGATGTGACGCTCGTCAAAGCCTGGCTGCCGGCAAAGCCTCGCAGCCACGGTTCAGCCTGCGTCGCGCCCAAGCACCCTTTTGAACGGCCAGGCCAGCGCCGCACTGATCCGCCGGCTGGCTGCCGGGCATTCGACGAAGCGGTAGAAGAGGGTGGCGACCCCGATGCTGGCCGCCCAGGCGAGCAACATCCCGGCGGTCGCGGTCGACGCCGAATCCAGGCCCAATTTCGCGTAGAGGCCGTTGGCGAGCAGCAAGACCGGGAAGTGCACGAGGAAGACCGAGAAGGAAATTTTTCCCAGGTAAGCCAGCAGCGCGTTGTCCGGCCAGCGTTCGAGCACGCCGCCGCGCCGGGCGAAGCCGAGGCTGAGCGCGATGGCCAGCGCGAGCGCGATGCGCAGGCGAAAATCGACGATCAGCGCAAGCCCGCCGAGCGCCGCGATGACGCCCAGCCAGGTGGCCGGGCGGCCGCGTTGGGAAGCCCACCAGGCGGCGGCGCCGATGGCGTAGGCGCCGAAAAAATAGGGCCCCCAGTTGTCCCATTCTGCCAGGCGATTGAACCAGAGCAACGAGGCGAGGCCCAGCGCGCAGACCAGCAGCATCGCCAGCCAGCGCAGGCCGCCGAGCAACTGGCCGCCGGCATGGCCCAGCCAGAGCAGCAGCGCCATCAGCGCGAACAACTGGAAGTCGATGGCGACATACCAGGCGCCTGCCGAGAGCGAAGCGATATCAAGGATGCCGTGCAGCAGGAACAGGTGGGCGAACAGCTGCGCCAGGCTGGCGCGCGCCGGGATGGATTCGTCGTCCATCCAGTGGTCGGCGATGGCGGCCCCGGCAATCGCCAGCCCCATGGCGGCCATGAACGGGATGACCAGACGGATGTAACGTTTCCAGATCAGTGCCCAGGGCGGGGTTGCGAGGCCGTCACCCTGGGCGGACAGCCCGCGCGCGGCGAGAAAGCCGGCAATCACCAGGAACACCTGGACAGCCATCCGCGCGTAATCGTAGAACCAGCCGACCAGGCCGGGGGCGGCCTGATTCAGCGCCGTGGACAGCGGGCCGTAGGCGGCGAGGTGGTGGAGCACGATCAGTTGCGACGCAATCGCCTTGAAGGCGTCGATCAGCGGCATGCGGGTGGCGGCAGGGGTCATGCGGGCGGCCGTCGAGGCGTTAGCTCAGACGAAACGGGCGATAAACGCGCCACACCGGCTCTCCGGGAGGTCGATCCAGACCCGGTGGCCGCTGCCGGGGGCGACCGTGATCGCGTCGCCGGCCGTGTTTTCCATGCGGCCCAACGTCCACGTGAGGTTGCCGGCGGCGTGCACGCATTCCAGCCGGTCACCCACGGTGAACTTGTTTTTCACCTCGATTTCCATCAGCCCGCGCGCCGTATCGAAGCGCACGGCATCGCCGACATAAAGGCTGCGCTCCGATTCGGAATGGCCGCGCAGGTAGTTCTGGTAGTCGGCGTCGTGGTGGCGCTGGTAGAAGCCGTCGGTGTAGCCGCGGTTGGCCAGGCCTTCGAGTTCGCGCAGCAGTTCGGGGTCGAGCGGCTTGCCGGCGACGGCGTCGTCGATTGCCTGGCGGTACGACTGGGTGGTGCGCGCGACATAGTAGGGACTCTTGGTGCGCCCTTCGATCTTCAGCGAATCGACACCGATCTCGACCAGACGATGCACATGTTCGATGGCGCGCAGGTCCTTCGAGTTCATGATGTAGGTGCCGTGCTCGTCTTCCTCGATCGGCATCAGTTCACCGGGGCGCTGCCTTTCTTCGAGAAGGATTTCCTGCTCCTGCTTGAGCAATTGTGCCGGCTGGCCATCCGAGGTCGATACCTTGTAGTCCCAGCGGCAGGAGTTGGTGCAGCTGCCCTGGTTGGGGTCGCGGTGATTGAAGTAGCCGGAAAGCAGGCAGCGGCCGGAATAGGCGATGCACAGCGCGCCATGCACGAACACTTCCAGCTCGATATCCGGACATTGCTGGCGGATTTCGGCGACCTCATCAAGCGACAATTCGCGCGACAGGATAATGCGAGTGAGCCCTAACTTCTTCCAGAAGCGAACGGTAGCCCAGTTCACGGTATTGGACTGCACCGAAAGATGAACCGCCTGTTCCGGCCAGGTTTCGCGCACCATGTCGATCAGTCCGGGGTCGGACATGATCAGCGCATCGGGCTTGAGGGCGATGACCGGCGCCATGTCGGCGAGGTAGGTGGTCAGCTTGGCGTTGTGCGGGAAGATGTTGCTGACGACGAAAAACTGCTTGCCGCGTGCATGGGCTTCGTCGATGCCTTCCTGCAATGCGGCAATGGTGCCGAAGGCGTTATTGCGCACGCGCAGGCTATAGCGCGGCTGGCCGGCGTAGATCGCGTCGGCGCCAAAGGCGAAGGCCGTCCGCATCATTTCGAGCGAACCGGCGGGGGCAAGGAGTTCGGGGGCGTGGGGCATAGTAGAATGCGGCAAAGCCGACGATTTTACTTCCCCCATGTCCGAAGAGATACTGATCAATTTCACCCCGCAGGAAACGCGCGTCGCCGTCATGCTGCAGGGCGTCGTCCAGGAACTCCATATCGAGCGTGTGGCCAGCCGCGGGCTGGTCGGCAATGTTTACCTCGGGCGCATCGTGCGCATCCTGCCCGGGATGCAGTCCGCCTTCGTCGACGTCGGCCTCGAGCGCACCGCCTTTCTGCATGTCGCCGATATCTGGCAGCCGCGTGAAACGGTCAGCGAGCGGCCGATCGAGAAAATCCTGCACGACGGGCAAAGCATCGTCGTCCAGGTGGTCAAGGATCCGATGGGTACCAAGGGCGCCCGGCTGTCCACGCAGATTTCGATCGCCGGCCGCATGCTCGTCTACCTGCCGCAGGAAAAACATATCGGCATTTCGCAGCGCATCGAGTCCGAGGCGGAACGCGAAGTGCTGCGCGAAAAGATTGCCCGTCTGGTGCCGGAAGACGAAACGGGCGGCTTTATTGTGCGGACCATTGCCGAAAATGCCAGCGACGAGGAATTCGCGACTGACATCGCCTACCTGCGCAAGACCTGGGCCGACATTCGCGACAAGGCACGCGTCGCGGCGCCGCCCAGTGTGCTCTATCAGGAGCTTTCCCTCGGCCAGCGCGTGCTGCGCGACTTCGTCAATCCGGAAACGACGCGCATCGTCATCGATTCGCGGGAGAATTTCCAGCGTCTCCAGGTGTTTGCCGGCGAATATACCCCGGCGGTGCGCCCGCTCCTCGATCATTACACCGGCGAGCGCCCGCTGTTCGACCTGCACAGCGTCGAGGAGGAAATCCAGAAGGCGCTGGCCCGCCGCGTCGACCTCAAGTCGGGCGGCTACCTGATCATCGACCAGACCGAGGCGATGACCACCATCGATGTGAATACCGGCGGTTTTGTCGGGGTGCGCAATTTCGACGACACCATCTTCAAGACCAACCTTGAGGCGACGGTCACCATCGCCCGCCAGCTGCGCCTGCGCAACCTCGGCGGCATCATCATTGTCGATTTCATCGACATGGAAAACGAGGAGCACAAGAAGGCTGTGCTCGAGGAGTTCAACAAGTCGCTGGCGCGCGACCATACCCGGTTCGACGGTCAACGGCTTTACCCAGCTTGGCCTGGTCGAGATGACGCGCAAGCGCACCCGCGAATCGCTGGCGCACGTGCTCTGCCAACCCTGTCCGACCTGTGGCGGTCGCGGCGAGGTCAAGACGGCGCGCACCGTCGCTTACGAAATCCTGCGCGAGTTGCTGCGCGAGGCGCGCCAGTTCAATGCCCGCGAGTACCGTGTGCTGGCCGGCCCGGCCGTCGTTCGACCTCTTCCTCGATGAAGAGTCACAGGCCCTTGCCATGCTTTCCGACTTCATCGAAAAGCCCGTATCGCTGCAGTCCGAGCCGAGCTATTCGCCCGAGCAGTACGACATCGTCCTGATGTAATGACAACAATGGAGACCAAGAATGAACCCCAATTCGGAATTCGATAGCCTTGTTCCCGCGCAATCCTTTGACCGCAGGAGTTTCATCGTCACCAGCCTCGGTGCGGGATTCGCACTGGCAGTCCAGCCCGTGATGGCGCAGACGGCCATCCGGACCACTGATGTCGGGCTGCTGTCCGGCGAAGTCAGGGTGCCGGTCAAGGATGGTGAAATGGTCGCCTACCGGGCGGCACCGGCCGGCGTCAGCAATCCGCCGGTCGTGCTGGTGGTTTCCGAAATTTTCGGGGTACATGAATACATCCGGGACGTCTGCCGACGCCTGGCTCACCTTGGCTATTTCGCCATCGCGCCGGAACTCTTTGCCCGCCAGGGTGACCCGCGCCAGTATTCGAGCATCCCGGATCTCCTGGCCAATATCACCAGCAAGACCACGGACGCGCAAGTGATGAGTGACCTCGACGCGATGGTCGCCTGGGCTGCGAAGCAGGGTGCCGATACCAACCGCCTGGCGATCACCGGTTTCTGCTGGGGCGGCCGCATCACCTGGCTCTATGCCGCACACAGCCCGCAGGTCAAAGCCGGTGTCGCCTGGTACGGGCGCCTGGTTGGCCCGGTCAACGAATTCACGCCGCGCCATCCGACCGATATCGCCGGGCAACTCATGGCGCCGGTGCTCGGTCTCTACGGTGGTCTCGATACCGGCATCCCGCTCGATACAGTCGAGGCGATGGAGAAGGCCTTGAAGTCGGGCAGCGCTGCCGCACGGCTGTCGCAAATTCACGCTTACGAAAATGCGCCGCACGCCTTCCACGCGGATTACCGGCCCAGTTTCAGGCAGGCGGAGGCCGAGGACGGCTGGCAGCGGATGCTTGCCTGGTTCAAGAAGGTCTGAGCCGGAGGCCGCTTCGGCGAAGCGTCGCTTCGTGCTACGCTTCGCCGATCGTCTAAATATCGCCCAAACATGACCGCTGCTGCCGACCAGAAACCCGATGCGCCCGTGGATGCGCGTGCCCTGCTCAAAGACATCCAGGCACGCTTCGATGTCTTCCGTAACTTCAGCCCGCTGGCAATCGGCATCGACAAGCAGCTTCTCGCGCTGCAACCCGACTTCAACCGCAAGGCCCTGCGCCTCGCACTGCGCAGCCACACCATCTCGACGCGCTACCTGAAGGAAATGCAGACCGGCCGCGTGCGCTTCAACCTGGATGGCACGGAGGCCGGCGAGGTCACCGAAGATGCGCGCACCCATTCTGCCGAACTTTTGCGCGAGCGCTTCAAGAAGCAGGCCGAGCAGCGCAAGGCGGAAGAGGCGGCGGCCAAGGCCGAGCAGATCCGCCTGGAAAAACTCAGCCAGCTCACGGAGAAATTCGGCCGCAAGGCAAAATAAACCGCTGTTTCGCGTCTTGAAATGAAAAAGGCCTGCGCTTCGACGCAGGCCTTTGTATTCTGGTGGGGCGCGACAGATTCGAACTGTCGACCTACGGATTAAGAGTCCGCTGCTCTACCAACTGAGCTAGCGCCCCAGAAATTTCCCATTGACGACTTGGTGGGTCGGCCGAGATTCGAACTCGGGACCAACGGATTAAAAGTCCGCTGCTCTACCGACTGAGCTACCGACCCGACCTGGGAGCGCGGATTATAGGGATGCTCGCTTGGGCTGTCAACGAACAGGGGTCAGGAAGCAGGTTGATCTGAAGCGGGGTGGTGCGTCACGCCCCTGAATTGCCGCAACTGCGTTTTGATATTTGGCCAATTCCCTGTTGTCATTCTAGAATGAACGGCGCCCGAAGATTTTCGGTCTGGTCCCGGCGCGCTTCCCCCTCTGACGGAGAAAAGAAATGAACAAGGAAGATTTTTCGCGATATCAGGATCTGATCACGACGGCGGCCACCGAGTTGGGGCTCAAGATCCTCGCGGCAGTTGCCTTCTGGGTGATCGGCCGCTGGTTGATTGGCGTTGCGGTCGGCATGGTGCGGGCCTCACTGGAAAAACAGAAGGTCGATCCGACCGTTTTGCGCTACGTTGGCTCGATCGTCACGGTGACCTTGAATGTGTTGCTGGTGATCGGCATTCTGGGTTACTTCGGTATCCAGACCACGACTTTTGCGGCGCTGATTGCCGCGGCAGGTGTGGCCATTGGCCTGGCCTGGTCGGGCCTGCTCGCCCATTTTGCGGCGGGTGCCTTCCTTGTCGTGTTGCGCCCGTTGAAGGTGGGCGATTTCGTGACGGTCGGCGGAATCACCGGAACGATTACCGAACTGGGCTTGTTTACGACCACCATCAATACCCCGGATAACGTCCAGACGATTATCGGCAACAACAAGGTGTTCAGCGACACGATCCAGAATTTCTCGCATAACCCCTTCCGCCGCGTCGATCTGAAGTGCCAGTTGTCGGGCGCTGCCGATCACCGGGCGGCGATCGCATTGCTGCGCGAAAAGATTGCGGAGATACCGAATGTGCTTGCCGAACCGAAGGTGGATGTCGAAATTCTCGACTTCACGCTGGTCGGTCCGGTGCTGGCGGTCCGTCCGTACTGCCACACCGACAATTACTGGCAGGTGTATTTCGATACCAACAAGGTGATCCGCGAAGCGCTGGCCGAGGCCGGGTTCCCGGCGCCGATGCCGGCACAGAACGTGATCGTCACGCAAGCGCCCTGATCACTCGGTCGCGCTCGAAGAGGAAGCCCGCGATTTGCGGGCTTTTTGCTGTCAACCGTGACTGAGGCGGCCGAGGTGGCGGCACATTTCCGTGGCCGGCCCCGGAAACAGAAAACCCCAACCATTTCTGGCGGGGTTTTGATATTGCCCGAGAGTCCAAACGCACTCGAATTGCGCGTCAGGCGTTCATTGTTTTCAGGACCAGCCCTCGCAATATGAATGAGCCGGATTTCCCTTGCCGACGCCATTGTTCGAGTCGCACTCATAACCAGAGTCGCCGTCATTTGCCGGATACTCAAGGGCGCCGTCAAGCTTCTTGACTTGACCGGGAGGGTTCTTGCCATCAGCGTTGCCAACGCTTCCCGCGTCAGGGCGGCCCGTGGCGTTGCCATTTCCATTGCCGTTCAGTGACGGCAGGCAGGTGTTGTATGTCTGGCAATCGTTGGCATACGGTGGTCCGCCGGCATTGGCGCCGCTGGCATTGGCCGAGCCGATGGACAATCCCAGGCTGGCGAAAAGGATTGCTGCTGCGAATACGGTGTGTTTTTTCATGATGGACTCCAACTGCGGCTCCCGAGGGAGGATGTGGCAACAAGAAAGGCTCCAAAACAACAGCCCACCCGCCACGGAATTCGACGATTCGGCAAACTGACGCACACTCAATCATCTGTTCGATGGCATCTATGAAGTATAGGAAATGCGTCCAGATAGTAAAGGCAAGCTTTGACACTGCGATGAATTCAGCCGAGCCGACGGCAGATTTCCGTAATCAGGGCTGACTGGTTCATGCAATAAAAGTGAAGCCCGGGGGCGCCGCCCTTGAGGAGGCGTTCACACAACTCGGTGACGACATCGAGGCCGAAGGCGCGGATCGAGTCGGCATCGTCGCCGAAACTCTCGAATTTCTTGCGCATCCAGCGCGGGATTTCGGCACCGCAGGCATCCGAGAAACGGGCCAGCTTGGTGAAGCCGACGATGGGCATGATGCCGGGAACGATCGGGATATCGACGCCGCGGGCCCGGGCTTCTTCGACAAAACTGAAGTAGGCGTCGGCGTTGTAGAAATATTGGGTGATCGCCGAATTGGCACCGGCCTTGACCTTGCGCGCGAAGGCGTCGAGGTCGTCCTTCGGGCTGCGCGCCTGCGGGTGCCATTCCGGGTAGGCGGCAACTTCGATGCTGAACCAGTCACCGGTTTCGGCGCGGATGAATTCGACCAGCTCGTTGGCGTAGCGGAATTCGCCGGTTTCGGCCATGCCCGACGGCAGGTCGCCGCGTAGGGCGACGGTGCGCTTGATGCCGGCTGCCTTGTATTCGTTGAGGATTTCTCGAATGTTGTCGCGCGTCGAGCCGATGCACGACAGGTGCGGCGCGGCATCGAATCCTTCTGCCGCGATTTCCTTGACGACGTTGAATGTGCGCTCGCGCGTCGAGCCGCCGGCACCGAAGGTGACCGAAAAGAAGGTCGGTTTCAGTTCGGCCAGCTTGGCGCGGGTGCTCCGCAGCTTTTCGATGCCTTCCGGCGTTTGCGGCGGGAAAAATTCGATGGAGATTTCGGGTTTCATTTTTTCAACCAGATGAAGAATTCGCGGTTGCCGTCACCGCCGGCGATCGGGCTGTCCAGCCAGCCGCGCACGGTCAGGCCGAGGGTTGCGGCACATTTGCGCAGCCTGGTTTCGACCTCCTGATAGAGCGACGGGTCGCGCACGATGCCGCCTTTGCCGACGTTGCCGGGACCGACCTCGAATTGCGGCTTGACCAGCAGCAGCAGGTCGCCGTCGTCAGCCAGCAGCGGTGGCAGTTGCGGCAGGACGAGCGTCAGCGAAATGAAGGAGACGTCGCCGACGATCAGGTCGAAGCCGCCGGACGGAAATGCCTTGCCGAGGTCGGCGCGGGTCAGGGCGCGGCAGTTGATGCCTTCGATGGCCGTTACCGCCGGGTCGCAGCGCAGTTGCGCGCGCAACTGGTCATGGCCGACATCGACACCGACTACGTGCCGAGCGCCGGCCTGGAGCAGGCAGTCGGTGAAGCCGCCGGTCGATTGGCCGACATCGAGGCACAGTTTGCCCCGGCTGACAGGCCTGTTTGCGTCAGCGCACCGGCCAGTTTCCGGCCGCCACGCGAAACGAAATGCGCGTCGGGGTCGGCTGCTACTGTCAACGGCGTTTCTTCGGGCAATTCCAGCGCCGGCTTGCTGATCGGACCGCCCGCCCAGCTGACCCGGCCTTCCTTGATCAGTAGTTGGGCGAAGGTACGCGATGGCGCCAGCCCCTGGGCGACGAGCAGGGCATCCGCCCGCAGCATCCCGGCCGGCCGCTCATGGGCCGGTTGGGGTGCCGGGCGCGGCTTTTTCTGCCGCGCGTGGAAGGAATTCATGCTCATCGCTGCAAGCTGGCCCTGGCGCTGCGTTCAGTAGCGGTAGTTCTCACCCTTGTACGGGCCTTCCTTCGGTACGTTGATGTAGGCGGCCTGTTCGTCGGTGAGCTCGGATAGCTGGGCGTTCAGCGTCTTCAGTTGCAGGCGGGCGACCTTTTCGTCGAGGTGCTTGGGCAACGTGTAGACGCCGACCGGGTACTTGCTGGAACCCTTGACGGCTTCGCTCCACAGTTCGATCTGGGCGATGGTCTGGTTGGCGAAAGACGAGGACATGACGTAGGACGGATGGCCCGTGCCGCAGCCGAGATTCACCAGACGGCCCTTGGCGAGCAGGATGATGCGCTTGCCGTCAGGGAAGATGACGTGATCGACTTGCGGCTTGATTTCTTCCCACTGGTACTTCTCGATAGAAGCGACGTCGATTTCGTTGTCGAAGTGACCGATGTTGCAGACGATGGCGTTGTTCTTCATCGCCGCCATGTGGTCATGGGTGATGACGTGGAAGTTGCCGGTCGTCGGTGACGAAAATGTCGGCCTTGTCGGCGGCGTATTCGGTGGTGACGACGCGGAAGCCTTCCATGGCCGCCTGCAGGGCGCAGATCGGGTCGATTTCGGTGACCCAGACCTGGGCCGACAGGGCGCGCATGGCCTGGGCACAGCCCTTGCCCACGTCGCCGTAACCGACGATGAGGGCGACCTTGCCGGCGATCATCACGTCGGTGGCGCGCTTGATGCCGTCGACCAGCGATTCGCGGCAGCCGTAGAGGTTGTCGAACTTGGACTTGGTCACCGAGTCATTGACGTTGATGGCCGGGAACTTGAGGTCGCCGCGCTGATGCATCTGGTAAAGACGATGAACGCCGGTTGTCGTTTCCTCGGTGACGCCCTTGACGGAAGCCAGACGCACGGAATACCAGGTCGGATCGACGGCCAGCTTGGCCTTGATGGCGGCGAACAGGATGGTTTCTTCTTCCGAGCCCGGCTTGGCCAGCACGGAAATGTCCTTCTCGGCCTTGGCGCCGAGGTGCAGCAGCAGGGTGGCATCGCCGCCGTCGTCGAGGATCATGTTCGAATAACCGCCGTCGGCCCATTCGAAGATGCGGTGGGTGAAATCCCAGTAATCGACGAGGGTTTCGCCCTTGACGGCAAAAACCGGGATGTTCTGTGCGGCGATGGCGGCAGCAGCATGGTCCTGGGTCGAGAAGATGTTGCACGAGGCCCAGCGGACTTCAGCGCCGAGCGCGGTCAGCGTCTCGATCAGCACGGCGGTCTGGATGGTCATGTGCAGCGAACCGGTGATGCGCGCGCCCTTGAGCGGTTGCGTCTGCCGCGAATTCCTCGCGAATGGCCATGAGGCCCGGCATTTCGGTTTCGGCGATGCGGATTTCCTTGCGACCCCAGTCGGCAAGGGAAAGATCGGCAATGACGTAGTCTTTGAATTCAGCCACAGTAAGCTCCTGATGAACTGTGGCCGGGAGGGATGCTCACCCGGCATCCCGCGCCCGGCACGGGTTAAATGGGTGAGCGCAGTTTCCAAACCGAGCCTGAGAGAGTGGCTGTTACAACCAAGCCCCTGCAGCGCTCCTCGGTAGGTTGCGGATTATAAACCGATTTTTTAAGCCCCTGCGGTGGCTGCTGCGGTCGACTGCAAAAAATGCCGGATTTTCACGGTTGACCGCAGCGGATGTTACAGGCCGGCGTCGGACTTCAACAGGATGGCGCGGTCGGTCGCTTCCCAGGTAAATTCCGGTTCGTCGCGGCCAAAATGGCCGTAGGCAGCGGTCTTCTGGTAGATCGGTCGCAACAGGTCGAGCATGTTGACGATACCCTTGGGGCGGAGGTCGAAGTGCTTCCTGATCAGTTCGGTCAGGGTTTCGTTGCTGATCTTGCCGGTGCCGTAGGTTTCGACCATGACCGAGGTCGGTTCGGCGACGCCGATGGCGTAGGAAACCTGGACCAGGCAGCGCGAGGCGAGGCCGGCGGCAACGATGTTCTTGGCGACGTAGCGGGTGGCGTAGGCAGCCGAACGGTCGACCTTGGACGGATCCTTGCCCGAGAAGGCACCACCGCCGTGCGGTGCGGCACCGCCGTAGGTGTTGACGATGATCTTGCGGCCGGTCAGGCCGCAGTCACCCTGCGGGCCGCCGACGACGAAGCGACCGGTCGGGTTGACCAGATACTTGATGTCGCCCTTGATCAGTTCCTTGGGCAGCACCGGCTTGATGATCTGTTCGATGGTCGCTTCACGCAGGTCTTCGAGGCTGATGTCCGGCGAATGCTGGGTGGACAGCACGACGGTGTCGATGGAGTGCGGCTTGCCATCGACGTAGCGGATGGTGACCTGCGACTTGGCGTCCGGGCGCGCCCACGGCAGGCGGCCGTCCTTGCGCAGCATGGCCTGGCGCTCGACGAGGCGGTGCGACAGGTAGATCGGCAGCGGCATCAGTGACGGGGTTTCGTCGCAGGCGTAGCCGAACATCAGGCCCTGGTCGCCGGCGCCCTGGCCGAGATCGTCGTCGTAGGCCTTGTTGACACCCTGGGCGATGTCCGGGCTTTGCTTGTCGTAGGCGACGAGCACGGCGCAACCCTTGTAGTCGATGCCGTATTCGGTGTTGTCGTAGCCGATGCGCTTGATCGTGTCGCGGGCGACCTGGATGTAATCGACGTTGGCGTTGGTGGTGATTTCACCGGCCAGGACGACGAGGCCGGTGTTGCACAGGGTCTCGGCGGCAACGCGGGAATGCTTGTCCTGCGACAGGATGGCATCGAGGATGGCGTCGGAAATCTGGTCGGAAACCTTGTCCGGATGGCCTTCGCCAACCGATTCCGAGGTGAAGAGATAATCGCTCATGAATTGCTCCAGTGGTCCTTTGATCCGGCGTACCTGCTTCGGACCACGAGCGGTGACGCTTTAGCAGAATTTGTCAATCGCCCTGCAAGTTGTCTGTTTAACTCGGCGAAGCGATAATGATAGCCCTTTCACGGCGGGTTTCAACCCCCTGGGCTGCATGGTTTTCCTGTTCCGCCTCCTTGCCCGTTTTCCCCTGTGGCTGGTGCACCGTCTGGGTGCGCTGGCGGGCTGGGCGACCTATCTGCTTTCACCGACCTATCGCCGCCACCTCCGGGAGAATGCCGGGCAGGCCGGGCTGGATGACCGTGTCCGCCGGGCGGCGGTCGCCGAGGCCGGCAAGCAGGCGCTCGAGTTGCCCACCATCTGGCTGCATCCGGCGGCGGGCGGCGCCGCGCGCGTCGTGCAGGTTTCCGGCTGGGGGCATGTCGAGGCGGCGATGGCGGCCGGCAAGGGGATCGTTTTTCTGACGCCGCACCTCGGCTGTTTCGAAATATCTGCACAGTATTTCGCCAAGCACGCGCCGATCACGGTGCTTTACCGGCAGCCGAAGCAGGCGGTCCTGCAGGAGATCATCGAATCTGGCCGGCGGCGCGCCAACATTGCGCTGGCACCGGCCGATGTTTCCGGAGTGCGGTCGCTGATCCGGGCGCTCAAGCGGGGCGAGGCGGTCGGTCTGCTCCCTGATCAGGCGCCCAAGGCGGGCGAAGGCGTGTGGCTCGATTACTTCGGCAAGCCTGCGTATACGATGACGCTCGCCGCCCGCCTGAGCGAAACCGGTGCGGCGACGATCTTCGCCTGGGCGGAACGTCTGCCGGGTGGCCGCGGCTATCACCTGCACATCCGGCCGCCGCTCGGCAAACTCCAGGGCACGACCGTCGAGCGTGCGCAGCAGATCAACTGCGAAATCGAGGCGCTGGTGCGCGAAAGCCCGGCGCAGTATCTGTGGGGCTACAACCGCTACAAGCGGCCGGCGGGCGCCGTGGCGCCACCCGCCGCGTCGGGTGCGCAATGAAGGGCGCGCTGTCGCATCTGGTTGTCGCTTTCCTTTGGTTGCTGCACTGGCTGCCGTTGCCGGCCTTGCGCGCCCTGGGCCGGGTTCTCGGCCATTTGCTTTATGCCGTCGGGCGCGAGCGACGCGAAGTGGTGCTGACCAACCTGCGCCTGTGCTTTCCCGAAAAGACCGAGGCGGAACGCGTGGCGCTGGCGCGGGCGCATGTCGTTGCCTTCAGCCGTGCCGTACTCGACCGCACCCTTGGCTGGTGGGCCTCGCAAGAACGCCTGAAGCGCCTCATTCGCATCAGCGGCGTCGAGCACCTGACCGATCCGGCGGGCCGGCCGGTTCTCGTCCTTTCGCCGCATTTTGTCGGGCTCGATGCCGGCGGCACGCGAACCTCCATGCTGCTTCCCGCGTGCAGTGTCTACTCCAACCAGAAGAACCCCGTTTTTAACAAGTTGCTCTATGATGGTCGCAAGCGCTTTGGCGACACCCTGCTGCTTTCGCGGCAGGAGGGCATGCGCAGGATAGTCAGGGCGATGAAGGAGGGGCGGCGGTTCTACTACCTGCCCGACATGGATTTTGGCCCGCGGGATTCGATCTTCGTGCCCTTTTTTGGCGTGCCGGCGGCAACCATTCCCGCCCTGTCGAGGTTGGTGCGGATGACCGGCGCACGCGTCGTGCCGTGCATTACCCGGCAGGTTTCCGATGGTTACGAGGTCGAGGTGATGCCGCCGCTGGAAGGTTTTCCCGGCGACAGTGTCGAAGCCGACACGCGCCGCATCAATGAATTTATCGAAGGCGAGGTACTGCGGATGCCGGAGCAGTATTTCTGGTTGCACAAGCGTTTCAAGACCCGGCCACCTGGAGAACAGAGGTTTTACAAATGAACAGCCTGACTATCGAAATCCGCCCCGTGACCCCGCCCGACGTGCCGGCCATCTCCGCGCTGGCCCGCGAAATCTGGCAGGCGACCTATCCCGGAATCATCACCCAGGAGCAGATCGACTTCATGCTCGAGCAGCGCTATGGGCACGAACGGCTCTATGACGACATCGAGGATGCGCACAAGTGGCTGGATCAGGCCTTCCACAATGGCCGGCGCGTCGGCTTCGCCTTCAGCGAAATTTACAAGGGTGAGTTCAAGCTGGACAAGCTCTACATCCACCCGGACGTCCAGCGCCAGGGGGTCGGCGGCCAGTTGATCGAGCATGTCGCGGCGCGCGCCAGGAAACTGGGCTACCCGTGCGTGATCCTGGCGGTGAACAAGCGCAACGAGAAGGCGATCGGCTCGTACAGGAAATACGGTTTCGTGGTGCGTGATTCGATTGTGGACGACATCGGCCATGGTTTCGTCATGGACGATTTCGTGATGGAGAAGAAACTTTAACATTTTGAGGCAAGCCACTGTCTCTGCTATTCTTTTTAAATCCAATCTGCGGAGCAGGCAGTGAAGCTCAAATTCTCCAAAATGCACGGCCTGGGCAACGATTTCGTTGTCCTCGACGGCATACGCCAGGCGGTCGCGCTGACCCCGGAACAGTTACGCTATCTGGCCGACCGCCATTTCGGGGTCGGCTGCGACCAGGTCCTGCTGGTCGAGGCGGCCAGCCAGCCGGGCATCGATTTCCGTTACCGCATTTTCAACGCCGACGGCAGCGAGGTCGAGCAATGCGGCAACGGCGCGCGCTGCTTCGTCCGTTTCGTGCATGAAGCCGGGCTCACCGACAAGCGCGAGATTCGCGTCGAAACGCTGAAGGGTATCATCGCGCCGCGTCTCGAAGCCGACGGCAAGGTCACCGTCGACATGGGCGAACCGCGCTTCTTGCCGGCCGAGATACCATTCCTGCACGACGACGATGTCGTTATCTACAACCTCGACGTGGCCGACGAGACGCTGGAAATCAGCGTCGTCTCGATGGGCAATCCGCATGCCGTGCAGGTGGTCGCCAGCGTTGATGTCGCACCGGTCGCCGAACACGGCCCGCTGATCGAGAATCACGAACGGTTCCCGCAGCGGGTCAACGCGGGTTTCATGCAGGTCGTCGACCGCCACGCAATCAAACTGCGTGTCTATGAACGCGGCTCGGGCGAAACGCTGGCCTGCGGTACGGGCGCCTGCGCCGCCGTGGTCAGCGGAATTCGCCGTGGCCTGCTCGATTCGCCGGTGCGGGTGACGACGCGCGGCGGTGACCTCAATATCGCCTGGGGGGGCGCGGGCCGCCCGGTCTTGATGACCGGCCCGGCGGTCACTGTTTTTACTGGAGAAATTGAATTATGAGTGCGCCATTCCCGGAAGATGTTGCCGATTACCTGAAGCACAATCCCGGCTTTTTCGAGCAGTATGCTGACCTGATGGCGCAAATTTTCGTGCCGCATCCGCACGGTGGGCGTGCCGTTTCGCTGGCCGAACGGCAGATGTTGACGTTACGCGAGAAAAACCGCCAGACCGAGAGCAAGCTGGCCGAACTCATCGCCTTCGGCGAGGAAAACGATGCGATCAGCGAAAAGGTGCATCGTCTGGCCGTCGGCCTGATTTCCGTCGAAACCTGTACGGCGCTGATCCATCTGCTCCGCTTTCATCTGCGCGACGATTTTGCGGTGCCGCATGTCGCCCTGCGTTTGTGGAAAAAGCCGGCGGGCGTTGACGACCTGCCCGAATATGCGGCGGTCAGTGGCGACCTGCAGGCCTTTGCCGAGACGCTGACCCATCCCTACTGCGGCTCGACCTCGGGGTTCGGCACCGCGGCGTGGTTTGGCGAACAGGCGTCGCATATCCGTTCGCAGGCGCTGATCGCCCTGTGCGACGGCGGCGCCACGATCGGCCTGCTGGCGCTGGGCAGCGAGGACGCGCAGCGCTTCTATGCCGACATGGGCATCCTCTACCTCGAGCGCATGGGGGAGATGGTTTCCGCCGCGCTGATTCGCGTCGCCAAGCCGGCGTCGTGACTGCCTCGACTGCCGTCGCCGACTATCTCGCCGAACTCGGCGAGCAGCGCCGGCAGTCGCCCCACACCCTCAGCAACTATCGCCGCGATCTGTTGCGCCTGCTGGCGCTGGCCGGGGATGCTGGCCTGCACACCCTGCAGGTGCATCACATCCGGCGCTTTGTGGCGCAACTGCATGCACAGGGTCTGGCGGGCCGCTCGCTCGGACGCATGTTGTCGGCGTGGCGGGGGTTTTTCCGCTGGCTGGGCCGGCACGACCTCGTGGCGGCCAATCCCTGCGACGGGGTGCGCCCTCCCAAATCGCCGAAAATTCTGCCCAAGGCGCTTTCGGTGGACGAAGCCGCGGCATTGCTCGCACCCACGGCGGAAGACGACCCGGTGCTGGCGGCGCGTGATGCGGCGATGTTTGAATTGTTCTATTCATCGGGCCTGCGCCTCGCCGAACTGGCGGCCCTCGATATCGATGCCCTGGAAGGTGTCGTGCGCGAAGGCGAGGTGCGCGTTCTTGGCAAGCGCAACAAGGCGCGGATTGTTCCGGTCGGCGCCCGGGCGCGCGAAGCCCTCGGTCTGTGGAGCACCCTGCGCGGGGACATGGCGGTGGCAGACGAGCGGGCGCTCTTTGTCAGCCGGCGCGGTACGCGTCTCGGCCATCGGGCGATTCAGCAACGGCTCGGGCGCCATGCCCTGCAGGCCGGACTCTCCCGGCATGTCCATCCGCATATGCTGCGCCATTCCTTCGCGTCACATGTATTGCAGTCCTCGGGCGATCTGCGCGCAGTGCAGGAAATGCTCGGCCACGCCAGCATTTCCTCGACCCAGGTCTATACGCATCTCGATTTTCAGCACCTGGCCAACGTTTACGACAACGCTCATCCGCGTGCGAAACGCTGAGGTTCGATTGACGCGGGGGCGTCTTTCGACCTATGATCCGCGGTTGTTGAAATTTTCGGGATTCTAGGAGTCAGTCATGGCCATCAACCGCACCCGCCGTTCTTCCCTGGAGCGCCGCTGCGTCTCCAAGTCCAGCAAGCGCCTGTTCAAGGGCACCGGCAAGACCCTGTTCAAGGTCATTTACGCTGCCGAATGCCACGCCCGCAACCGCAAGGCACTGGGTTAAGCGGTCGCTGATCCAGGAAGCCCCGGTAGCCGCAAGGCGACCGGGGCTTCTTGCTTTTCATTCGAGAAAACATGGCTCAGTTGATTCTTCTGCCCGGCAAGGAGCGTTCCGCCTTCAAGCAGCACCATCCGTGGCTGTTCGCCGGTTCGGTCGGGCGCCTGGAAGGGCGCGCGCGGCCGGGGGATACGGTCGAGGTGCTGGCCGACAACCTGCGTCCGCTGGGCCGCGCTGCGTACAGCCCGAAATCGCAGATTCGCGCCCGTTTCTGGACCTTCGATCCCGACGAGTCGGTCGATGACGCCTTCTTCAAGCGCCGCATCGCCGCCGCCGTGGCGCGCCGCCAGACGCTCCCCGGGTTGCGCGGCCAGCCGGGCCTGCGCCTGATCCATGCCGAATCGGACGGTCTGCCCGGGGTGATCGCCGATCAGTATGGCGATACGGTGGTCGTTCAGCTGACTTCGGCAGGCGCCGACAAGTGGCGCAACGCCATCGTTGCCGGGCTGGTCAAGGCCACCGGCTGCGTCCGTGTCTATGAGCGTTCCGATTCGGATGTGCGCGGGCTGGAAGGCCTGGAGCCAGCGACCGGCTGGCTGCACGGCGCAGCGTCGGCGGGGCCGCTGACCATCGAGGAAAACGGGTTGACGCTCGCGGTCGACATCGCCGGCGGGCACAAAACCGGTTTCTATCTCGACCAGCGCGACAACCGTGCCTTGCTTGGCCAACTGGCTGCCGGCAAGGAAGTGCTCAACTGTTTCTGCTATACCGGCGGTTTTTCGTTGCAGGCACTGGCCGGCGGTGCGGCGAGCGTGCTGTCGATCGATTCGTCCGGCCCGGCGCTCGAGCAGGCCACGGCCAACCTGGCGCTCAATCCGCAATTGCCGGCCGAACGCGCCGAATGGCGCGAGGCCGACGTGTTCCAGGCGCTGCGCGATTTCCGCAAGGATGGCCGGCTGTTCGACCTGGTCGTCCTCGACCCACCCAAATTCGCGCCGTCGGCGGCACACGCCGAGCGTGCAGCACGTGCCTACAAGGATATCAACCTGCTCGCTTGCCGCTTGCTCAAGCCGGGCGGCCTGCTGATGACCTACTCCTGTTCCGGCGGCATCGGTCTCGAATTTTTCCAGAAGATCGTCGCCGGCGCGGCACTCGACGCCGGGCGGGCTGCGCGCATCGTGCGCCGGCTGGCCGGGGCCGCCGATCATCCGGTCGCCCTGAACTTCCCGGAAGGCGAATATCTCAAGGGCCTGCTCGTCCAGGTCGATTAAAGTCACGCCGTGAATCCGTTGCGCCATCTGCTTCTCGTTGCCGTTCTCTTTTTCGCCCAGTTGGCGGCGGGGGTACATGCCGTCGGGCATGCGGCAGATGACGAAGGTGGGTTGCCGGCGCACACCTGCGAGTTGTGCCTGGCAGCGCACGACCTTGGTGCGGCACTGCCGTCACTCGCCGTCCTGCCGCCGATCATCGTACCGTGCCTCATGCCCGGTACGTCGGATCTCAATGACCGTGCGGCCTTTCCGCCGCCCGCCGCACCCCAGCGCGGCCCGCCTTTCGCCTGAAAATCGCCCGTTTTTTGCCGTTGACCGCAGTCATCCGGATTGCGCTCGCGTTTACCGCGTTTTCAGGAGAATTCCATGTTTTTCAAGCCATCATTTGCCATGGCTGTGCTGCTCGCTGCCTCGTGCACCGCGCAGGCAGCTTCCGATGCCGATCTTGCCGCCATCCGCAGCCAGATCGACGAGATGAAAAAATCGTACGAGCAGCGTATCGCCGCGCTCGAGAACAAACTTGCCCGGGCCGAAGCCGATGCCAGGGCAAAGCCGGCGTCGGCTGTTGAAGCCAATCCTTCTGCGCCCGCGAGCCCGGCGCCCGTCGCTGTCGCGTCGGCCGCGCCGACCAGCACCAGCGCCTTCAACCCCGAGGTGTCGCTGATCCTGCAGGGCCAGTACGCCAACACCAAGGACGTCCCCAAGCGCAGCATCGCCGGTTTCTGGCCGAATCAGCTCGACAATGTGCGCGGTTTCTCGATCAACGAGACCGAGCTGATCATCAGCGGCGGCATCGACCCGTACTGGCGCGGCCAGGCGATCTTCGCCGTCAATGACAATGAGGTCGGGGTCGAGGAGGCCTGGTTCCAGTCGCTGGCGATTGGTCACGGGATTGGTGTCAAGGGCGGGCGCTATCGCTCCGGCATTGGTTACCTGAACGAGCAGCATCCGCATCAGTGGGATTTCGTCAATGCACCACTGATGTATGTCGCGATGTTCGGCGAGGAGGCCAGCTTCCGCGAGGACGGGGTGCAGCTCCACTGGCTGGCGCCGACGCCGATCTACCTGCAGTTCGGTGCCGAAGCCGGGCGCGGCGCGAATTATCCCGGCACTGACAGCAACAACAACGGCGTCGGCGCCTGGGCGCTCTACGCGCATCTCGGCGACGATCTCGGCGTCGCCAACAGCTGGCGGGCCGGCATTTCCTACCTGCGCACCTCGTCGGAGGACCGCGAAGGCGAGTTTTACGATATCGGCGGGATGCCGGCGCTGGCCACTTTCAACGGCAATACCAGCACCTGGCTGGCCGATTTCGTCTGGAAATGGGCGCCCGACGGCAATCCGAAATACCGGAACTTCAAGTTCCAGACCGAGTACTTCCGGCGCCAGGACAACGGCGACCTCAGTTGCGCCGGTGCCGGCACCGCCTGCGATCCGCTGGCGGCAGGCGATACGGTCAACAGTACCTATGCGACCCGACAGAGCGGCTGGTACGCCCAGGGCGTCTATCAGTTCACGCCCGAGTGGCGGGCCGGCCTGCGCTACGACGAGCTCGACAGCGGCGTCCAGGATCTCGGCATCAACGCGCTCAACCTTGTCGTGGACGACTACCGGCCGAAGCGCGCCACGGCAATGGTCGATTACAGCTGGAGCGAATACTCGCGTCTCCGCCTGCAGTTTGCCCAGGACAAGAGCATGGTCGGGGTCACCGACAACCAGTGGTTCGTGCAGTACATCATGAGCCTGGGCGCGCACGGCGCGCACAAGTTCTGAGGAGGACGACAATGATCAAGTTCCTGATGACCCTGTTGCTGGCGAGCGCCAGCCTGCCCGGGCTTGCCGCAGTGCAGGTCTTTGCGACGGTGCCCGAATGGGGCGCCCTGACGCGCGAAATCGGTGGTGACAAGGTCAGCGTGTTCGTCGCGACGACCGCCCTCCAGGATCCGCATCGTATCCAGGCGCGGCCGTCCCTGCTCGCCCAGGCGCGGCGCGCCGACCTCGTCGTGGCGACCGGGGCCGACCTCGAGATCGGCTGGCTGCCGCTGGTCCTGCGCGACTCCGGCAACGCCAATATCCAGCCGGGTCGGTCGGGCTATTTCGAGGCGGCGCGTTTCGTCACAATGCTCGACGTACCGGTCGTGCTCGACCGTTCCCAGGGCGACATTCATGCGGCCGGCAATCCGCATCTTCAGCTCGATCCGCGCAATCTGCTCAAAATCGGCGAAGCCCTTGCCGTCCGCCTGGGTGAGCTCGATCCGCCCAATGCACAAGCCTATCTGGCCGGCTACAAGAAATTTGCCGGCAAATGGCAGGCGGCCATCGCGCGCTGGGAAAAGGAGGCGCTGCCGCTGCGTGGCGTGCCGGTGCTCGCACACCACGATTCGTTCATCTATCTGGCGCACTGGCTTGGCTTCAAGACCATCGCTACGCTGGAGCCGAAACCGGGGATCGAGCCGACCAGCGGCCAGCTCTCGGCGCTGGTGGCGCGGCAGCAGAGTGCGCCGGCGAAGATGGTGCTGCGTACTCCCTACCAGAGCGACGGACCGAGCCTGTGGATTGCCGAAAAGGCGGGCATGCCGGCCGTGCTGCTGCCATTCACGGTGGGCGGCACGGCCGAGGCCGGTGACCTGACCGGCTTGTTCGACGACACCGTGCACCGCCTGCTGAAGGGGCTGCGTTGACCGGCGTGCTGATTCGCGCCCGGGCGCTGGTGGCCGGCTGGGAACGGCCGGCCACGGCGCCGCTCGATTTCGTCGTGGAATCGGGGCAGATTTTCGGGTTGACCGGGCCCAACGGCGTCGGCAAGACGACGGTACTCTCCGCGCTGGCCGGCCGGGCGCGGGTTTTTTCCGGGGCGCTGGAACGGCGCCCGGGGCTGCGCCTGTCGCTGCAGACCCAGGACGTGCCGCCGGTCAGCGGCTTGCCACTGTGCGGGCGCGAGCTGCTGGCGCTGACCGGCGCCGCACAGGACGGCTTGCCGGCATGGTTGGCCGCGCGCCTCGACGACCGTCTCGACCGCCTGTCGGGCGGACAGCGGCATTACCTGACGCTGTGGGCGGTGCTCCAGGCGCCGGCCGATCTGGTGCTGCTCGACGAGCCGACCAATAATCTCGATCGTGCCGGGGTCGATCATCTGGCCGGCGCCCTGCGCCGACTCGCCGCAACCGGCAGCGGGCTGCTGCTGGTCAGCCACGATCACGACTTCGTCGAACGTGTCTGCGACCGGGTCATCATGCTTGCGGAGCCCGGCGATGTGGTCTGAACTCTTCCTGCTGCCTTTCCTGACCGGCTTGTGTCTGGCACTGGTGCTCCCGGCGCTCGGCTGTTTCCTGCGCCTGCGCGACGAGTGGCTGGCGGCGCTGGCCTATGCGCATGTGGCCGCTGCCGGGGCGTTGCTGGCGCTGGTCAGCGGCCTGGCGCCGGCGCTTGGCGGCATGGCCGCCGCCGGACTGGCCGGCGGGGCCAGGCGCTTGTTCGCTCAGCGCCTGGCCGGTGGCGCTGCGTTCGCCATTCTGCTGCTCGGTGGCTGGGCGGTCGCCGTGCTGCTCGCCGCCAATCAGCCGCTGGCCGAGCAGCTGGGGCATTCGCTGTTCGACGGCCAGCTCTATTTTTCCGGCATGGCGCAACTGGCGCTGGTGGCGCCCTGGTCGTTGTTCGCCGGCGCGGCGCTGCTCGTGCTGGCGCACCACCTCCTGTTGGCACGGGTCTATCCGGACTATTTCCGGGTACGCCAGCTGCGTGCCTGGCCGGTCTTCCTCGGCTTTGATCTGCTGGCGGCAGCGACCCTTGCCCTGGCGACGATGACCATGGGGGTGATGGGCGCCTTCGCGCTGGTCTTCGTGCCGGCCTGGGTGGCCTTCCGGCGCGCCCGGAGCTGGCGTGGCGGGCTGCTGCTGGCGATGGTGATCGGCGTCGTCGGCTATGTTGCCGCCTTCGCGCTGGCGCTCGGGCTGGATCAGCCGTTCGGCCCGGTTCTCGCGCTTCTGCTGGTGATGATCGGCCTGATCATTGCATGACGCTGGTGAGCATGCTAAAACAGCACTTCTGCGTTCGGGGACACTATGGTTTTTTCGTTTTTCAAGAAAAAGGGTGAGAAGATGCCGGAGCGGGAGATGGCCCGCCCCAAGGCGGCCTTCGTGCCCGCGCCGCCGAAGCCGGCCGCGCGCGAAGCCGAGCCGGAGCCATCCAGGCCAGCCGAGCCTTTGCCCGATCTTGAATTCACGCCCGGCGGTGCGCCGTCTGCCCCGGCTGCCAGGCCAGCCGAGGCGCCGTCAGGCAGATCAAGCAAGGCCGATGCCGATTTCCTGATGTCCGAATTCGAGCGCGAGTTTACCGAATCGGGCGTGATGGCCATCGATGTCGATCACGGCGCCGACTCCATCCAGTCCGATATCGAGCAGGTGGCGGTTCTCTATGCCAATGGACAGGATGCCGTGATTCGCCCCTTGCTGGAATCGCTGCTCGGGGCCTATCCGGGAACGGAAGGGCTGCGCCTGTGGTGCATGTTGTTCGATTTTCTGCAGTTGACCGGCGACCGTGCGGCATTCGAGAAGCTGGGCGTCGAGTTCGCGCAAACCTGTGAAACTTCGCCGCCCACCTGGCGCCAGCTGGCGCCGGTTGCGGTTGCCAAGGCATCCGGCGGTGTCGCGCAGGTCGCGCTCAAGGGGGTGTTGACGGCAGAAGATGTGGGCGCCCTGACGCCACTGGCCGCCGCGCTGAAGGCCAAGACCCCGTTGCGCGTCGATTGCGGCGGACTTCTCGGCAGCGACGAGGAAATTTCCGGCCGCCTCGCTGAACTCCTGATGGGAGCACGGCGTCAGGGGGTGGTCATCGTTCTCGAACAGATTGACCACATGATCGAGCGCCTGCGCGCCCGCCTGACCGTCGGCGACGCGCAGAACACCCGCGCCTGGCTGCTGCTGCTCGAACTGTTGCAGCGTCATGGCACGCAGGAGGATTTCGAGCAGTGCGCCATCGATTTTGCCGTGACCTTCGAGCGTTCGCCGCCCTCCTGGGAAGCGACGCCCGTGCCGCGCCTGCCGGAAACGAAGCCGGGTGCCGCACCGGCAGACGAGGCGCATTATCTCAGCGGCGAGATCAAGAACAGCCGCTTCGATGATCTGGTGCAGGTTCTGCACGACAAGGATCATGTCGTACTCGATTTTTCTGCCGTTCGCCGGCTTGATTTCTTCTCCGCCGGACAACTGGTGAACCGGCTGGCCCCGCTCAAGGGCCGCGGCCCGGAAGTCATCATCCGCAGCCCGAATCACCTGGTGGCGGAGCTGATGGGGGTGGTCGGCATCAACAAGCTTGCCCGCATCATCGTTCCCAAGTCTTAGCAATCAGGAAAACACATGGAGCAATATCACGGCACGACGATCCTGTCGGTGCGCCGCGGCAATTCGGTCGCCATGGGTGGCGACGGCCAGGTCACCCTGGGCAATATCGTCATCAAGGCAACCGCCAAAAAGGTGCGCCGGCTATATCAGGGGCGCATTCTGGCTGGCTTTGCCGGTGGTACAGCCGATGCCTTCACGCTGTTCGAGCGCTTCGAAGCCAAGCTGGAGAAACATCAGGGCAACCTGACGCGTTCGGCGGTCGAGCTGGCCAAGGACTGGCGCTCCGACCGCGCCCTGCGCCGGCTGGAGGCGATGCTCTCGGTGGCCGATCAGGATGTTTCGCTGATCATTACCGGCAACGGCGACGTGCTGGAGCCGGAGCAGGGCATCGTCGCCATCGGTTCGGGCGGTTCGTATGCGCAAAGTGCAGCGCGCGCACTGCTCGAAAACACCGATCTTGGCCCGCGCGACATCGTCACCAGGTCGCTGGAAATCGCCGGCGACATCTGCATCTATACCAACCGCAATTTCACCATCGAGGCCCTGGAATGAGCGACGGAAGTTCGATGACGCCGCAGGAAATCGTGTCCGAGCTGGACAAGCACATCGTCGGCCAGAACAACGCCAAGAAGGCGGTGGCCATCGCCTTGCGCAACCGCTGGCGGCGTTCGCAGGTGGCCGAGCCGCTGCGTCAGGAGATCACGCCGAAAAACATCCTGATGATCGGCCCGACCGGCGTCGGCAAGACCGAAATCGCCCGCCGCCTGGCGCGGCTGGCCAATGCGCCCTTCATCAAGATCGAGGCGACCAAGTTCACCGAAGTGGGCTATGTCGGCCGCGATGTGGAAACGATCATCCGCGATCTGGTCGAAATGGCGATCAAGTCGCACCGCGAACGCGCCGTCAAGCTGATGCGCGGGCGCGCCGAAGATGCCGCCGAGGAACGCGTGCTCGACGTCCTCCTGCCGCCGGCGCGCAGTCCCGGCTTTTATGCCGAGAATTCCGAGTCGACCGCAAGCGATAGCGCCACTCGCCAAAAATTCCGCAAGAAGCTGCGCGAAGGCGAACTGGACGACAAGGAAATCGACATCGAGGTCGCCGCGCCGTCGATGCAGGCCGAAATTTTCGCGCCGCCGGGCATGGAGGAGCTGACCCAGCAGATCCAGGGCATGTTCCAGAATATCGGCGGCGGCAAGAAAAAGTCGCGCAAATTGCCGATCAAGGAGGCGCTCAAGCTGCTGACCGACGAGGAGGCCGCCAAGCTGGTCAATGACGAGGACGTCAAACTGGAAGCGGTCAAGGCCGTCGAGCAGAACGGCATCGTTTTCCTCGACGAACTCGACAAGATCGCCAGCCGATCTGAGATGCAGGGCGCCGACGTCTCGCGCCAGGGCGTGCAGCGCGACCTGCTGCCGCTGGTCGAAGGCACGACGGTGTCGACCAAGTACGGCATGATCAAGACCGACCACATCCTGTTCATCGCCTCCGGTGCCTTTCACCTGTCCAAGCCGTCCGACCTGATCCCGGAGTTGCAGGGCCGCTTTCCCATCCGCGTCGAACTGGATTCCCTGTCGGTGGCCGATTTCGAGTGCATCCTGACCCAGACTGATGCCTGCCTGACCCGGCAGTATCAGGCGCTGCTCGAAACCGAGGGTGTCCAGATCGAGTTTGCCGATGCCGGCATCAAGCGGCTGGCCGAGATCGCCTTCCAGGTGAACGAAAAGACCGAGAACATCGGCGCCCGCCGCCTGCACACGGTGATGGAGAAACTGCTCGAGGAAATTTCCTTCGAGGCAGGCAAGGCCGGTCAGCAGAAAATTGCCATCGATGCCGCTTACGTCAACGCGCGTCTCGGCGAACTGGCGGCCGACGAAGACCTGTCGCGCTACGTCCTGTAAGCGCCAAGGGCTTTCCCGACTGTGCGGGCGGCGGCGCTGCCCGCACAATGCGTTTTCCGCATTCCTTCTGTAGGCGCCCGTTTGGACGAGCAAAGCCTGAGTTTCCGCCTACTGGCCATCCTTTTCCCCATATTCGGGATCGTCGCCGCCGGCTATTTTTATGCCCGCCATCACAAGCCGGAAATGGCGGTGGCCAACCGGCTGAACATGGATGTCTTCGTGCCGGCGCTGGTCTTCGCCGCGATGGCCGGCAAATCATTCGACCTGGCGGCCTATGCGCCCCTGGCCCTGGGTGGTTTCCTGGTGCTCGCCACCTGCGGCCTGCTCGCCTGGCCGGTGGCGAAGCTATGCGGCGTGCAGCCGAAGACGCTGGTGCCGCCGATGCTCTTCAACAATTCCGGCAACATCGGCCTGCCGCTCGCCGTGCTGGCCTGGGGCGAGGAAGCCCTGCCGGCGGCGGTGATCCTTTTCATGGTCGAGAACACCCTGCATTTTTCCTTCGGCGCCCGCCTGCTCGACCCGCACGCGCGCCTGCTGACCTTATGGCGCGTCCCCGTCGTTTTTGCTGCAATTGCCGGGTTGACCGTGGCGATGCTGAAGATTCCCATCTGGCAGCCGCTGGTGATCGCCATCAAGATGCTCGGCGACGTCTCGGTGCCGCTGCTGCTCTTCTCGCTCGGGGTGCGCATGACTGACGTCTCCTTCCGCGAATGGAAGGTGGCGACCGGCAGCGCGCTGCTGCGGCCGATTGCCGGCATGCTGATCGCTGCCGGTGTCATCCAGCTGCTCGGCCTGCAGGGGCGCGAGGCGGCGATGCTGCTGGTGTTCGGCGCCTTGCCGCCGGCGGTACTCAATTTCCTGTTCGCCGAACGCTACCAGCAGGAGCCGGAACGGGTGGCGTCGATCGTGCTGATCGGCAACCTGGCGGCGCTGCTGTTCCTGCCGCTGGCCCTGATCCTGGTATTACGCTGACGGCAGTGGTCGGCCCGGGGCAGCGCCGGGGGTTCGGCGACAGAACAAACTCAGGTCAGCATGTCGGCCCAGATATTCTTCGCCCAGCCGAGTGCGAACTGGCCTTCAATTTCATTGCGCGCCGCGGAGACGCCTCCGGCACCCTTGACCGGCTGCACAACCTTGGTCGCCGGGTCGTACTGATGCACCGAGGCGACGTGAATCGCTTGCCTGGCGTCAACGAAGCTGTAGCACGTGTTCATGACCACCGGCGTCTGGCTCGGCTCGATGCCTGAAAGCAGGTTCAGGATGGCGGCGGCGGCGAGCTTGCCATGCTGGTTGGCCATGTGACCGGATTTCGGCATGGTCGGCGCCGGGAAGATGGCGTCGCCGAGGACATGCACGCCCCGGCGTGCCGGTCGATTCCATCGACAGCCAGTTGATGTCCACCCAGCGGTTGTTGATCAGCTTGAGGCCGGACTTGGCGGCAATGTCGCCGGCGCGATGTGGCGGAATCACATTCAGGACATCGGCCTTGAATTTATCGAATTCCAGGATGGCGGTATTGGTCTTGACGTCAACGTCCTTGACCTCCGCATTGTTGCGGTACTCGAGGGTGCCCTTGTAGAGGTCGGTCCATGCCGTCACGAACAACCCCTTCTTGGAGACTACGTCCTCGTTGGCGTCGAGGATGACGACCTTGGACCGGGGCTTGTTCTTCTTGAAGTAGTCCGCGACCAGGCAGGCGCGCTCGTAGGGTCCGGGCGGGCAGCGGTACGGTGCCTTGGGGATCGAGATGGCGTAGACGCCGCCGTCCTTCATGCCTTCCAGCTGCTTGCGCAGGGCAATGGTCTGCGGGCCGGCCTTCCATGCGTGCAGGATCTTCGCCTGGGCTTCGGGATTGTCGAGGCCGGGTATCTGGCCCCACAGAAAATCAATGCCGGGCGACAGGACCAGACGGTCGTAGGCCATGGTGCCGCCGGCTTTCAGGGAAATCGAGCGTTTTGCGGCGTCGACCGCAAGCACGTCGTCCTGGATGACGCGGACGCCCCACTTGTTCCTGAGGCCGTCGTAGCTGACCGTGATGTCTTCCATGGTCTTCGTGCCGCCGATGACAAGGTTGGAGATCGGGCACGAGATGAAAGTCGGGTTGCGCTCGATCAGCGTCACCTGGACGCCGCCGTCGCTCCACATGCGCAGGTACTTGGCGACCGTGGCCCCGCCATAGCCGCCGCCGACCACGACCACGTGGCTGCTGGCCCTGGCGCCGCCGGTACAGCCGTAGAGCGACGCCATGGCGCCGCCTGCCGCGCCGGCTTTAAGGAAATCACGTCTGTTCATGAGCATCATGTTCTGTCTCCCTATTTTTGCGCGGCGAAATAGCCGGCGATCAGGTCAAGTTGCTCGTCGGTATAGCCTTTGGCGATCTGGTGCATGATCGTCGCGGGCCTGGCACCACGCTTGAACTCTGCCAGCTTCTGCAGGGTGGCGGCCTTTCCCGTGCCGGCAAGTGGCTCGAGCCCCGCACCCGGAACGGCCCGTCCGTTGGTGCCGTGGCAGTTGGCGCAGGTGGCCGCGAGGTTGCGGGCAAGATTGGGGTCTGCCGCCTGTGCCGCGCTGGCTGCGCCGAGCAGGGCCAGTACAGCGGCCATGGTTAGCAGTTTCATCAAGATGTCTCCTCTGACTGTTGTTGGCAAGAAAACCGGTTGGCAGGTAATGACTGGCTACTGGTTGAGCCAGTGGCCGGCCGGGCATGACACTGGCGGGCGCGCTGCCGAGCACACCTGGCAGCAAGCAGGATCACCATCGCCAAGGCGCAGCACGTTCGGGATATTAGAGTCTCTGCAGGAATTTTTGCAGTGTGTTGCCCGGATTTTCGTCCGGCTACCTGATGATTACCGCAACCTGCTTGGTCAGAAAATTGAAGCACAGGATCTCGTAGCGCCAGTTGTAGCGTTCCACGGCCTCGTGAAACGCCTTGTATTCGTCGTCTCGCCAGGTCGGATAACCAATGAATTCGTCGAATAAAATGACCGTGCCGGCGACCATTTGCGGGCCGAGCAGATCAAAAATGGTTTTGGTCGAGCTATATAGATCGCAGTCGATATTCATGAAGCGGATTGGCCCCTTCTCCTGGTTCACGAATTCCGGAACCGAATCCTCAAACCATCCCTTGTGCAGCCTGACGTTTTCCGGGACCTCCGGCAGCTGCCCGTGCGCGCTGTAGCTGCCTTTTTGTTCATTGCACCAGGCTTCCGGAATTCCCTCGAAACTGTCGAAGCCGTGAACAACTGAGTCCACAAGCGAGGCGATCAGCCTGATTGATTTGCCGTTATAAACGCCGAACTCGAGGACGAGGCCTTCCAACTTTGCATTGTCGATGGCCTGCTTGATCGTCGTAAGATCGCTTCCGGCCATGACCGGCATTTGGCGACAGATGTTCTTGATGTAATCCCACGAATCAATTTCTGCCCGGACTTCGGGATTGTCGCGCAATGCGTTCAGTATCCGCGCCCCCTCGCCGGTGTTGCCGACATATTCGTTGAGCACTCCGAGAAAGAACTGATAGGTGAAATTGTCAGGGGCAATGGTCACTGCCTCGGTCAGGCAGCGCAATGATTCGGTAATGTCCTTCTGGTCCAGGAATATTCCATGCAGATTGAACAGCGGCTCGGCGAACTGTGGCTCCAGTTCATGGGCTTTCCTGAAGAAATCGATGGCCTTTTCGGGCTCTCCCAATTCCGTTAACGCGACGCCAAGGCTGTTGTTAGCGGTCGCATAATTCGGGTTGAGGCTGATCGCGGTTGCAAAATGGCCGACCGCCTTCTCCGGTTGAAACTGCTGCAAATACAGGGTGCCAATGTTGTAGTGAATGGTCGGGGAGTCGGGTGCGATACTTAGCGCGCTAGCGTAATTCTCCAGGGCATCCTGGCGATTTCCGCGTTGCCCCATGATATTGGCGGCATTGCACAGCGCGTCAACATGCATCGGGTCGATCGCCAGGGCTTTCTGGTAGTTTTCCAGCGCCAGTTCCGGATTGCCGGCGAGCCCGTGGGTTCGCGCCAGCTGGAAATAGATTTCCGAATGCTTGCCGCCCCTGCTCGTGGCGTCGTTGAACAAACCGATCGCCTTGTCGTAGTTCCCTTTGTCCTGAGCGATGAGGCCGCGCAGATAAAAAACCTGGGGGTTGGTGGCGTCGGCATTGCAGATGAACGAATACATGTTTTCCGCAAGATCCAGCTTTCCTGCCCGGTGATGTTCGACGGCTTGCTTAAGGAGGATATTCAGGCTCATGTTGGCGGCTATCAAAATGGTTTGTCGGAGGTGCGTGAATCTGTAAGGCCGTTCTGAATCGTGTTATTCGGCACAAAACTGAAGTCGACCGCAGCAGCATGCTAGCTGCCGCCCAAGAAAGTTTCCAGCGGCAACGATATTCAGCCGCGGGTCTTGGCGTGTCGTCGGCTCAGGTAATTCTCGACCAACGAATAGACGGCAGGCACGACGACCAGAGTCAGCAGCGTCGAGGAGATCATGCCGCCGATGACGGCAATCGACAGCGGCTGGTTGGTTTCCGAGCCGGCGCCGAAACCGAGCGCGGCGGGCGCCAGGGCGAGAACGACGGTGGCCGAGGTCATCAGCACCGGGCGCATGCGGATCGGGCAGGCATCGCTCAGCGCATCGTCGACGCCCATGCCGCCGGCGCGCCGCTGGTTGGTCAGATCCACGAGCAGGATCGAATTCTTGGCGACCAGCCCGATCAATAGCACGAGGCCGATCATCGAATAGATGTTCAGCGTCTGCCCGGTCGCCCACAGCGCGGCGACGCCGCCGATGATGGCGAGCGGCTGGGCGAGCATGACGATCAGTGGCTGCAGGAAGGAGTCGAACTGGCTGGCCAGCACCATGTAGAGCAGCACCATCGCCAGCACGAAGGCGAAGGTCATGTACTTGGTGGTCTTGGCGAATTCCTCGGCCTGGCCGATCAGCTTGATCTGGTAGCCGGGCGGCAGGTCGTCGGCAAACGACCGCACTTTCTGTACCGCTTCGCCGAGCGGGATGGTTGGCGTGGCGAAGAAAGTGGCGGCGTATTGCAGGTCGAAACGGCCGATGACGGCCGGGCCGAGGGTTTCCTTGAAGCTGGCGACCGAATCGAGTCGCACCAGCTTGCTTTCCCGGTTGCGCAGGTAGATCTTGGCGAGATCGGCGGGTTGGGTGAATTCGCCCTCGCGGCCTTTGACGCGAATGTCGTAGCGCTGGCCGTCGCCCGGCTCGTCGTTGTACTTGGCGATGTCGATGCCGCCGGTCAGCATGTTGATGGCGAGCGCGACATCGGCGGTGGTCAGCCCGGACGAGGCGATGCGCAGCCGGTCGGGCTGGAAGACGAGTTGCGGCAGGTCGAGCTGGAGGTCGCTGTCGATGCGTCCGCCGAGGCCGGGTTCGGCGGCCAGTTTGCCCTGCAACTCGCGGCCGAGGCGGCCCACTTCGGCGAGGTTCTCGCCACTCAGCACGAATTGCAGCGGCTCGCCGCGCTGGCCCTGGACCATTGGGTAGGGCGCGGCGAAGACGCGGGCGCCGGGAATCTGCGCCAGCTTTTCGCGCAGGATGGGCAGGATTTCCTGCTGGCTGATGCGCCGTTCATTGCGTGGTGCCATACGCGCGACGACGGTGCCCTGGTTGACCTGGCCGGCGCTGCCGAGACCGATCAGGGCGAATTCGGTGACGATCTCTTCATGTTCGTTGAGTACCGCTTCGACCATGCGCAGGCGCGAATCGGTGTAGTCGATCGACGAGCCGAGCGGCGCGCGCAGATAGACCAGGAAACGGCCCTCGTCCTGTTCCGGCGCGAAGGTCTTGCCGACATTGGCGAAGAAGAAGGCGCTGGAGGCGACGGTCAGCAGGGTCAGCAGCACCACTTTCCAGCGGTGCGCCAGGGCGCGGGCGAGCAGGCGGCGGTAGAAGGCGTCGAGGCGCTGGAAGCCGCGTTCGATGGCGGCGAGAAAGCGGCCGTGCTGGTGGCCTTTTTCGCGCACAGTCAGGTAGCGCGAACAGAGCATCGGCGTCAGGGTCAGCGAGACGAACAGCGAAACGAGCACGCCGAAGGTGACGACGACAGCGAAGGAGCGGAAGAACTGGCCGATGATGCCGCTCATGAAGATGACCGGGGCGAAGATCGAAACCAGCGCCAGGGTCGCGGCGATGACCGCGAAAACGACCTCGTTGGCGCCATTGACCGCAGCCGTCACCGGATCGGCGTCGAGTTCCTCGCGGTGGCGGAAGATGTTTTCGAGGACGACGATGGCGTCATCGACGACGACGCCGATCAGCAGCAACAGCCCGAGCAGGGTCAGCGAATTGAGGGTGTAGCCGAAGAAATAAATGACGGCGATGGCACCCATCAGCGACACCGGGATGGCCAGCGCGACGATCACCGTCGCCCGCACCGATTGCAGGAACAGCCAGACGACCAGCGCGGCGAGCAGCGTGCCTTCGACCAGGTGCTGCTTCAGCGCATTGACGATATCGAGGATGAACACTGCGTCATTCGACACGACATGCAGTTGCATGCCGGGCGGCAGCTGCGGGCGCAGTTCGTTTTCGATCTTGGCCTTGATCTTGTTGACGATGGCGACGGTGTTGGTGTTGGTGACCTTGACGATACCGAGGCCGACCGTGGGTTCGCCGTTGAAGCGAGCCAGCTGGCGGTTGTCGGTGAGGCCGTCGATGACTTCGGCGAGATCGCGCAGATGGATCGGCGCACCGGCCTTCCAGCCGACCACCATTTGCTGCAGGGCGTCGATGGAGTGGAATTCGAGGTCGAGCTTGACCAGGCTCTCGGTCTTCTCGCCGACCACGAAGCCGCCGGCCATCTGCACGTGTTCCTTCGCGAAGGCATCGTTGATGTCCTGCGCCGTGACGCCGAGCGCCGCCATGCGGTCGGGCCGCAGTTCGACGCGGATGGTCCGGTCGCGGCGGCCGCCGAGGCGTACTTCGCCGACGCCGTCGATGGTTTCCAGGCGCTTCTTGAGCACGTTGATGGCGTACTGGTTCAGCTGCTGCTGGGTGCGGTCGCCCTGCACGGCCAGCCACATGATTGGCTGGGCGTTGGTCTCGACCTTGGCGACGACCGGCGGGTCGGCATCTTTGGGCAGGCGGCGCAGTACCTGGTTGACCTTGGCCTGGACCTCGTTGAAGGCGACGTCGATCTTCTTTTCGAGGTTGAAGGTGATGGCGATGACCGAGACGCCGGGCGACGACGTGGACTGGATGTGTTCGATGCCCGGCGTCGAATTCACCGAGCTTTCGATGATGTTGGTCACCGAGGCGTCGACGATGTCCGGGTTGGCGCCCTTGAGCGTCGTGGTGATCGAGACGACCGGGAATTCGATGTACGGATAGCGGTCCATGCCGATCCGGTCGAAACTGATGACGCCGAACAGCACAAGAACTGCGCTCAGCATCCACGCCAGCACGTGGCGCTTGATCGACAACTCGGGCAGGGTCATTGCGGCTTTGGAGCTGCCTGCTGCGGGCTGGCCACGGTTTTCGGGGCTTCCTTGACGTTGACCGCAGCCCCGTTGCTCAGGAAGCCGGCGCCGTCGAGTGCCACGGTTTCGCCCCCCTGCAGGCCGCTGGTGATTTCGATGACCCCCTGTTGCTTGCTGCCGACTTCGACCACCTGTTGTCGGGCCCTGCCGTCGGCGATCAGGTAGACGACCTTGCCGGCAGGGCGCAGGACGACCGCCTGTTCCGGCACCACGACGGCTTGCGCCTTCTGGCCGGTGATGACGGCGGCGTTGACCGAACCGCCCGCCTTCAGCGGCCCCGGGTTATCCAGCCGGGCAATGACGTCGATGGCGCGATTGCCTTCGCCGACTGTGGGGCGAATGTCCTCGACCACGCCTTCGATGATGCCGCCAGGAAGCAGTGGACTGGCGATGCGCACTGGCATGCCGACCTTTAGGCGCGACGCCGCGGATTCCGGGAAGGGCAGGTGGGCGCGCAGGCGGGCGTTTGAAACAAGGCGGAACAGCGGGTCGCCGAGCTTGACGTAGTCACCTGCGGCCACCATCTGTTCCTCAATGATGCCGGCGAACGGGGCGACGACGCGGGTCTTGTCGACATTGTTGCGCGACAGGCCGGCGCGTGCCTGGGCGGTGGCGAGCTGGCTCTGCAGTGCGTCGCGCTGGGCGGTGGCTTCGTCGAGCGCATTCCTCGAGATGAAATTCTTCTGCACCAGTTCGCGCTGGCGGGCGAGTACGCGTTCCTGCTGGGCGAGCAGGGCCTGCAGGCGGGCAGTTTCGGCATTGTCGGCGGTCGCCTGATGGCCGGCATCGGTCGGATCAATCTGTGCCAGCAGTTGCCCCTTGGCGACGGCTTCGCCGGCACGCACGGCGATCTTCACAATCTTGCCGGCGATCTCGGCGCCGATCTTCGGATCGTCGACCGCCTCCAGTGATCCAAGTGTGCGCTCACTGACTTCCAGTGCTACTGTTCTTGCCGGGGTAGTGGTGATCAGCGTCGGCGGCGCCCCTTTCTTCTCGGCCGGCTTCTCACCGCAAGCCGCCATGAGCAGCGTCACCGTGAGGAGCAGGATGCCGCTTTTCATGTCGGTAGCACTTGTTCGCCGGCGAAGAGTTCGGCAACGGTTTCCCGGCGGCGGATTTCATGGACGTTCTCGCCGTCGACCATGACTTCGACCGCGCGCGGCCGCGAGTTGTAATTGGAGGCCATCGCCATGCCGTAGGCACCGGCCGACATCACGGCGAGCAGGTCGCCGGCCTCGATGCACAGCGGACGCGCCAAACCGAGGAAGTCACCGGTTTCGCAGACCGGTCCGACCACGTCATAGGCAAGGATTGCGCCGGCATGGGGTGTGACCGGCAGGATGTCGTGCCAGGCTTGATAGAGCGCCGGGCGCATCAGGTCGTTCATGGCGGCGTCGATGATGGCAAAATTCTTGCCCTCGCCGGGCTTCAGGAACTCGACGCGGGTCAGCAGCAGGCCGCCGTTGCCGACCAGGCGGCGACCCGGTTCAAGCACTACTTTCAGGCCGCGCCCGGTCAGTCTGTCGAGCAGCGGGTTCAGGTAGGAAGCCACGGCCGGTTGTACCTGATCGTCCTTGTACTTGATACCGAGGCCACCACCAAGGTCGAGGTGATGAATCCGGATGCCTTCAGCGGTGAACTGGTCCACCAGGGCCAAAATACGCTCGAGGGCTTCGACAAAGGGCGCCGGGTCGAGCAGTTGCGAGCCGATGTGGCAGTCGATACCGGCCACTTCGATGTTAGGCAGCGCAGCGGCGCGGCGGTAGAGGGCCAGCGCGTCGTCGTAGGCGACGCCGAACTTGGCTTCCTTGAGGCCGGTTGAAATGTACGGATGGGTCTTGGGGTCTACGTTGGGATTGACGCGCAGGCTGACCGGCGCCCGCTTGCCGCACTGGCCGGCAACTTCGTTCAGGCGCTCCAGTTCAGCGGGTGATTCGATGTTGAAACAGAGGATGCCGGCAGCGAGCGCCTGCTTCATTTCAGCAGCCGTCTTGCCGACGCCCGAGAAGACGATATTTTGCGGGTCGGCGCCGGCCGCCAGCACACGCTGCAGTTCGCCGCCGGAAACGATGTCGAAGCCGGCGCCCATGCGGGCAAACAGGTTGAGGATGGCGAGGTTCGAATTGGCCTTGGCCGCGTAGCAGACGAGAGCACCCTTGCCCGCGGGATGGGCGCTCAGGACATCGAGAAATTCCTGCAGCGCGGCTTCCAGTGCGGCGCGGGAATATACATAGGCTGGCGTGCCGAATTGTTCGGCAATGGCCGGGAGGGCAACGGATTCGGCGTGCAGGACGCCTTGTTTGACGGTGAAGTGGCTCATTGGGTGCGGGGTTTCTGGTCCGTGCTAACATCGTCGCCGTTGCTGACGGATGCCTTTGCCGGTTCCGGCGGCGGGGTGGCCGGCTTGAGTTTGTCGAGAAGCGGGGCCGGTGCCGGCCCCGGCGGCAGTACAAGTGAACCGCGCATGCCGCAGGCGGCGAGGCAAAGCGTCAAAAGCGCGACAGCAATTCGGGACATTAATGACGGACCGGTCAGTAGAGAGCGGGATGGTAGCACACCATGGATGACAAGGAATTCAACAGCCTGGCCGACGCCATTCTGGCCCGCATCGAGGCGGCGCTGGAGGCTTGTGCTGCCGATATCGACTTTCAACTGGCGGCCGGTGGCGTGCTGGAAATCGAGTTTGCCGATGGCAGCAAGATCATCGTCAATCGGCACGGCGCAGCGCGCGAAATCTGGGTTGCCGCGCGTTCTGGCGGATTCCATTTTCGCTGGGATGGATCGGCCTGGCATGACACGCGCGATGGCGCCGAACTGCTGGAAAAACTTTCCGCGCTCGCCAGTCAGCAGGCGGGCGAGGCAGTTCGACTCGCCTGATCAGCCGGTTGCCGGCGTGTCCATGATGGCGGGGCCGCCAGACGGGGCTTCATCGGGGCTTTCTTCCGGCGCTGCTTCCTTGGCCACGTTTTCGTTGTAGATGTAGGTGCGATCGCGCCCGCTGCCGAAAGCAGTGATCCCTTCCGGCATCTGCGGTGTCTGGGTCGGGACGTCTTTCAGGGCGCGGCCCATGTAGCCGATCCAGATCGGCAATGCGGCGGCACCGCCGGTTTCCTTGTCACCCAGTTTCTTCGGCTGATCGAAGCCGACCCAGGAGCAGGCGGCGACCGTCGCCTGGTAGCCGCAGAACCAGGCGTCAACATACTCGTTGGTGGTGCCGGTCTTGCCGGCCAGATCCTGGCGCTTGAGTGCGACCGACGCCTTGGCGGCAGTGCCGTAGATGGTGACGTCGCGCAGCATGCTGTCCATCATGAACGCATTGCGCGGATCGATGGCGCGCGGCGACCCTTCGCCGGCCGGTTTGGGCACCGACTGGGCAAGAATCTGATTTTTCTCGTCGCGGATGTCCTGCACGATGTAGGGGCTGATCTTGTAACCCCCGTTGGCGAATACGGAATAGGCGGTCACCATCTGCCACGGCGTCACTGATCCGGCGCCCAGCGCCATGGTCAGGTAGGGTGGGTGCTTGTCGGCGTCAAAGCCGAAGCGGGTTGCGTAATCCTGGGCGAAATGTGTGCCGATACTCTGCAGGATGCGGATTGATACCATGTTCTTGGATTTGGCGAGCGCGGTCCGCATCTTCATCGGCCCTTCATATCTGCCGTCGTAGTTGCGTGGCTCCCAGGCCTGAGAGCCGGTCTGGCTGGCCGAAATGACGATCGGCTCGTCATTGATGATGGTCCCGGGATTGAAGCCCTTTTCGAGCGCCGCCGAGTAGATGAATGGCTTGAAGCTGGAACCTGGTTGCCGCCAGGCTTGAGTCACGTGGTTGAATTTGTTGCGGTTGAAGTCGAAGCCCCCCACCAGCGCGCGAATTCTTCCGTCTTGCGGGTTGACCGCGACAAAGGCGGATTCCACTTCGGGCAGTTGCGAAATCTGCCAGTTGCCTTTGTCGTCCTTGAGGAGTCGGATGATGGCGCCCCGTTTGATGCGCTTGTTGGGTGGTGACTTGTCATCGAGCATCCGCGCGGCGAATTTCAGCGCATCGCCGGTCAGGATGACGCTTTCTCCTCCCTTGCGATAGGCGCTGATCTGCTTCGTGTCAGCCGCAAGCACCAGTGCGGGGACCAGGTCGCCAGTATCGGGAATGTCCTGCAGAGCTTCGTCGATGGCCTCGTCCTGATCGGAAGAGAACTTCTTCATGTCGAGATAGGACTCGGCACCCCGGTAGCCATGGCGTCGGTCGTAGTCCATCACGCCCTTGCGCAGGTTGGCGTAGGCTGCCTCCTGCTCGGCCTTGATCAGTGTGGTGTGGACCTTCAAACCCCGCGAATAGACGTCATCCGGGAAACGCTCGGCAGCAATCTGGCGGGCCATTTCCGCCGCAAATTCGGCGCGGACAGGGTATTCGGCCAGCTCGCGCTTGATGACCAGAGCTTCCTTCTGCGCCGCTTCGTATTGCTGGGCACTGATGTAGCCCAGCTCATGCATGCGGCGCAGGACGTATTGCTGGCGAATCCTGGCGCGCTTTGGATTGACGATCGGGTTGTAGGCTGACGGTGCCTTGGGCAGCCCGGCAAGCATCGCCGCCTCGGCGACCGAAATCTCCTTCAGCGGCTTGCCATAATAGATCTGGGCCGCCGCGGCGAACCCATAGGCGCGCTGGCCAAGAAAGATCTGATTGATGTAAAGCTCGAAGATCTGATCCTTCGTCAGGTTGCTCTCGATCTTGAACGAGAGCAGGGCCTCGTACAGCTTGCGCGTATAGGTCTTCTCTCCTGACAGGAAGAAGTTTCGCGCTACCTGCTGGGTAATGGTCGAAGCCCCCTGGCGTTTTCCGCCACCGGCAAGGTTGGCGAAAGCGGCGCGCAGGATGCCGACATAGTCCACGCCGCCATGCTGATAGAAACGGTCATCCTCGGCGGCGAGGATTGCCTGCTTCATGACGGGAGGAACATCCTGTATGCTGACGACGGCCCGGCGCTCTTCGCCGAACTCTCCGATCAGCGCGCCATCCGCGGTGTACACCCGAAGCGGGATTTTGGGGCGATAATCGGTCAGCACTTCGAGGGAAGGCAGGTTGGGGTAGGCCAGCGCCAGCATGATCATGCCCAGCGCGATACCGATCGCAATGGCACCGAGCAGGACGATGAGGGGGTAGAGGACGATGCGGGCGGCCAGGGGTAGTGGAGGCAAGGTTGTAAGTCTGAAAAATTGACGTTGCGCGGATTATACGCTTTTGCTTAAACTGCCCGTAAATTCGCTTTACATGCCGTGTGGTTGTTGTTAGCATTTGAAGTGAATTATTGGTTATTTGCCTAACTTCGGATTTTGTAAGGACTTTTTGGGGGTCTGGTGGGCTTCGAAATCTCAGCATTGTTAAATCCCAAGGCGCGACCATTGTTGGGGCTGGACATCAGTTCCTCGGCCGTGAAGCTGGTAGAACTGGCTGCCAACGGGAAAGAGGGGTATCGCGTCGAGCGCTACACCATCGAGGTGTTGCCCAAGGATGCTGTGTCCGATGGCAATATTGCCAACCTGGACGGGGTCGTGGACGCCGTCAAGCGTGCCTGGAAACGACTGGGAACGTCGACGCGCAATGTCGCGATGGCGTTGCCGGCTTCGGCCGTGATCACCAAGAAGATCATCGTCCCTGCAGGACTGCGCGACGATCAGCTTGAAATCCAGGTCGAGTCGGAAGCCAATCAATACATCCCCTTCGCGATCGATGAAGTCAATCTGGACTTCCAGGTGCTCGGGCCGGCACCGTCCGTTCCCGACGAACTCGAGGTGCTCATCGCGGCGTCCAAGAAGGAACGGGTCGAGGATCGCGTGGCCGTTGCCGATGCCGCGGGACTCAGCGCAGTGGTTGTTGACGTGGAGTCGCTGGCAGCGCTCGCGGCATTCGAGTTGATCGAACGGCAACTTCCCGATGGTGGAAAGAACCTGACCATCGCGCTGATCGACGCCGGTTCCAGCGTGATGAACCTGACCGTGCTGCGCAACGGTCAACAGGTCTATGCGCGCGAGCAGGCCTTCGGGGGGGCGCAACTGACACAGGATATCGCCCGGCACTATGGAATGACTTATGAGGAGGCTGAGGTTGCCAAGCGTGCCGGCAGTCTTCCTGAGGGCTATGAGGGCGAGTTGCTGGCTCCCTTCATGGAAAACCTCGCGCTCGAGGTTTCCCGCGCCCTGCAGTTCTTCTTTACATCGACTCAGTACAATCAGGTCGACCACATCGTCATGGCGGGTGGTTGTGCAGTGATCCCGGGGGTTCGACGAGGTCGTGGCAACGCGAACGCAGGTCAGTACGCTGATCGCCAATCCTTTTGCCAATATGGTGCTTTCGGACCGTGTCCGGGCGAATAGCCTCCTCGCCGATGCCTCGTCTCTGATGGTGGCCTGCGGCCTGGCCCTGCGGAGGTTTGATCAATCATGATTCGTATTAACCTCCTGCCCCACCGCGAAGAAGCGCGAAAGGCCAGGCGCCAGCAGTTTTTTGCGATGGCCGGTGCTGTTCTCGGCCTCGGTGCCCTGGTTGTCTTTCTTGTTTATTCGATCATCAACGGCTACATCAGCAGCCAGAATGATGCCAATGATTTCCTGAAGAAGGAGATTGCCGTCCTCGACAAGCAGATTGCTGAGATCAAGCGCCTCAAGGAGCAGACGCAGGCCTTGCTGTCGCGCAAGCAGATCATCGAGGATCTGCAGCGTGATCGTGGCGAAACCGTTTATTTGCTGACCGAACTGGTCAAACAGGTGCCGGAAGGTGTTTACCTCAAGTCACTCAAGCAGGACGGGCTCAAAGTCAATATTACCGGCTACGCCCAGTCCAATGCGCGGGTTTCAGCCCTGATGCGCAATCTTGAAGCGTCGCCCTGGCTGGAGCGGCCGCAGCTGATCGAGGTCAAGTCGGTGGTACTTAATGGGCGCCGTAGCAACGAGTTCGCGATGAATTTCACCCTGACGCGAGCTCAGGCGGGCGAAGCCAAGGACAAGAAATGAACGCCAAGTCCACGTCAATACCCAAGGCGGTCCCGAAAATCGATTTTCAGGCGATTGCCGATGATTTCCGGTTCCTGAATCCGAATGATCCCGGTGCGTGGCCGCCCATCCCCAAGGCGACCATCCTGTTCGCGCTGTTCGTGCTGCTACTGGTGGGAGGCTGGTGGTTCCTGTGGAGCGATCAACTGACCGAGCTGGAAGGAAAGCAGCAGGAAGAAGTCGTTCTCAAGCAGCAGTTTCTTGAGAAGAAACGACAGGCAGTCAATCTCGATCTCTACATCCAGCAGCTGGCAGAAATCGATCGTTCTTTTGGTGCCCTGCTCAAGCAGCTTCCGAACAAGTCGGAAATCGAAGCGCTGCTGATTGAGGTCAACCAGGCCGGTCTCGGGCGTGGTTTGCAGTTTGAGCTCTTCCGGCCGGGGCAGGAACAGATGAAGGACTTCTACGCTGAACTTCCCATCGCCGTGAAGATCAACGGCAACTACCATGACTTCGGCGCCTTCGCGGCGGATATTGCGAAGTTGCCGCGCATCGTGACCTTGAACAACATCCAGATGGTGCCGACGACCGGGGGTTCGCTGACCCTGGATGCCACAACCAAGACCTTCCGCTACCTTGACGATGAGGAACTCGCCAGGCAGAAGAAGCCAGCACAAGGAGCGAAGAAGTGAAGCGAATAATGCTTGTCGCCCTGTGTTCTGCGCTGGGCGCCTGCTCTGGCGGGGATCATGATGATCTGAAGCAGTGGATGGCGGAAAGCTCGAAGGACATGCGCGGGAATATCCCCAAGCTGCCCGAGGTGAAGCCGTATCAACCGGTACCCTATGATGTCGAAGCGCTGGTCGATCCGTTCAAGGCGAGCAAGATCGAGCCTGAATCGAAGAACAGGCAGGGCGCAGGGCAGGGCGGCGCCTTCCAGCCGGATTTTGACGCCAGGGAACTGCGTAACAGTCTGCTTGAAAAATATCCGGTCGAGTCACTCAAGATGATCGGCTATCTGAACGTAAACCGGCGGCCAATGGCGGTGATTCAGGTTGAGGACAAGGTCAAGCAGGTGAAAGTGGGTGATTACGTCGGGCTCGATTTCGGCATGGTGACGCAGATCACGGACAAAGAAGTGGTGTTGCGCGAATTGATTCAGGATTCTGCAGGCGACTGGAGCGAACGTACAAGCTCGCTGTACCTGCAGAGCAAGGAGGGAAGCAAGAAATGAAATTCATCAACTACGCGCTGGCCGTTGCGGCGGCAACCTGCCTCACCCTGGTCGGGCCGGTTTCTGCCCAGACCGCAACCGGGAACGCCATCGTGGCGATCAATGCCGCTCCGCAAGGCGCCGACATTGCCGTCCGCATCGATCTCAGGGAACCTCTTGCGACCCCGCCTGCCGGATTCAGTGTGGCCAATCCGGCAAAAATAGCCCTGGATTTCCCGTCGACCGCGAACGATCTGGGCAAGACCAGTCTTGCGCTGAACGAAGGCGATCTGCGTAGCGCCAACATCGTCCAGGTGGGCGGACGAACCCGTCTGGTTCTCAACCTGGTGCGCAACATGAATTACTCCACGCGCCTCGACGGAAATTCTGTCTATGTCCTCCTCAAGCCCATCGATGCGGGCGGAGCTTCGCTCCCCGAACGCGTCACGCGCTTTACCGACGATCGTCTCGTCGGCAAGCGTCATGCCCTGCAGGACGTGGTTTTCCGGCGCGGCAAGGACGGCGAAGGACGGATCATTGTTGACCTGAACGATGCAGGTACCGGCATCGACATCCGCCAGCAAGGCAAGAGCCTAATTGTCGATTTCGTCAAGACCACGGTTCCCGAACATCTGAGCCGCAAACTGGATGTCACCGATTTTGCGACCCCGGTCACCAGCGTCGAAACCCGGGCTGTGGGCGAAAATGCCCGCATGACCATCACGCCGCACGGCTTGTGGGAACATAACGCATATCAGAGCGACAACCAGTTCGTGGTCGAGGTCAAGCGGATAGTCGAGGACCCGAACAAACTGGTTCAGGGCACCAAGACCGGCTACCAGGGGCCGCGCGTCAGCATCAATTACCAGAATGGTGATGTTCGTGCACTGCTGCGCCTGATGGCCGAGGAACTCGGGCTGAACGCGGTGATCAGCGAGACCGTGCAGGGGACGACCACGCTGGTGCTCAAGGATGTGCCGGCCGACCAGGTGATCGACATCATCTTCAAGCAGAAGGGTCTCGACATGCGCAAGACCGGCAATATCATCCTGATAGCGCCGCGCGACGAGATCGCCACTCGTGAAAAGCTCGAATTTGAATCTCGCCAGCAGATCAGCGAACTGGAGCCGATGAAGACGGAGCAGTACGTGCTGAACTACCAGAAGGCTGCCGACGTCGCGCGACTTCTCTCCGGACAGGCGGTTGGTGGCGGGGTCAGTGGCCCGTCCCAGCGCATCCTGAGCAAGCGCGGCAGTGCCGTGGCCGATCCCCAGTCCAACCTGCTGTTCATCAATGACATCCCGAGCAAGCTTGACGAGGCGCGCGCCTTCATCAAGGCGATTGATATCGGTTCGCGTCAGGTACTGCTTGAGGCGCGGGTGGTCGAGGCTGGCGATACCTTCAATCGCGACCTTGGCATGAAGCTGAATTTCTTCGGGTCGCAGCCAGTACGAATTGGCGGCGGCGGCATCTACGGCGGTGGCGGACAATATGGCGCCGGGAGCGTGACCGGGCCCAATACCGGCTCGGGTTTCCCGAATTCCGGTTCGGGATCGCAGGTCAGCAACAATGCCATCGGCGTGAATATGCCCTCGTTCAATGCGGTTGGCGGAACCCTGGCGCTTTCACTGTTCAATGCCTCGCTGACCCGCATCCTCAATCTGGAAATCGCCGCGCTGGAGCAGGATGGTATTGGCAAGATCATTTCCAGCCCACGCGTGATTACGAGCAACAACCAGAAGGCAAAAATCTCGGACGGCACGGAAATTCCGTACACCACCACCGCGACCGGCGGCGGGGTTGCCTCGCAAAACGTGAGTTTCAAGACGGCCGCACTGTCGCTTGAAGTAACGCCGCAGATCACGCCGGAAGGCACCGTCCGCATGAAACTGGTGATCAAGAAGGACGAGCCGGACTGGACGCGCTCCGTTCTGGGCAATCCGCCGATCAAGACTTCCAGCGTCGAGACTGACGTGAATGTCGAGAATGGCGGGACCGTGGTCATCGGCGGGGTGTTCAAGTCGTCTGATCAGAACAGCACGGAGAAGGTGCCCTTCCTGGGGGATATTCCGGTCCTCGGCTGGGCGTTCAAGGTTGACAAGAAGCTGGCCGAGCGCCGCGAACTGCTGTTCTTCATTACGCCGCGCATCATTTCCGAAAAGATGAGCCTCAACTGAGCGCTTGAATCACACTCTGCAGGGCCGGCCATGCCGGCCCTTGTTTTTTGTGGTGGACGCGGTCTCGGATAGAATTGCGGGGTGAACAATCGAAGCAATATCTATCTGATCGGGCTCATGGGGGCCGGCAAGACGACGGTGGGCCGCCAGTTGGCCAGGCGTCTGGGGCGATGCTTTCTCGACTCGGACCACGAAATCGTCGCCCGAACCGGGGTTTCCATACCGACCATCTTCGAGATCGAGGGTGAAGACGGGTTTCGCCGCCGCGAGGCGCAGGCGATCGCCGAGCTGACAGCCGGTAATGACCTGGTGCTGGCTACCGGTGGCGGGGTTGTCCTCAATGCGGATAACCGGAGGCTTCTGCACGATACCGGGTGGGTCGTTTACCTGAACGTTCCGCCCGCTCTCCTGGTCGAACGAACGCGCCATGACCGCAATCGTCCGCTGTTGCGTGTTCCCGACCCGCTGGCGAAACTGGAGGAGTTGCACGCTCTGCGCGACCCCTTGTACCGTGAAACGGCGCACATCGTCGTTGATGGTTCACATCTTGTTGCTTCCGGCATTGTTCAACATCTTCTGCGCGAGTTCAACCATCTATGCAAGGCGTAATCCAGACCTTGAAGGTCGACCTTGGTGAGCGCTCCTACCCGATTCATATCGGTTGCGACCTGCTTGCCCGTTCCGAACTGCTGATTCCCCACCTCAGGCAGAAGAAGGCGGTGATCGTCAGCAACACGACGGTTGCCCCCCTGTATCTCGAACGCTTGCGGTCAACGCTCGAAAAAGCCGGAATATCGATCCTTCCGGTGATTCTCCCGGATGGAGAGGAATACAAGCATTGGCAATCACTCAACGTGATTTTCGACGCGCTGCTCTCGGCGCACTGCGAGCGCAACACGACCCTGATCGCTCTCGGCGGAGGCGTCATTGGCGACATGGGCGGCTTTGCCGCGGCCTGCTACCAGCGCGGAATGCCGTTCATCCAGGTGCCGACGACACTGCTGTCACAAGTGGATTCGTCGGTTGGCGGCAAGACGGCGATCAACCATCCCTTGGGCAAGAACATGATCGGGGCGTTTTATCAGCCCAAATTGGTGCTGGCCGATATCTCAACCCTGGATACGTTACCGGACAACGAATTAAGAGCGGGGCTGGCCGAGGTCATCAAGTACGGCCTGATTCGCGACCCGGAGTTCTTCACCTGGCTGGAAGCGAATATCGAAAGAATTCTGGCGCGGGAGAAAGAGGCGCTGGCGTATGCGGTGCATCGTTCGTGTGCCAACAAGGCCGAAGTGGTTGCCGCCGATGAACGGGAGGCTGGTGAGCGCGCTTTGCTGAATCTGGGGCACACCTTCGGCCATGCCATCGAAACCGGGCTCGGCTACGGGCAGCGGCTGCATGGCGAGGCGGTTGCGGCCGGCACGCTAATTGCTGCTGAGTTGTCATGTCGTCTGGGATGGATTTCCGCTGAGGTGGTGTTACGGATCGAACGGCTTTTCCTGCAGGCCGGTTTGCCGGTCAAGGGCGCGCCCTTGGGTGCGGCACGCTACATCGAATTGATGCGCCATGACAAGAAGGTGCAGGATGGCAAGTTGCGCCTGGTATTGCTGAAGGGAATCGGGCAGGCGGTGGTCGCTGATCAGGCGGACGAGGCAACGATCGCCGAAGCGATCGAAGCGAGATGCACGTGAATGGGGCGCGCGCCCGCATTGAAGGAACTCCTTTGGTGCGTCGCAGCATCTTGAATTGACAGGGGTTTGGCGGTATATTCCACAGCCCCCAAGTTTTCGTACAAGCCGGCCAGCGCTGTGCGGTGCCGACTTTTTCTACCTTTGGTCCTTGTTTTCATTGGCCGAGTTTTTTAAGGAACTAGTGTGATGGAATCGGCAATACCTGAGCGGCAGGGTTTGTACGACCCCGCCAACGAGCACGATGCTTGTGGCGTGGGATTTGTGGCCCACGTCAAGGGCCAGAGAAATCATGCGATCGTCGAGCAGGGCTTGTTGATCCTGAAAAATCTGGATCATCGGGGCGCCGTCGGAGCCGACCCCTTGCAGGGCGATGGCGCGGGTATCCTGATCCAGATTCCCGACCGCTTCTATCGCGAGGAAATGGCCAAGGCCGGCGTCGAACTCCCGCCAGCGGGCGAGTACGGTGTCGGCATGGTTTTCCTGCCGCAGGAGGCTGCCTCGCTCCATGCCTGTGTCGAGGAGATCGAACGCTCCATTATCGCCGAAGGCCAGGTCATTCTCGGTTGGCGTGATGTGCCGGTCAATCGCGACATGCCGATGTCGCCGACCGTGCGGGCCAAGGAGCCGGTGATCCGCCAGGTCTTTGTCGGCCGGGGTCCGGACATCTTCGTGACCGATGCCCTGGAACGCAAGTTGTACATCATCCGCCGCCGTGCGGCCAACGCCATCAAGTCGCTCAAGCTCAAGTATGGCCAGGAATTCTACGTCCCGTCGTTCTCGGCCCGTACCATCAACTACAAGGGCCTGCTGCTGGCCGATCAGGTGGGTGTCTATTACCTCGACCTGCAGGACAAGCGTACCGTTTCCGCGCTTGCGCTGGTGCATCAGCGTTTTTCGACCAACACCTTCCCGACCTGGGATCTTGCCCACCCGTTCCGCTACATTGCCCACAACGGTGAAATCAACACCGTGCGCGGCAACGTCAACTGGTTCAAGGCTCGTGAGCAGGCGATTTCATCACCGATTCTCGGCGACGACCTGAAGAAGGTATGGCCATTGCATTACCCCGGTCAGTCCGATTCCGCATCGTTTGACAATGCGCTGGAACTGCTCGTGCTTGGCGGCGGTTATTCGCTGGCCCAGGCAATGATGCTGATGATTCCGGAGGCCTGGGAAAAGCACACGCTGATGGACGAAAACCGTCGCGCCTTCTACGAATACCATGCGGCGATGATGGAGCCGTGGGACGGCCCGGCGGCCGTGGCGTTCACCGATGGCCGCCAGATCGGCGCCACGCTCGACCGCAATGGCCTGCGCCCGGCCCGCTACCTGGTGACCGATGATGATCTCGTGGTCATGGCGTCGGAGTCCGGCGTGTTGCCGATTCCCGAGAAGAATATCGTCAAGAAATGGCGTTTGCAGCCGGGCAAGATGTTCCTGATCGACATGGAACAGGGGCGCATCATCGACGACAAGGAACTCAAGGATTCGCTGGCCAACGCCAAGCCCTACCGCGAGTGGATCGAAAAGATCCGCATCAAGCTGGACGAAGTCCCGGCTGCCGCCGAAAAACGCACCACCCCGGTCGCGGCGCTGCTCGATCGCCAGCAAGCCTTCGGCTACACGCAGGAAGACATCAAGGTCATCCTTGAGCCGATGGTTCAGAACGGCGAGGAAGCCACCGGTTCCATGGGTACGGATTCCGCCCTGCCCGTCCTGTCCAGCAAGAACAAGACGCTTTACGCCTACTTCAAGCAGTTGTTCGCGCAGGTGACCAACCCGCCAATCGACCCGATCCGCGAAGAACTGGTGATGTCGCTGGTCTCGTTTATCGGGCCGAAGCCGAATCTGCTGAACACGGTCGACATCAATCCGCCGATCCGCCTCGAAGTTTCCCAGCCGGTGCTTACCTTTACCGACATGGAAAAGCTGCGCAACATCGGCAAATACACATCCGACAAGTTCCGCTCCTTCGAACTGGATATCTGTTATCCGGTTGCCTGGGGCAAGGACGGTATCGAAGCGCGCCTCGCCTCGCTGGCCGCCGATGCCGAAGATGCCGTTCGTTCCGGTGCCAACATCCTGATTGTTTCCGACCGCAAGGTGGATGCGGCGCAGGTTGCCATCCCGGCGCTGCTTGCGACCTCGGCCATTCACCAGCATCTGGTCAAGAAAGGCTTGCGTACCAGCGCCGGTCTGGTCGTCGAAACCGGTTCCGCCCGCGAAGTCCATCAGTTTGCCTTGCTTGGCGGCTATGGTGCCGAGGCGGTTCACCCTTTCCTGGCGCTCGAAACCATCGAGAGCATGGCCAAGGGCGACGCCGAAAAGGCCGAGAAATATGTCAAGAACTATATCAAGGCAATCGGCAAAGGCTTGAACAAGGTCATGTCCAAGATGGGCATTTCCACCTACATGTCCTATACCGGCGCCCAGATATTCGAGGCGATCGGCCTGCAGAAGGAGTTCGTCGAGAAGTACTTCACCGGCACGCCGTCCAACATCGAGGGGATCGGTGTCTTCGAAGTCGCCGAGGAAGCCATCCGCCTGCACAATGAAGCATTTTCGGCTGATCCGGTGCTGAACAACATGCTCGACGCCGGCGGCGATTATGCCTACCGCGTCCGTGGCGAAGAGCACATGTGGACGCCGGATTCCATCGCCAAGCTGCAGCACTCGACCCGCTCCGGCAAGTACGAGACCTACAAGGAATACGCCAAGCTGATCAACGACCAGACCCGGCGCCACCTGACGCTGCGCGGCCTGTTCGAGTTCCGGCCGCAAGGGGGCGCAATTCCGCTGGATGAAGTCGAGCCCGCCAAGGAAATCGTCAAGCGCTTCGCGACCGGCGCCATGTCGCTCGGTTCCATTTCCACGGAGGCGCACACGGCGCTGGCCATCGCCATGAACCGCATTGGCGGCAAGTCCAATACCGGCGAGGGGGGCGAGGATGCCAAACGCTTTGCTCCCTTGAAGGCCGGCCAGAAATTGTCCGAAGTGATCGGCGCCTCGCGGATCGAGCGCGACTACGTCTTCAAGGAAGGGGATTCGCTGCGTTCGGCGATCAAGCAGGTGGCTTCCGGTCGCTTCGGTGTCACCACCGAGTATCTGGTCAATGCCGACCAGATCCAGATCAAGATGGCGCAGGGCGCCAAGCCGGGTGAAGGCGGCCAGTTGCCGGGTCACAAGGTCTCCGAATACATCGGCTTCCTGCGCCACTCGGTGCCTGGGGTCGGCCTGATCTCGCCGCCGCCGCACCATGACATCTATTCGATCGAAGACCTCGCCCAACTGATCCATGATCTGAAAAACGCCAACTCGCGTGCTTCGATCTCTGTCAAGCTGGTCTCCGAAGTGGGGGTCGGCACGGTGGCTGCGGGTGTCGCCAAGGCCAAGGCCGACCATGTCGTGATCGCCGGTTTCGATGGTGGTACCGGTGCGTCGCCGCAGTCGTCGATCAAGCATGCCGGAACGCCGTGGGAACTCGGTCTCGCCGAGACCCAGCAGACACTGGTGCTCAACCGTCTGCGCAGCCGGATCCGCGTCCAGGTGGACGGCCAGATGAAGACCGGTCGTGACGTCGTCATCGGGGCGCTGCTCGGGGCCGACGAGTTCGGTTTCGCCACTGCGCCGCTGGTGGTCGAAGGCTGCATCATGATGCGCAAGTGCCACCTCAACACCTGTCCGGTTGGCGTCGCCACCCAGGATCCGGAGTTGCGCAAGCGCTTTACCGGTCAGCCGGAACACGTGGTCAATTTTTTCTTCTTCGTTGCCGAGGAAGTGCGCGAAATCATGGCGCAGCTGGGCATCCGCAAGTTCGATGATTTGATCGGCCGGGTCGATCTGCTCGATACCCGTCCGGGCATCGAGCACTGGAAAGCGAAAGGGCTGGATTTCACCAAGGTCTTCTATCAACCCCCGGTCCCGGCCAGCGAGCCGCGTCGCCAGACCGAGGTTCAGGATCATGGCCTGGCCAAGGCGCTCGACCACAAACTGATCGAGCAAGCCAGGCCGGCGCTGGAAAAAGGCCAGAAGGTCCAGATCGAAGCCTCGATCATCAACGTCAACCGTACCTGCGGCACCATGCTGTCGGGCGAAGTTGCCCGCCGCTACGGCCATGCCGGCCTGCCTGACGACACCATCCACGTCAAGCTGACCGGCACTGCCGGGCAGGCTTTCGGCGCCTTCCTGGCCAAGGGCGTGACGCTTGAACTGACTGGCGAAGGCAACGACTACGTCGGCAAGGGTTTGTCGGGTGGGCGCATCATCATCAAGCCGAGCCCGGATTTCCGTGGCGATACGCAGCACAACATCATCTGCGGCAACACCGTGATGTACGGCGCGACCGAAGGTGAGTCCTTCTTTGCTGGCGTCGGTGGCGAACGCTTCTGTGTGCGCAATTCCGGCGGCACGGCGGTGGTCGAAGGCGTCGGTGACCACGGCTGTGAATACATGACCGGCGGCACCGTGGTCGTCCTTGGCGATACGGGGCGCAATTTTGCTGCAGGCATGTCGGGCGGCATTGCCTATGTGCTGGACGAGGATGGCAGTTTCAAGAATCGCTGCAACCTGGCCCAGGTTGCGCTGGAGAAGGTGCTGCCGGCCAGCCGGCATGCGGCCGGGGAGCCGCTGCATCTGGGCGTGGCTGACGAAATCCAGCTCAAGGAACTGATCACCCGTCACGCCGAATACACCGGCAGCCGGACCGCCAGGCAAATTCTTGCCAAATGGGACGTCTACCGCGAGAAGTTCGTCAAAGTCTATCCGCACGAATACAAGCGGGCGCTCACCGAGATGGCCGCTGTTGCGCAGAAGGAGGCCGCATAATGGGCAAGCCGACTGGATTCATGGAATTCGAGCGCCTTTCCGAGGCGTACGACCCGGTTGAACAGCGTCTGAAGCATTACAAGGAATTCGTCCATACCCTGAATGATGACGATGCCAAGATCCAGGGGGCACGCTGCATGGACTGCGGCATTCCTTTCTGCAACAACGGCTGCCCGGTTAACAACATCATTCCGGACTGGAACGATCTGGTTTATCGTGGCAACTGGAAGCAGGCGCTGGACGTGCTGCATTCGACCAACAATTTCCCGGATTTCACCGGCCGCATCTGCCCGGCGCCCTGCGAAGCCGCCTGTACGCTCGGCATCAATGCGGCGCCGGTAGGCATCAAGTCGATCGAGCACTTCATCATCGACAAGGGCTGGGAATCCGGCTGGGTCGTGCCGCAACCGCCGAAGAGCAAGACCGGCAAGAAGGTTGCCATCGTCGGTTCCGGCCCGGCCGGTCTGGCCGCTGCCCAGCAACTGGCGCGGGTTGGCCATGCGGTGACGGTGTTCGAGAAGAGCGACCGTATTGGTGGCCTCCTCGCCTATGGCATCCCCGACTTCAAGATGGAAAAGACCGTCGTCGACCGTCGCGTAGCCCAGATGGAAGCCGAAGGCGTGACCTTCAAGACCCAGGTTGTCGTCGGCAGCAAGGATCTGCCCGCAGGCATCAACAACGATGCGACAGAATTCGTCTCGGCGGAGCAGCTGGGCAAGGATTTCGACGCCGTGATTCTTGCTGCAGGTTCCGAAGTGCCGCGCGAATTGCCGGTTCCGGGCCGCGAACTCAAGGGCACCTATGCCGCTCTGGAATTCCTGATTCCGCAGAACAAGGAAGTTCAGTTCGGCAAAGCCAACCCGATCAACGCCAAGGGCAAGCACGTCATCGTGATTGGCGGCGGCGATACCGGTTCCGATTGTGTCGGCACCTCCAATCGTCATGGCGCTGCGTCGGTGACCCAGTTCGAACTGATGCCAATGCCGCCGGAAGAGGAAAACAAGGCGCTGACCTGGCCGTACTGGCCCTACAAGCTGCGCACCTCGTCGTCGCACGACGAAGGTTGCGAGCGCGATTTCGCGGTGGCCACCAAGGCGCTGGTCGATGATGGCAAGGGCAATCGTCAAGGCACTCAAGGCAGTTCGCGTCGAGTGGAAAGACGGCAGGATGAGCGAAGTTGCCGGTTCGGAATTCGAACTGCCGGCCGATCTTGTCTTCCTGGCGATGGGCTTCACCAATCCGGTCGGCAGCCTGCTTGAAGCCTTTGGCGTCGAACGCGACAGCCGCGGCAACGCCAAAGCGACGACCGACGGCGAAGGCTGCTACGCGACCAACGTCGCCAAGGTCTTTGCCGCCGGCGATGTCCGGCGCGGTCAGTCGCTCGTTGTCTGGGCCATCCGCGAGGGGCGTCAGGCCGCCCGTGAAGTCGACAACTTCCTGATGGGCAGCACGACCTTGCCCCGCTAAGACCACCGGCATCATGCGATAATGCGCGGGCGACGCACACAGGTCGCCTTCGTTTTTTCCGGAGTCCGAAAATATGGCTGAATCGCCCGTTCAAGTGGTCATCCTCGCTGCCGGTCAGGGCAAGCGCATGCATTCCAATCTCCCCAAGGTGCTGCATCCGGTTGCCGGCAAGGCGCTGGCGCAGCACGTGATCGATACCGCCCGTCTGCTGGTGGCCGAAAGGCTGGTCGTGGTGTATGGCCATGGGGGCGAGGTGGTGCGGTCAACCCTCGAGTCGGGCGATATTTCATGGGCCTTGCAGGAGCCGCAACTGGGCACCGGTCATGCCGTGGCCCAGGCATTGCCGGCGCTTTCCGCCACGGGTCAGACCCTTGTCCTGTACGGCGACGTGCCGCTCACCCGGGCATCGACCCTGAAGCGTCTGTTGCAGGCCGGCCGGGATGGATTGTCGATCCTGACCGTTGAACTGCCCGACCCGGCCGGATATGGGCGCATCGTGCGTGATGCGGCAGGCAATGTGCAGCGCATCGTCGAGGAAAAGGATGCCAGTGCCGAAGAAAAAAAAATCCGCGAAGTGAATACCGGGATCATGGCCATTCCTTCGGCTCGGCTTGCCGACTGGCTGGGCAGGCTGTCGAACAACAATGCCCAGGGCGAGTACTACCTGACCGATATTGTTGCCCTGGCAGTGGCCGAGGGGCTGTCGGTGCGCACCGCTCAACCGGATGGCGAGTGGGAAGTGCTCGGCGTAAACAGCAAGGTGCAACTGGCCGAGCTGGAACGCGTCCATCAGCGCAACATTGCTGAACAGCTTCTGGTCGGCGGCGTCCGCCTGGCTGACCCGGCGCGCATCGATATTCGCGGCGAACTGACGCACGGACGCGATGTGGCGATCGATGTCGGCTGCGTCTTCGAAGGTCGGGTCGAGTTGGCCGATGCGGTCGAGGTCGGCCCCTATTGTGTGCTGAAGAACGTCAAGGTCGGGGCCGGCACGCGGATCGCGGCCTTTTGCCATTTCGAGGATGCCGTGATCGGCCCGGACGGGGTGCTCGGCCCCTACGCACGCCTGCGCCCTGGTGCGGAGCTCGGGCCGGAGGTGCATATCGGCAACTTCGTCGAGGTCAAGAAGAGCAGGATCGGCGCCCAGTCCAAGGCCAACCATCTGGCCTATATTGGCGACGCCGAAATCGGCCAGCGGGTCAATGTCGGCGCCGGTACGATTACCTGCAACTACGATGGTGCCAACAAGTGGAAAACCATCATCGAGGATGATGTCTTCATCGGCTCCGATACGCAGTTGGTGGCGCCGGTGACCGTTGGGCGCGGTGCAACGCTTGGGGCGGGCACGACACTGACCAAGGATGCGCCGGCAGATGCGTTGACCGTTTCGCGCGCCAAGCAGTTGACGCTCGCTGGCTGGGTGCGGCCGCAAAAAATCAGGAAGTAATGGCCTGTTTCGTTTGTGGTTCCCGTTCTCGCCGCTGCCCTTCCACTTACGCCCCGGAACTTATCGATCTTCTGGCGGCAGGCGTAAAATGGACGTCCTCAAATTTCAAACAAGCTCAGGGAGAGCAAGATGTCCAAGTTCACCACCGAGGCGCTTCGTTCCGTGGCGCTGGTCGGCCATGGAGCGGCCGGCAAGACAACGCTGGCCGAAGCACTGTTGTTCGCAACCGGGGCCATTTCCGCCAAGGGCAGTGTCGAGAGAGGCAGCACGGTCTGCGATGCCGATGCGCAGGAAAAGGAGGCGGGCCACTCCCTGAGTTCCGCCATCGTCAATTTTGTTCATGAAAATGCCCATATCCACCTGATCGACACGCCGGGGTATCCCGACTTTGCCGGTCCGGCGATTGCGGCGCTGGCCGGGGTCGATACGGCGCTGATCGTGGTCAACGCCCAAACGGGCATCGAATTGATGACCGAGCGCATGATGCGCCACGCCGGCGAGCGCAAGCTTTGCCGGATGATCGTGATCAACAAGATTGATGCCGACAATCTCGATCTGCCCGGCTTGGTCGCGGACATTCGCGAACGCTTCGGCAAGCAATGCATGTTGCTCGACCTACCGGCGCATGGTGCGGCAGATGTGGTGGAGGTGCTGGAACATGATGCGGGGGATGCCGATTTCGAATCCGTCGCCGCTGCCCACCGGGCGCTGATCGATCAGATCGTCGAGGAAGATGAAGACCTGCTTGCCCGATATCTGGAGGACGGCGCCGATCCCGGCGTCGCCGATCTGCATGCGCCGTTCGAGAAGGCCATGCGTGAAGGCCACCTGATTCCGGTTCTCTTTGTTTCAGCCAGGACCGGCGCCGGCATCAAGGAACTGCTGCACGTGCTGGCCTCGCTGGCCCCGAATCCGGCCGAGGGTAATCCGCCACCCTTTTACATGGGCGAAGCGGGTGACGTGAGCGAGCCTTTCCATGCCGTGCCGGATGCTGGAAGGCATGTCCTGGCACATGTCTTCAAGGTCGTCGCCGACCCCTACATGGGCAAGATCGGCATCTTCCGCGTCCATCAGGGCACGCTCAGGAAAGACATGCAGCTCTTTGTCGGCGACGGCAAGCGCCCGTTCAAGGTGGCTCACCTTTACCAGTTGCAGGGCAAGGAAACCATCGAGGTCGATGAACTGGTACCGGGAGACATTGGCGCCATTGCCAAGGTCGAGGAAATCGACTTCGACTGTGTGTTGCATGATTCGCACGACGAGGACCATATCCATCTCGTTCCGCTCGAATTTCCCAAGCCGATGGCCGGGCTGGCCGTCGAGACGAAAAAGAAGGGCGACGAGCAGCGCCTGTTCGACATTCTCGGTAAGTTGGCGATGGAAGACCCGACCTTCGTCGTCGAGCGGCATCCGACCAGCAATGAAACGGTGATCCGCGGCCTCGGCGAAATCCATCTCAAGGCCAAGCTCGACAAAATGGCCGCCCAGTACAAACTGGAGGTCGACACCAAGCCGCCACGCATCCCGTATCGCGAGACAATCACCGGTTCGGCGGAAGGCATTCACCGCCACAAGAAGCAAAGCGGCGGTGCCGGGCAGTTCGGCGAGGTACATCTGCGCATCGAACCAAAGGAGCGTGGTGCCGGCTTCGAGTTCGTCGATGCGGTCAAGGGTGGCGTCATTCCCGGGGTCTTCATGGCGGCTGTCGAAAAGGGCGTGCGCCAGGGATTGGAAGGCGGTGTGGTTGCCGGTTACGCGGTCGACGACCTGAAAGTCACCGTTTTTGATGGCAAGACGCACGCGGTCGATGGCAAGGAAGTCGCTTTCGTCATCGCCGGGCGCAAGGCGGTGATCGAAGCCGTTCGTGCCGCCAGGCCGATCGTTCTCGAACCCATCGTCAATATCGAGATCGTCGTGCCCGAGGGTGCCATTGGTGACCTGACCGGCGACCTGTCCAGCCGGCGCGGCCATATCACGGGCACCGACGGGCGTGGTCACGGGATGGCAGCGATCGCCGGCGAGGTGCCGCTCGCTGAATTGAACGACTATCAGTCGCGGCTGAAATCACTCACCGGCGGTCAGGGCGTCTTCACCATCGAGTTCGCGCGCTATGCGGCAGTCCCGCCGATCGTGCAGCAGCAACTGGCCGGCAAGTTCCAGTTGCGCGAGGAGGATGAGTAGGGATTTCAGCACCGATCAGGAGTATGCAAAAGGCCGGGAATTCCCGGCCTTTTTTTGGCATGCACATTAGTCGAGGCTACTTTGCATCATTTCAATTGGCGTCCACGGATTGGCCGTTGGCGCCAAAGTAAGTCGCCCACTCATCTGCCGTGACTTCGATTTCGCGTGTTTCCGGAATCCGCCGTTCAACGCGCTTGCGCCGCTCGCGCCAGCCGCTGGGCGGGCCGATGTCTTCGATGCGCCGGTCGGTGGGAGCAGCCCGAAGATCCGCACGCTTCATGTCTGAATAGTCCTTGGCTGACTTAAGATCGAGTGGTCGGATTATCCCATTCATTTCCCGTAAGTTGAAGCGATCGGGTTTCGTGCCTTACGGGAATTGCCGGCTCGGTCAGCCTGGCTTTCATCGCGCCAGCGGCGCCGATAATGGGCTGGAGCCATGCCGGTCCATTCGACAAAGGCGCGATAAAAGGCCGAGGGGTCGGCGTAGCCGAGATCGGCGGCGACTTTGGCGATGGAGTCGCGGGTTTTGGTCATGCGGGACAGCGCCATGTCGCGGCGCAGGGCGTCCTTGATGGCACGAAAGCTGGAGCCTTCCTCTTCCAGGCGGCGGTGGATGGTGCGCGGCGACAGGTAGAGGCGCCGGGCGATGTCGTCGAGGCTCAAGGTGGCGGGCAGGGCGGCGCGCAGCAGGTCGCGGACGCGAATGACCATTTCGCGGTCGCGCCGGTAGAGCATGGTGATCTTGCCGGGGGCGCCATCGAGGAAGGTGGTCAGCGCGGCTTCGTCGCGGCGGATGGGCAGGTCGAGCAGGTTGGCGTTGAAGCTGGCGACCAGGGTGCCGGTGCCGCCGGGAACGGTCGGGGCGAAGCGGGAGTCTTCGGTGAAGATCAGCGCGTAGTCGGCGAAATGGGGCGGGCTTGCGGTAGGGGAAGATGACGCTGTCGAGCCCGATGCCGCGCCCGGCCAGCCAGCACGATAGGCCGTGCAGCAGGCGGAGCAGCCATTCGAAGGCGAAGATGCGGCCGGGGTCGTCGGGGTGTTCGGCCAGCTTGCGGGTTTCGGCGATGACCAGTTCGGCGTGGCCGTGCGAGCGGCGTACGCTGACCGCCAGGTCGGGCAGCACGACATGCAGGAAGCGAGCAGGCGCGGGCCAGTGCTTCGGCCAGCGTCGGGGCGCTGATGCAGGCGCGGCACAGAAATTCGAAGCTGCCGACGCGCATCGGCTGGGCGAACAGGCCGAAACCTTCGTCGTCGAGCTGGTGGTTGAGCCGGTTGTAGAGCGCGGCGTAGCGGTCGATGGGGATTCGGCTGGCGGTGTCTGCAATGTCAATGTCGGTGGCGGTCAATAGCGGGGCCGGGTCGATGTTGCGGCGGGCCAGTCCGGCCAGCATGCCGGTGACAAAGCCCATTGCAACAGTGGCTTGCGTTCGTGCTGGTGAGTGGTTCGGTGGTGGGCGATTTCAATTTTGGCCGTTTTTTCCGGTTGACCGTGGCACTGTATCACCTTGGCGGAATTTGCACGATAGACGTCATTCGCGACAATGGCAGCGGCGGTCAAAGGGGCATACCATGGTCGCCTTTCCGTCTATTCGATGAGGCAGGCGTCATGACCGATCTTTCCGTTGCCAAGAAGCTTTCTCCGTACAAGCCCAAGAACAAGGTGCGTTTCGTCACCGCCGCCTCGTTGTTTGACGGGCACGACGCCTCGATCAACATCATGCGCCGCATCCTGCAATCGACCGGCGCCGAGGTGATCCACCTCGGCCACAACCGTTCGGTGCAGGAAATCGTCAATGCCGCGCTGCAGGAAGATGTGCAGGGCATCTGCATCACCTCGTATCAGGGCGGCCACGTCGAGTTTTTCAAGTACATGATTGACCTGCTCAAGGCCAATGGCGGCGCGAATATCAAGGTCTTCGGCGGCGGTGGCGGGGTGATCGTGCCGTCCGAAATCAAGGAACTGCACGAGTACGGCGTGACCCGCATTTACGCGCCGGAAGACGGCGTGCACATGGGCCTGCAGGGCATGATCAACGAGGTCGTGCAGCAATGCCGACTTCGATGTCGCCGATGAAGGCGTGCCGAGCGTCGAACAAGCGCTGGCCGGTCTGCAGGCTGGCGACAAGCGCTTGCTGGCGCGCGTCATCACGCTGCTCGAAAACGGCGAAGCGCCGGCCCTCAAGGAGCCGCTGCTCAAGGCAGCAGCGGCGCTGGACCATGCCGGTTCTCGGCATTACCGGCACCGGCGGTGCCGGCAAGTCCTCGCTGACCGATGAAATGGTCCGTCGTTTCCGTCTCGATCAGGGCGATACCGTCAAGATCGGCCTGATCTCGATCGACCCGTCGCGCAAGCGGACTGGCGGCGCGCTGCTCGGCGACCGCATCCGGATGAACGCCATCGAGCATCCGAACATCTTCATGCGTTCGCTGGCCACCCGCGATACCGGCTCCGAAATTTCCGTCGCGCTGCCGGAAGTCATCGCCGCCTGCAAGCTGGCCGGTTTCGATCTGGTCATTGTCGAAACCTCCGGCATCGGTCAGGGCAATGCTGCCATCGTGCCGTTCGTCGATCTGTCGCTGTACGTGATGACGCCCGAGTTCGGTGCCGCTTCGCAGCTCGAGAAGATCGACATGCTCGACTTTGCCGACTTCGTTGCCATCAACAAGTTCGACCGCAAGGGCGCCGAGGACGCGCTGCGCGATGTGCGCAAGCAGTACCAGCGCAATCGCGAGCTATTCACCACGCCGACCGATGACATGCCGGTGTTCGGCACCCAGGCCGCCCGTTTCAACGACGACGGCGTCACCGCGCTGTATCAGGCGCTGGTCCCGGCGCTCACCGAAAAAGGTCTGAAGCTGCAGCCCGGCAAGCTGCCGCTCGTCACCGTCAAACAGTCTTCGACCCAGCGCGCCATCGTGCCGGCCCAGCGCGTCCGCTATCTGGCCGAGATCGCCGACACCGTGCGTGGTTACCACGCGCATACCGAAGAGCAGGTGAAGATCGCCCGCGAACGTCAGTCGCTGCGCATCTCGAAGGGCATTTTCGCCGCCTGCGACAAGTCGACCGCAGACTTTGACGAAATGGTCGCCTTCAAGGACAGCCAGCAGGATCCGAAGGCCAAGAAGCTGCTCGACATGTGGCCGGCCACTGTCGAAGCCTATGCCGGCGACGAATACGTCGTGAAAATCCGCGACAAGGAAATCCGCACCAAACTGGTTTCCGAGTCGCTGTCCGGTACCAAGATCAAGAAGGTCATCCTGCCGAAGTTCGGCGACGACGGCGAAACCCTGCGCTTCCTGATGCGCGAGAACGTACCCGGCTCCTTCCCCTATACCGCCGGCGTCTTTGCCTTCAAGCGCGAGGGTGAAGATCCGACCCGGATGTTTGCCGGCGAAGGCGACGCCTTCCGCACCAACCGCCGTTTCAAGCGCGTTTCCGAAGGCATGCCTGCACATCGCCTTTCTACGGCTTTCGACTCGGTCACGCTGTATGGCTGCGACCCGGACGAACGTCCCGACATTTACGGCAAGATCGGCAATTCCGGCGTCTCGATCGCCACGCTCGACGACCTCAAGGTGCTCTACGACGGTTTCGATCTGCTCGCCCCGACCACCTCGGTGTCGATGACCATCAACGGTCCGGCGCCGATCATCCTGGCCTGCTTCTTCAACACGGCCATCGACCAGCAGATGGTCAAGTTCGAGAAAGACAACGGCCGTCAGCCGACCGAGGACGAAGCCGAGAAAATCCGCGAATGGACGCTGTCCACCGTGCGCGGCACGGTGCAGGCCGACATTCTCAAGGAAGACCAGGGCCAGAACACCTGCATCTTCAGCACCGAATTCGCCCTGAAGATGATGGGCGACATTCAGGAATTCTTCGTCCATAACCAGGTGCAGAACTTCTACTCGGTGTCGATCTCCGGCTATCACATCGCCGAAGCCGGCGCCAACCCGATCAGCCAGCTCGCCTTCACGCTGTCCAACGGCTTCACCTACGTTGAGTCCTATCTGGCGCGCGGCATGCACATCGACGATTTCGCACCCAACCTGTCCTTCTTCTTCAGCAACGGCATGGACCCGGAATACTCGGTGATCGGCCGTGTCGCCCGCCGCATCTGGGCGGTGGCCATGAAGAACAAGTACGGCGCCAACGAGCGCAGCCAGAAGCTCAAGTACCACATCCAGACTTCAGGCCGTTCGCTGCACGCCCAGGAAATGGACTTCAACGACATCCGCACGACGCTGCAGGCGCTGATCGCCATCTACGACAACTGCAACTCGCTGCACACCAACGCCTACGACGAGGCGATCACGACGCCGACCGAGGAATCGCGTGCGCCGGGCCATGGCCATCCAGCTCATCATCAACCGCGAATGGGGCGTTGCCAAGAACGAAAACCCGAACCAGGGCGCCTTCGTCATCGACGAACTGACCGATCTGGTCGAGGAAGCCGTGCTCAAGGAATTCGAAGCCATCGCCTCGCGCGGCGGCGTGCTCGGTGCCATGGAAACCGGCTACCAGCGCGGCAAGATCCAGGAAGAGTCGATGTACTACGAGCACAAGAAGCACGACGGCTCCTACCCGATCATCGGCGTCAATACCTTCCTCAACCCGAAGGGCATGGCCCAGCAGGAAATCGAACTGGCCCGTTCAAGCGACGAAGAAAAGCAGTCGCAGATCAAGCGCCTGCGCGATTTTCAGGCAAAAAACGCGTCGACCGCACCAGCCATGCTGGCGAAATTGAAGCAGACGGTCATCGAGGACGGCAACGTCTTTGCCGTACTGGTCGATGCGGTGAAATATTGCTCGCTCGGCCAGATCAGCAACGCGCTCTACGAAGTCGGCGGCCAGTACCGGCGCAGCATGTAAAAGCGACACACGGAGGGCGGGAGCTGCCCTCCATGTTTGCTCAATTCGCAGGGTGAAAAAAGGTGCATTTCATGGTCGAGCATCGGCGCGCTGCGAGGGCGCCGATGCTCGCCGTTCAGGCGCACGCCGGATTTTCCTGGGCCGTGGCGAGCGCGCCGCCGCAACTGCTGCCCTGGCCGGCGGTACAGCCGTAGCAATGGTCGGCGATGGAAATCGGCTGATTTTCGAAGTTCGACCGCGAGCAGTTCGCGCAGATGTCGGGGTCGGCTGCCGCCTAGTGGCAGGCCGAGCATCTGATTGAAATCGCAATCGAACACCTCGCCCTGCCAACCCACGGAGATCAGCGAACGACACATTACGCCGACGAGGTTCTCCGGGCGATAGGCGTCCTTGAGCAATTGCATGTAGGGCTGGTACTGCCCGGACGAGAGCAACTGGCTGCCAAAGCGCTGGATCGGCATGTTGGCCAGCACGAACAACTGGTTGAAGACGATGCCGTAACGCGTTGCCAGTTCACTCTTGTACGCCGCTTCGAGATTGACCTGGTCGGGAGGCAGATTCGAGCCGCCCGGGTTGTAAACCAGATTCAGGATGCGTCCGCTGTCCGGGCGGCCGTAGCCCAGCGCATTGAGCTGCCGGAGGCCAGAGATGCTGCCCGCAAAAACCCCGTCGCCGCGCTGGCGATTGACGTTTTCTTCGAGGTAGCAGGGCAGCGAGGCGACGATTTCGACCGCCTGCCCGGCCAGAAACCCGGCCAGATCCGCCTGACCCGGTTCGTCGAGGATGGTGAGGTTGCAGCGATCGATGACCCGGATCCCGAGCGCGCGGGCTGAACGCACCAGGCGGCGGAAGTTGGGATTGAGTTCGGGGGCGCCGCCGGTCAGGTCGAGCTGGCGGATGTCCTGGCGCGTGGCAAATTCGAGCAGCAGTTCCATGGTTTCCCAGTCCATTTGCTCGGTTCGTTTGGGGCTGGCTGCAACGTGGCAATGCAGGCAGGCCTGGTTGCAGCGGTAGCCGAGGTTGGCTTGCAGTGTGCTCAAGCGAGCCCGGCGCAGCGGCGGGAAATCCGTTTTGAGCAACAGCGGCAAGGTGTCGAGCATCGCATTCTCCATAGGTCCTGCCCAATAGCCGTTGGGACCGGCCGTTCCTTGCATTCGTTCAGCGAATGTTCAGCAATGCACCCTGGCGCTCGCCGACATCACCGATCTCTGCAGCGTTGGTGAAGCCGTGGCGGCGGAAGATGTCGAGCACCGTGGCCACACTGTCGGGTGCGCAGGAAACCAGCAGGCCGCCGCTGGTCTGCGGGTCGCTGAGCAGTGCCCGGTCTGCCGGCGCAAACCCGGTGGGCAGCGCGATGTCCTGAACACCGGCGGCGAAGTTGCGGCCCGAGGCGCCGGTGATGAAACCTTGCCCGGCAAGGTCGCGCACCCCTTCGATCAGCGGCACTCTGGCCCAGTCGATGCTGATGCTGCATTGTGCGCCGCGCGCCAGTTCCAGCGCATGGCCGGCGAGGCCGAAGCCGGTGACGTCGGTCAGCGCATGCACGCCGGGCAGGGCGGCAAGTTCGGGGCCGGGCGTGTTGAGCTGGGTGGTCGTGGCGATCATTCGGGCGTAGCCGGCCGCGTCGACCGCGTCCTTTTTCAGTGCCGCCGACAGGATGCCGACGCCGAGCGGCTTGCCGAGTATCAGGCGGTCGCCGGGCCTGGCATCGGCGTTGCGCTTGATGTGCGCCGGGTGGGCCAGGCCGATGGCGACGAGACCGTAGATCGGCTCGACCGAGTCGATCGAATGGCCGCCGGCGATCGGAATGCCGGCGGCGCGGCAGACATCCTCGCCGCCTTCCAGGATGCGCCGGATGATCGCGGCGGGCAGTACGTTGATCGGCATGCCGACCAGGGCCAGCGCCAGGATCGGTCTGCCGCCCATGGCATAGACGTCGGAGATGGCATTGGTCGCCGCGATCCGGCCAAAGTCGTAGGGGTCATCGACGATGGGCATGAAGAAATCGGTGGTGGCGATCAGCGCCTGTTCGTCGTTGAGTTTGTAGACGGCGGCATCGTCGGAGGTTTCGATGCCGACCAGGAGTTCCGGCGGCACCGGCAGGCGATTGCTTCCCCGCAGGATTTCGCTAAGGACGCCGGGAGCGATCTTGCAACCGCAGCCGCCGCCATGCGACAGCGAAGTCAGGCGCGGGGCGTTCTCTTGAGTGCTCATGGTCTTCCAGCCTTTCAGTGCGTTGCCCGTCACCGGCTCAGTCGCCGAAGCGGCGCAGCCCTTCGAGGTCGAGGACATTGATGCCGCCATATTCGCTGCGCACCAGACCGGCGTCCTCCAGCACGCGCAGCGCCTGGTTGGCGCGCTGGCGCGAGACGCCGGCCAGGTAGCCGAGTTCTTCCTGTGAAATCTGCAGCAGGCGGTTGGTGCCGGGATAGAGCACCGGGTTGAACAAGGCGGCGAGGCCGCGCGCGATGCGGGCGTCGGTGTCGAGCATGCGCTCGTTTTCGATCATCCCGATGAACTGGCCGAGGCGCTCGTTCAACTGGGCGATCAGGTAGCGGTTGAAGGGAATGCTGTGATCCATCAGCCACAGGAAGGTGGTGCGGTTCATGAAGGCGACGCGGGTTTCGCGCAGCGCCATGACGTCGTAGCGCCGTGGTTCATTCTTGAGCAGCGAGCCTTCGCCGAACCAGCCGCCGGAACTGATGCCGGTCAGCGAAGTGGTCTTGCCGGTGGTCCAGTGGCTGGCCATCTTGCCCAGACCGTCGATGATGCCCATCCAGTGGTTGACCGGCTGGCCCTTCATGCAGATGAAAGCGCCGGGTGCGAAGGCGCGCTCGCACGTGCCGGCGAGTGCCCGTGACATCTCTTCGGCGGTCAGTGATTGACCCCAGAGGGAGGAGCGCAGCAGTTCTTCCGCGTTCTGCAAAATATTTTCGATTATTTTCAGGATTGTCTGCCGGATGACAATTATAAGCCCGGCATCCGCCTAGACTTTGGCGTAGGCTGCTTCAATTGTTGTGCACTGCAAGGTTTACCGCGGGGCCGGCAATCGACACAATGCCGCAAACGAACGAAAGACTGCGACCCGTCGAGGCGCAGCGCAGAGGAGACGAGAATGCCGGTAGAGGCGAATTTTGCGTCGGTTGACGGACTGCATACCTTTCCGCGCCTGCTGTTTGACCACGCCAGGAGGCGGCCGACGGCACCGGCCATGCGCGAGAAATATCTCGGCATCTGGCAGACCTGGAGCTGGGCCGACGTCGGTGAGCGCGTGCGTGCCCTGGCCTGCGGACTGGCGGCACTGGGTTTCAAGCGTGGCGACAATCTGGCCATCATTGGCGACAACCGGCCGCACCTGTACATGATGATGACTGCTGCCCAGTGTCTGGGCGGGGTGCCGGTGCCGCTCTATCAGGATGCGGTCGCTGCCGAAATGCTGTTCGTGCTGCAGGATGCCGGGGTCCGCTTTGCCATCGTCGAGGATCAGGAGCAGGTCGACAAGTTGCTCGAGATCATGGATCAGGTCGGCACGCTCGAACACATCGTCTACGATGACCCGCGCGGCATGCGCCACTACACCCAGCCCTTCCTGCACGATATCCATGAGTTGATGGAAATGGGCCGGATTCACGACCGCAACCATCCCGACTTCCTCAATACAGAAGTCGAGCAGGGGCATTACGACGATGTCTCGGTGATGCTGTACACCTCGGGTACCACCGGCAAGCCGAAGGGTGTCTGCCAGACGCACGCCGCTTTCATTGCGGCGGCCCAGGGTGGAATGCAGGTGGACCAGCTGACCGGCGATGGTGACATCCTCTCCTACTTGCCCATGGCCTGGGTCGGCGATCACCTGTTTTCCTTTGCCCAGTCGCTGGTCGCCGGCTTCACGATCAACTGCCCGGAATCCGGCGAGACCGTGATGACCGATCTGCGCGAGATCGGTCCGACCTATTACTTCGCGCCGCCGCGTGTTTTCGAGGGACTGCTGACCTCGGTGATGATTCGCATGGAAGATGCCGGAAAACTGAAGCAGAAGCTCTTTCACCACTTCATGGCCGTCGCCAAGCGTTGCGGCGGCGACATTCTCGACGGGAAAAGCGTCAGCGGGGGTGATCGTCTGCAGTACTGGTTGGGCAACCTGATTATCTACGGCCCCCTGCGCAATGTGCTGGGCATGAGCCGCATCAAGGTCGCCTACACGGCCGGCGCGGCGATCGGACCCGACCTGTTCCGCTTCTACCGCTCGATCGGCATCAATCTCAAGCAGCTCTACGGGCAGACCGAAACCTGCGCCTACGTCTGCCTGCAGCCGGACGGCCACGTCAAGTCCGACACGGTCGGCGCACCGGCGCCGGGGGTCGAAATCAAGATCGCCGACAACGGTGAAGTGCTGGTCAAGGGGCCGATGGTACTCAAGGGTTATTACAAGCGACCCGATGCCACGGCCGAGTCGCTCAATGCCGACGGCTATTTCATGACCGGCGATGCCGGTTTCATCGACGAGGATGGCCACCTGAAGATCATCGACCGCGCCAAGGATGTCGGCAAGCTGTCGAACGGCTCGATGTTCGCACCCAACTATATCGAGAACAAGCTGAAATTCTTCCAGTACATCAAGGAGGCGGTTTGCTTCGGCCATGAGCGCGACATGGTCTGTGCCTTCATCAATATCGATGTCGGTGCCGTCGGCAACTGGGCGGAGCGGCGCGGCCTGGCCTATTCCGGCTATACCGATCTGGCCGGCAAGCCGGAAATCCTGGAGCTGATTCGCGAGTGCATCGAGCAGGTCAATGCCGACCTGGTGAATGACAGCATGGTGGCCGATTCGCAGATCCACCGCTTCCTGGTGCTGCACAAGGAACTTGACCCCGACGACGACGAGCTGACCCGCACGCGCAAGGTGCGGCGCAATTTCGTCGCCGAAAAATACAAGGTGCTGATCGATGCGCTCTACGGCGGCAAGGCCAACCAGTTCATCGAAACCGAGGTCAAGTTCGAGGACGGTCGGCGTGGCAAGGTGGCGGCCGACCTGCAGATCGTCGACGCCAGGACATCTCCGATCGTGAAAAAGGCGGCGTGACCATGAGCAAGCAGATAGGCGACGTCATTCTCGACCTGCAGAACATTTCCCTGCGCTTTGGCGGCGTCAAGGCGCTGACCGATATCTCCTTCGACGTCCGCGAGCATGAGGTGCGCGCCATCATCGGCCCGAACGGCGCCGGCAAGAGCTCGATGCTGAACGTCATCAACGGCGTCTACCACCCGCAGGAAGGCAAGATCCTGTTCCGCGGCGAGGAGCGCCAGAAGATGGAGCCGCACCGGGCGGCCGCCCAGGGAATTTCGCGGACCTTCCAGAACATTGCGCTGTTCAAGGGTATGAGCGTGCTCGACAACATCATGACCGGGCGCAACCTCAAGATAAAGAGCAACCTGCTGATGCAGGCCATCTGGTGGGGGCCGGCGCGCAACGAGGAACTGGCGCACCGGGCCAAGGTCGAGGAGATCATCGATTTCCTCGAGATCCAGCATATCCGCAAGACCCCGGTCGGCCGGCTACCCTACGGCCTGCAGAAGCGCGTCGACCTCGGGCGGGCGCTGGCCATGGAGCCGAAGGTGCTGCTTCTCGACGAGCCGATGGCCGGCATGAATGTCGAGGAAAAGCAGGACATGTGCCGCTTCATTCTCGATGTCAATGACCAGTTCGGCACCACCATCGTGCTGATCGAGCACGACATGGGCGTCGTGATGGATATTTCCGACCGCGTCGTCGTCCTCGACTACGGCAAAAAGATCGGCGACGGCGTCCCGGACGAAGTCCGTTCCAGCCCCGAGGTCATCAAGGCCTATCTGGGCGCAGGCCACTAAGCGGAGCGCACGATGGCATTCTTTCTCGAAACATTGATCGGCGGCCTGATGGCCGGCATGCTTTATTCCCTGGTGGCGCTCGGTTTTGTGCTGATCTACAAGGCGTCCGGGGTCTTCAACTTCGCGCAGGGGGCCATGGTGCTGTTTGCTGCCCTGGCCATGGCGCGCTTTTCCGAATGGATCGGGGCGGCGCTTGGAGGCGACAACCTGATCCTCGCCAATATTCTGGCCTTTCTCGTCGCCGGGGTGGTCATGTTCATCGTCGCCTGGATCATCGAGCGCCTGGTGCTGCGCAATCTGGTCAATCAGGAGGGGGCGACGCTGCTCATGGCGACCCTCGGAATTGCCTATGTCCTGGAGGGTATCGGGCAGACGCTGTTCGGCAGCGAAATTTACAAGATCGACGTAGGCATGCCGAAGGACCCGGTGATGATGCTGGAGAGCGTTTTCGAGGGCGGCATCCTGATCAACAAGGAAGACTTCATCGCGGCACTGATTGCGGCGGTACTCGTTGCCCTGCTCTGGCTGTTTTTCCAGAAGACTTCAACCGGGCGCGCCTTGCGTGCGGTGGCGGATGACCACCAGGCAGCGCTTTCGATCGGCATCCCGCTGAACCGGATCTGGGTCATCGTCTGGTGTGTCGCCGGGGTGGCGGCACTGGTTGCGGGGGTCATCTGGGGGTCGAAACTGGGTGTCCAGTTCTCGCTGGCCACGGTTGCGCTGCGCGCCTTGCCGGTGGTCATCCTGGGCGGCCTGACTTCGGTGCCTGGCGCCATCATCGGCGGCCTGATCATCGGGGTCGGCGAAAAGCTCTCGGAAGTCTATATCGGCCCCTTGGTCGGCGGCGGTATCGAAATCTGGTTCGCCTACATGCTTGCCCTCGTCTTCCTGCTGTTCAGGCCGCAGGGGCTGTTCGGCGAAAAGATCATTGATCGTGTGTAATTCGGGAGAACCAACGTGATTTACCGCGAAAACGGCCAGTTCAAGACTTCCTACGGGGCTGACCAGCAAATCTTTCCGATCGCCCAGGATCGCTATCTGGTCCTGGCCATCGTTGCCTTTGCCTTCATTGGCGTGCCCTTTTTGGCCGACGAGTATTTTTTCCGCGCCATCCTGATTCCCTTCCTGATCCTGTCGCTGGCCGCCCTCGGGGTGAATCTGCTGGTCGGCTATTGCGGGCAGATCACGCTCGGTGCAGGTGCCTTCATGGCAATCGGTGCCTATGCTGCCTACAATTTCCTGATCCGCGTCCCGCACATGCCCCTGCTCGGCGCGCTGATCCTCGGCGGCCTGACCGCCGCCGCGATGGGCATCCTGTTCGGCATTCCCAGCCTGCGCGTGCGCGGACTCTATCTGGCGGTGGCGACGCTCGCTGCACAGTTCTTCTCGGATTGGGCGTTTCTGCGCATCAAATGGTTTACCAACGATTCGTCGTCGGGTTCGGTCTCGGTCTCCAACCTTGAGTTTTTCGGGCTGCCGATCGAATCGCCGGTCGAGAAATACATTTTCTGCCTGGCCATTCTTGTCGTCTGCGCGCTGCTGGCGAAAAATCTGACGCGTGCCTCGATCGGCCGGCAATGGATGGCGATTCGCGACATGGATGTGGCCGCCGAGGTGATCGGAATTCGCCCGATGTGGGCCAAACTTTCCGCCTTCGCGGTCAGTTCCTTCTTCGTCGGCATCGCCGGGGCGCTGTGGGGCTTCGTTCACCTGGGTTCGTGGGAACCCGCGGCATTTTCGGTCGACCGTTCCTTCCAGTTGCTGTTCATGGTCATCATCGGCGGCATGGGGTCGATCGTCGGCAGTTTCTTCGGCGCCGCTTTCATCGTCCTGTTGCCCATTTTCCTCAGCCAGTTCCTGCCTGCGCTCGGGGCGCTGGTGGGTGTCCACGTTTCAACCACTGCGGCGTCTCACGCCGAATTGATAATCTTCGGGGCGCTGATTGTCTTTTTCCTGATCGTCGAGCCCCACGGTCTTGCCCGCCTGTGGGTGACTGCCAAGGAGAAGTTGCGCCTGTGGCCGTTCCCGCATTGACCGGGCTGATCTCTTCACTAACCGCAAGTGCATTACCAATCCAATCACTGGAGGAGACATAAATATGAAAATTCGCTCGCTTGCTCTCGCTGCCTCGCTGGCGACCGTCGCCCTTGCCACGACGGTGACCGCACCTGCTGCCTTCGCCCAGGCGAAGGAGCAGTTTTTCCCGGTACTGGTGTACCGGACCGGCGCCTATGCACCCAACGGCACCCCGTGGGCCAACGGCTATGTCGATTACCTCAAGCTGGTCAATGCCAATGGCGGCATCAACGGGGTCAAGATCAGTTTCGAAGAATGCGAGTTCGGCTATGCCACCGACCGCGGTGTCGAGTGCTATGAGCGGCTCAAGGGAAAGAATGGTGGCGCCACGCTGTTCCAGCCGCTGTCCACCGGGGTGACCTTCGCCCTGACCGACAAGGCGCCGGTCGACAAGATTCCGCTGATCACGGCCGGCTATGGGCGCAGCGAATCGCAGGATGGCTCGGTGTTCACCTGGAATTTCCCGCTGCTTGGTACCTACTGGGTCGGTGCCGATGTCGCGATCCAGGCGCTGGCCAAACGTGAAGGTGGCTTCGACAAGCTCAAGGGCAAGAAGATCGCCCTCGTCTATCACGACAGCCCGTATGGCAAGGAGCCGATTCCGCTGCTTCAGGAACGGGCCAAGATGCATGGCTTCAACCTGATGTTGCTGCCGGTGGCCCACCCGGGCGTCGAGCAAAAGGCGACCTGGCTGCAGATTCGCCAGAACCGTCCTGACTACGTCCTGCTCTGGGGCTGGGGCGTCATGAACTCGACCTCGCTCAAGGAAGCCCAGGCCACGGGTTTCCCGCGCGACAAGATGTACGGGATCTGGTGGGCCGGTGCGGAGCCGGATGTCAAGGACGTCGGGGACGGCGCCAAGGGCTACAACGCACTCGCCCTGCAGCATAGCGCGGAGCCGCAGAGCAAGATCGTCAAGGAGGTTCTCGACAAGCTCTATGCCAAGGGGCAGGGCACTGGCGATAAGTCCGACGTCGGCAGCGTGCTCTACATGCGTGGCCTGATCTCGGCGATGCTCGGGGTCGAAGGCGTGCGCAGGGCGCAGGAACGCTACGGCAAGGGCAAGGTCATGACCGGCGAGCAGGTGCGCTGGGGCCTCGAAAACCTGAACCTCGACCAGAAGACCCTCGATGCGATGGGCTTCGCCGGGGTGATGCGGCCGGTGCAGACCTCCTGCCTCGACCACATGGGTGCTTCCTGGGTGCGCGTCCAGTCGTGGGACGGCAACAAGTGGGTCGTCGGAAACGAGTGGCTGCAGGCCGACGACAAACTGCTGCGTGGCATGGTCGTCAATGCTTCACGCAAGTATGCCGAGGAGAAGAAGATCACGCCGCGCACGCCGGAGCAGTGCAAGGAGTAATGCGTATCGCCCCGTGCCGCAAGGCATGGGGCACCGCTTTCAGGAATCGATATGACTGCCGCCAATATTTTCCTCAACGTCAATAGCGTCGAGGTCATCTACAACCACGTGATTCTGGTGTTGAAGGGGGTTTCCTTCAACGTCCCGGAAGGGAGCATTGTCTCGTTGCTCGGCGGTAACGGCGCCGGCAAGACGACGACGCTGCGCGCGGTCAGCAACCTTCTGCACGGTGAACGCGGCGAGGTGACCAAGGGCTCGATCGAACTCAAGGGCGAACGCGTCGAGGCGCTGACTCCCGGCGACCTGGTCAAGCGCGGGGTGATTCAGGTCATGGAGGGACGCCACTGCTTCGGCCATCTGACCATTGAGGAAAACCTGATGACCGGGGCCTATACCCGGTCCGATGGCAAGGGGGCGGTCGCCGCCACACTCGAAAAGGTCTATACCTATTTTCCGCGCCTGAAGACCCGGCGCACCAGCCAGGCTGCCTATACCTCGGGCGGCGAGCAACAGATGTGCGCGATCGGCCGCGCGCTGATGGCCGATCCGAAGATGGTCCTGCTCGACGAACCGTCGATGGGCCTCGCGCCGCAGATCGTCGAAGAGGTGTTCACCATCGTCAAGGATCTCAACCAGCGCGAGAAAGTCACCTTCCTGCTCGCCGAACAGAACACCAGCATCGCGTTGCGCTACGCCGACTTCGGTTACATCCTGGAAAACGGCCGCGTCGTGATGGAAGGCTCCGCCGAAGAATTGCGCAGCAACGAGGACGTCAAGGAGTTCTATCTTGGGCTCTCTTCAGCGGGACGAAAGTCGTTCAAGGATGTGAAACACTACCGCCGCAGAAAGCGCTGGCTGTCGTAGGGCGCAGTGCGGCACCCCGGGCCGCGTTGCCGGCCGTCCTGTTTGCGATGGGCAAACGGTGCCGGTTTCCGCCTTGCCCGGGATGCCTGCATTGCGACCAGGGTTCTGGCAGCCACGGTCAACCGCAAAAAACGGAGAAAAAATGAGCTACTACGATCCGCTCGAAACGCGCGACCCGGACGAGCGTGAAGCTGACTTGATGGACAAGCTGGCGCGCCAGGTGGCGCATGCCAAGGAAACGACGCCTTATTATTTTCACCTGCTGGCCGGGATCAACCCGTTCGAGATGGCCAGCCGTGCGGCGCTTGCCCGTCTGCCACTGACCCGCAAGCGTGACCTGATCGAATTGCAGAAGAAGCACCCGCCCTTTGGCGGGCTGAATGCGCTGGCGCGGGCCAAGGCCCGGCGCGTCTTCGCCTCGCCGGGGCCGATCTATGAAATGCAGGGTACCGACATCGACCCCTGGCGCATGGCGCGGGTGCTTTACGCCGCCGGATTTCGCCATGGTGACCTGATCCATAACTGCTTCTCTTATCACTTTACGCCTGGCGCCTTCATTTTCGAGGGTGGTGCGCGCAAGCTGGGTTGTTCGGTGTTTCCCGGCGGTACCGGGCAAACCGAGCAGCAGGTACAGGCCATCGCCGACCTGCGGCCGGAAGGCTATGTCGGCACGCCATCCTTCCTGCGCATCATCATCGAGAAGGCGGAGGAACTCGGCGCCGATGTCTCGTCGCTGCGCAAGGCCTGCGTCTCCGGCGAAGCGCTGCCCGGCGTGACCCGCGATTGGTTGCGCGAGCGCGGCATCATGGTGCGCCAGTGTTACGCCACGGCTGATATCGGCGCCATCGCCTACGAGACCGACGCCGAGGAGGGTCTGGTCGTCGAGGAAGGGCTCTTGGTCGAGATCGTCCGACCCGGCACCGGCGACCCGGTGGCGCATGGCGAAGTCGGCGAGGTTGTCGTCACCACCTTCAACCCGGACTATCCGCTGATCCGCTTCGCCACCGGCGACCTCTCCGCCATCCTGCCCGGGCGCTCGCCCTGCGGGCGCAGCAACATCCGGCTCAAGGGCTGGATGGGCCGCGCCGACCAGACGACCAAGATCAAGGGGATGTTCGTTCATCCCGAACAGGTTGCCGACCTGGCCGGCCGCCATCCGGAAATCCACCGCATGCGGCTGGTTGTCGACAACCCGGGGGGGCAGGACCGCATGGTGCTGCATTGCGAGATCGAGACAGGCAGCGAAGTGCTCGACAAGGCCATCGTCGCCTCGCTGCGTGAGGTGACCAAACTGCGCGGCGAGGTGGCATTTTGCGGGCCGGGCGGCCTGCCCAATGATGGCAAGGTGATCGAGGACAGCCGGGTCTATTAGCGGGCTGTTTGGCCGTTTCCCCATTGATGCGAAGCCTTCCTGTCGCGCTGCTCCTGCTCGCTACCGCCGCGCTGGCCGGGGAGGCGGGCACGCATGCGTCCGCCCGGCTGCTTGAGGCGCCGCCCGAATTCCTGTATCCCGGCGCCTGCGCGGCCTATCGCGAGGGCGGCGCCGGCGCGCTTCTTGCCGAGCCCGTTTATTACATGGAGGGACGGGTGCTCGAGGTCCGTCGGCAAACGCGGCATCTGGAGGCGTGCCCGGTGGTGTCGGGCAAAAGCATCGAGCGCTACAGTCGTGCGGAGTTCGTTCGCCTGGCGCTGGCCTATCCTTGTGCGACGCCCGGCGGCGCGGGGCAGGAGATGCAAATCGGGGTGGTGCGCCTGCGAGTCACGCAATGGGACACGCCGCACGCTCGTGCGGCAGCCAACGCCGGGCGACTGTATCGCGGTGCCTGGCTCGACCGGGAACTGAAACCGGGCATCGAGATTGAACTGGAGGCAGACCTACTCGGCGCTTGCGCGCCATGAGCACGGCCCTGCTGCTCCTGCCCGATTTTGCCCTGGTGCTGCTCGGGGCGGCGATCCGGCGCTGGATGCACCTCGGCGATCATTTCTGGACCGGCGTCGAGAAACTCGTCTATTTCATTCTTTTCCCGGCCCTGTTGATTCACGCCATCGTCAAGACCCGCCTCGATCTGGGGGCGGCGCTGCCCTTGCTGGTCACCGCATTCGCCGCGATGGCCGGCGGCATGCTGCTTGGACTGCTGCCCAAATGCATGGTCAAGATGCCGCCGCTGACCTTCGCTTCCCTGTTCCAGTGCGGCTATCGCTTCAATTCGTACATTGCGCTGGCGGTGGCCGGCATGTTGTTCGGTTCGCCCGGCATTGCGACGATGGGGCTGATCGTCGGGGCGGCGGTGCCCGTCGCCAATCTGGTTTCGGTCTGGATGCTCGCTCGGCACGGCGAAATGGGCCTGTGGCGGGAGGTGGCGCGCAATCCCTTGATCTGGGGAACGGCCGCCGGCTTCATCCTGAATCTGGCCGGCTTCGTTCCGCCGCAACCGGTTCAGGCGCTGCTCGGTCGACTCGCCGATGCGTCGATCGCGCTTGGCCTGATTACCGTCGGCGCTGCGCTTCGCCTGAAGGAAACACCCGGCGTTCGGGGGTTTTCGATCTGGCTGCTGGTTGTCAAGTTGCTGGCCTTGCCCTTTGTTGCCATCGTCGTGGGCCGGGCCATGGGGCTGAGCGGCCTGAATTTTCAGGTGGTGGTGCTGTTCGCCGCACTGCCGACGGCGTCGTCAGCCTACATCCTGGCCATGCGCTTGGGCGGCGACGGGCGCAGCGTGGCCTGGCTGATTTCAGCGACCACGCTGGGGTCGATGCTCACCCTGCCGCTGTGGGCGGCCTGGCTGATGCCCTGACTATTTCTTGCTGCGCCGGCTGCGCGGTTTGTCATCCGGTGCCGCAGCATCTGCTGCCTGGGCGGCAGCTTCGGCATTCTGCTGCATCTGCTCGCGCATCTGCTGCATCATCTGCCAAGGCCACATGGCGGCCTGTTGCAGGGAGCTGGCCGCCTCTGCATCAACCACCGGTGCGGGCTCGGGGGCGGCGACCGGGGCCGCGGCGCGGGTGGCGTCGGATGCCATCTGGCCCATTGCCTGCACCGCGCCCAGCGTGGTCCGCTGCATTTCGAGGCCCTGAATCGTCATCTGCAGCATCGAGAGATTCATGCGCAGCCAGCCTTCCACGGCTTTCATGTCCTTGATGCGCTTGTCGAGTTCATCGACATCGAAGGTCGGTGCCACCATGCCGGGCATCGAAACGCCCATGCCAGTCCACAGGTTGCGTACAAAAGCCAGCGGGTCGTTCATGTTCTGGGTATTGTTTGACATGTCTCTCTCCATCCGAAGCGGAAATGCCATCTTAAACCACTTCGCCGGCGCAAATGATAAATTACTGCCCTCGGGTGATCAGGGGAAATAATGCTAAAGCTGCTGGTGGTTGAAGATCACGCGCTGGTGCGCGAAGGGCTGGTCCATCTGCTGGGTTAACTCGACGACGAGGTGGTGGTCCGCGACTGCCCGGATTTCGAGTCGGCGCTCGAACTGCTCGACAACGAAGACGAGTTCGACCTGATCCTGCTTGATCTTGCCCTGCCGGGCATCGACGGATTTGTCGGGCTGGATATTTTGCGTCGGTGTCACCCGTCCGTTCCGGTGACCGTCGTTTCCGCATTCGATGATCTGCCGACGGTGAACCGGGTGATGAACCTGGGTGCGTCCGGCTTCATTCCCAAGGCTTTTTCCGGCGAGGCACTGCTGGCGGCGGTGCGCGAGGTGCTGGCCGGCGAGATTTTCCGGCCCAATGCGCACACGGCGCCGCGCCTCGATGATGCGACACCGTTGCCGGCATCGGCGGTGGCCGTGCGGCCGGACGAAATCGGCCTGACCGAGCGCCAGGCGCAGGTTCTGGCGCTCATGGTGCGCGGCCTCTCCAATCGTGAGATTGCCGAGCACATGGGGCTGGCCGAAGGGACGGTCAAGATTCACGCGACGGCGGTCTTCAAGGCGCTCGGGGTTGGGAGCCGGACCCAGGCGCTGGTGGCCGTGGCGCGCTACGGCATCGATCTCGGCAGGCTTTTCTGAAGCTGGTCGAGGAGGGCCCGCAGGCGCGCCGGGCGTACCGGCACCGGCAACCGGCGAACGCCCTCAGGGAGGGCTGTATCGGTCGTATCGACGAGCGCAATGACCGGGATTGCGGCAGGATAGGCAGCGCGGACCGCGCCGGCCAGGCTGGCCAGCGTGACGATGACCAGGCGCTGGAAATTGGCAGGCAAGCGGCCGCTGGCCTCCGGTGCGTGACTGACTGCGTAATCCCAGTTGCGCGCCAGTTCCATGGCGGCACGCAACGCCTCGCCGGTGCCCACGAAGTGGATGGCCGGCCCGCTGGCGGCGGGCGCGGGTAATCGGGCGGCGGCCATTGGACTGCCCGACTTGATCAGCAGCCCGAAGTTCGTCCCCCGCCTGGCTTGCGAACGCAGCCTCACTTCGATGTTCAGCGCGTGTGCCAGGCGTTCCACGATCGACAGCCCGAGACCGAGTCCCCGGCTTTGTTCGCGGGCGGCATTGCCGACCTGGTAAAACTCGGCAAAGATCACTGCCTGGTGTTCCGGGGCGATACCCGGGCCGTTGTCCCGGACTTCGATCAGAACGCCATCGCCGCGGCGGCGGACGGCGACGAGCACGCGTCCGCCGGCGGGGGTGTAACGCAGCGCATTGGACAGCAGGTTGCCAACCATACGCTCGACCATCAACGGATCGGAGACGGCCCACAACGTTGTCGGCCGCAGGATCAGGCTCAGGTTGCGCTCGGCCGCGCTGCGCCGGAACGAGGCCACCAGGCGTTCGAGCAACGGGTTGAGCGCGAATGGCCGGATGTCCGGCTTGATGCCGTTGACATCGAGGCGGGAAATGTCGAGGAGGGAGTCGAAGAGTTCGCCCAGCGTGCGTGTCGACGTGGCGATCTGCCCGGCCAGGCGCGGCAGATCGCCGGTGCTGCCGGTACGCACCAGATGCTGGAGGTCGGCAGCGAACAGCGAGAGCGCATGCAGCGGTTGCCGCAGATCATGGCTGGCAGCGGCGAGAAAACGGCTCTTGGCCTGGTCAGCACGTTCGGCGTCGTCCTTTTGCCGCGAAATTTCAGTGGTGGCGGCGCGTACCCGTTCCTCAAGCAGTTCGTGGCCGGCCGCCAGTTCGTCCGTCATTGCGTGCAGTTCCCCGACCTGCCGGCGAACCAGTAGGCCGCCGACCAGTAGAACGATCGACACCAGCACGAACAGGCTTCCCAACTGGAAGAAATGTGCGCGCCACGTCGCCAGCAGGCTGGATTCCGGAATTACGGTGAGAACGCGCAGGTCGGGAAAATCGGGAACCGGGGAAAGCGAAGCGATCAGGCCCTGCTGGCGCGCCACGCCCTTGTCGGAAAGCCAGTGGCGCATCTTGCCGCCGTAAAGCGCATCAACCGCCTGCGCACCGAGGATGGGCGACTGCTTGGTCAGGTCACTTGGCCGGCAGGAGGCAATCACCTGTCCCTTGGCGTTGATGATGACCGATTCGAAATCGTCGGCGAGCCGGTTGGCCCAGCAGAAATCATGGAAATAGGCTGGTTCGATTGCGGCAAATGCGACCCCGGAAAAGTTGCGCTGGCTGTCCTGGATGCGCCGGGCCAGGGCATAGGTGTAGCGTCCGGAATTGCGCCCGATGTAGGGGCCGAAGGTGGTCGCCGCCTGGCCCTGGGCGAGGGCGATGAAATATGGCCGGTCGCGCACGTTGATCTGCGGCGTCGGGAAGTAGGTCGAGATGAAACGCTGCTGGCCCTCGCCATCGAAGAGGATCAGGTCGCGCAGTTGCGGAATGTTGCGCGAATGGCGCTTTCCAAGGTATGACCACCCCGCGCTTTGTTCCCAGTTCTGCCAGTCGTGACTGTTGTTGGAAAGGTCACTGGCGATTTCCCGGAGCAGGATATCGACCGCCTCGAAGGTGCGTGCGGTGTGTTCGGCCATCATGATGCCGAAATGCAGGACGCGCTGCTCGCCCTGATCGAGCTCGCGTTCCCGCGACAACAGGAGTTCGCCGATGAACACGGCAAGAATGACCAGGGTGGCAATCAGCGCGACGACCAACGCGAGCAGGCCGGGACGGCGGCGAATCATCCGGGGAACGGGTAGAGGAAGATGGCAAGCGGCATGAAGACCGCGTGCAGGATGCGCCACGGCCAGGGTTGCCGGGAGAGCGTGGCGAAGACGAAAGCGACGCCGCCGATCGCGAAACCGGTTTCCAGCCAAGGCAATGGCTGGGCCTGCCAGCCAAAGTAGGGCCAGGCCAGGGAGAGAACGAGCATGACCGCCGCCCCCTGCAGGGCGAGCTGGCGAAACGGAGTCGTCGGCATGCGCGAATTCTAAGTCATCAAGGCCTCCCGGGCAGCCTTTCTGAGCGACGCCGCATGTGGTGCAGCGAGTTGCCGCACCGGCCCGAAGCCGCGGACCCACGCCGGCTGGGCGGCAATGCCGATCAGCGCGCCGCGGGTGAGTTCATGCCGCCGACACCCGTAATGAGCAGGTTGTAGGGCCGGGGCGTGGCGAGCAGCTTGGGTGATTTCAAAAATGGCCAATTTTCCGGGTTGACCGCGCCATGCAAGGAATTCCCTTGGGAGATGGAAATGCCGCCTTTTTTTCAATTTGCCGCCTTCGATAGTCGCGGCGCGCCCCTTTGTGGCTTGGGGCTTGGCCCGGCCTCAGCGTTCCGGCAATATCTTTCCGGGGTTCAGCAGGTTGTGGGGATCTAGCGCGCTTTTGAGCATGCGCATGACGTCCACCGCAACCGTGCCGTGTTCGGGCACCAGATATTTGCGTTTGCCGAGGCCGATGCCGTGCTCGCCGGTGCAGGTGCCTTCCATGGCGATGGCGCGTTCGACAACGCGCTCGCTGATCCAGGCCGCTTCGGCCATATCCTGCGGGTTGTCGCGGTCGACCAGCACGACAAGGTGAAAATTGCCATCGCCGACGTGGCCGAAAAGTGCGATGGGAATGTGAACCTGGGCGATGTCCTCATTGGTCGCGGCGATGCATTCAGACAGGCGCGAGATCGGCACGCAGACGTCGGTCGGGAAGCAGCGGCAGCCGGGCTTCAGTTGCAGGCAGGCGAAATAGGCGTCATGCCGGGCCTGCCACAGGCGGCTGCGATCTTCGGGGTGGATCGCCCATGCGAAGTTGGCGCCGCCCAGCTCGCCGGCGATGGCCTGCACCGTCTCCGCCTGCTCGGCAACCCCGGCGGGACTGCCGTGGAATTCGAAGAACAGGGTCGGTGCCTCGGCCAGTGTGGTCTTGCTGAACAGGTTGATGGCCTTCAGCGACAGCGCGTCGAGCAGTTCGATGCGCGCCACCGGCACGCCGAGCTGGATGGTCTGGATCACCGCCTGCACCGCCGAATTGATGTTAGGGAAGGTGCACACGGCGGCCGAAATGGCTTCGGGTATCGGGTAGAGCTTGACCGTCAACTCGGTCATGATGCCGAGCGTGCCTTCCGAGCCGACCAGCAGGCGGGTCAGGTCATAGCCGGCCGACGACTTGCGGGCACGGCCGCCGGTCTTCATGATGCGGCCGTCGGCGAGTACCGTGGTCGTCGCCAGCACGTTGTCGCGCATGGTGCCGTAGCGCACGGCGTTGGTGCCGGAGGCGCGGGTCGCTGCCATGCCGCCGAGCGTCGCGTCGGCGCCGGGATCGATCGGGAAGAACAGGCCGCTTCCCTTCAATGCGTCGTTCAGTTGCTTGCGCGTGACGCCGGCCTGCACCGTGGCGTCGCTGTCCTCGGCATGGATGGCGATGATTCCGGACATCCCCGAGAGATCGACGGAGATGCCGCCGCGTGGCGCCAGGACGTGGCCCTCGACCGAACTGCCGACGCCGTAGGGAATGACCGGCACGTCATGTTCGGTACAAAGGCTGACAACTAAGGCGACATCTTCCGTGCTTTCGGCCATGACGACGCCGTCGGGCAGCAGCGGTTCATGGACCGATTCGTCGCGGCCGTGCTGCAGGCGGCTCGATTCGCCGCAGGAAAAGCGCGGGCCGAAATGATGTTCCAGAATATCGCGCAGCCGGGGCGGCAAGCCCGGGGCGGACAGTGAACCATCAGCGCTCACGGAGGAAGCGGGTAGCGTTGTCCAGATCGGAGTGTGTACGGCCATCGTACAGGGCGTTGACGAACTTGCGCCAGACCAGGTCGGGCTCGCCAATCTGGAAGCCGTACAGATGGCTTCCCTCGACTTCCGTGTCCTGGACGCTGCGTACCTGGATGCGCGAGGTTTCCTTGCTGCCGAGCTGGATGACCGCGGTGAGCCAGGTTTCCGGCGGCGCCGGCGTCTGCGTGCGGGCACGGAATCCGTAGCGCGAAACTTCGCTGATTTCCATCTGGATCGGATTTGTGTCGCTGCCTTCATTCGGCGTCAGGCGGCCCGGGCACTTGACCGAAAACCGCCGGTGCTGGCGCACCTTGACGTCCTTGAGATCGGCCGGCAGGGGCGGCAGGACCCGCTGGTAATCCGGCAGGTCGTAGATCAGGTGCATCAGCGCCTTCTTGCGGTCACTCAGATTGGCGAAGACGTGGGTTTTCTGATTGAAGAAATAATCGATCAGATCGGGCGTCAGTACCGGGTCGTTGGTCGTGTAGAAGCGGCGATGCGGTATCTCGATGTTGGGCAGCTTGGTGTTGACGAAATAATGATGGAGATTCCTGCGCAGCGGCTTGTCCGAGTAGTGCTTGCGGAAAATTTCCGGCGCATGTTTCAGGTCGAGGGTTGCGCCGACCGCCGGCGCCCCGTTGACGAAATCGTAGTTTTCGACAACGCGGCCGGTTAGGCGGCGGAAGAAGAGCAGCGACTCATACATTTCGATATGCCGCGGATTGACTGCAATCACCAGATGCCGGGTGTCGAAGAAGGCCGTGCAGTATTCGTACATGAACTTCATCAGCGGGAAGAGAATGGTACCGCCGGTGCGCCGGAAGCGCGGGTGCACCGCGAGCGCGGAGACTTCGGCAATGTTTCCCTTTTTTGCGCGCACGCTGGTCAGGTCGAAAATCCGCTGTAACGGAAAGCCGATGGCGCTCTCGCGGATCAGCGAGAGCGTTCCGACGACCTTGCCGTCGTACTTGGCGCACAGCGTGGTGGTACTTGGCAGCGCGTGGTAGATCGTGACGCGCATGCCGGACGGGTCGGGGGTCATGAAGCCGCTGCCGACGTAGGCATCATGCAGCAGATGGAAGCATGCCTCGAGTTCTTCGCGGGTTTCGGCAATCTTGAGAACCAGCTTCGGGTTCGGTGCCGGATCGCAGTTGACGAAGGAGCGGAAGATACGATGCCGGCGGCTGCGCGGAAGCATGGCCAATGCCTGGCGCGAAACCTGGTGAATGAAGGCTTTCAGGAGTTTTAGTGCTTGCATCTACTCTGCCAGAATAATCGCTTCATGGCGTTCATCATAGCACCTTGTTATTGACAGGGCTTCCCCGCCTCCGGACAATCAGCCGGGATTCCGTGACACCCCCCAACCGATCAGGAGAACCCATAATGCAAGCCAAGCTTTCCGCAGTTGCCCTCTCGTTAGCCGCCGTCTTTGCGCTTGGCGCATGTGGCAAGAAAGAAGAGCCGAAACCGGTCGCTGCCCCCGCCGCGCCGGCTGCCCCGGCGGCGCCGGCAGCCAAGCCGGAACTGGTTGTGAAACTCGGCCACGTCGCACCGATGACCGGGCCGCAGGCTCACCTGGGCAAGGACAACGAAAGCGGCGCCCGCCTCGCGGTCGAGGAACTCAATGCGCAGGGGCTGGAGATCGGCGGCGCCAGGATCAAGTTCGAACTGCTCGCCGAAGATGATCAGGCCGACCCCAAGCAGGGCACCATCGTCGCCCAGAAGCTGGTCGATGCCAAGGTTAGCGGCGTCATTGGCCACCTGAATTCGGGTACCACGATCCCCGCTTCCAAGCTTTACTTCGACGCCGGCATCCCGCAGATTTCCGGTTCCGCCACCAATCCGAAATATACGCAACAGGGCTTCAGGACGGCGTTTCGCGTGATGGCCAATGACGTCCAGCAGGGCAAGGCACTGGGTGAGTTCGCCGCCAAGCAGGGCGTCAAGACGGTCGCCATCATCGATGACCGTACCGCCTATGGCCAGGGCCTGGCCGAGGAATTCAAGAAGAGCGCCGAAGCACACGGTATCAAGGTGGTCGCCACTGAGTACACGAACGACAAGGCGACCGACTTCAAGGCCATCCTGACCAAGATCAAGTCCACCAAGGCTGAACTGGTCTTCTTTGGTGGCATGGATGCCCAGGGCGGTCCGCTGGCCAAGCAGATGAAGGATCTCGGCATCAAGGCGAGGTTCCTCGGCGGCGATGGCGTGTGTACGCCGGAATTCATCAAGCTGGGCGGCGAGGCCTCCGAAGGGAACTTCTGCTCGCTGCCGGGCATGCCGCTCGAAAAGTTGGCCAAGGGCCCCGAGTTCAAGGACAAGTTCAGCAAGAAGTTCGGTGTTCCGATCCAGTTGTATGCGCCGTATGTCTATGATGCCGTGCTGGTCATGGCTGATTCGATGAAGCGCGCAGACTCGGTCGAGCCGGCAAAATACCTGCCGGAAGTGGGCAAGACCAACTACGACGGTGTCACGGCCAAGATCGGCTTCGATGAATTCGGCGACCTCAAGGGTGGCGCGATTTCCATCTATCAGTACAAGGGTGGCCAGCTCGAGTACGTCCAGACGCTGGGCGGCGCTCCGGTCGATGCAGTCAAGGAAGCGGTGGCCGAGAAGAAGTAAGGCGCGTCCGGCGTGAACGAAACGGCACCGCAAGGTGCCGTTTCTTCATGTTGCGGTTGACTTGCCCAATATGGATATTTTCCTCCAGCAGATCATCAACGGCCTCGTCCAGGGCAGCATCTACGCCCTGGTCGCGCTCGGCTATACCATGGTGTACGGAATCATGGGGTTGATCAATTTCGCGCATGGCGAAGTGGTGATGATCGGTACGCTGGTGACGATTACCGTGGCCGGCACCCTGATCAAGGCCGGCATGCCGGTGGCGCTGGCCGGGCTGGCGGGACTCAGCGTGTCGGTGCTGATCTGCATGACCCTCGGCTGGGGGCTGGAGCGTATCGCCTACCGGCCGTTGCGCAATGCGCCTCGCCTGACACCGCTGATCACGGCGATCGGCATGTCGATCGTGCTGCAGAACGTCGCGATGATCGTCTGGGGGCGCAACTACATGACGTTTCCGCCGCTGCTGCCCAAAGTCAATTTCGAGTTCGCCGGGGCGCACTTCACGCTGATCCAGGTCGTCATTGTGCTGGTCTCGGCGCTGACCATGGGCAGCCTGCTCTTTCTGATCTACCGTACCAAGCTCGGCATGGCCATGCGGGCCACCTCGCAGAACCCGGCCGTGGCCAGCCTGATGGGGGTCAACATCAACCGCGTGATCGCTGCCGCCTTCGTCATCGGCTCGGCGCTCGGCGCACTGGCCGGCGTGATGGTCGGCTCCTATTACGAAATCGCGCATTACCAGATGGGGTTCATGCTCGGCCTCAAGGCGTTCACCGCAGCAGTGCTCGGCGGCATCGGCAACATGGCCGGGGCGATGCTGGGCGGTATTCTGCTCGGCCTGATCGAGGCGCTGGGCGCCGGTTATATCGGCGACCTGACCGGTGGCTTTCTCGGCAGCCACTATCAGGACATCTTTGCCTTCATCGTGCTCATCGTCGTGCTGATGTTCAAGCCTTCCGGGCTGTTTGGCGAGAAAACGGGGGACAGGGCATGAGCAAGTGGCTGAGCCCCCGCTCCGCGCTCGGTATCGCATTGATCGCCGCAGCCTTGCTGGCTCTGCCATTTGTAGCGGCGGCAGGCGGCCAGGCCTGGGTGCGCATCGTCAATTTCGCCATCCTCTACGTCTTCCTGGCGCTCGGTCTGAACATCGTCGTCGGCTTCGCAGGTCTGCTCGACCTGGGCTACATCGCTTTCTACGCGGTGGGCGCCTACACCTATGCGCTGCTCGCCAGCCCGCATTTCGGTGTGCACTGGCCGTTCTGGGTGATCCTGCCGATCGGCGCCGTGGTTGCCTGCTTTTTCGGAGTCCTGCTCGGTTCGCCGACGCTCAAGTTGCGCGGCGACTATCTGGCTATCGTGACGCTTGGTTTCGGCGAGATCGTCCGTATCTTCCTGAACAACCTGAACGCACCGGTCAATATCACCAATGGCGCGCAGGGCATCACGTTGATCGACCCGGTGGCGATCGGCAGTTTCAGCTTCTCCGGTACGACGCAGATTCTGGGCATCTCCCTGAGTGGACCGCAGAAGTACTACTACCTGCTGCTGGTACTGGTGGCGCTCGTCATCGTGCTCAATCTGCGCCTGCAGAATTCGCGTGTCGGCCGCGCCTGGCAGGCCATCCGCGAGGACGAGATCGCCGCCAAGGCGGTCGGCATCAACACGCGCAACCTGAAGTTGCTGGCGTTCGCCATGGGTGCCAGTTTTGGCGGCGTGGCCGGCGGGATTTTCTCGGCCATGCAGGGCTTCGTCTCGCCGGAGAGTTTTTCGCTGATCGAGTCGATCATGATCCTGGCGATGGTCGTGCTGGGCGGCATGGGACATATCCCGGGGGTGATCCTGGGCGCGGTGCTGCTCAGTATTCTGCCGGAGGCGCTGCGCTATGGCGTGGGGCCGATCCAGACGGCGCTGTTCGGCAAGATGCTGATCGATCCGGAAAGTCTGCGCATGCTGATTTTCGGTCTGGCCCTGGTGCTGGTCATGCGCTTCAAGCCGGCCGGCCTGTGGCCCTCGCCGGAGCGCAAGCGCGAGCTGCAGGAAACGGGTGGGCGCAATGGCTGAAGTCCTGCTCGAGGCCCGGGATGTCGCCAAGCATTTCGGCGGCGTCAAGGCGCTGCGCGATGTTTCGCTGAGCATTCGCCAGGGCGAAATCTATGGCCTGATTGGCCCCAACGGCGCCGGCAAGACGACGTTTTTCAATTGCCTGACCGGTCTCTACATTCCCGACGCTGGCGGATTCATGTTTGCTGGCGCCCCGCTGCTGGCGGATGCGCCGCATCAGGCCGCCGAGCGCGGCATCGCCCGCACCTTCCAGAATATCCGCCTGTTCGCCAACATGAGCGCGCTGGAAAACGTCATGGTCGGCCGCCATGTGCGAACGCGTGCCGGGGTTATCGGGGCGATGTGGCAGAACGCGGCGACACGTGCCGAGGAGGCGGCGATCCGCCGGCGCGCCAGCGACCTGCTGCACTACGTCCGCATCGAAGACCGCGCCGACGACCTGGCCAAGAATCTGTCCTATGGCGACCAGCGCCGGCTGGAGATCGCCCGGGCGCTCGCCACCGAACCCAAACTGCTGTGCCTGGACGAGCCGGCGGCGGGAATGAACCATACCGAAACGGCGGAGTTGCGTGATCTGATCGAAGGCATCCGGCGCGACGGGACGACCATTCTGCTGATCGAACACGACGTCAAGCTGGTCATGGGCCTGTGCGACCGTGTCGCAGTGCTCGATTACGGCGCCAAGGTGATCGAGGACATACCGGCCGTGGTGCAGAAGGATCAACGTGTGATCGAGGCGTATCTCGGTGCTTGAAGTGACCGGACTTCGCGTCGCCTATGGCGGCATCCAGGCGGTGCGCAGCATCACCTTCCATGTCAACGAAGGCGAGATGGTGGCGTTGATCGGCGCCAACGGCGCCGGCAAGACCAGCACGTTGAAGGCGATTGCCCGGGTGCTCGACGCGGCGGGTGGCGATGTTCATTTCCTTGGCGAAAAGGTGACGCGCCTGGCGCCGCACGACATGATCCGCAAGGGCATTGCCCTGGTGCCGGAAGGGCGCGGTGTCTTCCCGCGTCTGTCGGTGGCCGAAAATTTGGCCATGGGCGCTTTCGTGCGCGCTGACAAGGATCGGATCGCAGCCGATCTGGAGCATGTTTATGGCCATTTTCCCCGGCTCCGTGAGCGCGCGGCGCAACTCGCCGGAACCTTGTCCGGCGGCGAACAGCAGATGCTGGCCATCGGCCGGGCGCTGATGAGCCGGCCCAGACTCCTGCTGCTTGACGAGCCGTCGATGGGTCTTGCCCCGCTCATGGTGCACAAGATTTTCGAAGTGATCCGCGCCGTGGCGGCGGAAGGCATGACCATCCTGCTCATCGAGCAGAACGCCCGGCTGGCGCTGCAGACCAGCCAGCGCGGCTATGTCATGGAGAGCGGCGAAATCACCCTGACCGGTGAGTCGGCGCAATTGCTCGACGATCCGAAAGTGCGGGCGGCCTATCTGGGTGAATGAAGCAGTGGTTTTTTCCGTTATTTGCATTCCGAGGTTGGAATCAGCAAATTCACATGGCGAGGACTCACGCTGTTATGTGCAAAATTTGGTTGGGTTTATGCTGCCAATGGCAATTTTGGCGGCTGAATCAGGCATTCAGCGGGAATTCCAAATTTCTGGTGCAGTTTCCGAATCATGTTCAACGTCAGTGGCCGCTTGCGGTTCAGAATCTCATAGACGCGGTTGATCCGCCCGATGGCGGGCACTAGGTCCTTGGGCGTCAGCCCGGCCTGGTCCATACGGAACTTGATGGCTTCGACCGGATCGGGCAGATCAATCGGATAGCGCTTGGCCTCGTAGGCCTCAACGAGCGTCAGCAGGATTTCAAAACGGTCTCCATCCGGGGTGCCTGGGGACGGTTCATTGTCGAAGTAAGCAGAGACTTCGCGTAGTGCGTCCTTGTAGTCGTCTTCGGTGTGAATCGGGCGAATTTCCATGTCAGATCTCCATTTCTACAGTTTCGGCGTCTATGGCATCGTATTCCTTGTGGGTGCCGATGAATTTCACATAGACTGCTTGGTATCGGTAGGCAACAGACACTACCAACCGGTAATCGTTGCCCTTGATGTTGAACACCACCCGGCGATCCTTGAGAATGCTTGCGCTCCGGTATTGATCCTTGATTTCGGAGGGTTGCGCCCATCTCGCCTTCTTGGCTTCGTCCACCCATGACTTGAGCGGCTGTTCTGCATCCGGGTGTTTCTCCCAGAAAGTTCTCAAGAATTTGACAGCGACGATATGCATTTGCAAAGTATAGTCCCAAATTGGGATTGGTCAAATTTCCAACCCGCCCCTGGGCCAGTCTCAAGAGAAAATTTCAGCCCCGGAATGCAAATAGCTGTTTTTTCAACTGCATCAATCCCATTGCCTTGCCAAGCGGCGACAATGAGCGCCTGTTCAGTCATTCATCCGGGGACCACATGAAAATTTCCAATGCATCGCTGTCGCTGTTCGACGATCCTGCTTGCCTTTGGGGCGCACGCCCAGGAAGTCAAGCCGGCCGACAGCAAGCCCAAGGTGGCTTCCGGGCTTTTGATGAAGCAGGGCGACAAGCTGATCTTTGCGCCTTGCCGCGATCGCAGTTACTCGCTGGTGGATGATATTTCGACCGGCGGCACGGTCACTGCGGCGCTCAACGGCGTCGGTCTGGCGGCGGGCAAAAAACTCTATGTCGAGCTGATGGCGGTGGTCAACGGCGGCATGGTCAGGGCCTCCGGGCTCAACGTGGCGCGCGCCGAAGGGCGCTGCCAGCAGCCGGGCGGCAACGAGGAATCATGGCGCGCCACCGGCAACGAGCCGGGCTGGCTGCTGGCGGTGGGGCCGGAGGTGGTGGTTCTCAAGCGCATGGACCAGACTGATGTGAACGTGCCGGCGACGCCGATTACGCAGGATAACGGCGTTGTCAGCTTCTCGGCACGGACCGAGGCGACACGCCTGGCTGTACGCTTCGAGCACAAGGTCTGCCGTGACACGATGGCCGACGCGGTATTCGGGTGGACGGCGACGGTCGACGTAAACGGCCAGACGCTCAAGGGCTGCGCCTGGCAGCGCTGAACACGAGCGGCCGGGGCGACGGTTTCTTGACACTCGCGCGCGCCCGCAGCTGACCGCAGCCGCCGTCGATATCCTGACCGGCCGAATTGCGCAGTTTGGTCAAAATCCGGCGCTGATGCAGGCTGCGGGCAATGGCTCGGGCCTTCTCCTCGGCGGGACGTTTGAACTCGAGTTCGGCGACCGTGTTGTAGGGAATCATGTTCATGATCGCGTACTTGCCGGTCAGCAGCCGGACGATGCCGTCGACTTCCTCTTGCGTGTCGTTGATGCCGTCAAGCAGGGTCCATTGGTACTGGATCGGATAGCCGGTGCGGCGCGCATAGTGCTCGCCGAGCTCGACCAGTTCTTCCGGGGAGATGCGCGGGGCGCGCGGCAACAGCGTTTCACGCAGGTCGGCACGGGTGGTGTGCAGCGACAGGGCGAGGGCGGGAATCACCCGGGCGAGCGGCAGTTGCTCGAACACCCGACGGTCGCCGACCGTCGAAAACACCAGATTCTTGTGGCCAATGCCGCCTTCGCTGCCGAGAAGTTCGATCGCTTCGATGACGTTTTCCAGATTGTGCGCCGGTTCACCCATGCCCATGAAGACCACTTTTTTGACCGGCCGCCGGGTGCGCGCCAAGACCACCTGGGCGACGATCTCGGCGCTGCCCAGCTGGCGCAACAAGCCGTCGCGCCCGGTCATGCAGAATACACAGCCGACCGCGCAGCCGACCTGGGTCGAGACGCACAGGCCATCACGCGGCAGCAGCACGCTTTCCACGGCCTGCCCGTCGGCCAGCTCGACCAGCAGACGTGCCGAGCCATCCTCGCCCGGGTGTTCGGAACGCAGGCGGGCGAGGCCGGAAAGCTCGGCCATGATTCCGGGCAGGGCGTCGCGCAGCGCCAAGGGCAGGAAATCCTCGGCCCGCCGGCGCCGGGTGTCCAGCGAACAGACCTGCGCCCAGGCGCGCAGCACGCGCTGTTCGTGGCAGGGCAGGGCGCCCAGCCCCTGCAGGCGCTGACGGATCTGGTCAATGCGCACGCGGGCAGTCAGTTGGCGGCGTAGGTGAAGGCGTCGGCGAAGAACGCATCCGCTGGCAGGCCGGCGGCAAGGAAGTCACGCTTTGCCGCCTCGATCATGCCGGGCGCGCCGCAGGCATAGACCTGAAAATTGGCCAGGTTTTCGTGGTCAACCGTAACCGCCCGATGGACGAGGCCGGTGCGCCCCGCCCAGCCATCGTCGGCCGCCGGTTCGGAAAGCACCGGCACATAGGTGATGTTGGCATGCGCGGCAGCCCATTGTGCCGGCAGGGCCGGCAGGTAGAGGTCGGTCGCCGCCCGGGCGCCCCAATAGACGAACATCGGCCGCGTGCTGTTTTCGGCAATCGCATGTTCGACGATCGCCTTGATCGGCGCAAAGCCTGTGCCGCCGGCCAGCAGGATCATCGGCTTGTCCGAATCCTCGCGCAGGTGGAAATTGCCGTGCGGGCCGCTGATGCGCAGGATGTCGCGCACTTTCATGGTCGAAAAGACCTGGTCGGTGAACCGGCCGCCTGGAACATGGCGGATGTGCAGTTGGAGCAGCGCGTCGTCGTGCGGCGCGTTGGCCAGCGAAAAGCTGCGCTTCCGGCCATCCTTGAGCAGGATGTCGATGTACTGCCCGGCGAGGAACTGCAGGCGCTCGCTGGCCGGCAGCTTGAGCTGCAGTTCAATGACATCCGGCGCCAGGCGCGCCAGTTTTTCGATGCGCGCCGGCAACGTCCTGACCGGAATGCCGGCCGTCGAGCCGACCTGCCGGCACTCCAGCGTCAGGTCCGATTGCGCCCGGGCGCAGCAGAACAGGGTCAGGCCTGCCGCCTTCTCGTCATCCGTGAGCGCATGGGCCTGTGCCTTGCCGTGATCGACGCTGCCGGCCAGCACTTTTCCCTTGCACGAGCCGCAGGCGCCGTCACGACAACCATAGGGCAGGGTCAGGCCCTGGCGTATGGCGGCTTCGAGAATGGCTTCGTCGGCTTCGGCGGTGAATTGGTGGCCGCTCGGCATGACGCTGATCTGGTAACTCATCTGTTTCCCTTGGTCGGCTACAATGCCGCCGTGCAAAAAATACTTATCGTTGGCAGCGGAGACGTTGCCCGCCGCATCCTTCCCCGCCTTGCCGGGCGCTACCGTGTTTTCGCCCTGCTGCGCAATGCTGCGCGGGCCGGGGAGTGGCGCAGCGGCGGCGCGCAGCCGGTGCTTGCGGACCTCGACCAGCGGCGCAGCCTGGAACGCCTCGCCGGGCTGGCCGACCTGGTGCTGCACCTTGCACCGCCGCCCGCGCACGGCACCCGCGATACGCGCACGCGGCACCTGCTCGCCGCGCTCGGCAAGGGCGAAAGTCTACCACGGCGCCTGATCTACGTTAGTACCACCGGGGTCTATGGCGACTGCGCCGGCGCGCAGGTTGACGAAACCCGCCGGGTGAATCCCGAAAGCCCGCGTGCCGGCCGGCGCGTCGATGCCGAGCGGGCCTTGCGCGCCTGGGGTCGGCGCACCGGGGTCGGCGTCAGCATCCTGCGCGCGCCCGGCATTTACGCCGCCGACCGCCTGCCGCTCGAGCGCCTGGAAAAGAGATTGCCGGCATTGGTGGCCGGGGACGACGTGTATACCAACCACATTCACGCCGAAGATCTCGCGGCTGCCTGTGTGGCCGCCCTGCGCCACGGCCGGCCCAACCGCGCCTACAACGCGGTCGATGATTCGGACCTCGGCATGGCCGACTATTTCGACCAGGTCGCCGCCGCCTTCGACCTGCCGCCGCCGCCGCGCCTGACGCGCGCCGCGGCCGCCGCCGTGCTGTCGCCGCTGCAGCTGTCGTTCATGCGCGAGTCGCGGCGCATCGGCAACCGGCGGCTGAAACTGGAACTCAAACTGCGTCTCGCCTTCCCCACGGTCGCTGACGGCATCGCGGATGCCTTGCAAGGAAAACAACATGCTGCTAACTAAGGCATTTCATATTTCACTGGTCGTCGCCTGGTTCGCCGGGCTCTTCTATCTGCCGCGCATCTTTGTCAATCTGGCCATGGTTCCCGCCGATAGCCGTGCCGAGCGCGAGCGGCTGCTGCTCATGGCCGGCAAGCTGTTCCGTTTCATGACCCCGCTCGGCATTCTGGCCGTGGCCAGCGGCCTGTGGCTCTGGCTCGGCTACGGTTTTGCCGGCGGCTGGCTGCACGTCAAGACGACGCTGGTGGCGCTGCTGGTCATCTACCACTGGCATTGCGGGCGCATCCTCAAGGACTTCCAGACGGGCAGCAACACCAAAAGTCATGTCTGGTTCCGCTTCTACAATGAAATGCCCGTGCTCGTGCTGTTCGCCGTGGTCTTTCTCGTCGTCCTCAAGCCATTCTGATGAACAAATATTTCGCCATCTGCCCGCGCGGGCTGGAAGCGCTGCTGGTTGAAGAACTACGTGCCGTCGGGGCAGAAGAACTGCGGCCGACCCATGGCGGGGTATTTTTCTCCGGTGAATGGCGCGTCTGTTACCGCGCCAACCTCGAATCCCGGATCGCCACCCGAATCCTGTGGCACATCGTCAAGGGGCCGTACGCCAGGGAAGAGGACATCTACCGTCTGGCCGTCCGCCAGTTGTGGCCCAATCATTTCGCGGTGAGCCGCACGATGCGCGTGGTGACGACGGCAATCAAATGCCCGCTCAAGTCGCTCGATTTCGTCACGCTGCGCGTCAAGGATGCCGTCTGCGACCGTTTCCGCGAGGACCTCGGCGAGCGCCCCAACATCGAGACGCGCAACCCGGATGTCAGCGTGCATGTGTTCCTGACCGAGAACGAGTGCACCCTGTACCTCGACACCTCCGGCCAGCCGCTGTGGCAGCGCGGCCTGCGCAAGGCCAGCGTCGATGCGCCGCTCAAGGAGAACCTCGCCGCCGGCATTCTCAGGCTGGCCGGCTGGCAGCCCGGTACGCCGCTGGTCGACCCGATGTGCGGCAGCGGCACCTTCCTGCTCGAAGCCGTGCAGATCGCGCTCGACCGCGCGCCGGGGCTGGATCGCGGCTTTGCCTTCGAGTTGCTGAAAAGCTTCGCGGCGCAACCCTGGGCGGAAATCCGCAGCGCCGCCGAGGCGCGCGTCAGGCCCGCCGAGCCGCTCGACATCCGTGGCTATGACATCGATGACCGGGCCGTGCGCGCCACCCGGCGCAACCTCCAGGAGGCCGGATTTGGCGGCATTATCATGGTTGACCGTGACGATCTGCTGGAAATCCAGCCGCTGACCGATCACGGCATCCTCGTCGCCAATCCGCCCTACGGCGAGCGCATCGGCGAGCAGGACGAGCTGGCCGCCTTCTACCCGCAGCTCGGCACGGCGCTGAAAAAAAACTGGGCCGGCTGGAACTGCTTCTTCTTCACCGCCGACCTGCGTTTGCCAAAGCTGCTCGGCTTGAAGCCCAGCCGCAAGACCCCGCTGTTCAACGGTCCGCTGGAATGCCGCCTGTTCGAGATACGGATGGTCGCCGGGAGCAACCGCAAGCCCTGATTGCTGCCATGCAAAATGCAGCGTTTTTTGATCCTGGTCAGCCCGAAACGCCGGGCGCCATGCCAGCATCGCCATTTCGCACCACACGACAAGGAGACGCCGCATGTCCATCCAAGCGCTTTACCAGCAGAAACGCATGTCGGCAGCCGATGCCGTCCGCGTCGTCAGGAATGGCGACACCATCATCGTGCCGACCGCAGTCGGCGAGCCGCCGGGCTTGCTGACGGCGCTTTCCGAGCAGCGTCGCGATTTCCGCGACGTCCGCGTGGCGCAGATTCTCGCGGTGCGCAAATACGGCTATTTCGATCCCGAGACCGTCGAGAATGTCCGCCATGAGGCCTATTTTTTCAGCGGCGCCTCGCGGGCCGGTGGGTTGGAAGGGTGGATCGATTACACCCCCGCTTATTTCTCCGAACTGCCGACGCTGATCAAGCGCCAGCAGATCCCGGCCGACGTCGTATTCAGCATGGCCTCGCCGATGGATGAACACGGTTTCTTCTCGGTGGCGCTGGCCGCCGACTACACCATGGCCGCGATCGAGGAGGCACATGCCGTGGTGCTCGAAGTGAACCCCAATGTGCCCTTCGCCAACGGCGACTGCCACATCCACATTTCGCAGGTCACGGCGCTGTGCGAGAGCGACGAGCCGATCCTCGAAGTCGGCCTGCCCAAGATCGGCCCGGTGCAGGAAGCGATCGGCAAGTACGTCGCCGACATGATTCCCGATGGCGCGACCTTGCAGATTGGCTACGGCGGCATTCCCGACGCCGTGGTGATGCAGTTGACTCACAAGCACGACCTCGGCATCCACACCGAAATGGTCGGCGACGGCATCATGACCCTGGTCGAAGCCGGCGTCATCACCAACCGCCGGAAGAACTATCACCACGGCAAGATGCTGGCGACCTTTGCGCTCGGCTCGAAGAAGCTTTACCAGTTCATGCACCGCAACCCGGCCCTCGAAATGCACCCGGTCGATTTCACCAACGACCCCTATCTGGCCGGGAAGAACGACAACCTGCACGCCATCAACGCTACCATGCAGGTCGATTTCATGGGCCAGTGCGGCTCCGAGAGCCTCGGCTACACACCGTATTCAGGCACCGGCGGCCAGGCGGATTTCGTGCGTGCGGCCAACCGTTCGAACGGCGGCAAGGCGTTCATCGTGCTGCCATCGACCGCCAAGAACGACACGATTTCGCGCATCGTTCCCGTGCTCTCGCCCGGCACGCACGTCTCGACCGGCAAGAACGACGTCAACTACGTCGTCACTGAACATGGCGTCGCCCAGTTGCGCGGCAAGACCGCCAGGCAGCGCTGTGAAGCGCTGATCGGCATCGCCCACCCCGATTTCCGCGGTGAATTGCGCGAGACGGCGAAGAAGATGAAGCTGCTCTAATCCAGCAATGTTCTAAGGCGAAGCCATCCCGGACAATACTTGCAGGGGATTATTTTGTGGGAGTCTGTCCCAATCGGGTCGCTCAGAATGGCTCATAGTCAAAAGCCCCAAGAAATGGCTTGAGCAATTCGGAAACCGCCGGAAATTCTGGTTCGAAATGCCGCCACCGTGTGACGGATGACGTGTACACGGGTTGCGAAACCTGTGTGCGGCTTGGTGTGGCGATGTGCTTGCCTGCCGCATGCTTGTGGAAGTCAGCGACGCCAGCATCCCAGGTGAGCCCGAGGAATGCGAAGATCCTGCGGAATGTGGGTTCGAATTGTGTCACTGCGTCTTCATAGCGGAATTCGATGAAGTCCAGCGTCATTTGCTGCCTGATATGCATCCACCACTCCATGACCATCGCGTAGAACTCGGCAGTTCCCCGCCAGGTAAGCAAATGAACGGTCGCTGGTGACGGCACCATGAGCTGCATGAAACAGCTGACACAGACATCACGGGGGTCGCGCATGACGAAAACCACCTTGGCGTCCGGGAAGATGACGTTGATCAGACCAAGGTCGATGGTGTTCATTGTGAACTTGTTGAACGAGCAACCGTTTGCCGAGACTGTCGCCAAAGCGCTGATGGACCCTTTTCCAGTAAAAATCGCGTAAATGAATGATGCCGGCCAGGTCCAGCCGCTTCAGTTTAGCCGCGGTATCGCCGCCAGACTTGTCCATCAGGTGCAGTTCGCGGTGCATGGCCCAGATGAAATCCGCCTCGTCGGCAACCAGAACACCGGGGTGTGCATCCAGTACCTCCTGCGTCAATGTGGTTCCCGAGCGCATGAAGCCGACGAGAAATATGGGTGCTGGTTGGTCCTGTGGAAATTCGGTTCTGGACCAGCGGCCCAACAGTTCCCGGTCGAAACCGGCCCTGTTGGCCTTGAGCATGGCAGGAATCAGCGCCTTGTTCTGGTTGCTGATTTCCGGCAGCGCGCCGGAAACGGCGGCTGCCGCATGCAGATGAGGAAATACCTGGGCATAGTCCCCAAGCTTGTCGAGAACGCGTGCCAACTCCTTGTGGGCGCGAAATTCCTCTCTGGGACTCAACTCATAGGTCAGCACATCTTCCAGGCGCAGTCTGGCTGCGGCATTCTGTCCGGCATCGGCCTCCAGACTGGCTTGGAGGATGTGCATCATGCTGTTTTCGGGATTCAGTTCCAAGGCTTGCTGGCCGGCCAGCAAGGCCTCGTTCGTCTTGTTTAGCTGCGAATAGGTGACGGCAAGAAGCTGAAAGCAGCGGAAGTCGTTCGGGTTGATCTGTGCTGCCTGTTTGCCAATATCAAGAGCGCCTTCAAAATCGCTCCAGTGGTGCAGTTGTGAAATGATTTCGAGCAACTGGCCGATGTGGCGACTCTGGCGAGCTATTTGCAGGAAGTGCTGGCCAGCTTGCCGCAAACAGGAAGTGCCTTCGCGACGCCGCCCGAGGTTGCACAAAGACTGGCCGAGACCAAGCAATGCCTGGGGATTTTCGGGATTTTCCTGGAGGGCCTTTTCAAACCATTGAACCGCTTGCGCATGATTACGTGCCTTGACCGCAAGTTGGGCGCGCTCCATGGGGTTGGGCGCCGCGGCTGTCGAGAAGGTGTGGCTGATAGTGACGTTGCCGTAGCTGGGAGGTTTGTAGGTGGTCATGTTCGCAGCAATTCAATCGGGTCGTCTGGGATTTCGCCGACGCGGCGAATGGAAGGGGTAAGGGGCAGTCAAGGACGCGAGCCGCTGGAAAATTTCTGCATGCCATGGCGCGCTTTGCGACGTTCGTCAGTCACTCGCACGAGGTGAGTAGAGTTCGACGACCGGTCGCAAAGTATCGTCGTGCATTTCGATCCATGTCAATCTCGCCGCTGACAAGCAAACGTTCCGGAGGGGTTGGCGGGGTCCAGAAGGCTCAGTAGGCATTTGTGGCCGACAGCAACGAACTCGGGGTTCAGAACTGGTCGTTCAAGTCCATAGCTCAGTTGCTTGCCGGATAAATCAACCACGGCGCCGCCCGCTGCTTCCAGCACACATTGCGCGGCGGCAGTGTCCCATTGGCTGGTGGGCCCGAAACGCGGGTACAAGTCAGCTTGCCCCTCCGCGATGCGGCAGAACTTCAGCGAACTGCCTGCCGCCAAAAAAGTGTGCTCCATCGGCATTCGCGCCAGCCACGCAGCCAGTGCCTCGCTGCCGTGTGAGCGGCTGCCTGTGACGCGCAACGGCTGGCTTTTGTCCTGCTCTGCCACAGTGATGGCCTGCCCCGCTTGTCCGGATTGTTTCCACGCCCCCAGGCCTCTTCCGGCATAAAACAATTCCCCCAGGGCAGGCGCAAGAACCACCCCTGCAATGACTTTCCCTCGACAAACCAGGCCGATATTCACCGTGAATTCGTCATTGCGTTTAAGGAATTCCTTGGTGCCGTCCAGCGGGTCAACGAGAAAGAACGTGTCGGCCGCTGCCTCACGGGTTGAAACCGACTCCTCGGACAGGATGAATATGCCGGGAAAGTGCTCCTCCAGCCCCGCGCGAATTACCCGGTCAGCGCGCAGGTCCGCTTCTGTAAGCGGGGAGTTGTCATCCTTTTGCCAACTGGTCCCGCCATTCTCATAGACATCCATGATTTCAATGCCTGCCGCTTTTGCTATCCGGCACAGCAGATCAAGTTGTTCTCCGGTAATCTTCATCCAGCCACCGTCCACCACAGTTTTGCACCGATCGAGAATAGTACGACCGACAGCACGCCTCGCAACACACCATGCGGCAGGCGTGCCGACAACATCGCTCCGGTCAGAACAGCCGGGATCGATCCGAGCAGCAGGCTGCCCAGCAAGACGAAATCGACATTGCCGATCAAGAGATGACCGAAGCCGGCAAAGATGGCAAGGGGTATGGCATGGACGATATCGGTCGCGATCAGGCGCGGCGGCGTCAGACGAAGCGGGTAAAGGTAGGTGAGAAATACCGCCCCCAAGGCGCCGGCGCCTACCGAGGTGAAGGTAACCATCACCCCCAGCACGGCACCGGCCAGGAGCGTCAATGGTGTTTGTGCCGCCTTGAAATGCTTGCCGTCGGTCGTGCGCAACCTTTGGCCCAACTTGTGCAAGCGGCTCTGCAGCAGTATTCCCAGCGCAGTTACCATGACGGCTGCTGCGATCGCCATTCGGAGCAGTCCTGCCATCGTCTCGTCGACCGGGTGGAAATGCAGCCACGCCAGCGCCAGCGCGGCACCCGGCAGGCTGCCCAGCCACAAGCGGCGTACCACCGGCCAGTCGATCAGGCCATGTCCATGATGCACGCGGCTGGCAAACAGCTTGGTAATGGCCGCGAACCACAAGTCTGTTCCAATCGCCGCCAGTGGCGCGACACCAAACGCCAGCAACAGCAGCGGGGTCATCAACGCGCCGCCGCCAACCCCGGTAAGTCCCACCAGCAGCCCGGTCGTGGCGCCGGCGGCGACCAGCATCAGGTCCATCGCTTACGCCAGCCACTGCAGAATCAGCTCGGCGCTGGACTCGGCGGTTGATTCTGCGGACAGGAGATGGATTTCCGGTGCCTCGGGGGCTTCATATGGACTGTCGATGCCGGTGAAGTTCTTCAACTCCCCGCGCCGTGCCTTGGCATAGAGCCCCTTTGCATCGCGCCGCTCGCATTCGTCGATCGGCGTGTCCACAAAAACTTCGACGAACTCGCCCTCGGCAAACAGGTCGCGCGCCATGCGGCGCTCGCCCCGAAATGGCGAAATGAAGCTGACCAGCACGATCAGCCCGGCATCAACCATCAGCTTCGCCACCTCGGCCACGCGGCGGATGTTTTCAACCCGGTCGGCTTCGGTGAACCCCAGATCGCGATTCAGTCCATGGCGTACATTGTCTCCGTCCAGCAGATACGTGTGCCTGTTCTCGGCGTGCAGGCGCTTTTCAAGCAGGTTGGCAATCGTGGACTTGCCGGACCCTGACAGGCCGGTAAACCAGATGCAGCGAGGCGTTTGCTGCTTTTGCGCGGCGCGCGCCGCCTTGTTCAGTTCAAGCGCCTGCCAGTGGATGTTGCTGGCGCGGCGCAGGGCGAAGTTGATCATCCCCGCGCCCAGCGTCGCGCAGCTGAGTTTGTCGATCAGGACGAAACTGCCGAGCGTGCGGTTGACGTTGTAAGGTTCGAACACGACGGGCGCACTGGTTGACAGGTTGACCGTGGCGATTTCGTTTAGCCCGACGGTTCGGGCAGCAAGGCGGGCGCCGGTGTTGACGTCTTCGCGGTACTTGATCTCGGTCACGGTGGCCGAGACTTCCCTGCTCGCCAGTTTCATCAGGTATTGACGCCCCGGCGTCATGGCGTACTCGCTCATCCACAGCAACCTCGCCTCGAACTGGTCGGCGATTTCGGGCGGCTCGTCGGCAGCCGCCAGAACATCGCCGCGGCTGGCATCCACTTCATCGTCCAGGGTCAGCGTGACGGCATCCCCGGTGCCGGCGGCGGGGATTTCGCCAAAGCCTGCGAGCACCGCCTTGACGCAAGTTCGTACGCCCGAGGGTAATACGCGCACCGGGTCGCCCGGGCGGATGACGCCTTCGGCGACCCGCCCGCAAAATCCGCGAAAACCGGGGTCGGGCCTGTTGACCCACTGTACCGGCATGCGAAAAGCCTGACGTTCGGGGTCTTCGCGAACGATTATCGTGTCGAGGTAGGCCATCAGGGTCGGGGCGCCGTACCATGGGGTGCGCGAACTGGCTTGCAGCACGTTGTCACCGTCCAGGGCGGACAGTGGCATCGCCTGGATGCTGGCGAACCCGAGTTCTCCGGCAAAGGCGCGAAAGTCGGCCACGATGGTATTGAACGTGGCTTCAGCGAAGCCCACCAGGTCCATCTTGTTGACCGCCAGTACCACATGGCGAATCCCCATCGTGGCCGCGATCCTGCTGTGGCGGCGGGTCTGTACCAGCACGCCCTTGCGGGCGTCAACCAGGATGACTGCGAGGTCGGCCGTTGACGCGCCGGTGGCCATGTTGCGCGTGTACTGTTCGTGCCCCGGAGTGTCGGCAACAATGTAGCGTCGCCGCTCGCTGGCAAAGTAACGGTAGGCCACGTCGATCGTGATGCCCTGTTCGCGCTCGGCCTGCAGTCCATCTACCAGCAAGGCCAGGTCGATGTTCGCACCCTGCGTGCCCCATTGCCGGGAGTCGCCTTCGAGAGACTGCAACTGGTCGTCGAAGATGGCCTTGCTTTCGAACAACAGGCGGCCGATCAGGGTGCTCTTGCCATCGTCGACGCTGCCGCAGGTGATGAATCGCAACGTCTCCTTCGGGCGTTGGGCATCAAGGAAGGCTGACATGGATTTTTCCTGGCGAGGATTCATCAGAAGTAACCCTCCTGCTTTTTCTTTTCCATCGAGCCGGGCGCATCGCAGTCGATCAGGCGCCCCTGACGCTCCGAGCTGCGGGCGTTGAAGGTTTCGCCAATCACCGCTTCCAGGGTGTCCGCGTCACTTTCGATGGCTGCCGTGAGCGGCCAGCAGCCCAGGGTGCGAAAGCGCACCCGCCGGATTTCCACCCGCTCGCCGGGCTGCAACGGAAAACGCTCGTCGTCGACCATGATCCACTGGCCGCCGCGCTTGACGACCGGGCGTTCGGCCGCGAAATAAAGCGGCACGACCGGAATCTGCTCGCGCTGAATGTATAGCCAGACATCGAGTTCCGTCCAGTTGCTGAGGGGAAACACGCGGATCGTTTCATCGCCCTTGATTCGCGTGTTGTACAGGTTCCAGAGTTCGGGGCGCTGGACCTTCGGATCCCAGCGATGGCCGGATGCGCGAAAAGAAAACACCCGCTCCTTGGCGCGGGAGCGTTCCTCGTCGCGCCGCGCTCCCCCAAGAATGATGTCGAAGCCGAACTCGTCCAGAACCTGCCGGAGCGCCTGGGTTTTCATGATATCAGTATGGTAGTTGCTGCCATGGGTGAACGGCCCGACCCCGGCAGCGACACCTTCCAGGTTGGTGTGAACGATCAGCTTCATGCCGCTTTCCTCAGCCGCACGATCGCGATGGGCATACATTGCCTTGAATTTCCAGCCGGTATCCACATGGAGTAGCGGAAACGGCGGCGGGGCCGGGTAGAAGGCCTTGCGCGCCAAGTGCAGCAGCACCGTCGAATCCTTGCCGATCGAATACAGCATGACCGGGTTGCGCCCGGCGACCGCTGCCTCGCGAATGATTTCGATGGCTTCGGATTCGATTGACTGGATCACGGTGAATCCTGTTCGGTGAGCGTGCAAAAGCCGGCCGCATTCACGGAATTCACACATCTGCCGCATGTGGCGCAGCGTTTCCTCCCGCGCAAATTGGCCGCGCAAGCGTGCTCGGCCCGAATTATTTTACGGTGGGCATCCATCGATCATTTTTGGGTTGCGTAAACGGTGTTACATCTTGTAGCAAATTATTGCACTTGTCCGCAGAGCTGTCGGCTATTCTTCAAGTGATTGCTGAAAAAGTAATTGTGGATGAGCCGATGAAAGCGCCAAGAATCCTGCTGCTTGTGTTTGCCGTGTTCGTTGCTGGAATTGCCAGCGCCTGGGCGGGCGGGCGGGTCTATGGCGGCGTGGGTGTCGGCATCGGTGTCGGCGGTCCCTACTGGGGAGGCGGCGGCTATTACGGCCGGCCTTATTGGGGCGGGGGTTTTTATGGACGTCCCTACTGGGGCGGCGGCTACTACGGGTGGCCCGCTTATCCGGGACCGTATGCCTATCCCGGCGTTGTCGCCCCCTATTACGTTCCGCAACCGGTTGTCGTCGTGCCTGCCGAGCCACCGGTTTATATCGAGCAAGGCAATGCCGCTGCGGTCGAACAGGTCCCGGAAAGCTCGCAGTACTGGTATTTCTGCCGGGGTTCGAACAATTATTACCCCTATGTCAAGGAATGTCCGGGCGGCTGGTTAAAGGTTCCGCCGCGCCCGGCACAGTGAACCAATGAAGATCCACAAACCGCTTGCTGCACGTTTGGGCATGGTTGCCGCCGCGTTCGTGCTTGGCGCCTGTACGGTCATGCCGACCGGGCCGAGCATGCTGGTGTTGCCCGGTACCGGGCGTTCGATGGAGAGTTTTCGCTACGACGACAACGAATGTCGCCAGTACGCCTACGCCCGGATCGGCGGCGTGACCACGCAGGATGCGGCGAACCAGGCGGCAGTGGGCAGTGCCATCGTTGGCACCGCGATCGGCGCTGCCGCCGGTGCGGCGATTGGCGGCAGTCAGGGCGCCGCGGTCGGCGCCGGGGTCGGTCTGCTCGGCGGTAGCGCGGTGGGCAGCAGTTCAGCCTATGCGTCGGGCTATGCCACCCAGCGCCAGTACGACAACGCCTATATCCAGTGCATGTATGCCAAGGGCCACCGCGTGCCGGTGCCGGCCAACCTGGCTTACCCGCGGACGGTGCCCGGCAATGACGGGACAATCCCGCCGCCGCCGCCCGGGGCGCCGCCGCCACCGCCTCCGGGGCGTTAGCGAGTGTCCCGCATGGCGGGATTATTTACACGCTGCGGGTTGCCGCGATCCCTTGCGCGCCGGGCGCGCGCCGTCGTTGACGCCATGCGTTGCCTGCAGAAGTTGACGCCTCAGTCGGCTCAAGTGTCGAAAAATTTTACATTTCGCCTTTCCGGCTTCAGAGGGGTGTTTCCATCGCATTGATTTTAAATGTTTTTATATTGATGGCATGCCTCATGCTTAGTTTCGTTCGTGGCGCGCTTCGGCGTCAATCGAAGACTTCCTGTGAAGGGGAATTGAAATGAAAAAAACTGCAATTGCGCTGGCGGTTTTGTCGCTGGGTGTGGTCGGTGCGGCGAATGCCGCGAGTTTTGTGAATGGTGGTTTTGAAAGCGGGACCTTTAACGGCTGGACTCAGGGTTCGGGTTTTGCCCCTAATCCTACCGGTGCATTGATTGATCCCGGTCCGCCACAGGTGTGGGGCCTGTCGCCCGGATTGAATCCGTCCAATTTCCCAACCAACAACAATTGGCAAGGGGCGATCGTTAGCGCGGGGAATGATCCCATTACCGGCCAGAGCATGGTCAAGTACGGTAGCTATTCGGCCCGGGTCAACAATGCGATCAACAACACCTCGGTCAACGTGATCACCCAGAAGGTTTTGGCGTATAACGGCACGTCGATCAATTTTGCCTGGGCTGCGGTGCTCGAGGCCTCGCATGGAGAAACTGACTCCGATATTTTCGGGTTGACGATCAAGGATCTGACAGACAATACCGTTCTTTACAACATCAGCTACTCCTCCGCCACGGCGCCGGGGATCTTCAAGACTGCGGGTAACTGGTTTTACAACGACTGGACCGAAGTCAGCCTGAACGTCGCCCAAGGCCATGACTACGAAGTCAGTCTGCTCGCCGCAGACTGCCCGTATAGCGGCCATGCTGGCTATGTTTACCTTGACGGGTTCGGTACCGTCATCGGCGGTCCGGGCGATGGCGGCAATCAGGTTCCCGAGCCGGGTTCGCTGGCGCTGGCCGGTCTTGGCCTGATGGCAGCCTTTGGCCTGCGTCGCCGCCGGAACGTTTGATCGTATTGTCCGCGGGACCAAAAAAGGGCGACGTCAGTCGCCCTTTTTGTTTTCGCGTGGCTGCCGTGTAATGTCGTAAGATTCGACGATTGACCATCGACGCTCACCAATCCCGCATGTTCGAAACGCACACCCCATGATTCGCTTCCCTCTTTCCCGCTCCGCGTTGACCGGCCGGCGCTTCGGCGCGCTGCGCCACGGTTTTCTTGCGGTAGCCCTGACGGCCACCTTGCTGGGCTGTTCGGATTCCGCCGATGACTACCTGAAATCGGGTGCGGCTTATCTCGACAAGGGCGAGACCGAGGCGGCGCTGATCAGCTTCAAGAATGCGGTGCAGGCAGCGCCCGATTCGCTCAAGGTCCGCCTGGCCTATGGCGAGGCACTCGAACGCAGTGGCGACCTGCAGGGGGCGGAACAGCAGTATCGCCGGGCGCTCGGTCTGCAAGGCGATGCCGACGAACTGACGCCGCAGATTGCGGTGCTGCTGCTCGACCGGGCCGAATATGCGCTGCTGATCCGCGATTTCGCCAATGTGCAACTGGGTTCGGCGAGCGCGGACAGCGATTTGCGGGCGCTGGTGGCGATGGCCTATCTGGGCATGGGCCAGGCGAAGCCGGCGCGCGAGCAACTGGCGGCAGCGCGCGAGCAGACCGTTGCAGTTCATGTTGCCCGTGCCCAGCAGTATCTGGTGGACGGGCAGCGGGACAAGGCGAGTGCGGAAATGGCCGGGGTTCTCGCGACGGACAAGGCGCCATGGTGGGCTTACCGGGTCGCCAGCCGGATATTCCAGCTCGACGGGCAGGCGCCGGAAGCGCTGGTGGCGATGGAGAAGGCGTATCGCCAGGCCCCGCTGCACCGGGGGCTGATCGGCGAGTATGCCGAACAGTTGATCGCCGCCGGGCGCAAGGATGAGGCGCGCGGCTTGCGCGACAAGCTGGTGAAGATTGCGCCGCGCTATTACCGGACGCAATATCTGGTCGCCCTTTATGCACTGGAAGACGGCCGGCCCGACGAGGCCTATGCGGGGGTCACCCGGGTTCTGGCAACCCTGCCGGCCCACGTTCCCTCGCAGATCATCGCGGCGATGGTCGAACTCGACCGCCGGGAATATGCCTCGGCCGAAGCCCGGGTGCGAAAGGTGCTGCGTGCCGACCCGAACTCGCTTGAAGGCTATCGGATCAAGGCGGCGCTGGACTTGCAGCAGGGCCGTCTGCTCGAGGCGGCCAAGGCGATGGACCGTGCCTTGTCGCTGGCGCCCGATGACCGGAACCTGCTGGCGATGGGCGCCGAGATTTCCATACGGCGCGGCTATTTTCCGAAGGCCGTCGAGCAATTGACCCAGGCGGCGGCGAAGGCGCCGCCCCGGCCGGAACTATATGCCCGCCTGGCGGTGGCGCAGCAGTTGGCCGGTTCGCGTGCGGACGCCGAGAAATCGTTGCAGCGCGCGATTTCACTGGCCAAGACCTCGCAGGATCGTGAGGCGGCGTTTGCTGCCGCCTTGCGCATGCAGCGTTTCGACCTTGCCAAGGGTATCGCGCAGGAAGCAATCAACCAGGATCCGAAGAGTCCGGAGCCGGTCATGTGGCTGGCAGCCGTGATCGGCGCGACCGGTGACGATGCCGCGGCGATCGTGCAAACCCAGCGGGCGCTCGATCTGCGCGCCGATTATTATCCGGCGCTTGTCGCGCTGGCGAAATTTGCACCGACGGCGGACGGCCGCAAACAATACGAAGCCCGCCTCAAGAAGGCGGCGGAATCCGGAACCAGGGATGCGCGGATCTATCTGGACCGTGCCCGCCAGCTGCGCGACAGCGGCGCCTCACCGGAGCAGATTGCCGAGGTGCTGGATCGCGGCCTGGCGGCAAGCAGTGGCGACATCGAACTGCGTCGCGCGGCGATCGAGCAGGCCTTGCGCAGTGGCCGCAAGGACAAGGCGATCAAGTTGGCCCGGGATGGTGAGGGCGCGGCGCCGGACAACCCGTCGATGCAGGCCCTGGCTGCCGGTGTGCACGCCCAGTTGGGGGAGACTTCCCAGGCGCTGAGCAAGTACGCCCAGGTGACCGAGCGCTTTCCCGAACGCCTTGACTGGAATGTGCAGTATGCAAGCTTGCTGATTCAGGACAGGAAATTCGACGAGGCGAGCAAGATACTGCGCCGCCTGATTCAGAACCGGCCCGACGAATTGTTGCCCTATCAGCTCCTGGTACGCCTGCAACTGGAAAACGGCAAGCCGAATGATGCGCTGGTGACGGCCGGCATGCTGCGCGACAGGTCAGGCTTGAGTGCCCAGGGGTTCTTGTTGCTCGGGGACGTCCATGCACATGCCGATCGCACCACCGAGGCGCTCAAGGCATACGCCGAAGCAGAGCGTGCCGGTGCCGCTGATGCAGCGCTCGAGCGGAAAATCGTCTACCTGGACCGGTCGGGCAACAGCGTGATGGCATCCACCGAATTGGCAAAGTGGTTGAAGGCGAAGCCGGACAACATGGCGGCGAATGCGCTTGCCGCACGGCGGGCAAGTGCGCAGGGGGATTACAAGAAGGCCGCGCACTACCTGCAGGTGGTGGTTTCCGCCGATGCGACGAACCCGGTGGCAGTTAACGACTACGCCTGGGCCTTGGCCATGGCGGGTGATTCCGGCGCGCTGGCGTGGGCGAACAAGGCGCTCGCCCTGGCCCCGGGCGATCCGAATATCCTCGACACACTGGCGCAGGCGCAGCGCAACGCGGGGCAACTCGCCGAAGCGCAGGCGACGCTGCGCAAGGCATTGAGCGCAAACGAGGAGAATGGCGTGATCCGCCTGCATCTGGCCGAGGTGGTTTTCGAATCCGGAAATCGCCAGGAGGCGAAGGATCTGCTCGCCAAAATTGACCCCAAGTCGCTCGACAAGGAAGCCGGAGCCCGTTACCAGAAGCTGATGGCTTCCCTGTGATGCAGTGTTGAGGGCGTCAGGCGACCCCTGCCGTGTGCGCCTGCTGGTCGGCCCAATAGCTCGAACGCACCATCGGCGCACAGGCGGCGCCGGTAAAGCCCATCTTGTAGGCTTCGGCTTCGTACATCTTGAAGGTGTCCGGCGGTACGTAACGGCTGACCGGCAGGTGGTGGCCGGTCGGTGCCAGGTACTGGCCGATGGTCAGCATTTCGACGTCATGGGCACGCAGGTCGCGCATCACGTCGAGGATTTCGTCGTCGGTTTCGCCGAGGCCGACCATCAGGCCTGACTTGGTGGATACCTTCGGGTAGCGTGCCTTGAACTGCTTGAGGAATTCCAGCGAGTGGGCGTAGTCGGCGCCGGGGCGGGCCTGCTTGTAGAGGCGCGGCACGGTTTCCAGATTATGGTTGAGCACATCGGGCAGGGCGCCGCCGAGCACGTCGAGTGCCACTTCCATGCGGCCGCGGAAATCGGGGACCAGGGTTTCGATGGTGGTGGCCGGCGACAGTTCGCGCGTGTGGCGGATGACGTTGACGAAGTGCTGGGCGCCGCCGTCACGCAGATCGTCGCGGTCGACGCTGGTAATGACCACATATTTGAGCTTGAGCGCGGCAACCGATTCGCCGAGTTCGCGCGGCTCTTCCGGGTTGGGCGGCAGGGGGATGCCATGCCCGACGTCGCAGAACGGGCAGCGCCGCGTGCAGATGTCGCCGAGGATCATGAAGGTCGCCGTGCCGCGGCCGAAGCATTCGCCGATGTTGGGGCAGGTGGCTTCCTCGCAGACGGTGTGCAGCTTGCGTTCGCGCAGCATGGTCTTGATTTCGCCGAAGCGCCCGGCGCTGTTGCCGGCCTTGACGCGAATCCAGTCGGGCTTTTTCAGCGGCTGGTCGACCGGGACGATCTTGATCGGGATGCGCGCGGTCTTCAGTTCGCCTTTTTGCTTGATGCCTTTTTGCTTCGCGCTGCCGTTGTTGTCAGCCATGTCGTTGGTCCAGTTGCTTTAGCAAATATTGGGAGAGTTGCTCGCCGGCCGCGTGCGGGGTGAGCGGGATGTCGAAATCTTTGGTCTGGGTAACCTTGAGCCCAGCATAGCCGCAAGGGTTGATCGCGGTAAATGGGTGAAGATCCATATCGACATTGAGCGCCAGGCCGTGGTAGCTGCAGCCGTTCTTGATCTTGAGACCGAGCGCGGCGATCTTGGCATCGCCGACATAGACGCCCGGGGCGCCGGCGCGGCGTTCGGCCGCAACACCCTGGGCAGCGAGAAAATCGATCACCGCCTGTTCGATGGCGGTGACCAGTTCGCGCACCTTGATCTTCAACCGCTGCAGGTCGAGCAGCAGGTAGATCACCACCTGGCCGGGGCCGTGGTAGGTGACCTGGCCCCCACGGTCGATCTGGATGACGGGGATGCCGACATCTTCAAGGATATGTTCGGGTTTGCCGGCCTGGCCGAGTGTGTAGACCGGCGGGTGTTCGACGATCCACAGTTCGTCGGGCGTTTCGGCCGTGCGCCCGGCGGTGAAGTCCTGCATGGCCTGGAAGGTCGGTTCATAGTCAACCCGGCCCAGGCGTTTGACCCGTAAATTCACAGGGCGACCTTGACCAGCGGGTGGGCGGTCAGATCCGTGTAAATGGCGTCAAGCTGCGGCTTCGAGGTGGCGATGATGGTACAGGTGACGCTAAGGTAGTTGCCGCCCGAACTGGCGCGCATTTCCATGCGCGCGCCGTCGAAATCGGGGGCGTGCCGGGTAACGATTTCGAGAACCACCTGGGCGAGCTCGTCCTCTGCCTTGCCCATGATCTTGATGGGAAAGTCGCAGGGAAATTCGAGCAGGGTGTCCTTGTACGAAGCCATCTCAGCCTTTGCGCATTACGGTGATCTTGAAATCCTGATACCACTGCCACATCCGTTCGCCGACCGGTCCCGGCCTGCCATCGCCGACCGGCCTGCCGTCGAGCGTGGTGATCGCCAGCACTTCCTTGGTCGATGAGGTCATCCAGACCTCGTCGGCAGCACGAAGTTCATTTTCGTGAATTTCGCCAATTTTTAGCGGTTGACCATGACTGGCCGCCAGTTCGAGGATGAGGTCGTAGGTAATGCCGGGCAGCATGAAGCTGGTTTTCGGCGGCGCCAGCAGGACGCCGTCCCTGACGACGAAGATGTTCGACGCCGCGCCTTCCTTGAGCCAGCCATCGCGGATCAGCAGTGCTTCGGCGCAGCCGGCATCGACCGCCTGCTGGCGCGCCAGGATGTTGGCGAGCAGCGAGATGACCTTGAGATTGCAGTGCGCCCAGCGGTCGTCGGCGACGGTGATCGCGGCGACGCCGACGGCCCGGACGTCCGCCGGCGTGGTGACCAGCGGCGAACTGAAGGCAAAGGCAGTGGGTGGTACGCTGGCCGGCGGGAAGGCGTGGTCGCGCTTGTTGTCGGCGCCGCGTGTGACCTGCAGATAGATCGACTGGTCGGCCCACGGAGCCTCGGCGATCAGCCGCTCGACGACCGCCGTCCACCCGGCCACATCGAGCGGATTGGCCAGCCGGATGCCGTCCAGTGTCGCCTGCAGCCGCGTCAGGTGTTCGGAAAGCCGGAACGGGCGCCGCGAGTAAACCGGAACCAGCTCATACACCCCGTCGCCGTAGAGAAATCCCCGGTCGAGCGGCGAAATGCCGGCTTCCGCCAGCGGCAGGAAGCGGCCATTCAGATAGACGGGGTCGGCGACGTAGGGGGTCATGGGCTTATTGGAACCAGAGCATGACGCTATCGATGGTACGGCCGAAGATGCCAATCAAACCGACGTTTTCAAGAGCGAGCACGGGGTATTCGCCGTACAGCTTGCCGTCGATGGTGACCTTGAGCGCGCCGAGTTGCTGGCCGGCCTGGATCGGCGCCATCAGGCGTGGCTGCGGGGTGAATTCGCTCTTGACCTTGTCGGCGTAGCCGCGCGGCACGGCGATCATGAACGGGCGGTCGAAGCCGGCCTTGACCGTCTTCTGCGTGCCCTTCCAGACGCGCAGCGTGGCCACCGGCTGGTCCTTGGGGAACAGCGTGACGGCATCGTAGGACTGGAAGCCCCAGTTGAGCAGCTTGAGCGATTCGCTGGCGCGCGTGGCGTCCGACCTGGTGCCGAGGACGACCGACAGCAGGCGGCGCTGGTCGCGCAGGGCCGACGATACCAGGCAGTAGCCGGCGGCTTCGGTATGGCCGGTCTTGACGCCATCGACCGAGGGGTCGATGAAGAGCAGGCGGTTGCGGTTGGGCTGGGTGATGTTGTTGTAGCGGAATTCCTTCATCGAGTAATACTTTTTGTATTCCTCGGGGAAGTCGCGGATCAGTGCCGAGGCCAGCGTCGCCAGGTCGCGTGCCGTGGTGTACAGCTGCGGATCGGGCAGGCCGGTCGAATTGGTGAAATTCGACGAAGTCATGCCGAGGCGCCTGGCTTCCTTGTTCATCATTTGCGCGAAGCTTTCCTCGCTGCCGGCGATCGCCTCGGCCAGCGCGACGCAGGCGTCGTTGCCCGACTGCACGATCATGCCCTTGATCAGGTCTTCGACCGGCACCTGCGTGTCGACCCGGATGAACATCTTGGAACCACCGGTTTTCCAGGCCTTCTGCGATACCGTCACCGGCTGGTCGAGCGCGATGGTCTTCTGGCGCAGCGCGGCGAAGGTCAGGTAGGCCGTCATCAGCTTGGTCAGCGAGGCGGGTTCGAGACGCTCGTCGGGTTTTTCCGTGGTCAACACCTGGCCGGAGCCCATTTCCAGCAGCAGCCAGGAGCGGGCGGCGAGTGTCGGGGGAACGGGAAGTTGCTGGGCCAGCGCGTGGCTGGTCAGCGTCAGGAGGGCGAGAAGGGCGATGAATTTGCGAAACGGGGACATGTATTTTTTCTGCTTTGAATCTGCGTTGGGGGGTGGGAATTATACCTCTCGTGCGGCGCCCGCCTCGGTTGGCGAAGACGAACACAGCACTTCGATGGCCGGGTGGCGGATGCGCCGCTCGTTGGAAATTGCGTAAATCTGTTCGCTGACGCCAGCCATCTCGCCGATCGCCTTTGCGTCGAGTTGCTCGGCGACCTGCTCGGCCAGCGCCAGCGGTGCAGGAAAGAGACCGAGCCCGGCGCGCCCGAAGGTGGTGAGCAGGGCGCTGTCCTGAAATTCGCCGACAATGCGCGGACGGACGCCGATGCCTTCAAGCCAGCGATCGATCCGGCCGCGCAGCGCGTTCTGCCGGGTCGGCAGGAACAGCGGCGCGCCATTCAGGCTGGCGGGGAAGCCGGGCGCGTAGCGCTCGACCAGTGCGGCACTGCCGAACAGCCCGGAAGAAAAGTCACCGAGTCGCGTACTGAAAACCCGCAGATTGCCCCCGACCGGCGCGGGCCGGTCGGTCAGCACGAGGTCGAGGTGATGCAGGGCGAGTTCGGCAAGCAGCGGCTCGTAGGCACCCTCGTTGCAGATCAGCCGGACATCTTCCGGCATGGCGAGCACGGACTCGAGCAGCCGATAGGCCAGCAGCTTGGGAATGCCATCGGAAATGCCGGTGCGCAAACGCAATACGTTGCCGCTGTCCGCATGTTGCACGGCTTCTTCGAGCGCTTCGCCAAGCTGAAATATCTGGTCGGCGTAGCCAAGGGCAAGGCGACCGGCGTCGCTCAGCGCCAGCCCCCGTCCCTGGCTGACGAACAGTGCTTTGCCCAGGTTGCGCTCGAGCAGCGACAGTTGCCCGCTGATGGTCTGGACCGCCACCCCGAGGCGCTCGGCAGCACGCGTCATGCTGCCTTCGTGGGCCACGACCCAGAAATAGTGCAGGTGCTTGAAGTTGATATTCGACATGAATCGTCCGTAAAAATCGAAATTTAATTCAGGGTAACTGCGATTTTACAGTATTGTTAATTGCTCTATGATGCGACTGTTTGCTATTCCGATGGAGTCCATCATGAAACGTATCGTCCTTTTCCTTGCCACCAACCTCGCCGTGATGCTGGTGCTCGGTGTGGCTGCCAGCCTGCTCGGTGTCAACCGCTTCCTGACCGCCAACGGCCTCAACCTCGGCATGCTGCTTGCCTTTGCGGCGCTCATCGGTTTCGGTGGTTCGTTCATTTCGCTGCTCATGTCGAAGACCATGGCCAAGTGGAGTACCGGCGCCCGGGTCATCACTTCGCCAAGTACCTCGACCGAGTTGTGGCTGGTCGAAACGGTGGCACGCCTTGCCCAACGCGCCGGGCTGCCAATGCCGGAAGTCGCCATCTACGAAGGCGAGCCGAACGCCTTTGCCACTGGGGCCACGAAGAATAATTCGCTGGTTGCGGTGTCAACCGGCTTGCTCGCCGGCATGACGCGTGAGGAGGTCGAGGCGGTGCTGGCGCACGAGGTCGCGCACATTGCCAATGGCGACATGGTCACGCTGACGCTGATCCAGGGCGTCGTCAATACCTTTGTCGTATTCCTGTCGCGGGTCGTCGGCTATGCGGTCGATTCCTTCCTGCGTCGGGGCAGTTCCGAGAGCAGTGGCCCGGGCATCGGCTACATGGTGGCCAGCATGGTCAGCCAGGTCGTCTTCGGCGTGCTGGCCAGCATCGTCGTCGCCTGGTTTTCCCGCCAGCGCGAGTTTCGGGCTGATGCCGGCGCGGCACAGCTGATGGGGTCGCCGGTGCCGATGCAGAATGCACTGCGTCGCCTGGGCGGCCTGCATCCGGGGCCGCTGCCGCAAAACATGGCCGCTTCCGGCATTGCCGATGGTCCGGGCTGGATGGCGCTGCTTTCCACCCATCCGCCGCTGGAAGAGCGAATCTCGGCACTGGGCGGCCGTTGACCGCCGCCGCCCCGAACTGACCGCCATCGTGCCGGAGCGCTCGTTTTGCTCCGGCGTGGCGGAATTCACGGACGAACAGGCGGGGCAGACCTAGAATCGCAGACATCATTTACCGGCACGACAGTGCCTCATGGTCAAGCGATTCGATGGAACGATCCAACTACCTCGGCAACCAGGCGACCCTGGCCTCACCCGCGCAATTGCAGGACGGCGTGGCCCGTCTGTCGCGCGGCGCCTATTTCAGGGAGGCGTCGCTCGACATGGCTCTGAGCATCCTGACCGAATCCGCGGCCCGCATCTCCGGCGTCGGGCGCGTCAGCATCTGGGGGCTGGCCGGCGATCGGCAGGAATTGAGTTGTCTTGAATTGTTTGAACTCTCGGCCGGCCGTCACGGTAGCGGCGAATGCGTTCGTGCCGCTCACTGCCCGGCCTATTTCGCGGCGCTGAGCGACGCATCCTGCATCGTTGCCGACGATGCACTGGTGCATCCATCAACCGCCGGTTTTGCTTCCGACTATCTGATACGCCATCGCATTACGGCGCTGCTCGACACGCCGATTCATATTCGCGGCGAGCTCCAGGGGGTGCTTTCCCTCGAACAGGTGGTGACCCGTGAGCCATGGGGTTCGGCCCACCAGCTCTTTGCGCACGCCATTGCCAATCTTGTGGCGCTTGCGCTGGTCGAAGACGAGGCGGGGCAGGCCCGGCGTCAGGCGCAGACTGCGACCGAGCACTTGCGGGTGATTTCCGCCCCGGTGCGCGCGGCGGAATTGCTTACCGCCTGAGCGGACAGGGTAATTTGCCGGGTTTTCTGGCGTTGACCGCGGCGGCAGTCCTTATCGGCTAAATCAGCCGGCCAGTTTGGCAAATGCCGCAACGACTTCCGGCGGTGCCTGGACCAGTTCGATCAACACGCCTTCGCCGCCGATCGGCGATTCCTCGTTGCCCTTGGGGTGCAGGAAGGTGATGTCGAAACCGGCAGCGCCCTTGCGGATGCCGCCCGGCGCGAAGCGCACGCCGTTGGCCGACAGCCATTCGACGGCCTTGGGCAAATCATCGATCCACAGGCCGACATGGTTGAGCGGGGTCGTGTGCACGGCCGGCTTCTTCTCGGGGTCGAGCGGCTGCATCAGGTTGACTTCGACCTTGAACGGGCCGCTGCCCATCGCGCAGATGTCCTCGTCGACGTTTTCGCGCTCGGAAACGAAAGTGCTGGTGACTTCGAGGCCGAACATGTCGACCCACAACGTGCGCAGCTTTTCCTTGGAGGGGCCGCCGATGGCGATTTGCTGGATGCCGAGAACCTTGAACGGACGTGTCATGAGGGGATTCCTGTCAGGTGGTGGATAACGTAATCCATAATTATAGAGATTTCTTGCGGTATGCCATCACCAGCATGGCGATGCCGATCGCGATCATCGGCAATGACAGCCACTGGCCCATGCTGATCGTGTACGACTGCCCGAAAATGCCATGATCCGGCTCGCGGAAGAATTCGGTGACGAAGCGGAAGGTGCCGTAGCCGATCAGGAAAACGCCAGACACTGCACTACGTGGTCGCGGTCGACTGGAAAAAATCCACAAAATCGCGAACAGCGCCAATCCTTCCAGCCCGACGTGGTAAAGCTGTGACGGGTGGCGCGGCTGCATGTCGCCGGCCTGCGGAAAAATCATCGCCCATGGCAGGCCGGGGTCGGCGACCCGGCCCCACAATTCGCCGTTGATGAAATTGCCGATTCGCCCGGCGGCCAACCCGAGTGGCACCAGCGGCGCGATGAAATCGGTCACGTCGAACCAGGCGACCCGGTGCTTGCGCGACCACAAACCCATGGCCACGAGGACGCCGAGAAAGCCGCCGTGAAAGGCCATGCCGCCTTTCCACACCGCGAGAGTTTCCAGCGGGTTCGCCAGGTAGTAGCCGGGTTCGTAGAAGAGCACCTGCCCAAGCCGGCCGCCGAGGATCACACCGAGCATGCCGTAGAAGAGCAGGTCGTCCAGTTGCTCGACCGTGAGCAGCCCGGGGCGCGTGCGAATGCGGTAGCGGCCGAGCAAAATAAACTGAACGAAAGCGACCAGATACATCAAACCGTACCAGCGCACCGCCAGCGGGCCGAGCGTAAAGGCGACAGGGTCGAACTGGGGGTGGAGAAGCATCGGAGGCGGAGAGTCGGCTAGAATTCGCCAATTATAGTTCGCGCCGCTGTGCGCACAGTTTTCGACGGAGATTTCCATGCCTGATTACCGCTCCCGCACCTCTACCCACGGCCGCAACATGGCCGGCGCGCGCGCCCTGTGGCGCGCGACCGGCATGAAGGACGGCGATTTCGGCAAGCCGATCATCGCTGTCGTCAATTCCTTCACGCAGTTCGTGCCGGGCCACGTGCACCTCAAGGACATGGGCCAGCTGGTCGCCCGCGAGATCGAGGCGGCCGGCGGCATCGCCAAGGAATTCAACACCATCGCCATCGACGATGGCATCGCCATGGGCCACGGCGGCATGCTCTACTCGCTGCCGTCGCGCGACCTGATCGCCGACTCCGTCGAATACATGGTCAATGGTCACTGCGCCGACGCCATGGTCTGCATCTCCAACTGCGACAAGATCACGCCGGGCATGCTGATGGCCGCGATGCGCCTCAACATCCCGGCCGTCTTCGTCTCCGGCGGCCCGATGGAGGCCGGCAAGGTCACGGTGCAAGGTCAGGTCATCCACCTCGACCTCGTCGACGCCATGGTCAAGGCCGTTGACAGTTCCGTTTCCGACGCCGACCTTGCCGAGATCGAACGTTCGGCCTGTCCGACCTGCGGTTCGTGTTCGGGCATGTTTACCGCCAACTCGATGAACTGCCTGACCGAGGCGCTCGGCCTCTCGCTACCCGGCAACGGTACCGTCGTCGCGACGCATGCCGACCGCAGGGAGCTATTCCTGGGCGCTGCTCGCCGAGTCGTCGAACTGTGTCGCCGCTACTACGAGCAGGACGATGCTTCGGTCCTGCCGCGTTCGATCGCTACCTTCCAGGCCTTCGAGAACGCCATGACGCTCGATGTCGCGATGGGTGGCTCGACCAACACCGTGCTGCACATCCTGGCGGCGGCGCAGGAGGCCGGTGTCGATTTCAAGATGGCCGACATCGACCGCATTTCGCGTCAGGTGCCCTGCCTGTGCAAGGTGGCGCCGATGACCGACAAATATCACATCGAGGACGTCCATCGCGCTGGCGGCATCATGGGCATCCTCGGCGAACTCGACCGCGCCGGCCTGTTGCACCGCAATGTGCCGACCGTGCATGAAAAGACCCTCGGCGACGCGATCGACCGTTGGGATGTCGTGCGCACGCAGGACGCGAAAGTCCATGAATTCTTCCGCGCCGGACCCGGTGGCGTGCCGACCCAGGTCGCTTTCTCGCAGAGTCGGCGCTACAGCGAGCTCGACCTCGACCGCAGCCGTGGCTGCATCCGCACGCGGGCCGATGCTTATTCGCAGGAGGGCGGCCTGGCGGTACTCCACGGCAATATTGCGCTCGACGGCTGCATCGTCAAGACGGCCGGCGTCGATGAATCGATCTGGAAATTCACCGGCACCGCCCGCGTCTTCGAAAGCCAGGATGCTGCGGTCAACGGCATTCTGGGGGGCAAAATCGTTGCCGGCGACATCGTCGTCATCCGCTACGAAGGTCCCAAGGGTGGCCCCGGCATGCAGGAAATGCTCTACCCGACCTCGTACCTCAAGTCGCGCGGTCTCGGCAAGGAATGCGCATTGCTGACCGACGGCCGCTTCTCCGGGGGCACTTCGGGCCTGTCGATCGGCCATGTCTCGCCGGAAGCCGCCGATGGCGGCGCCATCGGGCTGGTCGAGGATGGCGACACGATCGAAATCGACATCCCCAATCGCCGAATCCACCTTGCGGTTTCGGACGAAGAACTGACCCGCCGCCGTGCCGCCATGGAAGCCCGGGGCGATGCCGCGTGGCAGCCGGTGCAGCGCGAACGTTTCGTTTCCCCCGCCCTGCAGGCCTACGCACTGATGGCGACCTCGGCCGACAAGGGCGCGGTGCGCGACGTTGGCCAGATCCAGCGGCGCAGGTGAGTCTTCCGTGCTGGCACGGGTTCCGGTCGGGTGTATCAGCCGCCGATTCGTGACCCCTTTGTCAACGGCGCAAGGCGGGATGCGTTATTTGCCTGCACGGCATCCCGCTGACGCAAGCAATTTGCAAGCAGCCCGAAAGGGTTTTATCATCGCAGGCGGATTGACCCACTAATACAACGAATGGAGCAAATATATGAAAGTTGTCTATGTTGCCATGATGGCTGCGGCCGGTATTCTGATGGGCGGTCAGGCCCAGGCTGACGAAGCGCTGGCCAAGGCCAAGAACTGTATGGCCTGCCACGCCGTCGACAAGAAACTCGTCGGCCCGGCATACAAGGATGTCGCCGCCAAGTACAAGGGCGACAAGGCCGCCGTTGCTACCCTGGCTACCAAGATCAAAACCGGCGGCAAGGGCGTATGGGGCGAAGTTCCGATGCCCCCGAACAACGTCACGCCGGAAGAGGCGACCAAGCTGGCTACCTGGGTTCTTGCCCAGAAGTAATTCGCCTGATCGCCAGAAAGCCGGCCGATGGCCGGCTTTCTGCGTTAACAGGTGTTGACACTATCGCGCTGCCCCGGGATAATCTTGCGTTCTTCCGGAGGGGTACCCAAGCGGTCAACGGGAACAGACTGTAAATCTGTCGGCTCTGCCTTCGAAGGTTCGAATCCTTCCCCCTCCACCAGATTTTATGCTGTAGCGACTTGTGCTGTGGGGCAAGGGTTAAGCGGGTGTAGCTCAATGGTAGAGCTGAAGCCTTCCAAGCTTAAGACGAGGGTTCGATTCCCTTCACCCGCTCCATTCGCGGCACGGTTGGAGTTTTAAGGTAGGCCCATGTAGCTCAGTGGTAGAGCACTCCCTTGGTAAGGGAGAGGTCGGAAGTTCGATTCTTCTCATGGGCACCACCGATTTGGCTCTGATTCTGGATTTTTTGCTTATTTGACGATTGGGGAACTGGAATGGCTAAGGAAAAATTTGCGCGCACGAAGCCGCACGTCAATGTGGGGACGATTGGACACGTTGACCATGGCAAGACCACGTTGACGGCGGCGATCACCACGGTGCTGTCCGCCAAGTTTGGTGGATCGGCCAAGAAGTACGATGAAATTGATGCGGCGCCGGAAGAAAAGGCACGCGGCATCACCATCAACACCGCCCACGTCGAATACGAAACCGCCAACCGCCACTACGCCCACGTTGACTGCCCGGGCCACGCCGACTACGTCAAGAACATGATTACCGGTGCCGCCCAGATGGACGGTGCCATCCTCGTCTGTTCCGCCGCTGACGGCCCCATGCCGCAGACCCGCGAACACATCCTGCTTGCCCGCCAGGTCGGTGTCCCGTACGTGCTCGTGTACATGAACAAGTGCGACATGGTCAACGACGCCGAACTGCTCGAACTCGTCGAAATGGAATTGCGCGAACTGCTCTCCAAGTACGACTTCCCGGGCGACGACACCCCGATCATTCACGGCTCCGCCCTGAAGGCCCTCGAAGGCGACCAGTCCGAAATCGGCGAACCGTCCATCTTCCGCCTGGCCGATGCCCTCGACACCTACATCCCGACGCCGGAACGCGCCATCGACCAGCCCTTCCTGATGCCCGTCGAAGACGTCTTCTCCATCTCCGGTCGCGGCACCGTCGTCACCGGCCGTGTCGAACGCGGTGTCGTCAAGGTCGGCGAAGAAATCGAAATCGTCGGTATCCGCCCCACCCAGAAGACCATCTGTACCGGCGTCGAAATGTTCAGGAAACTGCTCGACCAGGGTCAGGCCGGCGACAACATCGGCGCCCTGCTGCGCGGCACCAAGCGTGAAGACGTCGAGCGCGGCCAGGTTCTGTGCAAGCCGGGTTCGGTCAAGCCGCACACCCACTTCACCTCCGAAGTGTACATCCTGTCCAAGGACGAAGGCGGCCGCCACACCCCGTTCTTCAACGGCTACCGCCCGCAGTTCTACTTCCGCACGACCGACGTGACCGGCTCCATCGACCTGCCGGAAGGCGTCGAGATGGTGATGCCTGGCGACAACATCGCCATGACCATCAAGCTGATCGCCCCGATCGCCATGGAAGAAGGTCTGCGCTTCGCCATCCGTGAAGGCGGTCGTACCGTCGGCGCCGGCGTCGTCGCCAAAATCATCGAGTAACTGGTATTTTTTGCAATCGAAGCGCTTCGGGAGACCGAGGCGCTTTGATGTTTCTGCAGCAGGGGTGTAGCTCAATTGGTAGAGCAACGGTTTCCAAAACCGTAGGTCGGGGGTTCGATTCCCTCCGCCCCTGCCACTCTCTTTAAAGATCGCGAACGTAATGGCTGACAAGATCAAGTTTGCGCTGGCGCTGGTTATCCTGGCTGCCGGTGTGGCTGGTTTCTACCTGCTCTCCGAGCAAGCAACGATTTTGCGCGTACTGGCGGTCCTTGCCGGGGTGGCGCTCGCCGCCGCCGTCGCCTGGAAAACCGAGCCAGGCCAACGATTTTTCACCTTTGCCAACGAGTCCGTGGTCGAGGCCAAAAAGGTCGTCTGGCCGACACGCAAGGAAACCATCCAGACCACCGGCGCGGTGTTCGCCTTCGTGGTGGTCATGGCGCTTTTCCTCTATCTGACCGACAAGAGCCTCGAATGGGTTCTCTATGATCTCGTGCTGGGCTGGAGGAAATCATGAGCAAGCGCTGGTTTATCGTCCATGCCTATTCCGGCTTCGAGAAGAGCGTCATGCGCGCCATTCAGGAGCGTATCGACCGGCTTGGCATGCAGGAAAAATTCGGACAGATTCTGGTGCCGGTCGAAGTTGTGCGCGAACTGAAAAACGGGCAGCCGGTAAATTCTGAACGTAAACTGTTTCCCGGTTACGTGCTGGTCGAAATGGATATGGACGACGATTCCTGGCACCTGGTCAAGAACACGCCCAAGGTTACTGGTTTCGTCGGTGGTACCGCGACCAAGCCGACGCCGATTTCCCAGAAGGAAGTCGACAAGATCATGCAACAGATGCAGGACGGCGCTGACAAGCCCCGGCCGAAGGTGCTGTTCGAAGTTGGCGAAGTGGTGCGGGTCAAGGAAGGGCCGTTCCAGGATTTCCATGGCTCGGTCGAGGATGTGAATTACGAAAAGAATCGCCTGCGCGTCTCCGTAACCATTTTTGGGCGCGCCACGCCAGTCGAGCTCGAGTTTGCCCAGGTCGAAAAGGCCTGAGCTGACGAACTGTTTCAGGGAGCGGCCGGTCGCCCTAAATGAGCCGGCAAGAGGAGCGCAAGTAGGCGTGAGCTTAAAGCGCGTTACGACTCATCTATCAAGGAGCAATTATGGCCAAGAAAATTGTTGGCTACATCAAGCTGCAAGTGCCGGCAGGCAAGGCGAATCCTTCGCCACCGATCGGTCCCGCGCTCGGTCAGCGCGGCCTGAATATCATGGAATTCTGCAAGGCCTTCAACGCCCAGACTCAGGGCGTCGAACCGGGGCTGCCGATTCCTGTCGTGATCACCGCGTTCGCGGACAAGTCCTTCACCTTCGTGATGAAGACGCCGCCGGCCACGATCCTGATCAAGAAGGCGGCCGGCATCAAATCCGGTTCTGCCAAGCCGCATACCGACAAGGTCGGAAAGATCACCCGTGCGCAGGCTGAAGAAATCGCCAAGGCCAAGCAGCCGGATCTGACTGCTTCCGATCTTGAAGCGGCTGTTCGTACCATCGCCGGCTCCGCCCGCTCGATGGGCATCACGGTGGAGGGTCTGTAATCATGGCCAAGCTCACGAAAAAGCAAAAGGCCCTGCAGGGCAAGATCGTCGCACAGAAGCTTTACCCGGTTCAGGAAGCGCTGACGCTGGCCAAGGAAACCGCGACTGCCAAGTTTGACGAATCAATCGACGTCGCCGTGAATCTGGGTGTTGACGCGCGCAAGTCCGACCAGGTCGTCCGTGGTTCCGTGGTGCTGCCTGCCGGTACGGGCAAGAGTGTTCGTGTCGCCGTGTTCGCCCAGGGCGACAAGGCCGAGGCAGCCAAGGCTGCCGGCGCCGAAGTCGTCGGTTTCGATGACCTGGCTGCAGAAGTCAAGGCAGGCAATTTGAACTTCGACGTCGTGATTGCCACGCCGGATGCCATGAAGGTCGTTGGCCAGCTTGGTCAAATCCTCGGCCCGCGCGGCCTGATGCCTAACCCGAAGGTTGGCACGGTCACCATGGACGTTGTCACAGCCGTGAAAAATGCCAAGGCAGGTCAGGTTCAGTATCGCACTGACAAAGCCGGCATTATTCATGCGACGATCGGCCGTGCTTCCTTCCCCGTGGAAAGCCTTGAGGCCAATCTGAAGGCGCTGATCGAAGCCCTGACCAAGGCGAAGCCTGCCTCTTCCAAGGGGCAGTATCTGCGCAAAATTGCGGTTGCTGCCACCATGGGCCCCGGCGTTCGCGTTGACCAGGCTTCTCTGGCGGGCTAAAAAGTACTTTGGGCCGCTGACGGGCGCCTCATGGTGCTCGCCAGCGGATCGTCAAAGACCGCAGGCGCTCTGGTAACAGGGCTTAATAGCGAAAGCACCCTGCGCAGACGGTGTCCCCGAACAAGATTTTTGGCTGTCTCGAAACGGACAGCCTGGCTTCTGGTTCAGGTCGCCGTACCTTCGGCGGGATATCCCGTCGTGTTATGACTTGAAAGGAGGAAAGACCTGTGGGTCTCAATCTGAACGACAAAAAAGCGGTTGTAGCTGAAGTGTCGGCACAAGTGGCCAACGCACAGACTATCGCGGTTGCTGAATATCGTGGCATCGAGGTCGGTGACCTTACCGTGCTGCGCAAGAAGGCACGTGAGTCCGGCGTTTACCTGCGTGTGTTGAAGAATACCTTGGTGCGTCGCGCAGTTGCGGGTACTCCGTTTTCTGGTCTGGCCGACCATTTGGTGGGACCGCTGATTTACAGCGTTTCTGCCGATCCTGTGGCGGCCGCGAAGATTCTCAACGACTTCGCCAAGACCAATGACAAGCTGGTGCTCAAGGCTGGTTCATATGCCGGCAAGGTGCTCGACAAAGCCGGTGTGCAGGCGCTTGCGTCCGTGCCGAGCCGCGAAGAGCTGCTCTCGAAGCTGCTGTACGTCATGCAGGCTCCGGTCGCCGGCTTTGCCCGTGCCCTGGATGCCCTGGCCAAGCAGCGCGAAGAAGCTACCGCTTAATCCGTATCGCACACGAATTGATTTAGGAGTTTATTTAAATGGCAATTAGCAAAGAAGACATCCTGGAAGCCGTCGGCTCCCTGACCGTTATCGAACTCAATGACCTGGTCAAGGCATTCGAAGAGAAGTTCGGCGTTTCCGCCGCCGCCGTCGCCGTCGCCGGCCCGGCTGCCGGTGGTGCCGCCGCTGTCGAAGAGCAGACCGAGTTCACCGTTGTTCTCGCCGCCACCGGCGACAAGAAGGTTGAAGTCATCAAGGTCGTCCGTGCCGTTACCGGCCTCGGTCTCAAGGAAGCCAAGGATCTGGTTGACGGTGCGCCGAAGCCGGTCAAGGAAGGCGTTTCAAAGGCTGATGCAGAAGCGCTCAAGAAGCAGCTGGAAGACGCAGGCGCCAAGGTCGAAATCAAGTAGTCGATTTGGTACGTGGGCTGGTGGCTTTGCCGCCAGCCCTTTCGTTCTTTGTATTACCGGTTTGATACCGCCAGAAAAACAAACTTGAGTTACGCCAGCCGGCAAACGCAAACGATGCTTTCCCCTCCCCGAAAGGGGGGCGGAGCTCGTTTGCGTTTGCCTGTTTCGACAGGTTCAATGTTTGATTTCACCCTCACGGAGTTACCATGACTTACTCCTTCACCGAGAAGAAACGCATCCGCAAGAGTTTTGCCAAGCGCGCCAGCGTCCTTGACATTCCTTTTCTGCTTGCGACCCAGCTTGAATCCTTCACTGCTTTTCTGCAGGCTGACGTGCCACCGGAAAAACGCAAGAACGAGGGCTTGCAGGCGGCTTTCACCTCGATTTTCCCGATCGTCTCCCACTCCGGCAACGCCCGTCTCGAGTTTGTCAGCTTTGTGCTCGGCGAACCGGCGTTTGATGTAACCGAGTGTCAGCAACGGGGTCTGACATTTGCGTCATCCCTGCGCGCCAAGGTGCGTCTGGTGATCATGGACCGTGAAGCGCCGGATACGATCAAGGAAGTGAAGGAGCAGGAAGTTTACATGGGCGAAATTCCGCTCATGACGACCAACGGTTCGTTCGTGATCAACGGTACGGAGCGGGTTATCGTCTCCCAGTTGCACCGTTCGCCAGGGGTGTTTTTCGAGCACGATCGTGGCAAGACACACAGCTCCGGCAAGTTGCTGTTCTCGGCCCGGATCATTCCCTATCGCGGTTCTTGGCTGGATTTCGAGTTCGATCCCAAGGATACGTTGTTTTTCCGTGTAGACCGTCGCCGCAAAATGCCGGTTACGACGCTGCTCAAGGCAATCGGCATGTCGTCCGAGGAAATTCTGGCCAACTTCTTCGAGTTCGATACCTTTGCGCTGAGCAAGGATGGCGTCGAGTTCACGCTGGTTCCGGAACGTCTGCGCGGTGAGGTGGCTCGTTTCGATTTCGCCGGCCCGGACGGGAAGGTTATCGTCGCCAAAGACAAGCGGATTACCGCAAAGCACATTCGCGAGATTACTGCTGCCGCTCTGAAGCAAATTGTCGTTCCGGAGGATTTCATCCTTGGTCGCGTTGTTGCACGCAACATTGTTGACAAGGATACGGGCGAAATCATTGCCAACGCCAACGACGAAATCACGGAAACCTTGCTGGCCAGGCTGCGTGAAGCCGGGGTTGCCTCCCTTGAAACGCTGTACACCAACGATCTGGATCGTGGTTCGTTCATTTCCAACACGCTGCGTGCGGATGAGACCGCCTCGCGCCAGGCTGCGCGTATCGCGATCTACCGCATGATGCGCCCGGGCGAGCCGCCAACCGAAGAGGCGGTTGAAATCCTTTTCAACGGCCTGTTCTATTCCGACGAGCGCTACGACCTGTCCGCTGTTGGCCGCATGAAGTTCAATCGCCGACTGGCGCGTCCGGGCGTCAGCGAATTCAAGGTCATGATCAGGAGCCTTGCTTCGAAAGCCGAGGCGGCGCTCAAAAACCTGGCCGAAGGCTCGGGCTTCCCGCTCGCGACAATTCAGGACATGGTCAGCCTGATGCCCTACGGTGCTCGGGCGCTCTGCGAAAACATGACACAGAGCGACGCCGAAGACCTGGCGGCCAAGGTCAAGCCGCTTGGCGCCAACGTCGAGGTGCGCGAGCAGTTCGACCCTCTCGCCACGGGATATTGTCGAAGTCATCAAGATTCTTGTTGAATTGCGCAACGGACGCGGTGAAATCGATGATATCGACCACCTAGGCAACCGTCGCGTACGCTCGGTTGGCGAACTGGCGGAAAACCAGTTCCGTGCCGGGCTCGTGCGCGTAGAGCGTGCGGTCAAGGAGCGTCTGTCGCAGGCAGAATCGGACAACCTGATGCCGCATGATCTGATCAACGCCAAGCCGATCAGTGCCGCAATCAAGGAATTTTTCGGCTCCAGCCAGTTGTCGCAGTTCATGGACCAGACCAATCCGCTGTCGGAAATCACCCACAAGCGCCGTGTTTCGGCACTTGGTCCCGGCGGTCTGACCCGCGAACGTGCCGGCTTCGAAGTGCGCGACGTGCATCCGACCCACTACGGTCGCGTTTGCCCGATCGAAACGCCGGAAGGTCCGAACATCGGCCTGATCAATTCGCTGGCCCTTTTTGCCCGCGTCAATGACTACGGCTTCATCGAAACCGCCTACCGCAAGGTGGCCGGTGGCAAGGTCTCCAACGACATTGAATACCTGTCGGCTATCGAAGAAGGCAACTACGTCGTTGCCCAGGCCAACTCGTCCCTGGATGAGGGCGGCAACCTGTCCGATGATCTGGTGACCTGCCGCGAAAAGGGCGAAACGATTCTCGCCGAACCTTCACGCGTCCAGTACATGGACGTTGCGCCTGGCCAGATCGTTTCCGTCGCTGCTTCGCTGATTCCCTTCCTTGAACATGACGATGCGAACCGCGCGCTAATGGGCGCAAACATGCAGCGTCAGGCCGTGCCCTGCCTGCGCCCGGAAAAGGCGCTGGTCGGCACCGGCATCGAGCGTACCGTTGCAGTCGACTCCGGGACTGCGGTCGTTGCCCGGCGTGGCGGCCTCGTTGACTATGTGGACGCAGGTCGGGTTGTGGTTCGCGTAAACGACAATGAGACGGTAGCTGGCGAGGTTGGTGTCGATATCTACAATCTTGTCAAATACACCCGCTCCAACCAGAACACCAATATCAACCAGCGTCCGCTGGTGCGCGTCGGCGACCGGATTGCCCGCGGCGATGTGGTGGCTGACGGGGCATCGACCGACAAGGGTGAACTGGCGCTGGGTCAGAACATGCTGATCGCCTTCATGCCGTGGAACGGCTACAACTTCGAAGACTCGATCCTGATTTCCGAGCGCGTCGTCGCCGAAGATCGTTACACCTCGATCCATATTGAGGAACTGACGGTCGTCGCTCGCGATACCAAGCTTGGTCCCGAAGAAATCACCCGCGATATCGCATCGCTTGGCGAAACCCAGTTGTCCCGTCTCGACGAATCCGGTGTCGTATACATCGGTGCCGAAGTCGAAGCGGCCGATGTGCTGGTGGGCAAGGTTACGCCGAAGGGCGAAACCCAGCTGACGCCGGAAGAGAAGCTGTTGCGCGCGATTTTTGGCGAGAAGGCGTCGGACGTCAAGGACACCTCGCTGCGCGTTCCTTCCGGCATCGCCGGCACCGTGATTGACGTTCAGGTGTTTACCCGCGAAGGAATCGAGCGCGACAAGCGCGCCCAGTCGATCATCGACGAACACTTGCGCCATTACAAGCTCGATCTGGCCGATCAGATGCGCATCGTCGAACGCGATGCGTTTGAGCGCGTCGGTCGTCTGATTGTCGGCAAGAAGGCCAACGGCGGTCCGAAGAAGCTGGCCAAGGGTTCAACCATCGAGCAATCCTACCTGGATGGCATGGATCCGCATCACTGGTTCGATATTCGTGTTGCCGAAGAGGAAGTCGCGCAGCAGCTGGAGCAGGTAAAGGAAGGCCTCGAGCAGGCGCGCAAGGAATTCGATGCCGCCTTCGAAGCCAAACGCAAGAAGCTGACGCAGGGCGACGAATTGCCGCCGGGCGTGCAGAAGATGGTCAAGGTCTATGTTGCTGTCAAACGTCGTCTGCAACCCGGCGACAAGATGGCCGGCCGGCATGGTAACAAGGGTGTGGTTTCGCGCATTTTGCCGGTTGAAGACATGCCGCACATGGCGGACGGTACGCCGGTGGATATCGTACTGAATCCGCTGGGTGTTCCGTCGCGGATGAACGTCGGGCAGATTCTCGAAGTTCACCTCGGCCTCGCCGCCAAGGGGCTTGGCTACAAGATTGCCGACATGCTGCGCCAGCAGGTGGCGGCCAAGGAAGTGCGCGGCTTTCTGAACAAGATTTACAACTCCAGTGGCAAGTCGGAAAACCTTGAAGAGCTGAACGACACTGAAATCCTGGAAATGGCCGGCAACCTGACCGATGGCGTGCCCTTCGCGACGCCAGTGTTCGACGGAGCCAAGGACGAGGAGATCAAGGACATGCTGGCGTTGGCAGGAATGCCTTCGTCCGGTCAGATGACCTTGTTCGACGGTCGTACCGGCGAGCCCTTCGAGCGCCAGGTGACCGTTGGTTACATGCATTACCTGAAGCTGCATCACCTGGTCGACGACAAGATGCACGCCCGCTCGACCGGCCCATACTCCCTGGTAACCCAGCAGCCACTCGGCGGCAAGGCGCAGTTCGGTGGTCAGCGCTTTGGTGAAATGGAAGTCTGGGCGCTGGAAGCCTATGGCGCTGCTTATGTCCTGCAGGAGATGCTGACCGTGAAGTCGGATGACGTGAATGGTCGTACGAAGGTGTACGAAAACATCGTCAAGGGCGAGCACAAGATCGAGGCTGGCATGCCGGAATCCTTCAATGTGCTGGTCAAGGAAATCCGTTCGCTGGCGATCGATATCGATCTGGAACGTTACTGATTTAGGGCTGGGAGTTAAACGATGAAAGCATTGCTCGATCTATTCAAGCAGGTAACGGCGGAAGAGGAATTTGACGCGATTACCATTGGTCTCGCCTCGCCCGAAAAGATCCGTTCCTGGTCCTACGGTGAAGTCAAGAAGCCGGAAACCATCAACTACCGTACTTTCAAGCCGGAACGCGACGGCCTGTTCTGCGCCAAGATCTTCGGCCCGATCAAGGATTACGAGTGCCTGTGCGGAAAGTACAAGCGCCTGAAACATCGTGGCGTCATCTGCGAGAAGTGCGGCGTCGAAGTGACGCTGGCCAAGGTTCGTCGCGACCGCATGGGTCATATTGAACTGGCCTCGCCGACCGCCCACATCTGGTTCCTCAAGTCCCTGCCGTCCCGTCTCGGCATGGTGCTCGACATGACGCTGCGCGACATCGAGCGGGTCCTGTATTTCGAGGCCTATGTTGTTTGCGACCCCGGTATGGTTAGCAATCTTCAACGTGCCCAGTTGCTTACGGAAGAGCAGTATCTGGAAATGATGGAGGAGCACGGTGACGAATTCCACGCCCTGATGGGTGCCGAGGGGATTCGCGAACTGTTGCGCAGCCTGGATTTGCCGAGCGAGGTCGAATCGCTGCGGGCCGAACTGGAAGTCACCGGCTCGGAAGCGAAAAACAAGAAACTGGCAAAGCGTCTGAAGATTCTTGAGGGTTTCCAGAAGTCCGGCATCAAGCCGGACTGGATGGTCCTTGAGGTGCTGCCGGTTTTGCCGCCGGACCTGCGTCCGCTCGTTCCGCTCGATGGCGGCCGCTTCGCGACCTCCGACCTGAACGACCTGTATCGGCGCGTCATCAACCGGAACAACCGTCTGAAGCGTCTGCTCGAGTTGAAGGCGCCGGAAATCATCGTCCGCAACGAAAAGCGCATGTTGCAGGAGTCGGTTGACTCCCTGCTCGACAACGGCCGTCGCGGCAAGGCCATGACCGGCGCCAACAAGCGTCCGCTCAAGTCGCTGGCCGACATGATCAAGGGCAAGGGCGGTCGTTTCCGTCAGAACCTGCTGGGCAAGCGCGTCGATTACTCCGGCCGTTCGGTCATCGTCGTCGGTCCGCAGTTGAAGCTGCACCAGTGCGGCCTGCCCAAGCTGATGGCGCTCGAACTGTTCAAGCCCTTCATCTTCCACAAGCTGGAAGTGCTCGGCTACGCCACGACCATCAAGCAAGCCAAAAAGATGGTTGAAGGTCAGGAACCGGTGGTCTGGGACATCCTCGAAGATGTCATCCGCGAGCATCCGGTCATGCTGAACCGTGCGCCGACGCTGCACCGTCTGGGTATCCAGGCCTTTGAGCCGACACTGATCGAAGGCAAGGCCATCCAGCTGCACCCGCTCGTTTGCGCGGCCTTCAACGCCGACTTCGACGGTGACCAGATGGCCGTTCACGTGCCGCTGTCGCTCGAAGCACAGATGGAAGCCCGCACCCTGATGCTGGCCTCGAACAACGTGCTGTCACCGGCTAACGGCCAGCCGATCATCGTGCCGTCGCAGGATATCGTGCTCGGTCTGTACTATGCGACGCGCGAAAAGGTGAACGGCAAGGGCGAAGGCATGTACTTTGCTGACACCAATGAGATCGAGCGTGCCATGGCGGCCGGTCAGCTGGACGTGCATTCGCGAATTTCCGTCCGCCTGAAGCAATACGAGCCTGCCGCGGTCAACGGCGAATGGGACGAGAAAATCGTTCGTGTCGAAACCACCGCAGGCCGTGCCCTGCTTTCGAAGATTCTGCCGAAAGGGCTGCCGTTCAAGGTCATCGACCGCGCCCTGAAAAAGAAGGAAATCTCGAAGCTGATCGATGAATCTTTCCGCCGTTGTGGTCTGAAGGAAACGGTTGTCTTCGCCGACAAGCTGATGCAGAACGGCTATGCGCTGGCGACACGCGCCGGCATCTCCTTCTGCTCGGACGACATGCGCGTGCCGGCCAAGAAGCCGGAAATCATTGCCGCGGCCGAAGCCGAAGTGAAGGAAATCGAGACCCAATACACCAACGGTCTGGTGACCAACGGCGAGCGTTACAACAAGGTCGTGGATATCTGGGGGCGTACCGGTGACCAGGTTGCCAAGGTGATGATGGATGAACTCGGCCACGAGGAAACCATTGACCGCCACGGCAAGAAGGTCAAGCAGGATTCCTTCAACTCCATCTACATGATGGCAGATTCCGGCGCGCGTGGTTCGGCGGCACAGATTCGTCAGTTGGCCGGTATGCGGGGCCTGATGGCGAAGCCGGACGGCTCCATTATCGAAACACCGATTACGACCAACTTCCGCGAAGGCCTGAACGTTCTTCAGTACTTCATCTCGACTCACGGGGCCCGTAAGGGTCTGGCCGATACCGCGCTGAAGACCGCCAACTCCGGTTACCTGACCCGCCGTCTGGTCGATGTGACGCAGGATCTGGTGATTACCGAAGACGATTGCGGTACCAAGAATGGCTTCGCCGTCAAGGCGCTGGTCGAGGGAGGCGAAGTGATCGAGCCGCTACGTGAGCGCATCCTCGGACGCGTGACCGGTGAGGACATTATCGATCCGGAAACCCAGGAGTCGGTCATTTTTGCAGGAACCATGCTCGATGAAGATCTGGTTGACCTGATTGACCGCCTGGGTATTGACGAAGTCAAGGTCCGCACTCCGCTGACTTGCGAAACGCGTTATGGTCTGTGTGCCCAGTGTTACGGTCGTGATCTCGGCCGCGGCACGATGGTCAATGCCGGTGAAGCAGTCGGTGTAATCGCGGCCCAGTCGATTGGCGAGCCGGGCACCCAGCTCACAATGCGTACCTTCCACGTCGGTGGCGCGGCGTCCCGCGCTGCCGTGGCCTCGCAGATCGAGGCCAAGTCGGCCGGCACCGTGCGGTTCACCGCAACGATGCGTTACGTCACCAGCGCCAAGGGCGAAAAAGTTGTCATCTCCCGTTCCGGCGAAGTGCTGATCACCGATGATCACGGGCGCGAGCGTGAGCGTCACAAGGTGCCGTACGGCGCCGTACTGCCGGTCAACGACGGCAAGGCAGTCAAGGCCGGTGTCAAGCTGGCAACGTGGGATCCGCATACCCGCCCGATCGTTGCCGAATACGCGGGTACCGTCCGTTTCGAGAACGTCGAGGAAGGCGTTACCGTCGCCAAACAGGTCAACGATGTGACCGGCTTGTCTACGCTGGTCGTAATTGACCACAAGCGTGGCGGCAAGGCGTCGACCAAGGGCGTCCGCCCGGTGGTCAAGCTGCTCGACGAAACCGGCCAGGAGGTCAGAATTGCCGGCAGCGATCATTCGGTTTCGATCGCCTTCCAGGTTGGCTCTATCATTTCCGTGGTTGACGGTCAGCAGGTTGGTGTTGGCGACATTCTGGCGCGCATGCCGCAGGAGTCGGCCAAGACGCGTGACATTACCGGGGGCTTGCCGCGTGTTGCCGAACTGTTTGAGGCGCGCACACCCAAGGATGCCTCGGTATTGGCCGAACATACCGGAACGATCAGTTTCGGCAAGGATACCAAGGGAAAGCAGCGCCTGATCATCACCGATCTTGAAGGCGAGCAGCACGAGAACCTGATTTCCAAGGACAAGCACGTCTTGGTGCACGATGGCCAGGTGGTCAACAAGGGCGAAAAGATCGTCGAAGGTCTGCCCGATCCGCACGATATCCTGCGTCTGCAGGGCGTTGAGGCGCTGGCGCGCTACATCACCGACGAAGTGCAGGACGTCTACCGTCTGCAGGGCGTGAAGATCAACGACAAACATATCGAAGTGATCGTCCGTCAGATGTTGCGCCGGGTGACCATCGTCGAGCCGGGAGACACCAAGTTCATCAAGTCCGAACAGGTTGAGCGCGCCGAACTGCTGGCCGAAAACGACCGGGTGATCGCCGAAGGCAAGTTGCCAACGACCTTCGAACATATGTTGCTCGGGATAACCAAGGCCTCGCTGTCCACAGATTCGTTCATTTCGGCCGCTTCCTTCCAGGAAACGACACGTGTTCTTACCGAGGCTGCCATCATGGGCAAGCGCGACGAACTACGTGGCCTGAAGGAAAATGTCATTGTCGGCCGTCTTATCCCGGCCGGTACGGGCCTTGCCTACCACCGCAGCCGCAAGGCCCAGGCGGCTGGCATCGATCTTGCCGCCGACAGGCCAATAGAAGCGGGGGCAGTCGAACCTGAGGTGCATGAGGTTGAAAAAGGCGTCTGAACAACGTGCCAACTCCCGGTGTCTCCTTGACACCGGAGGCGATCAATCATAGAATCCACGGTCTTTGTCGGCGGAGGCTAATCATTGTCTCCGCTTTGGATAACAAAATTGCCACGATGCATTGAATCTGCATCGCTTGGCCGTTGAAGGAAAAGATATGCCGACCATCAACCAACTCGTGCGCAAGCCGCGTGTGGCAGAGGTTACCAAGAGCAAGGTGCCCGCGCTCGAAAAGTGCCCGCAAAAACGTGGTGTGTGCACCCGCGTTTATACGACGACCCCGAAGAAGCCGAACTCTGCGCTGCGTAAAGTGTGCAAGGTCCGCCTGACCAACGGTTTTGAGGTGATCTCCTACATTGGTGGCGAAGGTCACAATCTGCAGGAACACTCCGTGATCCTGATCCGGGGTGGTCGTGTCAAGGATTTGCCCGGTGTGCGTTATCACACCGTGCGTGGCTCTCTGGATACCCAGGGCGTCAAGGATCGTAAGCAGTCCCGTTCGAAGTATGGGGCGAAGCGTCCGAAAGCTGCCTGATTTCCGGGCGGCTTGAGTAAGTGACCGTCCCTTTGGGCGGTCGGGAGAGGCCGGGAGGGTTAAGCCCTAGCCCGGCTTTTCAACTGAATCGTGTTTAATAGAGGTCAATATGCCCCGTCGTCGTGAAGTACCAAAACGTGACATTCTGCCGGATCCGAAGTTCGGTAACGTGGAAGTTTCCAAATTCATCAACGCCATCATGCAAAGCGGCAAGAAATCCGTTGCAGAGCGCATCGTATACGGCGCTTTTGACATCATCACCACCAAGGGCGGCAAGGATCCGCTTGAGGTGTTCGGCGCTGCCATGGGCAATGTTCGTCCGATGGTCGAAGTCAAGTCGCGTCGCGTCGGTGGTGCCAACTACCAGGTGCCGGTTGAGGTGCGTCCGGCTCGCCGTGCAGCACTCGCCATGCGCTGGTTGCGCGAGTCTGCCCGCAAGCGTTCCGAGAAATCGATGGGTCAGCGTCTGGCTGCAGAGATGATGGAAGCTGCTGAGAATCGCGGCGGCGCGGTCAAGAAGCGTGACGAAGTGCACCGCATGGCTGAAGCCAACAAGGCTTTTGCTCACTTCCGCTTCTAATTTTCGAAGGTTATCAACGTGGCACGTAAAACTCCCATCGAGCGCTACCGCAATATCGGTATCAGCGCCCACATCGACGCCGGCAAGACGACGACGACCGAGCGCATCCTGTATTACACGGGTGTCAATCACAAGATCGGCGAAGTCCATGACGGCGCCGCCACCATGGACTGGATGGAACAGGAGCAGGAGCGCGGCATTACCATTACTTCCGCTGCTACAACCTGCTTCTGGAGTGGCATGGACAAGCAGTTCCAGCCGCACCACATCAACATCATCGATACCCCGGGTCACGTTGACTTCACCATTGAGGTCGAGCGTTCGATGCGCGTGCTCGATGCTGCCTGCATGGTTTATTGTGCGGTCGGTGGTGTTCAGCCGCAGTCCGAAACCGTGTGGCGCCAGGCCAACAAGTATGGCGTGCCGCGTCTGGCTTTCGTTAACAAGATGGACCGTTCCGGCGCCAATTTTTTCCGTGTGGTTGAGCAGTTGAAGTTGCGCCTGAAGGCCAACCCCGTGCCTATCGTCATCCCCATTGGTGCTGAAGACAAGTTTGAAGGCGTGGTTGACCTGATCAAGATGAAGGCCATCTATTGGGACGAAGCTTCGCAGGGTATGAAATACGATGCCCGCGAGATCCCGGCCGAACTGGCTGCCGAAGCCGCAACCTGGCGCGAGCAGATGGTCGAGGCGGCGGCCGAGGCCTCTGAAGAGTTGATGAACCGTTACCTCGAAGAGGGGGAACTGTCCGAAGCCGATGTCATCCTCGGCCTGCGCACCCGTACCATCGCCTGTGAAATCCAGCCGATGCTGTGCGGCACCGCCTTCAAGAACAAGGGCGTGCAGAAGATGCTGGACGCCGTGATCGAATTGCTGCCGTCGCCGGTCGATATTCCGCCGGTCAAGGGCATCCTTGAAAATGAATCCGAAGGCGAGCGTCGCGCTGCCGATGACGAAGCTTTTTCGGCACTGGCTTTCAAGATCATGACTGACCCGTTCGTGGGTCAGCTGATCTTCTTCCGTGTCTATTCCGGCGTGATCAACTCCGGCGATACCGTTTACAACCCAGTCAAGGGTCGTAAGGAACGTCTCGGCCGTATCCTGCAGATGCACGCCAACCAGCGTGAAGAAATCAAGGAAGTGCGCGCCGGTGATATTGCCGCTGCCGTCGGTTTGAAGGAAGCCACGACCGGGGACACGCTGTGTGATCCGCAAAAGGTGATCACCCTCGAACGCATGATTTTCCCGGAGCCGGTGATTCACGTTGCCGTCGAGCCGAAGACCAAGGCTGACCAGGAAAAGATGGGTCTGGCATTGGGGCGTCTGGCCCAGGAGGATCCGTCTTTCCGCGTTCGTACCGATGAAGAATCCGGCCAGACCATCATTTCCGGTATGGGTGAATTGCACCTGGAAATTCTGGTTGACCGTATGCGTCGCGAATTTAACGTCGAGGCCACGGTTGGTGCGCCACAGGTGGCTTACCGTGAGTGCATCAAGAAGTCGATCGAGCAGGAAGGAAAATTCGTCAAGCAGTCCGGTGGTCGCGGTCAGTTCGGTCATGTCTGGCTCAAGATCGAGCCGAACGAAGCTGGCAAGGGCTACGAATTCATCGACGCGATCAAGGGCGGTGTCGTGCCCCGCGAATTCATTCCGGCGGTCGACAAGGGACTCCGCGATGCGATCACCAGCGGTGTCCTTGCAGGTTTCCCGGTCGTTGATATCAAGTTCACGCTGTTCGACGGCTCCTACCACGACGTTGACTCGAACGAAAATGCATTCCGTATGGCTGCTTCCATGGCTTTCAAGGAAGGTATGAAGAAAGCCAGCCCGACACTGCTTGAGCCGATGATGGCAGTCGAAGTCGAAACCCCGGAAGACTACATGGGCAATGTCATGGGTGACCTGTCATCGCGACGTGGCATTGTTCAGGGCATGGAAGACCAGGTCGGCGGCATCAAGCTGGTCAAGGCCGAAGTCCCGCTGTCCGAGATGTTTGGTTACTCGACCTCGCTGCGCTCACTGTCGCAGGGTCGTGCCACCTACTCGATGGAATTCAAGCACTACACCGAAGCGCCGAAGAACGTCGCTGAGGCTGTCATCAACAAGAAGTAATCTGGAGATCCGATAATGGCTAAGGAAAAATTTGCGCGCACGAAGCCGCACGTCAATGTGGGGACGATTGGACACGTTGACCATGGCAAGACCACGTTGACGGCGGCGATCACCACGGTGCTGTCCGCCAAGTTTGGTGGATCGGCCAAGAAGTACGATGAAATTGATGCGGCGCCGGAAGAAAAGGCACGCGGCATCACCATCAACACCGCCCACGTCGAATACGAAACCGCCAACCGCCACTACGCCCACGTTGACTGCCCGGGCCACGCCGACTACGTCAAGAACATGATTACCGGTGCCGCCCAGATGGACGGTGCCATCCTCGTCTGTTCCGCCGCTGACGGCCCCATGCCGCAGACCCGCGAACACATCCTGCTTGCCCGCCAGGTCGGTGTCCCGTACGTGCTCGTGTACATGAACAAGTGCGACATGGTCGACGACGCCGAACTGCTCGAACTCGTCGAAATGGAATTGCGCGAACTGCTCTCCAAGTACGACTTCCCGGGCGACGACACCCCGATCATTCACGGCTCCGCCCTGAAGGCCCTCGAAGGCGACCAGTCCGAAATCGGCGAACCGTCCATCTTCCGCCTGGCCGATGCCCTCGACACCTACATCCCGACGCCGGAACGCGCCATCGACCAGCCCTTCCTGATGCCCGTCGAAGACGTCTTCTCCATCTCCGGTCGCGGCACCGTCGTCACCGGCCGTGTCGAACGCGGTGTCGTCAAGGTTGGCGAAGAAATCGAAATCGTCGGTATCCGCCCCACCCAGAAGACCATCTGTACCGGCGTCGAAATGTTCAGGAAACTGCTCGACCAGGGTCAGGCCGGCGACAACGTCGGCGCCCTGCTGCGCGGCACCAAGCGTGAAGACGTCGAGCGCGGCCAGGTTCTGTGCAAGCCGGGTTCGGTCAAGCCGCACACCCACTTCACCTCCGAAGTGTACATCCTGTCCAAGGACGAAGGCGGCCGCCACACCCCGTTCTTCAACGGCTACCGCCCGCAGTTCTACTTCCGCACGACCGACGTCACCGGCTCCATCGATCTGCCGGAAGGCGTTGAGATGGTGATGCCTGGCGACAACATCGCCATGACCATCAAGCTGATCGCCCCGATCGCCATGGAAGAAGGCCTGCGCTTCGCCATCCGTGAAGGCGGTCGTACCGTCGGCGCCGGCGTCGTCGCCAAAATCATCGAGTAACTTGCTCTTTTGAAAATCGAAGCGGGATCGATCCATTCCGCTTCATCGCTCTTTGGAAAACAAGATGAACAACCAGAAAATCCGTATCCGTCTCAAAGCTTTCGACTATCGCCTGATCGATCAGTCCGCCCAGGAGATCGTTGAAACTGCGAAACGCACCGGTGCTGTCGTTCGTGGTCCGGTTCCGTTGCCGACCCGCAAGGAACGATTTGATATCCTGCGTTCGCCACACGTAAACAAGACTTCCCGTGATCAGCTGGAGATCCGCACCCATCTGCGTCTGATGGATATCGTTGATCCGACCGACAAGACGGTCGATGCGCTGATGAAGCTTGACCTTCCGGCTGGTGTGGACGTCGAGATCAAGTTGCAGTAATTGGGATTAGGCGGGTATAATCCCGTGCTTTCGGGGGTGGCCAGTTTTGGCTGCCCATTTGTTGTTTTACATCGACCGGCCAATCGCAGCCGGCGATGAGGAGAATAACCATGAGTCTAGGCCTTGTAGGTCGCAAGGTTGGCATGACTCGCATTTTTGCCGAGGATGGTGCGTCCATTCCGGTAACGGTGCTAGACGTGTCCAACAATCGCGTGACCCAAGTCAAAACGCCGGAGATCGATGGCTACGCAGCCATTCAGGTCGCCTTCGGCAAGCGCCGTGCCTCGCGCGTTTCGAAGCCCCTGGCCGGTCATCTGGCCAAGGCGGGTGTGGAAGCCGGGCATGTGCTCAAGGAATTCCGTATCGATGCCGATCAGCTCGCCGCGTTCAAGGCGGGTGATCAGGTTGCGTGACCATTTTTGCCGAAGGGCAAAAAGTGGACGTGACCGGCACATCCATCGGCAAGGGGTTCCAGGGGGGTATCAAGCGCCATAACTTCAGTTCAAATCGGGCCTCGCACGGCAACTCGCTTTCGCACAATGCGCCGGGTTCCATTGGTATGGCGCAGGATCCGGGTCGCGTATTCCCGGGCAAGCGAATGGCGGGGCACATGGGTGACGTACAGTCCACCATGCAGGGTTTGACCGTCGTGCGTGTCGATACCGAGCGCCAGTTGCTGCTGGTTCGTGGTGCCGTTCCTGGTGCCAGGGGTGCTGACGTCGTCGTGCGTCCGGCAGTCAAGGCTTAAGGAGGCGACATGGAACTCAAGGTAATTAACGAGCAGGGGCAGGAAGCTGCAAAACTGCAGGCCTCCGACATCCTCTTCGGTCGTGACTTCAACGAAGCGCTGGTTCATCAGATCGTTGTTGCCTATCAGGCCAACGCGCGCTCCGGCGACCGTCAGCAGAAGGATCGTTCCGAAGTTCGTCACACGACTACCAAGCCGTGGCGCCAAAAGGGCACGGGTCGTGCCCGTGCCGGTAGCAATGGCAGCCCGCTGTGGCGTGGAGGCGGTCGGATTTTTCCGAATTCTCCTGAAGAAAATTTCAGCCAGAAGGTGAACAAGAAGATGTTCCGCGCCGGTATGGCAGCGATACTCTCCGAGCTGGCACGTCAGGATCGCATCGTGGTTGTGGATGATCTGTCCATTGCTGCACCAAAAACCAAGCTTTTCTCGCAAAAGCTGAAAGATATGGGGCTGGATGGCAATCTCCTGGTCATTACGGATGTGCTGAACGAGAATTTGTATCTCTCGTCGCGCAATCTGCCCAATGTTCTGGTGCTTGAAGCCCAGGAAGCCGATCCGGTTTCGTTGGTCCGTTTCGCCAAGGTGCTCGTCACCAAGAGCGCGGTGGCCAAGTTCGAGGAGATGTGGGGATGAACCAACAACGTCTGATGCAGGTGCTTCTGGCGCCGCAAATCTCCGAGAAGGCGACCTATATCGCCGACAAGTACGAGCAGGTCATTTTCCGCGTCGCCACCGATGCGACCAAGCCGGAAATCAAGGCTGCCGTAGAGCTCCTGTTCAAGGTCGAGGTGGAGTCCGTTCAGGTCGCCAACGTCAAGGGCAAGGTTAAACGCTTCAAGGGTGCGGTTGGTCGTCGCAAGGGCTGGAAAAAAGCCTATGTGAGTCTCAAGCCGGGCCAGGAAATCAATTTTGTTGAAGGGGGGAATGCCTGATGGCACTCGTCAAAGTCAAGCCGACTTCCCCCGGCCGTCGTGCCGTGGTTCAGGTCGTCAATGCGCACCTGCACAAAGGCAAGCCGTTTGCCGCTCTGGTTGAAAGCAAGAACAGCAAGGCTGGCCGCAATCACAATGGTCATATCACGATTCGCCATCAGGGTGGCGGCCACAAGCAGTCATATCGCGTAATCGATTTCAAGCGTAACAAGGACGGAATTCCGGCCAAGGTCGAGCGTCTTGAATATGATCCGAACCGGACTGCCAATATCGCACTGCTGTGTTATGCCGATGGCGAGCGCCGCTATATCATCGCCAACAAGGGTATGGTGGTTGGTCAAATGGTCATGAGTGGTTCAGAGGCGCCGATCAAATCGGGTAACGCTTTGCCGATCCGTAATATTCCGGTCGGTACGACGATCTGCTGTATCGAAATGCTGCCCGGCAAGGGTGCGCAGCTGACTCGTTCGGCCGGCGCGTCGGCTCAATTGCTGGCGCGCGAAGGTGCGTATGCCCAGATTCGCCTTCGTTCCGGTGAAGTCCGGCGTGTAAACGTCGAGTGTCGTGCCACGATCGGTGAAGTCGGCAATGAAGAAAACAATCTGCGCAAGATCGGCAAGGCTGGCGCTCAGCGTTGGCGCGGCATTCGTCCGACAGTTCGTGGCGTCGCCATGAACCCGGTCGACCACCCGCACGGTGGCGGCGAAGGCCGTACCGGTGAAGGTCGTGTGCCGGTTAATCCGTGGGGACAGCCGACCAAGGGCTATCGCACCCGCAGCAACAAGCGCACGAACAGTATGATCGTGCAGCGTCGTCATAAGCGTTAAGGGGTAGGAAATGGGACGTTCTCTGAAAAAGGGCCCGTTTGTAGATGCGTACCTGATCGACAAGGTCGAAGCGGTCCGTGCCACAAACGACAAGCGCCCGATCAAGACCTGGTCACGTCGTTCGACGATCCTCCCCGAGTTTATCGGCCTGACGATCGCGGTTCACAATGGCAAGCAGCATATTCCGGTATTCGTTACCGAAAATATGGTCGGTCACAAGCTCGGCGAGTTCTCGCTGACCCGGACGTTCAAGGGTCACACCGCCGGCAAGAAGGCCAAGAAGTAAGGAGCTGACATGGAAACTCGTGCAAGTCTGCGGGGCGTACGCCTCTCTGAGCAAAAAGGTCGCCTGGTGGCTGATCTGGTGCGTGGCAAGCCCGTTGGTCAGGCTCTGAACATCCTGGCTTTCTGCCCGAAAAAGGGCGCTGGTATTGTCAAGAAGGTTCTGGAGTCGGCCATTGCCAACGCCGAACACAATGACGGCGCCGATATCGATGAGTTGAAGGTGAAGACCATCTACGTCGAAAAAGGCATGGTGCTGAAGCGCTTCACCGCGCGCGCCAAGGGTCGTGGCAATCGGATCGTCAAGCCGACCTGTCATATCTATCTGACCGTTGGTAACTAAGGAAGAACCATGGGACAGAAAATTCATCCGACTGGCTTTCGTCTGGCAGTCACTAAAGACTGGTCTTCGCGCTGGTACGCCAACAGCAAGGACTTCCCCGGGATGCTTCACGAAGACACCAAGGTTCGTGAGTATCTCAAGCGCAAGCTGGCTCATGCCTCGGTTGGACGTGTGCTCATCGAGCGTCCGGCAAAGAATGCCCGCGTTACGGTTTTCTCCGCCCGTCCAGGTGTGGTGATCGGCAAGAAGGGCGAGGATATCGAACAACTGCGTTCGGATCTTCAGAGAATCATGGGCGTTCCCGTCCACGTCTCGATTGAAGAAATTCGCAAGCCGGAACTGGACGCCCAGCTGATTGCGGACTCGATTGCCCAGCAACTCGAAAAACGGATCATGTTCCGCCGAGCCATGAAGCGCGCTATGCAAAATGCGATGCGTCTTGGCGCCCAGGGTATCAAGGTTATGAGTTCCGGCCGTCTGAACGGTGCAGAAATTGCCCGTCGTGAGTGGTATCGCGAAGGTCGTGTGCCATTGCATACGCTGCGTGCAGACATCGATTACGCGACCTCCGAAGCGCTGACAACCTACGGGATTATCGGCATCAAGGTATGGGTGTACAAGGGTGACCGTCTGGCCGCAAACGAGCAGCCGGAAGTGGTCGAGCCCGTGGTCGACGACCGCCGTCCGCCGCGGCGCGCTCCCGGCAAGCCTGAAGGCGACAAGCCGCGCACCCGTACGGTGAAAAAATCCGACGGTCCCGGTGACGCTAAGGCGCCCGGTGCGCGTGTAAGAAAGGCAGGTGCTTAACATGATGCAGCCTAATCGTCGCAAGTTCCGCAAGGAACAAAAGGGCCGAAATGAAGGTCTGGCGACCCGCGGTACGAAGGTCTCCTTCGGAGAATGGGGCCTCAAGGCCACTGGTCGTGGTCGCCTGACTGCGCGCCAGATCGAAGCGGCCCGTCGCGCCATGACCCGCCACATCAAGCGGGGTGGTCGCATCTGGATTCGCATCTTCCCGGACAAGCCGATTTCGAAGAAGCCGGCAGAAGTTCGTATGGGTAACGGCAAGGGGAATCCGGAGTACTGGGTCGCCGAAATTCAGCCGGGCAAGGTCCTTTATGAAATGGATGGCGTGAATGAAGCGCTGGCCCGCGAGGCATTTGCTCTCGCTGCGGCCAAGTTGCCGATCTCCACGACCTTTGTGACACGCCACCTGGGGTAATCATGAAAGCTAGTGAACTGAGAACCAAGAGCGTGGACGAGCTCAACAAGGAATTGCTGGACCTTTTGAAGGCCCAGTTCGGCCTGCGTATGCAAATTGCTACCCAGCAGTTGTCCAATACCAGCCAAGTGTCCAAGGTGCGCCGCGATATCGCTCGCGTTCGCACGCTTATCCGTGAAAAGGCGGTGCAGCAATGAGCGAATCGTCCAGCATCAAGCGTACCCTGATCGGGCGCGTTGTCAGCGACAAGATGGAAAAGACTGTGACCGTATTGGTCGAGCGCAAGGTCAAGCACCCGATGTACGGGAAGATCATGGTGCGCTCGAAGAAGTATCACGCGCACAATGAAGGCAACACAGCTCGTTCCGGCGACCTGGTCGAGATCGCGGAAACGCGTCCGATCTCGCGCACCAAGGCCTGGTCGGTGACCAGCGTCCTGGAAAAAGCGATCGTTGTCTAACGAAAGTCAGGTTCAGCGCTTGCGCGCACTGAAAGAAGCCGGTATAATCCGGCTTCTTTTTTCGCTGCGGCCAATCCTGGTCTGTGGCGAGTGGTTAAACCCGTACGGGTTCCAAGACTGACCGCGGTTTTGCGGGAAAAGTTGGAGTTAAATTTAAATGATTCAGATGCAGACGATTCTGGACGTCGCTGATAACACTGGCGCGCGTTCGGTAATGTGTATCAAGGTGCTGGGCGGCTCCAAGCGTCGCTATGCCGGCATCGGTGACGTCATCAAGGTCAGTATCAAGGATGCTGCTCCGCGTGGTCGCGTCAAAAAAGGCGACGTCTACAATGCGGTGGTGGTGCGCACGGCCAAGGGCGTTCGTCGCCCGGATGGCTCGCTGGTCCGTTTCGATGGCAATGCCGCTGTGTTGCTCAACAACAAGCTGGAGCCGATCGGCACCCGCATCTTCGGGCCGGTGACGCGTGAGTTGCGCACCGAGCGCTTCATGAAGATCGTGTCGCTGGCGCCTGAAGTGCTGTAAGGAGCGGATGATGGAAAAGATTCGCAAGGGCGACGAAGTCGTCGTCATCACTGGCAAGGACAAGGGCAAGCGCGGTACCGTGCTGCGTCGTGTCGGTGAAGAGCATGTTCTGGTCGAAGGGGTGAATCGTGCGAAGAAGCACGTCAAGCCAAACCCGATCAAGGGCGTTGCCGGTGGCATTGTTGATAAGGACATGCCGATTCACCTCTCCAATGTTGCGCTGTTCAATCAGGCGACCAAGAAGGCTGACCGCGTCGGCTTCAGGGTTCTTGATGACGGTCGCAAGGTTCGCGTGTTCAAGTCGAACGGCGAACTGGTGAGCGCATAAGGAGCAGTCATGGCGCGTTTGCAACAGTATTACAAAGACACGGTTGTTGGCGATTTGACCGAGAAGTTCGGGTACAAGTCGGTGATGGAAGTGCCGCGGATCACCAAAATCACCCTGAATATGGGGGTGGGTGAGGCTGTGGCTGACAAGAAGGTGCTCGAGAACGCCGTTGGCGACATGCAGAAGATTGCCGGTCAAAAGCCGGTGACCACCAAGGCCCGCAAGTCGATCGCCGGTTTCAAGATTCGTGATGGCTATCCGATCGGTTGCATGGTCACGCTGCGCGGTCCTCGCATGTTCGAGTTCCTTGATCGCCTGGTCACCATCGCGTTGCCGCGTGTTCGCGACTTCCGCGGGATATCCGGCAAGGGCTTTGATGGTCGTGGCAATTACAACATGGGTGTCAAAGAGCAGATCATCTTTCCGGAAATCGAGTACGACAAGATCGATGCGCTGCGTGGCATGAATATCAGCATTACGACCACGGCGAAGACCGACGCAGAAGCGAAAGCTTTGTTTGCCGCGTTCAAGTTCCCGTTCAAGAATTGAGGCAATCATGGCAAAACTTGCTCTGATCAACCGCGAAGAGAAGCGCCGCAAGACGGTGGCACAGTACGCCAAGAGACGTGCTGCCCTCGAGGCGATCATCAACAACGCTGGCCTCACCGACGAGGAGCGTTACGAAGCCCGTCTGAAGTTGCAGGCCCTGCCGCGCAATTCCAGCCCGTCGCGTCTGCGTAATCGTTGCCAGCTGACCGGTCGTCCGCGTGGTGTTTTCCGTAAATTCGGTCTGTGCCGTAACAAGATTCGCGAGCTTGCCTTCAATGGCGAGATCCCGGGTGTGGTCAAGGCCAGCTGGTAAGGAGATTCAGAAATGGCTATGAGCGATCCGATCGCGGACATGCTGACCCGCATCCGCAACGCCCAGCTCGCCGAAAAGGCGTCTGTCTCCATGCCCTCGTCCAAGCTGAAGGTGGCCATTGCTGCCGTGCTGAAGGACGAAGGCTATGTCGAAGATTTCGCGGTACGCCAGGCTGATGGCAAGGCGACCCTGGAAATTGGCCTGAAGTACTACGCCGGCCGTCCGGTCATCGAGCGCATTGAGCGCGTCTCGAAGCCCGGCCTGCGTATCTACAAGGGCTGCGAAGATATTCCCCGCGTCATGAATGGCCTGGGTGTCGCAATCGTGTCGACCCCAAAGGGCGTCATGACAGATCGCAAGGCACGCGCCAGCAAGGTTGGCGGCGAAGTGCTGTGCATCGTGGCATAAGGGAGCGCGAACATGTCTCGAGTTGGTAAGAATCCCATTGTCCTTCCGGCCGGTGTTGAAGTCAGCATTGGCGAGCAGATTACCGTCAAGGGCCCTCTGGGCACACTGAAGGCGGCGACTAATCCGGCAGTCAAGGTTCGAGTGGATGGTCAGAGCGTTTCGGTCGAGAAGGTTGAAGGTGCGGTAAACGGCGGGGCCCTGTGGGGCACCATGCGCGCCAACCTCAACAATATGGTGACCGGCGTCTCCAAAGGGTTTGAGAAGAAGCTGCAGCTTGGTTGGCGTGGGTTATCGTGCCCAGGCTCAGGGCGATACCCTGAATCTGTCTCTCGGTTTCTCGCATCCGGTGGCGCACAAGATGCCCGCCGGTGTGAAGGTTGAGTGTCCGACCCAGACCGAAATCCTGATCAAGGGTTCGGACAAGCAGCAGGTCGGTCAGGTCGCCGCCGAAGTTCGTGCCTATCGCAAGCCGGAGCCCTACAAGGGCAAGGGTGTTCGGTACTCGGACGAAGTGGTGGTTATCAAGGAAACCAAGAAGAAGTAAGGGTGGCATATGTTTAACAGGAATGAAGCGCGTCTGCGCCGTGCCCGCAAAACCCGGGCCAAGATCGCCGAGCTGAAGGCTGTTCGCCTCTGTGTTAATCGCACGAACTGCCACATTTATGCCCAGATCATTTCGGCCTGCGGTGGCAAGGTTCTGGCTTCGGCTTCCACGCTGGAAACGGACGTCCGCACGGACGTGCCGAACGGCGGTAACAAGGCTGCAGCCACTACGGTTGGCAAGCTGATTGCCGAGCGCGCCAAAGCCGCCGGCATCGAGCAGGTGGCTTTTGATCGCTCCGGTCTTCAGTATCACGGTCGTGTTCAGGCGCTGGCGGAAGCCGCGCGTGAAGCCGGTCTGAAGTTCTGATCGCCGCGAAAGGACTAGGTTAGAAAATGGCTAAACCTGAAAGAAACAAGAAGCCCCAGCAGGCTGAAGAGCGCGACGACGGCATGCGCGAGAAGATGGTTTCGGTTAACCGTGTCACCAAGGTGGTGAAGGGTGGTCGTATCCTCGGTTTCGCAGCGCTGACCGTGGTTGGTGACGGTGACGGCGGTATCGGCATGGGCAAGGGCAAGTCCCGCGAAGTGCCGGTTGCCGTCCAAAAGGCAATGGAAGAGGCGCGTCGCAAGATGGCCAAGGTCAGCCTGAAGAACGGTACCGTTCATCACACCGTGATGGGCCGTCATGGCGCCACGACCGTGATGATCCAGCCGGCTCCGGATGGTACGGGCATCATCGCCGGCGGCGCCATGCGCGCCGTCTTCGAGGTCGTTGGCGTGACCAACGTGGTTGCCAAGGCGCATGGCTCGACCAATCCCTACAACATCGTGCGCGCCACCATCGACGGTCTGTCGAAGGTAAACACGCCGGCCGAGATTGCTGCCAAGCGTGGCTTGTCGGTCGATCAGATCCTGGGGTAAGCCATGGCTGACAAGAAAATCAAAGTGACGCTCGTCAAGAGCGTCATCGGCACCAAGCAGGATCACCGCGCTACCGTGCGTGGTCTGGGACTGCGCAAGCTGAATAGTTCTGCTGAACTGGAAGATACGCCGGCGGTTCGCGGCATGATCCACAAGGTTCAGTATCTCGTGAAGGTTGAGGGTTAAGCCATGCGTCTGAATACTATCAAGCCGGCTGAAGGCTCCAAGAAGGCCGCCAAGCGCGTCGGTCGCGGTATCGGTTCCGGTCTCGGCAAGACCTGCGGTCGTGGTCACAAGGGGCAGAAATCCCGTTCTGGCGGCTTCCACAAGGTTGGTTTCGAGGGCGGTCAGATGCCGTTGCAGCGTCGTCTGCCGAAGCGTGGTTTCAACTCGCTGACCCGTGCCCGCAACTACGAAATTCGCCTGACCGATCTGGACCGTTTGCCGATCGACGAGATTGATCTGCTTGCGCTGCAGGCAGCCGGTATCGTCCCGGGTGATGCGCTGTCCGCCAAGGTCATTCTGTCTGGCGCGATTACCCGCAAGGTCACGCTCAAGGGCGTTGGTGCGACCAAAGGTGCGAAGGCTGCTATCGAAGCGGTCGGCGGCGTCGGTCGCCGAGTAACGAAGCAGGAAGGGTAAGAGCGTTGGCAGCAAATCCAAATACCGTCGGCAAGGGCGGCAAGTTCGGCGATCTCAAGCGCCGGCTGTGGTTCCTGCTCGGGGCGCTGGTTGTCTATCGCATTGGTGCGCACATTCCGGTTCCCGGGATCGATCCCAACGTTCTGTCCGATCTGTTCAATTCGCAGCAGGGCGGCATCCTGGGCATGTTCAACATGTTCTCGGGCGGCGCGCTGTCGCGCTTCACCATCTTCGCACTGGGGATCATGCCGTACATTTCGGCGTCGATCATCATGCAGTTGATGAGTGTCGCGAGTCCGCAGCTTGAGGCGATCAAGAAAGAGGGCGAGGCGGGGCGTCGCAAGATCACGCAATACACCCGCTACGGTACGCTTGCTCTTGCGCTGTTCCAAGGCCTCGGTATTGCGGTGGCGCTCGAGGCACAGCCGGGGCTGGTCAATGATCCGGGCTTCATGTTCCGCCTGACGACCGTGTCGACGCTGGTTACCGGCACGATGTTCCTGATGTGGCTTGGCGAGCAGATTACCGAACGGGGCCTCGGCAACGGCATTTCGATCATTATTTTCGCCGGTATCGCTGCCGGGTTGCCGACGGCAATTGGCGGCCTTCTCGAACTGGTCCGTACCGGCGCCATGCATCCCCTGACCGCGCTGATCATCTGCGCACTCGTTGTCGTGGTTACGGCCTTCGTCGTCTTCGTCGAACGCGGTCAACGCAAAATTCTGGTCAATTACGCCAAGCGCCAGGTTGGCAACAAGATTTATGGCGGGCAGAGTTCGCATCTGCCGCTCAAGCTGAACATGTCGGGCGTTATCCCGCCGATTTTCGCGTCGTCGATCATTCTCTTTCCTGCAACTCTGGCTGGATGGTTCGGGTCGGGCGAGTCGATGCGCTGGCTCAAGGATATCGCGGGGGCGCTTTCGCCGGGGCAGCCGATCTACGTGATGCTTTATGCTGCCGCGATCATTTTCTTCTGCTTCTTCTATACGGCACTTGTTTTCAACTCCAAGGAAACGGCTGACAACCTGAAGAAAAGCGGTGCGTTCGTTCCGGGCATTCGTCCGGGTGAGCAGACAGCTCGCTACATCGACAAGATACTGATGCGTTTGACGCTGGTCGGCGCTGCTTACATCACCATCGTCTGCCTGTTGCCGGAATTTCTGATTCTGAAGTGGAACGTACCTTTCTATTTCGGTGGTACTTCGCTCCTGATTATCGTGGTCGTCACCATGGACTTCATGTCCCAGGTCCAGGCCTATGTGATGTCGCACCAATACGAGAGTCTGCTCAAGAAGGCAAACTTCAAGGGATCTCCGTTGATCAAGTAATCAGTCATGGCGAAGGAAGACTACATCGAAATGCAGGGGGAGGTGGTTGAGAACCTTCCGAACGCGACCTTCAGGGTCAAGCTGGAAAACGGGCACATCGTGCTCGGGTTCATCTCCGGGAAAATGCGTATGCACTATATCCGCATTCTTCCTGGCGACAAGGTAACCGTCCAGTTGACGCCTTACGATTTAACCAAGGCACGGATCGTTTTCCGGGCCAAGTAAAAGTTCTCTACGCAATAAACCGCAGGGCTGGGAATCACGGCTGCTTCCAGGCTCTCGCAGACGAGGAGTGAAACATGAAAGTGCAACCTTCAGTGAAGCGCATCTGCCGAAACTGCAAAGTTATTCGTCGCAAGGGTGTCGTGCGCGTCATTTGCAAGGACCCGCGTCACAAGCAGCGGCAAGGGTAATTCCTTGTCGAGTCCGGCATTTGCTAATTTTCGAAATATTGGAGTGATTCGATGGCCCGTATTGCAGGGGTAAACATTCCGAACCATCAGCATGCAGAGATTGCGTTGACCGCGATTTTCGGCATCGGCCGTACCCGCGCACAAAAGATTTGTGACGCGGCCGGGGTCGTTCGTACCAAAAAAATGAAAGACCTGTCCGACTCGGACATGGATCGTTTGCGTGACGAAGTGGGCAAGTTCACCGTCGAAGGTGACCTGCGCCGTGAAGTCACGATGAATATCAAGCGCCTGATGGACCTTGGTTGCTATCGTGGAATGCGCCATCGCAAGGGCCTGCCCAGCCGTGGTCAGCGTACCCGCACCAACGCCCGTACCCGCAAGGGTCCGCGTAAAGCCATTGCTGGCAAGAAGTAATAGGGACAGAACATGGCAAAGACAGCTACCAAAGTTCGCAAAAAGGTCAAAAAGAACGTTGCCGAGGGCATTGCCCATATTCACGCTTCGTTCAATAACACCATCATCACCATTACCGACCGTCAGGGCAATGCATTGTCCTGGGCAACTTCCGGCGGTGCCGGCTTCCGCGGTTCGCGCAAGTCCACCCCGTTTGCCGCTCAGGTCGCGGCCGAAGCGGCTGGCAAGGCAGCTCAGGAATGCGGCGTCAAGAATATTGAAGTTCGCATCAAGGGCCCGGGGCCGGGTCGTGAATCTTCCGTCCGCGCGCTTAACGCGCTGGGCATGAAGATCACTTCCATTTCCGACGTGACGCCGGTACCGCACAACGGTTGCCGTCCGCCCAAAAAGCGCCGCATCTAAGGAGAAAGACAAGTGGCTCGTAATCTCGATCCGAAATGCCGTCAGTGTCGCCGTGAAGGCGAAAAGCTCTTCCTGAAGGGCGAAAAATGTTTCACCGACAAGTGCGCCATTGAGCGCCGCTCGTATGCTCCCGGTCAACATGGCCAGAAGTCCGGTGCCCGTCTCTCCGACTACGGTGTGCATCTGCGTGCCAAGCAGAAGATTCGCCGTGTCTATGGCGTTCTCGAAGGCCAGTTCCGCCGCACCTTCGCGGAAGCCGATCGGCGCAAGGGACAGACCGGTGAAAACCTGCTGCAACTGCTGGAATCCCGTCTGGATACCGTTGCCTACCGCATGGGTTTTGGCGCATCGCGCGCCGAGTCCCGCCAGGTGGTTCGTCACAATGGCGTTCTGGTCAATGGCAAGCGCGTCAATATCCCCTCATATACGGTCAAGCCGGGCGATGTGGTTCAACTGACCGACCGTGCTCGCGCTTCCCTGCGTTGCAAGGCCGCCCTCGGGGCTGCCGAGGCCCGCGGGTTCCCGGAGTGGATTTCGGTTGACGTCAAAGAAGGCAAGGGAACGTACAAGGCGATGCCGCAGCGCTCTGAGCTGCCCTCGACCCTGAACGAAGGCCTTGTCATCGAACTTTACTCGAAGTAATCACTGAGCTGAGGAAACAAGCCCATGCAAAGCAGTGGACTTCTAAAACCCCGCATTATCGACGTGCAGAGCGTCTCGCCGGTGCAAGCCAAGGTTGTGATGGAGCCGTTTGAACGCGGCTACGGTCACACCCTGGGTAATGCATTGCGCCGGATCCTGCTGTCGTCGATGCCGGGCTATGCGCCAACCGAAGTCGCCATCGATGGCGTACTCCACGAGTATTCCACCGTTGATGGTGTTCAGGAAGATGTCGTCGATATCCTGCTCAACCTCAAGGGTATCGTCTTCAAGCTGCACAACCGTGATGTGGTCAACCTGAAGCTGGCAAAGGAGGGCGAGGGCCCTATCCGCGCCGGTGACATCGAACTTCCGCACGATGTGGAGATCATCAATCCGGAGCATGTCATCGCCCATCTGTCGGTCGGTGGCAAATTGGCGATGGAAATCAAGGTCGAGAAGGGGCGTGGTTACGTTCCGGGCAACATGCGCAATCTGGGTGACTCCAAGACCATTGGCAAGCTCGTTCTCGATGCGTCGTTCAGCCCGATCAGGCGTGTCGCCTATGCGGTCGAAAGCGCCCGCGTCGAGCAACGGACCGACCTTGACAAGCTGATTGTCGATATCGAAACCAACGGCGTGGTCGAACCGGAGGAAGCAATCCGTTATGCCGCTCGCGTGCTGATGGAGCAGCTTTCCGTGTTTGCCGACCTGGAGGGAACTGCTCCGACCGCCGAACCTTCTAAGCCCGCACAGGTCGATCCGGTGCTACTCCGTCCGGTCGATGATCTCGAACTCACGGTGCGCTCTGCCAATTGTCTGAAGGCCGAGAACATCTACTACATTGGCGATCTGATTCAGCGTACCGAGAACGAACTTCTCAAGACCCCGAATCTGGGTCGCAAGTCGCTGAACGAGATCAAGGAAGTGCTGGCTGCCCGCGGTCTGACCCTGGGCATGAAATTGGAAAACTGGCCGCCGGCCGGTCTGGAAAAGGTCTGAGGACCTTTTCCGACCCGGGCAGTCAAGGGACGCCTGTAGAACATAGAAAGGATTAACCATGCGTCACCGTTTGGGACTTCGCAAACTCAACCGTACCAGCAGCCATCGCCTGGCGATGCTGCGCAACATGACCGTTTCCCTGCTTCGCCACGAGGCCATCAAGACCACCGTGCCGAAGGCCAAGGAACTGCGCCGTGTCGTCGAACCGATGATCACCCTCGGCAAGACGCCGACGCTGGCCAACAAGCGTCTGGCCTTCGACCGTCTGCGCGACCGCGAGATCGTGGTCAAGCTGTTCGCCGAAATCGGCCCGCGTTATGCAACCCGTCCGGGCGGCTACCTTCGTATTCTGAAGTGTGGCTTCCGTGTCGGCGATAACGCGCCGATGGCGTTCGTCGAACTGGTGGATCGTCCGGAGCCGACCGAGGCTGTGGATGTCGAGGAAGCCGCTGCCGAATAGGCCGCGGGTTTCAGCGTTTAAAAGGCCGGGAGTTCCCGGCCTTTTTTTCGGTGCCTCCTGAAGAAATCACCGGTAGAGCGAGCTACGGCCGCCAGATAACGCTATCCGGTGCAACGGGCTTCGCCATTGCCTGCTTAGTGGTTGCGGTTTTTCAAACGCTCTCGGCGTTCTTCTCCTGTTGCTGCAGGTTCCACATCTGGGTGTATGTGCCGTTGGCCGCGAGCAGCGCCAAGTGGTTGCCCCGTTCGATGATATGTCCGCCATCCATGACGAGGATTTCGTCGGCATTCATCACCGTGGACAGCCGGTGGGCGATGATCAGCGTGGTGCGGCCGACGGCGGCGAGTTCAAGCTGCCCCTGGATGGCCCGTTCGGTGGCCGAGTCCAGCGCCGACGTTGCTTCGTCGAAGATCAGGATGGGCGGATTCTTGAGCAATGCGCGGGCTATGGCGACCCGTTGCTTTTCTCCTCCCGAGAGCTTCAGGCCGCGCTCGCCAACCCGGGTTTCGTATTTCTGCGGAAGGGATTCGATGAAATCATGCATCTGGGCGGCGCGGGCGGCTGCAACTACTTCATCGCGGCTGGCATCGGGACGCCCATAATTGATGTTGTAGAAAATCGAATCGTTGAACAGGACCGTATCCTGCGGGACGATGCCGATTGCGGCACGCAGGCTTTCCTGTTTGAGGGAGCGCAGGTCATGTCCGTTGATGCGAATGGCGCCCCCCGTGACATCGTAGAAGCGGTACAGCAGACGGGCAAGCGTCGATTTGCCGGCGCCGGAATGCCCGACGACCGCCACTGTCCGGCCAGGAGCGATCGAGAAATCGAGATTGTGGAGGATTTGCCGGTCCGGTTCGTAGGCAAAGTTTACTGCGTCGAAGTTGACCTGTAACGGGCCGCTCGGGAGGTCACGCGCATCCGGCGCATCGGCCACCTCGCGGTGCTCCTTGAGCAGGTTGAACATGCGCTCGATGTCGGTTAGTGCCTGACGGATTTCACGATAGACGACACCCAGGAAGTTGAGCGGGATGTAAAGCTGGATCAGGAAGGCGTTGACCAGCACCAGATCGCCGATGCTCATGTTGCCTTCGACCACGCCGTTGGCGGCGCGCCACATCATGGCGGTCACCCCCAGGGCGATAATCGCCTGCTGGCCCAGGTTGAGCGTGGACAGCGTGGTCTGGCTGCGTGTCGCCGCGTCCTCCCACTTGATCATCTGCTCGTCGTAGCGGCGCGCCTCGTAGGCCTCGTTGTTGAAATACTTCACCGTCTCGTAGTTGAGCAGGCTGTCAACGGCGCGGGTATTGGCAGCCGAATCGCTTTCATTCACCGCGCGCCGGATGTCGATTCGCCAGTTGCTGACCTTGACCGTGAAAACGATGTAACTGGCCAGGGAAATGATCGTGATGAGCACGAAGCCGGCGTCGTACTTGACGAACAGAATGCCGAGGACGAGCCCGATTTCGACCAGCGTCGGCAGGATCGAATACAGCGTGTAGGAGATCAGGCTTGATATCGAGCGGGTGCCGCGCTCGATGTCGCGCGAGACGCCACCGGTCTGTCGTTCGAGATGAAAGCGGAGGCTGAGCGCGTGCAGGTGGCGAAAAATTTCGAGCGCGACCTGGCGCACGGCACGCTGCGTTACCCGGGCAAAAAGAAATTCACGCAGCTCGGTAAACAGGGCGGTGGAAAAGCGCAACGCGCCATAGAGCACAAGCAGCAGCGCCGGCAGGACGAGGGCCTGCTGCGTAACCGATAGTCCGTCAATCATTTCCTTGAACACCACAGGCACGGCAACGTTGGCGACCTTGGCGAAGACCAGGCAGGCTAGTGCGGCGATGACGCGCAGTCGGTACGCCCACAAATAGGGAAACAGCGTGCGCAGGGTTAGCCATACATGGCTTTCGGGCAGAGGCTGGCCGAGTGGGGGCTTGGTGAGGGCTGAGGCGCGGCGCATGTGGGGTAGCCTGAAAATGAAATATTTTTGCCAGTATATGAAAACTTCCAGGATTCCGCGAAAATCAGGCTTTCCCTGAAAATGAGCTGATTATGGCTGTTGACCGCATCACCCTACCATCGAAGCAGCCCGCGCTGCGGGTTGTTCCCATGCCGGCGGACCTCAATCAGAATGGCGATGTATTCGGCGGCTGGGTCATGGCCCAGGTTGACGTCGCCGGAGCGATACCTGCCATGCGACTGGCGGGTGGCCGGGTGGCCACCGTGTCGGTGAATTCATTTCTCTTCAAGCAGCCCGTGTCGGTCGGCGACATCGTCAGTCTCTATGCCGAAGTCGTCCATGTCGGGCGAACCTCGATCACGGTCAATGTCGAAGTCTATGCCGAGCGCAATTACGCCAACCCCGTCATCGTCAAAGTGACGGAAGCGCAACTGACCTACGTTGCCATCGATGGAAATGGCAAAAAGCGTCCCGTCTTACCAGAAAGTACGTAAAATCAGACAAGTGCAAATTTCTGTTCAGGTAAGTTGAGAAATGAAAACAATGACATTGCGTGTCGTGCCGGCTTTGTTGCTGGCCGTCTTCTCGGGCGCCGCCCCGGCGGCCGGCTTCCAGCTCTGGGAGCAGAATGCGAGCGGCATTTCGACGTCCTTTGCCGGCTCGGCTGCGATTGCCGAGAACGCCAGCACGATATTCTTTAACCCCGCCGGCATGACCCGACTGCCCGGGGTGCAGCTCTCCGCCGGTGTGGCGGGTGTCAGGCCGAGTTTCGAATTTTCCAATAACGGTTCGTCCGGTACCGGGGTGCTGTCCGGATTGTCAGGCGGCAACGGCGGCGACGCGGGCGGCTGGCATGCCGTGCCCAACGGCTATTTCTCGGTGCAGCTGGCGCCTGACTGGTTCGTCGGGCTGGGTATATCTGCGCCGTTCGGTTTGTCCACGGATTATGAAGACAGTGGCTGGATCGGTCGCTATCAGGCGCTCAAATCCGAGATCACCACGGTCAATTACAATCCGTCCTTGGCCTACAAGCTCAGCGACAAGGTGTCTCTTGGGTTGGGCATCAACTATCAGACGATCGATGCCGAAATGACCAATGCCACGCCGCTCGGCCTTTATCGGGTCGAAGGCGACGATGGGGCATGGGGCTGGAATGCCGGCGCGTTATTCACGCTTTCGCCGGCGATGCGCGTTGGTGTGTCGTATCGTTCATCGATGAACTACACCCTGGAAGGCACGCGCTCGGTGGGCGCCGCCAGCAGTTCGGCCACGGCCGACCTCAAGCTGCCGGACATCTTCATCCTGTCCGTCTGGCAGCAGGTTTCCGACCGATGGGAGGCGATGGGCGATCTGTCCTACACCAACTGGAGCACGCTCAATTCGCTGAATATCCAGTACGCCGGCGGCACTGATGTCGAGTCATTCAATTACAAGGACTCCTGGCGCATCGCGTGGGGTGCCGCCTACAAGGCCAGTGACGCCTGGAAGCTCAAGTTCGGCATTGCCTACGACCAGACGCCGACCCGCGACGGTGACCGTTCGGCCCGGGTGCCTGACAACAACCGCTGGTGGTTCTCGTTCGGCGGCCAGTGGAATGGCGGGGCGTACGGCGTGATCGATGCCGGCTACGCCTACCTCTACGTAAAGGAAACCAATATCGGCCAGACGCGCAGTTTCGGGGCGGCGGGTTCGAGCACGCTCCGTGGTACCTACGACGATAGCGCGCACGTACTCGGCGTGCAGTACTCCAAGGGTTTCTGACCCTTCCTTCAGGTGCCGGGCGTCTTTTGCAGACGCCTGGCAAATACCTTCATTTCCTTGGCCGCCTGAATGTCGCCCCGGGCTTCGGCAACGATGATCCCGCGTTCATAGGCGGCCAGAGCGCCCGCAGGGTCGCCAGCCTCGGCCAGCGCCTTGCCGAGCGCCTTCCAGGCCGCTGAATATTGACTATCGCGGTCAACCGCCGCCTGGAAGGATTTTCCGGCTGCGACCGGATCACCGGCTTTCAGGTATTCGTTGCCCAGGGAGAAGCGGAGCAGGGCGCAGTCGCGCGGGCCGCCGAGCATTTTTTCCAGGGATTCGATGCGTGGGTTCATGCGGGGTCGGGTCTAGAATAACGTTTCGCAAATTACGACAGGAAGCTTCTCATGGCCAAGATCATCATCTCCACGCCCCATGCACCGGCCGCCATCGGCACCTACTCGCAAGCGGTACGGGTCGGTGACAGCATTTACATGTCCGGGCAAATTGGACTCGATCCATCCACGATGCAGATGGTAGACGGTATCGACGCGCAAATCGTTCGCGTCTTCGAAAATCTCAAGGCGGTTGCCGAAGCGGCCGGCGGTTCGCTGGCCGATGTCGTCAAGCTCAACGTCTTCCTGACTGACCTCGCCCACTTCGCGCGGGTCAACGAGACGATGGCCAAATACTTCAGCGCTCCCTTCCCGGCGCGCGCGGCCGTTGGTGTCAAGGAACTGCCGCGCGGGGCTTTGGTCGAGGCAGACGCCGTAATGTTCATGGGCAAATAAGCGGCTGATGACGGCTACCGGGGCCGCGGCCCCGATTCGCGCCCCCGAGGCGCTGCGCAAGAAACTGGCGAAGATCGGCCTCCACTGCGAGGCCGATTTGCTCGTCCACCTGCCGCTGCGATACGAGGATGAAACCCGCGTCACGCCGGTTGCCCGGGCGCCATCGGGCGAGCCGGTCCAGGTCGAGGTCGTCGTCACTTCGTGCGAAGTCCAGTTCCGGCCGCGCCGGCAGATGGTCGTCCGTGCGCTCGATGCCAGCGGCGAGCTGGTCATGCGTTTTTTCAGCTTTTACCCCAGCCAGCAGGCGGTACTGAGCGAAGGTTCGAAGGTGCGTGCCTTCGGCGAAGTGCGCAGCGGCTTCTTCGGCGCCGAGATGGTGCATCCGCGCGTGCGCAAGGTCGGCGCCGACGATCCGCTGCCGACGGAACTGACCCCGATTTACCCGTCAACCGCAGGTGTCGCCAATTCGGCGCTGCAAAAGCTGATCGGCAGGGCGCTGGAGGCCGGCGATCTGTCCGACACGCTGTCTGACGAACTGCGCCGGCGCCTGAGGCTGCCGAGCCTGGTGCGCAGCGTGCATTTCCTGCACCGGCCGCCGCCTGGCACCGATCTCGATACCTTGCATGCCCGAAACCATCCGGCCTGGCGGCGGGTTAAATTCGATGAAGTGCTGGCCCAGCAATTGTGTCTGCGCCGTGCCTATCTCGCCCGCCGCGAACAGGGCGCGCCGGTACTGGTGGCGCGGGATGATTTCGGTGCGCGCTTGCTCGACCGCTTGCCCTTCGGCCTGACTGGCGCCCAGTTGCGGGCGCTGGCCGAAATCGCCGCCGACCTGGCCCGGCCCTATCCGATGCAGCGTCTGCTGCAGGGCGACGTTGGTGCCGGCAAGACCATTGTGGCCGCGCTGGCCGCCTGCCAGGCGATCTCGGCCGGCTGGCAGGCGGCGTTCATGGCGCCGACCGAAATTCTCGCCGAGCAGCACTACCTCAAGTTGCGGCAATGGCTCGAGCCGCTTGGCATCCGCGTCGCCTGGTTGTCCGGCAGTCTGAAAGCGGCGGCCAGGCGGACGCAGCTGGCGGCGACTGCAGCCGAGGCGCAACTGATCGTCGGCACGCATGCGTTGATTCAGGAAGGCGTCGATTTCGCGAAGCTGGGCCTGGCGATTGTCGACGAACAGCACCGCTTCGGCGTCGCCCAGCGCCTCGCGCTGCGCAAAAAAGGCGCGAATCCTCACCAGTTGATGATGTCGGCGACGCCGATTCCGCGCACGCTGGCCATGAGCTACTACGCCGACCTCGACGTCACCGTGCTCGACGAACTGCCGCCCGGGCGGACGCCGATCAAGACGCGGCTGGTTGCCGACAGCCGGCGCGAGGATGTGCTCGCCTTCGTCAGGAAGCTGGTCGAGGAAGGTCGGCAAGCTTACTGGGTCTGCCCGCTGATCGAGGAGTCCGAGACACTGCAGTTACAGACGGCGCAGGAAACCTACACAACGCTTTTGGCCGAATTTTCCGGGTTGACCGTGGGTCTGGTGCATGGCCGTCTGAAGGCCGATGAAAAACAGGCGGTGATGGCGGCCTTTGTTGCCGGCGACATCGACGTGCTGGTGGCGACGACGGTCATCGAAGTCGGCGTCGATGTGCCGAATGCCAGCCTGATGGTCATCGAACATGCCGAACGTTTCGGCCTGTCGCAGCTGCACCAGTTACGCGGCCGGGTCGGGCGCGGCGCGCATGAATCGAGTTGTGTGCTGATCTATGCCGGGCCGCTTGGCGAAATCGCCCGGCAGCGCCTGAAGATCATTTTCGAAAATACCGACGGTTTCGAAATCGCCCGTCAGGATCTGCACTTGCGCGGCCCCGGCGAGTTCGTCGGCAGCCGGCAGAGCGGTGTTCCCCTGTTGCGCTACGCTGATCTGGAGATCGATGCCGATCTGGTGGAAATGGCGCGTACGGTGGCCGAAGACATGTTGATTTCGCAGCCGGAACTGGCCGAGCGGCACCTGCAGCGCTGGCTCGGCGCGCGTGAGGAACTGCTCAGGTCCTGATCAGGCCGGGATCCGTTCGCGCATCAGGCGTGCCGCCTTGGCTGCCTGCTCGACAATGCGGCGCAGGGCGCTCAGGCTGCGCATCACGGCCTCCATCTGGGGCAAATCCATTTCGCCGGCGGCAGCGGCAAGGAGCAGCCTGGCCTTGGTCGCCTGATAGTGTTCCTCGAAGGTATTCAGGGCCGCTTCACCGGTCGGCGAGAACGTCTCGTGCGCAGGGTCCAGCTCGGCGAGCAAGCGGCTTGCGTCGCTGACCAGGTTGCCGACAATGACGCCAGGCGTCTGTCCGGCGAGCCTGGCCAAGGGCTGGGCAGCCTGAGCGACCTCGCCGGCCAGTTCGCTGCATTGGTCGTAATAGCGCTGGATGCGCAGCAGCCTTGCGAAGTGTTGCGCACTTTCCTCGCTCATCTTGCTCCGGCTGACGGCGGTGACGAAATCGAGCATCTGGCGACTCAGGCTGGCGTAAACCAGTGAATCATCGGCGGCCGGCGGGTTGCCGAGAATCGCTTTGCAGGCGCCGCGCGCGACGCTCAGCGCCATGCCACCCAGCCGAACCATCTCGCGGCTCAACGCGTCGGCGGCCAGCGCCGGTACCGAGGCGACGTTGCGGTCGATGAATTGCGGCTGCCCGAGTTCCTCCTCGCGGGAGCGGAAGCGGCGCTGGAGAAACGCTGTCAGGTGCCCGGTCAGAGGCCACATCAGGACGACGCCGAGCAGGTTGAAGGTGGTGTGGAACAAGGCCAGGCTGACCGCTGGCGCCGCTTCGAGATGGAGCGTGTTGCGCAGCCCTTCGACACCGTTGATCAGCACCGGCAGCAGGATCAGGGCGACCAGTCCGGTCAGTACGTTGAAAATGACATGTGCCATGGCCGCCCGCTTGGCATTGGCGGTTGCGCCGATCACCGCGAGCAGGGCGGTCACCGTGGTTCCGATGTTGGCGCCGATGACCGCGCCGGCAGCCTCCTGGAGCGGGATGACACCGCTTTCGGCAAGCGTGAGCAAAATGGCGATGGCCGCTGCCGACGACTGCATCAGGGTTGTCAGGGCAAGGCCGGCCGCGGCGAAGGCGAAGATCGACCAGGCGCCGCGGCCGCTGAGCGTGCTCAGGTCGAGATGCTGGTCGGCACCCGCGAATGCCTGTTGCAGCAGGCCGATACCGAGAAACAGTGCGCCGAATCCGGTCAGCATGCTGCCATAGGCGCCGCGCCGACCGGCGGGTGCCGAGAGACGCAGGGCCATGCCGATGCCGATCAATGGAAGCGCGGCTGCCTCGATCTTGATCTTCAGTCCAACCAGGGCCACCAGCCAGCCGGTCATGGTGCTGCCGACGTTGGAGCCGAAAAGCACCCACAGCGACTGGCCCAGGCTGAGCAAGCCGGCATTGACGAAGCCGATCGCCGCGACGGTGACGGCGCTTGATGACTGGACGAGCGCCGTGAGCAGCAACCCGGAGATCAGTCCGCGCAGCCGGGTGCGGGTCGAGGTGACGAGCATGCGGCCCAGTGCCGGGCCGGCAGCGAGTTTCAGTCCCTCGGTCATCATCTCCATGCCCAGCAGGAAAAGACCCACGCCGCCGAGCAACATGCCGATCGAGAGGTACTCCATGCCGCTTCCCGGCCCGCTCAGGCGAAGAAATCCTCGACCATCCGAGCGACTTCGAGCGGCTGGTCGTGATGCAGCATGTGGTCAGCGTCCTCGATCCACATTTCCGAAACCTCGGCAAAGCAGGCGCGGCGCGCCTCCCAGTCACCGGGTCGGGTGCCGTATTCGCGGACCACCCAGGATTGCCGGCCGGCAACCCAGAGAACCGGGCAGGTCACCTGGCGCCAGATTGCCATCGATTCCTCGAGGCGGAACAGGTAGGCGCCGGGCGCCTTGTGCCAGGGATCGCCGTTCCAGATAATCCCGTGGCGGCGCTCGCCGCGCTTGTCCTCGCCATCGCCGATGCGGGCCAGGTGCCTGGCGAGGAATTCGGCGCGTTCCGCGGTCAGGAAGCGGTCGCCATGCAGGAGCCGGCGGGCGAAGCCGGCGCGGTCGGCATAGACGTGCATGCGCGGCGGCTTCTTCAGGGTGTCCAGCCAGTTCTGGTAACGCTCGGGCGCCATCTCCGGCCGGGTCGGCGCGATGCCGAAGCCTTCCAGCGTGACTACGCCGGCGACGCGCGCCGGTCGGATGCCGGCGTAAAGGCAGGAGAGGATGCCGCCCATGCTGTGCCCTGCCAGGCGTACCTGGCCTTCCGGAGCGTAATGGTCGACGATGGCTTCGAGGTCGCCCAGATGCTCGGCGAAGAAGTAGGGGCGGCCGAGCCAGTCGGACGGGCCAAAGCCCCGCCAGTCGGGGGCGACAATGTTCCAGCCCTTTTCCAGCGCATCGACGACGAACTGGAAGGAGGCGGAAACGTCCATCCAGCCGTGCAGCAGGAAAAGCATGGGGGCGTCAGGCCGGCCCCAGCGGCGGATATGCAGGCGGCAATCTGGGCGATTGAGATATTCGGAGCGTGAGGTGAGCATGTCGGGCGATAATGGCGGCTGACCGGAACGTGATTCTTACATGCGGATACAAGGTTTGAATGAGCAATAGCACGGAAAATTCCAGGGGCGGCCAGTTTCAGTTGCTGCGCACGCGCCGCTTCGGGCCGCTGTTCCTGACCCAGTTCCTCGGGGCGTTCAACGACAACCTGTTCAAAAATGCGCTGGTCGTGCTGATTACCTTCCAGTCCGCGCAATGGACTACGCTGCGTCCGGAGATACTCGCCAACCTCGCGGCCGGCCTGTTCATTCTCCCCTTCTTTCTGTTTTCGGCGACCGCCGGCCAGTTGGCCGACAAGTACGACAAGGCGCTGCTGGCCCGCCTGACCAAACTGCTTGAAGTCGGGATCATGATCTTTGCGATCGCCGGCTTCCTGCTGCACAGCCTCGTCCTGCTGCTCGGCGCGCTGTTTCTCCTTGGCCTGCAATCGACGTTTTTCGGGCCCGTCAAGTACGCCATCCTGCCGCAGCATCTCAAGGAAACCGAACTGATCGGCGGCAATGCACAGATCGAGGCCGGCACCTTCGTCGCCATCCTGGTCGGCACGCTGGCCGGCGGGCTGCTCGCCGGGGCGGGGCTCAACCCGCTGTGGATCGCGCTGGCCGGCCTGGGCGTGGCGGTTGTCGGCTATGCGGCCAGTCGCGGCATCCCGCCGGCGGCGGCGCCGGCGCCGGAACTCGTGGTAAACCCCAATCCGTTCACCGAAACCTGGCGCAACATCGGTTTTGCCCGGCAGAACCGCACGGTTTTCCTGTCCATCCTCGGGATTTCCTGGTTCTGGCTTTACGGTGCCCTGTTTCTCGCCCAGATGCCCGCCTTCGGCAAGAACATCCTGGGTGGCAGCGAGGCCGTGGTCACGCTGTTGCTGGCCGTATTTACGGTTGGCATCGGTGCCGGTTCCTTGCTTTGCGAACGGATGTCGGCGCGCACTGTGGAAATCGGGCTGGTGCCGCTGGGCTCGATCGGCCTCACCGTATTTGGACTCGACCTCGCGCTGGCGGCGCTGGCACTGCCCGCACCGACGGAAGTGCTGGGCGCCGGTGCCTTGCTGACCCAGCCCGGGGTCTGGCGGATACTGGCCGATCTGCTGCTGCTCGGGCTGTTCGGCGGATTTTTCATTGTGCCGCTTTATGCGCTGGTGCAATTGCGCAGCGCGGCGGAACAGCGGGCGCGCATCATCGCCGCCAACAATATTCTCAATGCACTGTTCATGGTGGTCGGGGCGGGGGCTGCCGCCGGAATGCTCGGTGCCGGTCTGTCGATCCCGATCTTGTTCGCGGTGGCGGCGGTGTGCAACGCGGCAGTCGCGATCTACATCTACGGTCTGGTGCCCGAGTTCTTGCTGCGCTTCATTGCCTGGATGCTCGTCCATGCCGTTTACCGGCTGAAGAAGCGGGGGGTCGAACATATCCCGCATGAAGGCGCGGCGCTGATCGTCTGCAACCACGTCAGCTTTGTCGATCCGGTGATCCTGATGGGGGTTTCGCCGCGCCCGATCCGCTTCGTGATGGACCATCGGATTTTTCGCACCCCGATAATCTCCTTCGTTTTTCGCCATAGCCGGGCGATTCCCATTGCGCCGGCAAAGGAAGACCCGGAAATGATGGAGCGCGCCTTTGCCGAGGTCGCGCAGGCGCTCGAAGCGGGCGAACTGATCGGGATTTTCCCGGAAGGGGTGATCACGAATACGGGTGAGCTCAATCCCTTCCGTCCCGGGGTTACGCGCATTCTGGAGCGCAACCCGGTGCCGGTGATCCCCCTGGCCCTGCAGGGATTGTGGGGCAGTTTCTTCTCGCGCAAGGACGGTCGGGCGATGACCCGGCCCTTCCGCCGTGGCCTTTTCTCCCGGATCGCCGTTGTCGGTGCGCCGCCGATATCGCCGGACCAGGCGACGCCGGAGCGCCTGCAGCAGATCGTCGGGCAACTGCGTGGCGACTGGAGATAGCGGATTGGTCGAGTAGAATCTGCGCCCATGGAAATGCAATTCGACCGGATCAGGGAACGCCTCGATCTCTACGAAAAACTGATGCGGCTCGACAAGCCGATCGGCATCCTGCTGCTGCTCTGGCCGACGCTCTGGGGGCTGTGGCTGTCGGCATTGGGCCGGCCGTACTGGGTTGTCGTCTGGGTTTTCGTGCTCGGCACGGTGCTGATGCGCTCGGCCGGCTGTGTAATCAACGACTATGCCGACCGCGATTTCGACCGCCATGTCGAGCGCACCAAAGAGCGCCCGCTGACTTCCGGCAAGGTGACGACGACGGAAGCGCTGGCGCTGTTCGCGGGTCTTTCGCTGTGCGCCTTTGCGCTTGTGCTGATGCTCGGCAACCCGCTGGTCATCTGGATGTCGGTGCCGGCGCTCTTCCTCGCTGCCAGCTATCCCTTCACCAAGCGTTTCTTCGCCATTCCGCAGGCCTACCTCGGCGTTGCCTTCGGCTTCGGCATCCCGATGGCCTACGCGGCACATCTTGGCGAAGTGCCGGCCGAAGCCTGGTGGCTGCTGCTCGCCAATGTCTTCTGGGCGGTCGCCTACGACACCGAATACGCCATGGTCGACCGCGACGACGACCTCAAGATCGGCATCAAGACCTCGGCCATCACCTTCGGGCGCTTCGACGTGGCGGCGGTGATGGCCTGCTACGCGATGACTTTGGCCATCATCGGCTGGGTCGGTTTCACGCTGCACCTCGGCTGGGTCTTCTACGCCGGGCTGACGGTTGCCGCCGGGATCATGGGCGTCCATTTCACGTGGATTCGCGGCCGCGAGCGCATGGCCTGCTTCAAGGCCTTTTTGCACAACAACTGGGTCGGTGCGGCAATTTTCGCCGGGATCGTCGTCGATTTTCTGGTTTCCGGAAGGATTTTTGGATGAAAGCCCTGATTTTTGCCCTTTTTTTGGTGTCGACCGCGACCGTAGGAAGTGCAGCGCGAGCAGTCGCCGAAGACAGCCGCCAACTCGTCAAATTGCCGGCCCCGGCGCAGGAAGCGTTGCGTGAGGAAATGCAGGGGAATCTCGTTGCGCTCAATGAAGTCCTCTCGCTGATCGCGGTCGGCAAGATCAAGGAAGCGGGCGAGGCGGCCGAAACGAAGCTCGGCATGTCGGCGATGGGCAAGCACCGCGACAAGCCCTTCGACGCGCGACCCGGCCCGCATATGCCGCCGGCCATGCACGGCATCGGCATGGATGGCCACAAGGCGGCCAGCGAATTCGCGACGGCAGCCAAGACCGGCGATCGTGACAAGGCGCTGGCGCTGCTACCGAACCTGACGGCGGCCTGCGTCGCCTGCCATTTTTCGTATCGCACCCGATGAAATATCACGATCTGCGCGACTTCATGTCGCAGTTGGAAAAGACCGGCGAGTTGAAGCGCGTCGGCGTCGAGGTCGATACCCGCCTCGAAATGACCGAGATCTGCGACCGCGTACTGCGTGCCGAAGGGCCGGCCATCCTGTTTGAAAAGCCCAAAGGGCATTCGATTCCCGTGCTGGCCAACCTATTCGGCACGCCGAAACGGGTGGCGCTGGGCATGGGCGAGGAATCGGTGCAGGCCCTGCGCGAGGTCGGCAAGCTGCTCGCTTACTTGAAGGAGCCGGAGCCGCCCAAAGGTTTGAAGGACGCCTGGGACAAGCTGCCGATCTTGAAGCAGGTCATGAACATGGCGCCGAAAACGGTGTCGAGCGCGCCGTGTCAGGAAATCGTCTGGGAGGGCAAGGATGTTGATTTGGCGAAGTTGCCGATTCAGCATTGCTGGCCGGGCGACGTGGCGCCGCTGATCACCTGGGGCCTGGTCGTCACCAAAGGGCCGCACAAGAACCGGCAGAACCTCGGCATCTATCGCCAGCAGGTGCTCGGCCCGAACAAGGTGATCATGCGCTGGCTGGCGCATCGCGGCGGGGCGCTGGATTTTCGCGAGTTCCAGTTGGCCAATCCCGGTCAGCCCTTCCCGCTGGCCGTCGTCCTCGGTTGCGATCCGGCGACCATCCTCGGTGCCGTGACGCCGGTGCCCGATTCGCTGTCGGAATACCAGTTTGCCGGCCTGCTGCGCGGCGGCAAGACCGAGTTGGTCAAGTGCATCGGCTCCGCTTTGCAAGTGCCCGCCTCGGCCGAGATCGTTCTCGAAGGCGTCATCCACCCCGGCGAAATGGCGTTGGAAGGCCCGTATGGCGACCACACCGGCTACTACAACGAGCAGGCCGAATTCCCCGTCTTTACCATCGAGCGCATGACGATGCGCCGCGACCCGATCTACCACAGCACCTACACCGGCAAGCCACCGGACGAGCCGGCCGTGCTCGGCGTCGCGCTCAACGAGGTCTTCGTGCCGCTGTTGCAGAAGCAGTATCCGGAAATCGTCGATTTCTACCTGCCGCCGGAAGGCTGCTCGTACCGCATGGCCATCGTCAGCATCAAGAAACAGTACCCCGGCCACGCCAAGCGCATCATGTTCGGCATCTGGAGCTTTCTGCGCCAGTTCATGTACACCAAGACCATCATTGTCGTGGACGACGACATCGACATCCGCGACTGGAAGGAAGTGATCTGGGCGATGACTACACGCATGGATGCCAGCCGCGACACGACACTGGTCAACAACACGCCGATCGACTATCTCGACTTCGCTTCGCCGGTAGCCGGCCTCGGCTCCAAGATGGGGCTGGACGCGACCAACAAGTGGCCGGGCGAAACCACCCGCGAATGGGGACGGCCGATTGTGATGAATGGCGACGTCAAAAAGCGCATCGACGGCATGTGGCAGGATCTTGGGCTGTGACGCTGCGGGTTGTTGCGGTCAACCTCAAAAAAGAGGCAAATTCCAAAGCCTGGCTGGCCCTGCTCGACCACTACGCACACGATCCGATGGGCGGCGGCAGCGGGCTTTCGGATTACGCCAAGGCTCATCTGGTCCGCCAACTGCAAGACCTGCCCACCTTCCACGGCGCGCTGGCCTTCGCCGGCGATGAAGCGGTCGGCCTGATCAATTGCTTCGCCGGCTTCTCCACCTTCGCCGCCAAACCCCTGCTCAACATCCACGACATCGTCACCCGTGACGACCGGCGCGGGCAGGGCGTCGGCCAGGCGCTGCTGCAATGGGCCGAGCAGCAGGCACGCGAACTCGGCTGCTGCAAGCTGACGCTCGAAGTTCTGTCCAACAACACGCGGGCCATGGCCACCTACGAGCGTGCCGGCTTCGCGCCGTACGTGCTCGACCCCGAGGCCGGGCCCGCGCTGTTTCTACAAAAATATCTCCCGGAGAATTGAACATGCAGGAACCTGTCCCCACCACCGATGTGCACGGCGTCCGCCAGTCGCTGGTGCAACTTACCCATTTGATCTACGGTCTGCATGCGATTGCCGTCGTTGTCGGCATTACCTCGGCAGCGACGGTTGCCGGCGGCTTCGTCTTCGGCCTGCCGTCGCTGGTCGCCGTTTTCCTCAACTACCTGAAGCGTGGCGACGTAAACGGCACCTGGCTGGAAAGCCATTTCCGCTGGCAGATCCGCACCTTCTGGTTCACCTTCCTGTGGCTGGTCGTCTATGGCCTGCTGATCATCACCATCATCGGCATTCCCGTCGCCTGGATACTCATTGCGCTCCTTGGCCTGTGGGTCGGCTACCGGGTGATCCGCGGCTGGCTGGCGCTGTTCCGCGAGCAGCCGGTCGGCTGAGGCGCTAGCGCTGCCGGGCGCGCGGCAGCAGTTCGCTGCCTACCCAGCGCGAGTCAGTCATTCAACTCGTCGTTCGGCCCCAGAAGACGCTGCGCTACCTCGAACAGTTCGCGCTCCTCGAAGCGCACATGCGCGCCGAGCAGTTCGCCGAATCGTTCCAGCGTCGCCGGGTCGGCGGCCGGCAGGCGGGCGGCGAGGCGACGCATCTCGTCGTGTTCGCTCAGCGTCCGCTCGACGAGCGCCGTTTCGCCGGCCTGTGCCAGCATCGGCAGCACATCGCTTTCCTCGCGGACAAAATGTGGCTCGAGGTCGCTGACGAAGGCCGTGGCGCAAGTGGTCGCCGCCGCCTGGATCTGCAACGGCTCGCCCGAGGCGAGCGCGCGCCGGGCGAGCAGCGCCAGTTTCAGCGCCAGATGATGTTCGCGCGAGAGATCCTGCAACTGCTCATGGCGTTTCATCGGGGGCCGCCTTTCCGGAAGAACTGGTCTGCCGCTTGCCGCGTACGACGCTGGCCAGAATGGTGGCGATGAACAGCAGCAGGGCGACCGCATTGGCCGCACCCCCGGCGCGCTGCACGGCAAAATCGCCGACGAGGCCGCCACCGATGCGCAGCGCCAGCGAGGCGTGCAGCACCAGCAGCGGAACATAGAACAGCGGGTGATAGGGAATCTTCACCCGTGCCACTGCCGGAAAAATGATCGGCGCGTGCCCGAAAACCATGGCGAAAACGAAGCCGAGGCCGATGGCGTGCAGGGCGGCATCGCGCCAGATATCGCCGGGCAGCAAGGCGCCGGTGATGCCGAGCGCGCCGGCCAGCGCCAGCCAGATGTAGCCGGAGAGCAGGCAAACGGCAATGAAGCGCGTCAGCCCCCGTTGGGCGACGTTGCGTCGGGCGATGTCATAGCGCAACAGCCAGGCGGCGAGGGCCAGCAACCCGCCGGCAAAGACCCGCAAGCCGCCATCCGCGAACCACAGGCTCAGCGTGGCGCCGGCCAGAATAGCGCCGACGATGGCGATGAACAGCCGCTGCGCCACCGGCGGCGTCGGCAGGAAGCGGGTCAGTTCCAGCCGTTCGCCGGCGATGGTCAACACCAGAAAGGCCAGCCACCAAGGTACGGCCGGGGTCGGCATGCCGCTCGCCAGCCACGCCAGGTTGCTAACCAGCCAGCAGCCGGCACCGAGCGCGAGGACGATGGTGAAGGGCGCGGTCAGCCGGCGCAATACCTGGAGGCTGGCACCGACCATCACCATGGCAGCAAAAATGGCGAGCGCCTGAACCGCGCCGAGCGGTGCACCGGCGAGCAGGCACAAACCGCTCAGGCCAGCGGCGGCCGGTGCCGCATAAGCCCACAGGCGGCCGATGGCGACGGCGCGCTCGAGGCTGATGACGGTACCGAAAAAAGCCGAAATCATCAGCGCGCCGTGCCAGCCGGCGGCGGTAGCGGCAACCGATGGCACATCCCAGGCCAGACGAGCGAGGCCGGCGACAACGCCGGCGAGCAGCGAAATCATCCCGAGAAACAGCAGGGGCAACCGGGCGGCCGGGCGCAGATCGTTCATCGCGGTGTTCCGTTGGCAGCGGTCACGCCGCCTACCAGCCGAAATTCTGGCGGGTGCGCTCGCTCATCATCGACGGGTTCCATGGCGGTTCCCAAACCAGAGCGACATCCGCCGGCCAGCCCGGCAGTTCGTCAGCCAGCACGGCGCGCACGTCGTCGAGGATCATCTCGCCCATCGGGCAGGCCGGCGAGGTCATGGTCATCCTGATCCGGATGTTGTCGGCGCCGACGGCGACTTCGTAAATGAGGCCCATGTTGACGATATTGGCGCCGACCTCGGGGTCGATCACCTGGCGCAGCAAGGCGCGCACGGTATCTGCGTCGGGTCGGTCAGCGCCGGGTGAAGGGTTGTTCATGGTGGTCCGCGTTTCTTCGTGGGGTAACGGGGGCCATCATAGAGCGATGGGGTTGGCCGGACCATGCCTTGCATCAAGTCTTCGAAGAGCGAACGACGTCAGAACTGTTCGCGGATCATCTGCAGCGAAATCGAATAAGCATGCCGCATCTGATCGTCGTCATAGCGATGCTCGCTGCCCACCGGGCAGGCGATGCGCGCGAGGCAGGTGTGTTTGCACCGTGAATCGTCGCGCTTGCGGTAGGCGATGCATTTTTCCAGCGCAAAACTGCCGCTATCCATGGTGCCGGCGGGGCAGGCAGTGACGCAGGGTTTGGCGTGGCAGCTTGCACAGGGGCTGTTGCGGTCGACGGCCCTGGAAGGGCAAAAATCAGTATCGGCCAGGACGACGGCGCGGTAGGCATACCAGCTGCCCCATTCGGGATCGATGCCGACCATGAAGGGTGCGGCGTGGTGCCAGCCGGCGAGCTTGCCGAGTTGCTGCAGACCGACCGGGTGTTCGCCGGGGAAGATGATCCGGTAGCGGTTGCCGGGCAGGTGTTCGGCGAAGCATTGTTCGATGACCTGGGCGCTGTAATCGTCGATCGGGTTGGCGCCGCCGATATGCGCCGCCTTCACGCATTCCCAAAGGGTTTTGCCACCATGGCCGATCAGGATGAGCTGGCGGTAGGACGCGGTTTCGCCCAGCGTCGTGCTGATCTCAGTCGGCAGATCGGTAAGGTCGAAAATGTGCTGCCGGTTCAGCCCGCGACTATCAAGGACCGCAGCGGGAAAGGGCTGGAATTCGCGCATGGACGCTGGCCGGCTCACTCGTTTTCGAGAACGACGTTCTTCTCGCCGGCCCGCCGCTGCGCCACCCAGACCAGCAGGGCGTCGATGGCGGCGCTGCCGGCCTGTGCCTTCGGATGGTTGATCAGGAAGATCACCACGTAGCGCCGGCCTTGGGCGTCGAGCGCGTAGCCGGCGGCGGTTTTGACGCCGTCGAGCGTGCCGGTCTTGATGTGGGCACGGCCGGTGGCGTCGGAGCCGTTGAGGCGTTTTTTCATGGTGCCGTCGATGCCGACGATGGGCAGGCTGGAGATGTATTCCGGCATCACCGGGTTCTTCCAGGCGTCGAGCAGCAGGCGGTTGAGGCTGTCGGCGCTGATCCGTTCGCGGCGCGAGAGGCCGGAGCCGTTTTCGATCTCCAGCTCGGCGAAGCGCAGGCCGCGCCCGTTCAGCCAGTCGCCGATGCGCTGCCGCGAACGTTCGGCAGTGGCCGGCGCCGTGTCGTTGCCGAGCGTCAGGAAGACCTGGCGGGCCATCACGTTGTTGCTGAACTTGTTGATGTCACGCACGGCGTCGGCCAGCGGTGGCGATTCGTGCTCAGCGAGCAGCTTGCTGCCGGCGGGAACGCTGCCGCCGCGCACCTGGCCGGCGAGCGTGCCGCCCAGTTCCTTCCACAGGCTGCGGATCAGCCCGCCGGCCTGCGCATCGGCGGGCAGTGGTGAGAGGTTGAGCGGCTTTTCGCCGCACAGCGGGCTGTAGGTGCCGGTGAATTCGAGCCGGTTGCCGTAGTTTTCAGGAATCAGGCGGACGTTGATGAAGTCCTTCCAGTTTCTGCCGCAGCCGCCTTCGCCGGCGCGCAACTGGTTGTCCACGCGCAGGCCGTCGCTGGGCGTTTCCATCAGCACGCGCGGCCGGCTGTTGTCGGGCAGCAGCGTGAAGCGCAGCGCGCGGAAGTTGATCAGCAGGCCATCCGGGCCGACGTTGTAGGGACGCATCGGCTTGTCGTCGAAGGCGCCGGGGTCGATGGCCGGGACGTTGAAGACCGTGCGGTCGAGCACGATGTCGCCGCCGATGTGCTGGATGCCGCGCACGCGCAACTGGCGCAGCAGGGCCCACAGGTGCTCGATGGAGAAGCGCGGGTCGCCGCTGCCCTTGATGGTCAAATTGCCGTTCAAAACGCCGTTGACCGCAGCAGTCTCGGTCCACGCCGTGGTTTTCCACGTCCACGCCGGGCCGAGCAGGTCGAGCGCGGCGTAGGTGGTGACCAGTTTCATCACCGAGGCGGGGTTCATCGCCTGCGTGGCGTTGTGGGCGACCAAAGGCTTTCCTGCATCGACCGGCTGGACGACGACGGCGACGCTGGCGGCGGGAATCTGTGCCGCCTTCAGCGCGCCGAGCACGTTGGGCGGCAGGCCGTCGGCGAGCGCCGCGCGGCTCAGGATGGCGATGGTCAGCAGCGCGACAAGACGCTTCATGCGGCGAGTGTCGGGTAGTCGAGATAGCCCTTTTCGCCGCCCTGATAGAAGGTATCGCGGTCGGGTTCGTTGAGCGGCGCGCCGCGGCGGAAGCGTTCGACGAGATCCGGGTTGGCGATCCACGCCATGCCGTAGGCGACGGCATCGCAAAGATTGGCGGCGAGACGGGCTTCGCCCTTGGCCTGGTCGAGGGCGCCGTTGCTGATGATCGGCATGGTGGCGATGGGACGGAAGTGGGCGCCGACATCGAGCAGCGTGCCCGGCGTGTTGGCGACCTGTTTCGGCGACAGCGGCTCGGTCAGGTGCAGGTAGGCCAGCCCGTAGCCGTTGGCGGTGCGCACGACGTATTCCCACATCGGCACCGTGTCCTCGTCGACGGTGATGCCGTGGAAGTGGTTGAGCATCGGGTTGAGCCGGAAGCCGACGCGGTCGAGCGGCATGACTTCGCCGACGGCATCGAGCACTTCGCGGAAGAAGCGGGCGCGGTTTTCGTGGCTGCCGCCGTATTCGTCGGTCGCGCTGATTCGACTGATGCGAGAAGAACTGGTGGAAGAGGTAGCCGTTGGACGAATGGATCTCGATGCCGTCGAAGCCGGCGGCCATGGCATTGGCCGCGCCACGGCGGAAGTCGCCGACGATGGTCTTGATCTCGTCGTGGGTCAGCGCATGCGGCGTCACGGTTTCCGGGTGGCCGGTCGTCGAAAACATCTTCCAGTTCGGGTTGACCGCGGAAGGCGCGACCGGCGGCTGGCCGTCGTGGAATTCAGGCAGGGACAGGCGGCCGCAATGCCAGAGCTGGCAGACGATCAGGCCGCCCTTTTCATGTACCGCATCGGTCGCCAGCCGCCAGCCGGCGACCTGTTCGGCCGACCAGATGCCCGGCGTAAATGGGTATCCCCGGGCCTGCGGCGAGACGATGGTGCCTTCGGAAATAATCAGCCCGGCGCTGGCGCGCTGCGCGTAGTAGCGCGCCGTCATCTCGGTCGGCACGTAGCCGGGGTTGTCGGTGCGGCAGCGCGTCAGCGGCGCCATGACGACGCGGTTCTTGAGTTCGAGCGCGCCGAGGCGGACGGGGGTGAGGAGTTGCTGGGTCATGGCAATGAAAAGGGGAGCCTGAAAGCTCCCCATTCTACTTGCCTGGCGTGGCTTACGCTAAATCAGACGTTGAACAGGAAGTTCAGTACATCGCCGTCCTTGACCACGTATTCCTTGCCTTCGGCGCGCATCTTGCCGGCTTCCTTGGCGCCTGCTTCGCCCTTGTAGGTGATGAAGTCGTCGAAGGCGATGGTCTGGGCGCGGATGAAGCCGCGTTCGAAGTCGGTGTGGATGACGCCGGCGGCCTGCGGGGCGGTGTCGCCCTGGTGGATGGTCCACGCGCGCACTTCCTTGACGCCGGCGGTGAAGTAGGTGGCCAGGCCGAGCAGCTTGTAGCCGGCGTGGATCAGGCGGTCGAGGCCGGGTTCTTCGAGGCCGAGGTCGGCGAGGAACATCTGCTTTTCCTCGTCGTCGAGATCGGCGATCTCGGATTCGATGGCGGCGCAGACGGCAACGACTTCGGCCTTCTCGGTCGCGGCATGGGCGCGCACGGCGTCGAGCAGCGGGTTGTTCTCGAAGCCGCCTTCGGCGACGTTGGCGACATAGAGCACCGGCTTGGCGGTGATCAGGCAGAAGGGCTTGAGGCTGGCCCATTCTTCCTTCGACAGGTCGAGGGCGCGCACGGCCTTGGCCTGGTCGAGCTGGGCAAAGCACTTTTCGAGGACGGCGACGAGGATCTTGGCTTCCTTGTCGCCGGAGCTGGCCGGGCGGCGGTAGCGGTTGAGCGCCTTTTCGACGGTCGCCATGTCGGCCAGGGCGAGTTCGGTGTCGATGACTTCGATGTCGCGCAGCGGATCGACGCCGCCCGAAACGTGCACCACGTTGTCGTCGGCGAAGCAGCGGACGACATGGACGATGGCATCGGTTTCGCGGATGTTGGCGAGGAACTGGTTGCCCAGGCCTTCGCCCTTCGAGGCGCCGGCGACGAGGCCGGCGATGTCGACGAATTCGACGATGGCCGGCTGCATGCGCTGCGGCTTGACGATGGCGGCCAGCTGGGCCATGCGCTTGTCCGGCACTTCGACGATGCCGACGTTCGGCTCGATGGTGCAGAACGGATAGTTGGCCGCGTCGATGCCGGCCTTGGTCAGGGCGTTGAAGAGGGTGGATTTGCCGACGTTGGGCAGGCCGACGATGCCGCATTTCAAAGACATGGGTTTTCCTTTGGGTTTGCCAACTAGACGGCTTTGCCGTGCAACTGTTGTTGGGCGCCGGCAAAGTCGCCGGCGGCAAGTTTGGGCCAGGCCAGCAGGCAGCGGGCGAGGGCGTGTTCGATTTCCGGCAGTTCTTCCTTGCGCGGCTGGTGCAGCACGAAATCGACGACCTGCTGGGACAGATTGAGCGTGCGCGGATGGCCGATGCCGAGGCGCAGGCGCCAGAAATCCGGCGTGCCGAGTCTGGCCTGGATGTCCTTGAGGCCGTTGTGGCCGCCGTTGCCGCCACCCTGCTTGAGGCGGATGCCGCCGGGCGGCAGGTCGAGGTCGTCATGGATGACCAGTATCTCGGCCGGCTCGATCTTGTAGAAGTGGGCCAGTGCCGCCACCGACTGGCCGGAGCGGTTCATGAAGGTGGTCGGCTCGAGCAGCCAGAGCTCACCGACGCGCGCCGCCCTGCCGAAAAACTTGGCCTGCGGGGCGAGCGTCACCTTCAGCTTGTCGGCCAGATGGTCGACAAACCAGAAGCCGACGTTGTGCCGGGTGGTTTCGTATTCCGGCCCCGGGTTGCCGAGGCCGACGATCAGGCGGGGTGGGTTCATGGCGGGCCAAATGAAAAGGCCGCCGGCGGCAGGTTGCCAGCGGCGGCCGGTGCAGCGGAGAGCCGGAAATTACTCGGCAGCCGCTTCGCCTTCTGCAGCTTCCTCGGAACCGCCACCCTTGCCGACCACGCCGACGACGACGGAGTCATCCGTGGTGTGCTGAACCAGCTTGACACCCTTCGGCAGCTTGAGCTGGGAAAGGTGGATGCTGTCGCCGACCTTGAGGGCGCCGATATCGACTTCGATGAACTCGGGCAGGTCCTTGGGCAGGCACTGAACATCGAGTTCGGTGATGACATGGTTGACCAGGCCGCCGGAGAGCTTGACGCCGGGGGCGGTGTCTTCGTTGACGAAGTGCAGCGGCACCTTGATGTGCAGCTCGTGGGTGGCATCGACGCGCTGGAAGTCGATGTGCAGGACCAGCGGCTTGTAGGCATGGCGCTGGGTGTCGCGCAGCAGGACTTGCTGCTTCTTGCCGTCGACGACGAGGTTGAGGATGGAGGCGTGGAAGGCTTCCTTCTTCAGGTTGATCAGCAGCTCGTTGTGATCGATTTCGATCGCCTGCGGGGCGGCTGTCGCCACCGTAGATGATGCCCGGTACCTTGCCAGCGCGACGCAGGCGGCGGCTCGCACCCGATCCCTGCAGCGTGCGCGCTTGCGCGTTGATTTCAAATTTCATGTGGATACTCCAGAGTGTTTCCCGATCCGCGACCAGAACGGGAAGGTTGAAAAAACTTAATCGATGAACAGCGACGAAACCGAGTCGTCGTTGCTGATCCGGCGGATGGTTTCGGCCATGATTTCGGCAACCGACAGCTGGCGGATGCGCGGCACAGGCGGCGGCGTCATCACGCAGCGGAATGGTGTCGGTGACGACCAGTGCATCGAGGTCCGAGTTGTTCAGGCGGTCGATCGCCGGGCCGGACAGTACCGGGTGGGTACAGTAGGCGACGACCTTCTTGGCGCCATTTGCCTTCAGCGCGGTGGCGGCCTTGCACAGCGTGCCGGCGGTGTCGACCATGTCGTCCATGATGATGCAGGTGCGGCCGTCGACCTCGCCGATGATGTTCATGACTTCGGACACGTTGGCCTTCGGGCGGCGCTTGTCGATGATGGCCAGGTCGCATTCGAGGCGCTTGGCCAGCGAACGGGCGCGCACCACACCGCCGTGGTCAGGGGAAACGACCATCGGGTTTTCGTAATGCTGTTTCTGGATATCTTCAAGCAGGATGGGCAGGGCGTAGATGTTGTCGACCGGGATGTCGAAGAAGCCCTGGATCTGTTCGGCGTGCAGGTCCATGGTCAATACGCGGTCGACGCCGGAGGCGGCCAGCATGTTGGCGACCAGCTTGGCGGCGATCGGCACCCGTGACGAACGCGAGCGGCGATCCTGGCGCGCATAACCGAAATACGGGATGGCGGCGGTGATGCGGCCGGCCGAGGCGCGCTTCAGCGAATCGACCATGACCAGCAGTTCCATCAGGTTGTCATTGCACGGCGCGCAGGTGGATTGCAGCACGAAAATGTCGCGGCCGCGCACGTGTTCCTGCAGTTCGACGCTGACTTCGCCGTCGGAAAAGCGGCCGACATTGGCGCGCCCGAGGTCGACATTGAGCTGGTTCGCGACGTCGGCGGCCAGCTTCGGGTTGGCGTTGCCGGTGAAGACCATCAAGCTGTTGTAGGCCATTTTCACATCCCTTCGGGCATTACCAATCCGCATTTGCCCGCCCAAGTTTTGCCTGCCACAATGAAATTCGGGCAGGCTTGTGACCTGCCCGAAGGAAACTGGCTGGGGAAGAAGGATTCGAACCTTCGAATGCCGGAATCAAAATCCGGTGCCTTGACCAACTTGGCGACTCCCCAGCGGGTCGTCTGCACGGGTTCGCGTGCGAACGAGGCGCGGATAATACAGGAGCCGTGTGCGGAAATCCAGTCTTTTGTCAAAGATTGGCGAGTGGATGGGCGGGCAGTCCGGCGGCGAGCCAGCCATTCATGCTTTCGGGAAGTTCGCGAAAGACGCGGGCCGCCGCCTCGGGGTCGGGGAATCCGGCAAAAACACAGGCGCCGGAGCCGGTCATCAGCGCGTTGGGCGCATATTGACGCAACCACGCCAGGTGTTCGGCAACGGCGGGAAAGCGGGCGCAGGCGACGGGCTCAAGGTCGTTATGGCCGTTTCCGGGGCGCCAGGCTGACGGGGCGATCGGCGGCGTGTCGCGCTTGAGTTCGGCGGCGCCGAAAATGACCCCGGTTTCGACGTTGACCGCAGGATGGAGCACCAGGTAGTGCTCGACGGGCAGTTCGACATCGCTGAAAGCTTCGCCGACGCCCTCGGCGAACGTGTTGCGGCCATGGACGAAGACCGGTACATCGGCACCCAGGGTCAGGCCGAGTTGTTCCAGTTGCGCCCGGGACAGGCCGGTTTGCCACAGATGGTTGAGGGCGAGCAGCACGCTGGCCGCGTCGGACGAACCGCCGCCCAGGCCGCCACCCATCGGCAGGCATTTGTCCAGATGGATGGTGACCCCCTGCCGACAACTGGCTGCCTGTTGCAGCAGCCGGGCGGCGCGCACGGTGAGGTCGCTGTCCGGGGCGACGCCGGGCGTGGGCGTTGCAAGGATGATGGCGCCGTCGGCCCGCGGGGCGAAACGCAGGGCGTCGGCACGATCGATGAAGCGAAAGACGGTTTGCAGCAAATGGTAGCCATCGGCGCGCCGGCCGACGACATGCAGAAAGAGATTGAGCTTGGCCGGGGCCGGCCAGCGGCTGTCCCAGGTCCAGTGGCTCATGGCATCGCCTTCCATTCCTCGATGCGCAGGCGGAGTTCCATTTCGCCGGCGCGGCGCAGCGTGACGCGCTCGGGGAGGCCGCCGGGGGTGTCATCGGCATAGGCGTAGTCGATCTGCCAGGCGCCTTCGGTGAGGCGCAGCGGACGGCCGTTGCCATCTTTCTCGAGGCGGGACGAAGCGCCGCCGCGGCCGAGCAGCCATTCCGGAAGCTGGCGGATGGGCAGGGGCTGGCCGGTGACTTCTTCGATCAGCACGTCGGCATCGGCCGATTCGCGAATTTGGCCATCGGCGGTACGCAGTCGGGACAGCGTCGGACTGGTCTCGATTTCGGCGATGCCAACGCCGAGCGGGCTGGAGATCAGGACTCGGTTGCCGCCATTCTGGTGCTGCCAGGCGAGGCGGCCGCCGCTGCTTTCCGGCGGCCGGTCCGGCGAGCTGAAGCGCAGCGCGAAGCGGGCATCGAGCGCGAAGTTGCCGAGTTCATCGCGTGCCGGCAGCGCTTCCGGCGGCGTCGTGGCGCATGCGGTCAGCAGGCCGCAGGTGAGCAGCAGGGCAAGGCGCAATACGCTCAAGGCAAAAATTTCTTCAGCGCGGCGGCCAGCACTTCGTTGTCCGGATGTTTTTTCGCTGCTTCCTTGAGCAGGCGGATCGCATCATCCTTGCGCCCCAGGGTCCACAGGACCTCGCCAAGGTGGGCGGCGATTTCCGGGTCGGCCTTGATGCCGTAGGCTTTCTCCAGCGTATTCAACGCTTCCGGCAGCTTGCCCTGGCGGAACAGCACCCAGCCCATGCTGTCCATGATGAAGGGGTCTTCCGGTGCAAGTGTCAGGGCGCGCGCGATCAGCGCCTGCGCCTCGGCCAGGCGCACATTGCGGTCGGCCAGGGAATAGCCCAGTGCATTCAGGCCGTGCGCATTGTCCGGGGCCAGTTCAAGCAGACGCCGCAGATGTTTTTCCATGACCTCGGGCTTGCCCTGGCGTTCGGCGAGCAAGGCCGTTTCGTAGAGCAGTTCCGGGTTGTCGGGGTTAGCGGTGAGGGTCGATTCAAGCAGGGCATAGGCTTCTTCCTGGCGGCCTGCCTCGCGCATCAGCTGGGATTCGGCGAGGATCAGGCGGATGCGCTCGGCCGGGGTCCGTCCGGGCGTCGAACGCAACAGTTCGCGGGCTTCTTCGAGGCGCCCCTGTTGCGCCAGGATGTGGGCGGCGCGCGTGCGCGCCGGGATGAACTGTTCGCCGGTGCTGACCTCGCGATAGTGCGCCAGCGCTGCCACAGGCTTTTTCTGCTCTTCGTCGAGTTGCCCGAGGAAGAAATGGATCGTGCTCTTGTCCGGGAAATCCGATTTGAGCAGTTTTTCGAGCTGGGTACGGCCGGTGGCGGCATCACCCTGCTGCAACGCCAGCATGGCGACCGGGTAGATGACCTCGGGGTTGTCCGGGTTGTCCTTGAGCAGCCGGTCGAACTGGGTTCTTGCCGCATCGTACTGGCGTTCGCCGATCAGCAGGCGGGCCAGCGCCAGACGGGCGTCGCGCGCATCCGGATTGCGCGCCACGAATTCGCCAAGGCCCTCGATGGCGCTGGCAGTGGATTGCCGTGCCTGCAACTGGGCGCGGGCGAGGGCGGCGATTTCCCAGTCGGGGCGCAGTTGCAATGCCTTCTGGAATTCCATCTGGGCCCGCATCGGGTCATCGGCGGCGGCTGCCGCCTGACCCATCGCGAAGTGGGCTTCGGGAACCTCGGCGTAGGGGCTGGCCACACGGTTGACCAGACGCTGCACGGCTTTCTTGTCCGGATGCTTGGCCAGCATGCGATTCAGGTGCATCAGGTTGTTGGCGAGATTGGCCTTGTCCTGTTCGAGCAGGCGGGAAAGCTGCGGCGCGAGTTCGTCGATGCGGTTGGCCAGAATCAGCAGCGTCGATTCCATTTGCCTGGCTTGCGCCGAGTCGGGTGCGACCTCCAGCCAGAAGCGGGTCAGTTCCAGCGCCAGGTCGTATTGCCGAGCACTGGCCGCCACTTCGGTGGCGCGCGCAATCACCTTGGGGTCGCGCGTGCGCCGCGCGAGATCCGTCCACGCACTGATGGCCAGCTCGGTGTCGCCCCGCTGCAAGGCCAGGTCACCCAGCAGCGCCTGGAAAACCGTGCGGGCGACCAGGTCCTCGCTTTCCTCCTGGGCTGCTGGCGCCTTTTTCGCCGGCTTCCTGGCGGCTGCGCCGTCGGCGGCGTGGGTGAGGCCGGCAAGGGCAAGGGCAAGGGCGGCGACGATCAACTTCTTGGGCATGTGCTGCTTTCAGTCGTGGGTTGCGCATTAGAGCGCATAGAATTCTATTAGTTTGTGATGTTATTTGGGATTCGTCGGGGGAACAAGCGATGCCGGAATTGCCGGAGGTGGAAGTCTGCCGGCGCGGACTGATACCGGAAGTCGAGGGGCAGGTCATTTTGGGAGCGGTGGTGCGTGCTCCGCGGCTGCGTTTGCCGCTGTCCGCAGCACTGGGCGAGATGCTGGCCGGGCAACGGGTGGTCGCGGTGCGCCGGCGCGGCAAGTACCTGCTGCTCGACTGCCGTGGCGGGCGCGAGGACGGCTCCCTGATCGTCCATCTCGGCATGTCCGGCAACCTGCGCTTCGTCCCGCCCGCTACCGCGCCCGGCAAGCATGACCATGTTCGACCTGATTTTTCCGCAGCAGATTCTGCGTTTTGCCGACCCGCGCCGTTTTGGCGTGGTGCTCTGGCAGCCGGCGGAGGCCGCGCCGCATCCGCTGCTGGCGGTACTCGGGATCGAACCGCTCGCGGACGAATTCACTGCAGACTGGCTGTACGCGCAGACCCGGCAGCGTATCGGTCCGATCAAGCCCGTGCTGATGGACAGCCATCTGGTGGTCGGCATTGGCAATATCTATGCTGCGGAAAGCCTGTTCCGTGCCGGCATTTCGCCGCTGCGAGCGGCCAACCGGATCAGCCGCGAACGCTATGAACGACTGGTGCCGGCCATCCGCCAGACCCTGGCGGATGCGATTGCCGCCGGTGGGAGCAGTATTCGCGACTATGTGCACAGCGATGGCGGTGCAGGTTGCTTTCAGGTCGAGTGTGCCGTTTACGACCGGGCGGGAGAACCGTGCCGGCGCTGTTCCGGTGTCGTCCGGCAAATTCGTCAGAGCGGACGTTCGACCTTCTACTGCCCCGCCTGCCAGCATTAAATTGCACATGCAAGCCACTGTTTTTATGCTAGATTGGGCATTCTGAACCCCTTTACGGTGCCTGAAATGTCGCTTGCCCACCAATTTGCCGCCTATTCTGAATGGCGCCAGAACCTGTCCGCCAGTATCGGCGACTTCCAGGGCTGGTTGTCCGCCAATGAATTGTCCGACGCGCAGACTGACCTGCGCTTGACGCAACTGCTCGAGCGCTTGCGCGAGGATCGCCTGAATGTCGCGTTCGTCGCCGAGTTTTCGCGCGGCAAGTCGGAACTGATCAACGCCATCTTCTTTGCCGATTACGGCAACCGCATGCTGCCCTCGTCGGCCGGGCGCACGACCATGTGCCCGACCGAACTGCTCTACGATAGCGCCAAGCCGCCGTGCATCGAATTGTTGCCGATCGAGACCCGCGCCTCGAATGCCAGCGTCACCGAGTACAAGCGTTATCCGGAGGAGTGGAGCACGGTCCTGCTCGATGTGGAATCGGCGGACGGGATCCAGGATGCCTTGCGCCAGGTCAGCGAAACTATCCGCGTATTGCCGGAAGAAGCCGGGCGCCTCGGCTTCGACCTGGGCGACGGCGGCAATGAATTCTTCCAGCCGGGGGATGACGGGCTGGTGGAAATTCCGCGCTGGCGGCACGCCCTGATCAATTTTCCGCATCCGCTGCTCAAGCAGGGGCTGGTCATCCTCGATACGCCGGGTCTCAATGCCATCGGCGCCGAGCCGGAACTGACGCTGTCGCTGCTGCCCAATGCCCACGCCATCCTGTTCATCCTCGGCGCCGATACCGGGGTGACGCAGTCTGACCTGACCATCTGGAAGGAACACATCGGCGATGGCGGGGCGGCCAGGCGCGGGCGGCGTCGTCGTCCTCAACAAGATCGACGGCCAGTGGGACGAGCTGAAGTCGCTCGAAGAGATCGATGCCGAAATCTAGCGCCAGGTCGATTCCTGCGCGGCAATCCTCGGCTTGCCGGATCGTCAGATATTCCCGGTGTCGGCCCAGAAGGGGCTGTTCGCCAAGATCAACCGGGACCAGGACCTGCTCGAGCGCAGCCGGCTGCCGCATTCTCGAGCAGGCATTCACCGGCGAACTGATTCCGGCCAAGCAGGACATCGTCTGCGACAACACCGGAGAGCGAATTCGGCGACGTCAGCCTGCGCGTGCGCAGCCTTCTGGAAACCGCGCCGCGCCGGCGTGCGCGAGCAGCTGGGCGAGCTTCGGACCTGCGCGGCAAGAACCAGGGCGTCGTCGAATACATGATGCGCAAGGTGCGAGCGAGAAGGACGAGTTCGAGAAGGGCCTGCAGCGCTATTACGCCGTTCGCAGCGTTTTCTCACCGCTGACCAACAACCTGTTCGGCATCTCGGCCTGGATGCCCTGCGCGAGGAGACGCACGAAACCCGCGATGCCATGCTCGAGGCCCGCTTCACGAAGAAGCTCTCGATGCCATGAGGAATTTCTTCGGACGTGCGCGCCAACCTGGCCCAGTCAGCCGGCGAGATCGGCGAGATCACGAAGATGATGGAAGCGATGTACGAGCACTTCTCGACCGAGCACGGCATGAAGCTCGGTTCCCCGGCGCGCCTTCTCGCTGCTGCGCTACGAGAAGGAGCTGGACCGTCTGGAGGGCTGTGCAATGCCCATTTCAACACCCTGCTCAACATGGTGACGCACGGCCAAGCTCGCACCTGACGCAGCGGTTCTTCGAGACGGTGGCGATGCAGGTGCGGCGCGCCTTCGAACTGATCAACCGGGACGTCGAACCCTGGTTGCGCGCCGTCATGGCGCCGATGGAAACCCAGGTGCGCGAATACCAGATGCAGCTGAAGCGCCGGCTCGAAAGCGTCAAGCGCATCCACCAGGCCACCGACACGCTGGAGGACCGGTGCGCGAACTGGAAAGCGTCGAGGAAAACCGCTGCAGCAGATTCAGACTCGGAGCTCGCCCGGGTCCGCACGCTGCGCTGCCCCCGGAGGCCCAGCTCAGGGCGGCCTGACGGCGCTGCTGCGGTTAACAACAAAAAACCCGCGAAATCCGCAGGTTTTTTGTCGGCGACGCAACTGCTCAGGAGCGCTTGTTGCCGGTCAGCTTTTCGTACTTCACCCACAACTGGTCCTCGTTTTCGACGTGGTTCGGGTCTTGGGGATGCAATCGACCGGGCAGACTTCCACGCATTGCGGCGTGTCGTAGTGGCCGACGCACTCGGTGCACTTGTTCGGGTCGATCTCGTAGATCTCCTCGCCCTGGGAGATCGCTTCGTTCGGGCATTCCGGTTCGCACACGTCGCAGTTGATGCATTCGTCGGTGATGATCAGGGCCATTGCTGTTCTTCCTCTCTCGATTGATTCGAAATTTTTGCTGCAGGCGCTGTTGCACCACGGTTGCACAAACTTGCTGACATCGCCGCCGAGGCGGGCAATTTCGCGCACCATGGTGGCTGAAATGAACATGTATTGCTCCCCGGGGGTCAGGAACACGGTTTCGACCTCGGGATAGAGGCTTCGGTTCATGCCGGCCATCTGAAATTCGTACTCGAAATCGGACACCGCGCGCAGGCCGCGCAGGATGACCTTGGCGCCTCGTGCTCGTGCAGGAAATCCATGAGCAGGCCGTCGAAACCGACAACTTCGACGTTCGTGATAGTCGGCCAGAACCTCGCGCGCCAGTTCGACCCGCTCGTCCAGGGTGAAGAAGGGGCGCTTGGAGCGGCTCTCGGCCATCGCCAGGACCAGCACGGTCGAACAGGCTCGAGGCGCGCCGCACCAGGTCTTCGTGCCCCCGCGTCATCGGGTCAAAGGTGCCCGGGTAGATTGCTACGCGATGATCGAGTTTGCTCAAGCTGTTTCCCGTCGCATCAAGTGAAAATAAACCTGCCCCGCCTTGCCGTGGCGCACCGTGCGCCAATCGCCGCACTGCTTCGATTTCGCTGCTCTGCTTCAACGTAGAGTCGCCGCATCATCGTTCAGATACGCCGGCAATAGCGGCTCCAGACGGGGAATCCAGCCCTTTTCGATAGGGTGGGTCGAGAAGGATGCAGGTCGAATTTCGCTTGTGTCGAGGAGCCGAATTTGTAGCGCATCCCCGCAAATGATCTCCACTTCGGGCGGATTTTGCAGCATTCGCGCATGTTTCATGCAGCGCGGCCACCACGCGCGGCGATTTCTCCACCATGACCACGCGCGCCGCGCCGCGCGACGCCGCTTCGAAACCGAGGGCGCCGCTGCCGGCAAAGAGATCGAGGCAGTGCTGGCCGGTCGAGTTCCTGGCCGAGCCAGTTGAACAGCGTTTCGCGCACGCGGTCCGGCGTCGGGCGCAGGCCTTCGCTGTCGGGAAAGCGCAGGATCCGGCGGCGCCATCGGCCGCCGATGATGCGCAGCGAGTTCAATCAGCGCCGCGACCATCACGGTGATCAGGTCGTCCGGACGGACGTGGCGGGCGAACGCCGCCTTGATGTCGTCGGCGGTCACTGCCTCGAACCTTTGCCTGATACTGGTCGAGGTAATCGAGCGGCAGGCCGTAAAAACCGATCACCGCAACGTTGTCGAGAATTTTCTTGTTGCTGTCCAGACGCAGCGGGAAGCTGCCGGTCAGGTTGGCCTTGGCGGCGCTCAGTTCGTCGTCGCTCGGGCCGTCGGGAGGAAGCCGTCGCAGCACGTCGCGCGCCACCTTGATCGCATCCTGCGCCTGCGCGCGCTTGGTCTGCAGGCCGATCTGGAACGGCCCGGTCTGCTTCAGCGGCGAGAAATAGCTGTATACGCTGTACGCGAAGCCGCGCTTGTCGCGCACTTCCTTCATCAGGCGCGAGACGAAGCCGCCGCCGCCCAGCGTGTAGTTGCCGACGATCAGCGGGAAGAAGTCCGGGTTGCCGCGTTCGATTGCCGGCATGCCGATCTGGATGTGCGCCTGGCTGGCAGGGTGTGCCAGCGCGACGGTGCTGCCCTTGGGCAGGACGGGCGGAGGCGGCAGGCTGGCGGCAGTGCCCTTGGGCAAGCCGCCGGCGATTGCTTCGGCAATTTTCTCGGCGTCGCGGCGCGAGAGATCACCGACCAGCGTGATCGTGGCATTCGCAGCGGTGTAGTAACGCGCGTGAAAGCTCGCCAGGTCGTCACGGTTCAGCGTGGCTACCGATTCGGGCGTCGCCTGCCGGCCGTACGGGTGGTCAGGATACAGTGCGGCCCAGAACGCCTTGCCGGCCATGGCGTCGGGGCGGGTCATCGCTTCCTTGAGGCCGGCGATGGTGCGCGCCTTTTCACGCTCGAAAATGGCGGCGTCGAAACGCGGGCTGTGCAGTACCGAACGCAGGATGTCCAGCGCCGGCTCGCGCTTGTCTGGTGCCGACAGGGTGCGCAGGGCAACGCTGGCGCGGTCGGTGTCGGCACCGCCGCCGAGATTGGCGCCGATGTCGGCCAACTGTTCGGCGATGGCGGTTTCGTCGCGTTCGCCGGCACCGAGGTCGAGCGCCGCGCGCGTCAGGCTGGCGAGTGCCGGATTTGCCGGGGGTGTCGAACATCGAACCGGCGGCGAAATCAACCTGGATGTCGAGCATCGGTAGCACGCGGCTTTCGACGAAGTAGATACGGGCGCCGGTCGGCGACACCCAGTGTTCGATCTTGACACCGGCCAGCGCGGAGTGCGCGACGAGGAGGGCAACGATTGCGGTCAACAGCTTTTTCATGGTGATATTGTTCAGTGGCGGGCAGCGACCGTCGGACGGCGCGCCTTGTTGTCGAGCGGTTGCGGGTCGAGGATGCCGATGGTCAGCGTGTCGTCGTTGAAGTACTTTTTGGCGACCGCCTGGATATCGGCCGCGCTGACGGCCTGCAGCTTTTCGAGCATGCGGCCGGTCTTCTGGTAGGGGATGCCGGCCGACTTCAGTCTGGCCGATTTCCATCGCCTGGCCGAACATCGAGTCGAGCTTGTACATCTCGGCGGCGAGCAGTTGCGCCTTGGCCCGCTTCAGCTCCTGTTCGCTGACACCCTCGTTCTGCACGCGCGCGATCTCGGTGCGCAGCGCGGCTTCGAGATCGGCCACTGTCCTGCCTTCCGAGGGGCTGCCGTAGAGGTAGATCATGCCCGGGCCGCGCGCCGTGGCGTCGTAGTCGATGCCGATCGACAGCGCGACCTTGTCCTCGCGCACCAGCTTCTTGTTGAAACGGGCCGCGCTGTGCCCGTCGAGCACTGCGGCGAGCATGCTCCAGCGCGTACGGGTCGCTGTCCTTGTCGACGTCGCGCAGCGCCGGCGCCTTGTAGCCCATGATCAGCACCGGCAGTTCCGCCGGCGCCTTGACGGTGACCCGGCGCGTGCCGTCCTGGGCCGGTTCGACCTGCGGCTTGCGCGCCGGCAGGGGCCGCGCCTTCGAGCGCGCCGTAATACTTTTCGGCAAGGGCGAAGACGTCCTTGTGATCGACGTCGCCGACGATCACCACGTAGGCGTTGTTCGGCACGTACCAGGTGTCGTACCAGGCCTTGGCGTCGTCCGCACGTCATGTTCTCGAGGTCGCTCATCCAGCCGATGATCGGCGCGCCGGTAGGGGTGGGCCTGAAAGGCGACGGCGTTCATCTGTTCGAACAGCTTGCGACTGCGGATTGTCGTCGGTGCGCATGCCGGCGCTCTTCCATGACGACCTTGATTTCCTGCGCGAACTCCTTCGGATCGACGTTCAGGTGGCGCATCCGATCGGCTTCGAGGCGCATCATCTCGGGCAGCTTTTCGTTCGGCACCTGCTGGAAGTAGGCGGTGTAGTCGCGGCTGGTGAAGGCATTGTCGCGCCCCCCGGCCGCGGCGACCAGCTTGTTGAATTCGCCGGGGCCGACGCTCGGGGTTCCCTTGAACATCATGTGTTCGAGCACGTGGGCGACACCCGAGGCGCCGTTCGACTTCGTCCATGCTGCCGATGCGGTACCAGACCATCTGCGCGGCGGTCGGCGCCCGGCGGTCTTCCTTGACGATGATGCGCAGGCCGTTCTTCAGTGTCATTTCGTACGGGTTGGCATGGGCCGGCGTCAGCAGCCAGGGGGCGAGGGCAATCAGGAGGAGATGTCGCATGCGCATGGTCAAACGGGGCTTTCTGCTAGAATTCGCGGTGAAATTTGCATTCTTTGGGCGGCATCTTAACGGCTTGCCACCTGCCTGTCAGCACGGCCTCAGACCACATTCCTCATGTTCAGTTTCCTGAAAAAATCCGGCAGCGACGTCGCCCCGGCGGCGCCGGCCGCTTCCGTTGCCGTGCCATCCTGGCGCGAGCGCCTGTTCAAGGGGCTTGCGAAGCACGCGCGCCCAGTGGGGCGGCAAGCTGAAATCCATTTTTTCGCGCGGCAAGGTTGACGACGAATTGCTGGAAGAACTGGAAGCCCTGCTGCTGACCAGCGATGTGCGGCATCGAGGCGACCCAGCACCTGCTCGACGAGCTGAAGAAGGCGCGCCAAGCGCGACAAGCTCGATACGCCGGAAGGCATCCAGAAGGCGCTGGCCGATGCCCTGCTGGCCACCCTGCAGCCGCTCGAGCAGCCGCTCGACGTCAGTCGGCCACAAGCCCTACGTGATCATGATCGCCGGCGTCAACGGCGCCGGCAAGACGACCTCGATCGGCAAGCTGGCCAAGCATTTCCAGAATCAGGGCAAGAGCGTGCTGCTCGCCGCCGGCGACACTTTCCGCGCTGCCGCGCGCGAACAGCTTGAAACCTGGGGCGAGCGCAACAACGTGACGGTCATTGCCCAGGACAACGGCGATCCGGCGGCCGTCATCTTCGACGCCATCTCCGCCGCCAAGGCGCGCGGTATCGACATCGTGCTCGCCGATACCGCCGGCCGCCTGCCGACTCAGCTGCACCTGATGGAGGAAATCGCCAAGGTGCGCCGCGTGATCAAGAAGGTCGACCCGACCGGTCCGCACGAAACGCTGCTCGTGCTCGACGCCAATATCGGCCAGAACGCGTTGCAGCAGGTCCGGGCCTTCGACAAGGCCATCCACGTCACCGGCCTGGTCGTCACCAAGCTCGACGGCACTGCCACGCGGCGGCGTGGTGGCGGCGATCGCGCGCCAGTGCCCGAAGCCGATCCGCTTCATCGGCGTCGGCGAACAGATCGACGACCTGCGCCCGTTCTCGGCAAAGGACTTCGTGGATGCATTGTTCGAATGAAAGCGTTTTCAACGCAGAGGCGCAGAGGATGCGGAGGAAACCAATGCTTTCGCCTTTCTCTGCGCCTCTGCGTTGAATCCAGTCAGCAATGATCGTTGCCAGCAACCTGACCAGGCGCTACCCGGGCGGCTACGAGGCCGTCAAGGACGTCAGCTTCACGATCGAGGCGGGGCAGATGATGTTCATCACCGGCCATTCCGGTGCCGGCAAGACGACGCTGGTCAAGTTGCTTGCGTCGATCGAGCGGCCGACCTCCGGCAGCCTGGTGGTCAACGGCCAGAACCTCTCGGCCCTGCGGCGCGGGGCGCTCCCCTATGTGCGCCGGCATTTCGGCATGATCTTCCAGGACCAGAAACTGCTGTTCGATCGCAGCGCACTCGATAACGTGATGCTGCCGCTGCATATCGTCGGACTGCCGCGGCGCGAGGCGGTGCGCCGCGCCCAGGCGGCGCTCGACAAGGTGGGTCTGCTCGAGCGCGAGAAAGCCAACCCGATCGCCCTCTCGGGCGGCGAGCAGCAGCGCCTTTCGATCGCCCGTGCCGTCGTCAACCGGCCGACCGTGCTGCTCGCCGACGAGCCGACCGGCAATCTCGATGTCGAATCGGCTGCCGACATCCTTGAGCTGTTTGTCGATTTCAACCGGGTCGGCGTCACGGTGGTCGTTGCCACGCACGATCAGAGCTGGCTGGCGCGCCATCCCGCCGGCGTCCTGCGCCTGGCGCACGGGAGGCTGGCCGGATGAGCGCCTGGCTGTCCCAACACCGGGCGGCGCTTGCTTCGGCCCTGCGCCGCCTGTGGGCGACGCCGCTCAACACGCTGCTGTCGCTACTGGTCATCGGCATTGCGCTGACCCTGCCCGGCTTCGGCTATGTGCTGCTCGACAACCTGCGCGCGCTGGGGGGCAATGCCTCGGGTGTGCAGCAGATCAGCCTGTTCATGAATCTCGACGCCAGCAGGAAGGAGGTTGGTGAAATCGAGAACCGGCTCAGGCAGGCAGCGACCGGCAAGTGGCGCTTCGTGCCGAAGGAGGATGCCTTGAAGCGCATGCAGGAGAGCGAAGGCATGGCCGACATCGTTGCCAGCCTGCCGCGCAACCCGCTGCCCGACGCCTTCATCGTCGAGCCGACCCACAGTGAGCCCGAGGCGCTGGAAATCCTGCGCAAGGAAATCGCCGGCTGGCCAAAGGTCGCCCACGTCCAGCTCGATTCTGCCTGGGTCAAGCGCCTCGATGCCTTCCTGGCCCTCGGCAAGCTCGCCGTGTGGATGCTGGCCGGCGTTTTTGCTGCCGGTCTGGTTGCCGTGACCTTCAACACCATCCGGCTGCAGGTCATGGCGCAGGCCGCCGAAATCGAGGTGGCACGCATGATCGGCGCCACCGATTCGTTCATCCGGCGCCCGTTCCATTATTACGGCGCCCTGCAGGGTGCACTCGGCGGTCTCGGTGGCGGCCGGGCTGGTGTTCGGGGCGCTGGCGCTGCTCGCCGGGCCGGTTGGCGACCTGGCGGACCTTTACGGCGGCACCCACAGCCTGCGCGCGCCCGGCGCCGTCGAGGTGGCGCTGCTGTGTGCCGCCGGCGCGCTGCTCGGCTGGCTGGGCGCGCAGCTTTCCGTCAGCCTCTCGCTGCGGAAGTTTGACTAACCGCCGCGAATTTCTCCGTACGGTGGGGGCGGCCGCCCTCGCCGGCTGTGCGCCGAAAGGCAACCCCTCGCTGCCGCCCGGTGAACTGCTCGGCATGAACCATGCGCTCGGCCACCGGCTGCGCGACGGCGGCTTTCCGGCGCCCTCGGCAAGCCGCTCGACCGGCGTGCTGATCGTCGGCGGCGGTATTTCCGGCTTGTCGGCGGCCTGGCGGCTAGCCAGGGCGGGCGTTGATGACTTCCAGTTGCTTGACATGGAAAGCGAGCCCGGCGGCAATTCGCGCGCCGGGCACAGTCCGCTCGTCGCCTACCCGTGGGGCGCGCACTACCTGCCGTTGCCGACGCGCGAGGCCGTACATGTGCGCGAACTCCTCGCCGAACTGGGTGTGCTGCAGGGTGATTTGCATGCGGACAGGCCGCGCTATGACGAGCGCTTTCTCTGTGCAACCCCGCAGGAGCGGGTATATCGCCACGGCCTGTGGGAAGAGGGCTTGCTGCCGCAGCGCGGCATGGAGGCCCGTGAGCGCGCGCAGCAACGGCGCTTCCACGAGCGCATGGAAGAGTTCAAGCAGGCGCGCGGCAGCGATGGCCGGCGCGCCTTCGCCATTCCAATGGAACTCTCCAGCCGCGACCCCGAATGGCGCTCGCTCGACCGCATTTCCTTCAGCCGGTGGCTGACTGACAACGGCTTCAGCGCGCCCAGCCTGCACTGGCTGGCCAACTATGCGACGCGTGACGATTTCGGCATGGCCCATGAGCAGACTTCGGCCTGGGCCGGGCTGCACTATTTCGCCTGCCGCAACGGCGAAGCGGCCAACGCGACCGGCGATACCGTCCTTACCGCGCCGGAAGGCAATGCCTGGCTGGCGCGGGGGCTGGCGCGTGAGGCGGCTGGGCGGATCGTCAGCGATGCCCTGGCCTGGCGCATCGAGGAGGGAAAATCGACGGTTGCGGTTGACGTGCTATCTGGGGACAAAACCGTCCGCATCGAAGCGCGGCAATTGATCTGGGCGGCGCCGGCGTTCATCCTGCCGCGCGTCTGGGCCGCCATGCCGGGCGAACTGAAAGCGGCAGCGCTGGCCGGCGACTACGCCCCCTGGCTGACCGCCAACCTGCATCTCGCCGATTTTCCGGAGGAGCGGCACGGCGCATCGCCCGCGTGGGACAACGTGTTCTACGACAGCCCAAGCCTCGGTTATGTCGTGGCCACCCACCAGCTGATCCGCCGTCACTTGAGCGGCACCGTGTTCACTTACTACCGTGCCCTGCACGACGTGACCCCCGCCGAGGGGCGCCGCCTGCTCCTCGAAACGCCGCGCGCAGCCTGGGCCGAAGGCATCCTCGCCGAACTCGAACGCATCCACCCCGACATCCGGCGTCTGACCACCCGGCTCGACATCTTCCGCAACGGCCACGCCATGCGCCGCCCGGTGCCGGGTAGCCTCTGGTACGGTCAACGGCAAAAACTGGCCGAATTTCGCAGTCCGCGCATCACGCTGGCGCACGCCGACCTTTCCGGGTTTTCGCTGTTCGAGGAGGCGCAGTATCGTGGCATGGTCGCGGCGGAGCGGGTCTTGCGATCGCTCGCCGCCGTGTGAAAATGAAACTTCTTCACCGGATTTCGGCGTAGAGTCAAGGGCTTGCGGCCGTGGCTTTGTATGATGTAATCCGGGCCGCAATTCCAGTGCTCTTCGGCGCGGGTGCGCAAGCTTCATGGCTCGTCCGTGCCAATTTCAAGGAGATTAATGATGCGCTTACTTGTAACCCTGCTTGTTGCCGGTTCGCTGAGCACAGTCGCGGTCGCGGACGATGCTGCGGTCAAGATGACCAAGGATGAACTGCTTGCGTTCCTGCCGGGAACCAATGTCACCCATGTGAATAAAGGTGGAAGTACTCGCCGGGTGGACCAATGACCCCGATGGAACCCTGGTTGCCTCTACCGACAACAAGAAGTATGGGAGCGGCATGGGCGTCCGCATTCATACGTCGCGGGGAACCTGGAAGGTCAGTGATGATGGCAAATACTGCATCGATATCGACTGGAAGCGGGAGGCCGAGAAATGGTGCCACTCTGTGCTGAAGACCGCAGACGGCTATTACCTGGCTTCAGTGGATCCCAGTCACAAGATCGAGTTCGCCAAATGACGCACTCCTGATTGTCATGGCTGCCGCTTCGATTTGAAAATGAAACACCAGGCCTCCGGCTCAAGCGCTTACTTCAGCAGTCCCTCCGACTGCATTGCCGCTTGCACCGCAGGACGTGCCGCCACTTTCGCCTGGAACGCAGCCAGGGCCGGCCATGGGGCGAGGTCGATGTGCATGAAGCGGGTCCAGCTGACGACGGTGAACAAGTAGGCATCGGCAGCGCAGAACTGGCTGCCGGTCAGGTAATCGCGGCCGGCGAGCGCCTGGTTGACAAAACCGAGGCGGCGGTCGAGGTCGGCGCGGGCCGTCGCCTTCCAGTGATCGGAAGTGTCGGGGCGAAAGAGCGGGCTGAAGTTCTTATGGATTTCGGTGCCGATGAAGGATAGCCATTCCTGAGCGCGTGCCCGCTCCAGCGTGCCGGGGGGCGGCAGCAGGCCGGCTTCCGGCTTGCGGTCGGCGAGATACTGGACGATTGCCGGTCCCTCGGTGAGTAACTGGCCGTCGTCGAGCTGCAGGGCAGGCACGTAACCCTTGGGGTTGATCGCGTAATAGTCGCTGCCGTCGGCTGTGGTGTGGCTGCGCAGATCGACTTTCTCGAGTTCGTGCGGCAGGCCGAGTTCGCAGAGGACGATGTGCGGGAACAGCGAAGAGGCGCCGGGCGTATAGAAAAGCTTCATGGATATCTCCTTGGCAGGTAATGGTCCGTTAGGTGCGGCCGGCGGCGAAGGTTCCGCAACTCAGGCCAGCCAGAGTTTGCGCCAGCCTTCGTGCCCGAGCCGTTCCATGGTCTCGATGTTGCGCTCGAAAATGTCCGCCGCATCGGGAAAGGCGGCGACCGCGCGGTCGATGCTGCTTTCGCGCAGCAGGTGCAGCGTCGGATAGGGCGAGCGGTTGGTGAAGTTGGCGATGTCGTCCGGCGCGCTGCCGGCGAATTCGTACTGCGGGTGCAGGCTGGCGATCTGGAAGATGCCTTGGTAGCCGAGGTTTTCCAGCAGCGCGTCGGCTTCGCCGAGGAAGAAGTGATAGTCGAGGAAATCAGCCATTGCCTGCGGGTGGATGAGCAGGGTGGTGTCGAGTTCCGCCGGGTCGCTGGCGGCCAGCAGATTCAGTTCGTGTTCCAGTTCGGCCAGCAGTTCGTCGGCGCTGCCTGCTGCGGTTACTGCGTAGCGGACCTGCTTTTTTACGAAGACGCTCTTGGCGAACGGACACAGGTTGAGCCCGATGACGGCGCGTTCCAGCCAGCGCTCGGTGGCGGTCAGGGCTTCGTCGGTGCCGGCAGGGTCGGGGTAGGGCTTGAGCACTTCGGTCATGGTGAGCAGCCTCAGCGGTAGAGGTGAAATTCGGTGCAGGCGGCTTGCCACGTCGCTTCGTTGACGGCGGCAAGTGCATCCAGATGACCAGGTGTTGCCGCCGGATCGTCCACCCATTCGCGCAGCAGTGGCGAGCCATTGATGAGGTCGATGGCCAGACGGTCGTGTTCGTACTCGTAAGCGAAGTCGCGCCACAGCGGGTAGTCCGGGTAAAGGCGGCGGATGGCCTTGAAGGCGAGGGCCTGGATGCGCCAGGGCTTGAAGGCGGCGTGGTCGTAGTACGGCCCTTCGCAATGGATCTGGATGCCGTGATTGAGCTGGCCGGCGTGCTTGTGGAAGGTCGGCTCGAACCAGCATTCACGCAGCTTGCAGCCGGCCAGCCAGTGCGGCGCGAAGCCTTGCATTTCAGCGAGGACGGCGCGGGCGTCGATGTCCGGCGCGCCGAACAGTTCGAGCGGGCGGGTCGTGCCGCGTCCTTCGCTCAAGGTCGTGCCTTCGAGCATGACGGTGCCGGCGTAGGCGCGGGCCATCCACAGGTTGGGGGCGTTCGGGCTGGGGTTGATCCAGGTCCGCTCGCCCAGCGGCCAGCCGTAGCCGGGGGCGGCGTCGGGTTGCCAGCCCTGCATCGTGACGACGTGGTAGTCGACGTCGAGTTCAAGCGTGGCGATGAACCAGTGGCCGAGTTCGCCCATGGTCAGGCCGTGGCGCATGGGCATCGCGCCGGCGCCGACGAAGCTCTCCCAACCCGTCGCGCAGGGTCAGGCCCTCGACGGGGCGACCGGCCGGGTTGGGGCGGTCGAGCACCCAGACGCTCTTGCCGTGTTTGGCGGCGGCTTCAAGCACGTAGCGTAGCGTGGTGATGAAGGTGTAGATGCGGCAGCCGAGGTCCTGCAGGTCGACGAGCAGGACGTCGAAAGTGTCCATCATCGCGTCGGTCGGTCGGCGCACTTCGCCGTACAGGCTGAAGACCGGGATGCCGAGTTGCGGGTCGAGGAAATCGGGCGACTCGACCATGTTGTCCTGCTTGTCGCCGCGCAGGCCGTGCTGCGGACCGAAGGCGGCGCTCAGTTTCAGGTCGGGCAGGGCGGCGAGGGCGTCGAGCGAGTGCGTGAGGTCGGCGGTCACCGAGGCCGGGTGGGCGAGCAACGCGACGCGCCTGCCGGCCAGCGGGCGGCGCAGGTCGGGGTCGGCGATGAGGCGGTCGATGCCGAACTGAATGGATTGAGTCATGGCGTGTTTCGTTTCAAGGTCAGGGCAAAGCTCTGACGGACGTGGAAATCGGGCTGGGCGGCGCAATGGGCGAGCGCCCAGTAACTCTTGCTGCCGTCGCCGGCCTCGATGACAGCGGTGAGGCTGATTTGCAGCGCATCGCCGGGAGGCAGCAGGGTGGCAGGCAGCGTGGCGCGAAGTTCGAAGCCGTCGGCGAACGGGGCGAAGGCGAGTTGCGGCGCGGTGGCGGGTATGTAGGTCGTATCGCGTTCCCGGTAGCCGTTAAATCGGTAGGCCGCCCACTGGCCGGATGGCGAGAAATTGAATTCGCGATAGCCGGCGCCGGCTTCTGCCACGAAGGCTTCGCAGCAGGTGTGCTGCCACAGACCATCAGCCGGGCCAGGTGGCTGTGGGGCGGGCAGGCGAAGCTCGGCGGGGGCGCAGGTGATGCGATAGTTCAGGAGCAGTATTCCGTCGCTTGTCGTCGCGGCGACCTCGATGGCACACGCCAAGGTGCTGGCAGTGGCCGGGTGGCTGAGCAGGGAGGCGATCTTCGGGGCGGACAAGGCTGGGGTTGGGGAAATTGGTTGGCAGCCGGTACTTTAACTGCTTGCTTCGGCTGTTGTTACGGTCAACCGGAAAAAACGGCCAAAATCAAGAGCTACCCTTGGTCGGTAAATGCTTTTTGGGGTAAGTTACCGCCTTTAATAAAACGCTTTCCGGGAGAGAAAAGTGACACCGCTGCGGATCAATCTGGAACAAGAAGAGATTCCGACCCACTGGTACAACGTCGTCGCCGATCTGGCCAACCCGCCAGCGCCGCCGCTCGGACCGGATGGCAACCCGGTGCCGCCGGAAGCGATGGGGGCGATTTTCCCCGGGCCGATTCTCGAGCAGGAAATGTCGGCCGAACGCTGGATCGCCATTCCCGAAGAGGTTCGCCAGATTTACGCTTTGTGGCGCCCGGCGCCGCTGTGCCGCGCCCTGCGACTCGAACAGGCGCTCGGCACGCCGGCCAAGATTTTCTACAAGTACGAAGGCGTCTCGCCGGCCGGTTCGCACAAGCCGAATTCCGCCGTTCCGCAGGCCTATTTCAACAAGATCGCCGGCACCAAGCGGCTGACGACCGAAACCGGCGCCGGCCAGTGGGGCTCGTCCATCGCCTTTGCCGGCCAGATGTTCGGCCTGCCGGTGCGCGTCTTCATGGTCAAGGTCAGCTACGAGCAGAAGCCTTTCCGTCGCTCGATGATGCAGACCTGGGGCGCCGAGGTCTTTGCCAGTCCGAGCAAGCTGACCAACGCCGGCCGCACCGCGCTGGCTGCCGATCCTGACAACCAGGGCTCGCTCGGCCTGGCCATCTCGGAAGCCGTCGAGGAAGCGGCGGCCGATCCCGGCACCTGCTACACGCTCGGCTCCGTGCTCAACCACGTGTTGCTGCACCAGACCGTCATCGGCCTCGAGGCCAAGAAGCAGTTCGACAAGATCGGCCTCTATCCCGATGTGATCTTCGGGCCCTGCGGCGGCGGTTCCAGCTTCGGCGGCATCGCCTTCCCCTTCCTCGCCGACAAGGCGGCCGGCGACAAGCGGGCCACCAACCTGCGCTGCGTCGCGGTCGAGCCGACCTCGTGTCCGACGCTGACCAAGGGCCACTACGCCTACGACTACGGCGACGTTTCCGGCTATACGCCGATCATGAAGATGTACACCCTCGGCCACGATTTCATGCCGCCCGGCATCCACGCCGGTGGCCTGCGTTACCACGGCGATTCGCCGCTCGTCTCGCAGTTGCTGCACGAAGGTCGCATCGAGGCGCTGGCCGTGCCGCAGGTTGCCACCTTCGAGGCTGGCGTCCAGTTCGCCCGCGCCGAAGGCATCATTCCGGCGCCGGAATCCTGTCACGCCATCCGCGCCGCCATCGACGAGGCGCTGAAGTGCAAGGCAACCGGCGAAGCCAAGACCATCCTGTTCAGCCTGACCGGCCACGGCCACTTCGACATGGCGTCCTACGACAGGTATTTCTCCGGCCAACTCGAGGATTTCGACTACCCGGCCGAGGCCATCGCCGAATCACTGAAGCATCTGCCCAAGGTAGGCTGAGTCAGTGCGCCTCCTGGTCTTCGTTCTCGTTCTGGTCAATCTGCTGTTCTATGGCCTTGCCGCGGGTCTTTTCGGGCATCCCGGCAATCCGGATGGCGGTCGCGTGGCGCAGCAGGTTGCTGCCGACCGGGTGCGTATCGTGGCGCGCGGCAATACCCCGCCGCCCAAGGGTTGGGAAAAACAGGTTGCGGCGGCTGCCGAGCCGGAAGAATTGTGTCTGGTCTGGGATCCCCTGACGGCGGCCGATGCCGAGCGCCTGGCGGTGACGCTGACCGAGAAGGTTGTCGGTTTCCGCGCCGAGCGCCGGAACGTGGCGTCCGAAGGCGGCGGCTGGTGGGTCTTCATTCCGCCGCTGGCCAGCAGGGCGGAAGCGGACAAGAAGGCGGCTGACCTGAAGCAGATGGAAGTCAGCGATTATTTCATCGTTCCCGAGGCCGGGCCCAATCGCCTGGCCATTTCCCTGGGGGTTTTCTCGAGGGAGGAACGGGCGCAGGAGCGCCTGGCAGAACTGCAGAAAAAGGGCGTGAAGTCGGCGAAGGTGATGCAGCGGCCGGGCAAGAATGGTCATGTGTTGCTCGAAGTCCGCGGGCCGGTGGCGCGCCAGGCTGAACTGCTCGACGTCGCGGCGGGCGTCATGCCCGACGTGGCCGCGCAGAACTGCAAGTGAGCGTCTTTGTCGTCGGCCTGACCGGAGGCATTGGCAGCGGCAAGAGCGCCGCGGCCGATGGTTTTGCTGCCCTCGGCATCGTCGTGGTCGACACCGATGCCATCGCCCATGCGCTGACCCAGGCCGGTGGAGCAGCCCTGCCGGCGCTGGTCGATGCCTTTGGGAGCGACATTGTCGGCGCAGACGGCGCCATGAACCGGGTCCGCATGCGCCAGCTGGCTTTTGCCGACCCGGTAGCGCGCGCGCGTCTGGAGGGCATCCTGCATCCGCTGATCCGCGAAATTTCCGCTGAACGCTGCCGGAGCGCCGACTCGCCCTATGTCATTCTCGCCGTGCCGCTGCTGGTCGAGTCGGGCACCTATCGCGCGCGTTGCGACCGCATTGTTGTGGTTGACTGTCCGGAAAGCCTGCAAATCGGGCGGGTCATCGCACGCAGCGGACTCAGCGAAGCCGAGGTGCGGGCCATCATGGCCACCCAGGCGACGCGTGCCCAACGCCTGGCCGTGGCGGATGATGTGCTGGCCAACGATGGCGACCTGGCATCCCTGCAGGCGCAGGTTGCCGAACTGCACCGGAAATATCTCGCCCAGGCGGCGCAAAAAGCTAAAGCAAACTGTTGAGATTTGCCTGTAAATGGCTCAGAATCAGGGCAATTTTTCCTCTCCCCCTCAAAATTCCGCGTGATCACTTACGAATATCCCTTCAACGAGCGCATCCGCACCCTGCTGCGACTCGAAGATCTATTCGAAAAGACCGCGTATTTTGCCGACAGCGACGGGCAGCTAGAGCACCATACCGCCCTCGTCACGCTGTTTGAAATTCTCGAAACGGCCGGGCGCGCCGACCTCAAGATGGACCTCATCCAGGAACTCGAGCGCCAGCGTCAGACCCTGCTCGCCTACCGCAACAATCCGGAAATTTCCGAAGAAGCCCTGTCCGGCGCCCTGTACGAAATCGAGCATTCCTCGGCCGCACTGCTCGGCATGGCCGGCAAGATCGGCCAGTACCTGCGCGAAAACGACTGGCTGATGGGAATCAAGAGCCGGGCGGCGATACCCGGTGGCGTCTGCGAATTCGATCTGCCCTCTTACCACTGGTGGCTGCACCGATCGCCCGAAGTCAGGCGCGAGGCGCTGGCCGGCTGGACCAAGCCAATGCTGCCGTTGCGTGATGCGGCATCGATTGTCCTGCGTTTGCTGCGTTCGAGCGGCCGGCCGAAGCATCATGTGGCGCCCGTCGGCCAGTTCCAGCTCAACCTGGGCGGCACGGCAGCGCAGATGGTACGGGTCGAAGTCAAGGCCGAGGAACTGGCGGTTCCCGAAGTCAGCGCCAACAAGTATTTCCTCAATATTCGCTTCACCAACCCGCCGACCAACGAACTGAAGGCCCGGGTCTGCGACCGCGATGTCGCCTTCGAGCTGACCTTCTGTAATCTCTGATGGCTGCGCGCAAGGTTCGCTGCCCGCAATGCGGTGACGAATCGCTCTGGTCGCCGGAAAACCCGTGGCGGCCATTCTGCTCCGAACGCTGCAAGCAGATCGATCTTGGTTGCTGGGCGTCCGAGTCCTACCGTATCCCGGAGCAGGAATCGGATCCCGGGGCCGACGGCGAGCTCCCTACCAACCCCGCATGAGCGCGATGCCGTGGGCGCCGTGGCCCTGGGCTGCGGCAAGCAGGTCATTGCGCATGCCGCCCAGCGCGAATACCGGTATCGGGCAGCCGGAAATCATCCGGGCAAAGGCAGCCCAGCCAAGACCGGGCGCTTCCGGGTGCGTTGGCGTCGGCAGCACCGGGCCGAGCAACGCATAATCGAGGCCGAGCCCGGCGGCGCGTAGCAACTCCGCCGCCGTGTGGCAGGAGGCGCCGACCCATTCGAAATCGGGACGCGCCTTGCAAGCCATCAGATGCGCAGTGCTGAGGTGCACGCCGTCGGCGCCGACGCGGCGGGCAATCGCTTCGTCGTCGTTGATCAGCACCAGCGCCGCGCGCTCGTGCGCCAGGCGCGTGACGGCCTCGGCGAACCACAGGCGCTGCGCGGCAGGCCAGGTCTTGTCGCGCACCTGGATCAGGCGCAGCCCGTTGTGCAGTGCATCTTCCAGGCGCTCCAGTTGGCGTTCGACGCCTTCGCTTTCGGCCATCGTGATGGCCATGGTGGCCGGCAGGGCCAGCGCCTTGAGGATCGGATCGTTGGCCGGCAGGATTGGCGCCACGCTGGCGGATTTGCCGCATTTTTGCCAGTCGACCGCGCTATGTTCGAGCGGCGCGGTAATGCCGATTTCGCCGTCCCAGGCAGTCACCCGCCAGAAGTTCAGGCGTACCGTGGCATGCGGGTAGGTGAAGACGCGGGTCAGCCACGGCGAACAGGCGGTGACACTTATGCCGAGCTCTTCATGAAGCTCGCGAACGAGCGCCTCGCGCACCGTCTCGCCGGCCTCGACCTTGCCGCCGGGGAATTCCCAGTAGCCAGCATAGACCTTGCCCTCGGGACGCCGGGCAAGCAGGAACTCGCGGCCGTCGGCGCGCAGCATGACGGCAGCGGCTACCTCCACAACCTGGCTCACGGCGCCTTCTTTCGCGCCGGTTTCTGCTGCCCGGCCAGATCGCGCGCGAACTGCCAGGCGACGCGGCCGCTGCGCGAACCGCGGCCGAGCGCCCAGTTCAGCGCATCGCGTTCGCAGGCAGCGATCTGCGCTGCGCTGACGCCAAAATGGCGCAGCCAGTGCCTGACGATGTTCAGGTAGTCGTCCTGGCTGAACGGGTAGAACGAAATCCACAGCCCGAAGCGCTCGGACAGTGAAATCTTTTCCTCGGTAGCCTCGCCCGGGTGGATCTCGTCGTCGACGCGTTTGGTGTCGAGGTTCTCGGCGAAGTATTCGGGCATCAGGTGGCGCCGGTTCGAGGTGGCGTAGATCAGCACGTTGTCCGGCGGCGCGGCGACCGAGCCGTCGAGCACCGACTTCAGCGCCTTGTAGGCGGTTTCGCCAGCCTCGAAGGACAGGTCGTCACAGAAGATGATGAAGCGCTCGGGGCGGCCTTCGAGCAGGTCTACGATGTCCGCCAGGTCGACCAGGTCATCCTTGTCGACCTCGATCAGGCGCAGCCCCTTGCCCGCATATTCATTGAGCACGGCCTTGACCAGCGATGACTTGCCCGAACCCCGGCTGCCGGTCAGCAGGACGTTGTTGGCCGGCTTGCCGGCGACGAACTGACGGGTATTGGCGACGATGCGGGCCTTCTGGTCGTCGATGTTGTTCAGGTCGGCAAGGCGGATCGGGTGCGGGTGGCGCACCGCCTGCAGCCAACCGCACCCGTCACGCGTGCGCCAGCGGAAGGCGATGGCGCCCTGCCAGTCGGGCGGCGGCGGGGCGGGCGGCAGGTTGGCGGCAAACTGGGCGAGCACGGCTTCGGCACGGGTCAGCAGGTGTTCGAATTGCAGGGTGTTGGGCATGATGGCTTTATACTTCGCGGCGAATTTGCGAACTCTATAGAATCCCATGCGAAAAATCCAAGCTGCCGCGCTTTTTGGCTCCCTTCTCGCTGCATTATTCCTGACGGCCTGCAGCACGATGCCAAGCGGCGAGCCGGCTGCCGGCTGCAAGCCCTGCCCCGCTTGCCCGGCCTGTCCACCGGCCACGGCAGTTCCGCCGGCGGCCGTGCCGTTCTCGCGCATCCTGCAGCCGGCGAGTTGGTCTGATCTCCCGGGCTGGAGCGAGGACGATCCTGCCGCCGCTTGGCCGGCCTTCATCGCCAGTTGTCGCGGCATGGCCAGCAAGCCGCACGGGCCGGGCTGGAAACGGGTCTGTGATCTGGCGCGCGCCGCTGACGGCAAGCCGGGACACGATGCGCGACGTTTCTTCGAGAACAACCTGAAGCCTTATGCGATCCAGGCCGCCGACGGCAACGCCAGCGGCCTGGTGACCGGTTACTACGAGCCGCTGCTGCGCGGCAGCCGGACACGTGGTAAGGGGTTCGAGCAGCCGGTGCGCGGGGTGCCGGACGACCTGCTGACCATCGACCTGTCGTCCGTCTTTCCGGAACTTAGGGACAAGCGGGTACGTGGCCGGCTCGAAGGCAACAAGGTCGTTCCTTACTGGTCGCGTGCCGAAATTGCCGCGCGTGGCGATCAGGTGCCGGCACGCACGCTGCTCTACGTGGACGATGCGGTCGAGCTTTTCTTCCTGCAGGTCCAGGGTTCCGGGCGCGTCCAGTTGCCGGATGGCGGCGTGGTCCGCCTGAACTACGGGGACCAGAACGGGCATCCCTATCAATCCATCGGCCGCGTGCTGGTCGACCGCGGCGACCTGAAGCTCGAGGAGGCCTCGATGCAGGGCATCCAGGCCTGGGCGCGCGCCAATCCCGGCCGCCTTCAGGAACTGCTCAACGCCAATCCGAGCTATGTCTTCTTTCGCGAAGTGCCGAACAGCAAGGATGGCCCGCTCGGTGCGCTGGGCGTGCCGCTGACCGCCGGACGCAGCATTGCCATTGACCCGCGCTCGGTGCCGCTCGGTGCGCCGGTCTTTCTGGCAACCACCCGGCCCAATTCGAGCAAGCCGCTGAATCGCCTGGTCATGGCACAGGATACCGGGGGCGCCATCAAGGGGGCGGTACGCGCCGATTACTTCTGGGGCTTCGGCAAGGAAGCCGGGGAACAGGCCGGGCGCATGAAACAGGCCGGGCGCATGTGGCTGCTGCTGCCCGCCGAAGCGGCACCGAAATGAGACGGTCTGCACTGATCTGAGGCGTGTTGCCGGTGAAACGCCCTTAAGTGGTGCATTTTTTTGATTCGAATAAAATTCCAATGCACTGATTTGCAACAGAATTGACGCACTGGAATGGTGCTTGCTTTCAATCCCGGACTAATTGATTCGGGGGTTTCATGGAAGCTGTTCAATCGGGCGGTAACGTCCTCTTCATTCTGCTGGGCGCCATCATGGTGCTTGCCATGCATGCCGGCTTCGCCTTTCTCGAGGTAGGCACGGTCCGCAAGAAAAATCAGGTCAACGCGCTGGTCAAGATTCTGACCGATTTCGGCATGTCGACCATCGCCTATTTCTTCATCGGCTACAGCATCGCCTACGGGGTCAATTTTTTTGCCGGCGTCGATACGCTGATGGAGAAGAACGGCTTCGAACTGACCAGGTTCTTCTTCCTGCTCACCTTCGCCGCCGCCATCCCTGCCATCATTTCGGGCGGCATTGCCGAGCGTGCCAAGTTTCATCCGCAACTGATCGCCACCTTCCTGCTGGTCGGTTTCGTCTATCCGTTCTTCGAAGGCATCGCCTGGAATCAGGCCTTCGGCATCCAGGCCTGGCTCAAGGCGAGCTTTGGCGAGGAATTTCACGACTTTGCCGGCTCGGTCGTCGTGCATGCGATGGGCGGCTGGATCGCGCTGCCGGCAGTGCTTCTGCTCGGTGCCCGCTATGGCCGATATACCAGGGACGGGCGCGTTTCGGCGCACCCGCCTTCGTCGATTCCCTTCCTGGCGCTCGGCGCCTGGATTCTGACCGTCGGCTGGTTCGGCTTCAACGTGATGAGCGCGCAGACGCTGGACAAGATATCCGGCCTGGTGGCGCTCAATTCGCTGATGGCGATGGTGGGCGGTACGCTGGTCGCGCTGCTGCTCGGCAGAAACGACCCGGGCTTCGTGCATAACGGCCCGCTCGCCGGCCTGGTCGCGGTTTGCGCAGGCTCCGACCTGATGCACCCGATCGGAGCGCTGGCGGTCGGCGGCATCGCCGGCGGCTTGTTCGTCGTCATGTTCACGCTGACCCAGAACCGCTGGAAGATCGACGATGTCCTCGGCGTCTGGCCCCTGCATGGCCTGTGCGGCGCCTGGGGTGGCATTGCGGCGGGCATCTTCGGCAGCAAGGCGCTGGGCGGCGCGGGCGGCGTCGCCTTCATGCCGCAGTTGATCATGACCGCGCTCGCCATCGGCGTCGCCCTGACCGGCAGCCTGCTCGTCTATGGTTCACTGAAAGCCGTGCTCGGCTTGCGTCTCGATCAGGAAGAGGAATACCAGGGCGCCGACCTGAGCATCCACAAGATCACGTCGACACCGGAGCGCGAGCCGAACTGGTAGGCCGGTGATCGGGCATTCTGGCGGAGCCGGGGTTGGGGCTTGCCGGACGGTCATGCACCACCAGCAGTTCCTGTGCCGGTATCGGGGAAAGTGATGCAGACGCGGGTGCCGGTTCCCGTGTGGCTGTGTATGTCGATTTTCCAGCCGATGCGCTGGGCGATGCGCGCGACGATCGACAGGCCGAGGCCGTAGCCGGTGCTCTCTTCGCCCTTGGCATGTCTCTTGAAGAGTGAGGGAAAGCGGTCCTCGGCGATGCCGATGCCGCTGTCGGAAATTTCAAGGCGGTGGATGTTCAGACTCACCGTGATGATTCCCTCGCGTGTGTAGGCGCAGGCATTGCGCACCAGATTGCTGATCAGGACATAGGCCAGGGCGCGCTCGACGGGCAGGATCGGGCGTTCGTCGATAGCGACGACGATTTTTAAGGGTCGTCCGGCGAGGGCCGGGGTGGCGTCGGCCACCGCGTCGTCGATGACCTCGGCCAGGGCGCAGGCCGGATCTCCCGCCTCGAGTTCTTCCCTGGCCAGCAGCAGCATCGCTTCCAGCAACTGCCCCATGCGTACGGATTGCCGATGGATCGTCTGCAGACGCTGGCGCACTGCGTCCGGCAGGTCGGGGTGCTCGACCAGCACCTCGGCAGCGCCGCGAATGACGGCGACCGGCGTGCGCAGTTCGTGGCTGACATCGCCGGCAAAATGGCTTTCGCGTTCAAGAAAGCCATGGATGCGCAGGGCAAAACGATCCAGCGCATGCACCAGTCTGCCGATTTCGTCGGCTGGATAATCGGCTGACGAGAAGGTCAGCGGGGTGTTGGACATGCGGCCGATGTTGGCGGTCTTGTCCGAGATTTCACTGAGCAGTTTGCTGATCGGCTGGACGACCCGGCCGGCGAGATGGTTGGCCAGCATGAAGGAGAGCAGGCTCATCAGCGCCGTTGCGATCAGCAGGAACAAGGCAAGCCCGCCGAGGCTGGAGGTGACGTAGGTTCGGTCGTGAAAAAGTGCGTAGGATTTGCCGTCGACCGTGGTCACCAGGACCGAATACTCGCGCTCATCCTGCAGGAAGCGTTCGATCTTGTCCTGCCCCGTCCGGTTCGGGGAAATCTGCGGAAATTCGGCGGCGGGCAGAAAGCGACCGGTCAGAACCGAAGTCGAGGGCGGCGGGGCAAGCGGATTTTCAATCCGGCGATTACGGAAATTTTCCATCTCGACGTGGAGGACGCGCTCGATGGCAGTTTCTTCCAGTTCGGCAACCAGGCCGAAGGTGACAAGACTGAGCAGCGCGCTGACCGAGAAGCCCAGCAGGACGAAGGGCAGAACCAGCTTTCTGCGCAGACTGTCATAGGGCTGATTGTTCATCGGCGATCCGATAACCGAAGCCGCGCACGGTATGGACAAGCTGCCGGTCGAACGGTTTGTCGACCGCATTGCGCAGGGCGTGCATATGAACGATCAGCGCATGATTGTCGCCGGGTGCGTCACCCCATATTTCCCGATGGATGGCCAGGCGGTGCACCACATTGGGCGAGCGCCGCAGCAACAACATCAGGATCCGGGTCGGAACGGGGGGGAGAATGATCGACTTCCCGGCACGCTCGATCTTCATGGTGCCGGTATGCATGCGCAGGTCGCCCACAACCAGCAGGTCATTGTCGATCTCGCGTGCTGCCCGCCGGATCAGGGCGCGGATTCGCGCCTCGATTTCGCGCAGGGAAGCGGGCTTGACGACATAGTCATCGGCCCCGACGTCGAAGGCCGAGACCTTGGTGTCGACTTCGTGCTTGGCGGTCAGCATGACTACCGGGACATTGCTGTGCAGTTGCTCGCGGATGCGGCTGCATATCGTCAGGCCGTCCACGCCGGGCAGCATCAGGTCGAGGACGACGAGGTCGTATTCGTTGGCGGCCAGCAGCCCGAGCGCCGCGTGGCCGTCTGCCGCGTAGTCGGTAAGGTAGCCCTGAATCTGGAGAAAATCGATCAGGTTTCCCGCCAGTTCCCGGTCATCCTCGACGATGAGCAAGCGGCTGGTCATGTCGTCAGCAGAACCGGCGCTGCACTCCGGCAGGGCAAGTTAGCTGCGCGATGCGCGATTCGGGGCATCCTAGCCAAGGTAGTAGAAGCCCAGATAGCCGAGCAGCATGATCAGCACCCCGAGGGCCATCCAGCCGGTTTGCCAGGAGCGCTGCATCAGGCCATCCGGCTGGCGGCTGCGCGCGATGGCCGCTTCGAGATACGCGCCCCGACGGGCAAGTGCCCCGCCGACCTGGTTGCGCAGGTCCTGCCAGAAACTTCCCGCCAGACGGGCGATGGTCGGCCCGGCGATACGCCAGGTCCAGTCCGTGTCGAGGGTGATGGTCGGGGTGCGTTTCAGGTAATCGAGCATGACGAAGAAGGCCAGACCCGAGAAGAGCAGCAACTGAAGCTGGGTAATGACATGCGCTGCGGTGTACGGGGCGTAGTCGACCGGGTGGGGCAGCAGCGCATAGAGCGGTTCGGGCCAGATGCCGAGCGCGATGCAGAGGAAGGCGAAGAAAATCATTGCCCAGCGCATCGAGGCGGGCG